>JAEUUG010000002.1 GCA_016787565.1 Cyclobacteriaceae bacterium
GTAGATTTGAGCCGTTCAGCCGTTTCGCAGATTGAAAGTGGCCAAATGTACCCTTCTTTGGAGTCAATTGATAAGATAGTTAAGTATTACTCAACAAGTTGGGACAATCTGGTAGGACATGCAAAGGGAAAAAGGTTGGCAGAAATGGCTTTATCCCCCGTCAGGACTTTAGTTACTACTGTGGATAAAACCGGAAGAGATAATATTGTGCTTGTTCCAATTAAAGCACAGGCCGGATACCTTCAAGGAGCACAACAACCTGAATACATTGAACATCTTCCAAGCTTCTGGCTTCCTGGTCTGAATCACGGAACGTACCGAGCTTTTGAGGTAAGCGGATATAGTATGTTAGCTGATCGCACAGGATTTTTTCCTGGAGATATTGTGGTGGGCGAATACGTTGAAAAGCTTGAAGACATACGAGACGGCTTCGTTTACATTTTGGTTAACAATGCCCAAGAAGTTGATAACATAGTACTGAAACGTTGCCTGAATTACCTCGATAAAGGAGGCGTGATTATTTGTAAATCCGACAACAAAGACCCCCAGTATCCAACGTTTCCCCTACCTGTTGAGAATATTAAGGAGGTTTGGAAATTCAAAATCAAGCTCACCCGTCAGGCACCAGAACCATCCGGATTGTACGAAAGAATTAATGCATTGGAAGGCGACATGGTGCTGCTAAAAGAGCAACTCAAGAAATCTTAATTCTCTGACTTAAATAATTCCTCCACATCATTAACGGAAACGTTGATTTTCCTTGGTATTCCAAAGAGTTGAAAGATTTTTCGCACTTGGGGAACGTGGTAAAAGTGTCCTGTCTTTTTGCCAACTTCGTTCTCAACTTTCTTAATCCAATTTTGAAAAGTTAACCAGCTCACCCCGTACATCTCTGCCAGTTGTTTGTGATTGAGAGGTCTTAGAGTGAAGACCTCTTTTTTTATTGTACCATTCTCCTTCATATCATTCGCGTAATCGAAGTCAATAATACGACTCGCTAAAAACCGACTTAATGCTTATGAAGGATTGTGAAATATTTTTAACGATTATCAATGAATTCAAAATACACCGCATCCATCCGCTGAGTTGGAATAAAGTTGAAATTCAGTTGAAAATGGCTAAAATAAGATGAAGAGAGTTAAAATCTGTCATAGTTTTTAGCAACTTAAAACCTCATTCGCTGTATCCTAACTGCATTTAAAATAGCTAACAGTGCCACACCTACATCGGCAAACACAGCTTCCCACATGGTGGCCAATCCCCCTGCACCGAGTGCCATGACAATTACCTTTACTCCAAAAGCTAGGGCAATGTTTTGCCAAACTATTTTGTTAGTTGCTTTTCCGATTTTGATCGCAGTCACTATCTTCGAAGGTTGATCGGTTTGTATGACAACATCAGCAGTTTCAATGGCCGCATCACTGCCAAGGCCACCCATTGCAATGCCCACATCACTTAAGGCAAGAACAGGAGCATCGTTAATGCCATCGCCCACAAATGCCACGGCTTCTTTCTTTCCCTTCTTTATTGCTTCCACTTTCTCAACCTTATGTTCGGGAAGAAGATCGCCATAGGCTTGGTCTATGCCTAATGATTTGGCCACCTTATCAGCTACTGCTTGTTTGTCACCACTGAGCATAATGGTTTTTATGCCCAAAGCATGCATGAGTTGAATCGCACTTTGGCTATCCTCCTTAATTTCATCAGCAATTGATAAATATCCAGCAAATGATTTATCTACTGCAACTGCAACAAGTGTATCAGTTACGTCTATAGTGTCCTGATCTACAGCGACACCAAACCTCGTCAAGAGCTTAACATTTCCAGCAAGAATCTCCTTACCCTGAACAATTCCTTTCAGTCCATGACCCTTTATTTCTTCAAGACTATCAACATTGATTTTATCGAATTTTCCATTTGCGTATTCCACAACTGCTTTTGCGATTGGATGATTGGAGCTTGATTCCAACGCTGCCACGAGTGGAATCCATTCCTTTTCACTAATGCCTTTGCTCACAACTTGCTGCACTTTGAAAACACCTTTGGTGAGTGTTCCGGTTTTGTCCATGACAACCGTATCAACCCGTGTCATCAAGTCGAGGTAGTTGGAACCCTTGAACAATATTCCATTGCGAGAACCTGCACCAATACCTCCGAAGTATCCAAGTGGGATAGCAACAACCAAGGCGCAAGGACATGAAATTACCAGGAAAATGAGCGCGCGGTAGAACCACTCGTTGAAAATGTAATTATCAACAAAAAAGTATGGTGAAAGAGTAAGAGCCGTTGCCAGAAAAACTACAATGGGTGTATAAACTCTCGCAAACTTTCGGATAAACAATTCGGTTTTTGCTTTTCGTCCTGTTGCGTTTTGCACCAGCGTTAGAATTCTGGCCAACGAACTTTCGTTGAAAAGTTTTATGACTTTTAAGTCAACGACTTTTGATTCGTTAATCATTCCTGCCAATACAGTTTCACCTTTTTCCAACGTAGAAGGTTTGCTTTCGCCCGTCAGGGCAGCAGTATTAAATGAACTTCCTTCACTTAATATTTCTCCATCAAGAGGAACGCGTTCACCCACTTTAATCTGAATGGTTTCGCCAACAGCCACATTGGTAGGATCAACCTCTTCATATTTTCCGTTTCTAAACACATTAGCCTTATCTGGCCTTACATCCATTAATGCTTTTATGCTTCGCTTGGCTTTATTCACGGCAGCATCCTGAAAAAGTTCGCCAACTGTATAGAAAAGCATTACAGCAACGCCTTCGGGATATTCGCCAATATAAAATGCACCAAGTGTAGCGATACTCATTAAAATAAATTCAGTAAACACATCTCCACGAAAGGCAATGCGAATTCCTTTGAGTAAGACCGGCAGACCCACCGGCAGATAAGCAACAGCGTACCAAGCAAAGCGAAACATTTTCTCAAACCACGAAGGATGTATCCAATTATCAAATACCAAACCAGTGGCCAGTAAAATAAAACTCGCTATTGTCAACAACCATTCCTTACTAATGCCTGATTCATTTTCTGTAAGATTGGGTTTTAGGCTATTATTTTTATTGGCGGTAATCTGATCAGGTGTGCAGCAAGCATCGTCTGATTGAATATTTGTATGTTGATGATCATCCATAAATGAAAGATTTTTAATGAACAAAAAATGAAAGGATTCCTGTAAGCACCAGCGTGACACCTGTTATGATGCCTGCATTGTGCTCAAGCGAGTGCCAATTAAGTTTTACAAGACCTGTGTATGTAAAGCGTACCCAAACCACCATGCCCCCAACGGTAACTACAGTATACAGTGTTGAAAGCATGACAACCATCCACCAACCCTGGCTGCCTGCCAAAAGAAAATAGGCTTCGATTTCCAGGCAAGGAGAAAAGAACATCGCCAAAGCGAGGCTGGCAATAACTTTCTTGTCTGAAACTATTTCGTCATGCTTATGGAGATGGAAGTGTTTGTGTTTGTGATGCTGATAGATGTAGAACAATCCCAATGCGATAAGTACCGATGGCGCAATGAAGTGAGTAAAGTAATTAATCTTATCAGCTAGTGTGAAGCCAATCAAGCCAACGGCAATTCCTACAAGCACCGTACTCAACGCATGTGACAAGCCTGCGATAAACGTAATAGATGTCGTGCGGCTCAATGACCAACCTTCTTTTCTTGCAATCGCTAATACCGGAAGCCAATGATTTGGAATCAAGGCGTGTAATACACTCAGTACAAGACTTCCGGCAATTAGTGTAATCATTGGATAGATCGATAAGGTTTTAGAATGGCCTGAAGGTCTTCTGGTATTTCCATTGGTCGCAAGGGTGGCGCATTGGCTCCACCTGTGTTGCCCACGGGAATAGTACCCACAAATGATTTAACGCCTCCCACTACCAAGCGTGGGATTTGCCCCACAATCTCTCTAATATCTTTTATTCGAAGCCCAAACTCGAGCATAATCCAATGGACATGAGAATGTTCGCGCGGCCAGGGCTGACCAAGAATATGCGCACGCTCCAGGTGTCTCCAGGCTGCCTGCAAATTCCCCTTAGCTATTTCTTTCTCGTAGTCCTTAAGTTCCTGATGATAATGAACCTTCAAACCATCAGGCATTTTCCAATAGAGTTTCATATTGTTGATTTTACTAGTCTAAACCAATTTCTTCTTCTCCAACGATAGAAAATCCAGGCAAAAGCCCACACAAATGGCGTAAGTACCCCAGCTTGAATAGCAACGTCATCTTGATAAGTGGTTTGCAAATCTGTTTTTCTAACAAGGGTAATGGTATGCTTCCACATTCGAACCATTGATCCATACCCATGATCAATCAGCACCCTGGTATCATCCGTTGCTATTTCCGGAATTTCAATCACAATATGCTGCCGTCCGAATGGAACGAATCCGAATAGAAGTAAAGCTTTTCATAATCTCCATTAGTCCATTCTTTGGGAAGGACACTCGGATTTACTGCCTCAAATTTTAAAATAGGGTTGGCAACATATTCAAGTGTGGACACCTTTTGTAGTTGGCTCCAAACTTCATCTAATGGCTTATCCAGGTTATAGTTTAATTGTATTCTCATACTTAATGTGCGTGTCCTTCTTCTTCACTGTTTTTCATTTTTGAAAGGATAGCATAGGCTCCTTTAATTACTACCTCATTTTCAATATTCCATCCCTCTGATAAAGTTACCTCCGTATAGCCCAATTCGCTATTGCCAACAGTTATCTCCTGCATCATAAAGTGCTGTCCCTCTTCCTTGTGTTCAGCACTTTCTTTTGATTCTTCTACATGATTATCTTTCTCATGTGAATGCTCTTCTTTGACTTTAATAAAGACATACTTTTTTCCTTGAAAATCAATGATGGCTTCATCCGGTAATGCAGCTACCAACGCGCCTCCCGTTTCTACAATAGCTTTTAAATACATGCCGGGCAATAAGTCCTTATCTTCCTTATCGATGTGACAGTGAATACGAATGGTTCTGTCAGAACTGATTTCTCTTCCGATTAGGTACACGGTTGCCTTACGTTCTTTAGTTTCATTGGCAAGAGTAAAACGTACCTTTTGGCCGATCTTGATTTTGCGAACATCCTTTTCAAAAATAATTAGCTCTGCATGTAAGTGCTCAGTGTCCACAATTTCAAAAAGTATGTCGCTTGGATTAACAAATTTTCCGATGTTGACATTTACTTCCGTTACAAAGCCATTGATCGTTGAGTAAATATTGGATGTGCTGGAAATAGCACCAGTCTCCAAGCTAGCAATGTCCACGTTTATTAGTTTGAGCTTAGCGAGCAAGCCATTCCTTTTGGCTACCCAACTTTGATAGGTTGTCTTCGCCTGTTGCAATGTTTTCTGTGCATTCACGTTTTCCTTCGCCAGTTCCTGCTGACGTTCATAATCGGCTTGAGCAAACTCAAATTGATTTTTAGCTTCCAGATAATCTTGTTGCAATTGAATGTATTCAGGGTTTTCAATTACGGCAATCAACTGACCTTTGACAACTCTTGAGCCTTGAAGTAACACTGTGCTTTTAAGAAATCCACCCAATGGCGCAGAGACACTTACCAACTGCTGTGGCGGAACATCCAGCAAACCATTAACCTTAATGGTTCCGCTGATTTGTTTTTGTTCGACTTTGCCAAATTCAACGCCTGCCGTCTTTATCTGTTCTGGAGTGAGTTCAACAGTATTCTCCTCTTCATCATGATGTTCTTCCGCTGCTGCTTCTGTAGTAGCGTTGCCGCAAGAAATTAGCATGGCAGGTATGTAGAATAGTAGTAGGAAGCTAAATAGTTTATATATGGTTTTCATTTGATTCTTTTATTTATTGCCCGACAAAAATTCGATGTATATAATGGACTGATTGTAATCGTTAAGTGTTTGGAGGTACCCCTCCTGTATGGTGGTCGCTTTTTGAATGCCTAATAAATATTCTGCATAGCCAATCTCGCCATTCCTAAAAGCTACTTGTGAATGCTTTAAAATAAGCTCTGCGTTGGGTAATGCAGAGGTGGTGTAATAGTCTAAACTGTTTTTGTTTTTGGTGTATTCTTGGATGGCCTGTTGATATTGTCCTTGGAGTGTTTTGTGATAGTACTCATAGTTACTCATCGCTGACTGCCGATTGTATTCGGCAGCCTTCACTCTTCCCTGATGAGGAATAAACCACAACGGAATAGCAAGACCAACCTGAAAGCCAGTGAAGCGATCACTCGAAGTAGCTATGGCTCCTGATCCAGATTCAGTGTCTTGCACCCCAATCAAAGTTTGGGTAAAAAAGCCAACCAGAATTTCCGGAGCTGCTTTGGCCAACTCTACTTTCTTCTCATCTTTTGTCACCTGCACTTGTTGGCGCATGTAGGCAACCGATGGACTTGACTGAACAGCCACACTATCGGGTGTATTGTTAAATAAAACCCTGGCCAAGTCACTATCGGCAATGTCTGGCAACGCTTCACTATTAGTAAGTGTTTTCAGTTGTGTACGCATCACAACCTGATCAGCCTTATTTTTTGCCAGCAAGTTTTTCACCTCGTTGCGCTGCGATTCGGCAGTGGTCTGTTCCAGCAAATTTGCTTCACCTGTTTTATAGCGTAGCAATGCTGCTTTCAGAAAACCTTCGTAAATGCTATCCTGCTGCGCAAGCATTTTTTGTTTTGCCCTTAGAAAGGCTAATTGATAAAAGACCTGCTTCACCTGAAAAACTAATTCGTTTTCGGTGGAAGCCTTCTTCAATTCACTCGATGTCGCAAGGGATCGATTCAAAGCACTCTGGCTACCAAAGGCAGTGAAAGGGATTGTCTGAGTAACCGTCAGGTTATTATCGTTTTTCGAATAGCTGTTGTACTGGCCATATAGCAACGATACATTTGTTTTCGGGAGATCAAATCCCGTTTTCTTCAAAGCCCTTTGTGACGCCACATCATAGGTCGCTGCCTGAACACTACCATTATTTTTCAAGGCTGTTTCAATAGCTTGTTCGAGTGTAAGCAATTGCTGAGACCTCGTTGTTAAGGTAATGAGCAGAAAAAGTGTTATAAAAAAAGATTTCTTCATGGCTTAAAGATTAGAATCGCAGTAAAGTTTATTGAACAGCACCATTCCGGAAGACCTATCATTTAAATAGAGAGACGGATAGTAGGATTTGAAAACTGTCTTTACATTTTGAACAAACTTGGGCTTGTCAGCAAAGTCCTCCCTAATGGGTTTCATCCAAAGGTGTTGAATGGATGAATTCAAATCCTTGCTATAATAGTAATTCAATCCGCGTCCGGTTTTATAGTGATAGACTCGTTTTGAGTAGGTAACCAAGCACGAATCGTCTAATACTTTGTAGTAGCCGTATGATTTAAAAATGCCTTTCTCTCCGAAAGCTCTGTAGCGGTCTAAACCGATACTGTATCCGCCAAGTGATCCATACCGGACTGTGAGTGATTCATCAATCCCGTTGATGGTGAGTTTTGCATTAGGTTCTTCTTTGACGGCATCTTTGCAATCTTTCACGCGAATAACTTTAGAAGGCTTATCCGCAACGAAGTCTTCGTGTGTTGAATACAATTTCACCACTTTGATTCCCTCTTGTGCCTGTGCAGTAATGCCTACCGAAAGCAAAATCGGGATTAAAATTAATCTGATAGTTTTCATAGAAATATTCATTCTTTCGAAATAGATATAGAGGCAAGGGAGCACAATTAATGTCAAAATCGTTGAACTGATCAGCCCCCCAATTACAACAGTAGCCAACGGCTTCTGTACTTCGGCACCCGCACTGGTAGCCAACGCCATTGGCAAAAAGCCAAGCGATGCAACAGCAGCAGTCATTAACACAGGGCGAAGACGAATTTTCGTTCCTTTTCTTACGATATCGTACAAATCGGTAAGTCCAGTTTTCTTCAGATGATTGAACTCGGCTATCAATACGATGCCATTGAGTACGGCAACGCCAAACAGGGCAATGAATCCGATACCTGCCGAGATACTGAAGGGCATTCCGCGCAATAATAAAGCGAACACGCCACCAATGGCAGCCATTGGTATTGCCATAAAAATAAGGATGGATTGTTTAAACGAACCGAAGGTGAAAAACAGCAACATTAAAATCAGAAGTAAGGCTACGGGCACTGCTATTGAGAGTCTTGCCTGTGCTTCTTTCAGGTTTTCAAATTGTCCTCCATACGTAGGATAATATCCAGGAGGAAAATCAACGTGCTTTTCTATTTTTTGTTGAAGCTCCTCTACAATACTGGCCACATCGCGACCCCGCACGTTGAAGCCCACAATGATTCTTCGCTTGGCATCTTCACGTTGTATCTGATTGGGGCCAAGTTTGAATTCCACTTTAGCCACCTGATCGAGAGGTACTTGATTTCCGTTGGGTGTGGTGATAAAAAGATTCTGTACGTCTTCAATACCTTGGCGATTTTCTTTTGTTAACCGGACTACAAGATCAAAACGCTTTTCTCCTTCATAGACAACACCCGCGCTTTGCCCCGCAAAAGCGGTGCTTATAGCTTGGTTAATGGTTTCAATATCCAATCCGAATCTGGCCACTTCATCGCGGTCGATATGCACAACTATTTGAGGCAGCCCCGTAACTTCTTCAACATACAGGTCACGCGCACCCTCAATGCTGGATGCAATGCCCCCAATTTGTTCTGACAAACCTGTAAGTACATCGAGGTCTTCTCCAAATATTTTTACAGCTACATCCTGCCGTACACCAGAGATCAATTCATTAAAGCGCATTTGTATCGGCTGAAGAAACCCAAAATTTACACCGGGTATTGCTTCCAATGCTTCACCCATTTTCTCAGCTAGTTCCTCGCGATTATCTGCCTTTTTCCATTCACTTTTATCTTTCAGAATCACCATCAAATCACACGCTTCAATTGGCATGGGGTCAGTTGGAATTTCTCCTGCACCTATTTTACCTACCACCTCCTTCACCTCATCCGGAAATTCACGCATTAGTATTTCTCCTGCTTTTAAAGAAGCATCCACTGTATGCGTAAGACTACTTCCTGTCAGCACGCGGGTTTCTACAGCAAAGTCGCCTTCTTCGAGCGTGGGAATAAACTCCCCTCCCATGTTCGCGAATAGGAACAAACTTCCAACGAAGAGTACAACGGCTATGGCAATCACCAACATTTTTCTTTTCAATGCACCATTGATGATGGGCTGATACAGACGCTGAAAGAAGTCCATCATCTTATCAGAGAAGTTA
>JAEUUG010000012.1 GCA_016787565.1 Cyclobacteriaceae bacterium
TGGTACCGGAATGACTTTCACCAGTCCCGTAACAACCATAAACACGGATGGCTCTGCTCATGCCGGAGCAACTGCATTGCTGCTTAATGGGAGCTACATAATTAGCGCAGCTTTGTATGTCGTTCCACTTGGTTCTGAAAGAACAGGGATGATAATATCTCCAGGACAAACACAAGCCAATGGTTTGTTTATAAGTCCACAACAATCACTTGGCACTTATAACTATGATGGTTACCTCATGTGGCTTCAGTACAGCACAACAGGAAACAACATGATGGGAGGTACTACCAAGCCAATGCTCCTCATTCGAAAACACAATGCTGTTTTGAATGGGTTTGATCACACAGGAGCATTCCTAAGAATGGAAGAAAACATTGGTTCCACCGGAGCATTTGTAGAGGCTTTCAAGTATGACACAGTGAGCAATTCCTTGAAGTTAAAATTCTCGGTTAATAAAGACGGGGTCGTTTCACTTGGCCAAGTAACAATTGATCCTGCAAGTATCGCTGGAGTAGGAAGGCTATACTTCGTTGGTGAGGATCTCAAGTTTGTTACACCTTCTGGAGTAGTTAGAACAGTAAAATTTTAAAATAGAATATTTATGAGTAGAAATTCAATCGTTGTGAATCTTCCAGAATTAGATTCAACAACCAACAAACGAAAAAAGGTTGTTCATGACTATCTCATCATTAAGAGCAATCTGGAGATGAGACATGGAATAATCCTGGAATTCACAGAAGGAGATGGTAATCCAATAGTGCCAAGTAATGAACTTCAACGGCAACTATTTCTTCCTAAACAAATCACTAAGGAAACGGATGGGAAATTCACTAATCCACTAACAGGAATTGAAGTGAGTTCAGAAACACAAAATGCCATTACAGAACTTGAGTACTGGCAAAATATTGGACTGAATTCGTTCCCAGGTATTAGCTCAATGCCAAATGAAATCAGAGAAGCCCTGAAGGATATTAAAATATCTGACTTGGTCTATTGGTTGATTGAACAATCAATCTTAAAAGGAAACGCAGAAGGGAAATATTAAATCAGTATCACTCATGACAAACAAAGAAGCTTACAAATTAATTACGGCATTAATGGATACCCCGGCACCTGCTGGCACTAAGCTAGAACATGCCAGAAATCAGACATTGAAAAATGCCTCGTCTTTTGTCGAGGCTTATAATGACAAGTTGGAAGACCTCAACATTGATTATTGCAGTACGGATGAAAAGAGCAACATCATCCGTGATCCAAGAGGCCAGTATATTTTTACCAAGGACAATCAAAGGGCACTCTCTAAAGAACTTAAAAAGTTCATGGATAGCGAGCTGATTGTTCCTTTTGAAATCGTATCCACGACTGACAAAAAAGGTCTGAGCGATCCCCAGGTCGAATATCTGACCGAGGTAGGATTTATTCGGGGATTAATGACTGTGATTTAGGAAAGGCTATTATTTTTGCCCAAAATATTGATGTAGGAGCCCGAAAAGGAGTCATGCGAAAGTGTGGCTCCTTTTGTTTTAAGGAGTATATTAAGTATTTATTCCGATGATATGACACCAGAAGAAGAAATTCACGGGAACATTCAATCCTTGGTGGATGATTTGACAAAGATAACTGTGAGGATTGCCACTTGGGATGCTGGAGTTTTAAGAGGACGCAGTTCGGGATTTCTATATAAATCCCCCAATCACGATAGCCCGCTCGTCATTACAGCCGGTCATAACATGCCAGATGAAGGATCGTTCATTGAGACAAGAGTAAAAAATGACAATGGTGAAATGCTTCAAATAAATGCAGGCAAGTTTCAAGCCTTCTACAATAGGGATAAAATTGATGTTGCATTTAGTGAACTTCCAATTGACCTCTATAAAAAAGAAATAGCGCAATACGATGGGGTCGAACTTTTTCAATGCTTCAGAGAATTCGTAAAAGCTATCCCCGGAGAAGCCTATAGTTTTGCTGTTATTAACAATTATGAATTTGTCAAGAGTGGCAATGGGTTTATTCTTCCAGTATACCTCTGCTACGAAATCGGATTAGAGTTAGTTGATCAGGATGAAAGCTTCAACTACTTTAAAACTTGTCGAAATTTTCAGGGTCATGAATACTATCAAGGAGCAAGTGGCTCTCCTATAATAGATCCCGAAGGTGCAGTAACTTCAATATTGGTAAGCGGTTTTGATGATATCGAGGTATTGAGAGGTTTTAGGCTCGACAATTTTGACTTCAAATCTGGGATAGCTAAAAAGTCCTAAAGTCCCAATTCCGAAAACTTTCGTAGATTTTCTATGAATTGGTTCGATATTCGTAACCTTGGGGCTACCCAAGCGGAAAGGCCGAGATTTTCTCGGTCTTTCCTTTTTAAAATCCTGCTCAAATCCCTTTAAAACGCGGATTACTTCGTTCTCACGAGCGGTTCGATCCCGACATTGTCAGGACCATTTTCGATGATCAGATTTTCGGAGAAAATTGAACCAATGAGTTTCTGTTTGTTCGGTAAACTGGCTGCCTCATAATAATGACTGAGGTTCTGTAATAGTGTAATTCCAGAATTCAGATACCGCGTATAGTTTGTTTCTTTCGATTCAAGATCGCTTACTTTTCTCTGAGCTTTTATATTTCATCTTTGAATCGCGGCTTCATAAAAGAATAATTTAAAAACGAATTGAATTATGGAATGTGACGAGAATGAAGTAAAAGAAAGAATCCTGGAAATTGAAAATGATCCACGGGTTAGCCTAAAGGTTCCTATCAAACTTGTTGACCCTGACCCATTAGTAGTAGATGCGAAAAGAAGTCTCACAAAGCCAAATGATCGTTCTATTTGGTTGCTCAAAAGCGAAGGAGTAGTATCGAATGCTGGATCATTACAAATTCGAGTCGCACCGGATAATGTTGATCGCAGTTTGCGTTTGTTTGATACCATCATAAAAGTCTTTAGAGCACGTGGACATCATTTTGAAGGGAGTACGGTGGATTTTGGAAAGCAAAAATTTGACATCTCCATTCGAGAAAAACTGAAGAAGTTAGATGAATACAAGAAAGAACCCACCAATATCTTATGCCTTAAAGTTTATAGAGGTTACCCCCGATTTGAAATTTACGATTCTAAAAGGGTGCTTATTGAAGACAGGATTTCACGCGCAGTGGCGAAAATAGAATTAGAAGTTGAGTATTATGTAAGAGTTTGGGCTGAGAATGTAAGGCGTGACGAAGAACAAAAGCAGAGGGAAAGAGAAAGACTTGAAATTTTAGCCAGAAAGAAAAAAGAATTGGATGAATTTAAGTTGCTGTTAAATGCTGCTCAGCGTTTTAATGATGTAAAACTTTTACGTGAGTACATTCAATCTAAAGAGGAATTGGCCAGAAGCAATGGTACCCTTAATGAATACCTTCTGAATTGGCTTGAGTGGGCTCGGAAAAAAGTGGATTGGTATGACCCCCATATAGAAGCCTTTGATGAACTGCTGAATGACGTGAATAAAGCTACCCTTACATTATAGAGTTGAGTTTCTTGTGGGTTGACGGAAAGTTGAATTTCGGTTGAAATGAGTTGAAATCATAGAGAAGAGTTGATTTTACGTCCAACCAATTTCCGGCACTTTTCTCTAATTGCTTCCGATTTATAGTTTTCTGGAATAATAGTAACATAATGCGATAAGTACCGGAATCCGGTACTTATCGCAGACAATTACTTCCATTGCCTGAGATTTCATGCTGTTAGGTTAAGGCCGTTTTCTTAAAATCCGCTATTTTCAATGCTCACAAGGTTATTATTGAGTATATTTACTCATCTTATTGAGTAATTTGTAAATGACCTTTGAAAGACCTTATATTCAGCAACTTATAAGCAGAATGAATGAGCCAAGAGGCTTCATTCAAGTGCTTATGGGACCGCGCCAGGTGGGTAAAAGTACCCTTACCGGGCAGGTTTTGGCTAAATTGAACGCTCCCCATCTTTTCGTTTCGGCTGATGCCGTTGCCAATGCCGGAGAGGTTTGGTTGGAGCAGCAATGGGAATCGGCTCGTCTGCAATGGAAGGCTTCCGAAGCAAATGCTTTCATTTTAGCCATTGATGAAATTCAAAAGATTGATAATTGGAGCGAGGTAGTTAAAAAATTGTGGGACGAGGATACGCGCACGAACCAAAACATAAAAGTTATCTTACTAGGATCATCTCGTTTACTCTTGCAACAAGGATTAACCGAATCGTTGGCCGGGCGTTTTGAAACTACCTATCTGGGGCATTGGTCATTCTTAGAAATGGAACAAGCCTTTGGTGTGACAGCCGAACAATATGTTTGGTTTGGCGGCTATCCCGGTGCAGCCAGTTTAATGAGCGATGAAGATCGCTGGAAGAAATACGTGAACGATGCACTCATCGAAACCAGTATCTCCAAAGATATTCTCATGCTTACGCGGGTTGACAAACCTGCCTTGCTGCGAAAACTTTTTGAGTTAGGTTGTTTATATTCAGGACAGGTTTTGTCTTATACAAAAATTGTTGGGCAGTTGCAGGATGCGGGCAATACTACGACTTTAGCTCACTACTTGCAGTTGCTCGACACGGCTGGGCTGTTGGCAGGTATTGAAAAATATACAGGCGAACAACTTCGCCAACGTTCTTCCAGTCCAAAATTTCAAGTGCATAACACCGCGTTACTTACCGCACAACAAGGTGCTGCATTGAAAGAGGTGAGGTTAAAGCCCGATGTATGGGGCCGTTGGGTGGAGGCAGCTATTGGTGCTCACCTCGTGAATCATCAATTAAGTGAAGGCTACACGGTTCACTACTGGCGACACCGAAATGACGAGATTGATTTTGTGTTGGAGAAAAAAGGAAAAGTAATTGGGCTGGAAGTAAAAAGTGGAGCTACACAAAAGGCACCTGGCATGGAAGCATTTAAGAAACAACACGAGCCTGATAAGGTACTACTCGTTGGAAACAGCGGAATACCTTGGCAAGAGTTTTTGAAAATATCTCCAACTCAACTTTTTTAAAATTAGAGAGTGAAAAACGAAAAACTGACTCGGAAAGAAATCATTGACAACCGCTTAAAACAAGCAGGCTGGAATGTTACTGACCGAACTCAGGTAATTGAAGAATTTGATATTATTATCGATAGTAATCTTGTTAAAGAAGCAAAGACACCCTATGCTGGTCACCAGTTTAGCGACTATGTTTTATTAGCAAAAGATGGAACTCCTTTAGCTGTTGTTGAAGCTAAGAAATCCGCAGTTGATGCAAACATTGGGAAGGAGCAGGCAAAGCAGTACTGTTTCAATATCCAAAAACAATTCGGTGGAGAGCTACCCTTCTGCTTTTATACAAATGGTCATGATATTTTCTTTTGGGCTCGATTTTTTCAACAGAGATCTTGTGATTGTTGGCGCGAATGGTAGCGGAAAAACATCTTTGGGCAAACACTTCACAACTCATATTAAGAGCAATGGAATATTGGTATCAGCCCAACGAGTTCTGAAACTTCCGGCCTATGATAGTATAAGAAGTTATACAACTACCGTTGACCATGTGAAGTCTATTCAATTGCCTGATGAGGAATTAACAATTCAGAGGAATTTGGCAGATGAGTTTGGGGTCCTAATTGAGCACCTTCTGGCAGATGATAGCAGAACCCTGAAGCAAAATAGAAGTCAGCGGGATAACCCACTGCCACCTCCAACCAAGCTTCAGGTTTTATTGATGATGTGGAATTCTTTATTCTCACACCTGCAAATTTCACTTCCGGATGACATTAATATTGAAGCCAGAAAAGAGTCGTTAGCATTTCATGTTTCAGAAATGAGTGACGGTGAAAAAGTGGTCTTGTTTCTAATTGCGCATGTACTATTGTGTCCACAGAACGGATTCGTAATTGTGGATGAGCCCGAAATGTATTTGCATCCCACTATTCATAAAAAGCTGTGGGATAAGTTAGAGTCAGAAAGATCAGACGTAATATTCATCTATCTGACTCATGATCTTGAATTTGCTTCAACTCGTATAGATGCTAAAAAGCTATGGCTTAAATCCTTTCAATATCCAGACGGTTTTGAATTAGAAGAGATACCAAGGAATGAAATTCCGCAAACGCTTTTAATGGAACTACTAGGTAGCCGCCAGGATATACTTTTTTGTGAAGGGGAACTTGGGAGCCTTGATGAACAAATCTATAGTATTCTTTTCCCAAGCTATACGATTAAGCCTGTGGGCGGATGTCTTTCGGTAATAAATTTCACGAAGGCATTTAATAGACTTCCAATGTCAAGTAGAAAAGCCATTGGCATAATTGATGGTGATTATATTTCAAAACAACGGCTCGATTCATTGCAACATGAAAGTATTTTTCCGCTCAGTGTTCCTGAAGTGGAGAACCTACTTTTAGATGAAATGATATTACAACGGTTAGAGTTGGAGCTTGGCGTAAAGGGGGAGCAAGTCAACAAAACGAAAAAAGAAATTTTGAAAATGCTTAAGCGGGAGCGAGACACAGAAATTTCAAAATATGTATCTGCTAAAGTTGATCACTATTTCAAAGATACAAATGTATCCTCAGGCAAGAACCTGCCAGGTATAAAAACAAACTACAAGAATTTTATTCAAGAGATTGATATAGATAAGTGGGCAAAGGAACGCGCAGAACTAATCGATAATGTGATTGCTAATGGTGATTACAACGGAGCTATTAAAATTTTTAAGGGCAAGGGACTAGCTTCCATAGCTGGCAGAAATTTTGGTGTTAAGAACTTTAATCAAAGAGTGATTAGGCTGATAGAAAGAGATAAAGGATTACAAGATCTTTTACGCGCACAGTTTCCGAATATTCCAACAAATCCAAATTCTTAACTGATTTGAAGCTAGAAGTCATTTTCAAAACTGGATAGATCAATGTCCCCTTTGGCCTCTTTGTGACCCCATTTACCAAATTCACAACTTTCTGATAATCAAGTATATTTCATGCAATTTCTTCAAATCCATATAAAATTTTGATTCGACAATTAGGTTATCAAGGCTACCCAAGCGGAAAGGCCGAGAATTTCTCGGTCTTTCCTTTTTTAGCCCACGCTGAAAAGCCGGAAAGTTTTTATTGAAATGCCTCATTTGTGAAAGAAAATGCTTCCTCCTGACATACAGGTGTCATGGGGATGCAGTTCCTTCGTGAGAAGTATGGAACCACTTAAAGAAATGTTTAACCCGGCATATTATGCCGTTCTGGCTGCTACCATCCAACAGGTTTATAAACCCTTTCCTTCGGAAAAATTTTTAAAGCAGGCCATTGCACCGTTACCTCAGCTGTCACTAAACGAACGCATGCGACATACCAGTGTGGTATTGCATGCCTGTTTGCCTGAAGACTACAGAAAAAGCATTTCGATTTTAAAAGAATGCATCCCTTTACTCAAGCCGGGGTATACAAATCTGGTTTTTCCTGATTTTGTGAGCCAGTTCGGCATACACGATGTAAAAATCAGTCTGGAGGCACTGCATTTCTTTACTCAATTTGGATCGTCAGAGTTTGCCATTCGGACATTTCTAAAACAAGATATAGACCGCACAATCAAAACCCTCTATGAATGGTCGGAAGATGATAACGAACATGTGCGAAGATTATCATCGGAAGGAAGTCGACCACGTTTGCCCTGGTCGTTTAAACTTGATGCAATCATACACAATCCCACCTTAACTAAACCCATTCTGGATAACCTGAAACAAGATGATTCTCTTTACGTGCGAAAATCTGTTGCCAACCACATCAACGATATTTCAAAAGATTCACCAGAATATGTTGTGCGATTGGTAAACCGATGGAATCAGAACCATCCGCATACTTCCTGGATTGTGAAGCGAGGGTGCCGGTCCCTTTTCAAGCAAGGAGACAAACAATCCTTAGCAGCTTTTAACTTCACTCAAGATGTTAGCATATCGCTTCGGAAATTTAACCTGACACCTGACTGCATCCGCATTGGCGAGGCCATATCCTTCCAATTTGAACTTGTCTCGAAGAAAGATAAAATTCAAAAACTCATGGTGGACTACCGCATTCACTATGTCAAAAAATCCGGTAGTGTATTACCCAAAGTTTTTAAGCTCAAAGAACTTGAACTGGCGCCTGGCACATCCGTCAGCATTTCGAAAAAACAAAGCTTTCAGGATTTTACCACCCGAAAACACTTTCCGGGTAAGCACATACTGGAGATATTAATAAATGGAGTAGTCTTTAAAAGAATTGCTTTTGTAGTTGGATGAGGAGCTTGCTTTTGCGGCAGGACAACCACGCGGTTATCTTATTGAACGGAATTAACTTTAGATGGCACAACCGAGTTACTGGGACCTAATTTGAAAGATATTTCAAAGAATTATTCACGGGCCGAAATTCTGGAATCCATTCAGAAGCCTTCACAGCAAATTAAACCCAGTATGATGGGAGTTCGCATCACAACAAAAGACGGGCAGCAATTTTTAGGAAGAATTATCAATGCCGATGAAAAAGCACTTTCCATGATGCTGGTAGGAAATCAAATTATTTCTATCTCGCTCAGTGCGATAACAAAAACAGAAGACGAAAAGAAGTCGCTCATGTTCGAGGGCCTGATCCGAACACAACCGGAAGAGAAAATAAATGCGTTGTTGGATTTCCTCTCGAGCTTGGCGGAGTAAACAACTCTCTTGCTTTTTCCCCATCAGTGTCACTCGTAAGAGGACGCTGATGGACTGGACGGTCTATCCACTTTTATCTATAGCATCTTGTTAAAGAACTTTTTTAAAAGAAGTGAGTTTTAAGAAGTTTCGAAAGCCATTCGTTAAACAAAGCGACTGATATCTGATGTAAAAAGCATAAAATGATTTCTGCATTTAAAACATCAAAATGTTAAGTGGTTTTGGGGAAATATTCTAACTTTCATCCAGACACTTCCTCAGGAATTAATAGCTATCTTCATGAACCCGCTTTACCGCTCGTTGCACTCTACTCTAGCGAAGCTTGTCCATAAACCAGGTACGGTGTTTTTGATTGTCCTGTTAATGCTTCCGTTGATTAGCCATGCGCAACTCGATACTGTAACATTCTTGCGGGAAGACGGATGGATTGAAGGGATGGACAATTACATGGGACTAAAACTTTCCGTCAGCAACGACATTGAAACTTTTCAGGTTGATGTTGAGGCGGATGATTATGTTGTAGATCTCTATCCCAATACAACAACCCTCGCCAAAATTCACTTCAATTACAAATTCTTATCCTTCAACTTAAAATTCGCTCCTTCTTTCTTTCCCGGAAATGGTGATGAAGCTATGAAAGGTGAAACCAAAAGCTTTGGATTGTCAACCGGATTTAACTTCAGGCACTGGTTTCATAACTTTTCATATTCAAAAACCAAGGGATATTACCTTAACAATTCGGAAGATTTTGATGCGTATGTTCCCGGAGGACCTTGTCTTCAAGTACCGGAGTTAGTCGTCACTAATTTTGAAGGCAGTAACGGGTATAGTTTTAATCCGAAATTTTCAGTTAAATCGTTGACCACACAAACGGAACGGCAAGTGAAGAGTGCTGGTAGCTTTATCCCGATGCTTGGTTACCGCTATTATATCGTTAATAATAAAGAGGAGGAAGCCACCTCGAAACAAAAGTCAAATAATTTTGAATTCGTAGTAAGCGCAGGTTACCATTACACGTTTGTTATTCAAAAGAATTTTTACTTTTCATTGGGTATAACACCCGGCATGGGATACATTTTTACCAAACTATCAACACGTATTCCAGGCATGGATGAAGTGGTTACCCATAGCAATAATCCAGTGATACGCCTTGATGGTCGCGGTGCCCTGGGCTATAATGGTCGCGCTTTTTTTGCAGGATGTATCCTAAACGCCACAGCAACTTCATTCGAACAGGAGGGCACCACGGCTGTTAATTCATACACCCGTGCCGCTTACCAGATTTTTGTCGGTATACGGTTAAACGCTCCCCCGAAATTACGCAACAAAGTTGCGGAAGTGTCTAACCTCCGGAAGTAAGTATGGCCAGGAACTCCAACGATAAGATGTGCCTCAATTGTGACACAGTGGTATCGGGCAAATTCTGCTCGAACTGCGGACAGTCCATCGATACTCATCGGTTTCAGCCCATGCACGTCTTTACCCATGATTTTCTTAAAAAAGTTTTCTATTTTGATAAGGGCCTGTTTTATTCCATCAAGGAATTGTTTACGAGGCCCGGTCATTCAGTACGCGAATACATCGAAGGCAAACGCGTAAACCACCTTCCCTATTTTTCGCTTATCATCATAGTGATTATTTTCTTTAAGATGATTGAGGACATCACGCCCTTTCATTACGCTGACCTGACAGACCAAAATAAGGAGATGCTGGATTTCGTGGAACAAACTATAAAACGCCACGCTAAATTATTTTACCTGGGCATCATTCCACTCTATGCTCTTTTTAGCTTTCTTATGTTTAGAAAAGCGAAGCTTAACTATTCAGAGCACTTCGTCATCAATACCTTCCGAACTTCGGCATTCCTTCTCATGAATATCATGTTTCTGGTAATGGCCTCCTTGCTAAGGAACACCACTATTATTTTACCCATCAATCGCGCCCTTACCTGGATTATGCTAGCCTATGGGACATGGTTTTATTATCAATATTTTTCACTGTACTACACGCGTAAGCTTTTGTTGGTGCTTAGAAGCCTGTTAGCGGTGACATTGCCAATGATTCTGGTGTTGCTCGGAGTAATATTTTACCTGTCCTTTTTATTCCATTTGGTTTGAGATGTTAAAGGAAAGAATGCCTCCACCCTTGGTGGTGTGGTGGGTTAGCAAGAGGAGAAGATCATCAACAAACATTGCAAAACAGGAATACATCCGGTTTTTTTACAGCACATAGGTGTTGAGATTTTTTATAGACATGTAGGGGGATACAAAATTGGAGTTTGATCTTTTTTTGTTGGTACGCTTTTGTTCGAAGCTTGCGCACAACACCAACAAAGGAGTGAGGGTTTTTAAAACCATGATAATTATGCTCTCACGTTTCCTATAATTCAAACAAGCGGATATCAGGAGTGTGTAGGTTAAACCAACCTAATCCTCCCTCTACATTCGAAGGAAAATTTATGGGCTCGCTGGCAAATTCTGAAAAACCAAAACGACTGTTGTTACGCAGTTCCAAATAGTCGTAGTAAGGCTTGCTGATATTCGTTAATGATACTGCAATCGAATCACCTGGCCGAAATTCCTGAAATAATACATTGAATGTTTCGGTATATTGTTCTCCAGCAAATCCTTTGTCAAGCAGTAATCGTGTAAAGATTCGTGGGTTTACCAATGAGGTTAACTCCTGCGTTGCTGAAAATCGCTGAACATTAATCATGTAAAAGTTTTCTTGTGGCGGATCGCTTAGTGTGTAGGTAATCCGAGCGAGCGAATCAAATTCGTTATAGATGATGTCTGCTGTAACAGCATCAAAAGGTACCCATGGCATTACGGTTGTAGAGGCTGTTACCCTGCCGAAGGCTGTATTTTCTATGACCAGTTCATAGACTTCGTTGTCCTCGAACCCGGTATGGATGCCTCCGTAGAATCCACTACCCAGATTTTCCAGCGTATCGCGTCCTTCATCGTTAATCAAAATAACAATTGCATCGGTAATCGCAATTTGTTCAATCAGTTCTTGTGGGTCAGAATTTTCGCTTGCATCTAACGCACCAATCGTTCGGCTTACAAATACTACCAATCCGGTACCAGGAATAACTTGAGATGATACCACCACCTTTGGTTCAAGGACGGGCAATCCGTTTACTGATAAGGGTTCGGGAATACATTGCCAGTTTGTGATAGCAATGGCTAAGAATAATATGGAAGGGTATAGAAATGTCTTCATGCTCTTAAATGCTAATACCAAAGCTGATAAACGGAACAGTTCCAAATAAACCTGGTTGCTCATACCGGTACGAACCATCAGGGTTTGGCTCAATATTAATTCCAATTGGAGTGGCTCGGTTATACACGTTATAGACACCAATAAACCATTCTGATTTATACCTGCGTTCCGGTCTTGAAAATAGTTTGAGACCCAGATCGAGTCGGTGTGTATCGGCCAGCTTAACTGAATTTACCGGAGCATAAACAGGGACAAGCTGCACTCCACCTAAATTAGGAGCAGGTACAATGTATTGTCCGATAACAGGGGTGAACCGTGAGCCTGAAATAAATTCAAAAACGCTGGTCAGTGAAATTCTTTTAACCAGCGCATAATTAAGGACTACCGAACCATTGTGTCTGCGATCATACCTGGCCAGAAATGTTTTGCCGCTGTTGATCTCATCAAACTGCCGGGTTGATTTCGAGAGGGTATACGCTATCCAGCCCGTGAGTTTTCCACTTTCCTTTTTCAATAGAAATTCAAGCCCGTACGAATTCCCTCGGCCTTGTATCAGTTGTTCTTCGAAATTAGTATTCAAAAATAAATTGGTTCCCTCGCGATAGCCGATAAGACTTTTCATCTGTTTATAATAACTTTCTAGACTAAGAAATATAAATGACCCAGGGAATTGTTGGGTATATGCGAGTGTAAATTGGTTGGCTGTTTGTGGCTGTACCCTGTCAGTTACTGGATACCAAATGTCCGTTGGAAATGCCACAGCCGCACTGGACACACGATGTAAGTATTGTGCCATCCGCGAGTAGCTTGCTTTGAGTGCAGATGTTTTGCTTACTTCATACCGGATTGCCAGACGCGGTTCCGGATTAACATAAAAAGTATTGGCAACATAGGCCGATGAAACGCGTAGGCCGGAACTCCACTTTAGGTATTTGCCCAGGCTTCCATCTGCTTGAAAAAATAAACTGTTTTCTAAACTGACTTGACCACGGGTGGAAGAGCTCTCAAGCAATTGCGCAATTTCTCCTGAAGTAGTGATTACGTTTGGGCTTACCTCGTGGTGGACGGCTTCCCAGCCGGCCGCATACTGTAAGGTTGGGGTGATTCTCTTAGTCAATATCCATTTGGCTCCCCAATCGGTAATGTTTGAATTAGTAAACAGCTTACTATCTTCAAACTGATTTTGGATTGCATAGTTAAACCGGGTTCTGTAAATGTTAAGTGATGATTCTGAATTCTCATTCAACGTTCTTGTCCATACCAAAGTCTGCGTTGTGTTGGCAATCGTAAAATCACTAGTGAACCGGAAGTTGCTGGACGTGTCGCGGGCTTCTCGTACAAAGTTTAAAACATCCTCTCCGCTGTAATGGGCCATTTCAATTCTGTTTTTGTCGTCTGGCTTGATCAGTAGTTTTGCATTAACATCGTAAAAGTAATAGGGTAACGATTCGTCAAACATGGTAACCACCTTATCGATATACGTTCTTCGAGCAGCTACCCATACGTCTACCTTGTTTTTAATAATGGGCTGTTGAACCATTAAGCGTGATGCCAGGAGCCCAACATTTGCCATGACCTTGGTTTTGTCAGTAAAGGAAGACCGCGTGTTTACTTTCATGATAGATGAAAGCCTTCCTCCTACATCGGCTGGAAAAGCTCCGTTAATGGCCGTTACATCCTGTAAAATATCGGCATTGAATACAGAAAGAAAACCAAACAAGTGGCCGGTATTATAAACTGGTGCGCCATCCAGTAAAATCAGGTTTTGGTCGGCTGCACCACCTCGAACAAACAAATCAGTAGTACCTTCCACCCCTTTAGCTACACCGGGTAAAAGTTGCAGCGTCTTGATGGGGTCAGCCTCACCTCCTAAAACCGGTATGGTATTTATTTCCCAGGAGCTAAGTGCCAGTGTAGATGAACGGGTATTTTGCAATTGGTCCGATTGAAAGTTACGGTTGCCTGTAATAATCAAATCCTGAAGCTGTTCTGCTTTTGTTTCAAGAAAGAAATATAGCGTGGTATCCTTTTGAAGATCAATATTTTCCCTGATGGTTTTATACCCTGTAAAAGATACAGTGATCTTCTTTTTACCTGGAGACAGGTTCAGTTCGAAAATACCTTTTTCGTTGGTGATAATTCCCACTGCTGTGGGCTCAATAGTTATATGCGCTCCCTGAAGAAGCTCGCTGCTTTCGTTTTTAACAAGGCCGGTTACCAGGATAGGCTGCACTTGTGCAGTCGATAGGAAGTTGACGCACCAAAACAATATGAATGAAATGGGTCTTGCCATGTCGTATAAACCAAAAGATATAATGAAAGTTCATACGCTCAGGAAAAACTTAATGAGGAATGGCACCACCGAATTCCTAGCACCTTTTTCCCCTTCAGTTTAGAAGCGTGAACCTCATTACAACTCCCGAAGGCTCCGGTTCTGCAAAAGACCTTCAATGGCTTTCGCCAATAGCGGGGCCGAGGAAATCACCTCAATGGAGGAAGAACTAACCTCTTCCTGAACGGTATCGGCTATGTACACCTTCTTCAGAGACGATTGCTCAATCCGGCCAACGGCTCCACCACTGAGAACACCATGTGTACAAAATGCCTGAACAGAACGTGCACCCTGCTGTAGTAATAAATCAGAAGCTTTACAGAGCGTTCCGGCAGTATCAATCATGTCATCAATAATGACAACATCTTTGCCCGAAACATCACCAATCACCTCCATGTGGGCTACCTGGTTCGGCTTGAGCCGCTCTTTATGAATCACGGCCATGTCTGACTCCAGCAACTTATGATACATCTTAATTCTGCGGATTCCTCCAAAGTCAGGGCTGCACAAGCAGAGTTTTTCTAAACCGAGAGATTTGATTTTTTCAGCAAACAACTTCACGGACGCCAGCGGATCAACCGGGATTTTATAAAACCCCTCAATAGCATTGCTGTGCAAATCGATGGTGATGATACGGTCTGCACCCATCAACTGAATCATATCGGCAATAACACGGGCTGAAACTGAAGTCCGTTCCCCGTCCCTCCGCTCCTGCCGACTGTGTGGTAAGAATGGAATAACCACAATGACTTCGCGGGCCGATGATCTGCGGGCGGCATCAATGGTGAGTAACATCTCCATCATATTTTCATAAGGCATATGCGCCTTGGCTATCAGCAATACCGTCTGGCCCCGGATGCTCTCATCAAAACGGACAAAAAGTTCACCGTCTGAAAATTTCTCTGAATGCACTTGGCGGACCGGCATGGCTAACAATCCGGCAACCTCGCCAGCTAACCGGACTGCCGAAGATGTACAATACAAACTAAAAGTGTTTTCGTTGATCATATCCGACTAGTTTCTAAAAATTTCAGAGCTGCAAATGGGATAACACCGATTTTGTAACTTCATTCCCGAAGATATAGAATTGATCCACATGGCAAACGTATTTCATCAAGAGATCTTACAGCAAATCATCGAGCGCTCCGGTACACCAACCCAACATACCTTTGTCGATACGTATCTCGGCAATGACCATCCCCGGTACCCGATCAGCATACCCGTCCTTCGAAAAATCGCCCGAGAATGGATGAAAGAATATACGGATTTGCCGGCCAGCGCATTTTCCCAACTCCTGACGAGCCTCATCAAGGGAAAATCCTCCACCGAAAAATGCATGGTAGGAATTTTACTGGACTACGCCACACCTGAACAACGAAAATTTGATCCGAAGGCGTTTGATTCGTGGCTTGATCACCTGGTGGGCTGGGCAGAAGTAGATTCGTTGTGTACGGGAAAGTATTCGAATACTGAAATTCCTGAAAACTGGAAAAACTGGAAGCCGCTGCTGGTGAGATTCAACAAAAGCAAGAACATTCAAAAGCGAAGGGCATCACTGGTATTACTCTGTTCCCCTATGAGAAACGTTCAGGATGATCGGTTAAGGAAACAGGCATTTGAAAATATTGACCGCTTGAAATCCGACAAGGAAATTCTGATTACCAAAGCAATTTCCTGGCTCTTGCGCAACATGGCAAAGCACTATCGAAGCGAATTGATAGCGTACCTGAATAAAAATCAGGATACACTACCAACCCTTGCCGTCCGGGAGACGATGGCCAAACTTAAGACGGGCAGAAAAACCAAAAAGAAAGTCTGAATATACAACGGTATACCTATTGTTAATTTAACGCCAAGAACCGACCTGTAAATTTTTTAGCAAAAAATTTTTTATTCTGCATAATCTGCTTACCTTCACTTCATAAATAAATTTTTCACTTAAACAAAAAACGCTATGGCAAAGAAAGTAGCAAAAAAAGCAGCAAAGAAAGCTGTTAAGAAGACAGCAAAGAAAGCTGCTAAGAAGAAGAAGTAATTGATCAAAGATCAATGAAATAAAAAAGCCCTGATGCAATATCGGGGCTTTTTTATTTGATCTCACCTCCTGATTCATCTTTCGATGGTATTGAAAAGCTCAGGCATTTTCGGGAAAATAACATCTACTTATCAGACACAGGAGCTTTTGCAGCCGGGTTTTGTAATACGAGCGAAGCCAGCACAGCCATCGACAATGTAGAGATAATGAATGCAAGCGATATCTCAATCGGAACCTTATACAAATCAGCCATGCACATTTTAACACCGACAAAGATAAGGATCACTGCCAGACCATATTTAAGGTAAACAAAATACTTCTCAAGACCTGAGAGTGCAAAGAATAGCGAGCGTAATCCCAGTATGGCAAAAACATTAGAGGTGTACACTATAAACGCATCATCGGAAATAGCAAGGATGGCCGGAATACTGTCAACCGCAAACACAAGATCAGTGGCCTCAATTACAAACACTACGATGAGCAAAGGAGTTGCCCACAAAACACCAGCCTTGCGCACGAAGAAATTATCTCCTTCAAAATCAGGAGTAAACCTAAACCCCTTGCGGATAAGCCGTATTATTGAATTGTTTTCAAGATCAACCTTGAACTCGCTTTGAGAAAAGAACCTAAAGCCAGTGAATATCAAAAACGCTCCAAACAAATACACCAACCAGTGGAATCGGTGAATAAGTTCAACCCCAACCAGAATAAAACATACCCGCATCACAAGTGCTCCCAATATTCCCCAGAATAAAACTTTATGCTGGTAGGCCTGGGGCACATTGAAGTAGGAAAAAATAAGAATTATCACAAAAATGTTATCGACACTTAATGATTTCTCAATAAGGTAACCTGTGAAAAACTCGTATGCCTTTTCTTCACCAAAATAAAAGTATACAAATACATTGAAGACGAACGCCAGCATTACCCAAATGCCAGTTAACGTTAATGCATGTTTCACACTTATCTCCTTTGACTTTCGGTGAAAAACACCTAAGTCGAGGACAAGCATAAGTAAAATAAAAAGGTTGAAGGATATCCAGAGAATTGTCATGGGCTATTCGATTAAGTATTAAACATTACCGGTTTGGTTGCCAAGGAAACATGTTGCTTCGCACCCAAACCCGAAGTTCCTGTACTTCCTGCGGCTGAAGGAGCGCCTGCGCTTTCCGGTATTCTTTTATAAATAATTTGCGGTCAAAACTTACCTTCTGTAAAATGATTTTAGTGTATTCAAACATAGATTTTTTCATACCTGAATAAATTAGATTAAACAATAGCAATCCGAGGGTAGCTGAAACCAAAAAAATTACCAGTGAGGAAAAGGCTAAATTCTAAGTACTCTTAATTGAAGATAAAGCAGAGATTTTGGCAGCCCCTGAACGCTCCCGCTTAATGGTTGCACATGATTTAATGCACGTGGCTCAAGGAAGACTTTAGTATAAATATGAAAGGCTGATTTTAACGTCTTCTTTTGAACTGATAAAAGATGTAAGATTTCCGTTTCACGAAAATCATCTGTTTGTTCAGACGATACTATAGAAAGCGTGTATTGAAGTTCCCCTGATCCATATATACAGAACAGTGCAAGCACAATGACCACGATTTGTACGGATCTTTTCATCAAAAAGGCTTAACGAAAGGGTCAATGAAAAGTTGGACCACCATTTTCAAGGACACCAGTATATATCAGACGGCAATTAGATAAAATTTTGATGCTCAATTTATTACAATTGAAATCTCCTCTTTATTGATAATCCTTATGATCTGTATAAGAATTATCAATACGTGTAAGTTGAACAGGTAGCGCCTAAAATTCTTGCAATGCTGGTCAGGAAGCTTCAACAATCTTCGTTGGGCGACCTTCTGTTGATACCTTGACCAACGATGCCTTGCCATGAACAGGATCATCACTGTTGAATCTTTTTTTAGAATGAAGTAGCTATTCTCTTTGTTGTTAACAGACGCAGCTGAGATAAAAAAAAGACCACCAATCCTTTCCGGAAATGATGGTCAAAGTGTGGAGTGGTGGCAAGGACCACTGTGGAGCCGCAGAGAATCGAACTCTGGTCCAGAGAAGATGAACCCGTACCTTCTACATGCTTAGTTGACTTTAATTGTCGGGAGCAGCAAGGCAGGCAACAGCCAAACTACACCTTAGTTACTGTGTCTTAACCGTGCTTAGCAACATCACACGGAGCAGCTCTGCATAACGACACCGCTAACCAGCACCTGCAAAACGACAATGCTGAGCGATGATGGCTTTCCCGATCTGATCGGGACGAGGCTAATTCACCCTATCGGATAAATTAAGCAGCCATGGCGTAGTTAGACTCGCCAAGTATGATTCGGGACTATCTTTCAAGGCTCTCACCCCATGAGCCTGCATGCTTCTATACGACCTCACGCATCCTGTCAAAACCGGTCGGCCCCATATACTTTTTCAAAGAACAGTGATGAATTGTGTTTCATCGCAAAAGGGAGACAAATATAGAAGAAAATTAGTTCCGCCATTCGTTGCGCTACTGCGGAATACACGTAAGCCCGACCCCAATCAAATGACGCTAAAAAAAGTTGAGTGAAATCGAGCACTGACCATAATCGTTTACCGATTAACTATTAATTTCACCCCGATGGAAAATTTTGTTGTATCGGCACGTAAATACCGTCCCACCGGTTTTGATGAGGTTGTGGGGCAGGAGCACATTACCACTACACTCAAAAATGCCATCGACAATAATAAACTGGCGCAGGCATTGCTCTTCTGCGGACCCCGTGGTGTTGGTAAAACAACCTGCGCACGGATTGTTGCACGCCTCATCAACGGTTTCGAAGAGCGTGCCGAAACGAATTCCCTGAATATTTTTGAACTCGATGCCGCCTCCAATAACTCTGTAGAAGACATCCGCAACCTGATCGAGCAGGTTCGCTATCCACCCCAGTTTGGAAAGTATAAAGTCTACATCATCGATGAGGTGCACATGTTATCCAATTCAGCCTTCAATGCATTTTTGAAGACACTGGAAGAGCCTCCCTCCTATGCAATTTTTATTCTGGCAACAACCGAAAAGCATAAAGTCATTCCCACCATCCTGTCGCGATGCCAGATTTTTGATTTCAATCGCATTCAGATCAGTGATATTGCCAATCACCTGAAAAAGATTGCCACCCATGAGGGTATACCGGCAGAAGAAGAGGCACTTCACCTGATTTCTCAAAAAGCTGATGGCGCGTTACGCGATGCCCTCTCGATTTTTGACCTCATGGTAACGTACTCATCAGGCAAAGGCGTTACGTTTAAGGATACCTTGTCGAATCTTCACATCCTCGACTATGATTACTACTTTAACGAGGTGGATGCGCTGCTTTCTCAAAATCATACACAGCCTCTTTTGCTTTTTGATGAGGTATTGAAAAAAGGTTTCGATGGTCATAATTTTATTGTGGGATTGAGTGAACACCTTCGTAACCTATTGGTATCGCAGGATGAACGTACCGTTACACTCATGGAAGTACCTGACAGCGTGAAGAAAAAGTACATTGAACAAGCAAGAGTTTGCTCACCCTCTTTATTACTCACCTGGCTTAACCTTGCCAACCAGTGCGATATCAACTACAAGGCAAGTAAAAATCAACGCCTCTCGGTAGAACTCGCGCTGATGAAAATGGCCCATGTTGGCTCGATACTCCAGCGAAATACTTCCACTGCTGAACATGACCAACTTGCCGCACAGGCAGGGTTAAAAAAAAAATTAGTGTAGCGACCGAATCGGTAACTCCTGAGTCTCCTTCAGTTTTAATAACAGCGTTATCTCCAGAAATTCCGGTAGAAACCATTCAACCGGATGTAACTCGGCAGCCCACGGGTATATCATCAGGAAATCAACCCAAACCCCGTACGGAACCGCGAACGCTAAAGTTGAGCGGATTACTCTCGGTTGAAAAGAAAATCGAAACAACCGGATCGGCTGCTGATACAAAAATGTCTGCCGATGAACCCTTCTCCGAAACTCAACTAAAAAACACCTGGAACGAATTTGCCGAGCAACGCAAAAAGTATCAGGCCGAATATCAGCTGCTCACGCAGGAATTTGAAATGAAGGAAAACCAGGTTATTGTGCACTTGCATAACCCGGTACAAGAAGGAATTCTGAATAACATCCGTAGCGAACTGGGCACTTTTCTTCGTGAAAAACTTCGAAACAGCTCTATCCAGGTTCGCGGTGAATTAAAGGAAGGCGAAGAGAAAAAAATCCGCTATACCAACCGGGAAAAATTTGATTACCTCATTGAGAAAAATCCGCTACTGGGTGAATTGAAAGACAGGCTCGGCTTAGATACTGATTTTTAAAAAATGAAATGGGTCAGTTACCATCGCTCTAATCTCAATCAGGATCCGGCACAAACAATCCCCATCCATCGCCTTCTTTTGTTGTTCCGGTTTCGAACGACTTCACCCATTCTTTGAACAAAAACCGAAAGGCATCCAGCTCATCGCGCAGAAGTTGAAGGTACTGCATCTCCACCAGTTCAAGGTACTTCAACGATGCTGTTTGGGTTAATAAACTGCGGGCATGAATTTTAATGAGCGTTGCATTTTCCATTTTCAGGATGTAATCATCCATCGCTTCGGCCCCTGCAATTTTCGCGGGAATGATCATGGCATCTTCCAGCATCATAGAACTGTGAATTTCAGCGTGGGGGTTATCTTTTTCCAGGGTGTCAACAATGCGCTGTGTCAGCTCCAGAATTTCATCCGCCTTTTGATAAATGGGCAATGCCTCAAGCTTGCGCTGATGTGCTTCCGGATCGAAGGATTCATCATCACCATCCTCACGCTCATCATCATCGTCCCACATGTGCTGCTGGTTTAAACATTAGTTTTTTTGATGGTCATTACCGTGTCAAAATAATCCTCCCCTTCTCCGGGTGGTTCTTCGCGTAGATGTTCCAAACAATACACCAAATACGCCACGAACCAATTCCCGACCAACCTGTTTAGCCACTGGTGATGAAATTACTTCCTCAAAAGTAGATTTCTCTCTTCGGCTTGAAGTTGGCCGCGCTGTACTTCGCTGTTGCGCCTCGCCTTCCTCCTGATGTTTTTTCATCCGCTCATCCAGAATTTCAAACGCACTTTTTGGATCAACCGGATCTTTGTATTTCTTGTAGATATCCGAATCAGCCAGCACCTGCTTATATTCTTCGCTACTCAACGGTCCCATCACTGAAGCGGGTGGTGCCAGATGGGTTACAACCGTTTCTGTTGGAATTCCCTTCTCATTTAACACCGTAATGAAAGCCTGGCCGGTGCCGAGCTTGGTAAACTGCTGCTCCATATCATAAAACTCCGACTTTGGAAAAGTCTTAATGGTATCTTTCAATGCCTTGACATCGTTGGGTGTGAAAGCTCGGATAACATGGTGAACCCGGTTACCCAGCTGTGAAAGTACGGTGGGTGGCACATCGGAGGTTAACTGCGTACAGAAAAATACGCCAACGCCTTTTGAGCGAATAAGCCGGATGACCTGCTCAATCTGATCCATAAAAGCTTTTGAGGCATCCTTAAACAAGAGGTGCGCTTCATCTAAGAAGAAAACCAGCTTGGGCTTATCCAGGTCACCCACTTCCGGTAACGACTGATAAATCTCGGCCAGCAAGGCGAGCATGAACGTTGAAAAAATTGCTGGTTGATTTTGAATATCCGATACGTTCAATAAACTAATCACACCGCGCCCGTCAACTTTTTGGAAGAGATCATCAATATCAAAAGAAGTCTCCCCGAAAATCTGGTTCACACCCTGCTGTTCGAGGGAGACGAGTTTCCGAAGGATGGTTCCGGAAGTAGAACTTGAAATTTTACCATAGTCATTCTTAATTTCTTCCGCTCCTTTTCCTTCTGTCAGGTAGTTCAATACTTTTTTTAAGTCACTGAAGTCAACAACCGGCAGGCTTTTATCATCAGCATATTTAAAAACCACATTGAGCACTCCGGTTTGTGTTTCATTCAGTTCTAAAATCTTGCTGAGCAACACCGGTCCGAATTCCGTAACAGTTGCCCGCATCTGTGCCCCCGTTTTACCACTTAGGGAATACAACTCGATTGGAAAATCTGACGGTGCGTAGGATATACCCAGTGCCTGCGCGCGCTCAGCGATCTTATCATTAGGAGTAGCCGCTTTTGCAAATCCTGAGAGATCGCCCTTCATATCCGGCATAAATACCGGCACACCAGCCGCGGAAAGTTGCTCGGCTATAAGCTGCAATGTTCTGGTTTTACCCGATCCGGTTGCTCCGGTAACTAACCCGTGGCGGTTCATCATGCGCAAGGCCAGGTTAACTTTTGCATCGGCCACAATTTCCTGGTTGTAAACACCACTGCCGAGATAAATAGAAGCTGTATTGAAGGTATATGACCTGTTGATGGCCTCGATGAATTTCTCTTTTGACATACAGATTGCTTTTACTACTAAAGTACTCTATTTGAACTATGATTTGGCGGGAAGAATAAAAAAAACCGGATAGCAATGTGCCGTCCGGTTGTTGAGAAGCTATGCGCTGAATGATATGATGATTATTTTTTCTCCTCGTAATTCTGGAATGAATATGCAAATCCAAAATTAAAAACCTGACTTAGCTGAGCTCCGCTGTCCTGATCAAAATCGTACAGTAATATTCCTCCTAATCCAACAGTAATAAACTTATTCACTTTTGCATTCAACATCAGATCGAGTCGATGATCAATGGTTTTGGGCTTAATTGTTTCGTAATTGGCATACATAACATACCGCCACTTTAGATTCATATTCTTTGCAATATCTTTATCAAAATCGGCTTGAAGTTGGAAAGCAAGCCACTCGTAGCGGGTAGTTTCACCAACTGCAACGCCATACGGAACCAACGGATCAACCGCATCGAAGCGGCCATTATTATCACGCACAATCGTTACACGTGGCGCGAAGGGGGCGATGCGTACTTTAAAATAATCAACCGGATGGTACTCAACACCCCAGGCAGAAGTAACAAAAGCGGGTGCTAAAAAATCTGATATCAAATCTTGTGTATCATCGTCATTGTATTTGTAGCCCGATGAGAATTGGCTTAAAAAGTTTAACGATGTAAATAAATCCCAATGCCGGCCGAAGGTGTAGCCATATTTCGTATCGATTAAAATGCGGTCAAGCGTCTTGCGATATCCCTGGCCGCTGTTATTTACGAAGCCGTACATGAACCCAATCTCATTATCCCACGAAATCTTGTCCTTTTTGTAATTGGCTTTGTAGTTAAATAGCCCATTTAGTCCAATGGAGTTAACTCCCCCGGCCTTCCAATTAGATGAAAAGGCGGCCTGGTTGACATTGAGATTAAAGGTTAATTTTTTCTTCCAGTGCGATAGCGTATCTGGCTTTACGATCTGCGCCTCTGCAGACACGGCAACAATAAGAACAACTAAGGTCGAGAGGATAATCTTTTTCATAGGAATGATTTTTGAACAAAATAACACTCAAAAATCCAAACCTGAAAACCTAGATATTGTTCAATTTGATTTCATCCAGTGCCACCTCGGTCAATGGCTTGGTAATGAATTTTATAACGTGGTTGTTATTGACAATCTTATCAATATCACGTTTGTTGTCAGAACTGGAGAGGATAATGACTTTACACTTGCTTCGCACGATTTCGTTAAACTTTTCGAATTCGTAGAGGAAAACGAAACCATCCACAATCGGCATATTAATATCGAGGAAGATCAGACTTGGAAGATTATCCGGATTGTTTTGATTGTCGCGCAGATAATCTAATGCCGCCTTTCCGGAACCCTTTACCTCAACACGCTTAGCAAATTTTGTAATTTCAATAATGCGCTTACTGATAAAATTATCAGTGTCATTATCGTCCACAAGCATTACTAAATCGATGGCTTTTATTTCAGTTTGCATTAACTAATTATAAATCTGTCTGAACATTCAGTTTAGAACCACAAAAGTATCCTTTTTTAGGCAATTTGATAGCATAGTTTTAAAAAATGGCCTGAACGTAATAAAATGCTGGAAAAGTAATAAAAGGCCAAAGGATTCCTTAAGGTGCAGCTACTTTAAGCGTTTCGCCAACTGTTAAAGAGAAATCTTTTTTGTTATTCCAGTCCATGAGATCTTTAATGGTAACACCATATTTGCGCGCAACGCTATAGAGTGTATCCGTAGGTTTCACTTCATGAACTGCGGCTTTTGTAATTAAAGGTTGTTGACTGGGGGTAACTATTTGATTGTCTGACAATTTAAGAACCTGTCCAGGCTTGATGCCTGCCTGAAGATCGAGGTTATTCCAATTAACTAAATCCATTACTCCCACTTTATATTGATTGGCTATTCCATAAAGGGTTTCTCCGGCCGATACGGTATGTTCAGTCTTTATAGGGTAAGACTCCACTTTAGTACTTGGTAATTCTTCTTTCGATGTTGATGTCGGTTCGGATGATTTCACCACCATTTGAACCTGTTGTTCCCCTACGTCAGGCTGTGCCATTGAGGAATCTGGTGTATAATTACTAGATGCAACTGCTGGCGACACAACTGTTTTTTCCTGAAGTGGTGTGATCACACTGCTAGCGATTACTTCGCTTGACCAATTAAATGTATTGGTATTATCAACCTCCACAACCGTACGAATCGGCTCCTGACCATTGGAGTCTTTCGGACGAATGGCCGATAGCCACAACATCGTGCCGGGTTCAACGTCATCTGACTTTAGGCGATTATATTTCCGAAGCCTCTTGAGCTGAACAGCATAGCGCTGACTAATTTTCCAAAGGTCTTCTCCTGCTGTCACTTTATGATAGGCCTCGGTTGCCCGGGAACGTTTCTTCGCCAACATGTACGATTCACCGGGAATAATACGGGTACTGATGGAAATATCATTCCATTTTAAAAAATCAGAAAGATCAGCACCTGCACGTTCGGCTAGTTTTGCCGGAGTGTCACCTTCAATGGCTTGCACCGTAGCGATACCATTGATCTTTGTTTTCTTTTGTTGAGAAGAAACTGTCGACAAATTTGGAATATTGTTCTTTCGCGCATCGGTCATCAGTACAGGATTGGCTACCGCCATGGCAGATAAGTTAACAGAGGCATCAGCCGAAACGGGAATGAGAATGGTGTACACGCGATCATCCGGCACAATACCCAACTTTGCCCACTTGTTGTAATTTTTTAACTCTGTTTCATCAACAGATACTTCCTTCGCAAATTCCGAAAGCAATTTCTTAGTCTTATTCTCATAGGTGAGAACTTGTATTTGACCTCTGCCCTTCACCGCTTCTTCAAAAGCAATTTTATGCGCCAGGTATTTTTTTACATACCAATACGTTTTGCTGGTAATTTCCATATGGCGCGCACCGCTTTGACTTTCACTTACAGATTTCATTACGCCACCAGCACCCATCTGGTATGCCTGAAGGGCATAAAGCCAGTTATTAAAATAAAAATTGTTCTTTTTGAAATAGCGTGCAGCACCACGAGAGGCGGCCGCAATGTTTAAACGCTCATCTACTTCCTTATCAACACGCAGGCCCATTTCCATGGCGGTGAAATCTTTAAACTGCCAGAATCCTACGGCATTGGAAACAGAAACGGCATCGGCTATAAGCGCACTCTCCTGAATAACCAGGTATTTAAAATCATCGGGAACATTTTCTTCTGCAAAGATTTTTTCAATTACAGGAAAATATGTTTTAGCGCGTTCAACCTTTATGTTGAAATGTTTTGGCGATTGCCATAATGCATCCACATCCTTTTGAATTTCGCGCCTGGCATCATCACGGATGGTGAGCGTCATGTCCGCAAAGTGCATCTTATGCGGAACCTGCGGAACTTGCGCAACTGCTCGTACGGTGGCAGCTAAAAATAGCGCGATTAATATTCTCATATAATTAAAAAATGTATGCATCCGTTATTACCCAACCCTCCGCATCACCATGATTCCATCCCGTATGGGGAGTAACACATTTTCAACACGGGTATCGAGTTGAACTTTCTGGTTAAACTCGTGAATTGCCCGTGTATCCTTATCTGGCTTAGCATCCAGCACCTTGCCGCTCCACAATACATTGTCGGCCAGTATAAAACCATTCAAATTTACGTGATTCAAAACAATATCGAAGTATCGGCTATAGTTTTCTTTGTCGGCATCAATAAAGACCAGATCAAACTGCATTGTAAGCGTAGGGATGATGTCCAATGCATTTCCAATCCGATAGTCGATTATGTCGCTCAATCCTGCGGAAGCAAAATACTGACGAACCCGCGTTTCAAGTTCTTCATTGATATCAATGGTTACGAGTTTTCCTCCAGGCTGAAGACCTTTTGCCAGGCAGAGAGCCGAATAGCCTGTATAAGTCCCTATCTCAAGGATATTTTTCGGCCTGATCATGGCACTGATCATGGCCAGTACACTACCCTGTAAGTGCCCGGACAACATCCGCGGCATCAATACCTGCGCATGGGTATCGCGATTAATCTGTTTTAACAAATCACTTTCGATTGTCGTATGTGCTTCCGCATAACGCTGTATATCTTCGTTTATGAAATCCATATTACCAATCTGAACATTATTTAATCTTATCCTGTGGCACCATAGTCAGGTAGCTCAACATCTTTTCATCAAACATTTCCTGTGCCACATCCCGAAGCGTAAACGAATCGACCAGATCGATCTTATGAAAAACCTCTTCTAAAGTCGGCACTCTGCCGAGTTCCAAAACGCTTCGACCCATCATCAGCATAAGACTGAGGTTATTTTCTTCTGACATGGCCATCTGACCTTTTATCTGCTCCTTCGCAGCCAATAACTGCCGGGTTGTAAGCGGCTTCTCGCAAAACCGGTTTAATTCTTTTTTCACAAGAGAGATGCATCGCTCCAATTGCTTTGGTTCGGTACCAAAAAAAACAGCAAACATACCGGTATCAGAATAGGCAATGTAGTGGGCATCGATCGAATAGACATAACCATACTTCTCGCGCAGGGTCAGGTTCAGGCGTGAGTTCATCGCTGGGCCACCCAGCATATTAACCAAAAGGTAAAACGGAATACGGTTTTCACTTTTAATAGGATATGCATCTCTCCCAATGGCGCACTTCGCCTGCTTGATGGTGCGCTTCAACTCTTGTTCACGAGCAGCATACTGACCAAATTTCTTTCGCCTGACAGTGGCCTTCGAAAAATGAATTCCTTCAAGGTATTTTTTGGCCATTCTTTCTACCGCATCCAACGCGATATTACCCGCACAGGAAAACACAATACGCCCCGTATCAAGATGCTCTTTAAAGAACGTTTTAAAGTCTTTTCGTTTTAGCGATCGGATAGTCTCCGGCCGGCCAAGGATGTTCATTCCCATCGGATGTTTCGTATACACTACTGCTTCGAATTCATCTTGCAGCGAATCATCCGGACTATCAAAATACATCGACATCTCTTCGAGGATAACACCGCGCTCCTTCTCCAGTTGATTCTCGGGGAAGATAGAGTTAAAGGTAATGTCACTCAGTACATCTACCGCACGTTCGAAATAAGCATTCCGAACAGAGGCATAAAATACAACACGTTCCTTATCGGTATAGGCATTAAGCTCACCTCCGATTGTTTCCAGACTGTTGATGATATCAAGCGTATTTCGTTTACGTGTTCCCTTAAAGGCCATGTGTTCCCAGAAATGGGCGATACCCTGGTTATCGTGTGTTTCATCGCGACTGCCGATGTCGAGTATGATGCCACTATGAACAATAGCTGTTGTAGGAATATATTGATGAACAACCCGGATTCCATTGGCCAGGGTAAATATATGTGCGTCTCTCATCTCAACTGCAAGTTATTAATTCGTGTTTCATGTGCGAACACATTTGCCCGCATCCGGTCAAACAATTGACTGGCGTTTTAAGTTTTTACTAATATTAGACATACTTTCTACTGGCATAACTCTTGTTAACGCTATTTCACTATGAACACTCAAAAAGTCAAAACCTGCTTCACGATCACCTTTACGGAAGATCAGTATCAACGGGCAAAGTCCTATGTTGAGGATATGAAAAATCATCCAAGCAGGGTTTACTGGATTGGCAAGCAGGGCAAGACTGACGAGGAACTGGTCATTGAACAAATTGCGCATCGCATACTCTCTGGTTTCTACAATGATGATCCAATGAATGCCGGCAAGCACATCATCCGTATGGATAGTGCCATCAACGGCCACTCCTAAATGGATGCCAGGTGCATTAAATTCTATCCAGAACTTTACGAATCAGGGAGTCTACCACCTTGTGGGGATCCTTCGAGAATTTATTTTTTACCCGATTGGCAATGATGGCATTTACGCTTAGCGCCTCATGACCAAAAAGTCGGGCGAAAGCATAGTACGAAGCTGTTTCCATTTCAAAATTCGTAAGCCAGAAATCACTGCTTTTGTTGTGATAATAGTTAAGCTCTTCCAATAGTTTCGGATACTTGGTAGGGATGCGCAGTTCACGACCCTGCGGAGCATAAAACCCAGGCGTTGTTACCGTATTGCCCTCAATCATACCTTCTCCAAATTGTTCGTATAACGATTCAGACGCGCGAACAACGTAGGGCAGAAAGGGCAAACTTGTTTTCTGCTGCAAATCGGCTGCAATACTTTTTTCAAACTCACTCATTGGAAGATCATAGAAAGTCATCAGGTTGTCCAGGCCCACCGCATAGTCACTCACCAGGTGCGAGCCTACCGGGATATCTTCCTGCAGGGCACCGGATGTACCAATGCGGATAATCTTCAATTTCTTTTTGCGTTGCTTTGGTTCACGGGTTTTTAAATCAATGTTCACCAGCGCATCCAGTTCGGTAAAAAATATCTCGATGTTATCGGTGCCAATGCCCGTACTAATTACGGTTATCCTTTTTCCGTTGTACTTGCCCACATGGGTAATGAACTCACGCTTGTTCATCTCAAACTCAATATCATCGAAATATTCGCTGATCTGGTATACGCGTCCCGGATCGCCCACACTGATCACTGTGTCGCTGATGTGCTTCGGCAAGAGATTCAGATGATAGACACTGCCATCGGCATTCAGAATAAGATCTGTCTCTGATATTTTACCCATTTGTTTATCCTTTCCGGATTGCTATTTACTATTGATTGATTGCGCTGGATTTCCAAATACAGTTTCACCGGCCTTCACCGGGGCGATCACCACTGAACCCGCTCCGACACGCGCCCCTTTACCGATGGTAATTCCTGATACAATTGTTACGCCTGATCCAATGAAGGCTTCGTCCTCCACTTCCACACCGGAATTGATGATGCTGCCTGCACCGATTTGAACAAAATTACCAATGGTAACTTCTGCACCAATCACCACACCCATGTGCACAAGGCAATGACTGGCTACTTTTGTACCCACACCAATCTTTACGCCAGCATCCAAAAAATTTCCGTGACCGATTTCTGCAGATGCTGGTATCAGTGCTGTGGCGTGGATGGCATTGACTGGCTGAACGTGCCGTACTTCCTGAAGCATAGTGACCAGGTTCTTGCGGAATTTAGTATCATCAATGGCTACAAATGCTTCGCATTTCTTTCCGATCAGTTTCAAAAATCCATCATCATCGGTGCTTCCCAAAACTGTTACCGTATCAATTTCCGTATTGTGAATTTTCTTGTTATCATCTAAAAAACAATACACAACATTACCATTGCCTTCGAAAATTTCGCGCGCTGACCGGCCCAGTGCATTGGCTCCAAAAATGATTACAGGATTTTTCATTGCTATTTTCTCTTCTTTAAAGAATCATGAAGGGCAGTCTGCTGAATCGCCTGACACGAACATCAACCCTATCAATTTCACTACCCGGTAAAGGTAGATTTCACTGCACTACCGAACAAGATTACGAAATGATCTTTCTATGAAATTACTGAATCCGGTTAGAAAAGGATTCTTCAGCATCAACAGCAATACGACATAGGGCAAATATCCAATGCGGTAGCGTGAAAGGGTTCCGAAATTAGGGGTGGAAAGGGTTAAAAAAACACACAATAGTAATGCATATACCCCCATCGATAGAAGCAGCAATCGTTGACGGGATTGAAAAAGCAACTTCACCTGCGAAAGGGATGAAATAAAGAGTGTTAAAACGATAAAGTTCTCTGCAGCTATCAAAAACTGAAATAAATTTCCGCTCTCCCATATAAACGGTCGGAACAGACCTGAGATCACTGCCCACGGAGCATTCATCAACACACTCAGTACATCAGGTGATAAGTGGTAAAACTGAATTAAATTTTCGGGTGTGGATAGTTGCAAAAAAATATCGTGGTTTTCGACCATCACGCGCAAAAACCGATCGGCATAAAAGTTTGGATGCAGGTTACTCGCTACAAACAAAAAAAAGGCAAAACAAATCAACCAGAGCAAAATCTCCACTACTTGTTTTTGAGGTTTTAGAAAAGGTAAAATCAGAAACCGTACTACTAAACTCGTGAACACAACGGGAAGAAAAATTGCTGCGAAATAGTATTTCAGATTCCATAGCAGCCATACCGCGCAGGCTGTTGCCAACCCTGCTGCAAGCCCGACTTTTTCGTGAAACCAAAGTTTTATAAAAACTGCGGTCAGAAAAAACAACGAGGCTGCCGCCACGCTTTCTTTAACAATACCGGAACTCCAAAAAACTACCGAAGGAAAAAATAAAAATGCTGCAAGCGCTGGAATTTTGGCTTCCGGAAAAAATCCGATCAACACTTTTACCAGATGCCAGGAGCAGAAAAAAGAAATCACCGAAAAATAAACCGATGCCATCCAATAGTTATCGAAGGTTAGCAGACTAAAAAGACTGATGATTTTCGTGAAGAACACAGACCGTTCCTGCTGGTAAAAAAGTTGGTGCCAAACTGAAAATGATTCATCTCCCGACCACATAAATTTCAGATATCCGAAGCTATCGTTACGTGCATAGGCGGCCAGTTTTACACCGTCTTCAAAAAAATTAAAGGTATCGCCTACAAAATAATAGTACTTGTATACCAGCCCCAGGGCAATTCCTGCGGCTATCTTGAAAAGAAGGGCTGGCCAGAAAAATAACTTCAACGAGGGTTCAGTTCGCCACGTGCGAAAGGCTATGAAACCGATAAAACCAATATGAACAAGGGCAATTACGATATTCAATGTAACGAGGGTTTGAGCATTGATGCCCCAATGTTACACTCCAGACACCTGCGTTTCAAGCAAAAATTAGTATAAAGTTCTATCACTGCCTGCGAATCAAAAGCCGTTTTAGCCACAATCCCTGTTTCTTTCCAGCGTCTGGTTATGGAATTTACCTCGTTAGGGAGTTGTTGCAGTAATGCGATGGCACGGTCCACTAATTGCTGATCATCTTTTGATTTGCCTACCGCGGCAAGCAATGGAGCAACCGTATTGATGAGGATGTTTTCAACACTATGCAGACCCAATCCGGCTATTGCATCACCTGACTTTTTTGAAAAATGATAGTGCTCCAGCCAATACGCGGATTGCCTGACAGCAAAAAAATTTTTCATATTCAGACCATCCATAATAGCTGAGAAAATATGGTGCTGATGATGTAACAGGGCCGCCATTTGGGCCAACCGAACTGTTGGGAAATTAGCAGGCCGAAGGCGTAGAAATCGCCATTGGGCGATGTTCAAACCCGTAGACTTCAATCCATATTTATTGCTCAATAAATGGTATTCTCTTCGCAAGAGCAGATAATATTCATCACCAGTATTGCGATCAAGAAAACCGGCCTGACCAAACAACAGCGCTTCTACCTGATAAAGTTTGTCGGCATGCTTTCGGATAACGCTATACGGAAGCGATTGCGCCAGTTGCTGAAAGGGTTCAGCATTTACATGGAAACCAAAGTTACGGCTCAGCAATTGGTAACAGGTTTCATTCCAATCGTGTTGATTGCGTTGCCACAGATCAAGAAAGTATGAAGCTTTGGTTTCTAGTCTGCCGGTAAGGGCTTTGTCCAGCATGGATAACCGTGTTATATCGGGCACATGCCGGAGAGATGAAGCACAAGGAATTTCATTCGGACTGTTGATCAATCTTTTATAATTGATCAGGAGATCATCCGATACACGGTTTTTAAGTTCGATAGTTGGAAGCCAGGTACCATCCAAACGCTTCACTGGTTTATCATCTCTCCAGACAACATGCAACACCACATTCTCGTAAGCCGGATCTTCCTCATGATGATGCTGAACCCATTCGGAACTTTGAACATGGAGTTCCACGCTTCCTACCCACTGGAGGGAATCAATCTTTATTCGCGCATTGAAAAAATCGGGCCCCGCATGTACATTTCGGTTACCCGGATGAAAAATCTGAATCGGTTCACCTTGTGTGGTGATGAGTGATTGTTTATTAAAAAATTGAAATTGCCAGAGGTAATGGAGAAAGGATTCTTGCACAACGGTATTAGTAATTTAACGATGGATCAATCTACGATTATTAAAATCAAAAATCAATCCTCTGAAATTAGTGCAGGTTATCCGGTTGCAGATTACAAGTCAAAGGCCTGCGATCTGGAACTTACAGCAGGGCTTGCAACATTTAAATCCTTGCCTGATAGGTATACAACTCAAAATACCGTCCCTTCTTATCAATGAGTTCCTCATGCTTACCACGCTCTACAATCTTACCATTTTCAATTACCAGAATCTGATCTGCCTGACGGATGGTACTTAACCGGTGCGCAATAACAAAAGTTGTTCTGCCTCTCATAAGGCTTCGTAAACTTTCCTGAATAAACGATTCACTCTCTGTATCCAGGTTTGACGTGGCTTCATCCAAAATCAGGATGCGTGGATTTGCCAGCACAGCACGGGCAATAGCGATGCGCTGACGCTGCCCACCGGATAATTTCACACCCCGTTCACCAATCACCGTATCGAGTCCCTTTTCAAAACGATCGGTAAACTCATGGACGTGAGCCGCCCGTACAGCAGCCAGCAGTTGTTGCTCTGTTGCCTGTGGACGCGGGAATAGAATATTTTCGCGAATTGATCCTTCGAAGAGGAAATCATCTTGTAACACAACACCCAACTGACTGCGGTAACTGTCCAACGTTACATGACGAAGATCAACTCCATCTACTGAAATGGTGCCGCTCTGCGGGTTTAAGAATGTAGCCACCAACCCGGCAATAGTTGTTTTACCCGATCCGGAGGTACCGACCAATGCTGTAACGGTGCCTGCGGGAGCTGTGAAATTGATATTGCGAACCACTTCCTTTCCTTCTTCATAGGCAAACGAAACTTCGCTGAATTCAATATCTCCTTTTATATCTCCAATTCTGAGGGTACGTTCGGTTCCATCATCTTCGGGTGGCATATTCATCAATTCCTCCGTGCGGTCAAGGCCGGCAAAAGCTTCGGTGAGTTGTGTGCCTATATTGCTCATCTGTACTATGGGCGCAATCATGAAACCAAGAAAAAGTGTGTAGGACAAAAATTCTCCAGTTGTTAATGTTTTGTCGATAATCATACTGCCTCCAATGCCCATGATCCCGGCTGATGCCAGGCCCAATAAAAGGGTGGCCGAACTCGTGATCACACTGGTGGAGGTGAGACTTTTCTTGACATTACGGAAAAGTTTGTCAACACCCTGTTCAAATATTTTAATTTCTTGTTGTTCGGCATTGAAACCTTTGATGACCCGTACGCCATTTAAGGTTTCGGTTAACCGGCCGGTAACTTCGGCATTAAGTATACTTCGCTCACGGAAAATCGGACGGATGTAAGCAAAGGCCTTCATAGAAATTAATCCGAAAATAAGCACGGGCACAAATACATAAAGCGTCATCAAAGGACTGATCTTAATCAGCACCACCAGACAAATCACGGAAGTCAAAACACCACCAATAAGTTGTACCAGCCCTGTGCCCACCAGGTTACGCACACCTTCCACATCGCTCATTACCCGGCTTACTAACGCACCGGATTTATTGTTGTCGAAGAACCGAATGGGTAACCGCAGCAATTGCTTTTGCACCTTAGCCCGAAGGACAGAGATGAGATGTTGCGCCTCTACACTTAAAATCCGGGTGAGCAAAAAGGAGGTTACCGATTGAACTGCGATGGCACCCACCACCCAGATCAACAATACCTTTAACATATTTAAATCGCCTTTCGCCACAACATCATCCATGAGGTATTTGGTGGAGGCCGGAACAACCAATCCGGCTAACCGACTTATGATGATGAGGATAAAACCCACCAACAGGATTTTCCAACGGGGTAATACAATAGTTTTAAAGACTTTCGCAATACTGATTCTTGACTTGCTCATGGAAAATGAAGGGGATGGATTACTTGAACACCTTTAACCAAGGACGGAATAAAATAGTTTTTAGTCTACGTTATAAATCTATCAGGCTAATAAATCTCTTGGTACGCCCACTCCCAAACGTCACCATCATCCTCATCCATTACAGTGCCGATACGGCTGAAGCTATTCTTTTGAAGAATTTTTGTGGAAAAGCTCTCTTCGGGAAGGGTTCGGGCAGTGATTATAACAGCGGGGTCGGTTTCCATGGCGAGCATAACCAATTGCCGACAAATGGCAGTACCGATTCCTTTATTTTGATGGGCTGGAAAAGTGCTATAGGCAATTTCAACTTTTCCGTTTCGAGGCCTTCCCTTAAATCCTGCTGCTCCTACATACTGATTATCGGCCCGTACATAGTAGCCAATCCAGGGAGGAAGGTATCCGACTTTATAAAAGTAAGTGACGGACATCTCGAGGCTTTCCCTGCAATCGGGTTGATCAAGAAATTCTGTGTTGTCCTCCAGTCGCTCCTGTATGGGTACAAAATCCAGTGGTATCACAATGCTAGAGGAAAGTCATCAGCGATACCGGCAATCGTTTCACGCGCTGACCGGTAGCGGCAAAGATCGCGTTGGTGACGGCCGGAATAACCGGTGGTAAACAAGGTTCACCCAATCCCTGAGGTGACGCATCACTCTGTATAAACCTGGTTTCAATTTCAAGGGGAGCATCGGGCATACGAATCAACCGGTACGAATTAAAATTCTTTTGCTGGGCAACACCTTTTTCAAACGTCAGTTCGCCAAACAAGGCATGACCAATGCCATCAATGATTCCGCCTTCAATCTGATTTTCAGCACCGCTTGGATTTATAACGCGACCACAGTCAACCGCACAATACACTTTATGAACCCTTACCTTTCCTCCGCTAACAGAAACATCGGCTACTTGTGCCACATACGCACCGAATGAAAAGTGTGCACCAAAACCTTTGTAGATTCCGTTCTTCCCTTGTTCGCCCCAATTCCCCATCTCGGCCGCGAGCTTGATAACGCCTCTATACTTTTCAATATCATACGCCACAGTACCAAACTTATTATTCTTTGCTCGATCCAGAAGTTCGAGCCGGAAGGCCACCGGATCTTTCTTTAATGCTGTGGCAATCTCATCGATGAAAGTTTCTTCTGTGAAGGCAATAAAATTATGATTAGGTGCTCGCCACGGACCGATTGAAATATTCGATTCAAGGTTGTGGCTATCCACTCTGAAATTCGGAACAGCTCCGGCCGGAAAACTATTTTCACGTGTTGCATTTGGTTGATTACCTGCAGCCGCGATGAGATACCAGGCATCCAATTCATTTTTCTCATTGATGGCCGCACGATACCGATACATGCCGGTAGGTCGGTAGAAACCACCTTCCATATCATCTTCACGCGTCCAGATAACATTGACAGGCGCCTGAGCAAGTGAGGAAATCATGGCTGCCTCCACAGAGTAATCAGCCTGAAGCCTGCGGCCAAAACCACCTCCTTGTCGCGACATACCTACTTCTACATTTTCTTCAGCAATCTTCAACACCTTGGCCACTTCGGTGCGGGTGCGTGCCGGTGTTTGCGTTGGCCCAAACAATATTGCTTTACCGTCCCGTACATCGGCAAAAAAATTCATCGGCTCCATCGAAGCATGCGGCAGAAAGGGTGCTTCAAATGTACTCTCCAAAACTTTTGTAGCACCGGTAATAGCTTTCTCTGCATCACCATCATTGCGCTTGGGCGCATCATGTTTTTGCTGAATAAGTTTTTTGAATGCCTCCTGATGATCGCGTGTGCTTTCCGGTTTCGTGTCATCTTCCCACTCCAGTTTCAGTGCATCACGACCTTTTTTTGCTGCCCAGGTAGAGGTTGCTAAAACGGCAATTCTATTTTCCCACCGCACAACATTTTTAACACCTTGCACCGCTCGGGCACCAGAATCATCAACTGATTTTAGTTTCTTTCCAAATACAGGTCGTGCCACCATCGCGTACAGCATACCTTCGCGTTTTGTATCAATACCATAGAGCGCTTTTCCCGTTACAATGCTCTTCGTATCAACATTGCGAATGCGCTGACCAATGATGGTGTATTCCTTCGGATCTTTCAGGGTTACTTCAACTGGTGGTGTAAGGGTAGCTGCTTTTGAAGCCAGTTCACCATAGCCCAGTTTTTTACCACTGGGTTTATGAATAATGAAGCTGTTTTCGCTGTAACAGTCCGCAACATTCACATTCCATGTTTTTGCTGCGGCCTCCGTTAACAATTGCCGGGCTGCAGCGCCAGCCTTGCGGAACGATTCCCAACTGGATCGAATGGATCCGCTTCCTCCGGCTACTTGTCGTTCATACAACTTCGTATTGAGGGGTGCTTGTTCTACCACTACGGTATTCCAATTTACATTGAGCTCTTCGGCTACAAGCATCGGCAAAGCAGTTTTCACACCTTGTCCGACTTCCGGATTTGGGGCCATCAACGTAACGATACCCGTTGCATCGATTTTAATAAATGCATTCGGCACAAAAACATCTTCGGCCAAGGTATTGTCCATTGCCTTGCCGATAGCATGAAAACCCAGCATGAATCCACCGCCTGCTAAAGCGCTTACTTTTAAAAATGATCTTCTTGAAACAAATGTTGTACTCATGATTTACCTCCTTTCTGCGCAGCCAAATGAATGGCCTTGCGAATACGTATGTAAGTGCCGCAGCGGCAAATGTTTCCCGTCATGGCGGTTTCAATTTCTTTATCAGATGGTTTAGGGTTGCGCTTAAGTAATGCTGCTGCCGTCATGATCTGGCCAGCCTGGCAATAGCCACACTGCGGCACATCCGCTTCATCCCACGCAAGTTGCAAGGGATGATCGCCCGCTTCACTCAATCCCTCTATGGTCGTAACTTTTTTTGTGCCTACGGCAGAAACCGGAACAGCACACGAGCGTACAGCAACATCATTCAGGTGAACAGTGCAGGAGCCACATTGTGCCACACCGCAACCATATTTGGTTCCCACCAGATTGAGTTCATCACGCAATACCCACAAGAGCGGTGTATCGGCAGCAACATCCACCGATCGCTCTTTGCCATTAATGAAAAGGGAATATTTTGCCATACGCTTGGTTTTAGTATTCTACGATGGAAGATAGTAAATCAGACAGGAAAATTCCAGCGCAGAATAGATGAGCGGCAAATCCGAGAAAAAAGCTAATCCTCCTGGTAGAATTCCTGTAACGATCCGAAATAAACGGTATTCCAGCCGTCCACAATGTCATCAAAATCCTGATCGGGAATATTGATGTGCTTCAGTTCTACGGATGTTCCCTGAGCATGCGGATGAAGCTTAATGGTAACAATCGATGTATCAGGCTGATCGCCAAAATACCATTGCTGAACAATTTTTCTATTCTCTTCAAACTCCAGGTTCTTACCAACAATACTTCCATCCCACAGGGAGAAATCGGATCCCGGCTCAGTGGACATTTCAGCATGGTCGCCCGACCAAAGTTGAATGGTAGTGGGTATGGTTAACGCCAGGTATACTTCTTCGGGTGAAGCAGAAATGATATAATATTTTTTGAAGTCTTTCATTCTTTTAATCGCCATCAAAAATACATAATACAAACGAATCCGAACGGCTCCATTTGCCTCACCAATTTGATGTATTATTGTAGGATTTTTTTAATACAACCAACTGTGACCATTACCTACGCTATTATCGGAATTACCGTATTGATCAGTCTGTATGCCCTTAGCAATCAAAATACGCTGCGTGGTTTTATGATGAACCCCTATATGATCAGTCACCGGCAGCAGTACTACCGTTTTATAACATCAGGTTTTATACACAACGATCACATGCACCTGTTGGTGAACATGTTTTCTTTCTACTTTTTTGGCTCCGCTATGGAGGAGGTATTCCATGCTATTTTCGGGAAGATGGGAGGCTTTTATTTTATTGCTTTGTATGTGCTGGCCATTGTTGTATCTGATCTGCCAACGTTCTTCAAACACAAAAATAATCCGGGCTATAATGCATTAGGCGCTTCCGGGGGTGTGGCCGCGGTGATTTTTGCTTTTATTATTTTTGAACCGCTGCAGAAAATCTGTATTTACTTTGCACTCTGCATGCCCGGTTTTATTTTGGGAACGTTGTATATCATCTATTCCTATTATCAAGGTAAACGATCGGGCGACAACATAAACCATGATGCCCATTTGTATGGCGCACTCTTTGGCTTGATCTTCTGCAGTATACTATACCCAGCCTGTATTGGTCAGTTCATTGAACAACTTCAGCAATGGAAGCCCTTCAACTGATGTGTCTGGATCAGTCAGGAAAGAAATTCCAGGAAGAGAGTAGATGCTTTATGACCAGCTTGTTGGGCTGATATTTTTGGCGGCTTTCAAAATGTCCCTGCGGCTGATCTGCCCCATCAATACACCATTTTCAACAACCGGTAATCTACGCACCGGACTATTTAAAAAGGCATCGGCTGCGGCCACGATGTTGCTATCGGAGGAAAGTGTTTTTACGCTTTTTGTCATGTAGTCTGCAACAGTTGGCGAACTATGCGGCAGGTTATGGTAAGCCTGATCAACAATTATCCGGAGGCAATCCTTCTCAGAAATAATACCGACAAGTTTCTTGTTCTCGTCCAGCACGGGTGCACCCGAAATTCTTTTCTCAATAATAATATCAATTACCTCGTTAATTAATTGCTCTGGCCTGAAGGTGATGAGGTCTTTCAGTTGAACCATGTACTTTAAAACAGATTCATACTTGGGTAACTCAGCATTGATTTCCTCTTGTGATTTTAGGTTAGGTCTGAAATTCATGTTGCGGTGCGGTTTGGTTGTTAGTGAAATATAGGAATTTATGGAAACATATTAAAAATAATCAAAACGCAACCCGATAGCATGAACATTGGCGGAGACAAAAATGTAGTATTGTTTAAACATAAATCGCACTATTTCTTTGTAAAACAATCTGAACAATGGTCACACCTGCAGAAGCGATAGCCTGGGCTTTAGAATTGCCGGAAGCCGAACAACAACCACACGTTAACAAAACATCCTTTCGCGTTCGAAAAAGGATATTCGCTACGCTTGATATGGTTACGCAGCATCTGGTTGTAAAACTGAATGAAGTGGATCAATCTATATTTACGGCCGGAAATGCGACAGTAATCTATCCCGTAGCAGGTGCCTGGGGCAAAAAAGGCTGGACTCAAATTGAGTTGTCGAAGGTGAGAAAATCAATATGCCATGATGCCCTTCAAACTTCCTATTGTTTAGTAGCGCCACAAAAACTCGCACAACAAGTTCGACAAATTGAGTAATGCACGAGGCATTATGGTATCTTCGTGAAAAGAATCTACTATGCAATCAATAAAAAATAAAACTGCGCTGATTACCGGGGGCAGTAAGGGAATTGGGTTTGGGGTGGCCGAAGCTTTGGTAAATGAAAATGTGCACGTTGCCATAACCGGCCGATCACAAAAATCAGTTGATGAAGCTGTGACCAAACTGAACAAGTTGGGAAAGGGTGAAGCCATTGGGTTGGCTGCTGATGTGCGCAAGTCTAACGATCAACAACGGGCTGTAGAAGCCGTGATAAAAAAGTGGGGTAAACTCGATTTGTTGGTCGCCAATGCGGGTCTCGGTCATTTTGGTTCCATTGAAAAACTGACAGCCGAACAATGGCACGAAACAATTGATACCAACCTCACCGGAGTTTTCCATAGCATTAAAGCTTCGTTGGAAGAACTAAAAAAATCAAAAGGCTATATCATTACTATGGCTAGTCTGGCCGGCACTAATTTTTTTGCTGGCGCATCTGCCTACAATGCGAGTAAATTCGGTCTGGTTGGTTTTACACAGGCGGTGATGCTGGATGTGCGCCAATACGGCATCAAAGTATCGACTATTATGCCGGGTTCGGTAGCCACACATTTTGGTGGTGATGCGCCCGCTGCCGATGATGCCTGGAAGATTCAACCGGAAGATATCGGGCAGATGGTGGTTGATATGCTAAAAATGAATCCACGTACACTGCCCAGCAAAATAGAAGTTCGTCCCAGTATGCCCAAGTGATGATACCGATAGTAAAAAAATTGAATTTATTCCGAATGATAAATTGGAAGCGAATAACCCTGACGTCAACGTACCTCAGTTGGTTCTTCGTTACATCAGCTCAGCGAATTGATGTAGCTCTGTATCCGGTGTATACCGGAAATGACCTTGGGTTAACATACTCACCGGAACGCTCTTCCTTTCGGATTTACGCACCTACTGCAAAGCAGGTTCAACTTTTACTCTATACGGAAGGAAGTGGTGGAAGTCCGCTCACCACACTCGAACTCAACAAGGCGGAGCAAGGAACATGGACCACTTCGCTCACGGGAGATCGGGTTGGAATATTTTACACCTTCCGCGCCAACATTGATGGAAAGTGGATGGCAGAGGTGCCCGATCCCTATGCTACATGCGTTGGCGTAAATGGCAAGCGCGCGATGATCGTAAATCTTGAAGCAACCAACCCCTCCGGGTGGAAACAGGATAGAAGTCCTGCATTTGCCCATGCCACTGATGCCATTCTTTACGAATTACATGTGCGTGATGCGAGTATTCATGCGTCTTCAGGGATACAGAAAAAAGGAAAATTCATCGGCCTAACCGAAAGCAAAACAAAATCGCCACAAGGACTTTCTACCGGACTTGACCATTTAAAAGAATTAGGGATAACCCATGTCCATCTTCTTCCCTCCTACGACTATAATTCAGTTGACGAATCCAAACCTGAAGTGCCGCAATTCAATTGGGGTTACGATCCGCTTAACTACAATGTTCCCGAAGGTTCGTATGCAACAAATGCCAAGGATGGCGTCACCCGCATACGCGAATTCAAACAACTTATCAAAACATTTCACGAGAATGGGTTGCGCATAGTCATGGATGTAGTTTACAACCATACCGCGTTAACGCAGGATTCCTATTTTAATCAACTTGTTCCCGGTTATTATTACCGGCAAACGAATGATGGAGGTTTCTCCAATGGCACTGCGTGTGGTAACGAAACCGCCAGCGAACGCCAGATGATGCGAAAGTTCATGCTCGAATCGTTGAAGTATTGGGTGGAGGAATATCATGTTGATGGATTTCGATTCGATCTGATGGGTGTACACGACATCGAAACCATGAATATCATTTCGGAAGAATTACACAAAATCAAACCCGATATACTTTTATATGGTGAAGGGTGGACGGCCGGGCCGGTACAACTTAGCGAAGACAAGCAAGCGCTGAAAAAGAATGCTGCGCGATTAACCGACATTGCAGTATTTAGTGATGACATCCGCGATGGAATAAAAGGCAGTGTGTTCGATCATGCTGAACGTGGCTTTGCCAGCGGACTTGCAGGGATGGAAGAAACTATAAAATTTGGTGTGGTGGCTGCGTGTCAGCATCCGCAACTGGATTACACAAAAATAAAGTATGCCAAAGCACCTTTTGCCACCCAGCCGCACCATACCGTTACCTACTGCGAGTGTCACGATAATCATGTTCTGTGGGATAAACTGGCTATCTCCATGCCCGATGCCCCTGAAGAAGATCGAATGAACATGCATCAGCTAGCCCTATCCATCGTATTGACTTCACAGGGAATTTCATTTCTGCATGCTGGAACTGAATTTCTGCGCAGCAAAAAAGGTGTCGAAAATTCATACAATGCGCCTGACTCCATCAATGCAATTGATTGGTCATTGAAGGAAAAAAATATCAAGGTCTTCAATTACGTAAAAGCATTGATCAAGATGCGAAAAGAACATCCTGCCTTCCGCATGACCGATGCGAAGCAATTGTCCACCAACATTCAATTTGATAAAACCTCAACACCGGGAGTTGTAAGCTATGGCATCAATGGAGCAGCGTTGGGTGATTCATGGAAAAAAATATGGGTTGGCTATAATGGTTCGGCAGGGCAGCAAACTGTTACGCTACCTGCAGGCAACTGGCAAGTATTCGCAAAAGACAACGAGGTGCAGAAAGGTAAAACCAAAAAAGTTTCTGTCTTAAAGCCCTATTCGTGTACGATTCTCTACCAACAATAAAAATAGGGAGAAGGCTGTCTCAAAGCGTGCGGTCATCGCGGGCATTGACCCGCGATCCCCGATTTGATTGAATGAGATTCCGGCTCAAGGCCGAAATGACAATCCAATTTTACTTAACTTTAAAACAGCCTCTCTCCCCCTCAACGCTATGGCAAGTGTGGAGATGCGATTAGCCAACCGTATATTTTCGCGATGGGACATAGCCAAAGTTTTGCAAAACCTGACAATAAAAACGCCTAAGTGTTTCATCGCTTTGCTTTCGATCAGGTTTGTTGATCTTCCCTGGCCGTTGATCCCTCAACTTTATTTCTCTTTCGTTCATGCAGCAAAAGAAACCTATAACCTTGACAGCTTGTGTCGTTTCCCTAACTTGCCTGCCATTTCTTACTTTAGGGATGCCCGACTCGTAAATCTTAAATTGCACCTCCATGATTCCGCAGGCTAAAATTCTTCGTGTCTTCCAACTGATTGGTCTTCTTAAAAGTGGTGGACGAACTGTTCAACAGCTCGCAGAGCAACTGGATGCTAACCAGCGCACAATCTATCGGTACTTTAAATTGCTGGAGGAGATTGGATTCATCATCGATCAGGACTTCCATGGCCGGTATTTCGTTCACCGTGAGGAAGGAGAAAGTCCCGAAGACCGATTTTCCCTCGAAGAGGTTGGTGTATTGCGGCAACTAATTCAAAGTGGCGCGAGTGGTCATCCGCTTCAGGAAGGCTTACTGCGTAAACTGGCCTTTCACTCTGAAGCGCGTGAATTACCAGAACAATTTTTAAAACTCCGCGTGGCCCGGCTATTCCGGTCCATCAGCGAATCCATTGAAAATAAAAAACAAGTTGTGCTGAAAAATTACCACTCAGCCAACAGCCAGGAAATCACAGATCGCCTGGTGGAGCCCTTTCAATTTGGAGAAGGCTTTCAATCGGTATTGGCGCTGGACACGAAAGATAAGCAATGCAAATTCTTTAAGTTAGAACGCATCGGTGAAGTGGTTCAGCTTGACAAGCCTTTCAAGTTTGAAAAACTTCATGAAAAATCTTCAACCGACATCTTTGGCATTAGCGGCCGCAAGGAGAATTGGGTAACCCTACGCTTAAGCCTTCGAGCCTATGTTTTGCTACGTGAAGAATACCCGTTGGCACTACCTTATCTGGAAAAGGAGGAAACCGATGAACCCCGCACCTATCTTTTTCACGGGCCGGTCTTAAACTACAAAGGGGTAGGTCGTTTTGTGATGGGCCTTGCTGATGAAGTAGCCGTTGTCGGCCCCGTAGAATTTAAAAACTATGTTAAGGATAAGTTGAAGAAGCAGAAGTTAGTTTGATGATTTCTTGAATTTTTTTTTGAAATCATACCTAACCATTGGTTAAAAACGTACATAAACCATTTCGTTCAAACTGTCCGGCCAAGGTCAGAATTTAGGTCTAAAGTTTTCAAATGACATTGAATTTTTAAGATTCAGGGTTTACAAGGAACCACATTTTTTGATAATTCACTTGCTCTCCCAAACTCCACAAAGAGGCTTCAGTCTTTTTAATCAGGATGGAGTAAGATTTCATTATCCTTTCAACTTTTTACAGACAACTTATCATGGTATGTCTCCGTAAAAGTGGTTGAATGAAAACCTTGATCTCAATATTATTTACTGCACTCATGCTCCTTGCTGAAGTTGGAGCGGTGGCAGGTAATCATTGGGGTGAACTGGAACGAGTAAAGACCGAGGAGAGCACGTCAGATTCCTCCGATTTGTCGGAGAATCTTGTTTCTGGAGCCAAAATTAAAAATCAGGTCCGGAAACCAGCTTATGTTAAAAAGTCCTTTATCGTCCTTACTTACGATACTACAAACGTTATTCTAACCACCAGTAATTCTACTCGTCTTCGCTACGCACTTCATCGCGTAAAACCGCATACTTCACCTATCTATTTGAATAATGAGGTATTTCTGATTTAGGATCTGCTCCTGACCCAGAAATTATAATCCATTATTCAACATTAAATTAATTGAAGTATGAAATCATATCATAAAGTTCTTTTTGCGTTCGCGCTTTCTTTCGTAATGTTTAACGTTTCTGCCCAGACACCATCACAACAACAGGGATGGCCGGTTTCCAAAGACGTGCAACGGTATAGCAATAAGAATCTGGCTACCCATAAGCCCGCCAGAATAAAATCTGTTGGTACTCCTGTTTTTGTGCAATCAAAAGGTGTACACAAAATAAATAGCAACGAGGCTCCGGTTTCTGGCAATATGCAATCCAACTTCCCAAGCTGGATCATATCGAAACCTGTAAACCTTATCCGTAAATAAGCGGAAAGCATAGCTGTAAAAAATAAGGTCGGACTAACATCCGACCTTATTTCACTCAACAATCAGCCCCGGTTAATTGCTTGAATACTTTATTTCTCCAAGTTTTGCGTGAGCCGCTGCAAGCCGTGCAACCGGCACCCGTGGACCAGAGCAGGAAACATAATTCAATCCGATTTCATGGCAGAACATGATGGATTCCGGATGACCTCCGTGTTCACCACAAATACCTACCTTAAGGTCTTTGTTGGTCTTACGTCCATCTTCAACAGCCATACGCATCAGTTTACCCATTGCTTTACGATCCAGCACTTCAAAAGGATTATCCTTTAAGATTCCTTTGAGGATGTAGAAAGGCAAAAACTTATTCTCTGCATCTTCCCTTGAAAAAGAGAATGTTGCTTGCGTTAAATCATTTGTTCCGAAGGAGAAGAATTCTGCAACGTTGGCTAAGTCTTCAGCCTGCAGGCAAGCGCGAACCACTTCAATCATGGTACCGAATTTAAACTGAAGCTTAATCTTATTCTTGGTTTCAATCTGCGCCCTGAATTCATCCACAAACACTTTCACTTGTTCCAGCTCTTCTGCTGTACACACTTGTGGTACCATAATTTCTGGCCTGACATCAATACCCGCCATCTGGCATTCTGCTGTTGCCTCCAGAATAGCCTGTATCTGCATTTGATAAATTTCAGGGAAGCTTAAACCCAACCGTACACCACGGTGACCCAACATTGGATTTACTTCATGCAACTCACGAGCTTTCTTCAGCATTTGTCCTTTTTTCTCAATCGCTTTTTCAATCAGTTCAACTCCGGCCAAGGTAAAGGGCTCGGACGAACGTTCAATCATTTTTGGATCAGCATTGAGCAATCTTAAGCTACTGAACAAATCGGTTACACCGCTAACCGTGCCCTTCAGTTTTTGCAAATGCGAGAGTTCATCCTTCAGGGTTTCCTCGGTAGGAAGAAACTCATGAATGGGCGGATCCAGCAACCGCACCGTTACAGGTCGCGGTGCCATCGCCAAAAATATCTGCTTGAAGTCCTGGCGCTGCATTTCTTTCAACCGGTTCAAAGCCGATTCGCGATCTTTTGGTGTGGCTGCTAAAATCATCTCGACCACAACCGGTAACCGATCAACATCATTGAACATTCTTTCCGTCCGGCATAAACCGATGCCCATTGCACCATATTCCAGTGCCTTCTTAGCGGCCTGTGGTGTATCGGCATTCGCCATGACTTTCAATCTTGCTTTTTCATCGGCCCAGGTCAACAGTGTTTTTAATTCGTCTGAGAAGGTAGGCTCAACCGTTGGAATAATTCCCTGATACACAAAACCAGAGCCACCATCGATGGTGATGTAATCACCTTCATGCAAGGTTTTGTCGCCCACTTTGGCAATTCGGAGTTTGGTATCCACCTGAATGCCTTCGGCACCTGCCACACAGGGTTTGCCCATGCCTCGTGCCACTACAGCTGCGTGAGAAGTTTTACCCCCTCGACTGGTCAGAATACCTTGTGCTGCAAAAAATCCATGAATATCTTCAGGCTTCGTTTCTTCCCGAACCAGAATAACTTTCTCGCCAGACTTGCCGAGCAACTCGGCACGGTCGGCATCAAATACAACGTGGCCCGAAGCTGCTCCCGGTGATGCGGGTAATCCCTGCGCCAGTGGTGATGCTTTGTGAAGTGAATCAAGCCTCGGGTGAAGTAGTTGCTCCAGAATATCAGGTTTGATGCGCAACAAGGCCTGCTCTTTTGTAATCATTTTCTCCTTCGTCATCTCCACAGAAGTGCGCACCATAGCAGTGGTATTCATCTTACCATTGCGGGTCTGCAGGCAATAGAGTACACCCTTTTCAATGGTGTATTCAAAATCCTGAACTTCCTTATAATGCGATTCAAGTTTGTTACGCAGCGTCTCGAGTTGTTTATACAACTCCGGCATTTCGGTTGCCAGTTGAGCAACTGGTTTGGGTGTGCGAATGCCCGCTACTACATCTTCGCCTTGCGCATTGGTTAAGTATTCTCCGAACATCACGTTTTCGCCTGTGCCGGGGTCGCGTGTAAAACCAACACCGGTAGCACAGTCATTACCCATATTTCCAAAAACCATGGTAACCACATTAACAGCAGTACCGTTGGCCATTTGTGGCGTGATCTTAAATTCTCTGCGGTAGTCAATCGCACGTTTGCCCATCCACGAATTGAATACAGCTTTTATAGCGATCTCCAGTTGTTCAAATACATCTTCGGGGAATGGTCTGCCAGTATGCTCTTTTACAACATTCAGAAAGCGTTCGCTGATGTCTTTCAGGTCGGCTGTGTTCAGTCCAACATCTACTTTTACACCCGCACGTTTTTTTACTTCCTCAAAATGCTTGTCGAATTTTTCATCGGGTACACCCAACGCCACCTTACCAAAGAGTTGAATAAACCTGCGGTAAGCATCATATCCAAAACGTTCGTTGGCCGTTTGGCTGATCAATCCTTTTAAAGTTTGCGAATTTAACCCCAGGTTCAAAATGGTATCCATCATGCCCGGCATGGACATAGCTGATCCGGAACGTACCGAAACCAACAACGGATTAACAGGATCACCAAATTTTTTGCCGGAAGATTTTTCTATTAAAGTGACGTGATCATGAACTTCCTGAATTAATCCTTGCGGAAGAGTTTTGTCGGATGTGTCGAGATACGAAAGACAGGCTTCCGTTGAGATGACAAAACCAGGAGGCACATTCAAACCGATCTGGGTCATTTCACAAAGGTTGGCTCCTTTGCCACCCAGCAGTTGTTTATTCTTTCCATCTCCTTCCATGAAGGAGAAAACATACTTGATTGTTTCTAGGGGTTCGCTTTTATGCTGAACCGGCTTTTTGAGTGTTAGCGTTTCCATATCGTTGCATTTAATACAACGAATTTTGGCAACGATTTCGGGCAAAATCATGATCTAAATCAGGTTATACCCCGATTGAAATCATACTTGAAAAAAGTATCAGACAGTACTTTCTATATCCTAAACTGTTTTGATCAGCGATTGGAGAACCTGATTTCAACTCGCCTGTTTATTTTTCGCGCTTCTTCCGTGGTGGCCTTTAACAAAGGACGCGATTTACCATACCCAAAACTTTCAATTCGATCTGCTTCAATACCGCGTAGCGTGAGGTAACGCGCAGCACTGCGCGCCCTGTTGCGCGAAAGCACAAGATTATAGCGATCATTGCCCACATCATCTGTATGCCCAGCCAGTTCAACACGGGTATGCGGATTCTTCATCAGATAGTTTACAACATCGTCCAATTCTTCAAAAGATGAAGAAAGCAGTTTGTAACTATCAAACTCAAACCGGATGTTCCGCAAAACATAGTGGGTATTTATTTTCACCTTATCGGGAGAAAATTCTGGAATGAGGTCATCCAGTGTTGTTCCATCCGGAAGATACTTAGGTGTGAGCTGCACATTATCAATATAATAGTAGGAAGCATCGCGCAGCATCTCCTGCTGAAGAGAACGAAACTTGATTGGATAACACTTGGTCTGTTCGTTAGCGTAAAAATTTCCAATCACTATATATTCTTCTCCACCCTTTGCTTTATACTCACCACGGGCAAGTTCCCACAACCCTGTTTTGTTAGTTAGAGAAGAATCCTTCACCACATTGAGTGTTGGAACGATATGAAATGGCCTGAACGATGAGCTCTTTACAACAGAATCGGTCAACAACAATCCAATCCTGTCGGCTGCCAACATCGAGTAGGATGAAAGCTTGTACCGGAATTCGATGCTATACGTGGAATCCGGAATCAGCGGACTAAGCAGTCTGGTGTGCAGGTATTCACGATAGCTGTTACCCATCCTGTCCCTGCTCCACACATAAATTCCGGCATAACCATTTCCTTCGAATGCATCTGAAACTCCGGCCCAGTTATGCGGAACATCTGCTTCGCCAACACTGCACGTATGAAAATGATCGGGCGTACCCTGACTGCCTGAACTCCAGGCTTTCACCCGAAATTCGTTGGGTGACTGCGTATGACCACCGGGACATGCTGTGAATTCTTCAAACCCAGAATTGGGCACAAGATTCTGTGCGAAGAGGTCTACAGAATTGCCGACAAGAAAAAAAAGGACGAATGAATATTTCATTTACAGATGATCGATCAAGGATATGTAAAATAAAAATCCTTGTGATGTGTTGCTCACATACTACTTATAGTACGTAACCTGCACACGAAACCGAGGATCAATCGCACCAAGCCTGTCATATGCCGATTTTGAAATTTTGATGATGAGTTTATCGGTCAGGGCTGTATCCGGAAGTTTTCCCATCACACGAACAAATACTTCGCGGTTGTTCATTTCATTTCTGATTTTCAAAATAGTGCCGACAGGTGCTGTGCGGTGAAGTGCCAAATACTTTCGATTGCCCTCCGTGCCTTCTATTAATTCAGCTAATCCGGTTTCATTTACTTCATCTCCACTTTTTACCGACTCGGAAATATGTATCGTCTGTGTTTGTTCTTTTACAACTGGGGTAGTAGGCTGCTGAACCGGTGGTGTGCTCTCTTTTACAACTACTGCAGTTTCCTTCACAACCTCGGGTGTCTTTGCAATTCCCCCGCGTTCGGGTTGAACCACCATCAAGACCTGCCCGATACTCAATTCATTGCCCTGCAGATTATTCCATTCCTTCAATTGCTGAACGGTTACATTATACTGCCGTGCAATAGAATACATTGTTTCTTTTGATTCTACTGTATGAACACCTTTTTTACTACTGGGTTGAGTTTGAGGTACTACAGTTGAATTGGTTACCGTATTCCGCTTTTTAATGACAAGCTCCTGCCCAACCGACAAGGTTATATCCGAAAGGTTATTCCATTGCTTAATCTCCTCCATGGTAATACCATATGCACGGGAAATAGAGAACATCGTTTCCTTTGCTGCCACTACATGAATGAATCCGCCTCCGGTTGAAGGTCGAACGGCAGTCTTGGGAGTGTAGGGTACTTTTAGTATCTGACCGATCTCCAGGCTTCCATTCACATCGGGATTGGCCTGTTGAATGGCCTCAACGGTAGCTCCGTACCGCCTTGAAATGCCATACAGCGTTTCCTTCTCTCCGACTTTATGAATGACAAAAATCTTCCCGTTTATCGTTTCTGTACCGATAGAGTCCTGCTGAACCTGCTGATTCAGAAACGACATACTTACCAAAACCAATAGCTTTATCATACTACCTTGTAACGAACCAACTCGCGTTTATTTTTTACGAAAAATAGAGAACCCTCGAGGATGAAAAAAGTATCCATACCGATTCCATTTAGTGCTTCACCCGTTTTTTCACGCAACAAGACCTCGCCCTGCGCGGACAATACAATCAAAAAATTGGCCAATCCATTCTCTTGGACATAGCACGAAATAAAAATCAGGTTATCGTGCTCAAGATAATCAATCCCAACCAATGGTACCATATTCAATTTGCGTTGCAGGAAAGATTTAACCGTTTCAAAGTCAGGCGCGCCTTCCAGGTACTGAAACGGTCGGATGACCGGGAAATTTTGCATCGTTTCATCATTAATTGATGCCGGCACAACCTTGCCCGTCATCAAATCGAGCGTCATCTCCTGAAGACCAAATTTGAAGGAATAACCGATAACGAAATTTGCCGTAATCGCAGAGATTGAAAAATCATTTTGCCACCAGATAATTTTTTGATCGCTGAGGTGGTAAGCCAATAAACTCTTTGCATCCGGGTTATGGGTATCGGTATACAAGGTAAACAACACTACTTCACCGGAAACACCTGCCAGGTTAATCCACCAGGGCTCCTCAAAGCGCACATTTTTCCATCGAAAGGCTCCCGTACTGTAATCGACTGCCGCAAACGAAACTTGCTTGTTAACTTCATCCCTGATCTCCAGCAACAAAACTTCATTTTCCGTTGAAACAAGGGTATTCCAGATAATACCCGGAAAGGAATGAGAAAACGAAAATTCCAGTCTGCTCCTCAACTTTTTAATCTTAATTTTAGGCAAATTACAGTTTTCAGCACCATGCGTACATTATTCACCCTGTTACTTTTCGCTATAGTTTCCATCGCATCATTTGCGCAAAAAACCAACGTGATGGTGATGGAAATAAAAAATGAAATTGATCCGCGCATGAAGCGCTATGTTGATCTGGCTTTCGATCATGCAACGAAAATTAAGGCTGATATCGTTATCATTGAGATGGATACCTATGGAGGTGTGCTGACCGATGCCAAAGAGATTGTTGACAAGATAATGCATTTCGATAAACCTGTCTGGGTATTCATCAATTCAGATGCTGCCTCCGCAGGAGCGCTGATTTCTATTGGCTGCGATAGCATTTATATGTCGCCAGGAGCCAGCATTGGTGCTGCCACCGTAGTAGATGCCAGTGGCCAAAAAGCTCCCGACAAATACCAATCCTACATGAGGTCCATTATGCGCTCCACAGCAGAGGAAAATGGCCGCGATCCAAGAATAGCGGAAGGAATGGTCGATGAAAGAATTGTGATCGATAGTCTGAAAGAAGAAGGAACAATTATAACATTTTCAACTTCAGAAGCCATTAAATATGGCTATTGTGAAGCGAAGGTTGAGTCCATCGAAGAGATATTGAAACGCAACAAGATTGAATCCTATGACCTGACCACATTTCAGCTCTCCTCAACCGATAAGGTGGTTGCTTTTTTTCTCAATCCTTTTTTAAGCGGCATTCTCATTCTGATCATTATTGGTGGAATTTATTTTGAACTTCAAACACCGGGCGTTGGCTTTCCAGGCGCTGCAGCGTTGGCAGCCCTCATCCTGTATCTGGTTCCATACTACCTGAACGGACTTGCTGACAATTGGGAAATCATCGCGTTGTTTATCGGACTGATACTCATTGCTGTGGAAGTTTTCGTCATCCCGGGTTTTGGCATTGCCGGTGTAACCGGAATTACGCTCACGATTGGATCACTTATCCTGATCATGATCAACAACGATGCCTTTGATTTCGAATTTGTGCGGATGAACGACATCCTGATGGCCACAGCTGCAACGTTCACTGGAATATTGGGTGGTGTTGTTCTGTTGTTTGTGGGTGGGTCGCGACTGTTGGATTCCAAGTATTTCAAACGCATTGCCCTCACGGATACACAGCAACATAGTGATGGCTATACGGCAAACTTCTTTAAGGAGTCGATGATCGGAAAAAAAGGAACTGCCTATACCGTGCTTAGACCGAGCGGTAAAATTATAATTGAAGAACAGTTGTACGATGCCTTTACACGCGGAGAATATATAGAAGCCGGCAAAGCCATTGAAGTGGTTAATCAGGAGGCATCCACCTTGCAGGTAAAATCAATTCCTCAATGAGAATCCTGGGGATCATTCCAGCCCGTTACGCTTCCACCCGTTTTCCGGCCAAGCCACTGATTGATATTGCCGGCAAATCGATGATACAACGTGTGTATGAACAAGTAAGAAAATCCGGCCGAATTGCAAGGGTGGTTGTGGCCACCGATCATGTCGAAATTTTTAATCACGTTCAGAACTTTGGTGAGGCGTGCATGACGCGTGAAAATCACATCAGCGGAACGGATCGGTGCTTTGAAGCTTTATCCTTACAAAAAGAAATTTTCGATTATGTCATCAACATACAAGGTGACGAGCCCTTTATTCAGCCGGAACAAATCGATCTGCTGGCAGCGAAACTGAATGGCCAGATTGAAATCGCCACGCTGGTAAAATCCATTGAACAAGAAGAGCAGTTGTTTAACGCCAACATTGTTAAAGCTGTTATCAATCTTCATACGGAGGCGCTATACTTTAGTCGTTCTGCAATTCCCCACATCCGGAATACACCCGAACCGGAGTGGCTCAGAAAGCAAAAATTTTACAAGCATATCGGCATGTATGCCTATCGGTCGGATGTGCTGGAGCAACTTACCAAACTGCCGCCATCGTCATTAGAAAAAGCAGAGTCGCTCGAACAGTTGCGCTGGCTGGAAAATGGATTTAAAATTTCGGTAGCAGAAACCAATACCGAAACAATCGGAATTGATACACCTGAAGATCTGGAAAAAGCGTTGACCTATTTGCGTTCCCTTTAATTTTTCTTGGGGAGTTTCAGCTTTTCGATCGCAAACTTTTCTATTTCACGATACACTCCTTCAACATCTTTTGACACCATAGAAGAACCAAGAACGTGCGCACCGGCATTGGGCATGGCTACGATCACCTTCAAAGAATCTGGTGTTCCTAAACGTGTGTTCATTTTCTGCATGGCACTCACCTTAACTTCCGGATCCTGCTCTTCTTCATTTTTATAATAATACAGGGTAAGCGAGGGTTGCTTTACGTTTGAAAACGTTTCTTTCGTCATGGATTGCTCGATCAGTTCCTCCAATTGGACCAACGCTTCCAGCCGGTATTTGTTATTCCAGTATTTTCTGCGTTGCTCACTACCATCCCATTCACGATAGTTACTCTTCATAACCGCTCGTGCAATTTGCAAGCCCCAGGGATTGTTCAATAAAAATGCTGCCGGATCATTGATCGCAATGTTAGGCGACAAGTTAATGAGGGCATGGACATCATCCGGATACTCAGCCGCTAACTTCAGGGCTACCGTACCACCGGTAGAGGTACTGATCAAAATTACTTTTTCACCCAACTGCTTTCCAATGGCTAAAGCTTGTTTGGCGCTCTCCCAAAAACGATCCGCTGTAAACTGCAATAATACTTCGGTAGTATCCACTCCATGATCGGCCAGCCGTGCCAGGTAAAGATTACAACCAAATTCATTTGCAAAGTTCCGGTGTATCGGATCACCCTCCATCTGGCTGGCAGAAAAACCGTGGAGGTAAACCACAGCAAACTCGGTCTTCTGTCGGGTGCTGTCATGCCAAACAATACGGGCTTCATTGTCGGGTTTAATAGTATGCTGGCTTTCGTTAGCAGCAATATATTCTTCAAGCAATTCAGGTGTGCCCGGCACAACCGGTTTTGCCGGATTAAAAACCGGCCGATCGGGTGCAGGGCCGAGAAAATAAATAGTCAGCAAAAGAATTACCGGAAATGAGAATTTAATAAAGCGCTTAGAGAGCATGGCGATGGAGATTGGTATTCGAAGTAACAAAAAAGCACCTGATAAAACTAGTTATCCGGTGCTCTAAGGCTATCCTGTAAGCTAGTAGTCCAGCCAGGCCGTGGTTTTACAAAAATCAGTACGTGTATTATTATATCGGTCCTTCACCCGATAACTCAAACTCAAATCGCCATTCCGAAAAGTTCCCACACCCTCAACCTCATAACCATCAACAATTTGAAAGGGGATGGTAATCCTTTCATAATCCACATACGCATACACGCGAATATCGGCATCATAAAAATTATAGATATAAATTTCCTGCTGGTCGTAGGATGATTTTGCGATCCGCATGGAATAGTAAAGATGATCATTGAAGGTCTCACTGTATTCATGTACATCATATGAACCGACCATACGATCGCGGTTGTCGTAGCGCGGTTCGATGTAGTAGAAATCGCAAGAGGCAAACAGGCCTAACAAAACAAGCGGCAGTAACTTTTTCATAACCGTATAATTTTGATCTTACATCAGATTATACAAGTTCCAGGCCAAAATCTACGCGGTCCAGTTAGTTGCGATTATCATTGGCATCGCATGGACGCCCAGCTATTGAGCGCAACTCTAAAAAAAATGCCGGACGGGGTCAACGTCCGGCATTCACTGCGCTATCCCGATTAATCAGGACAAAAAATAGCGCTTCAACTGTTTAAAAAATTGGCATCCCGGCACCGGAAAAAAATATTTACCACCAACAACCACTACGAATGGAGTAAATCACCAGTCGTGCCGGAAATGCCATATCATTACGGAAGAGGACAGCCCTTTGAAATCATGTATCTCATCATGCGTTCCTCATTCCTGCATACGTCAATCAACATTGTCGTGCAAAAACTTATTGTTGCCCAACAAATTGTTGTCATCATTTAAATTATACTTCGAAATAAAAGGCTCAGAAGAATGGGGCACATCCTGCATCTTCACACCCCTGCGCAGGTATGCCGGCAACGACCACTTTTCGCTGAATTCTTCTTTTGTCATTTCCTGCTTGCGCGCCTGTTTCATTTTTTCCTTTCTCTCATTGGCCTGCTGTTGCAACCGTTGCTTCGTGTTGCGCAGCTCCATCATACCTTCCTCATTGATTACCTGATCACCGAATTTTTCCGTTACGTTGTCAAATTCATCGTCCTGAAAAAGGCTGTCATCACTATCTTCTTCTTCCGGTTTTGAATCCTCCATCTTGTTAAACGGACCGGAAAATACCAGCTCACGTTCAAAAGGTTTATCATCATCTGTATTTCGCAGCGGTTCCATTTTGGTTCTGATCTGAAAATCTTTTCCCTCGTTGATAGAATTATCCGGATTGAACAACCAGCCTTGTGAACGATCCAGATCGTGTACTTTCTTTTCTTCCTTCCGCGATTGGATAAAACCTTTCGACTCGTTCTGAAAACCTGTTGCAATAACGGTAACCCGGATACGGTCACCTAAATCCGGATCAACACCGTGACCAAAAATCATTTCTGCTTCTTCACCAGCCTGCTCCTGTATATACTCTGTAATTTCAGAAAGCTCATCCATCTGTAACTCCGCTTCCACACCTGATATAATGGAGAGCAGAATTTTCTTGGCACCCATAATATCACGGCTATCGAGCAACGGAGATGCCAGTGCTCCTTCAGCAGCTTTCTTTGCACGGTTATCGCCCCGTGTTTCGGATGATCCCATGACAGCAGCACCGGCATTGAGCATTACGGTGCGCACATCCTGGAAGTCAACATTTACATAACCAGCAAGCGTTATAATTTCGGCTATACCTTTTGCGGCAGTTGTTAATACATTATCCGCTTGCGCGAAAGCCTGGCCGATGGAAAGATTACCAAAAATTTCACGAAGCTTATCATTTAAGATAACCAGCACCGTATCACAATTTTGCCGCAACGATTCTATACCCAATTCGGCTTGCGAATATTTTTTCTTTCCCTCGAATGAGAAAGGTGCCGTGATAATACCAACGGTAAGGATATCCATGTCTTTGGCAATCTTGGCGATGACGGGTGCAGCACCCGTTCCGGTACCTCCACCCATGCCGGCTGTAACAAAAACCATCTTGGTGCCGGTGAGCATCTCGCGGATTTGCTCTTTACTTTCCAACGCAGCATTTCTTCCTACTTCCGGATTGGCCCCGCAGCCAAGCCCTTCTGTCAGGTTGGCTCCGATCTGAAGTTTATTCGGCACCGGACTGCTATTCAGCGCCTGGTTATCGGTGTTACACACGATAAACTCAACATCTTTAATGCCTTGTTTGTACATGTGGTTCACCGCGTTGCTTCCTCCCCCGCCCACGCCAATCACCTTGATGATCGAACGCTGGTTGCTGTTCTTGGGGATTTCGAATTTGTATGATCCTGTTTCAAACATGATTTTCTTTTTTTTAGTGGTTGATTCTATTTTTGTTACTCACATCAGTACTCATTTTTTCCATCGAGATCATCAATCAGCAAACTCTTGGTTTTATTCAAGATGTCGTTGAAGAAATTCTTCGATGGCGCAATGGTTTTCTTCACCTTCGCGGTGGCTTTAACGCCATGCAGGCGAGCCTCTTTATAGCGATCTTCTCTTTCATCCAGAGAGCGGAAGCCCGAAAGCACCAATCCCACAGCCGTAGCGTACATCGGGCTCTTCACCTGCTCGATCTTGCTTTTGCCAAGGTGTTCGTTCGGGTAACCGATGCGGGTATCCATACCGGTCATGTATTCAACAAGTTGTTTCAGATTACTCAATTGTGCGCCCCCTCCGGTAATCACAATTCCTCCGGCCAACCGATTCTCAAATCCAGAACTGATAATTTCTGCATGTGCCATCTCAATCACCTCTTCCATTCTTGCCTGAATGATATTGGAAAGATTCTTAACTGAGATTTCTTTTGCAGCACGATTGCGTATACCGGGTATCGAAACAATTTCATTCGGGCTCGCTTCTTCGGCTATTGCTTTTCCGAACCGCGTCTTCAACTGCTCTGCCTGCTGCGGCAACACCATCAGCCCTTGCTTGATATCGTTTGTCACGATGTTTCCACCAAACGGAATAACCGCAGAATGCCGGATGATACTGTCATAAAAAATAGCGATGTCGGTTGTTCCCCCTCCGATATCGATGAGGCAAACACCCGCTTCTTTTTCTTCATCGCTGAGAACGGCTAGGCTAGAAGCTAATGGTTCGAGAATAAGATCTTCTATTTCCAGACCTCCCCTGCGGATACATTTATTAATATTATTGATGGCATTGGTTTGTGCCGTGATGATGTGGAAGTCGGCTTCCAACCGGACACCGGACATACCAACGGGCTCTTTAATTCCTTCTTCGTAATCCACCATATAATCCTGTGGCATCACATGAATGATCTGACTGCCCGGAGGCACAACCATGCGGTACATATCCTGCGTTAACCGCTCGACATCATCCACGGTAATCTCGTCTTCTTTGGAAGAGCGAGTGATGCCTCCATGCTGAATGAAACTACGGATATGTTGACCGGCAATTCCAACATTGACAACACCAATATCAATACCCGCCTGATCGCCCGCTTCCTTTATGGCCTTCTCAATGGCATAAACCGTTTTATCAATATTAAATACAATGCCTTTGACGACACCTTCTGATTCGGCTTTGCCCATACCCAATACCTCCAGCTTGCCAAATTCATTCTTGCGGCCAACAATAGCGCAAATCTTTGTTGTACCGATGTCAAGTCCGACTACTATTTTTTCGTGTTCCATATTCGTAAATCATTTATAGTGGTTGTTTTCTTATTGTCTTTTCTTTTCATGTTATTCAGCAACAATCTGTCCTTCATATTCGAGATTGACCCGCTGATATTTATTCCACCCCATCCGGGGAAGAATCTCTTTATAGAAAACCATCAACTTGCTGAATTTCACTTCCAGATTTTCAGGCTTCCCAAATTCAATCTTTTCATCACCCACCTGTGGGAAAATGATAACCTTTCCTTTACCATCAATATCGAGTTGAGCAATCTGTGCCGACCAGAATTCACTTTCGCGAATTGTTTTGATCATCTCCAGCAAGTGTAATCCCTCCTCGGTTTGTGTGAGATTCGTTTGCTTCAATAGTTTAGGAACGTAGGCACCGCTAAGCAGCAGAACCCGCGAAGTATACTTATCAGAAACAGGCATGATGGTTCCGTCTTCTGCGATATAACCGTCCGGTCCATCGTTACGCACAATCCGGGCGATGGGTCTGCGCAACGATGATCGCACAACAACATTTCCTTTCAAGTCACTGTATACCTGGGCATCTTCAATGAAAGGCTCCCGTTTGATTTTTCTTTCGATTTCTTTCAGGTTTATTTTATCGAGACCGGCTCCCTTCAAATTATCTTTCTTCAACTGAATCATTTCAGCGATATCCGCTTCGTCCAGAAAATGGTTCTCGTGAACATTCTCCATTTTAATAGTAACATCACGCACAGCTACCATTCCATTGCGCCTTTCAGCAAAGGCAATGATAGCTGCCACAACGAGCAAAGCCGCTCCAATTTTCAATTCACGCTTAATGTCAAGTTTAAATTTCATAGCGTGTATTCAGCCAGTTTTTTATCGGTTCTACAAACGTATCAATATCGCCAGCACCGATGGTTACCAACACATCGATGTCGAGGTTTTCCAGTTTTTGCATGAGATCAGTTTTTGTACAGCGCATTTTGACAGCACTCGTTACATTGTTAAAAATGATGTCGTCATCAACGCCTGGTATGGGCAACTCGCGTGCAGGATATATGTCCAATAACAAAAGTTCATCCGCCAGGCTCAGACTTGATGCGAATCCTGCTGCAAAATCACGCGTACGCGAATACAAGTGTGGCTGAAAAACAGCCGTGAGTTTCCGGTTAGGGTAAAGCGACTTCATGGATTTCAGAAATGCTTCAATCTCTGTTGGATGATGTGCATAATCATCAACATAAATTACATTCTTACCCTTGATAACATACTCAAACCTGCGTTTCACTCCGGTGAACGACTCCAATGCCTTTTTAATTGTGGCGTTGTTCACACCGCATAGACTCGCTGCCACGGAAGCAGCAATGGCATTTTCAATGTTATGAAAACCAGGGACACCGAGCTTAACATGCTCGACCTTTCCGAAACCCTGGAGGTCGAACTCAAAAAATCCGCTACGTGCGGTTATATTGCCGGCAAAAAATTGTCCCCGGCTCATGCTGTAAATATTTTTGGTAACATGCGTTACCCCATGCGCCAGTTTTTCGTCAATTGACTCATGAATGATTAATGAGCCACCGTTGTTAATCTGCTTGATAAAATCTTTAAAGGAAGTAATGAGGCTTTCGTGATCACCATAAATATCGAGATGATCAGCATCGGCCGAAGTTATTACAGCGATTGCCGGAAAGAGGCGGAGAAATGATCGATCAAACTCATCGGCCTCTACCACAACAATAGTATTATCGGTAACCGATCCGTGCATCACCAGATTCGAATTATAATTCGTTGTAATACCCCCCAGAAACCCAACCATATCCAGACCTGCAACTTTTAAAATATGGGCGACCATCGATGAAGTTGTTGTCTTACCGTGCGTTCCGGCAACAGCAATAGTCGTGTACCCTTTTGTAATCAGACCGAGCACTTCCGAACGCTTCATAATGGTGTATCCACTATCTTTCAGATACAGATGCTCCTGATGATCCTTAGGAATTGCCGGGGTAAAAACAACCAACGTACTGTCGCGATTTTCCTTTACTTCCTGCGGAATGTTTTCAACTCCGTCAACATAGTGAATAGCCATTCCCTCATTTTCAAGGGAAGTGGTTAAGGTTGTCGTGGTGCGGTCGTAGCCGGAAACGTGCATGCCCTTTTTCAAGAACCAACGCGCCAGCGCACTCATACCGATGCCTCCGATGCCGAGAAAATAAACGTTATGGTATTCTTCTAATTTCACTGGCTACTATGGATCAGTTTTTCAATTTCATTTACAATATCACGGGTAGCATTTGGCCTGGCGAGTTTGGCGATATTCTCACGAAGCCGGTTCGCATGTTGTTCATCGAATAATAATCGCAACGCCTCATCCACCAACATCTTCTGGGCATCGTTGTCGGCAACCAAAACAGCTGCATCACGTTCCACCAGCGCCATAGCATTTTTGGTCTGATGATCTTCTGCAACATTCGGTGACGGCACAAGAATGACCGGCTTTTTTGCAATGCAGATTTCAGAAACCGCTAAAGCACCAGAACGCGAAACAACAACGTCCGCAGCTGCATAGGCCAGATCCATTTCGCGAACAAAATCCTGTACCCTTATTTTTAACAAATCATAGTTACTCAACCTTGCTTTGTAAGTATCATAATATCCCTTTCCGGTTTGCCAAATCACCTGAACTCCGGCATCCAGTAACTTTTCAATGTTGCTGATTATACTTTCATTGATGGTGCGGGCACCTAAGCTTCCACCCACGATGAGCAAAGTTTTTATCGATGCATCAAAACCAAAGTGGCTCAATGCTTTATCACGTTTCTCATCAATGCTGAGAATATCTTTGCGCACCGGGTTGCCCGTCAACACAATTTTATCTTTCGGAAAATATTTTTCCATTCCCGTATAGGCCACACAAACTTTACTCACTTTACCAGCAACTTGTTTGTTCGCGAGGCCGGCAAACGAATTTTGTTCCTGTATAACCGAAGGAATTTTATGGCGGGTAGCCACCATCATGATCGGTCCGCTGGCATAACCACCGGTACCAATAACTGCATGAGGCTTAAAACTTTTAATGATCGATGATGCCTTGAAATAACTAACCAATACTTTTACCGGGAACAAGATGTTCGAGAAGGTGAGGCTACGCTGCAAACCGCTTATCCACAAGCCTATAATTTTATAACCTGCTTCAGGCACACGCGTCATTTCCATTCTGCCCGTTGCACCTACAAAAAGTATATCCGCATCAGGATGACGTTCCCGAAATTCATTGGCTATCGCTACCGCGGGAAAGATATGCCCACCGGTTCCGCCACCACTGATGATCAGACGATATGGTTGTTGTGTACTCAAGCTGCTTTTGCTGTTGCCATGTTTTTATTTTCTCTTGCTTCTGAAGCAGGCTTTTGTTCATAGGCCTGATCTTGCTCCCCACGACTCACACTCAGAATAATACCGATAGATAAACCTGTGAAGACCATGGAAGTTCCGCCCATGGAAACCAACGGTAACGGTTGCCCCGTGATGGGTCCAAGCCCTACTACTACACCCATGTTCACCATGGCCTGACAAACCAGATCGAAACTCAACCCGGCAGAAAGTAATCCCCCAAAAGCACGTTCGCTGTTATAGGATGCCTTCATGCCACGATGTAACAAAACGAGGTATAGGATGATGACCACCACACCACCAATCATTCCATACTCTTCAATAACGATAGCATAAACAAAATCAGAATACGGATGCGGCAGAATGTTGCGCTGGTCACTGTTACCCGGACCTTTGCCGGTAACGCCTCCTGTAGCCACTGCAATGCGGGCGTGCTTAGCCTGAAAGGGAAGCTCAGATCCATTCACGAAACTCATGATTCTGTTCTTAGCTGTTTCACCGCGCGAACCAAATACAACAGCGAGGGATCCAAACAATATTCCAACAAACACCAGCATCGCTAAATATTTTGTGGGCACACGTCCGATAAACATAATGAGCATACACGTAAGCAAGAGTAGACCTGCTGTAGATAGGTTGGTTAGCGCTATCAGGCCGCAGATGACACCACACCAGAAAAGTATGGGTATCAACGACTCTTTGATGTCATCAATATTTTGTTGACGCTTCGATAACATACTGGCCAGGTTTACAATAAGCGCAAGACTGGCAAAGTCAGACGGCTGAAATGATCCAACAAAAGGAACCTTGATCCACCGTGCAGCATCATTTAAAGAAACACCATTCGTGAAGGTGTATATTAACAACGGGATGCTGATCCATAATGCATACTTTGAAAGTTTGGAATAGTATCGGTAATCAACTTTATGCGCAAACCACATGGCGGCCAAACCGGCCATTACGGTAAGCGTGTGGTTCAATAAATACCTTTCGGGACTCATTGATCGCTTGTACGCCAGCGTACCGATAGAACTGTATACCACCAGAATACTAATCAGTGTCAACGCAAAAACAACTGCCCAGATGACTTTGTCACCTTGCAAATTTTTATCAGCCCATTCTTTTACTCGTATCATAACCCTCGTGTTAACTTCTTACTACATCTGTATTTTCAATTTCTTTCTTTAATTCCAGAACAGCGCTTCGAAACTGATCACCCCGATCTTCATAATTCTTAAAAAGATCAAAACTTGCACATGCCGGTGAAAGCAATACAACATCGCCTCGTTGTGCTTCTTCCAGTGCCATGCGTACTAACGATGATACACTTTGCGTTTCTTTGATGGTGCCGACAACATCACCAAAAGCCTTCTTCAGTTTATCGTTATCCTTACCCAGGCAAATCAATACCCTGACTTTTTTCTTCACCGCATCTTCAATAAGGCTGTAATCATTTCCTTTATCAACGCCTCCGGCAATCCAGATTAGCGGTTGATCAAAACTGCCCAATGCATACACCACTGAATCGACATTGGTGGCTTTGGAGTCGTTCACAAACTCAACACCATTAATGCTGGCAACAGACTCAAGTCGATGCGGGGCATTTACAAAGGTTTTTAATCCAGACCGTATTTGATCCAATGGAACGCCAGCAACGTGAACAGCAGAAACAGCTGCCATCGTATTGATGAGATTGTGCGGGCCTTTTAAGGTTGTATCAGCCTGATCGATTGAAAAACTTTCTGCAAAACCAAAACTCATTTTTTTACCATCGAAATGAGCCAATGCTTTCGAAGTTGCGCTAAGCGATAGTTCAATTGTATTAGCAATACTTTTTCGCTTTGCTACTTCCGCAGCGATCACCCTATCATCAGCATAATAAATAAAGTGATGCTGTCCCTCCATATTCTGAATCAACCTGAATTTTGAATCCACATACTTTTGCATGGTGTATTCGTACCGATCCAGGTGATCGGGAGTAATGTTCAATAAAATACCGATAGTCGGTTTGAATGTTGTCGTTCCGTCCAACTGAAAGCTGCTTAACTCTAACACATACCACTCATACTTTTTTTGTGCTACCTGCCGCGCCATACTAAAGCCAACATTTCCAGCCAGCGCCACATTACATCCCGCCTCCTTCATCAGATGGTAGGTTAGCAAAGTTGTTGTGGTTTTTCCGTTTGTGCCGGTGATGGCAATGATTTTCGCATCCGTATAACGAGAGGCAAATTCAATTTCATCGATCACCGGAATCAAGAGCGACTTAATTTTCCGGATGATCTCTGCCTTATCGGAAATACCCGGACTTTTAATTACCAGCGAAGCATTTAAAATTTTTGCTTCTGTATGATAACCTTCTTCGTAGGCAATGCCTTCCTGCTCTAGTTCTTTCTTATATTTTTCCTTAATCTGACCTTGCTCCGATACAAACACGTCATAGCCCTTTGCGTTCGCCAGCAATGCCGCACCCGTTCCGCTTTCTCCTGCACCCAATATGACAATTCGCTCCTTCATCTTAATTTCAATGTTGCAAGTGTTATAATGGCCAGTAAAATTCCTACGATCCAAAAACGGGTTACAATTTTTGCTTCGGGAATATTTTTCTTTTGATAGTGGTGATGCAAAGGAGACATCAGAAAAATTCTCCGGCCCTCCCCATACTTCTTCTTGGTGTATTTGAAATAGGATACCTGAATGATCACAGAAAGATTTTCAATGAGAAAAATTCCACACAGGATGGGTATCAATAATTCCTTCCGCACTGCGAATGCAATTACGGCAATGATGCCACCCAATGTTAAACTACCTGTATCGCCCATGAATACCTGAGCAGGGTAAGCGTTGTACCACAAAAACCCAAGACACGCTCCTACAAAGGCTGTGCAAAAAATTACCAGCTCTCCCAGGTTAGGGATATACATGATGTTGAGGTAATTACTAAAGTCAATGCGACCGGAGAGATACGCCAGAATTGCAAGCGTCAGCCCGATAATTCCAGAAGTACCTGCCGCCAGACCATCGATACCATCGGTAATGTTAGCACCGTTTGAAACAGCTGTAATGATCAGCACAACAACTAAAACATAAATTACCCAGGTATACTCCTCCGAAACGAATGGAACGATCCGATTATAATCGAGCTCATTATTTTTTACAAATGGAACGGTAGTCTTCGTTGACTTCGCGTCTTTGTATTGAACCTTTGTTTCAAGGTCCTGTTGAAAATCTTCTATCTCCAGACTTGCAAGTGAAGCCGGACTTACCTCGCGTACTACAACACTATCATTAAAATAGAGTGTAAGTCCTACGATTAAACCCAACCCTACCTGGCCAACAATTTTAAACTTACCGGCCAGCCCTTCCTTATTTTTTTTGAACACTTTAATGTAGTCGTCCAGAAAGCCAATCAAACCTAACCAGCATGTGGCAATGATTAACAGGATGACATAAACGTTATCAAGTTTGGCCAATAACAACGTAGGAATGAGTATCGCTGCAATAATGATTAAGCCACCCATGGTTGGTGTGCCTTTCTTTTTCATCTGGCCCTCTAATCCCAAATCACGAATATCCTCACCCACCTGTTTCTTGCGCAAATAATTAATAAGACGTTCACCAAATGTTATCGTAATCAAAAGTGAAAGAAATGCAGCCATACCCGCACGGAAAGAAATGTATTGAAACACTCCTGCACCCATGAGGTCAAAATTCTTATCGAGATATGTGAATAAATAATATAACACGTTACATCGTTTCGTTATAGTTTCTCATAATTTCCACATCCACACATTGATCAATTGTTCATGAGCTGCAACATTCTTGCTACTACTTCACGGTCATCAAAAGGGTGCTTCACGCCTTTTATTTCCTGATACGTTTCGTGACCTTTCCCTGCAATAAGTATAATGTCTCTCTCCTTTGCCATCATACAGGCTGTCTTTATTGCTTCCTCACGATCGGCCATCACCAGTGTTTTCCGTACCTCACCGGGCATCACACCTGTTTGCATTTCGTGAATGATTTCCATGGGATCTTCATCGCGCGGATTATCCGAAGTCATCACTACTTTGTCGCTCATGCGGCATGCGATAGAGGCCATTAATGGACGCTTGGTTTTATCGCGGTTTCCGCCACAGCCTACTACGGTAATCACTTGTTCTGTTCCGGTACGGAATTGCGTGATGGTTTCTAAAACATTTTTTAACGCATCGGGAGTATGAGCGTAATCAACAATGGCTGTAATCTTTGATCCCGGTATAACCAGTTCAAATCTTCCGGGTGCTCCCTTCAATGCTGATAAGTGTGTCAGTACTTCATCCGAATCTTCACCCAACAGCATCGCTGCTCCGTAAACACCCAAGAGATTGTACGCATTAAAATCACCAATTAATTTAAACCAAACATTTTTCCCGGCAACTTCTAACTCCAAACCCTCAATAGAGTTCGTGATGATCTTTCCTTTGAAGTCAACCATCTTTCGCAGACCAAAAGAATGTTTCCCCGCCTTTGTGTTTTGAAGCATCACCATGCCCCGCTTATCATCGGCATTGACCAGTGCAAATGCATCGCTGCTTAACTCATCAAAATATTTTTTCTTCGCCTTAATGTAATTCTCAAATGTTTTATGATAGTCCAGATGATCGTGTGTGATGTTGGTGAAAATCGCCCCGACAAACCTGAGTCCGGCAATGCGCTCCTGATCAATAGCATGCGAACTGACTTCCATAAACACGTGTGTACATCCGGCTTCCACCATGCGATGGAGCAGAGCATTCAACTGAATCGGATCAGGCGTTGTATGCGTTGCGGGAATAACCTGATCAACCACTCTGTTCTCTACCGTTGAAATCAGTCCGGCACGATGGCCCATGGATGAGAAGAGCTGATACAACAATGTGGCCGTTGTTGTCTTTCCATTCGTTCCGGTCACCCCGACAAGTTTAATTCTTGTGGATGGGTTACCGAAATAATTGGAAGCGATAATTCCCAATGCCTGCGCACTATCTTTAACCGTTACATAGGAAATATTTTCATTGATCATTTCCGGTAACTTCTCACAAACGATAGCCAGCGCGCCTAACTCAATCGCTTTTGCGATGAAGGCATGCCCATCGGATTGTGTACCCTTTGCCGCTATAAATAAAAATCCAGCCTGCACCAGACGAGAGTCAAAGCATAATCCCTTTACATGAATACCCATGTCACCATAGGTTGATGTTAGTGGTACCTTGTATAATATGTCTTTTAACTCAGGCATTTATAATTCTCTATCCTAATCTCAAATAAATACGATTACCCCTTCCGACACGCGCACCCGGATTCAGCGATTGCTGAACAACTCTACCTTTTCCTTCATAGGAAACATGCAGACCTGATTTCTCAAGCAAGTAAATGGCATCACGAAAAGTCATTCCTTTCACATCGGGAACAATATCCTTTCCATCAATTGATTTAACCCAGTTGACACCCGTGCCACTGCGCGAAGCACGAACCCATTCCTCTTCTGTTTGTGAATGATTGGAGATGCCCAGTTCATTGCATACCATGGTTAACTCTGCCTGATTACCTCCTCTGATTACCGGCAAATACTCCAGGTTGGTAAACTTTGCCGCTGCAATCGGATCATGCAGTTGTATGTCGCGTGCATAAATATTGTCAGCAATCTCCTTGAACACAGGCGCTGCAACACTACTTCCGTATTGATGCCATCCCCGTGGATTTTTAATCAATACCATCGCTGTATACTTTGGTGCGTGAGCAGGGAAGTATCCCACAAATGAAGTGATGTACTTTTTTGTATACCGGCCGTTTTCCAATATCTGAGCGGTGCCTGTTTTACCGGCTATACCATAATGTGCACCTTTAATATTTTTTGCTGTTCCATTCTGCACAACGCCTTCCAGCAAAAGTTTCAGTTTCTTCAGCGTTTTGGAGGAGCATATTTTACCATTAATCACTTCGGTTGTGAACTTTTCTTCATCTTCATCTGCCTTCTTAATGGATCGCACAAAAATCGGTTTGATCATTTTTCCATCGTTGGCCACAGCATTGTAAATAGCCAGTGTATGCATCGGACTGATTTCAAAGCCGTATCCATAGGCCATCCACGGTAAGCTGATGCCACTCCATCCTTTTTGTCCAGGGCGTGTAATTTTTGGTGTGGGCTCCCCCACAATCTGTAACCCCAGCGGCTGTGACAATTTCAACCGGTCGATGTGATCAATAAATTTCTGCGGACGTAAACCGAAATGCTTGTCAGCAAGTTTGGCCATGGCCACATTCGATGAATGTTCGAAGGCCACTTGTACCGATACCTTTCCTAATCCGCCATCTTCATGATCACGCACGGTCTTATTGTAAAAGTTAAATTCACCGTTGCCGGTATTGATGCTGTCGCTTAACTCCATCGGACTGTCTTCCAACAGGGCGATCATGGTGACGAGCTTGAAGGTTGAGCCTGGCTCAAACAATCCACCGGTAGCGAAGTTGAACTTCTCATAAAAATTACCGTGCCCATCACTACTCAGGTTGGATACCGCTTTTACCTCACCTGTTTGCACTTCCATCACCACCACCAAGCCATCATCCGCATCGTGTTGCGTCATTGCCTTATACAAGGCTGTCTCGGCAACATCCTGAAGATTGATATCCAATGTTGTTTCAATATCCAATCCATCAATAGCTTTTACATTGTTGGCATCAAACACCGGCTTCCAAACCCCGCCAGCAATTTTCTGATAGTAGGCGTAGCCATCCTGGCCACCCAGTTTCTTATCGAAACTATATTCGAGGCCGGCCCCCTTATCATTCTCGTTTACAAACCCAATTGTTCTGCGACTAAGATTTGAGAAGGGACGATACCGCACATCCATTTTTTCAAAGATGGCACCACCGCGCAATCTTCCTTCGCGGAAAATGGGCCACTCCATCATTGTCTTTTTATCCTGATAATCAATTTGCTTCCGACTCAGCACAACGTATTGTTTTCCGGTAGCCCGCGCATCAATCAACATTCTGCGGTAATCGGTTTGTGATTTATCTTTGAAAAATCTCGACAGGTGATAGGCTAAAGAATCTACGCCTTTCTTGAAAACCTCGTCCTTGGGTAGTGTCGCATCAAAAGCGATTTTATAAAATGGCAGTGACGTAGCCAGCAGGCTACCGTTGTCGGAGTAGATGTTGCCGCGCGTAGCTTTTACACGCTTGTAGTCGAAGGAAATGCGTTCGCCCATCGCGGCCCATTTCTCACCCTCCACAAACTGAATGTGGCCGGTCTTTACAACCACGGCCACCGCAAAGAGTAACACAAAAAGAAATGCTACCCTTACTCTTAATAATATGGACTTTTTAATATTCACCTTCTTCGATCTCTATTTTATAAGGTGGCTTCAAACTCTCTTTTAATCCAAAAACTTTCACTTTTCGGGCAACCTCCGATTGCTTGCTGGCAAACATCAGGTCTGACTTCAGTGTGGTGTAGTCTGCCCGCAAATCTTCTACTTCGGCCTGGATGCTGTTTATTTTTCGTACAGCTTTCTCGGCATAGTGTGTATTGCTGATATAGAGCAAGCCGAGCATCATGACGAAAAGTATTTTCGGTAAGTACTGAACCGGAAAACCTTCCTCGAAGTAGCTTTCCAGTTTCAGCTTCCGCTCCAATCCGGAAAATAAACTCTTACCCGAAAAACCTTCGGAAGATTTGTTAGGCTTAATCTTGAATTTATTCTCACTCATAAAACCACTTCACTTTATATTTTCACCGCCACCCGGAGTTTTGCACTTCGTGCGCGGTTGTTTTGCTCTATTTCTGCTTCTGAAGCTTCAATCGGTTTCCGGTTTACCGCTTCAAACGGCTTAATTTCATTTCCAAAAAAATCCTTTTCCACATCGCCAAACACCTTGCCTTTATTGATGTAGTTCTTCACCATTCTGTCTTCAAGCGAGTGATACGACATCACCACCAGCCTGCCACCAACTTCCATTACTTCGCCACATTGGTGCAAAAAATCTTCAAGTGCTTTCATCTCCGTATTGACTTCGATGCGAAGCGCCTGAAACACCTGGGCGAAATATTTATTCTCCCTTCCGCGGGGAGTAATTTGCTGCAATGCCAACTTCAAATCCTCTGTGCGCACAAACGGTTTGCTCACCCGATGCTGAACAATAATCCGGGCGGCTGTGCGGGCATTTTTCAACTCTCCATACATGCCGAAGATTTTATGAATATCCTCCTCACTGTAATCATTGAGTATGGTGGCCGCTGTGCGGGAAGCACTTTTATCCATGCGCATATCGAGCGGGCCATCAAACCGGGTGGAGAATCCCCGCTCGGGAGAATCAATCTGGTGTGATGAAATACCCAGGTCGGCCAGGATGCCATTGACGCTGTGTACACCGTTCAACTTTAAATACTTTTTGAGGTATCGGAAGTTGGCTTGACAAAATGTAAAAGAACGACTCGTTATATTTTCTGCTTGACGATGAGCGTCTTCATCCTGATCGAAAGCGATTAACCTACCTCCTTTCAGGTGTTCAAGGATTTTTAAGCTGTGCCCTCCTCCGCCAAAGGTGACATCTACATAGATGCCTTCTGGCTGGATTTGCAGCGCCTCGATACACTCGTTTAACATGACAGGTTTGTGATAGCCAGAAGCCATGCACCCTATTCATTCAAGTATTTCTCGGCCAGCTTTGACAATTCACTTGGGTCTTGGATGAGGTGCTTCTCGTAAATGGATGGATTCCATACTTCGACTTTGTTACCCATACCCACCAGGATGATATCCTTGTCGAGCTGGGCGTAACTGAGCATGTTCTTCGGAATCACAAACCGGCCGTTGGCATCCAACTCAACCGTTGCTGTACCCGAGAAGAAGTTTCGCTGTAGTTTGCGATACTCTTCATTGAACTCGCTTAAGCCTGAAATTTTCGAGAAGACCTTTTTGAACTCCGCCATAGGATATAGTATGAGGCATTGCTCAAAGCCTCTGCGAACGACAAGCTCATGCCCCCCGCCTTCGGGGAGCTGCGCCTTGATCCGCGAAGGCAGCACAAGTCTGCCTTTGGCATCGAGTTTACTCTCATATTCACTGGTGAAGAAAGTCATAGACGTAGTGGTTGTCATTTCCTCCTAAGCAAACATAAGTATTTTTACTCCACTTTCAACCACTTTATACCACAATTTTGCATTTTATTTGAAAAAAGCACATAAAATGACCATCAAATGGCATTTTCAAAGCGGTAAAGAATCGAACTGAATCAGGAGACCGTGTGCGAGTCCTTCAATTTTTGGATTGTTTCAGCACCATACCCAAGATTCTACACAAGTATTTGGAAGTTCCTCAAGATGAGGCGGTGGTAGAAAGTGGGAAGGAAAAATTAACTTGGGGTTGTATTCTTCCCAAATAGAGCAATCCACTTGACTTCAAGTTAAAATACACCTTGGAAAGGCACCACTTTGGTTTTTGCTTAAAATTTTCCAATTTTTAGCCTAAAGAGTTAGCGGCAACAGTTATGGAGAACAAGGTTAAGGACCTCCTTTTAAGAATTCATTCTCATGTGAAAAGAGCACGGTTACTTGTCCTTCTATCTGTCCTTCTCTTATCATGTAATTTTCAGCCTGAAGGTGAAATATTTACCAAGGTAACCCCACCATCTACAACTGGCCTTTTTATCAATCTTGAAAATGATACAGATCAAATAATCCAATTAAAAGAGAAAACAACTTTTGCCTACACCATTGAAACTGACGGAAAACCATTACTTGAATCAAGAGTGTTGTTAAATGGGAATGTGATTTGGGTTAGCTCCTTACTAAGTTCTGCTTTTGATCTTGATCCCGCCCTCCTAAACTCCGGATCCTACACACTTAAAATTGAATTCAGAGTCAAATCAGAATCAGGGAGCATTGCCGATGAAGCCGGGGCAGAATACATTGTAGTTTGGAAACAGAAAACAATTGTTGTTGATCACAATATTCCAACAACCCCTGATGATCCAAATGCAATTGCTATCTCGAGAATTGAAAATGCTGACGGCATATTAATGATCTATTGGAACCAATACAACAATTTCAATTTCCAGTACTATGAACTTGTTCGTGAAGACTATGATGATAAAGGAAATTATATTAGTGGATACATTTTTCCCTTATATACAGAGTCTTCACAAACCAGCGCAATAGACTTTATGTATGTTGGTGGAAAATCGATTTATAAACTCAAACTACATGCTGCAAATCAGGTCTACAGTTCCCCTGATAAGGAATATGAACATCCTTACAAACCGGAAATTTCTTATAAAATTGAAAGTAGTGGTCAAGTATCTGTAAGTTGGAACAGTCTCCATTCTCTAAGAAACAACTTTTACCAGTACAAACTTGAATTAAGTGAAACAAGTGGCTGGGCAGAGACTGTTTCATTTGATCTCTTTAACATTTCTGACACCAGTATTACCTATACTCCATCTAATTTCAAATTTGGTAGCCAATTAAATGTAACCCTTAGTTTGATACCATCAGAATACAGTTCCTACTACAAAAAAGTCCATAAAACTCAATTAAAGTATGGAAATGATTTTCCGACCTTTGAACCTTACAACTTTTCCCTTCAATTCTACGCAACTGATAAAAATTTCTATTTCCTTAAAAATTTCCATCTACATAAAACAAATACAGCAGGTGAAACTCTTGATTCTTTAGAGAACTATTATGATAAGATTGTAATAAACAATAACTATTTAGGGGTAGGATACAGAAATAACAAAAATTATCTACTTGATCTTCAAACAATGACTGAAGTGGAAGAACTAGTATTGCCTTCAGAGAACAACGGAGTTGTTTTTAGTATCTCTGATAATAGTAAGTTAGCAATTGAGGCAAACACTGGCATAAAAATCATCTCCCTTTCAGGTGAAGAAATACTGGCCACACCTTACCACATCAATGGTTTTGCTGGAATTTCACCTGGCGCAAAATACTTAATGATTGATCCTGTATATAGGTTTGATGGCTCACAATATGAAATCTGGACTTCACTTAATTCCCATTACATAAAAAGCATAGATTTCTTGCCCGATGAGCCTTCTAAAGTAATTCTTGGATATTATGATAAGGTTGGGAAATACGATCTGGAAACCAAAACTGTCTTACTTGAAAGTTTTGATTACAAGGGTCCTTGCAACTACGATCCTGTGACAAAAAAATTGGGTTGTTTGACGAGTAATCAATTTGTGGTTCTTGATCCTGACACATTCGAAGTGTACAAATCACTTGATGTTGATCCTTCTGTCGGACTTTTTTATCTCTTTAATGAAACCATAATATGCTCATCTGGTGTGCAAATAAAATTATCCGATATACCGTAATAGTTTTACTTCTTTGCGCTACAGAAAGCAAAGGTCAGCTTTGGAATATTGGAATAAATGCTGGGATCGCAACATATTCATATCAGGAACTTCGTGATTATCAACATTACATACAAAGTCAGATCAAAGTGGAAGGAACTATTACAGAGGATTTTCCAGCGTATTTTATTTATTCCATCAACATCAATAGACAATTAAATAAATGGATACTTGAAGTTGAAGTTGGGCATGGTTCTACCGGTGGGCGAGTCTACTATGAAGATTACTCGGGCAAATTCAGTTGTGATCAAATCATCAAATATAACTATCTCAATTTTTCTTCAAGTCGTATCCTTTTAGAGAAGAATGGATTCATGATAACAGGAGGCATAAAAACACTCTTCATATTTCATAAACTAACCATTGAAAATTATTTAAAAATTGGAAACCAAGTTTTGAGTGAGGAGGAGGATTTTAGTGCTCTTAATTTTGGCCTTCAGCCATATTTCAAAATGAAGAGAAATTTCAAAACAACTTTTATTCAGGTATCCTGTGGTTATGAAGTACAAAGTAAATCGGAACCTACTTCAAGTGATGGACTCTTTCTTGCGGGCGAAAATGGAAATCCAGTGCATTTACAAGGGGGCGGTTTTCGAGTCACCGTTGGCGTTGGATTTAGAATCTAACTTACAATTTCTGCGTGAACGTCTGAATAATACACTTATCTTCTAGAATTTGAATCATTTCAACATTGTAACCAAGATTTTGATAAAGGACCTCATGTGAATGTTCCCCAAGGTGAGGGGGTGATAGACGTGAGAGGAAAAATTAGAAGGGGCTCGACTGTCCTGCCGTTTGCACGTATACTTAATTCCCCTGCCAAAGCAGAAATGTTAATGTGTTCATGATGAATGCTTGTTGCTGAGCCCTCCGCATGCTTGAATTCCACTATTGAATAGCACCCGCTTCCCTCAACCGCTGAATCATTTCAGCATCATAGCCAAGCCTGCTTTGCAAAATATCATGTGTATGATCACCAAGGTGAGGCGGTGATGGAATGTGTGTGGAAGTAAAAAAGGATTGCGTATTGAAGGCTATCGTCCGCGCACCGGCAATGCCATCTGCCGAAAGCAAGAGTTCTTTTGCTTCCGGCATTTCAAAGACCTGCTTCATGTTTTGAATCATTCCGGCAGGAATTTTAGCCTGATGAAGTCGGGGTAATATTTCATTGCTTACCAGTCTGATGAAACAATCCCGCAGGTGCTCATTCAGCTTTGCCCGATGCTGTACCCGAACCGGATTGGTTTGAAACAGAGGATCATTCGCCAACTCCGAAATATTTAAAAGTCCACATAAATCCCGAAACTGCCGGTCGCTGCCAATGGCCAGAAGAATTTCGCGTCCATCAAACGTTGTAAAAACATCCCCATAGGGAGCAATATTGGGATGGGCCGAACCCTGCTTTTGCGGTAATCGGCTTGCAACCAGCCAGTTCGATGCCTGATTGGCCAACGAAGCAACGGCAGCCTGAATTAAGGATACCTCCACCAATTCGCCTTTCCCGTTTCGCTCGCGGTTAAGCATGGCCAGTAATATGCCTTCTTTTAAGTGATGAGCTGCCAGAATATCCACCAAGGCCACTGGCATTTTCAGGGAAGGTCCATCGGGTTCTCCATTCATAAACATAAATCCGGCTTCCGCCTGAACAACGGCATCGTACCCGACTCTGGGGTTGTCCGATCCGTATCCGGTGATCTGGCCATAAATGACTCTATTATTAATGGCAGAAAGTGTTTTACAATCCATGCCGAGCTTTTCGGCATCCCCGGGCTTATAACTGGCAATTACCAAATCAGCAGTTTTAACCAATTGATGAATGATTTTTCTTCCTTCCGGAGAGCTTAAATCGACCGCCAACGACTGTTTCCCCCAGTTTACGGAGCAGAAATAGGCAGATCGGTCGTCCGTCTCTTCACCTGAAAGCTTCCAGCTTCGGGTTACATCACCACCGGCCCGAAAATTTTCAACCTTTATCACCTCGGCACCCAGCTCGGCAAAAAACTGCCCTACACTGGGCCCCGCCAGAACAGACGCTAATTCAATTACCCTTAATCCCGTGAACATTTCTTTATTTTGCACCGATTAAAATTATTAAAAAGCGAAGTAAATGAACTTTTGAGTTCTTCTGTTAATTATTCACAAACAGAAAAAGCTCAAGTCTGAAAGTGCCGATGAAAAAAAGAGTAGTTGTTGGATTGTCTGGTGGCGTTGATTCGAGCGTGGCAGCTTACCTGTTAAAAGAGCAGGGCTACGAGGTAATCGGTATGTTCATGAAAAACTGGCACGATGACTCTGTTACCATCAGCAACGAGTGTCCCTGGCTGGATGACAGTAACGATGCCATGATTGTCGCCCAACACCTGGGTATTCCCTTTCAGGCGATTGACCTGAGCAAGGAGTACAAAGAGCGCATTGTAGATTACATGTTTGCCGAATATCAGCGCGGGCGAACACCCAATCCGGATGTGTTGTGTAATCGCGAAATCAAGTTTGATGTTTTTTTAAATGCCGCGATGAAGCTCGGTGCAGATTTTGTGGCAACCGGCCACTATTGTCGAAAAAGTTCTTTTGAAAAAGACGGAATAGCAGTTTTTCAACTTTTGTCGGGGATCGATCCGAACAAAGATCAAAGCTACTTTTTATGTCAGCTTACGCAGGATCAATTGGCGAAATCTCTTTTCCCTATTGGGGAATTGCTAAAACCTGAAGTACGCACTATCGCCAAAAAAATCGGATTGGTTACGGCCGATAAAAAAGATTCTCAAGGGCTGTGCTTTGTGGGGAAGGTACATTTGCCTGATTTCTTGCAACAACGACTACAAACAAAAAAGGGAAGCGTCATTAATATTCCGGCCGATATTCCTGCCTTTACTACGAATAAAGATGAAAGCAATCTGGAAACCGTGAGCGCACCGTTTCATCTGTATCCCACGGATGGAAAAGTTATTGGTGAACACCAGGGAGCGCACTACTATACCATCGGGCAACGAAAAGGACTAAACCTGGGTGGTTTCCCGGAACCGCTTTTTGTGATTGGAACGGATACGGAAAAAAACATCATTTATACCGGTATGGGGGAAGATCATCCAGGCCTCTACCGAAAAGGTCTTTTCATTCCACAGACTGATGTGCATTGGATCAGAAAGGACTTAGCCTTGCAAACCGGAGAAACCGCACGATATGTTGCGCGAATTCGGTACCGCCAGCCCTTGGTTCCGTGTACCCTTCATCAAAAAGAAAATGGACTCTTTATTATCTTCGACAAGCCTCAAAAGAGCATCACACCAGGGCAATTTGCAGCCTGGTACCGAAATGATGAGCTGATTGGATCGGGTGTCATTAATTAAGAAATATCGTTGAAGAGCTCTTTCCAGTAGAACTATTTTGCTAACGCAGGCATCTAATCAGCACGAATAGGTATATGAAATAAAAAAGGTAGCTACGCGTTGTAACTACCTGTTGAAGGAGTGAGCCTGCAGGGATTCAAACCCCGACTCTTCTGATCCGTAGTCAGATGCTTTATTCAGTTAAGCTACAGGCCCAAAAATGGCTGGAAGAGCCTTGAATTTTGGACTGCAAATGTAAAGAATTAATCCACTCTACAAAAGATTTGGTTTTGCCCTGCCAGTAAAAAACTTATTTTTGGGCCCACATTAATATCAGAACTTTAGCATAATGAAGAATTTCTTACCGCTTTTATTGTTTCTTTTCATCTCGCTGTCTGCCCAGGCGCAGTTGGATAGTCAGCCCGCCAAAGAAAAAGCTGCTAAGCGCCATGGCAGACCGGATATTCCGGGAACATTTGTTCTGGATTTCGGATTTAACCAACCCATAGGCGGCACGCCCGATAATTTTGATTTAGCCTTTATAGGAACCAAGACATTTAATGTTTACTATCAATACGACTTCCGTATTGCCAAATCAAACTTCAGTTTTACCCCTGGGCTTGGACTTAGTCTAGAGCGGTTCAAATTCAAAAATTTCTATATCCTGGATTATGCTACCGGCTCCCAGGACCAACGACTTGCCATGTTTTCACCGGTTGATGCTGGTTACCCCGGCATAAAGAAATCTCAATTCATTATGAATTACCTGGATGTACCCATCGAAATAAAATATAGCAGTAAACCCGATGACCCTAACCGTAGCTTCAAAGCATCTCTTGGCTTCAGGGCCGGTGTATTGTACGACTCTTTCACAAAAGTTAAATACAAAGAAAACGGTGAGACAAAAAAGATAAAAGACAAGCAAAACTATAATCTTACGCAATTCCGCTATGGCGTATATGCCAAGATAGGTTTTGGTAATGTGCACTTGTTTGGATACTACAACATCACACCGGTATTCGAAGCCGGTAAAGGATTTTACGAAAACAATGTTGCGCAAGATTTCAATACCATAACCTTTGGTATTTCGCTGAGCAGTTTTTAAAAATCCTCGCCCAGAATTGCAAAGCCTGAGTTTACTTTCCTAAAAACTCAGGCTTTCTTTTTTCCAGAAAAGCCTTCACGCCTTCCTGATAGTCATGGGTTTTGCCGGCTATCTCCTGGCAGTATGCTTCATACTCGAGCATCTCATCGAGTGTGGAGGTGGCTGACTTTTGCAGCATCTTTTTTATGAGTCCGACAGATTTGGTTGGAGCACTGGCAAAGTAATCTGTGTATACTTTAATGGCAGCATCAAGCTGATCGGGTGGTACCACTTTGTTAATCAGACCAAGTTGAAATGCTTCTCTTGCATCAAGTCGCGTACCCATGCTACACAACTCAAATGCTTTTGCCATTCCCGTAAGGCGAGGAAGAAAATAGGAAGACCCGGAGTCGGGCACCAGACCAATATTGATGAACACCTCAATTAACGTTGCTGTTTCTGATGCCACAATAATATCACAAGCTAGTGCGAGCGAACAACCCGCTCCGGCAGCCACACCATTCAACCGGCAAACAATTGGCTTGGGCAACTGGCGCATCGCGCGAATGATAGGATTATACCGCTTCTGCAGCGACTCCATAAACGAGCGCTTCTCTTGTGTGGATGCAGCCTTCAAATCTTGTCCGGAGCAAAATGCCTTTCCTTCTCCTGTGAGTACCACCACACGAACGTGATCATCTTTCGCTACCAATTTAAAAGCATCTTGCAATTCGAACGTGATGGCATCATGCAAAGCATTGTAAACTTCAGGACGGCTCAGCGTGATCGTTGCCACACCATGATCAACCGCGTATTTCAGAAATTTAAAAGTATCCATAGGATGAATTGATTTCCTAAAACAAAATCAGCATACCGGCAAAACTTGTGGTAAAGCCAAGTACACTTCCCACCAGCACTTCACGTGGTGTGTGGGCATTCAATTGCAGTCGGGCTGACATCACTACTCCGGCTATAACAATAAGCGCCAAGGTTGAATAAAAAATAGAATTCTCTTCGGCTATTTTATTCAGCGGCAATACAATACCAATAAGTCCGCAGACGGAGAGGCTATGAACACTTACCTTATAAAAGAAGGTGGCCAGCATAGACATGATAACCAGCGCATCAATAATGATCAGTAGCTTGATAAAATTATCATTCCAATCCATTCTTACTTTCTGATGAAAAAGATAGGTCATCGCACAGTATAGCAGGGTTATGAGAATGAAGGGAACAATCCGCTCCCTGCGGTGGGGCATCGCTAAAGAAGAAATTGATCCGAATAATTTGAACATCAAAATATTGACCACCGGCAACAGAAACGTAACCAGAAAAATTAGCATCAGAAAAGATTGAAATCCTTCGTACGGAACAGGATCGAGTACGCTGGGCATAACCACCATGAATAATCCAAACAGGTACGTTGCCATCAAGAGCGGATGAAAAACAACAGAAACAATCCGGGCGAGTAAATCCACTACTATAATTCTTTTCGTAACCGTGCTACCGGAATATTTAACTGTTCACGGTATTTGGCAACCGTGCGTCTGGCAATGTTGTAGCCCTTTTCGTTGAGAATGGTTTCGAGTTTATCATCCGAAAAAGGATGGTTCTTATCTTCCGATTCAATAATATCTTTGATGATCTGCTTCACTTCCCGGCTGCTCACTTCTTCACCGGATTCAGTTGAAATTCCTTCGGAGAAAAAATATTTTAATGGAAAAATTCCAAAGTCAGTCTGGATCGCCTTACTGCTGGCCACGCGGGAAACGGTGGAAATGTCCATATTTATCATGGTGGCAATATCCTTCAGGATCATTGGCTTCAGCTTGGTTTCATCACCTTCCAGAAAGAAATCATATTGAAAATCAATGATGGCCTTCATCGTGCGCAGAAGTGTTTGCTGCCGTTGTTTAATAGCATCGATAAACCATTTAGCAGCATCCAATTTTTGCTTTACAAAAGTTACAGCCTCCTTCAGCTTCTTATCCTTCTTGTTTCCTTTGTCGTATGCCTTAAACATATCCGTATACGATCGGCTGATACGCAACTCAGGTGCATTCCGGCTGTTCAGGGTAAGGTCTAATTTTCCATTATTATTCGTGAGGATAAAATCCGGGATGATGTATTGGTTCTTTGCTCCTCCTGCATTGGTGCCACCACCCGGCTTAGGATTTAACTTAACGATCAGTTCCATGGCATCACGCACAAACTCTTCGTCTTCTGTATCCAGCTTCTTCTGAATTTTCTGGTAATGTTTTTTTGTGAATTCATCGTAGCACTCTGCAATAATCTTCTTCGCAACAGCCACATCAATATCGTGACCGTTATCCATGCGTTCAAGTTGTAATAAAAGACATTCTTGCAGATTGCGAGCTGCTATTCCGGCCGGGTCAAACGTTTGGATTTTTTTCAGAACCGCCTCCACTTCCTCCAGGTTGGTTTCAATGCCCTGCGAAAAAGCCATGTCATTCACAATGGCTTCAAGATCTCTACGGATATAGCCATCACTTTCAATGCTCCCCACGAGTTGCTTCCCAACGGCATATTCACGCTCTGGAAGACCAAGAAAATCGAGTTGACTCATTAATTGTTCATGCAGTGATGAGGACATCGGGATGGGCATCTCACGATCATCTTCATCCTCATTCCCATCACCTTGCATTTTATATCCACCATAGTCATCTTCACTCAGGTAGTCTTTGATGTCAATATCCTCTTCACTATTGGATGTTTCCGCAGGTTCCTCATCAGGCGAATTCTCATCTTCTATCTTCTCCTGCTCTTCACCCTCCTCTAGTGCGGGGTTAATTTCAAGCTCCTCTTCAATCCTGCTCTCCAACTCTGCTGTTGGAACTTGCAGCAATTTTATGAACTGAATCTGCTGCGGTGACAGCTTTTGCTGAAGATTCTGACTTAAACCGAGTTTTTGCATTAAAAAAGTTTACTTTTTGATCGCCCCACAAATACTATGCAAAGTTATCAAAACATGGCACTTATGAAATGATCTGGCATCAGACGTGTGTTAATTTCTCCAGTGCCTCGCTGATGAAATTCTGCACTATGAAAATCCCTAAGTTTTTTCGTTTTTTGCGAACCTGAACATTCAGGTATGGCCTTCTGCCAGTGAAACTTCTGCATCATGAAACGCACAAAAATAAAAGTACTACTTTCCACTTCGCCTCAGCATCAGGAAGTAACAGTACAGGGCTGGGTACGAACCTTCCGCAACAACCAATTCATTGCTATAAACGATGGTTCAACCATCAACACTATTCAGGCTGTTGTTGACTTTGCCACGATGGATGAATCAGTCCTGAAAAGAATTACAACCGGTGCCTGTGTTTCCGTTACCGGAGAATTAATTCCGTCTCCTGCGAAAGGACAAACGGTTGAAATCAAAGTGAACCAACTGGAAATTTTAGGCGACAGCGACCCTGAAAAATTTCCGCTTCAGCCGAAAAAACATTCTCTTGAATTTCTTCGGGAGATTGCCCACTTACGCAGCCGTACCAATACTTTTGGTGCCGTAATGCGCGTACGGCATGCCATGGCATACGCAATACATAAATTCTATAACGACCGGGGCTTCTTCTATATTCACACACCCATCATTACCGGGTCGGATGCAGAGGGAGCAGGAGCCATGTTTCGCGTTACCACCCTGGATGCTGATAAACCACCTAGGGATGAAAACGGACACATAGATTATAAAGAAGATTTTTTTGGTCGTGAAACCAATTTGACTGTATCGGGTCAGTTAGAAGGCGAAACGTATGCACTAGCCTTGGGTGAAATCTACACCTTTGGCCCGACCTTCCGGGCTGAAAATTCAAACACAACGCGTCACCTTGCCGAGTTTTGGATGATTGAGCCGGAAATGGCCTTCTACGATATTCAGGATAACATGCAACTGGCGCAGGATTTCTTGCAATACCTGGTGCGGTATGCATTGGATAACTGTGCCGAAGACCTGGAATTTCTACATAAGCGCGCCCAAGAAGAAGAGCAGAGTAAACCACAGGACCAGCGCAGTGAGCTTTGCCTGCTGGATCGGTTAAAGTTTGTAGCCGAAAATGACTTTCAACGACTACCGTATACGGAGGCTATAGAAATTCTGAAGAATTCGAATCCGAACAAAAAGAAGAAGTTTCAATATCTGGTTGAAGAATGGGGCGTTGACCTTCAATCCGAACACGAACGATTCCTCGTAGAGAAACACTTTAAGAAGCCTGTTATTTTGTACAACTACCCGAAAGACATTAAGGCATTTTACATGCGTCAGAACGAAGACGGAAAAACCGTTGCCGCTATGGATGTGCTCTTTCCGGGAATTGGTGAAATCATTGGCGGCTCTCAGCGTGAGGAGCGCTACGATCGTTTGCTGAGCCGTATTCAGGAAATGAATTTGCCTGAAAAAGACCTGTGGTGGTACCTTGAACTTAGAAAGTTCGGATCAGCGCCACACAGTGGTTTTGGTCTTGGCTTCGAGCGGCTCATACTTTTTGTAACGGGCATGACCAACATCCGTGATGTTATTGCGTATCCGCGATTCCCTGGAAACGCAGAATTCTAACTGTTCGGCATACATTATTTTTGCCGAAAGGCCAGCAAGGGAAGTTTGCTTTGAAAAGCCATTCGTTTAGTGATACTGCGATTGAAAAGTTTTTCGTAGAAACTCTTTTCATGAGTAAACATAGTTAACAAGTCAGCTTTACTGGCTTTGACATAATTATCGATAGCCACATCAACGTTTTCATTGACAAGCATACGCACAATCACATTCTTGAAGCCTGTTTTCATAATCACTTTGTCAATCTTTGCTTCGATAGCCGCAATATCCTTGTTTGACGGGACTACATGTATTAGATGTACATGGGACTGAAACTTTTCCAGGTAAGGCATTAATGCTTTAATCTCCTTTTCCAGATGTTGCATATCGGTGGCATACACCACGGTTTTGAAACTCTTAAATGTTGCTTCTTCCGGAACAGCCAGTACGGGTACCGGACTAATACCAATAATGGATGCCGTATTTGTACCCATTACATACTTTCGCAGTCCGCTGGCTCCACGTGTACTCATAATGATTAACCCGGTTCGCAGACGCTTGGCCTGGTTCTTCACTGTATCATTAAAGGACGCCCCTTTTACTACCTTATACTTTACCGGCTGTGTGGTTTTTACCTGCTTTGTTACTTCGTCTAGAAGTTTTGCGAAATCCTCCTTTGCATCTTTAACCATTTCACGCTCCAGCGAATGCAGTTTAAGTCGGGTGCTTGCCCGGGTTGGTTGCATTATGTTAATAACATGAAGCAACGTGATGTTGCCATCCAGTTGATTGGCAATGCGTATGGCGTATTCAATAGAACCTCTGGAGAGGTCGGAAAAATCGGTTGGAACAAGAATGTTGACCATGGGGAGAAAATTAAATTAGTCTCCTAAAATAACGCTTTTTAGCAATCTTATTTAGTCTTAATTTTCAAGAGATTCAAAACAGCATAAAGTAGAAACGAAGCATTTCACAACGCCTAATTTCCCGGAAAAGAAAACATGAAAACTAAAACTTTTGCCAGCGACAACTATGCAGGCGTACACCCTGAAATTATGGAAGCACTAGTCCTCGCAAATCAGGGTCACAGCGGATCGTATGGCGGGGATGTTTATACCGAACGGGCGATTCAAAAATTCAAAGAATATTTCGGTAATGATATTGAAGTTTACTTTGCTTACAATGGAACCGGTGCCAATGTACTGGGGTTAAGCGCCCTAACGCATTCCTATAACTCCATAGTGTGCTCGGATCTCGCACACATTAATGTAGACGAATCTACTGCTCCTGAAAAATTTACGGGATGTAAACTGATCACAATTCCTACAACAGATGGAAAAATCTATCCCGAAGATATTGAGGACAAGATTCAGCGCATCGATGATCAGCATCACCCTCAGGTGAAAGTTATTTCCATTTCTCAAACTACGGAATATGCCACGGTGTATACAATTGAAGAAATCCAAGCTATCGCTTCCGTTGCAAAAAAGTACAACCTTTTTTTTCACATGGATGGCTCGCGCCTTGCCAATGCTGCGGTGAGCCTGAATAAAAGCTTTCGAGAATTTACGTGCGATGCCGGTGTGGATGTGTTGTCTTTCGGAGGAACAAAAAATGGAATGATGTTCGGAGAGGCTGTAGTATTCTTTAAACCAGACCTGGCCAGAAATTTCAAATTCATTCGTAAACAAGGTATGCAACTGCATTCCAAAATGCGTTTCATTGGTGCGCAGTTTGAAGCGCTGCTGAGTGAGGATCTTTGGCTGCGCAACGCTTCCCATGCCAACCGCATGGCCAGAATTCTTGAAAATGAATTGCGAAAATCTCCGGAGGTCACCATCACACAAGCCGTTAATGCAAATGGAATATTTGCCATTCTACCGGAAGGAATTATACCCCGTTTACAAGAGGAACATTTCTTTTATGTGTGGAATGACAAAACTTCAGAGGTTCGCCTGATGTGCTCATTTGATACAACTGAAGATGAGATTTACAATTTTGGGGAGAAGTTGCGCAAACTCCTGCAGGGAACTGAGCCTAACGCTTGAGGAATTTATACGCTCCTCTAAACTTAGATTCCTCATCTTTTACCGCTAAAAGGTAGTACCCGGATGCGAGATCTTTAACACGAACCCGAACCTCGTGTGCATCTACCACTTCGGTTTCGATGCTCAGTTCATTTCCAATGATGTTATGGAGGGTGATTCTCATTTTAAGTGCATCAACGGTTTCGATACGAACATGAACAAATTCTACAGCAGGGTTCGGAAATATCTTAACGCTCTTTGAAAAATCCGTCCGCTCAGGATAAACTGCTCCATCAGGTTGAGATTGACCCGAAGCGAAGTTGATGATCAACATCACCAGAAGCAAAGAAATAAACATTTTACCTGAACGCATGACGAATGTTTTACTGTTTATACGGCAACATTCACACCAAAGTTTGGCAAGCAAACCTCAAAACGGGTGAATTATACCGTATAGATGCAGAAAAGGTGCAAAAGGTTTAAAGCCCCTTTATTTTTTTGAAAGAAAGATTGAAAAATTCCGTTAGCGAATAATTTTCCTGAAAGCCTCAGGCAAAAAATCTACAATATCAGATGCGATCAGGGCATCCATTCCCTTTTCGCGGGCAGCGAAATCACCAGAAAGTCCGTGGAGATACACACCTAAAATAGAAGCCTGAACAGAACTATACGACTGTGCCAAGAAACTCATAAGCATTCCTGTTAACACATCTCCACTCCCACCGGTGGCCATGCCCGGATTGCCCGTTGAATTGAAGTATACCACTCCTTCTGGTGTAGCAATGGACGTGTTCGCACCTTTCAGAACAATAACAGATTTAAGTTGTATCGCCAACGCCTGTTGCTTTTTCAACCGCTCGAAATCGTTGCGCCATGAACCTACCAACCGCTCAAACTCCCCGGGATGGGGCGTGAGGATACTATTTTCCGGAATGAGATGAAGCAATTCCCGATTAGCCGAAAGTATGTTGAGCCCATCGGCATCAATGACCATAGGCTTCCGAAAAGAATCCATCAGGGTGGAGAATCCTTTAACCGTTTCTTTTGATGTGCCAACACCGGGACCAACACCCATGGCGCCAAATTTTTCAACGGAAGTAATTCCGGTAAAAACAAAATCATGTTCATCCGTACTTGTCATGGCTTCGGGTACGGCAGTTTGAAGGATGGTGTATCCGGTTTTCGGAACGTGTACGGTAAGCAAACCCAGTCCCGATCGTAATGCTGCCCGCGAAGCCAGGATGGCAGCGCCCATTTTTCCATAACTTCCGGAGATCAGCAACGCATGACCATATTTACCCTTGTGATCAAATGCTGATCGGGGTTTTAAAGTTTTACGGGCATCTTTTTGTGTGATGTAAAAATAAACTGACTTCGTATTTTGTATGAACTCCTTTTGCAAACCTATATCAACAGTTGTCCATTGGCCAACATATTGGTGATTTTGCGGTAGCAAGAAAGCAAGTTTGGGTAATTGAAAGGAAATAGTATAGTCTGCTTTTAGAATAGATCCCGCTGAATGATCATTGGCAGATAAGCCGGAAGGAATATCTACTGCTATCCGAACTGCAGTTGCACGGTTCATGGATTCAATAACGTGTGCATAAATTCCTTCAGGCGTTCGTGAAAGTCCGGTTCCAAAAACGGCATCAATCAATACCTCGCGATCATCAAAAATTTCTTTTTCCGGTTCCGTTACAATATCACTGCAATCCAATTTTCCAATCAGTCTGGATAGATTAATTTTAAAATCTCCCGACTCCGGCACAAGCCCGCGAACAATCCAAACTTTTACAGGATACCCCCAATCGTTTAACATCCTGGCGATGCCCAGGCCGTCTCCTCCGTTATTTCCTGTGCCGCAAACAATTCCTATTTTTCTGGTGGACTCAACATGATCTGTAAACCAGTTTACAAACGCACTACACGCACGCTCCATCAAATCAATAGACGCAATGGGTTCATGCTGGATGGTATACGCATCCAATTCTTTTATTTGCCTGGCGGATAAAATTTTCAGCATATCAAATGATAGCACATTAACGATCAACCTCTCCCATCACCACATCAATAGAACCAATGATGGCAATCAGATCGGCCACTAAAATACCTTTCGAAATTTCAGGCAACACGGAAAGGTTCACAAAGCTGCATGACCGGCATTTACATCGAAATGGAACATCACTCCGGCCATCTGAACGAAAGAAAAATCCCAACTCACCTTTAGGGATTTCAGCCCGTACATAAAAATCTTGTGCTTTCGGCCTGATTTTTTTTGGTACCAATGCCTGTGGATCAAAATCACGTGTACGCTTATGTTCCGAGATCAGCTTTTGGAGACATTGTTCAATAATCTTAAGCGATTCATAAATTTCACGCATGCGTACATCCGTACGATCCCAGCAGTCACCCACTGTACCCATTTTACCTTCACCAATGGGAATTTCAAACTCTAACTCAGGATAAACGGAATAACCATCTACTTTACGCAAATCGAAACGCAAACCAGAACCGCGTAACATCGGTCCGGTAACACCTCCGTTGATGGCTAAATCAAGCGGTAATACACCCACGTTTGCTGTGCGGTCAACAAATATTTTATTCTCGATTAAAACGGTCTCCAATTCTGCAAGCTTTGGCCGGATATACTTTACAAAGTCACTGCAGCGATCTTCAAACCCTACTGGTAAATCGTAAAATAAACCTCCAATCCAGATGTAGTTATAGAGCAACCGCGCACCAGAAGCCCACTCCAACAACCGCAGAATATGTTCTCTGTCGCGCATCACCCAAAAGAATGGCGTGAACGCACCGATGTCCATTCCGTATGTACCGATGGCAATAAAATGCGATGCAATCCGGTTCAACTCAGCAACCAGCACACGCACATATTCCACACGCTTCGGCAGCTGATCGGCAATGCCCAACATTCGCTCCACGCCCATTGCATATGCGTGTTCACTGTTCATGGAGGCAACATAATCCAGCCGATCGACAAAAGGTATAACCTGGTTGTAAGGTAAATTTTCAGCATGCTTTTCAAAGCAACGATGCAGATAGCCAATGTGCGGCACCACCTCTTTCACAATTTCACCGTCCATCAATACCTCTAAGCGCAGTACACCATGCGTAGAAGGATGCTGTGGGCCGATGTTGATGATCATTTCTTCCGAATGCAAATTCTCTGCCTTCAACTTGGCAGGCTCTGAAAGAACGAGGTTATCGGATTTAGAAATGTATTGAACGCGATCTGTAGGCATTGTTGTAAAGAGCAGCGTTAGTATTCAACTTTTACATTTCGATAATACGCCTGATGTTTATAATCTTTCCGGAGTGGAAACCCTTCCCAATCGGCAGGCATGAGTATTCTGCGCAAGTCAGGGTGGTTTAGTATGCTGATGCCATACATATCAAAAATCTCTCGTTCCTGCCAGTCGGCTGTTTTCCAGATGTGACTTACGGTATGTACTTGCGGATGATCACGTGAGAGCAGCACTTTCAGCATGAGGTGTATATTAAATGGAATTGAATAGAGGTTATAAACAACCTCCATGGTTCCGGCCTCCGCGCCATTATCGATTCCGGTAATACAGGAAAGCATATCAAAATAGGTTGCTGGACTTCGATGAAGATTTTGACAGACCTCTACTAAGTCGTGTGCTGAAATTTTTATTGCTCTTGGTGTTGCGTTCTCATCCACCGCTACTTCACCGTGTGTACATGAATCTTTAACAAGAGTAAGAACCTGATCAAACGTTGACATGCTGCTGCGAATTTTCTTGTTGCAATAATCTTTCGATGGCCGTTGGCTTCATTAAACTTTCGCTGCGAATTTTTTCTTGAAGTTTCAGAAATCCACCAATCAAAGCTTCGGGGCGGGGCGGGCAACCGGGCACATAAACGTCTACCGGAACAATGCGATCAACTCCTTTCACAACATGATACCCATGTTGCCAATACGGCCCGCCACAATTCGCACATGAGCCCATTGAAATGACGTACCGCGGCTCGGCCATTTGTTCGTACAATCGTTTAATACGGTCAGCCATCTTGAACGTTACTGTTCCGGCTACAATCATTACATCGGCTTGCCGCGGAGTTGCCCGCGGAGCCATGCCGAATCGATCCATGTCATAAACCGTTGTTCCGGTGCTCATAAATTCTATTGCGCAGCAAGCTAAGCCGAACGTCATGGGAAACATAGACGATAACCGCGCCCAATTGAGCAAGTCATCCAGGCGTGTAATAATTACACCACCTTGTTCAAATCGTTGATCGAGAAGTCCCATCTATCTATTTTCCATTCAGTATTACTTTCGGTAGCGTTCATTTAACTGATTGTATACTTCCCGCGGAACAGGAGATTTATATTCCGTTGGTTTCGGTTCTGGTTTTATCCAATCCAGGTGACCATTTACCCACGCGTAGGCAAGACCGAGGGCAAGAACCAAAATAAAAATAACCATCTCCACAAAGGCAAACCAACCCCATGCTCCATTCGTCTGTTCAATTAATTCTTGGTTAGCAAAAATTGTCGACCAGGGAAAAAGGAATATAATCTCTACTTCAAACAATAAGAAGATCAGGGCAATGATGTAAAACCGGATATTGAATTGCGTCCACGCCACACTTATGGGTTCTTCACCACTTTCATAGGTGGCTAACTTTTCAGCATTCGGACGATCAGGGCGAATCAGGCGTGACGTTAGCAACGCGACTACCACAAACAAAACACCCGCAATCATAAAAAGAAGAATCTCTCCAAAATCAGAAAGGTATTGCTGGCGTGGGTCCATAGCAGTCAAAGATAGTACCCACACAAGCCTCATCAAAGAGGAGATCGGAGATAATGGTATTTATTCTGATTCAAGGGGTCCATCGCCACTAGGGTATTAATTCATAGCCACGATGATTACACCCATCACGGTAAGTGCAACCACACTGTACCCCGCATTTATCAAAAACAACGTGAACGACTTTCGCTCAAAGAGGTAATGTGTACCAACGAAAGTTGCCACCCAGCCAAAACCTGCAGCAAATCCGTAGGCTGCCCCTAAGGCGATATCTTTTTCCTGTCCGATAAACATGGCCAGGTTGATGGACGAAATCAGCGCCAGCAAAAAGGCTAGTCCGAAAATTTTGATCATATTACCCTTCTTCAGATATTCCTCCGTAAAGCCATTCTCCTTCATCCAGGCTTTACCAAACACAGCGGGTGAATACCACAAGCCGCCCAAGACAAACGTTGATAGGGCAGCCAATGCAATTGCGAGATAGTTGAGTTCCATAGTTGTGGGGTTTAGATTCGTGTTCCAATGGTTATTCTCGAGTCATTCCCAAAAATTGACAACGGCCTTTACTAATCCTCCAGCGGGCGTTTCTTAATCATTCCTCCTTTTATATCATTGATGCTGTTCTCCACTACAAAAGCGTCCTCATCAATTTTGGCAATTTCTGTTTTAAATTTTTGTAATTCCAGGCGGGTGACCACAGAAAAGATAATATCCAAATCTTTTGAACGGTGACCTTTTTTACCATAACCACTTTTACCTTTCAATACTGTAAAGCCGCGGCCCATTTTTTCTGTGATGGCCACTTTAATCTCTTCACTTTTTTCGGATACAATCATCACACTGGTATATTCCTCGATGCCATGCACCACAAAGTCGACTGTTTTGGAGGCCACCAGGTACGTTAGGATAGCATACAATGCTGTTTCGATATTAAGGAGATAAGCTGCCACTGAAAAAATAATGATGTTGAAAAATAAAATGATATCACCAACAGTCAGGGTTGTTTTTCGACTGGTATAAATAGCCAGCACTTCCGTTCCATCAATAACACTTCCACCCCGAATGGACAACCCGATACCTGCACCGAGAAAAAAACCACCAAAGAACGCGATCAACAAATGATCATCGGTAATCATGGGGAATTCAATGAACGCAAGGCAAAGCGCCAGCAATAAAATGGCCACCATCGTTTTGATGGCGAAGAGTCTTGAAACCTGCGTATACGCGATAATGATGAAGGGAAAATTAATGATCACCACCAGATAAGAAAGATCAATACCCGTAACAACATTTGTTAGCAGCGAGATACCCATCACACCACCATCCAGGAAATTATTGGGTAACAGAAAACCTTTTAAACCAAAGCCTGCCGATAAAACACCAAGGGAGATAAAAATGGTATCCTTGATGGTGCGCTCTATTTTTATTCTTCGAACCCGTAATGACTGTAAATGAAGAAATCGCTGATGCGTTGACATGATTCCAAAATAACAAAAAAGCCAGGGCTTTTAAACCCCGGCCAGCTTAATTACGGAACAAAAAAATTATCTAACCTCAGTTCTTAGCGGCTCCAGGTTCACGGTTTAAAAACTCATCATAGAACTGCGTCTGACGGCTTACCATGGGAATCTGCCAACCATCGATGAACACATGAATAATTTGTGTCTTCGTTTCAAAGGGATCACCCGAACTAACAAACAATGTTGCATTCTTTCCCACTTCAATGGAGCCCAGCCTATCCTGAACACCGAAAATTTCTGCAGGTATTATGGTTACAGCGCGGAGCGCATCTTCACGCCCCATTCCATACGTAGCTGCAAAACCCGCATGATAAGGAAGATTGCGTGAATTACCTCGGCTGCGATCGTTGGTGCGGATGGCAACCTTAACACCCGCCTTTTTCAACAGACCGGGATTAGCATAGGCTTTATCGTATCGGTCATACTCCCGGCTTGGTAGTTCCTGAACCGGGCCAGCTATAACCGAAATCCCTGCTTTGGCGATCTGCTCCGCAACACGCCAGCCCTCCATCACTCCGGTCAATATCACTTTTTTCACTTTCTTTTCTTTTACCCACTTTAAGACTTCGAGAATGTCGTTGGCCGCATTGACCTCAATCAATAAACTGCCTTCACCCCGAACAACAGGGAGTAAAGCCTGCATCTCAGGGTAATAAGTAACTCCCTTACCTTTCGTTGCTGAATCAAGTTTATGATACTGAACAGCCTTATCCCAAACATCATTAATTTGAGAAAGTGATTTTTCAACAGCCTTCTTGATTTCTTCATCTGTACGTCTGTCGTAAAAACCTCTTCTACCGGTTGTGGGGAAGTTCAGTACCACACCTTCAAATCCGGCATACATCTGATCCGGGACATAGCCATGTAAATTAATCAACGCGGCCGTTCCGGGAAATAAACCTCCGCTGGGGATAGTTAGTACCGTTGTAACACCACTGATACGGGTAACTGGTATATGCGCTGAGTTTGGGTTGATGGCCGTCAAGGCCTTCATCTGCGGAATGATCTGACCCGCTTCGCTTGCATCAGTGGCCTGGGGTATTTGTCCGATTTCAAAAAGACCAACACCCGTTCCTCCATCAATCAAACCAGGATAAATCCAGTGCCCGCTACAATCGATTACCTCAGCATCCTGCGGAACCGTAACAGTAGTGCCTACAGCCGTAATCTTTCCCTTGCTGATCAATACAGTACCGTTGGTTATAACGCCTTTGGTTACCGTTTCAATGGTGGCATTCGTCAGGGCAAATGTGCCGGACTTTGCTTTTGGATTCTGTGCCTGCAGGGCAGTCGTGAAAAAAGCTATTAAAAAAAGTAAAGGTAGATATGCTTTGTTTTTCATTCTATACTTCAGTTAAGGTCGAATATATTTTGGGCTGTCTCTTCCGCTCCAAGCATACAATTTTCATGCGTATGATCTGCTTCCTGAAACGTGGGTATATCAATACTCTCTTTCGGATCAATATAGAGCCGCATATCATCCACATCTTTTTCTCTGTCGAAGCGAACGATGCCATCCACAATCGTCAACACCGGAATGGTATAAATGGAAAGCGGATGATTTTTAAAAATGGCAATATCAGCTTCCTTACCTGCTTCAATGGAGCCAACCCGATTCTCAATTCCCAACTGCCTAGCCGGATTAATGGTAATCAGCGAAAGCGCCTCATCATCCTTTAGCCCTCCGTATTTCTGTGTCTTGGCCGCTTCGTGATACAAGTGGCGCATAAGTTCGGCATCATCGGAATTGATGGAGGTAGTTACCCCGTTGCGTGTAAGTATCGTAGCATTGTACGCGGTGGAGTAATACACTTCAAGTTTGTATGACCACCAGTCGGAAAAGACTGATGCCATTGCCCCGTAAGCAGCAAGTTCCGGAGCAACTTTAAAGCCCTCATTGACATGTTGAAAAACAATCCGCCTGATACCAAAGTCGCGGCATACATTCAGCAACATGTTGATTTCATCGGCACGATAACTGTGACAATGTACAATAATGTTGCCCTTCAGAATATCGGCCAATGTTTCGAGCCGAAGATTGTAGGAAGGTGGCGAGCCCCGAAACCCCTTTTGAAGTTTGGCTTTGTTGTACGTTTCCCAAGTTGCCATATATTCCTTTGCTTCTGAAAAAGCCTGACGGATAACAAACTCAACACCCATTCTGCTCTGTGGTTGCTGTCCGTCTCTTCTTCCATGCCCTGTTGGATTTTCACCCAGCGCAAATTTTATGGTACGTGGAGCATCTTCCATGCGCAACACATCAGCATCGACAGTTCCATAGCGGAGCTTCAAAGTTTCGCATTGCCCACCGATGGAGTTGGCCGATCCATGCATGGCGTGCACGGTGGTAACACCTCCAGCTAATGCGCGGTAAATCGAAATACTCAGGGGGTTGACAACATCACCCGTCCATACTTCAGGTGTGATGGCATTGGTGCCTTCGTTAATTGAGCTTAATGCGATATGCGAGTGTGCATCAATGATGCCGGGCATCACAAACAGTCCGGAAGCATCTATAATTTTTATTCCTGTCGGTGCCGGAATATTTTTTCCTACCTGCGTGATCTTGCCGTCCCTCACCAGCACATCTGTATTTTCAAGTGTCCCCTTTGTAATGGTGAAGACGGTTCCATTCTTAATCAACATACTACCACGATCAACTTGTGCCTGAGCGAACGCGCCACAACTTAGGACGGCAAGAAATAGCATTGTTATCTTCTTCATTTTGCAATTCAGTTTTTGAGATTAAAATTTAGGATCGCGCTTGCCTTCTAGCGGAAAGCTTCCAAATTGTCCAACGGAAGCGGTACCTTTTAATGTATCGCCTTCCACTGTTGCCTCTACTGTTACTGTCATAGCCTGCCCACCCATGCTAACAGCGTAGACAAACTTCAAACTATTACCAGTCAATTCAACACGTTGTAAGTCGCTTGGCTCGGGTAGTCGTCCACCTGAAATTTTTCCGGAATAGCCGCTGCCTTCCTTTTTAATGGTAAGGTTGGAGTCTGATTTCCCTTGAGGAGTTTCTGTCGTTAATGTCCAGTTTCCTGCGATCTCCGGTTTGGCATTCGGATCAACTTTTTTGATTTCTTTTACCTCCATTTTAAAAAGATGGCCATCCACAAATACATACCGTATCGTTGCCTTCTCATGGAAGTAGGGCTTATCGCTAATCACCAGGTTGGCGATTTTACCATTGTCAACAGTTCCCAATCGGTCGGTTAACCCAAATACTTCTGCTGGTAGTGTGGTGAGCGATGCCAGCGCAACATCTTCACTGAGGCCAGCCGCAATCATTCTGCGGAGGTTAGCCGGAATGTCTTTCGGCTTTGCGCTAATGGTAGAAAACCCAAACTTCAAACCTGCTTTTTGAAAGGCACCTGCCTGTGCGGTGTACTTCGCGGTAAATTCCACCTTGCGCTTTTCCAAGGCCTCCTTTTCAAGATCAGAAATCGATTTTGGCTTTTCTTCTTTCTTTTCTGTTTTATCTTCTTTCTTCTCTTCCTTTTTCTCTTCGGGCAAATCTAGGCTCAGAAAAACCTTTGCATTGGTTGTTTTTATCTGGTTGATCACATCCCATCCCTCTTTCAAATCGCCCAACATCAGGGTAAAACCTAAATCTTTCTGCAAGGAAATAACCCGCTGAATGTCGAGCACACGTTCAGCTCTAAAAAAAACAGGCATACGTTTATCGATCACCGGGTAAAAAGATTCTAATATGCGATCGGTGGCTGGTCGCTCCAATCCTGCACGATTAGAAGCATAAACGGTCTCGTACGATTTGGTTAATGAAGCTTGCCGATACAAGTCGCGGTATTTAGCCATCACGCCCATTACAGTGGCAGGATACACGCGTTCGGCTGGCGTTAGTTCGGAATAAAAAGTCAATGACGGTTGTAACAACATCTCATTAGCAGACGATCCGCCAAGCAGAATTACCGAACCACGCCCGGGTAGCATACCTCCATACGGTACAACATGAGCCGCGGTAAACCCAACACTGCGCAAATCTTCCAGCGATTTATCAACAGGATTTAGAAATTCAAGCACCGAATTTTGGGGCGTAATACCCGCCTTATCAGGAGGTGGGTTGCCCGGATCTTTTGGGCGATCCCGATTCATTTCTTCCTTTGATTTGACAATACCCGCATGCGAAAGTCCATCAATAAAGCCGGCATAGAGGTACATGCTATCAGCTTTGATCACAATCGCATCCGAAGGAATGGAAATTTTTTTGCCAACGGCCAGTATTAATCCATTTTTTATTACCACTGTGCCTATGTCAATTTTTCGGCCTGGCGACTGAATAATATTGACGTTGGTAATAACATAGGTGCGCGAAACAGGCGCCATCATTTTTTCATCTTGCGCAACGAGGAGTATGGGAAAAGTAAAGGCCCATAGCAATAACAGTGTCCTCCTGCGAGACAGGATACTTTTCATCAGGTAACAGGTTTAGGTAAAAAATCTTTCATGGTGAATATAGTCAGGTTTTCGTCAGACGACCTCAGGCAATACACCAATGGTAATAGAGAATTATTTTGGGAGGGGATACCATCTAAAAGGTTTAATCAGATTTTTTTTCAAATAATTAGCACTGTGATATAAGTCACATATTTCCGTGCTTTCTGTGGCGATCTTTGTTCTATCAAATTAATCGCAGCAAACTATGATTCAACAACTAAAAGAAATGCTTGGTATAGGCCCTGAAGCTGATTTTGCCGAATTGGTAAAAAATGGTGCAACCATCGTGGATGTACGCACAAAAGGTGAATATGCCGGTGGACATATTAAAGGTTCCATTAATATTCCATTAGACCAATTGGAAAGCAAACTGGGACAATTAAAAAAAGATAAGGCCATTATTACCTGTTGTGCTTCGGGTATGCGCAGCAGTTCAGCAAAAAGTATCCTCAAGTCACACGGTTTTGAAAATGTTCATAACGGTGGAGGTTGGGGAAACCTGAATTATAAACTGAAGTAAAAATGAAAAAACCGATATTATCAGATTGGAATGTGATGCGGATAATACGGTTGGTGTTGGGGGTTCTGGCCATCGGTACGAGCATCGTACAACATGATGTACTGGTGGGAAGTATCGGTGGCCTTTTGGTTCTTCAAGCCGCCTTCAATACATCGTGCGCTGGTGGTGATTGTGCGCTGCCACCCGATAAAAAAACTACAAGCAGCCAACGAAATTAAACAACAACAGCATATGGAAACAGCACATGAGTATCCGGTTAACGTAACCTGGAAAAGCGATCGCAAAGGTGAATTGAGTTCACCGGATTTAACAACAACCTTCGAAGTCGCAACACCTCCGCAGTTCGCAAAAGGGATGCCGGGACTCTGGTCACCTGAGCATTTATTTACTGCTGCAATTAACAGTTGTCTTATGACAACCTTTCTGGCAGTAGCCGAAAATTCTAAACTTGAATTTGAAAGTTTTCAGTGTGATGCCTTTGGAAAACTTGAGCAGGTTGAAGGTAAATACCTCATGACAGAAGTACGACTGGAGCCCAAACTTTCCATTCTCCGTGAAGAAGATACGGAGAAAGCCGAAAAGGTTTTGCATAAAGCTGAAGCTGCCTGCCTGATTTCCAACTCGGTAAAGTCGAAAGTAATTATGAATATTTCGATTGACGTTGTAAAACTGCTTAGCCCGATCGCTTCGCTTTATAACCTTCCTTCTGGAGTAGTTGAACAATTTTATCACGGTGATCTCCCTGAATGATGATTTCACCATCTTTTACAGATCCGCCAACACCACATTTTGTTTTCAGTAATTTACCCAACATCTCCAGATCATCAGCCTGACCGATAAAGCCCGTAACGAGGGTTACCTGCTTTCCGGCTCGTTGACTTTTATCCAGTAGCACACGGAGATTTTGCTGCTGAGCAGGAAGTGTCTCTGCATCCTCATTCTGTTGATAGGAAAATTGAAAATCAGTATCCGTAGAGTAGACCACTCCATCGCGTTTTTTCCAATCGTTTTTTTTTGCCGCCATACTTTTCCAGTTTGGGATCAATACCCTACCACAGGGTGTGAATGAAGAGAAAAAATAAATTCAAAATTATAACAAATGCTGTTACTACACCAAGATTAAACTGCTGCACAACTCCTTTCATGTAAAACAATCCCAACGTAGTAAGGACAAGCAGAATAAGGGGTGCAAAAACATAGTAGCCATAGATCGTTACAAGTGTTCGAACCGCATACCCTTTACGGTTCATAATCTTTACAGGAATATGAAACAGCGCAGTTGTTTTTCTGATTAGCGAATCGCCCGGCTGAAAAGCATGCGCCTCTGTCAAGTTAATTAAAACCTCCTTTCCGCTGCTGGTTCGAAGCATTATTCCATCCCGGTAGGTCTCGCCTCTCCGGCTATGACCGCGATGAAAATAAGCTTGGGTAACAGTTTCCTTGTATTCCCGTGAAGGTAATCCATAATCGGCAACAAGGATCATACAAAATAAAAATCCAACCTGAAGTATGTACTTGGCATATCGGACATATCCTGCCATCATCTCATACATCTCTTGTCCCTGACTTTTTCGTTTTGGATCAGGACGGTAGCGCGGATCGCGGTGGCGCGCAGGAGGTGTTTGCTGCAATACATTAGCCCATCCTTCAGCGTTTCTAAGATCGTACGCTGCCCGACTGGATGCATCCCCTAACACATGGTAAGCCTCATTGATTTTTTTAAAAACTTCAACAGCGTTCGGATCAGGGTTTTTATCCGGATGGTATAATATGGCCAGCCTGCGATAGGCACGTTTGATATCGGCAATGTGAGCCGTTTGCGATACACCTAGAATTTGGTAAAAATCCATCGTCTCCAATAAAAAATAGAAAACCCCGCTAATAAACGGGGCTTCTACTTCAAAATTGTTGTTCTACTATTTCTTATGCTTTGTAACAAAGGTTAATACCGGGCGCTTGGAGTGGCCAATAACGTCCTCGGCAATACTTCCGGCCAACACATGTGCAAAACCTGTCCGGCCATGGGTGGCCATCGAAACGAGGTCAGCATTAATGCTGTCGGCAAAGTAAATGATACCCTCTTCTTCCGTAATGTCATTAAACACGTTGATAGTATAATTTTTTAGCTGAAGTTTCTTGGCGAAATCCTGCATATACTTTTTCACAATAGCATCACGCTGAAAGTTACCCGGAGTATTGATACGCACCAGATGAATGGTGGAGTCGTATAATTGTTGTGCGCGTTTTACAATGCGCGAAAATACTTCCTCATCCTTGCTCATGGATGTGGCGTATACAATGTTTTTAAAATCAAGCGATGCAGGTTTTTTATATACGGTTAACACCGGACAGTGAGCATGCCGTACTACTTTTTCTGTATTTGAGCCAATGATCATCTGCTCAAGGTCAGTCCGCCCAGATGTGCCCATTACTACCAAATCAACTTTCTGTTCAGTAATAATCTTAGTCATGCCGTGAAAAGGATTGCCCAGTCGAAGTTCCTGTTTAACTTTTATTCCGTCCAACTTTGGATCTTCGGCAGCCTTCGCCATTTGCTTCTTGGTCTTCTCAATTAACCGCATGGTAAAGAGTCTGTCTTCCCAACTGCTTTCCCGCGATGCTTCACCTTCAATATTAAATGAACCACCTGTAGCCTCTTCTACTACATGTAGTAAAATAAGTTCAGAGTTTGCTTTTCTTGCAATGTCAGCTGCAACATCAATGGCGATTTGTGCAGGTTTGGAGAAATCCGTTGGGACGAGTATTTTTTTCATTTGGCGCTAAATTTTTTTTGTTCCAGTGTAATATGGTAAAAGTAGCGATTTCATCAAAAAATAAAAATGATTAATATCAGCGTACATCCGATTGAAATGCTGTGAAATCACCCTTGTATTCTTTCGTCAACAGCCCGTTACATGCTTTTTTTGTATTTTAGTTTTCATGAATTCAGCTCTTAAAAAAACGGGGTTCTACTCGGCTTTTATTCTTCCAGCCTTAGTCGTTGCCGGTTTTTACCTGGGTGGAAAATGGAACTACCTGGCAATATTCTTCACATTTATCTTTTTACCGGTGGTCGATTCTCTTATTGGTCTTGATACATCCAATTTTCCCGATGAGGAAGCCAGCGTCAAAGGCAAAGAACGCTATTATCGTTTCATTACGTACGTATGGACCTATGTACAAATCGCCTTTGTAGTTTGGGGACTTTATGTGATCAGCAATGGACAGATTCAATCCATCGCTGCGTGGATAGGCTTTTGCATCAGTTTTGGCTTGGTTACAGGTGGAATTGGAATAACGGTAGCACACGAACTCGGTCATAAGCATACGGCTCTGGAAAGGTTTTACAGTAAACTCCTCCTCATGACAGTCTGCTACATGCATTTTTATATTGAACATAACCGTGGCCATCATGTGCAGGTTGCCACTCCGGAAGATCCGGCCACGGCCCGTAAAAATGAAAACTTCTATGCCTTTTGGTTTCGCTCCGTGTTCCATGGTTATGCACACGCCTGGAAACTGGAACACGACCGGTTAAACCGAAAAAATATTTCTGCCTGGAGTCTCCAGAATGAAATGATTGGATACACCCTGTTGCCCATTATTTTTTGCTTCTTCCTTATGGTTGTGTTGAGTCTTTTTCATAATCGAGTCGTTTGGGAGGTTCCCCTGTTTTTCTTCATGCAAAGTTTTTTTGCCTTTACCTTACTGGAACTGGTTAACTATGTAGAGCATTATGGTATTCTCCGAAAACAACTTGAGCCGGGAAAGTATGAACGGGTCAATCCACTTCACTCGTGGAATGCCAGTCACCTCATCAGTAACTTTTTCTTATTTCAACTGCAGCGACATAGCGATCATCATGCCCATGCCAATAAGCGATACCAGATACTCAATCATTACGATGAAAGCCCGCAGTTACCCTTCGGTTACCCAACCATGATTCTGCTTGCACTCGTACCACCCTTGTGGTTTGGCGTGATGAATCCGCGATTAGAAACGTGGCGTGATCAATCGCTCTCAAATACGTTATCCGGAGTATAAATTTTTCTATGGCGAAGCCGCGAATTTCCAGAATAGAATTAGCTTGTTGTACCGTTGGAATTGCTTTGTGATCGGTGATCTGAAAACAAAGCAACCGACTGTGAAAATCATGTAAATCCTGTTTAACTTGCTGCTTCAAACAAACGATTGAAACATGGCGCTTGTAGAGTTGATCATGCCTAAAATGGGCGAAAGTATCATGGAGGCTACGATCCTGACCTGGCTAAAAAAGCCGGGAGATAAAATTGAACAGGACGAATCTGTTCTGGAAGTGGCTACCGATAAAGTAGATACAGAAGTTCCCTCTACGCATGCTGGCATCCTGAAAGAGATACTTGCCAAAGAAGGTGACGTTGTAAAAGTTGGATTACCAATCGCAGTTATTACGACCGATGGCAACGATCAAAAAGTTACACCTGCGCCTGTTGCGGAAATTCAAAAGATTGAAGACACAGACCGCTTGACCGAAGAGCCCGTTGCCGTTGCTTCATCCAGCAATGGAAAATCCCATGAATCAGATTACAAGGCTTCCGATAGATTTTACTCCCCACTCGTGAAGAATATTGCGAGGGAAGAAAATATCGCTATAGCGGAATTAGAGACAATATCGGGTACGGGTAATGAAGGAAGGGTCACAAAAAAAGATATTCTTAACTACGTACAACACCGGAAGCTTGGTGTGACCGTTCAAGCCGTTCAGCTTGCCAAAAGCACTGCTTCAACCGCTGGTCAAAAAGTACCCGTATCGATTAGCGGAGGAGATGAAATCATTGAAATGGACAGAATGCGGAAGATGATTGCCGAGCGCATGATCGACTCAAAACGCATCTCTGCGCACGTTACCTCTTTTGTGGAAGCCGATGTTACCAACATCGTGTTGTGGCGCAATAAAGTCAAGAATGATTTTCAGAAACGCGATGGCGATGTGTTGACCTTTACACCCATCTTCATTGAAGCCGTAGTGAACGCCATTAAAGATTTCCCGATGATTAATGTACAGGTAGATGGCGACCGCATCATCAAGAAAAAAGAAATAAACATCGGTATGGCCGTGGCGCTTCCGTCCGGAAACCTGATTGTTCCCGTCATCAAAAATGCCGATCAGTATAATATTGCCGGCCTGGCAAAAATCGTTAACGATCTGGCCAAACGTGCGCGCGATAATAAACTCAAACCCGATGAGCTTGCCGGTGGCACATTTACAATCTCCAATGTTGGTTCGTTCGGAAATGTAATGGGCACACCCATCATTGTTCAGCCGCAGGTGGCCATCCTGGCCTTGGGCGCTATTCAGAAAAAACCTGCTGTACTCGAAACACCGTATGGCGATGTCATTGCTATACGCCACAAAATGTTCTTGTCGCACTCCTACGATCACCGTGTGGTGGATGGCGCACTGGGTGGCAGCCTCGTGCGGAGAGTGGCCGACTACCTGGAGAAGTTTGATTTGAATCGTCCGATCTGAAATTAAATACACACCAAAACCCGGAAGCCTTTAAAAACCTTCCGGGTTTTTCTATTTTTAGGAATGGCAAAAGTCATCTCTTTCATCAGCCGCAAAGGCGGAACCGGCAAAACCACCAACGCCATTAACCTGGCTACTACACTCCATCACATCGGTAAAAAAATTCTGCTGGTTGAAACGGATATGAACTTTACACTGAACACACTCCGCAAAATGGAGTTGTTCAAAACAAAGGAAGGCACAGCGGGCTTTGAAATTCTTGGCTCAAACGATCACGAGGTTGCCAATGAATTGATGGAAATCAAAGAAAGTAAACGCACCGATATCATCGTGGTTGACAGTGCGGGAAAAACCACCGATGAAGGAATCAAGAAGCTATGTCTTGTCAGCGATATCGTTATTGTGCCCACCAGCCTGACGCAGAATGATTTGCTGGTAACCTATCAAACCGTAACGGATCTTGCCCCGGCAAGGGAACTCAACCCTAAACTCAAAATTCTAATTCTTCCTAACCGGATACACAGCGCCACCAACTTGTATACAGTGCGGGAGAATTTGAAAAACCTCAATGCGATTATCCTTCCCCTCATCGTGCCCCAGAAAAATCTTTTTGTAAATTTCAGTACGCTGGAAGCGGAGAAGGAGTATTATCCGGTAGCCCAGGAGATTTTAAAATACCTGTCATGAGCAAGAAGAAGAATACGCTTAAGGATCTGGATGATTTCCTCAAACAACAGGCCGCTATGTTGGTGGCCCCCGAAAAACTTTCGGGCAAATCGGAAGAGCCAACTACAGTTCATCAACCCGTCACACCCGAAAGAGAAATCACAGTCAATATCATTCTTGATAATTTGAAAGCGCTTTCCCGTTCAGAGACCTCTACTTTCCGAGAACATCTATACCACATCATTATACAAACACTGGAAGCGCAGTCCCATTCGACCCCTGAAGATAAAATACTGATCAATACAGCCCTCTACCTGAAAAGCGGTGACAACTGGAAAGATGCTATTCGTGCCTACTGGAAGAACCGATAATCCAGATGGATTAAATTACGAGTTGTAGATACCAGTATATTTTCAAATCTTCACGCCTTAAATCTAAACTCATTGACATGACATCATCGGAAAACAGGGGACAGTGGGGTTCCAAATTTGGCTTTATCATGGCAGCAGCAGGTTCGGCTGTAGGCTTGGGGAATATCTGGCGATTCCCCTATATAACAGGACAAAATGGTGGAGGAGCATTTGTATTCGTTTATATACTGTGCGTTCTGCTGATCGGACTACCCCTCATCTATAATGAAGTAGCCTTGGGGCGATTTACGAGAAAAAATACCATTGGTGCTTTTCGCGATACCGGTGCGAATAAATTCTGGCTGGCTATGGGGGCCGTGCTTGCACTTTGTGTCAGCTTCTTTGTGTTGAGCTATTACAGTGTAATTGCCGGCTGGACGATCGGGTATATCATCAGTGAGTTCACAGACTTTATTCATGATTTTAAAACATTCCAGGCAACCCCTGCTTATGTCATCCCATTTTTCGGTGCATTCATGGTGATAACCATTCTGATTGTACTGGGTGGTGTCTCCGGAGGAATTGAAAAGGCATCGAAAGTACTCATGCCGTTGTTATTTGTATTGGTGTTTCTTGTTATGCTGAGAAGCCTTACGCTTCCTGGTGCGATGGAAGGTGTGCGCTATTACCTCACACCCGATTTCTCAAAAATTACCGGAAAGGTAGTGCTGGCCGCGTTAGGACAGGCTTTCTTCTCGCTTTCTGTAGGTTGGGGTATTCTAATCACCTATGGATCGTATTTACCCAAAGATCAGAACATTGTAAGCAGTGGTTTATGGATTGGTTTCATGGACACTATGGTAGCCTTACTGGCTGGCTTAATGATTTTCCCTGCTGTGTTTTCGTTTGGAAAAGATCCTGCACAAGGCACCGCGTTAGTATTTCAGGTACTGCCCGATATTTTCAACTCCATGCCAACAGGCGGAAGGGTTGTTGGGGCATCCTTCTTCCTGTTACTTTGTGTAGCCGCCCTTACTTCCTCAATATCCATGATCGAAGTGCCGGCTTCCTACCTCATTGATGAAAAGAAGTGGAGCAGAAAGAAAGCTGCCTGGACGGTAGGCATCCTTGCCTTTATCGTGGGCATTCCTTCTGCTTTATCGGGTGGAGCCTCTGATCTTTTCACGAACATGCAAATACCGTTTTTCGGAGGGACAACCAAAACTGGATTTCTGGATATTATGGATGCTTTGTTTGGCGAACTCTTTATTGTGATCGTAGCCCTTATGACCAGTATCTATGTTGGCTGGATCATGAACGTAAAAGATATTGCCGCTGAAATTTCCAGTGGCTCTCCGTTTTTCGGTAAGAAGATTATCGGAAACCTTACACCAGCAATCCTGTGGACATTTTTTATTAGATATGTTTGTCCGATAGTGATTGCCCTCGTACTGTTGAGTACGATCGGTATTATTTAATCACTCACTTCATCACCTCATTCAAATAATTCCCCAATGGGTTGCCCGGTGCAGCCATTGGGGAATTTGATTTTTAGCAACACCGAAAGGGTTGGTGCTATATCCGTAATCGGGTGGTACTGTACAGAGGATCCCTGTTTAATTCCCTTTCCAAAGAAAATAACCGGAACGTGCGTATCGTACGAATACGGGGAGCCATGTGTTGTACCCTGAATGCGTGTGGCATCAAACCATCCCGGCTCCAGCACTACAATGATATCGCCAGAACGCTTCGGGTTATAACCCCGCGCGACCATACCCTTTAAACCTGCCTCACCAAAATTTGCCAAACGCAAGGTGTTCTCGGAATATACATTTGCCACGCCCCGGGTAGCCATCATGTATTTCGTTATTAATTCTGTTACAATGAGCAAGTCAATTCCAGAAGACCGTGGATCATTTCCGAAAGCTCCCGACCGCAGAAATATCTGCTCGTTGCTCATATTCTCGATCACTTCTCTCCCTGGAAAAAAATTCAATAAATAAGCCTCCAGATTAGCGCGCACATTGCGCTCACTATAATACCCCGCAGGTATTTTATTGTCGATGAGGTACTGCGGAACATCCGCTACAGCGTGGTCGGCTGTCAGAAAAACGGTATAGTTTTGCGCACCAACCTTTGTGTCCAGCGTTGTGAGCAGGTCTTCAATATTTTTATCGAGGCGTATATACATATCCTCAACTTCCACCGCATTGGGGCCCAATAAATGACCTAAATAATCCGTTGCCGAAAATGAAATCGCCAAAAAATCAGTCCACTCATCCTGCCCAAGCGATTCACCGGCAAGGGAAGCTTTTACCATATCCATTATGTAATCGTTGGAGAATGGTGTATAGGTTAGGAGTTCAAAATTTCCATTGGTTTTACGAAGCTCACTGAGGTTATAGGGAAAGGAAGGTTTATCCTTACCTCTAAGTTTTCCTTCGTAAGGTGATTCATCCGGACCGCTTTCCGTGTACTGATCAATGGGATAATAGGTTTTCCACTCCTGCGAAAGATATTTATCTGCCAAATTCTGCTTATTAAATTTTTCAACCCATTCCGGCAACTTGGCCATATAGTACGTGCTGGTGATAAATTTTCCGGTTTTGCCGTCATACCAATAGGCACCATTGGGCGTGTGCCCCGCAGGAAGAACAGCGCCCCGATCTTTAATAGAAATGCCAATAACTTTTGATCGCTTTTGTGTGCTGAGTTTGAGCTCATCGGAAATGGTTGAAGAGAGCATGCGCCACGGTGAAACATCGCCATTACCCTCGGCATTACCAACAGGCTTGTAGCGGGCGTCCTCCACACAGTTCACCGTTTTTCTAGTTTCTTTATCATAAAAATCGTTACCAATAATTCCATGAATGGCCGGTGTAGTTCCAGTATAAACCGATGCGTGGCCGGGGCCAGTAACGGTTGGAGCATAATTATAGTGGGCATTTTTTAACATGAAGCCCTGATTCATTAGTCGTTTGAAACCACCTTCACCAAACTTTGGAGCAAAGCGATACAAGTACTCTTGCCGCATCTGGTCGACTACAATACCAACAACCAGTTTCGGCTGCTCCTGAGAGGATGTTTGTTGCGCTCCAGTAGCAAGAGCGATCAGACAAAAAAGACAAACTATAACACTACGCATAAAGAAAAGTTGAATCGCAAGTTAATCAATCCGGTCAATGCCGGAATTAATATTATATGAAGGTTGCACTACCTGTTGTTGAATTTTCAACATAGAATAATTCCGCATTCTGTTATCGTCAATGCTGGGCGCAGTAAATTCGTTCATAGTCCTCCACTTCACATACTTGCCTTCGGAGCAGTTTGCCATTCTTATCATAGTAAATCACCACAAAAATAGAGGCCTCTTCCACATGCTTCTCTGTAAAGTACAGGGGGTCTTCTGCAGATCCAAGGTTAACAATGTCACTGAACGTTGGCGGAATAATTTCTCCACGTACACTACTGAACACCCCATACGCATTTTCAACGGCAATAATGGCAATTTTTTCCAGGGGTGTATCCGACACCAGTTTATAGCTCTTGATATTATCCAGTAGAATTTTCTTACCAGCGATGTGATAGAGTTTCCACTGAAAATTTTTCTTTACGAGCGCAGTGGTGTCATTCCAAAAACGAATTTCTTCAAAATCAAAAAGACTAACCGGTTTATCATCCCATCCGATAAAGGCATATAATCCGTCCTTATAGGCAGTAAGATAACGGGCATTATACCGCATCAGGTTCTTATCGTAATGCGGCTTAATAAGCCTCCGGGTAACCGGATCAAACAATCCGAATTTCATACTCTTGAGAATAGTGATAACCTGATTGTTACCACTCCCGATAGCATCATACTCCAGCGGAAGAAGTTGCTTCCCATCGGACGTGATCAAACCTTTCTTTTCTTTTTTTGAAACCAAAAAAATACCGGAACCGACATAATCAATTTTGTCGTACACAACCGTGAATAACTTTTGCGCGTATGCGGTGAAAACTGTTTTCTTATCGCCTTCTTCCGTCATCAGGAAAGCTGTTGAATCCTTTCCAGGGATAAATACAACCCGGGCAGACTTGCTAAAATCTAAATAAAATTGAGGTGAACAATAAACCCGGATCGAGTCACCGTGTGTAGCAATGGCAAAGGGGCCAGAATAAATAATGGAGTCGTAAGTCGGGCTGGTATACGTCAGTGCTTCTGTATTGAAGAGTCGCCAATTCTCTTTCTTCACGGCTGTCCATGATTCATTGGCATGAACCTGCCGAAAGGGAACAGACTCTCTTCCGGATGAGTTGAAAAAAACGTAACCAGAAGATGACTCACCACGAGCACCTTTTGACAAAGGCTGTAGCACGTGCTTATCTAACCGGATAACAGGCTCAAGATTTTGATCAAGTACACCTTGATAACCGCCCGTCTTAACCCAGATCAAATTATTCGGCCAGCTTTTCACATCATCCAGTTCATCAGATAACTTTAGTTTTTGCTGATCTGCAACAAGCGCCAGATTTTGTAGTGTAATGAGTCTGTTCGTATTACCTTTTCGAAACACCATCACATTTCGAATGGCCGTTAGTGCATCCCATTCCGATGATGTGAGCAGTCTTCCGGTTAAAGTGTAAACCATCCACAGATTATCTTTTCGGATGGCGAGTATCCGATCACTGAGTATGTGTACATCATCTGCACAGTCACCAACCTGGAAACCTGTTTTATGTATCGCATACATACAATCACCAGACTGTACAGCAATAAAGCCAGCACCAATATCCTCAATCGCATCTATGGAACCGGTAAAGATGGTAGCTCCATTGCGTGCCATAATCCGGTTATCTAATACAAGGATATCTTCCCTGATATTTCCGCATCGGTATCCATCATCAAGCTCTTCACCGGAAGGTTTAATGCGCTCTTTTCCCTCACTATCCATAAAACCAAATTTGCCATCACGGATGAATGGGACCAGGTATCCGTCACGCAGGTGATGGACCGATTTAACAGAGTCTGTCCAAAAAGTTTCATCAAGACTATCATCATCATCCAGTAAATGATAGAGTATATTCTGTGCTTTTTTCGCATAAGCACTGGTGGAATACTTCTTTAAGAAAGATCGAAAAGCATCCGGTTCGCCAGAGGCTGTTGTGATTTCAAAAATCTGTTGCTCAACAACCTTACGGTACGGAGTTGCCGGGTTTTCAACAAGAAATTCTTCATATGATTTAAGCCGTTTATCCTTGGTTTTAGCCTCGTACAAAAGCCTATCGTATTTTCGCTTAGCTTCATCTGCCCGAACCGAAGCCGGATAGCGCACAAGGTATTGATGAAAGGCTTCATAGGAATTTGCCTTCAGGGCATCCAGGTATGCCACTTCATCCCGAAGTTCTTCAGCCTGCTGGCGTTGTGCAGCAACGTGATAGGTGGATAAGAATTTCAAATAGGCTGTTTCTGTATTTTCTTTTTTGGCCTGTTCAAAGGCCGCGCTGTCAATCTGCTCACGCAGTAAAATCAAGATGGTACTATCCAGTGGAAATCTTTTCATGCGCTCACGTTCTTTCACACCAGCGCTGGCAAAACCACGTAACGCTCCAAGGTTATACCGGTAGGCAGAATCAATTTGAAAATCGGGGTTGTCGGGCTGAAAAAAGTAAACCGACATGATGTAGCGAGCTGTTACGTTCACACTATCCTTACGGAGGGACTTTCGGAGTTGGGATTTTGCCCGGTCCCACTTCTTTTTCTGAATTTGATGCAAAGCCGATCGTTCAGGTGTGATCACCAATTGCCCCCGGCCCGAGAAGGGGAGCAGAAGCAAAAGCAATAACAGTATCGGAGTTTTACGGATCAATGTATAAACTTAATTTGAGGTTCAAATGTCGTGACAAAAAGTATCATAATTAGCAATCCTCCAAGACAGGATATTGTAACCAATGATAAATTTTGTAAATTTTCACCTGTAACATACCCTCCAATGGCCAAGCTAAAGAATATCATTAAGCAACTCTCGGAAAAAGATTTTACTGCCATCTATAATTCCCTTCTTGAAAGTAACGCTGAGAAATCGGCCTACTTACTGAAGGCCTTGCGGGAGCGGGCCCTATCGGATAATAAAATCATGAACGAGCTGGAGGTAAATGCCAATGCATACTATACGCTGCGTTCGCGGCTGAACCTGAAGATTGAGGAATACCTGATGGAGCAACTGGAAAGCCCACGAACCGATGTGCTGCGCAAAGTTGCCAATATCAATGAAATCATCTTCACGAAAAAGAAAGCCATTTCCATAGCAACACTGAAGAAACTTGAAAAAGAGTTGCTAGACTATGACTTGGCCAACGAGCTCACCGTTATCTACAAATCGCTCAAGAAACTGAACATCAACTCCCCCGATTATTTTCAATACTCCCAGCTGTATAACCGCCATGTGGCTTACATGCTGGCTGTGGACAAGGCAGAGGACTTGCTGGCCGATTACTTCAAGAAGTATGGCGATTACATGCTGAATGGAGGAGATGTAGAGAAACTCGGTCTTAACCTGCTCATGAAAGAGATGCAGAATGTGGCGAAGCTCTATGAATCACACCGGCTCTATGTATACCAAAGCTGCATGTATATTTTTCACCGTTTATTTGTAGAGGTGGATGACAACATGCAACAGGAAGGAGAATCGATTGAAGATATTTTTGATAAGGTTCAAAAAATGTTTGAAACCTATCATCTGGATTCCATTTACTATCACCTCAACCTGGTTTTTGAGTTTCTGAAACTGGAGTACTACAACCACTATAAAGTTTACCGGCAGGCGGAAAAATATTTCGAAGAGGTCAATGACGCCTCCAGTAACCTCTTAGTGAATTATCCAACCTTTACTTTCCCCGGACAGTTTCTGATTTCCAAACTTGAACGCAATTTGCGTAACAATACCGAAGCAGAACTTTATCAGGAAAATGAAAATGTGTTCTCTGATTTTGAAATCGATATGCAGGATGTACCCAAGCATATTGTGTACATCACGTACCGCGCGCTGTCCTGCTACTATGCCGATAAATACGATGAAGCGGCCAAGCTCATTAACCATTTGCTCAATGAGGTCAGCTTGAAAAAATACCCATTCATTCAATTGGAAATTAAATCGCTGCTCGCTTTACAATATGTATTGCTGAAAGATTATGAACTGTTCAATCAGTTATCAAACAGCATCCAACGTCAGATCAGACTCTTTGGAAAAGATGCCTGTGAGAACATTCTGCATTTTCTCAAAATTCTGAAGATCTCTACAAGTGAAGCCAAGAAAGAAAAGGCGAAAAAGATCAGCGCTTTAATACCGCGATTAAATTCCTTATCGGTGAATTACTTTGCCCCTACCAAGCTGATCAAACTGGATGAGAAGTTTATAAATCTCTTATCGGATTTTTAAATTTCAAGTTTCACAATGCTTTCGTGCGAAAGTGGTTTGTTCAGGTAAAGTTTTACATTTTCGTATTTCTTCGAACGGTTGAAATCCTGTGGGTTGATAGAGGACGTCAGCATAACAATTTTGCACTTCTTTTTTGCCGAATTCGAGAGTTTCTCAAATTCATCCAGAAACTGAAACCCATCCATCAGTGGCATGTCAATATCCAGAAAGATAACATCGGGCAATACCTTTTCGGCAACATCCAGCTTCTCCATATTCTTGAGAAACTCAATGGCGCTTTTTGCACCGGTATGCGTGTAAATATTATCTGCAATAGAAGCCGCTTCAATCATTTTTTGGTTAATCAGGTTGTCAATTTCATTATCATCAATGAGCATGACAGTGCGGTATTTCTTTTCGGCCATAGGGTATAATGTTGCTTTATAAAAATACAGTTTTAGAGTCTATTTCCAAACTTGGCTACAAATCAAATTTAATTCCTTGTGCCAACGGCAGACTATTGCCGTAGTTTATAGTATTCGTTTGCCTGCGCATGTAGACTTTCCACGCATCCGAACCAGATTCACGGCCTCCACCGGTTTCCTTTTCACCACCAAAGGCACCACCTATTTCAGCTCCGGATGTTCCAATATTAACATTGGCAATACCACAGTCGGATCCCTCACTGGAGAGGAACTTTTCCATATCCTGCATGCGTGTTGTCATGATTGCTGATGAGAGCCCCTGCTTAACACCATTCTGTAATTCAATTGCTTCTTCCAGTGTTGAATACCGGATCAGGTAGAGAATCGGTGCAAAGGTTTCATGCTGAACAATTTCAAATTCATTTTTTACTTCCGCGATGGCAGGTTTGACATAACATCCAGACTCATAACCTTTGCCTTTCAGCACGCCACCTTCCACTACAAATGTTCCACCTTCAAGCTTTACTTTCTTCAACGCATCTTTATAGGTTTTTACGGCCTGAACATCAATCAATGGCCCAACATGATTCTGTATGTCCAATGGATTGCCAATGCGAAGTTGACCGTAAGCTTTGGACAACCGGTTTTTAACTTCCTCAAAAATACTTTTGTGAATAATTAGCCTGCGCGTAGAGGTGCACCGCTGCCCGGCTGTACCGACAGCCCCAAAGGTGGCACCGATAATGGCCATATCAATATTGGCATTTTCAGTAATGATAATAGCATTATTCCCACCCAGTTCCAGAAGTGTTCTTCCCAAGCGTTCGCTAACTGTTTTCGCAACAGCCTTACCCATGCGCACAGAACCGGTTGCTGAAATAAGCGCGACACGTTCATCTTTTGCCATGAGTTGGCCGATTACAAAATTTCCGTTCACAATACAGGATACTCCTTCCGGCACACCGTTCTTCTCGAATACCTCATTCACAATATTCTGGCAGGCAATGCTGCACAGGGGAGTTTTTTCAGAAGGTTTCCAGATACAGGTATCGCCACAAATCCACGCCAGCATGGTATTCCATGACCATACCGCAACCGGAAAGTTAAAGGCTGAAATAATGCCGACAACTCCAATTGGATGCCACTGCTCGTACATGCGATGAAGCGGTCGCTCTGAATGCATGGTTAATCCATGTAACTGCCGTGAAAGACCAACTGCAAAATCGCAAATGTCAATCATCTCTTGCACCTCTCCCAGACCTTCCTGATACGACTTGCCCATTTCGTACGAAACGAGTTTGCCGAGCGGCTCTTTATACTTTCGCAACGCTTCGCCAAGCTGGCGAACTACCTCTCCGCGTTTGGGGGCCGGCCACTTTCGCCATTCTTTATATGCCGCAGTTGATTTGTCGACAACCTGATCAAAAGTTTTCTCATCACCGGCATATACAGAACCAATCAGCTTACCATCAACAGGTGAGTATGATTCGAGTAAGGGACCATTTGATTTATACCATTTCTTTCCGGTAGAAACTCCCAAATTGTTTTTACGAATGCCTAACGTTGACAAGGCCTCTCGGATTCCAAAATTCTTCATAGGTTAACGCAAAATGAGGCTCAAAGCTAACCTTTGATCGGGGGGAATAAAAGCATTGCTTAATTTAATTCAGCGTCTGTAAATCGTAAACGGAAATCCAATTACCACTCAACACCATAGGTTCCTTTCTTACCATCGGGATAAAATCCTTCAACCAGAATTCCACCTTTCTTGAATTCAAGTATTCGGTTCAGGTCTTCTACATTATCGACCGGCAATTTATCAACATAGCCGATGATAAAGCCCGGTTTCACACCTGCCTCTTTCCATTTTCCTTCGGCTATACTTTTTAGTTGAACGCCACCCTCCAATTGTAAAGTCGCTAGTTCTTTGTAGGGCACATCATCTACCTGCGCGCCATTTAAATTATACAGTACTTCACGGCTCATCATGGTTTCGTTTCCCTCGTTGTTTCGCAACCGGGCCGTAACATTTTTTAATTCTCCATGATGCAGATAGGATACTTTAATCTGTTTACCCGGGCGGTTTCGGGCTACCCACTCTTGTAACTCCGACATGGAATTAACCGGATGATCATCGATGCTGACAATGACATCTCCGGATTCAATGCCACTTTCTTCTGCAGCGCCTCCCTTGTTCACTCGGTTTACCAATACTCCCTGATTAACTGTTAAGGCTAAACTTTCTGCAACTTCTGCATCCACATCTGAAATGATGATACCCAGAAAACCCCTTTGAACCTGACCAAATTCAACCAGGTCATCCATAACCTTTTTTACCAGGCTCACCGGAATAGCAAATGAATATCCCTGATAACTCCCGGATGATGTTGCAATCGCTGAATTGATGCCTATCAACTCGCCCTTCAAATTCACCAATGCACCGCCACTGTTTCCAGGATTAACAGCCGCATCCGTCTGTATGAATGACTCTACCGGCAACTGGTTACGTTCCCGAAGGATACCAATGTTTCTGGCCTTGGCACTGACAATACCTGCCGTGATAGTGGAGCTGAGGTTAAAAGGATTTCCCACTGCCAGCACCCATTCACCGGGACGGATTTTATCCGAATCACCGTATTTAACAAAGGGAAGTTTCTTTGCCTTTATTTTGATGAGCGCCAAATCTGTATTCGGATCTGTTCCAATTACTTTGGCATAGAATCGCTGGTTATTACTCAACATAACCTCAATATTGCTGGCATCTTCAATCACATGATAATTGGTTACGATGAATCCATCATCTGTAATGATGACTCCGGATCCGGAAGAACGCATCGGATGATGCAAATAATTCTGAAGTGGGTTCAGGCTAAAATCACCCGGACCATAAGCTGTGCGAATGTGTACCACTGCCGGTGTAACGTATTTTGCTGTGGCAAGAAAATTCAATTCAGGGGAAACACGGTAGGTTGTATCCGATGAATAATTAGCTAACAGCAGTTGTTGCTTCTCACTAATACTGGTATAGGGAGTTTCAGAAAAATTAAGAAATCGCAGCGTAAAAATGGAACCCATAATTCCGCCCAAACACGCCACCACCACCACTATTACTATTAAAATGTACCGCTTCATACCTACCCTTTTAGCTTTCAAGAAAGTTAAGCTTTATTTTGAAAAACTGAATTACAAAAAAAAGGCGCTCCCGACAAATCGGAAACGCCTACCTTCACCTAAACCCCTGCTTACTCTACTTTAATTGTTGCCTTTAAAACTTTTTTCTCATCCTTCGGAATTACCAATTCCAGTATACCATTGTTATACTTGGCGTTGATCTTGTTCACATCAACATTTTCTGGGAGGGAGAATGAACGGCTGAAATTACCGTACTGCGTTTCGATGGCATAATAGTTATTCTCCTTCTTCTCACGCGAAAATTTACGTTCACCGCTAATGGTGAGGAAATTATCGTTCAAATCAATTTTGAAATCCTCCTTGCTCAAGCCGGGAACTGCCATCTGAATTTCATAGGCCTTCTCGTCTTCAATAATATCCACTTTAGGAACAAACGAATAAGCTGAACCACCCGCCCTGCTCAGAGATTCATTGAAGAAACGGTCTATCAGACTGTTGAATGAAGTTGGTACAAATTCATTCAGGGTTGTGTTATAACGAACGATGCTCATAGTGTTTTAAAATTTTGAGTTAAACATACTTTTATAAATCTGTATGACTCCAAGGAAAAAGCATGCCTTTGCTATTTTTAGGCCATTATGACATATAATGATGCCTATTAGTTTGTCAATTGAGACATTATGTCTCCTTATTGCAGATTATCTCCATCATGTTTGTCTTTTTTACAGAATTAGTGAACCGAGCCAGAACGAGATCACCGACCTTAAAATCCCTTGGTAACAGAGTTTCCGCAATTCTAGTAATGGATTTACTCGAAGTGCACCTGAATAATAACCTAACCAAACTGTAGAAAGACACCAATACCGTATGGGGAAATAATTACTCACAATCCTGCAATGCTCACTGTAATTACAAGCAATTAAGCTGGCGTGCTAATTGTCGTTTTAAAAAGCCAGAAAGTTAGGAGATACTGTATAGTCTTTAATAATGGTTGGCTATCAACGTGAACGATGTTAAAAACGTAAATCGAATAGTGCTTAGAATTCTGCGCTGGGCAGGATGGTTATTTGCATCACTTCTTGCTATGTTCGTTATTCTGATTTTACTAATCAGGATACCCGCTGTACAGAATAAAATAACGCAACGGGCCATTTCTTTCCTGAAGGATAAGATTGGCTCAGAAGTTCAACTCAACCATATTTTTATATCCTTCCCCAAAAAAATAGTATTGGAAGGATTATACCTCGAAGATCAAGCGAAAGACACATTACTATACGCAGGTGAGCTGAGCGTGGATACAGATTTATGGGGACTAGTCCGAAACAAAATAGAACTTAACACGGTTGTGCTTAACGATAGCAGAGCCTTCATCAAACGATCAGCTGCGGACAGTACATTTAATTTTGCATACATCATTGAAGCCTTTACAGGCGATACAACTGCTCAGGAAGATGCAACGCCCTGGGAATTTAGTATTGAAGATGTCTCCATTTCAAAAACTTCATTTACGTACCAGGATCACTTTACAGGTAATGATGTTACGTTAACAATTGGTGATCTGGAGTTGAGCATGGATGAGGTTGACCTTACTGAATCTATATATGCCGTAAAGTCATTTACGTTAACAGATACACAAGCGGATATCGTACAAAGCAAAAGCGCCACAACAAACACTCCTGAAGAAGATACTCCCGCTGAAATACCCAAACTAAGTTTCAGGGAAATTGCCCTCAACAGGGTAAAAGTTCATTACAAAAACTCAGCAACGGGTCAGCGAATCCAAGCTGATCTGGGGAAGTTCTATACCGAAGCGAATGAAGTCAATTTAAGTACGAATAAAATTGACATAGATCATATAGAACTAACCGAATCCTTCATTTCGTATCGTCAGGATCAAAGCCAAAATCCCGACTTAATACAACAAAAAGAAGATAGTACTCCTTTTACACGGCTCAACATGCCGTGGGATATAAAAATCAATACAGTCACACTTTCAGATAACAGCCTGCAATACGATGATTTCAACTCGAAGCCTGTAAAGGGTTCTTTCGATTTCAATCATGTGCTTATATCCGGCTTTCAACTTTCAGGCAAAGACTTGGAGGTAAACAAAAATACAGTAAAAGGAAACATTGAGAATTTATCTTTTAAAGACAAAAGTGGTTTTGTGATACAGTCGTTTACCACAGATCTGGAATTGACCGACCACCAGTTGAACCTTCATACATTCATCGTTCAATCAGGGAATTCTAAAATTGACTTGAAAGGCAGTGCTCGCTTTCCATCACTTGCCCAATACGATCAAAGCACAATCGACTTTCAACTTGCCCGATCAACAGTTGCGGTAAAGGACGTACTGTTCTTTACTCCTGCACTGTTGGATAGTTTACCCATTCAAATACCGGAATCAACAACCATCAGCATTGATACCGATGTGACAGGCACTTTAGCGGATCTCATCATCAAACGGTTCAATCTTAAAACACTTAGCAACACAACCCTTTCCCTACGGGGAAATATAACAAAGCTACTTCATTTGGATCGGGCAGTTATAACTATTGCGGTCGATAAATTTCATACTGTAGCATCCGATGTTCGATTAGTCCTTGCCGATTCACTTATTCCAACATCTATCCAACTACCAGAATGGATTGAAGTGCACGGAACGTATACTGGAACAACAAAAGCTTCAAACATACAAGCTGTGCTCACCAGCGATGTTGGCTATGTCGATGTCGAAGGGATACTTAATCTCTCGACTGTGCCTACGTATGCAGCGAAACTAAAAACGAATCAACTGAATATTGGTCAAATTCTTAAACAACCGGAAACAATAGGTATGCTGGATTTGGAGGCGTCCGTAAAAGGTTCTGGTTTTACGATGGACACACTTAACGTTACGTTTGATCTGGCTGTTGAGCAGTTTCAATACCAGCAATACGACTATAAAAATTTCAAGCTCCAAGGAAAACTTAACCAGTATCTCTTTTCCGGAACAGGTTCCTTGCATGATGAAAATCTGGATTTTATTTTAACTGGCGACCTGGACTATCAACATGAGGTACCACTGTACCATTTCACGTTTGCGTTGAAGAATGCAAATTTTCAAAAACTCAACCTGTCGCAGCGTCCGCTTAAAGCACGAGGAACGCTAGATATCAATCTTTCAACATCAGATTTCCAGGTTATTAACGGAAACCTGGCCATTCGCAACGTTGCGATTTACAATGGCGAATCACTGTATATGGTTGATTCACTTCTGTTCGCAAGCATCGATCAGGAAGGTGAAAGCAGTATGAAAATTCAATCGGATATTATTTCAGGAGAGTTTAACGGAACGTTTAATTTGTTCAGTGTCGCCAGCGTGATGCAGCAACACATCAATCACTATTTTTCCTTACAAGATAAGACCATTACTGCCTTTGAAGAACCTCAAAATTTCAAATTTGATCTTACCTTAAAAAACACAGACCTCATTACCGACATACTGATTCCAGATTTACATTCATTTATTCCGGGAAAAATAAAAGGGGAATTTAACAGTGAAGAAAGTAAACTCACTATAGAAATAGACATTGCCAAAATTAACTATGCAACCACTGCTGTAGACTCTCTTTCGGTGTTCATCGCTTCCGATTCGTCCGCTTTGAAATATAAGTTTCGATTAACGAACATCAAACAAGACACACTCACCATTGATGCCGTGCAACTTACCGGAAAAATTCAGAACGACTCCATTCACTCAGCGCTCCAGATTTTGAACGCTAAAAACGAAAAGAAATATGTATTGGGCGGAGTAATCAAAAGTGAACAGGACAAGTTTCGCTTTCGGTTTCTCCCGAATCAGGTTGTTTTAAACTACACTGAATGGAAGGTGCCGGAAGATAATTACCTTGACTTTAATTCACAGGGAATACTAGCCCATAATTTTGTCATTACAGGTGGACCGGAAAAAATTGCTTTGATAACAACCGTGCAAGATTCTACGCTTTCGGTTGAATTTCAAGAACTCCAATTGTCAAGCTTAACACGAATTGTACGGGGTGTGATGCCTGCCAATGGCAAACTCAATGGTAATTTGAAATTTACAACCTCAGCGCAGGGACGTTTTAAGTCAAAATTACTGATTGAACGGTTAGAAGTGTTGGAACAACTGTATGGCGATTTAACATTGTCGCTATCGCATGCCGACAATCGCTATGAAATTGATTTGCAAATCAAGAATGAAGATTCTAACCTCATGGCTCAAGGCTCTTATTTATCAGATGAGACACTATCTGAATTTAATCTTACCGTTAACCTCTCTCCGCTCAATCTCAAACTAATTGAACCACTCTCCTACGGTCAGTTAAAAAATATAAAAGGAATTGCCGTTGGTAATCTCCATGTATCCGGAAACTTTAAAAAGCCTGTTATTCGGGGCCATATCACGTTTCAAGATGCTTCATTCACATCAACATATCTAAATAATACATTCTTCCTCAAGAATGAGGCTGTCACCTTTGAGGAATCCGGTATCGCCTTTAATGATTTTACCATTACCGACAGTAAAAAAAATGAAGCTGTACTAGACGGGAACATTCTCACCAGAGCTTATAAGGATTTCCGATTTAATCTGAGGCTTACCGCCCGGGACTTTCAATTGTTGAATACAACTGAAGAAGATAACAAGCTCTTCTATGGCCGTGTAGAACTAAATACCGTCACGCGGATCAGCGGTAATTCTATCCGCCCAAAAGTTGATATGACAATCAATCTAAGTAAAGGCAGCGAACTAACTTACGTTGTACCTCAAGTGCAAAAAAGTGTGATGGAACGAAAGGGCATCGTACAATTTGTTGACAAAGATGCTGTGCTTGATCCATTTCTGGATGGCATAAATCTCGAAGATACACTTGCATCTGCCTTTGCAGGGATCGATATATCGGCAAACCTTGAACTAAGCGATCAGGAAACGCTAAACATCGTGATTGATCCCACGACAGGCGACAAGCTTTCCGTAAAAGGAAATTCCACGTTAACACTTGACTTGACTGCATCAGGGAACATGAACCTCTCCGGTCGGTATGAAATTTCAGAAGGCTCGTATGATCTTTCCTTCTACAAACTGGTAAAGCGGAAGTTTGCCATTGAAAAAGGAGGAACAATTATCTGGTCCGGTAATCCCCTCAATGCGCTGCTGGATATTCGTGCACGCTACGAAGTGGAAACTACACCGCTTGATCTTATTGCCAATCAAATCAATACTACAGATAAGGCGCAACTCAATTCCTATCGTCAGCGGTTGCCGTTTTTTGTTCTCCTCGATATCAAAGGACAGTTGCTCGCTCCGGTAATAACTTTTCAAATTGATATGCCTATCGAGAAACGTGGTGCCTTTGGCGGTGCCATCTATGCCAAAATAAACGACATTAATTCACGCGAGTCGGATGTAAATAAACAGGTTTTCGCACTGCTCATTCTCAAACGCTTCGTCTCTGATAATCCGCTTGAAAGTCAGGGAGGGTCAGATGTAGCCAATGCAACCCGTACCAGCGTAAGTCGGATTTTATCCGATCAACTCAACAGGCTTTCGGAAAACATAAAGGGTGTACAACTAAGTGTAGATGTAAAATCGTATGAAGACTATTCAACCGGAGAAGCACGGGGCGATACACAAGTTCAACTTGGTGTTTCAAAGTCCTTATTCAACGATCGGTTGGTTGTGAAACTTTCAGGCAATGTAGATGTAGAGGGAGAAAATACTTCACAGGAAGAGTTATCCGATTACATTGGCGACCTGGCCCTTGAATACAAATTAACCAGTGATGGCAGATTCCGCCTGACCGGTTTCAGAACAAGCAATTACGATATGATTGACGGAGAACTCATCGAAACAGGGGCTGGTCTTATCTATATCAAAGATTACAACACGTTACGGGAACTATTTAAACGAAATGTTAACGAGAAGTAAAATAAAGGCCTTGATCGTATTGACTTGCATCACTCTGATGTCAGGATGTACCGCTACAAAATTTTTAAAGGAAGGAGAAACATTTTACGCTGGTGCCGATATCAAAATAAAACCACAAGGAAAAATTGGTGGAAAGCGTGAGCTAAGCAAATCGCTGGAAACCTTGATCATCCCAGAACCAAACGGTACATTTTTGGGTATGCGTCCCGCAGTTTGGTTGTACACCATAGCCGGTACTCCGAAAAAGAAAAAAGGGTTCCGGAATTTCATTAAGAATAAGTTAGGTAAGCCACCTGTACTACTGACAGACGCTACACCCAATGAAACCGCCCAAGCACTGGAAGGCCAATTAAACAACGAGGGCTATTTTAAATCAACGGTGAGCTTCGAGGTCAAAACAAATCGTAAGAGAAGCAACATTATTTATACAGTAGTACTTGAACGACCCTATCGGATTCGGAACATCCATTACATTTTCCTTGATACAATGCAAATCGCTACACTCAACGAAATAAAAAAAACTTCTTTACTCAAAGAAAACCAGCGCTATAGTCTGGATCTATTAAGTGCAGAACAGCAGCGTATTGAAGAAGTTGTTGAAAATGCCGGCTATTATTATTTTGATGATCGCTATTTACTTTTTAAAGCAGACACAACCGTTGGTGATCGAATGATTGAACTTGACCTGACGATTGAACCCGGGATTCCAGCGAGAGCCAGACGTATCTATCGGGTGAAGGAAGTGTATGTTTTTCCGAACTATGTACTGTCGAACGATAGTCTGGCCACAACGGGTGACACTACGCTAGTCGATGGCTTCACCTATATCGATAATCAACATAATTTTAAACCAAGCGTAATAACCAATGTAATTAACCTGAAGCCCGACAGCATATACAGGCGGGTTAATCATGAGTATACGTTAAGTCACCTTATGGGCCTCAATACGTTTAAGTATGTGAACATAAAATACCGTGGAAACAGACGAGATTCTTCCGGACTTCGTGCGTACATCTATCTCACCCCCATGCTTAAAAAATCATTTCGCATTAAAGTAGATGCTGTTTCAAAGTCAAACAACTTTGTTGGGCCCGGCCTCGAATTCACTTCCACAAATAGAAACATCTTTGGAGGCGCTGAAATGTTTCAACTCAAATTAAATGGATCATACGAATGGCAGGTGCGAAACAAACAAACAACATCGTTGAACGCTATTGAAATTGGTGCGGAGGCAAGCCTTTCTGTGCCACGCTTTATTACTCCGTTCAAAATACGATACAATTCTGCCAAATACCTCCCGCAGACACAACTGAAAGTTGGCTACAGCTTTCAACAACGACTGCAATACTTCCGATTGAATTCTTCCACCATTAGTGCAGGCTATACGTGGAGGGAAACCACCCTCAAAACACATCAGTTGTTTCCGATAGACATAACCTTTGTGCAAAGCACCAAAACATCAGCCGAATTTGATGCCTTGCTAGCGGCCAACCCAACCCTAAAAAATTCCTTTCAGAATCAATTCATCCTTGGCTCCCGGTATTCCTTTACGATCAACACACAATTGAATGATGATATCGATCAGAAATATATCGTCAAAAAAATAAGCAGATCGAATTACTACTTTAATGGCACGATCGAACTGTCCGGAAATATTCCGCATGCGATACAATCGTTAAAATTTACAGAAGAACAGGAGCCGTACACATTCTTTAATGCTCCCTATTCACAATACGTACGCACCCAACTGGACGGGAGATTCTATCATCAATTCAGCAAACACAGCAAAATCGCCACCCGCATAGTAGCCGGTGTAGGGTATGCTTTCGGTAACGCTGAAAACATGCCCTACATTAAGCAATTCTCTGTGGGAGGATCCAGTAGCTTGCGTGCATTCCCGGCCCGTTCAGTAGGTCCCGGAACATTTAATTCTCTTGCTAATGACTCGATTGTGTTCATTGATCAACGGGGAGACATTAAACTGGAGGGAAACATAGAGTACCGTTTTGATTTGATAAAAGTAATGAAGGGCGCTTTGTTTTTAGATGCAGGAAATATCTGGTTGATCAAAGAAGATTCTTTACGACCTGGTGGACAATTCAATAAATCTAAATTTATGAATGAGATCGCTGTTGGGACGGGCTTCGGATTACGCTTTGATTTCAATTTTTTTGTTCTGCGCTTCGACCTTGCGTTTCCATTGCGCAAACCTTACCGGGAAGAGAACAACCGCTGGGTAATAGACGAAATAAATTTTGGCAGTAGCGCATGGAGAAGAGAAAACCTGATTCTAAATATTGCGATTGGATATCCTTTCTGATAGCAATCTCTTAACGATCTCTTATTCTCAAATGTTTTAGCACACTTATCGACTAAACGATATTAATTCTAACTGCATTGTCCCAGCACAACCCAAATAATTACGAAAACTAAAATGGTGCCTAAACAACCTCCACCAAGTTTCTTTGCTCCATATCCTGCTAGTAATCCTCTGAAAATATTGTTCATAATTTTAAAGTTAATGCATTTATAAATTTTTCTGATAATCGGTAAACATACTCATACCTGCATGCAGGGTAATCGCGGGCGTTAACTCTACATCCCAAACTATTCGGATGCCCGACCGAAAACTGTCAAACAGGAATTAATTGATTGTTGAATCATAAAAAAGGAAGAGATAATGATTTATCTCTTCCCAAATACCGAACAAGATTATTCACTAAGCTTCTACTAGAGAATCCCGCAAGGCTTTTACAACATCATGGTCTGACTTTATCAAATCATATTGTTCACTGATCATATCAATTTGATCCTCGGTTAAATCAGCGGCATCGTTATCCAACACATCTTTATATGTATTCACAGCATGATCTTCACCGTACTCGCATGAGTTGAGTATAGCTTTCCGATCCTTTCCAGTAAGGGCAGCCTTCACGTCCATCCACGCTCTGAAGAATTTTCCAGATATTTTTGTTCCTTCTGCAGGCGTACCACCCAGTTGCTCAACCTCTTCAATAAGTTCAGCATTACAATCGTGGCTTGTTAACGCCAACTGTGCAAAGAGCGCTTTTAAATCAGTTTCTTCAGTTTCCTTTGAGGCTGTTTCATACCCCTCAACCCGATCATTGTTAATTTCAATAAGCGTATTTAACGCATCAATTGCCTTTTGATTTTCCATTTTTTGCTATTTAGATTGTTTTAGTTCTTTACTTTATAGTTTAGCTTAATTTTATTCGACCCTCAATCCCATCGTCCATTGGTTTACCCAAAAGCGCACCAGCCATGAGTTTTACAAGCTGAATAACTCTGTTATTTTTAGTGTCCCAATAATATGCATCTTGTGGAGTAACTTTAATTAGGGTAAGATCCGGATCATCCTGGCCTTCGCTGAACCAAGCCTTTAAAAGGGGATTCCAAAGCCTTTCAATTCTATTGTGATCAACCAGAATTTCAGCATGCCCATATACAGTAAGAAATTCAGATGCCCCGCTTTGCGAATAGAATAATTGAACTTCAGAAGACATTTCTATATCCTGATTTTTCTGACTGCTCTTTGGACTAAAAAACCAAATATTTCCTTCTTCATCCACTTCCTGCGTACTCATTGGCCGTGATGAAAGAGGCTTATGATCTAAGGCGGTAACAAAATGACACATAGAAGCCGAATCAATCAGCTCCTTTAATTTCTTCAGCCCCTTCTCATCTATTAAATTTTTGATAGTTCCCATGCAGCGATTTTCTTTCAACGATGACAATAATGAAACCACAAGTTTCATTTAATCATTATGTCGCTTGATCCTGCATTTAGGCTCACAATCTTGAATACAAGCTCCCAATGGACTGAAACACTGTGGCGCTATCTAACCGGATGTAGAATTAAGTACGCAGGTAAATTGTCTTCATCATTGATTACCTACCAGATTAATTTTATTGTGAGAATACTCATTCCATTTTTTTTCAAGTAATAATGAATGGCATGATTTAAGCGCCCGTAATAAGTATGATGAATAACAGTCCCTACGCGCACTTCCAGTTTAACCCGTTAAAATCGTTGGTAGAGGATAAGAATTTTCTCTTTTTTCCGATACGCAATCACACTGACAAAGCTCGGCTTAAGGCATTAACGCTTAAACAATACGCTCAAAAAATATCAATCTATCTTATCTCGATACGCTATATCAACTAATTTTCTTTATCTGTAGAGATTTTTCCACAGCCATAGGGCTTAGCGTCTCAACTTTAAAACGCATAGTCCCCTTCCCTACATTCCACGGCCTTTTTTTATTGGTAAGGTTTTTATCTCTAGAATAGAAAACCCAACCGTTATGCAAACTAAAAAAGTACTGATCATTGACGATGAGGAAGATTTTGGTTTTCTAATGACTGAGTTTTTCTCCAAGAAAGGATATCAGGTATTTGTTGCATCATCTATTGCAAGTGGTTTGCAAATTCTGAAAAACGAAAATCCCGAATTCATTTTCCTCGATAATAACCTTCCGGATGGCTTTGGCTGGAGCGAAACAGATTTCATCCTGTTGAACTATCCCCAATCCAGACTCAATCTCATCAGCGCTATGGAAGTACCCAAAACGTCAGCTTCATCTTTTACCATTCTATATAAGCCTTTTATTCAGGACGAACTGAAGAAAATATTTATTTAATCCGCTTGAGAATTGGTCGAGCGGAGTGTATCGAAATTAATATCACTATTTATGAAGGTTAAGGCTACGGTTATTGATGAAATACTTTCTCCCCTGCGACTTTACCCCAAAAAGGATTTTACGCGTAAGGAAGTTAACGAAAACCCTCCCCTCCGTGCTGAACTTTTTAGTACAGAACAAATGGAATACCATGCACAGCAATTGGCTGTGCATCAAACTGTATCCTACGGCCAATCAGCGGAGCTTCTTTTGAAGGAACTATCAGACAATGAAAAAATACTTTTCCAGGTCAATAGTCTACTTCAAAAAAGTGTTAAGGAAAAAAAATCGATAAGTCCTGCGGCCGAGTGGATGCTTGACAATTTTTACCTGATCGAAGATCAAATCAGGATAGCGAAACGCCACCTGCCGAAAGGATACAGTAAAGGTTTACCAAAATTAAAAAGCGGTCCATTGGCAGGGTTCCCGCGCGTGTATAACATCGCCATCGAAATTATTGCGCACAGCGATGGACATATTGACATTTATCAACTACAAAATTTTATAACAGCGTATCAAAAAGAAAGACATCTCACCCTGGGTGAATTATGGGCATTCCCCATCATGCTTCGGCTAGCCTTGCTGGAGAACCTTAGCCGTGTAGCAGCGCGTATAGCCGTTGATAGAAATGACTCAGCGCTAGCCAACAAATGGGCCCGGAAAATTATTGATACGGTTGAAAATAATCCCAAGGATCTTGTACTAGTCATTGCAGATATGGCACGGTCCGAGCCACCCCTTGTAAGTTCATTTGTTGCCGAGTTTGTACGCAAACTTCAGTGGAAAGGCATAGAGCTTACCTTACCGCTTCATTGGGTTGAGCAACAATTATCCGAAACAGATAATAGCACCAATTCTATGGTTCTCATGGAGAATCAACACCAGGCTGCTAACCAGGTATCCGTCAGTAATAGCATTAACAGCTTGCGCTTCCTCGCTAAAACAGACTGGCGTGATTTTGTTGAAAACATGAGTGTTGTTGAAAAAACTTTACGTGGTGATGTACATAGTGTGTATGCCACCATGGACTTCTATACACGTGACCATTACCGCCATGCCGTAGAGGACATTGCCAACCACAGCGGCTTATCGGAAAGTGATGTGGCGCGTCTAGCCATTGATCTCGCCCGTAAAAGTTTCGAAGAAAATGTTGAAGACGAACGAAAAGCTCATGTGGGATATTACTTGCTCGAAGCCGGACTCGTTCAAACTGAATCTGCTGCACGCGTTCACTTGCCTTTATGGAAAATAGCGCAAAAAAAAATAGTTCGCTCAGCTGGTATCCTGTATACCATCACAGCAGTACTGACTACCATACTCATTGCAGGTGGAATGGTTTTGGTGGCTGCCGATGGCATTCCGAAAGGCTGGCTGATACTGGTTGGAATAATGTCACTGATAAGCGCAAGTCATTTTGCCTTGTCTATAGCAAATTGGTGGTCAACGTTATGGATTAAACCTGCTCCTTTACCAAAGCTGGACTATTCATCAGGGATTCCTGCTGAAAATAGAACCCTGGTAGTGGTGCCAACTTTACTCGTGAGTCCGGCACAGATTGAAAAATTAATAGAGGAACTTGAAGTTCGCTTCTTGTCAAATCGCGATCCAAATCTCTTATTTGGATTAGTAACAGATTTTCGTGACGCACCCGAACAAATATTGCCTGAAGATGAAAATCTCATTCAACTGGCCACGGAAAGAATAATCGGATTAAACACGCGGTATAACCGTTCAACAAACGACACATTTTTTTTATTTCATCGTCCACGAACCTGGAATGATGTTGATCAAATCTGGATGGGATATGAGCGTAAACGAGGAAAGCTCACACATCTCAATCACCTTCTCCGGGGCAGGTCACACGACAAGTTTTCGGTCATACTAGGTGATGAGCAAATCTATAAAACTGTCAAGTACATCATTACGCTTGATACGGATACACAACTGCCTCGGGAAGCAGCCTGGAAATTAGTAGGCCTGATGGCACATCCACTTAACAAACCCCATTTTGACGAAACCAAGAACCGGGTAACAGAAGGCTATACCATTATTCAACCGCGTATTGCCATTAGCCTTCATGGCGCCCCGCGATCAGGCTTTACCCGTCTGTATGAAAATGATTCTGGTATTGATCCTTACACGCGTGTAACATCAGATGTGTATCAGGACTTGTTTGGGGAAGGTTCCTACATTGGAAAAGGAATTTACGAAATCGATGCTTTTGAAAAAGCATTGAACAACCGCCTTCGGGAAAACAGAATTCTTAGTCATGATTTATTGGAAGGATCATACGCTCGCTGCGGATTTGCAAGTGATATTCAGTTTTATGAAGACTACCCCGCACGCTACGCGGTTGACATCAACAGAAGGCATCGCTGGATTCGAGGTGACTGGCAAATTGGAAACTGGTTTTTGCCGATTGTGCCCGGAGCAAAAAAACGATCAGAAAAAAATCCGATTTCCCTACTATCCAAATGGAAAATTTTTGATAACCTCAGGCGCAGTGTAGTACCTATCGCTCATTTGATGCTGCTGATTGGCGGCTGGACACTGTTACCTGCTTCGTGGTTTTGGACGCTTTCCATTATCGCCATCATGCTGCTTCCATCGGTTCTTAGTGCCCTATGGAGCAGTATCCGTAAACCCAAAGAAATAGGCCTTACACAACACATTAATAATACTGTTGGCCTTACGTCAAAGAGTATTCTTCAATCTTTATTTGCATTTGTATGTCTGCCGTACGAAGCCTTTGTCAGTTTTGACGCAATCGCACGTACACTGTGGCGCATTCATATTTCGCGAAAAAAACTTTTAGAATGGAACCCATCTGGACTGAATAAGAAACAGAACACAGGTCTGCTCAACACATACAAAGTAATGTGGATAGCCCCCGTTCTTTCGGCCGGAATACTGAGCTTCATGGTATGGCAAGGCTCCATCCCTCAACTATTAATTGCTATACCTTTTCTTATCCTTTGGATCTTATCTCCTGCTATTGTTTCATTTATAGACAAACCGCTCAACAACTCCAAGTCAACAATACATGATACTCAAAAAATCTATTTGCGGGAACTTGCCCGAAAATCATGGTCATTTTTCGAGAACCTGATCGGAACTGAAGATCACTGGCTTCCACCCGATAATTTACAACAATACCCCATACCCGTAATTGCGCATCGAACCTCCCCGACTAACATAGGCCTTTCTGTATTAGCCAACCTTTCAGCATGTGATTTCGGTTACGCTACCACCACACAACTCATCGAGCGAACGGTAAGCACCTTCACAACGCTACAAAAGTTAGAACGCTACCAAGGTCATTTTTACAATTGGTACGACACGCAAACATTAAGTGTGCTGAGCCCACGATACATTTCAACCGTTGACAGCGGTAACCTCGCTGGTCATTTACTAACATTCAGGCAAGGTTTGTTGGGCATTCCACAACAAAGAATACTAGAAAGGAAAATCATGCATGGACTGCAGGATACACTTCGATTAGTCATTCATGAAATTTCCACTACCGAAAACGGACTTCGTGCAGCCCTAACCACGTTACATGATTCCATTGCAGGCTGGAATTTTCAGCTACCCGCGTTAAAAGAGCATATTGAAAATACATTGCGACAATACCTGGATCTCACGTCAGCGCTACCGAAGGAAGGTTGGTCTTTAGCATTTGAGCAGCACTTGAACCGGGTGCTCAAAGAAATAACATTGTTAGCACCGTGGGTCACCGAAGTAACCATACCTGAAAAATTTAAAGACTGGCAAACCGTAACTCAAATCCCCACACTTGAAGAAGTGGCGAGAATGCAAACTGAACTAGAACCAGCATTGAGCAGACTGCGACTTCTTGAAAACTCAGAAGAAGAGACACACTGGCTACATCATGTTGAAAAATCAATTCAGAAAGCGAGTGAAGTTGCCCGGGAACGTATTGCAACTTTACACCTATTGGCAACACAGTCGGCTGAATTTGCTGACATGGAATACAACTTTCTGTACGACAAATCCCAGCACCTGCTGGCTATTGGCTATCATGTATCGGAGCACTACCGTGATTTAAGCTATTATGATCTGTTGGCATCTGAGGCCAGACTAAGCTCATTTGTAGCAATCGCGCAGGGAAAAATTCCACAAGAAAATTGGTTTGCGCTAGGAAGAAGACTGACCACAGCCGGCAACACTCCTGTGCTGCTTTCCTGGAGCGGTTCGATGTTCGAATACCTGATGCCGGGGCTGGTCATGCCAACGTACAAAAACACACTACTGGATGAGATGTGCATGGGGACCGTAATCAAACAAATTGAGTATGGTGAACAACAAGACGTGCCCTGGGGAATTTCCGAGTCATGTTATAACCTGGTTGACGCACACCTTACCTATCAGTACCGGGCGTTTGGAATTCCGGGCCTTGGCTTTAAACGCGGTCTCGGGCAGGATTTGGTGATCGCACCGTATGCCACCATTCTCGCGCTGATGGTTGATCCGAGGGCAGCGTGTGAAAACCTTGAAAGAATGAAAGCTAAGGGTTTTGAAGGTCAATATGGTTTTTATGAAGCCATTGATTATACCCCCATTCGCTTAGCGCGTGATCAGCGTCACGCGGTCATCAAAACGTTTATGGCGCACCACCAGGGCATGAGCCTCCTCTCGTTAGCTTACTTGTTACTCGATCAGCCCATGCAAAAAAGATTTGAGGCGGATACACAAGTTCAAACTGCACTACTCCTGTTGCAGGAGCAAGTACCCAAGTCGGTAGGATTTTATGCGGGATCATCTGATCATGAAGAAATAGCACACGTTTCGATTGCCTCCGAAATTCGTTTTGTTAAAATATCAGATTCTCCGGTACCCGAAGTACAACTTCTTTCGAATGGTCATTATTTTGTTATGCTTTCGAATGCAGGCGGAGGCTATAGTCGCTGGAAAGAACTCGCTGTTACGCGTTGGCGTGAAGATGCCACGTGCGATCATTGGGGTACATTTTGTTACATCAACGATCGTGATAAAAATCAATTCTGGTCTACCGCGCATCAGCCAACCTTAAAGGAAGCAGATCAATACGAAGCCATATTCTCGCAGGGCAAAGTAGAATTTCGCAGACGCGATAATGAAATAGAAACATACACGACCGTAATTGTATCACCGGAGGATGATGTAGAAGTGAGGCGAATACACCTTACCAATCATGCGCTAACAAAAAGAAAATTATCAGTAACCAGTTATAGCGAAGTTGTGCTGGCAGCGGCTTCAGCAGACGATGCCCACCCTGCGTTTAGTAATCTTTTTGTTCAAACCGAAATTAACGAACATCAACACACGATTAGTTGTACCAGGCGGCCCCGTTCAAAAGATGAACATCCTCCGTGGATGTTTCATTTAATGAAAGTAAATGGTGTCGAAGTGAAACAGGTGTCGTATGAAACGGACCGAACTAAATTTATCGGGAGAGGCCATACGCTTGTTCATCCACAGGTAATGGATCAAACCAAACCACTTTCAGGTGCACAGGGCTCTGTATTAGATCCTATTGTTGCTATTCAATATAAAATAACATTGGAACCCGGTGAATCAGCCATCGTAGACATGGTAACCGGTGTTGCCGAAACGAAAGAAGTAAATCAAAGTTTAATCGACAAATATCAGGATCGCCACTTACGCGATCGTGCATTCGAATTGTCATGGACACACAGCCAGGTTGTTCTCCGGCAAATTGGCGCAACAGAGGCTGATGCACAAGTGTATGGAAAACTCGCAAGCTCTATACTCTATATGAATCCGACATTGCGGGCGCAACCCAACATTGTTCTTAAAAATCAACGGCAACAATCATCCTTGTGGAGTTATTCCATCTCCGGTGATTTGCCCATCGTGCTATTGATTATATCAGATTTCGAAAACATTTCTCTTGTTAAACAGCTCATCAAAGCAAAAGCGTATTGGCAGATAAAAGGTCTTGCTGTGGACCTGGTTATTCTCAACGAAGACCCGGGTGGGTACAGGCAAGTTCTGCAAGATCAAATTCAAGGACTGATTGCCGCAGGCATAGGTGTACCATCGATTGAAAAACAAGGGCGAATATTCGTCAGACCTATCGATCAGGTATCTGAAGAAGATCGGATGTTGTTTCAGGCTGTTGCGCGCATTATCATTTCAGATAAAAAAGGAACACTGGAAGATCAGGTAAACAGGCGCGCCCCAAGCACGCTACCGGCAAAAAAACTTATTCTTGCTAAGGCCTATCCGTACCAAAATCAAGCAATAGCGTTACCCACAGGACTTCAATATTTTAATGGAACCGGAGGTTTTTCTCCTGATGGAAAAGAGTATGTAATTATTACGGATCAGAAAAAACGCACACCCCTACCCTGGATAAATGTAATTGCAAACGCACACTTCGGTACCATCGTATCGGAGAGCGGCTCTTCCTACACCTGGTTTGAAAATGCACACGAGTTCAGACTCACACCCTGGAAAAATGATCCGCTTTTGGACAGCAGTGGAGAGGCATTTTATATTCGCGATGAAGAAAGTGGTTTTTTCTGGTCGCCTATGGGACTGCCCTCATTAGGCAAAACTCCCTATGTTGCAAAACACGGATTTGGCTATAGTACGTTTGAACATACCGAAGAGGGCATTCACACTGAAGTGCGTATGCATGTTGACCGCGAATCACCGGTGAAGTTCGTGGTCATCACCGTTACCAATCAATCCGATCGACTGCGCAAACTTACCGCTACCGGCTATGTTGAGTGGGTGCTCGGTGAGTTACGCTCAAAATCTGCTATGCACATCGCTACGGAGTATGACATTACAAGTCGTGCGCTCATCGCCAGAAACCGGTACCAGGCAGATTTTCAACACCATGTCGCATTTTTTGATGTTGATGAAAAAGAATACACCTACACAACGGATCGCACCGAATTTATCGGACGCAATGGCACGCTTCAAAATCCTGATGCTATGCGTTACGCACTACTTTCCGGTAAGTCAGGGGCTTGCCTGGATGCCTGCGCAGCGATACAAGTACCGTTTGAGCTGGAGACCGGAAGGAAACGCAAAATCATTTTCAAGATTGGTGCAGGCAAAGATATAGACGATTGCCGGGCCACGCTTCAACGCTTTAAGCGGACCGATGCTGCAATCCATTCGCTGGAACAGGTAAATCAATTTTGGAACGCAACACTGGGAGCCGTACAAGTTGAAACACCCGATACCTCAATCAATATTTTAGCAAACGGCTGGTTGCTTTACCAGGTTTTATCGTGCCGGTTATGGGGTCGCAGTGGTTTATATCAGTCAGGGGGTGCTTTTGGTTTCCGTGATCAACTTCAGGATGTACTGGCACTCATGCATACACAACCTACGTTAACACGACAACAGATTTTAGTTTGTGCTTCCCGTCAATTCCAGGATGGTGATGTACAGCATTGGTGGCATCCGCCAACCGGGCGCGGAGTAAGAACACTGTGCTCAGACGATTACTTGTGGTTGCCCTTTGTTACCAGCAGATATGTATCAACCACAGGCGATGATGCACTGTTGGATGAACCGGTTTCTTTTCTGCAGGGACGCAAATTGAATATGGAGGAAGAATCCTATTACGATTTACCGGTTATCTCCGACCAGCACGCTAGTGTGTATAGTCATTGCAAGCAATCGATCGTACATGCCTTGCGCTTTGGTGAGCATGGATTACCATTAATGGGCTCAGGTGACTGGAACGATGGTATGAACATGGTGGGAATACACGGCAAAGGTGAAAGCATATGGCTTGCATTTTTTCTGTACGATGTGCTTATCCGTTTCACAAAAATTGCATCGCTTCAGGGTGATCTTGATTTTGTTGCGAAATGTGAAAAGCATGCTAAGCAACTCAAGAGAAACATTAAAACACATGCGTGGGATGGTGAATGGTATTTGCGTGCCTTTTTTGACGATGGTTCGCCCCTGGGCTCAAAAAGCAATGATGAATGTAAAATTGATGCAATCTCTCAAAGCTGGTCTGTACTATCAGGAGGTGGGGAGTCTACGCGATCGCTTTTGGCCATGCAGGCTGTCAATACATTTCTCATAAATAGAGAGAAGAGTTTGATTCAATTATTAAATCCCCCTTTTGATACCTCCTCTATGGATCCAGGTTATATAAAGGGATATGTACCAGGTGTACGTGAAAACGGTGGCCAATATAGCCATGCAGCAATTTGGATGATTATGGCTTTTGCCAAACTGGGCGATCAGGATAAAACAGCTGAACTACTAAACATGATTAACCCTATCCATCATAACACAACTCCAGAAGAAGTCAAAATATACAAAGCAGAACCATACGTAATTGCAGCTGATGTATACGGTGTAGAGCCGCATACAGGCAGAGGCGGCTGGACGTGGTATACGGGCTCGGCTGGCTGGATGTACCAGCTAATCCTTGAATCATTTCTTGGACTCAAACGGGAAGGAAATACACTAAAATTTGAACCGTGTACACCAAAGGGCTGGAAATCCTTTGCGGTCAAATATTGCTTTAAAGAGACAGTCTACCACATCCATGTGCAGCTGGACGAAACTAAAAAAATCACTACACTACGCTTGGATGGTGTTACCCAAACCACAGCCGTCATACCATTGGTAAATGATAAACTTGATCATCATATAATCCTTTCCTTAAAATCGCAATACAGGAGTGTGGCAGGGGAAACCTCAGAAGTGTAGAGAATTATCCCGGTGAACTAGTGTTTTTAGCGCAAAATCAAACGGTATGATTTTAGTGATCAAGCTGCATATAAGGAAATTAATAAATCATGTTACTTAAAACTAAAAGTATGAAATCAATAATCAGTAAAACGTTAACAGTGCTAATGCTGGTAGCGGTGTTCATTGCCTGTGAATCAAAAAAACAAGATGACAGCGCAACGATTGCTAAAGAAATCAATGATGCCGTGTTGGATGATCGTGATGATGAAAAAGATGCAGACTTTATTGTGAACACCATTGCCGCCAATTATGGTGAGGTTAAAATGGCCCAACTAGCCTTAACACGGTCTACAGACACAGGTGTAAAAAAGATGGCTACCATGCTGGAGAACGATCACAATAAGATTATCAAAGATCTGAAAGGGTATGCTGCCAAAAACGGTATTACTATTCCGCTCGAAGAAACCGATGAGCAGAAAAAGGATATCACTAAACTGGCAGAAGAAAGTGATGCTACAAAGTTTAATGAAAAATGGTGCGATATGGTAGAGGGCAAGCATGAAAAAACCATCAATAAATTTGAAAGTCGACTCAACAAAACAGAAGACCTCGAATTAAAGAATTGGATTACTGCAACACTTCCCGCGCTGAGAAATCATCAGGTTATGCTGAAAAATTATGAGGAACGTGTAAAGTAAAGAATAACACGTTAGTAGCCGGGTCAGAAATGACCTGGCTTTTTTTTGACTTAATATATCTAACCCGGCTACTTAATTCAACTCAAGAACTATTGTAAAGTGTTCTTACTCACCAAACCCTTCTGGTTTAGTGATTTGACGGAGAATCAAAAGTATGGAAGAGGCTAAACGGAAAGCACCATAGTTACTGGCTTTTAAAAAAACCTTTTCCTTTATGCATAATGGAAATGAGGAATAGAGCCACTAATAAAATAAGCAATACAAGATTTGAAAAAACCATGAACCAGTCATTATTCAAATAGCCATAACAAATTTTATTACAGGTTAGTAAGGGAAACTTTCTATGTTCAATTCGAACGCCCTTCATTCCAAAGCCTGAACTACTGGTTACGGATCTAAAAATGCGAACCATAAGTTTACTTAATCTTTACGCTTCTTTTGTATATCCTCAACATCACGAATGAAATCAGAAATATTAACATCCGCTTCTGCTCCATACGCATCAATCAAGGTGCCTTTTCTTCCATCCATTGTTTCGATTAAATACAAGATGGAATTATCCTGGGGATCGGAGTAACCCTCAAAACGGTAGAAGTCTGCGATCTTAATATTATCCGGTATATAAACACATTTTTCATCCTGGGAGGAGAGGCCTTTGGCTATAACTATAAAATTCTCGATATATCCACGTGCAAGCGCCTCATTAACCCGTTCGGAAAGTGTTTTCATTTTTTGCGTTGCATCATATTGATTTGGGTTCATATCATTCATGTTTATGTAACACTAACAGAAATTGTTGTCAACTTTTCTTATACCATTATTCAAAAATGGAGCCACTCGAAAATCTGACTTAATTAGATCACTTCAGGAATCAAATACTGTAAAGCGATGGGATTCTTACACAATACTGTTGCCATACATACCCAAGCCAACTATTAATTCTTTACAATCCGTCAGCTTGATTGCATCGAAACTGGCACACCTTTTTCATGAGGCACTTTACAAACTTTAGTCGGAGGTGTTTCATGCAACACTGAAACTGAGATTATACTCCAACTACCTGATCCGGATTGTGCTGGCGTAGGTTATGATTAAGGATTTGTAGGGGCTCGAAAGGGCCCCTTTTTTTATTACTTGAATTTTTTTCTAGTGGGAATACTTGCCACAGGTTGTGGAATAATTTCAATGTCACAAAAATGCCCTGTAAACAATAGCCGGTGAAACAATCTCAATCGCATCATTTTACTTTGGCACAATCCTTATACTCTACCAACCAAACTTAAAATATTCGATTATGACTAGTAAAAATAACATTCTTCTATTGACACTTTTTTCAACGCTTCTGGCTTGTGTAACCTTTCAGAGCGCAACAGCTCAGGGAAATTCTACTAGAAGGGCCGGTATAAAAGGAGGTTTGAATGTCAGCAATCTATTTGTTGACAACGTAAGTGACGAAAATGCACGATTAGGTTACAATGTTGGGATTTTTGGTGAATTGGTTTCGAGTGAAAGTTTTGCGCTTCAGGCTGAACTACTTTTTTCGACCAAAGGATCTACAAATCAATATGGCTCACCATTCAATCAAGAAATCAAGTACAATTTAAATTACATTGATTTACCCCTGCTGGCCGTTTTTAAACTCGGAGCTGTTGATTTTCATTTAGGCGGTTACGCCAGTTATCTGGTAGGATCAACTATTGCGTACAAAGGAGATTTTATCAATGGTGTAGATCAAATTGATAAGGATAATCTGAAGTCTTTTGACTACGGATTAGTTGGCGGTTTAGCCGTTAATTTCGGAGCCCTGCAAGTAGGTGCCCGGTATAATTACGGCCTTGTGAAGATTGCTGATAGTAATGCCGCAGAAGTATTGATCGGGGATTCTAAAAATTCAGTTGCACAACTTTATTTAGCTATCAATCTTAATTCTAAAAGATAATTCCCTCAGACGGAGGGCATTTTAAAGGTGGTTTGGTTTAGGTTTGAAGAGTTATTCTGTTTACAGGATAACTCTTCATTTTTGCAGTGCTCCTGAAATACTTTTGATGTGGCTATCAGATGAACAGCTTGATTTGTTTATAAAAAGAGGTCGCCTCTCGACAACCTCCTCTTAATTTGTAGTCGGGGTGAGATGATTCGAACATCCGACCCTCCCGACTCTGTCGGGATGCGCCACATGGCTACTCTAGAAAAAAAACTCTCTCGTATTTCTACTCCAAGGATAATCACATTGAATTTTATAAAAAAAGAGGTTGTCTCTCGACAACCTCCTCTTTCTTTTGTCGGGGTGAGATGATTCGAACATCCGACCCCCACGTCCCTAACGTGGTGCGCTAACCGGGCTGCGCTACACCCCGAACTATTACTTCAGAAAGTATTCTGAAAAGCTTGTGCGAATGTAGTTTTTATTCCTCATTCGCTTCAATAGAAACTCAAACTTTAGAGCTTCTGATTTATCTTCAAAATCCCTGCGAAAAATTAACTCCCAAGGACCTTTAAACCGTGTCCATTTGGCGCGATTACTATTATGATCCGCCACGCGTTGAATCACATTTTCAGTGGAACCATAGTACCACTTCCCTGCTGCTGATTCAATTATATAAACACTTTAGACACCACTTATTCCTATCAATCCATCCGACCCTAAAATGGGGGAGCAATAATAATAACGGAAGTTCCTCAAACCAAATAAATTAAGGCAGAATTCAACAAAAATAGAGGGAACAGGAAACGAAGGCTATTTTTTCTTATCCTTCTTGAGGCTATTAAAAAACTTTGCCCAGTTAAAAGGATTCAAAAATGGGTTGGTGACCGGTTGAAATTTATCACTCTGCGAACTGGCCCATTGGTTCATATAATACCGCTGGTTCTGATAGCCATCCATCGGTGTAGTTTTCAAGATAAGCGCCAATAATTCCTGATTAAGATTGCGTTGATCAATACTTTGGTCACGGGTGGGAATGTTAAGCGCAAGAATCGCTTCTTTGAAGACCTCTTCGGTCGGGAATTCGGTAATGATCACATCGCTCAGGTATGTCGCATCTTCCACGAGTGTCACCACAATAGTGAGGTACTCATTGGAATGTTGAGGGACAATATAGTGCTTTCGTTTATACCCAACCGAACTGATTACGATGCTATCTCCTGCTAAAACTGGCATGGAGAAAAACCCTACTCCGTTGGTTGTGGTACCGCGGCCCGCCTTGGGCACATAAATGTGTACACCCGGCAAGCCAACAGAATCCATCACAATACCCGATAACTGGATAATTCGTTTTTGGGTCTGTCCGAAAGCTTCCCACGACCCGGTCACTGCTGCTATGACCAGCACCATTCCAAGAAGAAAAGAAGTATTACGATTCAGCTTCACAATTCACATTTAATTGACGTTTTCAAATATAGAGATAAGCAATATAACTGCCTAATTACATAACTTTGAGTGCTTCACTAAAGTTGCTCATGCGACTCAAAAACTTCAATCTTACGCTTGGTTCGCAAATTTTCAAGGCCTGTGCAGACGAATCGCGGGTCCGTATCCTGCACCTGATTTTTATGAACGGTGAAATGTGTATTTCCGACCTTGAAAAAATTCTGGATTTTACGCAAGCAAAAACCTCTCGCCACCTTATTTATTTGAAAAATTCTGGCATCCTCAGTTACAGACGATATAACCACTGGGTGTTTTACCAGATCAAAGACGAAGTTGGCGATATTATCAATCAAATTTTCCAGTTTTTACGGAAAGACCAACAATTGCAAAAAGATCAGCAACTCTATCAAACTTTATTTACCAATCGGGAGTTAGCCATCAATAATATTAAAATTGAAGAATGGCGAAAATCGTAACCTCCTAGCCACCATGAACCACTATACCTGCCTGTTTTTTGATCTGGATCATACCCTTTGGGATTATGAGACCAATTCGCTTGAAACACTCCGTGAACTTTTTGTTGCGCACGATCTTCCGGGTAAAGGTGTCGCAGATTTTACAAGTTTTCACCTGCGGTTTAAAGAAGTAAACAAGCAATTATGGGAGTTGTATGATCATGGCAAAATCACAAGCGAAATCATTCGCAAGGAGCGCTTCAAACAAATTCTTAAACCATTTTATGTTACGGATGACAGGTTAAGCGATGTACTCTCGTACGAATACCTCCATGAGTGCCCCAAGAAAAGCAACCTTATACCACACGCCATCGAAACACTGGAATACCTGGTAGGCAAATACAAAATGACTGTCATCACCAATGGCTTCGAGGAAATCCAGAACACCAAATTAAGCTCTGGCAACCTGCACCATTTTTTTGACCACGTCATCACATCACAAAAAGCAGGATGTAAAAAACCCGCACGCGAAATTTTTGAGTTTGCCCTGAATGCGAATGCGATACAATCCGATCAGGCGGCCATGATTGGCGATAATTTAATTACCGATATTGGAGGTGCACGAAACGCCTCTGTGGATACCGTATTTTATAACCCGGATGCGCTTGAACACGCAGAAGAAGTAACGCACGAAATCAACACCTTGCAACAACTTCGGGAAATCTTATAGTGAAGCGGATCACTCTGAAATATTAACTTTGCATATCAATTCACAACTCATTAACCTATAAATAGTGTTTTATGCCGAAAGGATTTTATAATGTTCCGGTACCGAAAAATGAACCCGTTCTCAGTTATGCACCAGGCAGCAAAGAACGAAAGGCCCTTAAAAAGGCCATTGATGAAGCCCGTGCAGTTGAACTGGATATTCCCATGTACATTGGCAGCGAAGAAGTTCGTACCAATACTAAAAAAAGATTATCGCCTCCGCATGACCATCATCATACGTTAGGTTATTTTCATGAAGGTGATGCCTCACATGTTGAGCAGGCCATTCAGGCTGCTCTCGGTGCCAAGGATCTTTGGGCCTCACTGGGTTGGGAACACCGGGCCAGTATTTTTTTAAAAGCAGCAGAACTTCTGGCGGGTCCGTACCGGTATAAAATCAATGCCGCCACCATGTTGGGTCAATCTAAGAGTCCCTATCAGGCCGAGATTGATTCCGCCTGCGAGTTGATTGATTTTCTGCGGTTCAATGTGCATTTTATGAGTGAGATTTACCGCGATCAGCCAGAATCGTCACCCGGTGTTTGGAACAGAATGGAATATCGTCCACTCGAAGGATTTACCTTTGCCCTAACGCCCTTCAACTTCACCGCCATTGCCGGCAATCTTCCCACCAGTATGGCCATGATGGGAAATACGGTGGTATGGAAACCAGCTAATACGCAAATTTATGCCGCCAATGTGATCATGCAGGTGCTAAAAGAAGCCGGTCTTCCGGATGGTGTCATCAACTTGATTTATGTAACCGGACCAACGGCCGGAGATGTAATTTTCAGCCACCGCGATTTTGCCGGACTTCATTTTACTGGAAGCACCGGAGTATTTCAAAATATGTGGAAGACTATTGGTAATAATATCCATACCTATAAATCCTATCCCCGAATTGTTGGCGAAACCGGAGGAAAGGACTTTGTGATGGTACATAAAAGTGCTAACCCAAGAGAAGTTTCTACTGCCCTTTCCCGTGGTGCGTTTGAGTACCAGGGGCAGAAATGCTCGGCAGCATCCAGAGCCTATATTCCCTCCAATCTTTGGGACGATGTGAAGCAATTTCTGCTGGAAGATTTGAAGAGCTTCAAAATGGGGGGAACCGAGGACTTTGGTAATTTCTTCAATGCTGTAATTGATGAGAAGGCCTTTACTTCTATAACCGGTTACATTGAAAAAGCGAGACAGAATCCGCTAAACGAAATCATTGCCGGGGGAAAATATGATAAGTCGAAAGGATACTTCATCGAGCCAACAGTTTTTGTCAGCAAAGATCCTTCTTCCCTTACCATGTGTGAAGAGATTTTTGGTCCTGTTTTAACAATCTACGTTTACCATGCAGAAAATTTCGAACAGACGCTGGAACTGGTCGATCAAACTTCTCCCTATGCACTGACCGGCTCCATCATAGCAAAAGATCGCTATGCGATTGAACTTGCTACCAAAAAACTTTCGAATGCTGCAGGTAATTTCTACATCAATGATAAACCTACCGGAGCGGTAGTGGGCCAACAACCGTTTGGTGGAGCCCGTGGATCTGGAACAAATGATAAGGCTGGTGCCAAGGTAAACCTGCTACGCTGGGTTTCGCTACGTACCATAAAAGAAACTTTTGTTCCACCAGTAGATTACCGCTACCCCTTCCTCGATAAGGAATAAAATAGTAAGTTGATATTGAAAGTAAAGAGGCTGTCTTTTTTCGACAGCCTCTTATTATTTATTCGGATACCTTGGTGGTGTCGTGATACCAATTAATTTTTCGGGAGAAATACATCAGCGCTGCAATGATCAGGAATAATCCGATACTGCCCAGCAGCAACGAGAAATCTTGCTGTAATATTATAATAAAGATAAAAGAGTAGAATATGATAAGCAGCGTGGTAAACAAAATTACCAAACCCCTTCTCTTTAAAAATGTGGTGGAATAAAAACTGATCAACGCTACAGTCGCAAGCGTTGAAATAATGTACGACAGATTATAACCCAAGTGCTCTGAGATACTCAATAATAAAATGTAGTAGATAATCAAGGCAGCTCCAATCAATATATATTGAAACGGATGAATCCGTATCTTCTGTGAAATTTCCACCATAAAAAGTGCAACGAAAGTCAGCAAAATAATGAGTTGACCATACTTGGATGTTCGCATGCTTTTCTGGTACTGATCAACTGGAATAAGCAATTTCAATCCGAAATCAGCGCCACTTAATTTCTGATCACCCTCCTTCCAGGATTGCAAAAAAGGACGATTGAAATGCAGCACTTTCCACGAGGCAGAAAAACCTTCCGTTGTGATTTCCCTTTCTGCCGGTAAAAATTCCCCGTCAAAACTCGGATCGCGCCATGGTCCGGAAAGCGTAACGGAGGTGGTTTTACCCACCGGAACAAAATCAAGTCTTCGGCTTCCTTTCAAATTTAAATTCACGACCACATTTCCATTAAAATTTTCAGCCTGTTCCCACTTCAATTTGGCAATGATACCGTGACTCGAAAAATGATTTCCGTCAGAGGATACCGGCATATAATCATCATCGGATGAATCCACTTTTTGCTGAACCGAGATACCCAGGTTTTTGGAGGGCTCAGTGGATAACGGTAAGCCGCCAACTGTAAAAAGTGGATTGTCACTGATGCCTCGCAAATCGGTAATACCAAAAACCATATAGGCATCGCCCCATTGCACGCGGTCATCCGGAATAGCAAGGGCCTTAAAATCGGGTTTGTTAAATACGGATTTAATACTCATCGAAGATTCATACACCACAGCATCAAAAATTCCCCGGTGCAGGGTTTGAGGATTTATCGTTCCACTTATCGTAAGATCCTCTGGAAGGAAAAATGCTTTTTCAATTTGCTCACGAATTTCCGTTCCGTCTTTGCCCCGATCAATTATGATTTGCTTACGATAGGGCACAACTAAGACAGGTCCTGAAATGGTTTGGCTACCCGACCATTTATCAGCCACTTCCTGCATAACATCAGCTGCACGTTGCTGTCGCTCCACAATAACCTCCTTGATCCACGAAGCCGGGATCAGCAAGATTAAAATGAGAAAGCCGATAGACATCATTTTTACAGTGATTGATTCCTGTATCCAGCGATTCAATCGCTCAAAGAGATTAGTTGAAGGTTGTTCCATAAATTATTATTTTTAAAAGTACTTTGTATTTAAAAGTCATAAATCAAAAAAAAAATTACTGTTTCTGTTGTTTCACCACGGTCTCCAGTGCATCAATATGTTTTCGGAAAGCATTACGACCGCGTTCCGTTGCTTTGTACTTCGTACTGGGTTTTCGATCGATAAAGGATTTGCTTACCGTAATATATTTCTCCTTCTCCAGGGCTTTCATGTGTGTTGCGAGGTTTCCATCGGTAACCGCCAGCATTTCTTTCAGGGAACTGAAGTCGTACGAGTCATTGGCGATCAGCACAGACATAATTTGCAACCGAACGCGATGCTCCAGTACTTTATCCAGATTCTCAAAAGGATTTTTCACCGGTCGTATTTATTGTACATAATGGCACCATAAACAATATGGAGTACCCCAAAGCCAAGCGCCCAAAACAAAAGTCCGAAGCCGGCAAAAAAAGAAGCGATCAATCCCAATGCGATCTCTGAAATTCCAAGATAGCGCACTTCATCATAGGTGTTGGAACTTCCCTGAATGAGTGCAAGGCCATAAAATATCAAACTGGCTGGTGCGGCAATTCCAAAATGCCCATTGTATAATAAAGCAAGTATAAAAATACCACCCGCAACAAGAGGTATGGAGATGTTTAGTAATAAGCTTTTGCTTGTGGCGTTCCACAATTTAACACCATGCAGTCTGGCTTTGCGAATACTCAACCAAAGGCCCGTGGCTATTGATGCCAGTAAAACAGCTGATGCCAGCACCAGAAGTTTCCAAAGTTTGTCTGGCTCCTGAATGGAATAGATTCGATATTGAAAAGGAGAAACCGGATAATAGGTAATGAAATAGGCTATTACGGCACCCGCGAGCGCATACACTCCAGCCAATACACCAGACAATCCACTCAACGAAATAAACTTGGCCGACCGCTCCATCATCGTACGGATGGAGGCTAAGTCTTTTTCATACTCCTTTACTTCTTTCATTTAAAAGTACTTTTAATTACAAAGTTAAAGAACGAATGTTCTGATCAAAAGGTTATTCAAATTGTTTTTTTTAGGATAGTTCGTTTAAGAAGCCTTGCACTACGGTGCAGGGCTATGCGCTGGAAGAAATTTGGGGTTTCGGAGCAATGAAGCACTGACCAGGGAAATCAACAAACCTACAGGTAGTATTTCCATCAGGGTCATGACAAACCGTATCAGCGGATTTCGATACAAGGCATTAAATTCCTCCATTTCAATTCGGGCAGCCTGAAGTTCAACTTCAGGTACTCCCTTCAACTTCATTTTCTCAATGGACTTTTCATTCATTTGTTGCATAAAATCTCCCGCAATAGTGTTGTAAGCTATTTCCCAACTCAGGGCATATAGGACAGACGCCACCAGCGTTATCAGTAATCCAATTTTTAATCCCGTGAGGAAAGAAATTGACCCACTTCGGTGGTTGTCACGATAATTTTTCACCCCTACAAAGACAAGGGACAGTGCAATCACCATGGTAGTATAGCCCAGCACCATACCACTGTCCATATTCAAAATACCTTTTTCATGCAGCGGCATGGAAATCATGAGCATACCACCTGTAATCGCTCCCGCGATGAGTCCGTAAACAAGAATTATTCTTTTCATAGGATTTAAATTTTTAATCAAAACAAACTATTGCCTGCTCATCATCATTCACCCGAAAGGATGATTTAACCATTATTCCACGAAACCACCCGAAAGCACTATGGAATAAGTCTTAGCTCTTTGGCCTTTTTGATAGCCTGAGTTCTTCTGCTCACATCCAACTTAACAAAGAGGTTGGCGGTGTGTGTTTTGATAGTATTTAGGGACACAAAAAGCTTATCAGCAATTTCCTGGTTTGACAGTCCGGATGCCATGAGAGCCAGTACTTCCTGCTCGCGCTTGCTGATACCGGTGCGCTTTCGAGATTCTTCATCCGAGATGATATTTCCGGTTTCGTCAGCCCGTACAATTCTCTTTATGATCGTTAGCCGGAAACCAGCCCAAATTCCTAAACCGGTAAAGAAAACAGCAATAACACCAAGGTATACTTCAACTGACAGATCGTGAATTAAATAGCGATACTCCAGATATTTTAACAGAAACACCAGCATAGCAAGCGCCACCCCATAGAACAAAACTATTTTCCCCGTGCTGGTATGCTGAGCCATTCAGTAAGCAAAATTGACCTATGGCAAATTACTCGATTATTTTTATTTCCCTCGTTGAGGTGTCGAAGATTGTGGTACCTAGAATTTGATTGTATCCTTTAAGCCGTTCAATAAGAACATCCTTATCCTTATCGCTATCTAACAGAATTTTTGCACCGTCATCAAACTTCAAAAAACATTTATAAACTGAATCTCTGAACTCGGTGACTGGCAAAACCGTAGGTGCATAGGCGGTAACATTTGCCACCAGATTGACTTTATTAACAAATAGTTTTTCAATAGAATTGAATTTTATTGCTTCGCCAAACTTGAATCCCATAATCCAGAGGTAGTCTCTGTAATATTTTTCAGTAACGTTAACCTCAAGGAAATTTCTGGCCGTTACTGCAGAACAGGATAGCAAGAAAATAAATACCTGCAGAACATAACTGGCAGCAGTAGAAGAACCGCTGATAAAATTTATCGCAATGGAAATCATGAAGATGAAGAGCACGACTCGTGCCGCAAGCGGCAACCAATAATCCTGTTTTGTTCTAATCATTTCGTTAAACTTAATTTAACCGGCCCACCCTTCCCTATCCAGACTTCGATACTGAATGGCTTCGGCTAAATGTTCTACTTTTATTTCGGGTGAACCGGACAGATCTGCGATTGTCCGGGATACTTTCAATATCCGGTCGTACGCACGCGCGGATAGGCCGAGGCGTTCCATAGCGGTTTTCAATAACGCTCTTCCGGCTTCGGTAATTTCACAAACTTCTTTAACCATGTTCGAAGGCATCATGGCGTTGCAATAAACATCACGTTGGTTCCTGAAACGTTCGGATTGGATTTCACGTGCATGTACCACACGCACCCGGATTTCAGTACTTGTTTCCGATCTGCGATTGGCAGTCATCTCGTCAAATCCTACAGGTACCACCTCCACATGCAAGTCAATACGATCTAACAGCGGGCCAGATATTTTGCTCAGGTAACGCTGCACAATGCCCGGACCACACACGCACTCTTTTTCAGGATGATTGTAGTAGCCACACGGACAGGGATTCATGCTGACAATCAGCATAAAGTTGGTCGGGTAATCAATTGAAACTTTGGCGCGCGAAATCGTGACGCGTCTTTCTTCCATGGGCTGCCGCATCACTTCTAAAACCGTACGTTTAAATTCGGGCAGCTCATCTAAAAACAACACACCATTGTGCGACAGTGAGATTTCTCCTGGTTGTGGGTTTCCTCCACCGCCCACCAGGGCAACATCTGAAATGGTATGATGCGGACTACGAAAGGGGCGAGTTGTCAATAGTGTTGCATCCTTGCCGAGCCGTCCTGCAACAGAATGAATTTTGGTAGTTTCAAGTGCTTCCTGCAGCGTCAACGGGGGTAAGATCGTGGGCAAACGTTTTGCGAGCATGGTTTTTCCGGCACCGGGCGGACCAATCATGATTACATTATGGCCACCGGCCGCGGCAATCTCTAAGGCGCGCTTAATATTCTCCTGCCCCTGAACATCTTTGAAGTCTGTATCATACGCATTGAGCCTGGTGGCAAACACATCACGTGTATCAATATGTACCGGATGGATTGAAATTTTTCCTTCCAGAAGATCAACTGCTTCTTTCAAACTACTGACCGGCAGTACCTCCAGGTTGCTGACGATGGCTGCCTCGCGGGCATTATCGAATGGAAGAATAAACCCTTTGAAACCCTCTTTCTTCGCCTGAATGGCGATGGGTAAGACTCCCTTGATCGGTCGCAACATCCCGTCCAATGACAACTCACCCATGATAATATACTGGTCAAGTTTTTCAGAAGTCAATTGCCCCGATGCTTTCAGCACACATAACGCAATGGGAAGATCATACGCAGAGCCCTCTTTCCGGATATCGGCTGGCGCCAGATTCACAACGGTTTTGTTACGCGGCATAAAATAGCCAACATCTTTGAGCGCAGATTCAACACGATGCTGACTTTCTTTAACAGCACCATCGGGCAGACCACTCATAAAAAATCGAGTGCCCTGGCCTACACTCACCTCAACCATAATTATTCTGGCATCAACCCCGTGGACGGCTCCACCAAAGGTTTTCGCTAACATATACTACGATAACTTATTTTTTTACTTCGGGGGTTTGGGCTGCTTTTTTTTCTGCCTCTTGCAGATCAAACAATTTTGCCTTTAACATATTAAGCTCGTGTGTTAATGCACCAACTTCCTTCTGTGAATCGCGATGGATTAACCATGACCAAACAGCATCTACGCTAACGAAAAGTAAACCAAGCATGGCGCCATACTTCATCCAGGAAATCCACTTCAGCACTTCAAATAAAAAATTAAAATCATCTTTCCGTGATTCAATAAAAAAAGTGAAGATCACAAGGAACAAATGAAATCCTCCAAATATGGAATAGAAAATGAGTCTGTTTTTATTCATCGAAGTCTGGTTAGCACCACAAGATTTGACTAAAGTTAAAAGAAAATAAATCAAAATACGTGACCCCACTATCGAATTGTTAGCCATGTCAAGGGTGCCTGCCAACGAATATCGACCTATTTTATCGGCTTACCGTCTGAATTTCATTCAACTTCCGATACAGCCCTCCTTGTTTAACAAGGGTTTCATGATTTCCACGTTCCAGAATTTCTCCATTTTGAATAACAATAATTTCGTCAGCATGCTGAATGGTGCTAAGGCGGTGGGCTATAACAATTGAAGTACGACTCTTCATCAGTCTATTCAGCGCATCTTGAACCAGGCGTTCGGATTCTGAATCTAATGCCGAAGTTGCTTCGTCTAAAATTAAAATGGATGGGTTTTTCAAAACAGCGCGGGCAATACTTAGGCGCTGGCGTTGCCCTCCGGAAAGTTTTGAGCCACGCTCACCGATCAGGGTCTGATAGCCCTGCTCTGTTTGCATGATGAAGTCGTGTGCATTGGCAATTTTTGCTGCCTCTACAACATCTTCCTCCCGCACGTTTTCCATTCCAAAGGCTATATTATTCAAAATTGTATCATTAAATAATATGGACTCTTGCGTAACCACACCCATTTGTTGACGGAGGGATTCTACTTCATAATCACGCAAGGAAATACCATCCAGTACTACGTCCCCGTCTACGGGATCGTAAAAGCGTGGGACCAAATCCGCCAGCGTTGATTTGCCTCCACCCGATGGACCAACTAATGCAATGGTCTTTCCTTTTTCAACTTTTAAGTTGATGTTTTTCAAGACCAGGTCCTTTTCATAGGCAAAGCTTACATTTTTAAATTCAATGGAATCTTCAAATTTTTCAAGGTGCGTTGCATTCGGCTTGCTTTGAATGGCTGACTTTGTATCAACAATAGCAAAGATGCGTTGCGCTGAAATTGTTCCTTTTTGCAAGGATGTAATTCCATTTGAGAAATTTTTGGCCGGTTGAATAACCATCGCAAAAACTCCCAGAAAGCCCAGGAATACTTCGGGCTCCAATACATGTTCACGCAACACAAGGTTACCACCAAAAAAGATTATTCCGACCATGATCATCACACCCAGCATTTCTGAAACCGGTGAAGCCAGTTCATTCTTATAGGCCATCGATTTACTCACTTTTCGATAGTGTGAGCTTTCATCTTCAATTTTGCGAAGTACAAAATTACGTGCATTGAAAGCTTTGATTACGCGCATACCGGAGAAAGTCTCATCGAGTATATTCACAATTCTTCCCAGCGATTCCTGACTGAGTTTGGCTTTCCGTTTCAACCGCTTAATAATTTCTGCCAGCACACCTCCTGTCAGCGGCAAAACGAGCAGGGTAAACAGCATGAGTTTTGGCGACATGGTAAACAACACCACAAAATACACAATGATAGTGATCGGCTCTTTCAACACTGCTTTTAAGCTATTGACAACAGCCGCTTCAACTTCCTGAACATCGTTTGTAAACCGCGAAATCAAATCACCTTTTCGGTTGGAATTGAAAAATCCGATGTGCAAAAGAGAAACGCTCCGAAAAATATCCATCCGCATATTTTTCACAAGGTCCACTCGGATTTTAGTGGCCATGACCCGCTCCAGGTAGCGAAATACGTTCGCCAGTACTACCGAAATAACAATCAGCGCACAAACAAAAAGCAATGCATTTAACGGACCATTTTCGACAATGATTTTGATAAAAAAATGATTGAACGTTTTTACGATGTAATCGATGCTCAACGAAAAATCCGGGAGGGCAGGAATATCTACAGGTTCCTTTCCAGCCTTGAAGAGAACACTCATCATGGGCACAACCAAAACGATGTTAAAGGTTCCAAAAATAATTCCCAGTATAGCAAACAGAAAAAAGAGAAATAACTGCGATTTGAATAAAGGAGCGTATGCTAATATCCGAAGGTAAGTCTTCATGCGTTAGAGTTAACCGGTGATTTAGAATTCGTACAATCGCCTGGCGATATTCCATCGCAAAGCTAAGGAAGTTACCGTAGTATTATTGTGATAGGCCGGGAGTTCACTATCACTCTTGCGCAGCACCACATTAAAATCAATAAAGAGATTGTGTTTGAATTGGTAGGATGCCGTCAGTGTTCCTAAAAGAATATCATTCGCAAACCCCTGGCCAATGGTATTACCATAATTCAGATTGCTTGTTCCTCCGTTTTTCCGATCGGTATTATTCTTCAATACATCACTACCCCAGTTGTATTTTACCCCGGTTGAATCTCGCCCAATATTCGTCAAAATAAGTTTGCCCGAAATATTGAGTTTTGGAATAGGCTGATAGCGCACAATGCCTACCAGCTCTGTGAAGTTCGCTCCCAGCGGATGCGCAATGGGCTGCCGGTAACTCGAGTAATTGTTATACTGCGAGTTATGAGAATAGGTGTACGGTCTGACAATGTTCACTTCTCCCTGTAAATCGAGATTGGAGACGTTAAAGGCATCGATATATTTTGCACCCGCTTGAATGGCAAATTTATTGGCCCACCAGCCATTACCATCCTTAATGTTTTCCAATACAAATTCATCGAGTACAAATTGCCCATAGAAGGAAAGTTTTTTGATGGCATTCCATTTAAAATCCAATCCGAGAATTGCATTATCGGTACTGCCATTCTGCTGTTCAATCGACCGGTAAAAAATAATGGGATTGAGGTAGTCAAACCTGAATTTCCCTGAACTCACCGAATCATCGGGACTGTAAATAACGGATTCAAAAACACCAATATTCAGTTTCTTACCGATGTTTACACTCAGGTGATGAAAGGCTACAAACTTATCCGGGTATCCCCCGGCCTGCTGTCCGCTTCCACCGATATTACTCTTTACATCGGCAGTCATTTTATTGATCATAAATAAATAATTGATCTTCCATATTTTAACATTGCCCTTCAGAAACATGGAAGGTGGCGCGTAGTCAGAGAATATGAGTGATCGGTATCCATTGCCAATAAAAAAACGATCATGGCCAAACTGAAGGTTGATGTGTTTTGTGGCTTCGAATGTGATATAACCTCGGGCCTGGAAAAAATCAACACCCTTGCCATCTTTAAAATCCTTCCAGAATCCTTCATGCGGGATGACCGGGTTATCACTCAGACGCATTTGATCCGTAACATACGATGGCAAAACTGCCTGATTGTCGGTTAGGTATGTGTAGAGCCCAACCTTTTGATCGATCATTCCGCGAACTTCCAGGCCACGCGTATTGATAAAAGACATGTCTTCATTCCGGGAATCTTTTCCAATACCCAGGTACAAAACCGGGTTTACGTGTAGGTCGAATTCAGGCATGTCAACATAAAACAGATCCGATTTCTTTTTATAAAAATGTTTTAAAAAACGCTTTTTGCTGCTGCTGGATTCCGATCGCGACCATTCCCAGCTATCATTCCGCAAATAGTCCTGATTGAATTGATCAGCACGGGACGCAAAAACCCCGTATTGCCCAACTGAATCAAGAAAAGCGACAATATCCGATCGCTTATAGGGCTTCACAGCAGTAAAAATTTCTGGTCTTATCCGGCCAGCCTTAATTTCATAGCGATCGATGGTGTGATAATAGTCCTCATTGAGGGTTGCGTAGTTGCTTTGGGCCGATAAAGTGCCCGAAAAGAGTAAAAAAAGGGTTATTGTATAAATCCTCATGAGGCAAAATACTCGTTTTTGATTCAACTTACTGATTAGTGCCAAAAATAAGGAATTGACGATTTGTATATGTTTCGATTGTCTCTATCTTTGCAGTCCTTTTACAGAGAAAAGCAAGAATTGATATGAAAAAAGGCATTCATCCTGAATACAAAGACGTGGTTTTTTGGGACACTTCCAGCGATCACAAGTTTTTATCGCGTTCAACCCAGGCTCCCAAGGAGACCATCAAGTGGGAAGACGGAAAAGAGTATCCTGTCATTAAAGTGGAAGTTAGCTCCGCTTCTCACCCCTTTTTTACGGGTAAGAAGTTGTTTGTTGATACCGCAGGACGCGTAGAAAAATTCAAGAACAAGTATCAGAAAAAAGCATAGTTTCTTCTTCTTTGGAGAGAGAAGAGAGAAGCCCAGCGAAAGCCGGGCTTTTTTTATGCGCACATCAAAATAATTTATCCGGTTTGCCCGCACACATCCTGCTTTCATTCCAGCAAGCACAGCAATACCGCACCGGTACACTTGCGCCATGCACAGCATGTTTTAATTTTGATCCATGAACGTTATCCTTTTTGATGATCCTGCCATTCGCATCGATCTCTTACCTTTTACTTTTACAAGACCAGTCAGCAAAATCAGAGTCGGTATCTTAACCATTGACGAGAAGTGGGAAAAGTGGCTTAATACGAGCGTCTCTTTTCAGACAGAAGCTTATCTGCAGAAAAAATTTCCGTTGCGGTCAGCCAATGATAATCTGCTGATCAACGGAGCGCTTTGCCCGGATATGAAACTGATCATGGCTATTCATGCGTTGGCACCGGGTCAATTTTTAGTTAAGGATAAAACCCTGCTGGCAGCCCGAAAGCCCGAAGTGGAGATGAATGCGATCAACACGATTGCCTATACAGAGCCCATCACCCTTATTGACAAGACGTGGAAAATTTTTCGTGAAAATGCAGCCCAGATAAAATCAGATTTTGCGCTTGTCACCACAGGAAGAACATCGGCAAGTATTCACGATAAGCATACCGTGGTCTACAATCCACAACATGTATTTGTTGAAGAAGGTGTTTATGTCCGCTCGGCTATTTTAAACGCAGAGACGGGGCCCATTTATCTTGGCAAGAACAGTATCGTACAGGAAGGCGCAATCATTCGCGGTTCGTTTGCTTTGTGCGAAGGAGCCCACGTGAACATGGGCGCCAAAATACGCGGAGATGTAACGGTGGGGCCATTTTCAAAAGTGGGTGGAGAAATCAGTACTGCTGTTCTCTTTGGTTACAGCAACAAAGCGCACGATGGTTTTTTAGGATGTTCCGTACTTGGTGAGTGGTGTAACCTGGGCGCTGATACCAACACTTCTAACCTCAAAAACAATTACGACAACGTAAAACTCTGGAGCCATGCAACCGGGCATTTTGAAAACACAGGCTTACAGTTTTGCGGATTGATGATGGGCGATCATAGCAAATGCAGCATCAACCTGATGTTCAATACCGGAACGGTGGTGGATGTTTCCGCAAATGTTTTTGGCGAGGGATTCCCCAGAAACTATATTCCCTCCTTCTCCTGGGGAGGTTCTGGCGGATACTTGACCTACCGGATAGACAAAGCGCTGGAAACCGCCAGTCGTGTTATGGCAAGAAGAAATGTGGTGCTGGATGATGTAGAGAAGGAAATACTTACCCACGTATATGAACAAACGGTTGCGCATCGAAATTGGGAAAAGAAAAGTTGATTCGTTAGCCGGTTATTCGTTGATTCGTAAAAAATCCATTCAATATTATTTTTTTTGAACCTGAACATTCAACATGAAGTTCGCTGACATTCCTGGTCTTTCTGAAACGAAAAAGTTGTTGATGGATGCTGTTATCAGTAACCACATTGCCCACGCACAACTCTTTGTAGGAGCAGAAGGTGCGTTGAACTTACCCATGGCACTGGCCTATGCCACGTATTTACATTGTCAGCAAAAAGGTGATGATGCCTGTGGTGTTTGCCCGGCCTGCTCTAAAAATCTAAAATACATACACCCCGATACACACTTTGTTTTTCCACTGAGTAATGTTAAAAGCGACAAGGACGAAGAACGTTTCAAGGCAGAGATCACGAAATCGTGGCGTGCATTTTTACTGGAGCAGCCACTCGGTAATCTGGACGACTGGACAAATTATTATGGTGGTGAGGATAAACAAGCGCTGATATCACGCGAAGAAAGCCGGGAGATTGTAAAGGCACTTTCACTGAAGCCCTTTGAAAGTCCACACAAAGTCATGATCATCTGGCAACCTGAATTGATGCATCCTTCGGCTGCGAATGGCATTCTCAAAATTCTGGAAGAACCACCCCCGCATACCTATTTCATTTTGGTAACCAATGCTGCCGACAGGCTTTTGCCCACTATCATTTCGCGTACACAGATTGTAACCATTCCCCTGCTTCGCGATGCCGAACTAGAATCTTATTTAAGAACACGACACCAGCTGGATGAATCCCGTGCTGCCAAGATTGCGCAATTGGCCGATGGCAATATTAACCTTGCCATCAAACTTCTTGAAAACACGGAAGACGATAATACCCAACGGTTTACTGAATGGATGCGGGCCTGTTTCAAAAAGAATTATGGCGCCTTGCTTTCCATGGCCGATGATTATCATGGTATGGACAAACTGAGTCAGAAAAATTTATTAAGCTACAGCATCAATATGATGCGCGAATCACTCTTGTTTCAGGCTGGCGCAACTTCGATTAACCGCACACGCGGAGAAGAACTAAAATTTGTTCAGGATTTCAGCAAGGTGCTGAACCTGGATAAAATCGAGAAATCGTTTCGCCTGATGAACGATGCCACCTACCACCTGGAACGGAATGGTAGCGCCAAGATGATCTTTCTGGATTTATCCTTGAAATTATCCACCACAATTAATCCGTAATTCGATTTCTTTTCCTAAGTTTTAGAACAATTAGGAAACTATGAATAGAATCATCCGCATTGGTACCCGTGGAAGCAAACTTGCCCTCTGGCAGGCCGACTATGTATCCCGTCTCATTCAGCCCTCCGGTTATCAAACCGAGATTGTTCCCATCGATACACGAGGCGATCAAATGCTGGACGTGACCATTGCCAAAATTGGAAGCAAAGGAGTTTTTACCGAAGAGATTGAAGCCAGGCTGCTCGATGGCAATATCGACATTGCCGTACACAGCGCGAAAGATTTATCCTCAGAGATACCCGATGAACTCGAACTGATTGCTTTCACCGAAAGGGAACTGGTGAATGATGTCGTCATCAGCACGAAAAAAAATTTCAGTCTCGCTGAGGGCCACGTTAAAGTCGGCACTTCTGCAACACGAAGAGTTGCTTTTCTGAAGCATTATTACCCGGAAGCGGAAGCTGTTTCTATTCGTGGCAATCTGCAAACGCGATTAAGCAAGCTGCAGGCAGGTGAATGCGATGCCCTTATTCTTGCCTATGCCGGTGTACACCGGATGGGATTTGATAACTACATCGTTGAAAAAATTGAAACCAGTTATTTTGTTCCTCCAGTCGGGCAAGGATGCATTGCTATAGAGTGTCATAAAAAGCTGAGCTTCGATAAGAAACAAGTTATTGAGCGCTGGGTGAATCACCCTGAAACGGAAGATTGCGTTCGGGCCGAACGCTCTTTTCTGAAAACATTGCAAGGTGGGTGCAGCATTCCGTCTTTTGGCTACGCGCATTATGAAGGCAACCTCATCACCTTAAAGGCTGGTTTGATCTCCCTGGATGGCCAGCGCCTGATCAAAGTCAAGCACTCGGCCGCGCCAATGGAAACCAAAGAGTTGGGCGAACGTGTTGCACGTGAGGTTTTGGAGAATGGCGGAGAACAGATTTTGTGGGAAATCCGGCAAGGCGTTACCGCTTAGCACCCGGTCATCTTTATTTTTTCTACTTCTGTAAAGGTCTTATTTTTGACCGCTCAAAATTCAATTTTTATGAACCGATTATTTGCTGCACTTCTCTTATGCAGTTTTATGCTCACGAGTTGCGCTCAAAAAAGTGACTATGTGGTAACCATTAAAACAAGCTATGGTGATATGGTAGCCATCCTGTATAATGAGACACCCAAACACAAAAAGAATTTCGTCAAATTGGCAAAGGAACATTACTTCGACAGTCTGCTATTTCACCGGGTAATACAGGGCTTTATGATTCAAGGTGGCGATCCGGATTCTAAAAAAGCTCAACCCGGTCAGCATCTTGGCATGGGAGGTCCTGGCTATACCATTGATGCAGAATTTAATCCAAAATATTTCCACGAGAAAGGTGCGCTATCTGCCGCCCGGTTAGGCGATCAACAAAATCCTACCAAGGCATCCAGCGGAAGTCAGTTCTATATTGTGCAGGGAACAACATATTCTGAAGATGAACTCAAAACCGACCAACATAAACTCAATCAGGCATTACAGCAATATTGTCAAAATCCGGCAAACAAATCCGATTACGATTCTATTGTAAAATTCTATCAATCCAACAACATGAAGGGATACCAATCCTATCTGATCAGTCTGAAGCCGAAAGTGGAAAAAGAAACCGGAATATCATTGAATAAGGATATTGCCCCTGAACGATTAAAGGCGTACACCACCATTGGTGGAGCGCATCATCTCGATGACCAGTATACCGTTTTTGGTAAAGTTATTAAAGGCCTGGAAGTAATCGATCGCATTGCGGCTGTACCCAAGGGTGCGGGTGACCGGCCACGTGAAGACATCCGGATGATCGTAACGGTTGAGGAGATGTCGAAGAAGAAAATTGAAAAGCTTTATGGCTATACCTATCCTGAAGCACAGTAGAAAATAATTTGAACAGAATGAAAATTCTTGTTACCGGATCAAATGGCTTACTCGGGCAAAAGCTCACACAACTGCTTCAGCAGGACGCATCGGTTGAGTTAGTTGCCACGGCCCGCGGAGCTTCTGTAATCACCATCAACCGTGGTGCGTATTTTTCGCTGGATATTACCGATGCGGAACAAGTAGAAAAGATTATTACGCAAGTCAAACCCGATATTATCATCAACACTGCGGCCATGACCAATGTTGATCAGTGCGAAACACAACAGGAAGCATGCTGGTCAGCCAATGTAACAGCGGTTGAAAATCTGATTGCAGCTTGTGAAAAAGTGCATGCTCATCTCATTCACGTATCAACCGATTTTATTTTTGACGGAAGTCATGGCCCGTTAGACGAAACGGAAAAACCATCGCCCGTAAATTATTATGGAGAAAGTAAACTGGCCGCTGAACAACGTGTGATCAACAGCAGTTTATCGTGGTGCATTTTGCGCACCGTTCTGGTATATGGCATAACCCATGACATGAGCCGTTCGAACATTGTATTGTGGGTGAAAAATAGTTTAGAGCAAGGTAAAACCATTCAGGTAGTGAATGATCAATGGCGGACACCAACATTAGCAGAAGACCTGGCCATGGGCTGCTACCTTGCGGCCAAAAAGAAAGCATCAGGAATATTTCACATCTCCGGAAAAGATTTTTTGAGCCCCTATGATATTGCCATCAAAACAGCAGAGTATTTTTCGCTCGATCAATCCCTCATCAAACCAACCGATTCGACCCAGTTTAAGCAGCCTGCAAGAAGACCCTTAACCACAGGATTCATCATTGAGAAAGCAAGAAAAGAATTAGGTTACGAACCACACTCCTTTGAAGAAGGCTTGCGTGTGTTGGCTGAGCAAATTCGATAGGCATTTTCGAATAAAGAAAAACCAAAATAATTGTTGTCCTTTACTTGAATCTAAAAAATAAGTCTCATGAAATTCGGAACAAAAGCAGTTCATGCCGGTGTAGAACCTGATCCTTCAACAGGTGCGATAATGACACCCATTTTTCAAACGTCTACTTATGTTCAGGAGTCACCCGCAAAGCATAAAGGATACGCGTATGCGCGGGGTGCGAATCCAACCCGCAATGCCTTACAAAAAAGCATTGCCGCCCTCGAGAACGGAAAGTTTGCATTATGCTTTTCTTCCGGCATGGGTGCTACCGATGCGGTGATCAAACTGTTGAATCCGGGTGATGAAGTTATCACCAGCAATGATTTGTATGGGGGAACTTACCGGATGTTCAGACGGGTATTTGAAAAGTATGGTATTAAATTCCATTTCATCAACTTGTCCGACATCAACAATGCCTTACCCTACATCAATGCCAAAACAAAACTATTCTGGCTGGAAACACCAACGAATCCGTTGATGAATATTGTCGACATACAGGCCTGTGTTGATCTCGCGAAAAAAAATAATATATGGGTAGCAGTCGACAATACCTTTGCTTCACCCTATTTACAGAATCCGTTGGATCTTGGTGCTGATATCGTGATGCATTCTGTAACCAAATATCTTGGAGGGCACTCTGATGTAGTGATGGGTGCTCTTGTGATGAATGATGAAAAACTTTACCAGGATCTAGCCTTCATTCATAACTCGTGTGGTGCTGTACCCGGACCACAGGATTCTTTTTTAGTGCTGCGCGGAATAAAAACGCTGCATCTCCGCATGGAGCGGCATTGCCTGAACGGAAGAAAGATTGCAACATTCTTAAAGGCTCATCCTAAGATTGGCAACGTGTACTGGCCTGGATTTACCGATCACCCAAACCATGGCATCGCCAAAAAACAAATGCGTGATTTTGGCGGCATGCTTTCGTTCACTTTAAAAGATGACAGCCTTGAAAAAGCCATTACGTTAATGGAAAGTGTTGCGCTATTTTCACTGGCAGAATCACTGGGTGGCGTTGAATCACTTATCAATCATCCTGCCTCAATGACACACGCCAGCATTCCGAAAGAAGAACGTCTTCAAGGCGGACTGGTTGATTCTCTGATCAGACTCAGTATTGGCGTAGAGGATGCAGAAGATTTGATTGAAGACCTGGAGCAGGCGCTTTCCAAGGTATAAAATAAGTTGTCTGACCACTTGCAGTGGTCAGACAACTAGACTACTTAATTCTTAGTTCCTGTTTTTACTTCACCGGTTGGTTGCAGCGGATTACCATCCGCATCAATCATAATAATTTCACTGAAACCAAGTTCCTTTAATCCGTCAAGAATTTTTGCCTTATCGCCCACCACAAACCAGGTGAGGTTTGCGGGAACAATAATTTTCTTACTTAACTTCTGCACTTCATCCAATGTAAGGGAGCGGAAGTTTTTATCATAGTTTTTGAAGTAATCATCGGGCAATCCGTATTTCACTATTTCGTCCAATGAGCCCCGCACAGCTGCATTGGTTTCCCAGCGGCCGGGCAATTGCATGATGCCATTATTTTTAGTTCTGTCAAATTCTTCTTTTGTAACCGGTTTGTCGCCAACAATGGCTTTAAACTCCTTAACAATTTCCTGTGCTGATTCTTTTGTCTTGTCGGTTTGTACCGGAGCAAAAGCCAGCATCATGCGCTGACCTTTCGCATCCCAAAGAAAACTAAAGGCACCGTATGACCAATGCTTATCTTCGCGTAAGTTCATGTTGAGGCGCGAAACAAAATCACCACCCAATGTACTCATCAACGATTCGCGCGCGATCTCATTTATTTTTCCATACGGCTCCGTCACATACCCGGCAATGATTACCGATTGTTGCGATTCAGGTCGATCCATCAGGTAGAGCTTATTTGCTTTGGTATTCGATACTGTTGCAATATTTTTCTTGGGCACTTCTGCACGCTTCCATTTATCAAAACGCTTCTCAACTTTAGCAATCAGGTCTTTCATTTCAATATCGCCCACAACGACTAAGGTTGAGTTGTTTGGCTTCACCCAGGTGTCATAAAACTTCAACACATCCTCTCGCATCAGTTTGGAAACCGATTCTTCATATCCGGAGCCTGTGAGGGGTTGACTGTACGCATGACCTTCTCCGTACATGAACTTCGGAAAAACACGTAAGGCCATTTGCACCGGCTGTGTTCTTTCCCTTCGGATTGTATTGATTTGATCTTGTTTCAACCGTTGAAAATCTGCATCACCAAATCCCGGATTAAGCACAACATCAGCAAAAAGATCAAGTGATTCATCCAGGGAAGGCTTAAGAGCACTCATCCGGACATACGAAATATCGAGATCCGAAAAAGTATTCAGTGAACTTCCAATCGACTGAAGTTTATCACTGATTTGCAACGCATTTAACGTCTTCGTTCCTTCATCCAGCAGGTTCATTGTAAGACTTGCCGTACCCGGTTTGGCAAACTGATCAGCTGCATAGCCTGCGTCAATCATTAAATCTATGGCAACAGTTGGAACATCCTTGCGTTGCGCCAGCACGATTTTCAATCCATTTTTTAAGGCAGCAGTTTGAATCGTGGGAAAACTTGAAGCGGGTTGTGTAGCCAGCGCAGGCATTTTACTACGATCAGCATCTGTTCCGGAAACCTGATAGTTCGGGAAGGGTGTACAAATCAACGTATACTTTCCACCCGTCAGCCAGTGTTTGATAGTCTGGTGCACATCCTGAATCGTAGCCTCGGCCACAAACTTCAAATACGTTTTGTAGTACTCGGGGTTTTTACCATACACTTGCGATTCGGCCAGCACATCCGACTTTCCACCAAAACCACCAATCCGTTCCAGTCCCTTGATGAAGTTGGCGAAGTACTCTGATTTCACGCGTTGCAACTCTTCCACTGTTGGACCTTTCTCAATAAACTCCTTCACAATACTATTTATAGTCTCCTCAACCTTAACATGATCAACACCCTGTTTAACATTGGCTGTGATGTTAAAAATACCACTGATCTCCATGGAATAATTATAGGAATAAACATTTCCAACCGTCTGATCTTCATAGCGGAGTTTCTTATACAACCTGGAACTTTTTCCACTGGACAAAACGGAAGAAGCCAGATCAAGCAAAGCAGCTTCCCTCGTTCCCCACTGCGGAACATTCCAGTACATACTGATGCGAGACTCATTCACGCGGTCTTCATACGATTGCCGGATATCGCCCGGTAACTTCGGAACACTGGCCGTATAGCGCGACAAGGTTGGACCGGCCGGAATGTTACCGAAATACTTTTTTACTTTTTGATAAATATCATCCGCAACGATATCACCTGCAACAACGAGAACAGCATTGTCCGGTCCGTAATATGATTTAAACCAATCCTTCACATCATCAAGCGAAGCAGCATTGAGATCTTCCATCGATCCGATGACAGTCCATGAATAGGGATGACCTGCCGGAAAAAGTGCCTTCGTTGACAATTCATCTTCCCTGCCATACGGCTGATTTTCACCCTGGCGTTTTTCATTTTGCACAACACCGCGTTGCTCATCCAGCCTGGCCTGATCAATAACTCCTAAGAGATGGCCCATGCGATCAGACTCAAGCCACAACACCTGATCTAGTGCAGCCAGCGGAACATTCTGAAAATAATTGGTTCGGTCGGTATTGGTTGTTCCATTCAGATCGGTAGCGCCAATGGATTCCAATGCTTTAAAATAATCGTTGTTATAATGTTCCGACCCATTAAACATAAGGTGCTCAAATAAATGCGCGAATCCACTTTTACCCGGTCGTTCGTTTTTTGATCCGACATGGTACCACACGTTTACAGCAACAATGGGTGCTTTGTGATCTTCATGAACAAGTAATGTTAACCCGTTATCCAACACATACTTTTTGTGCGGAATGGATATATTTTCCAGATTCACCAGATTGACTTGTTGCGCCCACGCAACAACAACCAGTGCCAGAAACAAACATGTTGAAAGGATTTTTTTTGTCATACCTATTGGGATTATATTTTAATAACGCCCCGAATTTAAGGTAATTCCTCATAAAAAAAGCCCTCCAATTTGGGGGCTTTTTCATCACTAAACTACAGCTTTTAGTTAGCGGAAGGTCGTTCCTGCCGGTCGTTCTTATTTCTGTGTAACTGGCGGCTTGCTTTGTTTTGTTTACGGTGCAGCCGGGCGCTTTCATGCGGTGTAACCGTACCATCTGCCTTGGCTCTGCGTTCTGCCCTACGGATGTGGCGTTGGTCGCGTGCGGCATGAGCTGTCTCTCTCCGCGTAAGTTCACCGCTTGTCACACCTTGTTTGATTCTTTGTTTTTGATTTTCCTGCCGTTGATCAACGCGTGGCGCTTGCTGAGCCAGCACCGTTGCCATCATGAATAAAAAGAAGGAGAATGTTAACATAATTTTTTTCATAGTCTTATCATTTTTATGCCCCTTTGACAAGTCGACTATGAAAAGGTTTAAACAGGATGAAATTTAAGTTGTGGGGTTCAGGGGAAATCGAACAATAAATTCACTTCCCTTACTTTTTTCAGACTTCAATTCAATCTGGCCTTTCAGGCGATCAACCAGAATTTTAACGATGGCCAGCCCTAATCCGTTGGAACTCTCTCCGGCTGTAGGGCGTGCACTCAGTTTTTTGAATTTCTGAAAGATGTGCATCTTATCAGTGTCTGAAAATCCCTGCCCCTGATCTTTCACTGATATCCAAAACTGATGATTCTCTTTACCGGATGTAATCTCAACAGTTGATTCCTTTCGTGAGAACTTGATCGCATTCGAAATCAGGTTATCAACAATACGCCCCAGGTAGTCAGTATCGAGGAATATTTCTTCGTCTGGCGCTGAAGCAAGATTCAGGCGAATATTTTTTGCGTTTGCCGCTTGCCGGAAGGATTCAAGTTTCTCTGCCAAAAATTTTTGGATATCAAACGTTGAATAGGTTGGTTCAACATTTTCCTCTATCATATTGACATCCAGCAAATCAGTGATCAGATCAAGCCCTGCTTGTGTGGATTCTTTTGCCAACCGGATATAATTCCGTTGATCCGGAGACAATCCCCCCTCCAGTTCCATCAGGTCTGTAATTCCCTTTATCCTGTTGAGAGGCGACTTTAAATCATGTGCCACAATACTCATCAGGGTATCCTTCTCATAATTCAACTCCGAAAGCTCCGTATTGCGCTTTGAGAGTTTCTCGTTTTGCTTGATAATTTCTTCGCGCTGTTTCTCAATCTCTTCTTTTTGAATCAATAGTGTGTCGCTAATGATTTTTCGTTTCTTGCTGTTGCGCCATTGTACAAAAAACAAAATCATAACAAAGCTCATAACAACAATCAACACAATGTTCTGCAACTTCTGCTGCTCAATGATGGCCTCACTTCTGGCCTCATTTAACTTCAGTAACTCATTCTCACGTTGTTTACGTTCAATCTCCATCTCAAACTGAAACCGCTCAACCTGCCGGGCGAGATCTAGATCTTTAATCGAGTCTTTCAATATCAGGTATTGATTATAATTCATCAATTCCTCTGACTTATTGTCTCTTCCTTGCGATACTTTCCAGAGAAAATAATGCGACTCCATTTTTGAGTTAAGATCTTGTGTGCGCGAAGCAACCTCCAGCGCCTTGGTGAAATATTTCTTTGCAGCAACATCATCTCGCTTTGCCATGAGTATCTGTCCCATAGTCAGGTAGGCTTGTGGTACCATCCGCAGGTTGTTGGACTGAAGAATATAATCGAGCCCTTCCGAGCAGATTTTTTCTGCCTCCTTCAAGGATCCCTTGCTTAGATAGCTTTCGGCCGTAAACGTTTTTATTTCAGCCAGGTTAATAGCGTCATCAATAATATGACCGGCCGAGTCCGCCAGATGAAAATACTTCAAGGCTTTATCGTGCTGACCATTTTCCTGATACAGCCTTCCCAATTGCACGAGTGCCGACATAATGTCGCGGGTATTTTTGAGGGAAAGTCGAATGGTATAAGCCGATAGATAGTAATTTTCTGATTTTTCAAAATCACGCTGTGATTTGTAAAGATTTGCCAGGCTTTGATAGGTGTAGGCTAATCCGGAAGGATCATTCAGTGCTTTAAAAATAGTCAATGCACTGACAAAGTAATCGTACGACTTCGCAAGCAAACCCTGATCAAAAAGCAAACGACCAATATTATTATTGGAGTGCGCAATTTGCAGCGAATCGAATTGGGTGGTGGCCAATGCCAATGCACGGTTGTAATAATCATACGCCTGAAGCCGATCGCCCTTATAATTATACGCTACACCAATAAAATTTAACGATCGTGCCCGGTTAGTCTTTAAGGAAAGTTTAGCTCCGAGCTGATCAGCCTGAGTCGCATAAATTATGGTACTGTCCGGAAATGCCCAACGATACTCCCACGCAAGGTCGTTTAACAGGTCATACTTGCGCTCTCCTGTTGCTTGTACCAGCTGATGTTGTATACTGTCTATCAACTGAAGATTTTGACCAGACGCTAGCGTGATCAAAAACATCAGAAAGACTGTAAACAAACTGTTACGCATTTTCAATTAATATTTGCAAGGTGAAAGTTTGGTATAAACTTTTTAATTACCAAAGTCTTGTCGGTTAAAATGCTTTCCTGAATCCAGGGCATCATTAATCTTTCGCGTTATTCCATCCAACTCTTCACCAGATTGTTTGATGTAGGCAATAATCTCTTCGTGCGATAATGTAATTACAGGATCTTTAAACAGATTTATCAATCCCAAGATGCGGCTTAATGGCGCCCGAAGCATATGGGAGTTGATAAACGCATACTCTGTTAACTGTGCGTTTTGTTTTTCCAATTCCAATGTTCGCTCTTTGACACGTTCCTCCAGGTATAGATTCATGCTGGCAATTTCATCATGCTGGTCTTGGATTTCACGTATATAGGCTTTTCGCTCCGCAGCTTTATAGCCGAGTGTTATGATATCAGCCAGTGACTTGACAAAAATTTTATCTTGACCAGACCAATTTCGTACCTCATCGCAATGCTCACAACACAGCACACCAGCCAACTTACCATCCAGGAAAAAAGGAATATCCAACATTGAGAAGATTCCCAACGGCTGTAAATAACTATCAGAAAAATTACTTGTAGCAGGATCGTTTTGAGCTTCATTCGCACATAAAATCTGCTCATGCAGGATCGCGTTGAAATATGCCGGATAATCAGATTGGAAAAGCTCAACCCCTTCTGAAAAAGCATTCGTTGCACGCTCATAAAGTTTAACACATACTATGCGCAACGGATCGGGCCTTAGCAACCAGATGCTGACTCGAGAAGTCTGCAAACCACTGGCAGCGGTGTAACAAATTTCCTGCATTGCCTCGACTAATAACCCATTTTGAATGCGTGGCGATTTAGCTAACCCCATCAGGATCAACGAATATTCTTCAAGCTTTTTCTTATTGCTCAAAATCTCTTTCTCGCGCAGAATTAATGATTCCTGAATGGATACTAATTCTTCAATATTTTGCCGCAATTCTTCCTCTGAAGCTTTCAGTTGACAGTTTGAACTTTCCAATGCCACCATTAAATTCTCCTGTTGTTTGTCAAAAATCTGGTTCACCCATGTGAGCAATAAAATGATTCCTAATAAAACCGGCATTACAAAAAAGATAGTGGTTGTTTGCACCAGAAACGGAAGCGGTGTTGCCTGGATATCCACAATAGAAAAGCCGAGGATCAACAAACACGTGATAATGGCCCATATCCAGGCGCTTCCCCTACCAATGAGCAGTAGCGCAGAGACGGGAATTAGCGTAAGCCACGACATAACAGCTGAACGAATTCCCCCGGAAACCAAGATGAGTAACAGACAGGTGAGCCAGCAAACTAATATGAAAAATTGTGCTACAATGGTAACCTGAACTTGCTTGTACAGCAACCAAAGCAAGAATAAAAAAATGGCAATGTCCACCAGCATACCGTAGCGAATGATGGACATCTCGTGTATATAGGATACTCCTATATACAGCACCGAAAAGAAACTGGCAATTGCTAAAAAGTAAACTAACAATCGCTTTCTTCGGCCAAAGTGTTCCTCCTCAATACAAAAGAGCTCCTCCACACTTTTCTGCGTGAAGTTGGCAATCTTAAGAAATGGTGAGAGGTTTCCCATGGTTACTCTTCAATAAAATTCAAATCCCGGCCAAACGTTTCATCTATAACCCGTAGCGCTGCAAATGCAACAAGAATTGTAAATACACCCACGATCAACGCACCATATATAATCCCTTGCTTTTCATCAGCCGTTGCCGCTGTAATCGTTTCACGTAAGAATTTAAATAGTAGCGTAAGTGGCACCACAGTGCCGCGAATAAAATTCGGAACAGAAGTAGCTACGGTTGAGCGCAGGTTCGTTCCAAATTGTTCGGCTGCAATGGTTACAAACAAAGCCCAATAGCCAATGCCAAAGCCAACACAAAAGCAGGTGAAGTAAAAAAACGTTGCCGTATGGAAGGGTGGAAACAAATACAACAACACAAACCCCAGTGTCAGGAAAATAAATATCGCAACAACCTTCTTACGCGATCGAGCAATCTGGCTGGTCGTGCCGCTGGTAAGATCCCCGGCCGCCAATCCAAGGTAACTGAACATAACAGCATCTCCGGCTGACACACTTCCGGTAATACCAAGTACGCTTGAAAATTCGGGCGAGAAGGTAATCAGGATACCAATGGCAAACCATATGGGCAGCCCAATAAAAATGCAACCTGTAAAGCGGATAAACCGATCCCAGTTGGTAAAAAGTTGAAAGAAGTTGCCCCGTTGAACATTTTTTACTTTTGTCTCAAGAAAAATTCCCGATTCAAAAACGCTTACCCGCGCCAGCAGCAGCAACAGACCCAGGCCGCCACCAATGAAGTAGGCCGTTTGCCAATCAAAAATTTTTGAAACAAAGTTAGCGAGTACAGCACCCATCAATCCCACGGTTGCAATAATTGTTGTTCCATAACCCCTCAGGTTTGGGGGCAGTGTTTCCGCTACTAGTGTTACACCTGCACCGAGTTCTCCCGCCAAACCGACACCGGCAATAAATCGCAGGATAGCATATTGATCAACAGTAACAACAAAACCATTGGCAATGTTGGCCAGCGAATACATAATAATAGAACCAAAAAGTACCGATAACCGGCCCCGTTTATCACCCATAATACCCCAAATCAGTCCACCCACTAATAAACCGGTCATCTGAACACGCAACAAATATTCACCCTGATTCAGAAGCTGATCTTCTGGTACACCCAACGAAATCAAACTTGGACGCCTGACAATACTAAAGAGGAGAAGATCATAGATATCAACAAAATATCCCAACGCGGCAACAATCACCGGAACGCTGAAAAGTTTTTTAAGATTGTTGTGATTCATACGGTAATTTGACTAAAATACTCGAAATCATACCAAGATTAGAATTTGTATGAAACATTTACCATCCCTGCAAAGAAAATTGCAACTTTGAAACCTCAACGCATTCACTGGATTTGAAGCCCCCTTATTTTTCTTCGCTTATGTACCTTTTGTATCGGATTTTGAAATACACATTCAGAATCTTGATAAGCACAATTCCCTGGTTCATCGGGCATACTTATGCCCAGCCGAATGTTACACCCCTCAACCTGATGACGGCAACACAATGGGGTGGTGAAAATGGATTGGTTTCAAACAACATTACCTCCGCCATCCAGGCCAGAAGTGGTTTCCTGTGGATTACAACGTACAACGGATTGATGCGCTTTGATGGTCATCGGCTGGATGTGTATGATCGCAGAACCATTCCCTTTCTAAGTACCGATGCTTTCTACCAGGCGTATGAACTGGCGGACGGATCGTTATGGTTTGCAGCGCAAGGAAGCGGTATCGTGCACCTCGACAATGGCCGATTTACTTCGTTCCCAAAACAACATCCTGATGCTTTACCAAAATCAATCCGGTGTTTGTATTTCGATAGCGATGGAACGGTTTGGGCAGGATCAAATAATGTTGGACTCTATTCCATTCGTGGAAATGAAGTACGGGCTGTTGGTAGTACATTCCTCCACGACATCAGTATTATGGATATTGTCCGTGATAAGAATAACATCTTATGGATTGGTACTGATGGGTACGGTCTTTTCAGATACGATGGTATTTCATTCAAACAATTCACAACGTACGATGGCCTGAGCAGTGATTTTGTGAACGCCCTTGAAATCTCAGCGGAAGGAGAACTTCTCATTGGAACCAGCAATGGGCTAAGCATACTGGAGAACGGAAACATTGAACCGTATGACTCATTGATCGGCAAACACATCAATGCCATAACCGTAGATGTGCAAGGGTACGCCTGGATAGGAACCGAAAATGGATTGGCAAGAATCAGTAAGACAAAAAAATATTTTGAATTTGCCTCTGAAGAAAATGGCTTTCCGTACTCACGCATAAATGGAATTTCATTCGATCGCGAAGGCAGTGCATGGATCAGCACCGGCCGACATGGATTGATTCAGTTAAAGGAAACCGGGATCATCAATTACACGGCCACCCACGGGCTCTCTACCAACCGTACAAATATTATTGTTGAGGGGCCCGGGCAAACGATGTTCATTGGCTCAGATGCCGGAACACTAGACATTTACAAAAATGGAGCAATCAAATCCTTACCGTTAAAGTCCTCACTCAACAATAACGGCATACGCGATATTTTAATCGCTCATCCGGATACTGTATGGATTGCAACGTACAAAGGTATTCTACGCATCACACCGAAAGAGGAAAAACTATTTACCAAGAATGACGGACTTCCAGCCGATGATATGCGGAGGATTTTAAAAGACACACGGGGCAATCTCTGGCTTGCTTCACGATCCGGGGGTGTTGCAAAATTCCGCAATAATAAGGTCATTGAAATCTACGATCGAAAAAACGGACTGGAATCAAACTACATCCTCGCTCTTGAGGAAGATCGCACAGGAAAAATTTATATCGGCACACATAATGGCGGGTTGACCATCATTGAACCCGATGAAACACTACACACCTACCACATCAATAAGGATGATGCAGGTATGCTCATTTTTAATATCCACATTGATGATGCTTTGCGGGTGTGGGTGGTTACCAACACAGGATTATTTCATTTTGATGGCCGCACCTTCATACCCATCAAGCTTAAGAAGGTTTTCGTGGGCGAAACTTATTTTGACTGGACTGAGGATCAATACAACAATGTATGGGTAACCACCAACGTTGGCGTTATGCAGCTCAAAAAAAATGAAGTGCTTCAATTCATTCAACAGACAGTTCCTGATGTGGCGGTAAAACTTTACGACAATCATGATGGTATGGTTAGCAAAGAGTGTACAGGCGCTACACGATCTGTTGTAACTAGCACCGGTAAAATCTGGATACCCACGGTTGGAGGCGTTTCAATTTTTGATCCGTCCAAAATGAGCATCAATACACTTATTCCTTCTGTTTATATCACTGTCCTTCAAACCGATTCCCAACAATATTCGCCCGATTCAGTTTTTGAAATCCGTCCGGGCAACTTACGCTTTGCTTTTTCCTTTACAGCACTCAGTTTACTGTCGCCCGACCGTGTGGAATTCAAATACAAACTGAATGATGTCGACAAGTTTTGGGTAAATGCAGGAAAAGAGCGGTCAGCAGAATATACAAACCTGGCACCGGGCACCTATACATTTCAGGTAATTGCATCCAATAACGATGGCTTATGGAATGAACAAGGCGCCAGTATGACCTTTCGCGTGCTCCCACACTTTTACCAGACGTATTGGTTCTTTGCCGTTGTGGTGATACTTATTCTGTCAACATTTTTTGGTATCTATAAATGGCGGGTCCATGCCATTGAAAAAAATAACCGGGAACTCCGAAAAGTAAACAGCGAACTTGACCGCTTCGTGTACAGTGCTTCCCATGATCTGCGAGCGCCCCTTGCTTCTATCCTTGGCCTTGTTTCCCTGGCCCGCATTGATCGGGCGCACGATGTTGAAAGCTACCTTCAAAAAATTGAGAAAAGTGTACAACGACTGGATGGATTCGTCAAAGATATTGTTGACTTCTCGCGGAATGCGAGGATCGAAATGACGATTCAGAAAATTGATTTTAATTTACTGATTCAGGAGGCTATTGACAACCTCAAATACCTGAACGATCACAATAAAATTAAAATCCACCTGGCCATGCAGGGAACCCAGGTATTTTATACTGACCCAAAGCGATTGAGTATTATCTTAAATAATCTCATCGCCAATGCTTTTAAATATTATAATCCTGAAATACCGAATCCATACATCAAAATTGGTGTAGTCTGTGAGGCCAACAAAAAATGTATTATAACCATTGCCGACAATGGTATCGGAATCGGACCGGAACATATTGAAAGTATATTTAAAATGTTCTATCGTGCGAATGAACAAAGTCAGGGCTCAGGGCTTGGTCTTTACATTGTTCACGAAACCGTTGAAAAATTACGCGGCACTATCAAGGTGCAATCAGCGCTGGGAAAAGGGAGTACGTTTACCGTTACACTTCCATCACTGAAATTTTAAACCAGCAATTACAAACCCGACTTCTTTGTTATTCCGCATTGGAAAATTACTTTTCTACCTGTAGCGCTGGGCTCTACTTATTCTTACCATAAAAATAGTACACAATGGGTCCAAGTATCGGAAGAAATACTACGGCTATAATCCAAAGAATTTTTTTTTCGTTATCCTTATTACCCTTTAAAATATCGATGATCACCAGGATATCAATAACGACAATAAGCAAATAGATAATTCTTCCCATGGTGTTGTTGATTAATTTGTTTCGAGAATTCTGAATAATTCACCCAGGTCTGGTGTAATAATAATCTCCGTTCTTCTGTTCTTCTGCTTATTCTGCGGTGAGTCATTTGCCGCCAGCGGAGAAAACTCGCCCCTGCCCGAAGCGGTAATTTGTTTCGATGAAACGCCCGCGTTGGTTAGAATCTTGGTAATAGACGTTGCGCGCATCACACTCAGATCCCAGTTGTCATTCATGTATTGCGACTTTTTAGAAATGGGCACATTATCGGTATGACCCTCAACCATGATGTTAATATCCTTCTGATCTTTAATAGCCTTCGCTAACTGCTGCAAGGCTGTAACGCCCTTCTGATCTACCGTAATACTTCCCGAACCAAACAACAATTGCTCTGCCAGCGAAACGTAAACTTTTCCATTTTTCACTTTTACGGTGATGTCACTTTCTTTAAAGTTCAATAGCGCATTGCTAATTTTATTCTTCAAATTTTGAACAGCCTTATCTTTATTGGAAAGTACGGTTTCCAGTTCAGCCACCTTCTTTTCACGTTCAGCCAAACTAACGCTGAGGGAGTCATTCAGTTTTCGTGTTCGCTCCAGATTTTGCTGCATCGTCAACAATTGCTCCTGTTGTTGTGACATATCCCGATTTAATTTACCGCTGCTCGCCAGCAAATTTTTGTAATACGTATTGAGTTGCTGATGCTCATTCTCCAACGATGCGAGACGCTGACTGGAACTCCGAACGTCAATACCAAGACTTGTCGTATCATCCTTAAGTTTCCGCATAGACTCTTCTAAATCTTTCAGGTCAGCATTTGCCTTATCCAATTGAGCATTGCGATCAGCCAGATCAGCTTCCATGCTCACCTTCTGCGCGAGCAGGTCATCGTATTTCTTTTTGGTAACAATGCAGGATGAAAGAGCAGACAATACAAAAAGGGCTACAAGCAGGTTCTTCATTGAGAATACGATTAAAAAGTATAGGCGAAGGTAATCATTATTGCAGCGCCATCGCTAGCTTCCTGCTTTGATTTTCTTCAGCGAACGTAAAAAAAGCTATCTTTAAATAGTTCAACCAATACTTTAACATCGCATTATGGAAGGCATGCTCAAACCTAACGCCCTTAAAAACAAAACCATTATCATTACCGGTGGCGGTACCGGACTGGGCCGCTCGATGGGAAAATATTTTTTGGAACTTGGTGCAAACCTGGTGATCACCAGCCGCAAGTTCGATGTATTGCAAAAAGCAGCGAATGAACTGTCGCGCGAAACCGGTGGAAAGGTGCTGCCCGTTGCATGCGATGTGAGGAAGTATGAGGAGATTGAAAAAGTAATCAAAGAAGCTGAAGGAGAATTTGGCCAAATACATGGCGTGATGAATAACGCAGCTGGAAATTTTATTAGTCCAACAGAACGTCTTTCTCACCGCGCGTTTGACATTGTTGTTGATATTGTTTTAAAAGGAACCTACTATACCACATTAGCTGCCGGCAAAAACTGGATTGCCAAAAAGCAATCTGGAAACTTCCTGAACATCGTAACGACTTACGCGTGGACGGGCTCTGGCTATGTTGTTCCGTCTGCTTGCGGCAAAGCCGGTGTCCTGGCCTTGACACGATCGTTGGCTGTAGAGTGGGCAAAGTTTAACATCAGGAGTAATGCCATTGCCCCCGGCCCATTTCCCACAGAGGGGGCCTGGAGCCGATTGCTTCCTGGAGAACTGGTGAAGAAGTTTGATCCCGCACAACGTATTCCGTTGAAGCGCGTAGGCGAACATCAGGAGTTAGCCAACCTTGCTGCGTATTTGATTTCCGATTATTCCGGGTATATCAACGGAGAAGTGATTACCATCGATGGGGGTGAATGGCTACGCAACGGAGGAGAATTCAGTCACCTTGAATTGATACCGGATGCGATGTGGGATATGTTGGAAAAAAACAGAGGGAAGCAATGATTACTTCCCTCTTCCATTAAAGACTCTCAAAAGTTTATAACCCAAAATGATAACCAATACTGAAGGCAATCGGTATTGGCTCCGTTTGAAATTCAATGGCTGAATTATTCTTGAGATCATCAACGTCATCATAAAATGCTTGCGGGCGAAAAGGAATAATCAACTCCAGATTAAAATAATTTTTTGGGTTGCGTGTTCTGAATTCAACACCACCACCAATTGAGGCACCGTAATAAGCTTTATCAAACTGGCTGGCGTTTTGAACTTTAATCACACCATTATAGCCGTACATGGCATTAATAGTCGGACATACACGCTTGGCAGGTAAAAAGCGATACGTGGCTCCTACATTATAACCAGCTCCAACCAGATTATAGCCCAGTCCAAGAAATAACCCGAAACGTTCAGCTGGCAAAACGGTGAACCTTCCTCCAAATCCACCATAGTCTATCCCAATACCAAGTCCGATATTAACTTTTGACCATTCTGCGGAAGGATCCTGATCCTGGGCCATAACCGGTAATTGCATTACGATGAGGCATGTTATTACGATAATCGTTTTCATCTCTGGATATTTTAGTGAATACTAAGTTGACATTTATCTATTAAAAGCGAACAAAGAGATCGATGATAGTTCTCATCATAATCCGGAATTAATATCACTTACCAGCAGTAACATTTATTCATTACTCCCCGATAGTTTCATCTACCCTATTCATGATTGCCGCAGCAGTAGCCGCCAAAATAAGTTTTGTAGGCTCGTCTAAATCGTTGCGTAACCAAACAAATCGTTTCTGAAATGTGTCCGGACTGGCTTGCACTGCAGCAATGGATTGGCTTCCGTTGAAAAACTCATACCCGATAATCGCATTGAAGGCTGCGGCCTTTCCACTTTCCCATTGCTTTACCTCCCGAATCTGAATTTCAGCGCTTCCATTGGTTAACATACCATCAGCCTGGTATTTCCCTTCAACCTGCGCACCGCTACGACTCACCAGCATGAGCCTCCAGGTTATCGTATCCAATGAAGTTGTCATGATTGCAGCGAAATTTTCCGTGCTCTCATTTAACATCGACCAATCATTGACATTTAATTCACGCGTGCTCGTATTCGTTGACATGTTTACCACAACCGTGTCTTTATCATGGCCCACAAAAACCAATGAGGACTTCCTCCTGGATTCAACTTTGGTTTCCCAACTGAAAAACTTCGTGTTCGACTTTGACTTTGTCCACCCTGCTTTTCCACTAATGATCCGATACGGCCCGTAATTATATTTAATGGGCATAGTGGTGACAGCTTTTCGTTTAACTTCCAGTGCCTCAGCCTTACCCTTAAGGTCAGAATCTAGTTTCATTATTTTTTGACCCCTCACACAAACTGTGCTCATAACCATCAAAGCAATGCAAGCAGCGAGTTGTACATAGTTCATAACATTCATGTTAAATAGTAAACCAAGTTAGCTATCAAAATCAAGTAGTATTGGATGATAAAAGAATCTTTATCAATATCATCAGAAATTAAGAGTTTCATCAACGAAATTTGAAAATTTTGGTACTATACTCCAAGCCACAGACTGAAGACTGCTAATGCCGGATTGAATTCAGTCAATTTAATTTCATTTTACGCTACTCAACCAACGGGATTGCTTCAAAAATTATACTCTTTGACCAGATTGTAGTAACCCTGCGGGTCGTAAATCAGGTACATTCGATTAACAGTGAAATAATATTTTATCATTGAATTTAAACAACAATCAAAAAATTTGACGAAATTTTAATACGATTCAAATTCCTCAATCCATGAAAAATAAAACCTTTCTGATGGTGATGCTGGCCCTGCTTTGGAGCACCTGCAAAGAGGAGGAGTTCACTATTCGGTTTCTCAATCAAATACAACTTATCCAGCCAGATGAGGGAGCCCTGATGGACAATGCCTGCATGACGACAGCCGATCCCTTGGTGTGGGAATTCCAATGGGGTATGCCTTTCGGAGCTGATCAGTATGAATTGTATGTGATTGCAAACAATGCCACGGAACCCTTGATCGATTACATCCTCTATGAACCATACTATTATTACTATTGTGATACCTGTTACATTTCCAACGCCAATAAAAATTGGAAATGGAAAGTACGCGCGATGATCAATGGCATTTGGCAACCCTGGAGTGAAGAAAGAAATTTCATAGTCGAGGATCTGGATACAGACTGCTAACAAAAATTTAACGCTCTCATATGGAAACGTTTATCCTGGAAGACATCACCTTTCCGAATTATCAATTCTTTTATGCGTTGGCTTTTCTGGTGGTCACGTTGATACTCCTTTACGAAGGAAAAAAGCAGAAACTCCCCGCTATATCCTGGTTGATGGTCATGGGGACCGGATTTCTTTTTTTTGTAGTCGGCTGTAAAATTATCGTGCTGAGTCTAGAGGACTGGAATTCAATTCTTCAATTAAAACCCCTTCACCATCCAACAGGTGCAACCGTGATAGGAGGAATTATTTTTAGCTTTTCAGGAATATTGCTCGCTCGCTATGTGCTCAAGCTTCCGTGGCGTATGTTGGATGCTTATGCATTTGTCATTCCGATAGGCATGTTTATTCAGCGCTTTGGATGCTTGCTGGCCGGGTGCTGCTACGGAAATCGAAGTGACTTACCCTGGGCGGTTCATTACGGTAAAACATCTACTGTATATTATCAACAGCTGCACGAACAGCTCATTCCGGAAGGTGCAGCTCATTCCCTGGGTATTCATCCGGTACAAGTTTATGAATCCATCGGTTGCCTTCTCATTGTTTACGTATTGATACGGCTGAAGAATTACTTTAATGCGCCCGGTAATTTCATTCTCTTCTCGGGTTTAAGTTATTACGTTATTCGATTTGTTCTCGAATTTTTCAGAGCCGATGCCGGGCATGCCTTTGGAGGAGCAAGCATCGGCTGGCTAAACCAGATTCAGTTGATCTTTGCTATTCTGGTAGTTGCTTCCATCGGCATTATCATTTTCCGCGAAAAGCGAACACGATCGAATAAAAATTCAAATCAGCCATTGACCTTATCTTCACTGCGGTATGTCGGCTACTTTTTATGCCTCGCATTTCTTTTTGCACTAACATCCATCTGGCTAAACAGAACAGAAACACTTGTTGTGCTTATGGTCTTTGCTCCGATTGCGGTTCTCTTACTCATCCATATCTACACCGTAGTCACCGTTCCCAACCTACGGTTGGCGACACTAAGCCTGATGGGGTGCTCCTTCCTGTTCATGAGCCAGGCAACTATTGAGAATCCAGATAAATCTGATGCTGACAAAAAAAATGCTGTCATTGAAACATTCTATGAAATTTCAGGGGGTGGAATGTTCGGAAACCACGAACTCAAAGATCAAACTGGAGAGATACCTGGATCTGGTGGAAGCTGCGGATCAGCACCTACCCCGCTGTATACCAATGTTCACATTCATTATTCATCCGGGTCACTAGGTCTTTCACGAACATGGGTAAAGGCAGATGGGCAAACCTTAAAAGTAGGTCTTTACGGAACAGGCGGATCCATCCGGGAAGAAGTTGCCTCCGACTATCAATATGAAACTTCTAACCGCGTCAATTTCTGGAATATAAACCCAACTTTCAGACTTGAGCAAAAAGATATTGGGTTCGGCATTGGTGCTCTGGTTGGTGACTTGCATCGTATGGATACCCGCATAGACGGTGATGACTTCAACAACATTAGCGGTACGGGTAAACCTTCTCTTCTCAAATCATCATCGTTTCTTCCGCAACTCAGCCTGAGACTTGGTAACCGGGAGAAATGGTTTGTAGAAGGTGGAATAAATGATCTCATGCCGACAGGCTTACCAGCAACCACCTATAAGGTTGGGGTGGGATTTGGCTTTAACAACAAATCGGGTTCCTACTTATCGCTTGGTCATGCATCCTATAGCGCTCTTTACCTTGCACCCAAAGTCGTTATTAACAACAGTGTAACACTTGAGCCATTCCTTGGCTTTGGTAATAGCTTCCTGAACTCAATTGAAAGCGAAACCAATTTTATTGGTTCACTGAATCTTTCAGTCCGGTTGGGTCAAAGAAAAATCAGTCGTGAGTAACGTAACACCAGTATGGATTAGAAATACCAGAATATGAACGATTCGTAGTAACAAATGTGCTAAAGGCTTCCCTACATTCGAAGTACCAAAATACCAACTAGTGCTTCACCTTCAGCTAACCTAACTACTGAGATCATGTTCACCCATTCATTCCTTACATACCAGTCCTTTTACCTGCTGGCATTTCTGACTGCAATCGTTGTGTTGATTCTGGAGGGAAGAAAACGACACATACCGGCACTTCCCTGGTTTATGCTTATCTGCACTGGCTTCATATTTTTTATGGTTGGAGCGAAAGCAGCTTCACTTACTGACCATGATTGGAGGACAGTGTCACAATTTAAACCCTTAAACTATTCACCGGGCATAACTGTAATCGGAGGCATCCTCTTCAGTTTCGTTGGACTATTACTAGCCCGGTATTCGCTAAAACTTCCCTGGAGTATACTGGATGCATTTGCCTTTACAATACCCATCGGAATGTGCATTCAACGCTTCGGATGCCTTCAGGCTGGTTGTTGCTATGGAACGGCTAGCGAAGTACCGTGGGCCATTACTCAAAAAATTGACGACCATCAAATACTGCAGAGTACGGTTCATCCTGTTCAGCTATATGAATCTATTGGTTGTGTACTCATCGTGTTGCTCTTACTCAAGATGCGTAATCGATTCAAGGCCCCGGTGAACTTTCTGTTCTTTTCGGCTATGTGCTACTACGTTTTACGCTTTTGTCTTGACTTCTTCAGGGATATTCATGCGTATGCTTTTAACGTAAACTATTTTGCCGGGCTTACGTCTGTGCAGTGGTTGTTATTTGCACTAATCATATGTTCCACCGTGATCATCTCCTGTCGTGAAAAATTCTATACGCTGAAAAAAGATAATCCTATACACATCTCGCGTTTGCGACACATCTTCTTCTTCGTGGTTCTATGCCTGATTGTACAAGCAGGTTCTTTGTGGATGAACAGCGTTGACCGTGTGATTATGTTCATTACGCTCACCCCTATTGTTGTTATCCTGATCATGAAGACTTACAGCGCTGTGATTATTCCTCCATTACGATTGGCAGCCTTCGCTTTGATTGGCTGTGCAGTACTTCTGATGAGCCAGACAACAGTTGAGTCTCGATCTGTAAAAAACGAAGTAACAGAGACATACAATACTATTTCTGGTGGCATTATGAGTGGGAAAATCAATTTCGAAAAGGAACTGGTAACTGGAGGAGGTACCTCCTGTGACGGATCAAGCGCACCGTATACAACTTCTAACCTGGCCTTCAAAGAAAAATACTCATCGTTGGGTGGAGGTTATGCAAGAACATGGGTTAGAGGTGAGCAGAGCAAGCTAACGGCTGGACTAAATCTCGTTGCTTCTACATTCAGGGAAACCATTGAAGTTGATTATAATGAGTTCTCTTCAAAAAAGAATACCTATTTCACAGCTAATCCATACCTCACCTCAGACTTCAAATATATTGGCTTCACAGCAGGCATGCACCTTGGCAACTCCAGCATCATCCAATATGATGATAGCGAGTATGCAGAAAGCATGCTTACAAATTCAACCTTTAAACCTCAATTTGGTATCCGGGCAGGGCGAGCGGATGGTGTCTATTTTGCGGGTCACATCTATGATAATTCCATTCCTCTAGGTCTGATACCATGGCAACTCGGAATCGGATTTGGAAGCAAAAAAATTGCTGGCAATTCGGTAGAACTAGGAGTTTCAGCTTACTCAATACTTTACATTGCCCCAACCTTTGTCATAAAGCAAAACGTAGTGCTAAAGCCTTATGTGGGTATAGGTCCGGGCTTTAACGCGGCCCTTGGCGAATCTGAATCATCTACAGGAATTGTTGGCGCATTCAGCGTATCGACCATTGTTGGGCGAAAAAAACGATAGAATTAAAATGTTTAGTTAACGGGCATAATTATACAAATTGAAATCTTTTCCTGCTTTCTTATCCGGCTCATCCCTCTATAACATCATTCACTTGTTGAAGAAGCACGCTGTGTCAAGAAAATTAACTTATAAACTACCCGATATATTCTTTTGGCCATTGCTGATGTTTCCGTTAGCCCTTTTCGAAAGAATCGTTTTTTACCTCCCCATCTCCAAAACTACTGTCATCAATCCGGTTTTCATTATCGGGCATTGGCGAAGCGGCACAACCTACCTGCACTACTTGCTGTCGCAGGATAAATCGTTCTATGCCCCCACCAATCTGGATGCATTTGTTCCGGAAGTAAACATACTAGGTGGCGCGTTGGCTAAAAAAATATTGCATCATCGTTTGCCTCAAACACGCCCGATGGATGATGTTGAACTTCACCCGGACTTACCGCAGGAAGAAGAATTTGCTATTGCCAATCTTTCACCGTACTCTTTCTATCACGCATTGACTTTTCCAGATCATTTTAGAAAGTTGTTCAACCAATTTGTTTTGTTGAGAAATAGCTCAGAAAAGAAGTTACTGCGTTGGGAAAAAGTTTACACAACATATTTAAAAAAAATACAATACAAGGCTGGTAAGAAAAGGTTGTTACTTAAAAATCCTGTCAACACAGCACGCATACAGACACTCCTCAAACTCTATCCGGACGCTAAATTCATATACCTCCATCGCGACCCAACAGAAGTGAAGCATTCAACCTTTCGTATGTTTCATGCATTGATAAAAATTAACACATTACAACCCTTTGATACGGCTCAGTTGAAAAAGGATATCACCACCTGTTATACCGAAATGATGGAGGTTTATGAAAACCAACGAACTATACTAACACCGGAAAATTTAATTGAATTATCCTACCAGGATTTACTTGCAAATCCAGCGCATGTTGTTGCTTCCATTTATTCTCAATTTCAATGGAAGGGACTTGAAGCAAATCAGTCAAACTTTGAACGATTTATAGAAAACCAAAAAGATTACAAACCTCATCTTTATACAGAAACAATAGTAAACTAAAAAGAAATATGGGGACCCTCATTTCACATATGCATAGCACCTTCAATCGGTCGAATGACTATACCCACACAGTGCTCAACCTCGCTGTGGATGTTCTTTCTCCCCTGTTGAGTAACGGAGCACCAAAGACATTTTCTCACCTGGTGGTTTCCACAACTTGTCCTGATACACTGGCGCCTTCGTTGGGTCAGACCATCAATCAACACTTTTACCCGCGGTTCGCCAATGCTCATGTATTTGATCTAGTGCAGGGGTGTGCCGGTGGTGTTTCAGCACTCGTGTTGGCAAGCCAGTTAAGCGAAATCTCGAAAAGTCATGTAGCTGTTTTACTGGCCGATGCAGCACGACAATCGGTATCCGATCAAAATAATATCCGTCCTTTCTTTGGCAATGGAGCCTTCACCTGCGTCATCTCGACTACTAAAGGCGACCAACGCATGATTCATCACAAAACAAAACAATATGAAAATCTGTCGGAACTGGTAACCGTAAAGTTGGGTCATCGGGCACATCAGGAAATTCTTCAAGGCAAGGAAAAGGTTTTACAAGACCCACTTGATCAGCTTGGGCTGCACATGAATCCTGTGTTAGCACTAAAGCTACTCCGGCATGCTGAAGAATTCTATCACGAATTTCTGGAGGAATGCAAGACAAAACCGGATATGATGATTTTCCACCAGGTAAATCCTGAAATTCTGAACCTCTTACAGGGAGTATTCACACCGCATGTGGCCGAGTTTGTGAACCTGGCGGATGTCGTAGGCAACTGCGGTTCGGCCTCCTTTGCCATTGCGCTGGATCTGGTAAAAGAAAAAATACCGGGTAAAAAAGTCTTTCTATGCAGCTTCGGCACAGGTGGAGTAATCAGTGCCGGGTTATGGCAATTTTGATCATTGATTATATTGCAAGTAAAATTTATACCCGAAAGCCTATGAGCAAGTATATCACACGGACTTTGGTGACAGGAGCATTAGCACTCACAATAATACTCTTCTTTTCATCGAAGAGTTTTGCTCAAACCGACTCCACCCAGGTTCAGGTAGAAACCAACGATGGTAATGAATTCATTGGAACCATTACCTATCAGGACAATGAGAAAATAAAACTAGTCACCATAAAGTTTGGGGAGCTTACACTTAAACGGGTTGACATCGTACGGATAACACCCATTGTTACACAACAACTCAAAGCGGGTGTCTATTGGTTCGAAAACCCCCAAGCAACACGCTACTTCTGGTCAGCCAACGGATACGGACTAAAAAAAGGTGAGGGCTATTATCAAAATGTATGGGTATTATTTAACCAGGTCAGTGTGGGTATCACCGATAATATTTCTTTTGGCGCAGGCCTTGTGCCCTTATTCCTTTTTGGAGGAACAGCCACACCCGTTTGGGTAACACCAAAAGTTTCGATTCCGGTACAAAAAGATAAATTCAACCTGGGAATAGGAGCCTTGTTAGGCGCCACTTTAGGAGAGGAAGGAACAAGCTTTGGCTTACTATACGGCATCAGTACATTTGGTAGTCGCGATAAAAATTTTAGCATCGGCATCGGGTATGGGTATGCCGATGGTGAACTGGCCGACCGGCCGACATTATCCTTCAGCAGCATGATACGAACCGGGCAACGCAGCTATTTCATGACGGAAAATTATTACATCGGAACAGGTGACGAGGCTCTAATACTCTTGTCACTGGGAGGAAGGAGAATTATAAAAAAGGCCGGGCTTGATTTTGGTTTGTTTATTCCCTTCACCACCGAGCAGGATACCTTTATAGCAATACCCTGGCTTGGACTTACGTTGCCTTTTGGAAATGTCACTCAGGCAAATAAGCGGTAATACTTCGTTTCGATCTTTATTGATACGATAGTCGGATACATGAAATTTGATTCCTTATTTTGCATCGAAAATAAACGATCACGATGCTGGAAGATGCGCTGTCGCAAAAACTGGAAAAGCGTAAACAGGAAAGTTTGCTTCGAAGCCTTATCACCACCTCAGGCTTAACAGACTTTTATTCCAACGATTACCTTGGGCTGGCCCGTTCGGAAGAACTCTATCAACAAATTCAGAACACTGTTCAAAACCTTCCGCATCAAAATGGAGCAACCGGCTCCCGACTGTTATCCGGAAACAATGCTTATACAGAATCGGTAGAGCAGCAACTGGCAACCGTATTCGCTGGAGAACGCGCCCTCATTTTTAATTCCGGGTACACCGCTAACCTTGCTGTACTTTCTGCTTTACCCCAACGAGGGGATTCCATTCTGTATGATGAGCGGGCACACACGTGCATGAAAGATGGCGCACGACTAAGTCTGGCGCAACATTTTTCCTTTCGCCACAACGATTTAAATGATCTGGAACAAAAGTTAAAAAAAGCTTCAGGTCAAATCTTCCTTGCTGTTGAATCCATCTATTCGATGGATGGTGATGAATGCCCGCTTACTGATTTGGTTACCTTGGCTGAAAAATACAATGCGAATATTGTTTTAGATGAAGCCCACAGCACGGGTGCTTATGGTAAAAATGGCAGCGGGCTGGCATGTGCCGTATCGCTCCAACACAAAATTCCTGTTCGCATTTACACGTTTGGAAAAGCAATGGGCATCCACGGTGCCTGCATTGTCGGGTCTGAAAAAATTATTCAATATCTGATCAATTTTGCCAGGCCTTTTATCTATACCACAGCATTACCCCCGCATAGCATTGCCTCCATAGCATGTGCCTTTAAATTTCTGTCGAACACTATTTCACTACAAAATACATTACAGTCCAGAATAAACACATTTCTCGTAAACAGTAAATCCATTGCGCAGCGAATAGAAAGCAAAAGCGCTATTCAAACCGTTTTATTTCCTGGCAACGAAAACGCTCGATCGGCTGCGCACTATTTGCAACAAAATAGACTTGATGTCCGGGCTATCCTTTCTCCAACTGTTCCAGAAGGATCAGAACGCTTGAGAGTTTGCCTGCATACCTACAACACAGATGAAGAAATTCTAACACTATGCAAAGCAATCAAATATCTCACAACAGAAAAAAAACAACATCTTGAACACCTAGATTAAGCAGGATGAACTACTTCATAACAGGAATCGATACGGATAGCGGCAAAACACTAGTTGCGGCTATTCTTTGCGAAGCGCTATTGGCCGACTACTGGAAACCCATACAGGCCGGACTCCCAAAAGATTCCGATACGGTAAAATCATTGATTCAAAATTCCAGATCATACATTCATTCTGAAAAGTTTTTGCTCCGCACTCCAGCCTCTCCGCATGCAGCGGCAAAAATTGATGGCGTTACCATTTCCCTGGCTGACTTTGTGCTACCAAAAACATCAAACACATTAATTATTGAGGGAGCAGGAGGTTGCCTCGTTCCCATCAATGATCAGGATTTCATCATTGATCTTGCGGCACACCTGCATACCGAAATTATTCTGGTTGCCGATCTTTACCTGGGCAGTATTAACCATACGCTGCTTACCATCGAAGCGTTGAAAAAAAGAAACCTCAACGTCAAAGGGATTATTTTTAACGGAGAGTCAAACCCGGAAAGTGAACGAATTATTCTTTTGCATTCGGGATTTCGATGCTTGTTGCGGATTCCAAAAGAACACGCAATTAATTCCGCCATCATCACTAAATACGCACAAATCGTGAACACCACCTGGAATGAATAAATTGTTGGAAATTGATAAAAAAAATATCTGGCATCCGTTCACACCCCTGGCCGGAGGGATTGAGCCGTTGCTGATCACATCAGCATCAGGTATTTACCTGCATACGCAAGATGGCAGATCAATACTTGATGCCATTTCATCATGGTGGGTAAACCTCCACGGACATGCCCATCTGCATCTTGCTGAAGCCCTGGCCACACAAGCCAAAAAGTTGGAGCATGTTATTTTTGCGGGATTCACCCATGAACCAGCCATACAACTCTCCAAAAACCTATTGAGCATCGTACCCTCCAATCAATCTAAAATTTTCTTTTCTGACAATGGAAGTACTGCCGTTGAAGTGGCGCTGAAGATGGCCTTACAATACTGGCACAATCAAAAAATAGAGAAACGAAAAATCATTGCATTCGAAGGCGCATACCACGGTGATACCTTTGGTGCTATGTCAGTGGGCGATCGTGGAATTTTCACCGCACCCTTTTCCAAATATTTGTTTGATGTTGAGTTTATTCCCTTTCCGGATCAAGCCAATCACCAACAGGTTATCGATCAGTTCCAGAAAAGCGTAGCAGACCAAACCGTTGCTGCCTTCATCTTCGAACCACTGGTGCAAGGTGCTGCCGGTATGCGTATGTATTCCCCGAAAATTCTGGATGAACTCATTGCCCTGGCGCATCAACACGATGTAGTTTGTATAGCCGATGAAGTCTTTACCGGATTTGGCCGTACCGGAAAACTCTTTGCATCAGACTACCTTAGAAATAAACCGGATATCATAACCCTTTCAAAAGGATTAACCGGAGGCATGATGCCCATGGGCATTACAACATGCGCTGAAAAAATTGTTGTCGCCTTTGATACGGATGAATTTTTAAAAACATTTTTCCATGGCCACTCCTATACCGGCAATCCATTAGCCTGTGCTGTTGCAAATGCAAGTTTTGAATTGCTGATGCAGGATGAATGCGCTGCCAGTATTAATCGGATTACCAGGCAACATGAGAAATTTGCAGAAAAGCTGGATGGTCATCCTAACCTGCATGACGTACGGACACTGGGAACCATTCTAGCCATCGAGTTAAAAACAGAAGGAGGAAGTTCGTATACCAGTGACATCCGAAAAAAAATATACCCGTACTTTTTAGACCGGAACATTCTCCTCCGGCCGTTGGGTAATATCCTGTATATCCTGCCACCCTATTGTATCACCAATGAAGAGCTGAGCATCATTTACAGAACTATTGAAGATTTTCTATCGGGCTTAAAATAAAAAAGGTGCAAGTCACCTTACACCTTTATCGATTCCTATCATCGAGGACATTTACACCCGCTCTGCCACCTGGTTCATCACCTTCGTTTGTACCTGTATTGATTCCTGGTGAATGAGTTTTAACAAATCGTTGGTAAAATCAGCATTCAAGCCCATCGCCTTTCCAAGTGAAATCCGGGTTTGAACAATCTCCTCCCACCGGGTTACCTGAAGAATGGTGACGTTATTTTCTTTTTTATACTGACCAATTTTTTCAGAAATCTTCATACGCGCAGCAATCTTCTGCATGATCTCATCATCCAAATGATCAATCTGGTCACGTAAAATACTCAGCGTATCTTTAAACGTTTTGTTATCCGACATCACAGAGCGAACAACCAAACCATCAATAATTTTACTGAGTGCTGCAGGTGTCACCTGTTGTTTCGCATCACTCCAGGCCGCATCGGGGTTTATGTGGGCTTCAATCATCAAGCCTGCCATATCTAAATCCAATGCCTTCTGGCAAATCAGGGAAATCAATTCACGGTTTCCTGCAATGTGACTTGGATCACAGATGATATCCAACTCTGGTATGCGCGTCTTCAATTCGATGGCCATATCCCACATAGGCGCGTTGCGAAATGGCCCTTTTTCAAAAGAAGAAAATCCGCGGTGAATGGCAGCCATCTTGGTAATGCCTGCTTTATTCAAACGCTCAAACGCTCCGATCCAAAGTTCCAGGTCCGGATTGATTGGATTTTTAATCATCACCGGTATGTCAACACCTTTCAGTGAATCAGCAACCTCCTGAACAGAGAATGGGTTCACGGTAGTGCGTGCGCCTATCCAAAGAATATCAACACCTGCCTTCAATGCTGCGTCCACGTGTGCTGCGTTGGCAACTTCTGTTGTCACCGGCAATCCTGTTTCCTTCTTTGCTGCCATGAGCCACTTCAGACCTTCCTCCCCGGCACCTTCATATTGACCTGGACGTGTACGTGGTTTCCAGATTCCAGCGCGCAATGCATGCACCTTTCCTGTGGCGGCCAGTTGCTTGGCTGTAGCAACGGTTTGCTCTTCTGTTTCCGCGCTGCAAGGGCCACTGATGATGATGGGTTTACTCGCAGTGGGTAACCAGGATGAAATAGATTCAAGTTGTAATACCTTTTTCATAGTTCGATGATTGATAATTCGTAGTCAGTTTAATTTTATATTCAGTTTAATTATGGCGTTACAGTTTTAGTAGTCGGCTCTGTGTTGTTTGCATTCAGGTTTTTAGATTTTAATTCAATCCCCTCCAGTACCCTGCGTATTTGATTGGCATTACCCATAATCCGGTGAAGTTCTTTTGTATCCTTTTTCAGGAGGTGATAGTGAAAGCGCTGCAAGTGCATGATGTATTCCTGTAAGGCATTGCTCAGGTAGTCCAGGTTCTGCTCGAAAATCGGTGCCCACATATCGGGCGAACTCTTCGCCAGGCGCACAGTAGATGCAAAACCACTACCGGCCAATGCAAAAATATTTTTTTCGTCCTTCTCGATATCCAATACCGTTTGCCCCAACAGAAAAGAACTCACGTGCGACAAATGTGAAACATAGGCCACATGCTTATCGTGCTCCTCGGCCTCCATGAAGATGGTATTCAAACCCATGGCATCAAATACTTTTAATGCCACGGTCAAAGCCTGATCCGATGATTTATCACGTTCACAAATGATGTTCGTTTTGTTGCGCATCATACCTTCCAATGCAGCTTCCGGTCCGGAATTTTCGGTTCCCCAGATCGGGTGCGATGCCACATATTGATTCCGCTTCGGATGATTTCCAACGGATCGGCAAATGTTACTTTTTGTTGAGCCTGTATCAATCACAACCGCTTCAGGCTTTATAACATCCAGCACAGAAGAAAGTAGTTGGGTAATCGCGTTTACCGGTATGGCCATGATCACCACATCGGCCACAGCCAGGGCTTGATCCTCCGACAAGATTTTATCAACCAACCCAAGTTGCAATGCCTTTTGTGCATGCACTTCACGAAGATCAACACCAATCAACGAGGTCGCCAACCCAGACTTTCGCAAGTCCAGTGCCATCGATCCACCAATTAATCCCAAACCAATTATCGTTACATTCATTTCCTTACACGTTATGATGAACAGTAGGCTGTTGACCGTTACCCGTTGACTTCTCCTGCACAAATCCCGCTATCCGAACTAACGCCTGCTTCAAAATTTCTTCGGTACAGCACAGTGAAATCCGGATATATCTTCGTCCGGTTTCTCCGAAAATAAAACCGGGTGTAATAAATACTTTCGTTGCATAGAGTATCTCATCAATCCACTTTTCCACATTTGGAATATGATCCGGGGCCTTGGCCCATACGAACAAGCCGGATTGCTGATCGTCATAACTACAACCCAACACTTCGAGAATTTGTTTTGCCACGTTCTTGCGGAGACTGTAAATTGTATTCAACGCTGTAAACCAACTCGTATCATTTTTCAGCGCCTCCACGGCAGCGTGCTGAAGGCCTAAAAACATACCCGAATCCATATTGCTTTTTACACGCAACACAGCATCGATATAACTGGCATGGCCTGCAACCCAACCAATACGCCAGCCAGCCATGTTATGCGATTTACTAAGTGAGTTCAACTCCAGCGCAACCTCTTCTGCTCCTTCTATTGAAAGAATGCTTAGCGGATGATCATTCAAAATCAGGCTATACGGATTGTCATTTACAATCAGAAACGCATGCTGACGGGCGAGGTCAACCAACGCTTTTAATTCTTCGCGCGATGCCACTCTTCCGGTAGGCATGTGCGGAAAATTCACCCACATCAATTTCACTCGTGAAAGATCCGCTTTTTTCAGCGCTTCCATATCAATACCCCAGTTCGATTCCTCGCGCAATGTGTAAGGCTTCAACGTTGCCCCAACCAGTTTAGCAACAGACGAATATGTTGGGTAACCAGGATTAGGAATCAGCACTTCATCGCCCTCGTTCAAAAAAGCCATGGAGATGTGCATGATACCTTCCTTCGATCCCATTAACGGCAGAATCATCGTCTCTGGATTCAGATCTGTTCCATAAATGCGTTGATTGAATTCCGCTATAGCTTTTCGCAACTGCGGAATGCCTTTATAATTTTGATACCCATGGTTTGCCGGATTTTTAGCAGAAGCAATCAATGCATCAATCGAACTATCCGAGGGTGCCTGATCCGGACTACCAATGCCCAAATTAATAACACGTAATTCAGGCGAATCGAGACTTCTTACCTCAGCGAGTTTCTTGCTGAAATAATATTCCTCTACGTTGGCGATTCTGTTTGCTGTTTGTATCATGTTGTACTCACTTGTACTTGGGTTGTTGTAATTCTACTCACCTACCGGTATTCTATCTTACCCTTTTTATACTCACCTAATACATTCAAATTCTTTACCTGGCGGAGCACTTCCCGCATAGCAATGTCATAACCCTTGCGTCTTTTCCATTCCACATCAATGTGAATGGAGTATTCGCTAGGCCTGCCAATAATAGGAATGGATTGAATCTTGGTCAGGTTAATGCTGTTGTTTTTAAAGGTCATCAAAGCCTCTGCTAAACTTCCCACTTCATTAGCAACCTCAAAACTTAACGATGCCTTGTTGCTCTCAGCTTTTCCGTTGCTGCGCTTCGTTAAGATCAAAAAGCGTGTAAAGTTTTTCTTATGCGTTTCAATTCGCTTCTCCAAAATCTGAAGTTTGTACTTCTTGGCGGCAAATTCATTCGCTATCGCGGCTGTATTTTTCAATTTAAATTCTTTCACGCGTTTTGCCGACAATGCCGTGTCATCGCTTTCGCGGATTTCCACACCCGTGAGTGCATGCAAATACTCAGCACATTGCCGGATGGCCATGGGGTGCGACTCAATAGTTTTAATGTCCGATAGTTTCACACCCGGCAGCGCCAGCAGGTGCATGTGGATAGGCAGGTATAATTCTCCAATGATGTTGAAATGATATTCCTGCAGTAAAAAATAGTTGGGCAGGATGCTGCCGGCTATACTGTTTTCGATCGCCATAACAGCATAGTCGGCATGGCCATTGCGAAGACCTTCACACAATTGATGAAATGACAAGCACTCAACCGTTTCAATAGGCTCATTGAAATACGTCATGGCCGCAACCTCATGAAAGCTGGTAGCGATTCCCTGTATTGCAATGCGTAATTTCTTCTTCTTGGCCATTACTCAAATTCTTTCTTTAGTCGTATTTCATTATCCATCATGACAAAATAAAAAGTCCCGGTTTTGCCGGGACTTTCGCTGAGGTTTTCGTTATTCTTTTTCAACAACACACCGCTCTTAAAGTCCCGCTCGGGTACTAAAGAAGTAGTAATAAAAATAAAAAAATGTGTTGTTGACCTTCATTTCAATCTTGATGTGTTCAAAGATAAAAGCATTTTATTCGGAGTTGCAAGCCCGTGTTCCATCTTTTTTGATTTTTTTAAGAAACTAATGATTGTTAGTCAGCGAGTTATGCATCAACATCGGGCTACCGAAGCCGCCTGCTGTTACACCGTAACGGAAATGAAACGGCAAACCATTTTTGGTTCACCAAGAACATGTAACTTTAATAAAAAATAAAGCATATGAAATCACGAAACTCTTTATTCCTTATTGTGATTGTTTTGGCCTGGGGTTGCGGACAAAAATCACACGAGCACGATCATCAACATGGCGAATCGTTGGATAGCGATGGAAACCAGGCTTTATATGATGAGGTGATGAAGGTACACGATGAGGTAATGCCAAAGATGAATGACATCTATAAACTCAAAGAAGAACTGAAGAATAAAGTAGTACATGAAGCACTCTCAGACGAGCAGAAGAAGGAGATTGAATCTACTATTTCAAAACTCGATTCGGCCAGCAACAGCATGATGGTTTGGATGCGCGAGTTCAATCCTGTTCCGGATAGCATAGGTGAAGAAAAAGCCCGTGAATATCTTGAAAATGAAATGGAGCGGGTAAAAAAAGTGAAAGACAATATACTGGAAGCACTTGCTGCAGCAAAAGAGAAAACCGGCCAGTAAGATTATAGACTATCAAAAAATGGTTTTCTCCGCTCTACCTTTAAGTCTTTCAGCATCGATGATTTTACGTTGATCGTAAAATTATAAGACTGAAATCTTCCGAACGGAACCCAGGTGAGGCGCATTGTCCAGCAGTGCAGATCACGCGCAATTGTTATATTGGTTTGTGTAAACTCCTTTGATTGCAAATGATAGCCTGTATTATAATTCACCTTCCAGTTTTCCGACAACGAAACGTCACCTGAAAGAGAAATCGCAGAGGTCACCGTTGGCGAAACATTCAACGGGTGACTATACGACAAATTGAAATTGACATTCATACTCCAGGGGATATCAAAATCGACATAGGCATTTGGATTCTGTAGGTAAAATTGTTTCTCCTGTTCTGGCAGATCAGATTTTGCTATCCGCTCCTGACTCTGCTTTTGTTTTTCCCTTGCTTTGGGATTAAGATTCGAACCAATGGCTAAGGTAGCCGAAGTTATTCTTCCTAAACTACCGCCTTTCCAGGCATAGGTATCAAACCTTCTTTCAATTGACTTTCCCGTTTCTGAATCCAGAATAACTTTTTGATACGAGTATGGGTCCAGGTTGGCACTGAGGTTAATGTTGATCAGGTTATCTAATACGTTTGTGTTTGCCGCCAAACTAAAAGGTGCCAGCTTAAAAGAATCGGCCATCAGATTATAGCTTGAACCAAGGGACAGGTTGTTGATCAGCATCACCTTTCGGGCAACGGAATCCTTCTCACTTTTAACTTTCATTTCAAGGTTATTGCCAATACCAAAGCCCACCGCTCCGCTCCTTCCTAACGATGAACCACCATATACAAACCCTTCGTGCCGCGATTTGTAGGTTACCTGCGGGAGATAAACTGTTGAGGGCCCTGTTGGTTTTACAATCACATTGAAATAATCCGGATTCCCGGAAAAATCAGGAGTATATCCAATCGAAACATTTGGATTCACGATATGCCGAATGGCTTTGACCTTGCCTCGTTTAAAAAAGTAGGTTCCATAAATTCGGGTATTGATACCGGCACTTACACTATAATTTGAAATCCTGTTAAAGCCCTGAATAGTATCTGCTTTCGCCTGATAATTGCCATTTTCATCCTCAACATACCGCCAACTCAACTTTTCAAAATACCACTTCTCTTCGTAGTTAACCGAAGGCGACATGGTAAAGAATCGGAACAGCTTAAAAGAAAAAGAGGCAGGAATGGTATGACGAACACCTTTGCGTGCATTTTCAATAAAAGTCGGCAGGTTTGCCATCGTGAAGGGTGCAATGCTATCTTTGCTCGCTCCCGGCAATCTTCCCAGGTTATTGGTTATACGGTTGGTACCATTTAAGGTGTAGCTGACAGACAGGTTATCCATAGGACCCGTTCTTCCCTTTCGTTGAAAGGGATAAATATTTGTCATGTTAAAACTAACTGTGGGTAGTGGTAAATCAATTTGCCCTGAAACCAGGTCCTGATTGTGGCTGAGATTTACACCTAAATTAAAAGGCGTACCAGGGAAGCGCTGGCTAAACGAAACATTGGAACTCAATTTTGTAGAGATGTTGCTTAATTGCCCGGTAGTATATTCATTTTGGTAGCCATAGTTCAGGTTGTTATTTTGGTTATACGTTGATGTGGCGGCATTCACCGAACCTGAAAAACGACTCGTTCCCTTCGATTGAGGTGAGTGACTCCAGGCAAGGCGGAAGTCCTTTGTTATCGATGGGCTTTCAACTTTATCGTTGTTAATATTTTTTGAGTAACTGAAATTCAATCCACCTGTATACGCATAGCGCTTTTGGTAATTGGAGGTGATATTAACCGCATGGCTGCCATTCGAATATAAATCGGTGGTGATACCCAACTTGATGTATTCGCTTATATCGAAAAAGTACCCAAGACCCCGAAGGTTAAAACCTCTCCTTCGCTCTTCTCCAAACGATGGAAACAAAATGCCTGATGTACTTTCCTGCTGTGCCGGAAACATGCCAAATAAAAATCCAAGTGGCAAAGGGATGTCATTAAATTCCATGTAAAATGGACCGGATACAATCTTGTCATTAGGAATGGCTTTCGTTTTAGTGGAGCGAATACGAAAGTGCGGATGTTCAAGGTTACAAGTGGTATAACTATTCCGCACGCTGAGTATCTCATTCCGCTCATTCTTAAAAGCCGCGTCCGCATGCAAATAACCCTCACCCTGTTGGGTAACCACCTCGCTGATGCGTGCCCTTCCTGTTTTAAAATTGTAGATGATATCCTTGGTCTCGTATAACTCATTACCATTTTTAAAAATGGGGTACCCAACCCGATTGCCAAGTGAGTCGCGCGAGCCGTGAGCGGTGAGCGTATTGTTTGCATAGTCTATAATAATCTCATCGGCTTCGAGTTCAATAGAACCATACTTGATTTTTGCATCACCATACAACCAAATCATTTTTGTTTCCATACTGGCCCGTATGGAATCTCTGGCAGTATAGTTGATAGTAGTTTCGATGTCGCTTTTCTGCGGTATAGAATCTTTACGAACAACAGCAGAATCCAGGGGCTTTAATCCGTCAGCAGTGAGCTGAAGTGTATCGGACTTTAATGGTAAATTGCCAGACGGAGCTTTGATTTGCTGCTCTTGGGCAAGCATGGTTGAACTCATGAAGAAAAAGAGAAATGAAAAGATCAGGATATGCCGCACATGCACTGAGTTAATGGTCAGACCTTTATCATTTAGTAAAAATTTCACAATTTTGCGTAAAGTTATTGCAAATACCTTGAACATTATAAAGCCGTGAAGAATATTGGAATATCCCTGCTCTTGATAGCAATAACCCTGCTAAACTCTTCCAGCACCACATTTTCGCCCGAATTCAAAATAGATGTGGTCGTTATTGATGCCGGACACGGGGGTAAAGATTCGGGGACGCTGGGCAAGGCATCCAAAGAAAAAGATGTGGCCCTGAAGATCGCCCTGAAACTCGGAGCGAATATCGAAAAGAATTTACCAGGGGTAAAAGTAATCTATACCCGAAAAGACGATCGCTTTATTCCGCTGGATGAAAGAGCCGATATCGCCAATAAAAACAAAGCCGATCTGTTTATCTGCATACATTCCAATGCCAATCCAAATACAAAGGCATTCGGCACCGAAACCTATGTGATGGGTCTGCATAAAGATGAAAGTAATCTGGAGGTAGCCAAGCGCGAGAATTCTGTAATTCTTTTAGATGAGAATTACAAAGAGCGATACGAGGGCTTCGATCCCAATAGCGCAGAGTCATACATCCTGTTTTCATTAAATCAGAGTGCCTATCAGGAGAACAGTTTAAATTTTGCTTCCAAAGTAGAGGCTCAATTTAAAAACCGGGCAGGCCGCGCCAGTCGTGGTGTGAAGCAAGCCGGATTCTGGGTGCTGTGGCGAACGACTATGCCCAGTGTACTGATTGAAACCGGTTTTTTATCCAACGGTACGGAGGAGCAATTTCTGGTCAGTGATTCCGGACAGGAATTGATTGCTTCAGGGATATACCGAGCGTTTAAAGAATACAAAACTGAGGTAGAATCTATAAATTGAACCCGAATTTTCCGCTACTTCATTCAACCCCCGATTCATGAAAATTTCCAAAGAATTTCAAGTAGGCCTGTTTATGGTGATGGCCATTCTCCTGCTCTACTTCGGTTTTTCTTTTCTTAAGGGCACCGATTTCTTATCCTCCACCAATAAGTACTATGCATTTTATGAGAATGTGGACAACTTAACAGAATCGAACCAGATATACCTAAACGGACTGGCCGTAGGGAGAGTAAGTGACATCACTATTCAACAACGTAAAAACAGGGTACTTGTAGAGTTGGAGATTGACTCGGATATCATTCTGGGCGACTCTTCTATAGCCGTATTGAATGGCGAATTGCTGGGTGGCCGGTTTATACAACTCATCGTTGGAAAAGACTCAAAGTTGTTAGAGCCAAAAGACACCATTCGATCCGAAATTGCAAAAGGCCTTATGGATTTCCTGACTGAAAGCGCAGAGCCTGTTGCCGCTAATCTTCAAACAACATTAAAAAAGCTTAACATCATTCTGGATGGTCTGGCAAAAAACACCAAGCAGCTTGATACCATGTTTATCCGCTTGCAAACCACCCCGGGTTTAATCAACAAAACATTGAATACAGCCAACACCAACATTGGCGAACTCTCCGGAAGTTTTAAATCTGTTGCCGGTAATCTGAATGGTACGCTGAATGAATTGAAACCGACCCTGGAAAACTTCAAAACATTGTCGGACTCACTCAAGATGCTGCAACTTAATGGCACGCTTTCCAAAGCACAGGAAACACTCGCCCGGTTAAACGAGACACTAGCTAAACTCAACAAAGGTGATAATACTGCCAGCAAACTGATGACAGATGACGAGCTGTATAACAACCTGAATAAACTTCTGCTTTCCATGGATAGTCTGGCCAACCACCTGAACGAAAATCCAAAACACTTTTTCGCTCCTCTTGGTAAGAGCAAAAAGAAAATTGAACGTGAGCTAAACCAGCAGCAAGAAGAAAAGGAGAAAGCTCAAAAGCCTTAACAGCAGCATTGTATAGCATCTCTAACCGAAGGAAATCTCGGCTGGATTTTGCAGCTTTACAGTACTGTAAAATCCTATGACCAACGCCGAATTAGAATTCAATAAAAACGAAGATCAGTTTAAGCAACTCGCTGCTCTGCTCCGCACGAAAGAAAAAAAGACAAAGCTGGGAGGAGGAGAAAAAAAAATTGACGAGCAACACCTGAAAGGCAAGCTTACCGCCCGCGAACGCATTGACTATTTAGTTGATAAAGGATCCCGCTTTCTCGAGATTGGACTTTTTGCAGCGGATGGTCTGTATCAGGATGTTGGCGGATGTCCTTCAGCCGGTGTTGTTACAGGTATCGGTTACGTGCACGGCAGGCCATGTGTTATCGTAGCCAACGATGCTACTGTAAAAGCTGGAGCCTGGTTCCCGATGACAGCAAAAAAAAACCTGCGCGCCCAGGAGATCGCGATGGAAAATCGGTTACCCGTTATTTACCTCGTTGATAGTGCTGGTGTTTTTCTGCCCATGCAGGATGAAATATTTCCGGACAAGGAACATTTTGGAAGACAATTCAGGAATAATGCAAAAATGTCGGCCATGGGCATTATTCAAATTGCAGCGATCATGGGAAGTTGTGTGGCCGGTGGAGCTTATCTCCCAATCATGTCGGATGAAGCCATGATTGTTGATAAAACCGGTTCCATTTTTCTGGCCGGATCGTACTTAGTCAAAGCTGCCATAGGTGAAGATGTAGATAATGAAACACTCGGAGGCGCAACAACACATTGCGAAATTTCCGGAGTAACGGATAACAAGTTTCCGAATGATCAGGCTTGCCTCGATTACATCCGGTCATTGTTTAATAAAGTAGGCGCCCAGGAAAAAGCCGGGTTCGACCGAATTAAACCTATTACGCCAAAAGAAAAACCAGAAGATATTTTTGGCCTGATACCCAGCGATCGCACCAAGCCATACGATACAACCGATATTATCAAAAGACTGGTAGACGATTCTATCTTTGACGAATACAAGGCACAGTATGGTAAAACACTGCTCTGCGGAACAGCACGCATTGATGGATGGGCTGTAGGCATCATCGCCAATCAGCGTAAAGTAGTCAAAACAAAAAAAGGTGAAATGCAGATGGGCGGAGTAATTTACTCCGATTCTGCGGATAAGGCTGCGCGCTTCATCATGAACTGTAACCAGCGTAAAATTCCATTAGTGTTTCTGCAGGACGTTAGCGGATTCATGGTGGGTAGCAAAGCCGAGCATGGTGGCATCATTAAAGATGGAGCCAAAATGGTTAATGCCATGGCAAACTCTACCGTTCCGAAATTCACAATCATCATCGGAAATTCTTACGGAGCTGGAAACTACGCCATGTGTGGAAAAGCATACGACCCACGATTGATTTTTGCCTGGCCAACAGCACAAATTGCAGTCATGAGTGGCGCCTCCGCAGCAAAAACATTACTGCAAATCAGGGTTAATACACTCAAAACACAAGGACAACAAATCACCAGAGAAGAAGAGGAAAGCCTGTTGAAAGAAATAACAGACCGATACAACGATCAGCTAAGCCCTTATTATGCTGCAGCAAGACTCTGGGTAGATGGTGTGATTGATCCTTTGGAAACACGTCATGTGATTTCTATGGGAATTGAAGCTGCTAATCATGCACCCGTAGAAAAATTTAATGTTGGTGTAATTCAGACCTGACATCACAGGATGAATTCCGAAAAAAGAAATACTTTTACCCATTGAGTCGATGGAAGAAAAAGAATTAAAAGCACTGGTATCGCTGCTCGATGATGAAGACGCACAAATCGTCTCGCACATTGAGCAAAAGATTCTATCGCTTGGCACCAGCATTATTCCCTACCTGGAACAGGAATGGGAAACAAACTTCAATCCGCAGGTACAGCGTAAGATTGAAGAACTCGTGCATACGCTTCAATATGAATTGCTAAAAGAACGCATTCAGGAGTGGTACCAAAGTGAGGATCAGGATTTACTTACCGGCATGTGGCTGGTGGCCACGTACCAGTATCCGGATATTGAATTACTAAAACTGAAACAGGATCTTGAACAAATTTATTATGAGGCCTGGCTGGAGTTTAAGCCCGACCTGTATCCGTTTGACCAAATCAAAGTCATCAATGGTGTATTGTTTAACAAACTGAAATTCGGAGCGAATACAAAAAATTTTCATTCTCCAGGAAATTCGATGATTAATGTCGTACTCGAAATGAAGAAGGGTAATCCGATTACGCTTTGCATCATCTACATGCTGGTGGCCCAAAAATTAAAGCTTCCGGTTTACGGTGTAAACCTTCCAAATTTATTTGTGCTCACCTACAAAGACGAAAAACATCCCCAATTTTACATTAATGCCTTCAACCGCGGCTTGATTTTTTCACGGCAGGATATAGAGAATTACATCAATGAATTACACATCACCCAACAGGATTCATTCTTTGAACCGTGCTCAAGTCTGGAAATTGTACGCAGGGTTTTCCGAAACCTGATCATGTCATTCGATAAAATGGGTGAACATGCCAAGGCCGAGGAAGTGAAAGAGTTACTGCTCATCATTGCCGATGGTGCAGACCTTGGAGTTTAGCACAGCTTAATTTTTCTTACGGATATTACATCCCACGGGCCTGACTTCAGCCGTTTCGATTTTCTGATTGGTAAGCATGATGTCAATGGCATCGCGCAGATAACTGTGTCGTACATCGGCTTCCACCTGTGCATTGTCGTCAATAGCCCCACGGTACACAACCTGAAATTTTCCACCATTATTTTTCAATAAAAAAACACTGGGACTTTTCGTGGCCCCTAAACTCTGCATCAGGGATTGCTCTTTATCCGAAAGGTATGGTACGGAAAGACCCCACTGCTGCGCTTTCTTGATCATGCTTTCTGCCGACTCTGCGGGCTCGATGTTAGCGTTCACGAGCAGTACAGGAACTTTATCCTGGAAATCTTTTGATAGCTTTTCAATCCGGCTACGGTAGTATTCATCAAAGGGACAAGCATTACTGGTAAAAATAATGACCACGCCAGAACATGACGGATAGGTTTCCAGTGAGATGGACTTACCGTTCACCACATTCGTGAGCGAGAAATTCGGTACTTGTTGTGCCTGTGCTTTTATAAGCACAACCATCATGAACACAATCCAAAACTTCTTCATACTTTCTTCATTTACTGTACACCAAAACAAAATCCGTAAATACGTAGTACTGTAAAGGTACAGTTGTTTCTTCTCCTTCGACAATAATCCGGCCAAGAATATCCCCCTCCTGCTTCAGTAAAAAAGAATCAATCTTTAGGTTTTCTGTAAAAATCAAATCCTTCTTACCGTAAACCTTCACCAAGGTTTCTTTTGCGCTCCAATAAATACAATGCTTCACAATAGCATCACCAGCATCAATCAACTCTGCCGTGCTCAACACCCGAGGAGCAATTTTCAGTAGTTTGGCCTTGGGTTGTTCCAGATCAATTCCTGCAGCTTTTACCTTATCCAACAATACAGCAACATAGGGATAAGAGTGCGTGAGCGAAAGCTGGTAATCGCAGCCGATCGGAAATGGTTTTCCAAACTCATCTTTCCGAATACCCTGATACGATTGGCCCATACTGTTCAGGACTTCCTTCACCAACACACGTCCTCCCAAAAACTCCAGTCGCTTGAAAAGGTTGGTCATTTCTTCCGGAACGATGGCCATCCCATCCAACAGCCGGATTAGTGCGGACTCATCTTCATCGAGCTGCCAAATGGCCCAGGCACGATTATGTTCGTGGTGTATTGTATTAAACAGCATTGGCGTAACTTTCGGAAAGTTATGAGGTTTCAAGCGAATGTCAGCGGTAGAGGTTACTAAACTCCATACGTTTTCCGGTCACCACGATTGCGTGTACACGCTCGCGCGATCGAATAGCACCCATCTTTTCTTCTCCGGAGCCGGTGATGGTATGATCGCCAGCTGGGATCTTACAAATCCTGATAAGGGGCAACTCATTGCCAAGCTTCCAAACTCTGTTTATTCCTTACACCATCATCCCGGGAATGGTCTATTAATTGCAGGACATAATTATGACGGCATACACCTTATCGATTGGGAGAATAAAAAAGAAGTTGGCTCGTTAAAGCTTACAACCGCTGCGATTTTTGACATACAGTCCCATGCTAATTTCGTTTTTACAGCCAGCGGAGATGGCATGATTAACCAGATAGATATTCGTGATTTGACAATCAAACGAAAGGCTCAGGTGAGCACAACGAATGTGCGTACACTAGCAGTTAATGAAGTATCGGGCGAATTGGCTGTAGGATCAAGCGATCACTTTATCCGAATACTGGACCTGGAAACACTGGCGATAAAAGCCCAGTGGCAAGCACACGCCAATTCAGTTTTCAGTGTATGCTGGTCACCCGATCGACAATTTTTACTAAGTGGTTCGCGGGATGCGCGCCTGAAACAGTGGGACAGGATTTCTGGCTTTGCCCTGTCATCGGAAGTAGTGGCGCATCTCTTTGCGATAAATCACATTGAATTTAGCCCGGATGGCAAACATTTTGTAACTTGTAGCATGGATAAGTCCATAAAAGTGTGGGACGCAGAAGCAATGAAGCTCTTGAAAGTAATCGACAAATCAAGGCATGCAGGGCATGGTACTTCAGTAAACAAACTGCTATGGACCACTTTTAACGATCAACTGGTAAGTGCCAGTGATGATCGATCCATTTCCGTATGGGAAATCATTTTTTAAACTTTAGTCAATATGAAAGTCACACCACTTGAAATTCGTCAAAAAACCTTCGAGAAAAATTTTCGGGGATATGAAAAAGATGAGGTAAATGCATTCCTCCTGACACTATCCCAGGAATGGGAACGCATGATGGATGAAAACAAAGAACTTCGTATCAAACTCGAAGCCACAGAACGCGAAGTAACCAAGTTGCGTGAAGTAGAAAGTTCACTGTATAAAACACTAAAAACTGCCGAAGATACAGGCGCCAATGTAATTGAACAGGCGCGTCAGGCAGCCGAGCTTCACCTCAAAGAATCCCATATGAAGGCTGAGGCCATGATGAACGAGGCCAAAATGAAAGCCCGTGATACCATGGACGATTCTGAAAACCGGGTGAAGCAAATGGTGGCAGAGATGGAAGACAGACTGAAAGCATTGCTGGATAACTATAAAAAACTCGAGTCGTCACGCGATGATTTGCTGGCCGACCTGAAACGATTAGGTTCCGATGCGCTGGAGCGTGTAGAACGCGCACGTAATCAGACCAAAGATTTTGATCCCGATCAGCATTTGAACATGGCCAAACGGGAAGCCAAAAAAATGATATCACCGAATTTTGATTTTGACAGACACTTTCGGGTAGAATCCCCCCGTATTGAACCAATCCTGTCGAAAGAAAAAGAAGTTATCATCGAACAGTCCATTCAGACACTGGTGATGGAAAGCATTCCTCCTAAAAAAATCCAAAAATCCTTTTTTGACGAAATCGGATGATGGGTACTGTTGCGCTTGAAGGCCTTGAGTTCCATGCTTTCCATGGAGTTTATCCACACGAGCGCGAATCCGGAAACTGGTTTATGGTTGACATTGTCGTTGAAACTGATTTTTCAAAAGGCGCAGCCAGCGATGACCTCTCCGGTACGGTGAACTATGAAATTCTCTTCAGCATTATTAAGGATGAAATGGACAAGCCATCCAAATTATTGGAAACCGTAGCGATGAAAATTGTTAATGATGTACTTGAACAGCTTCCGGCAGCTATTTCGGTTGATCTCAAAATCTCAAAACTTAATCCGCCCATTGGCGGCAAATGCCAGCGAGCCGCTGTACACGTTGTTAAAAAAAGAGACTGATCCTCAACACAACTTCAAACCCAATACATGAGAACGTTATTCCTGTTTGCAAGCCTCCTGATCCTTCTGCCAGCTTTTGCCCAAGACAAACCTGCCTACAAAATTTACACAAAAGAAGGCAAGTCTGTCGATTTTACTAAAATGATGAAAGAGGTAACGAAAGCTGAAGTTGTTCTGTTCGGTGAGTTGCACGATAACTCCATCGATCATTGGCTGGAGCTTCAGGTGATGAAAGCGTTATATACTGACCATAGTAATCTTGCCATTGGCATGGAAATGTTTGAAGCCGATGATCAACTCGTACTGAATGAATACCTCAACGGAACCATTGAAGAAAAACACTTACTCAGCGAAGCAAAAGTTTGGGACAACTATAAAAACGATTACAAACCCCTGATTGAATTCGCGAAAGAGAAAAAACTAAAGGCCATTGCAACCAACATTCCCAGGCGTTATGCCAACCTGGTTTTCAGAAAAGGCGTTGATGCCCTGAATGAATTACCGGCTGATGCAAAAAAATGGATTGCTCCCCTGCCTGTTGAAATCGATTTATCCCTTCCGGGATATAAGGATATGATGGCCATGGCCATGCACGGATCAAACATGAATGCTGAGAACATGGCGAAATCACAGGCGATGAAGGATGCCACCATGGCGTATTTTATTCTGCAGAACAGACAGCATGTGTTTCTTCATTTTAACGGATCCTATCATTCTCAAAACTACGAGGGCATAAACTGGTATCTCAAAAAGACTGATCCGAAAATAAAGATCGCTTCGATTCACACCGTTGAACAAAGTGATATCGAAAAACTGGAAGAAGAAAATAAGAATACTGCTGACTTTATCATCTGCATTCCAAAAGACATGAACAAAACGTACTAAATCGTTGGGGCCGTATCGGTTTGTTCAGTGGCCTTATTATCCCGGGCCTCAACAAACATAAAACCACGAGCATCTTCACCATCATAAAAATCTACTTCTTTGCCAATGATGTACAGGGTGTGCTTCTTATCAACATACACCGGAATATCCTCAACGAAATAGGCATGGTCAGAATCTTTCTGTTTATCGAAACCGATGATGAGTGATACCCCGCCACAACCACCCCCGCGAATACCCACCCGCAAGCCATATTCCGCTGGAATATTTTTGCTTTGCATGATCTTCCTGATTTCTTCGACCGCGCGATTGGAAATGGCTACTGGCTGAATATGCTCAAACATGGATTTAACGTTAAGGGGCTCAGGATTTGTTCTGAATAGTAACAATAGTCCTTTAAAAATATCTAAATTTCAAACGCGTTTTTACCGAAAATAATTCTATGGATGCAGTTATTGAGTTTATTAAAATTTTAGTGCCCGCCTCGGTGGTGTTGTATGGCGCTTACCTGATCATGCGATCGTTCATTCAAAAAGAGATTGAAATGAAGAAGCTGGAAATCCGGGGACGCAGCATTGAAACCATATTACCCAGCAGGCTTCAGGCGTATGAACGGATGACGTTGTTTCTGGAACGCATGGCACCACAAAATCTGTTGGTTAGGCTTAACACAACTTCTTTTCCTGCTAAGGAATTTCACCAAATGCTCTTGAGTGAGATACGCAGCGAATACAACCACAACGTATCGCAGCAAGTTTACATGAGCGAAGACGTGTGGGAGCACATCAAAAATGCAAAAGAAGATCTGATCATGACGATCAATGATGCTGCCAGCGAAATGACACTCGAGTCGACCAGCCTGGACTTATCGAAAAAGATTTTTGAAAAATCCATAAGTAAAAACATCGACCCGCTGGCACTGGCACTTTCGGAGATGAAAAAAGAAATTCAGCGAACTTTTTAAAGCGTGATTTTCGTTTCACCATAGAAATGAACCCACTAAACAACAAGTTCTTTAAACTCGCACTTGCAAAAGCAGCTTCGCTGGCAGGAAAGAACGGCAGGATTATTCTGCTGTTAGGGAAACTTGGCGACAAAATGCGCAGTGTTAATTGGAGTGCCATTAACCGAAGTGAAGTCAAAGACAAATTCCTCCTGCTTAGCCGAATGACGAAAGCATATACACTTGGGCGATATCGGGAAGTGCCCTGGAAAACCGTATTGGTTATGCTGGCAGCCTTCTTATACTTTATCAATCCGATTGATCTCATCCCCGATTTCATTCCCGGACTGGGTCTTACAGACGATTTTGGTGTTTTACTCTGGGTTTACAATTCAATCAGCGTGGAGGTAGAGAAATTTGTAACTTGGGAGAAATCGCAGGTTACAACTTCATGAAAGGTATTTTTTGCGCTGTACTATTCTTCACCCTGTTATCGTGTTCACCCGGCTCTAAAGAAATCCGCATTGACGTCAAACCAGGCCCAAAAGTATACCTGAACGATCAGCATGTTGACATGGTAAACTTCGAAAAAAAATTGCAGCAAGAAGTTAGTTCCTTAACAGCAACCGGATATCCCAAAGAAAAACTTGTTATTGAACTTACGGTTGATCCGGAAACCAAGCGAGGAATTCTTGCCGACATCGAAACAAGTATGCGCAGATTAAACCTCCGAAAGATTTCGTATCACGTCAAATCTACTACATCATGAAAACAGCACTGCTGGCCGGCAGCACCGGACTTATCGGCAAACAGCTTCTTGATTTATTATTGAAGAGCGACCGCTACTCCAAAGTGATTGCCCTGACCCGGAATGATTTACCGGAACATCCAAAATTGGAAGTGGTAAAAATCGAATTCAACAAACTCAACGAGTGGGCTGATAAACTGATAGCAGATGATGTTTTTTGCTGTCTGGGAACCACCATGGCTAAAGCGGGCTCGAAAGACGCCTTTTATCAGGTAGATTTTTTCTATCCTTTTCTGATTGCAAAAACTACGCACGCCAAAAAGGCAAAACAATATTTAGTAGTTTCGGCACTGGGTGCAAATAAAGAGTCATCCATTTATTACAACCGGGTAAAGGGCGAAGTTGAAGAGGCAATTTCGCAAGTAGGATTTGACACGGTTCATATTTTCAGACCTTCCTTACTGTTAGGTCCACGGTCTGAAAAACGTTCTGGTGAGCAGGCCGCCCAATTGTTCTATCAGTTTTTCGGCTTTCTTATTCCAAAAAAATACAAAGCCATTCAATCCGCCAAAGTCGCGCATGCTATGTTGGAATTTGCTGCGCAAGACAAACGAGGAACCTTCATTCACGAATCAAAAGAGCTACAGGATTTTTAAGTAAACAAGATGATTGCTGTTATTCAACGCACCATTAACGCATCGGTAGAAATAGAGAAAAGGATCAACGGTAAAATTGAAAAAGGCCTTGTCGTCCTTTTGGGTATTGAAGATGCTGATACCGATGAAGACATTGAATGGCTCGCCAACAAGATTATTAATCTTCGCATTTTTAATGACGAAGCTGGCGTTATGAACATCAGTGTGAAAGATGCCGGTGGTGATATTTTGCTGATCAGTCAGTTCACACTTCACGCGAGTACCAAAAAAGGGAACAGACCATCGTACATTAAGGCAGCCAAACCGGAAATCGCTATTCCCCTTTACGAAAAATTTATTCTTGCGCTTGCCGACTTCTTAGAAAAACCGATTCAAACCGGAATATTTGGAGCGGACATGAAAGTGAATTTAACCAATGATGGCCCGGTCACGATTATTATTGATACGAAAAACAAAATTTGAAAGCCGTTTTACAGATGTGGTTTCAAAACCAATCTATGTTTGCCTTGGTTTTCAATTTCACTCCGGTTCATCAACATCTTTCTGAATTTTCCTGTGGCAAACATTTCTGCCTGATCACTGTAATAAGAACTCATAACATTTCCTGACTGACCGGTAGGAGAAATGGTTACACCCTGTTCAATCGCTGCAAAATCAGTAAACTTGCGCAACGCTGGACCTACAGTAACTGGAAAATATCCTGTTGTATCTAACGAGAAAGTTAAGTTATTGATTACTTCACTACCGCCACCCACTGAAAACGGACCTACATTAAAAATTTTATCAAGTGGTTTCACCGCAGCCAACGCGTGTCCATGGGTAAGGGTATGAATCTTTCCCCACGTCCAGTCAGCAGGATTCTTTCCGGATGTACTATGCAGTAACGCAAGCACCTTGGCGGCAGCTTGATCGAAAATGACAGAACGTGTTTCGTGTACATCCTTCGTGTGGACATTATCCCACCAGGGTGATGCATCATGTTGAATAAATTTGAGGTAGGAATTCTTCGGAACAGAAGTTTCCATGAGCGAATGAAACGCTTCAGCACCCAATTCATCCAACATGGCTTTAAACATAATCTGCGAAAGCAAATTGTAATACACAGAAGGTGCAACATCGTTTTTTTGATGATCGCCATTCCATTCCATAAGCAAGTCGGTTAAAGCCTGATACTCCGATTTATTCAAGGTTACTAACACCTTCGCTATCTCCCGGGCTACATCGCGATGCGTTTTAGAAACGAAATCCTGACCTACTGTCTGAGCATCTTCAACGGTCCATTTTTTATCCTTCTTCAACAATTCAACAATTCGTCCGGCACGCGATTTCGGATAGTAATAACCCGGATACAGAATCCCTTCAACCGAATCGGGTTGATTGTTGGCCGAGTAAACAAAACCTTCGGGAGGATTGATGGACTGTGGATTTTTTGAAAAATCATAATAGCCTTGGCACTCATCATTTCCGGATGAACCATTCAGAAAAAGTTTTGACTGGACATGCTTTGGACGAATTGGAAGTTTAGCAACCGCCCACCAGGCAATGTTCCCATCGGCATCGGCATACATCACATTTAGACCAGGTGCTGAAAACAGCGAAGCAGCCTGCGCTGCATCGGCAAGCGATACGGCATGGTTTAATTGATAAGCAGCCTGAAGCGCTTTGTTGGGATGTTGATTTAATTGCCAGGAGAGTGAAACCGGATTATTCGTTTTTGAAATATGTTCCAATATATCGTTAACAATTGGTCCATGCCGGGATGAACGTACTTCCAAAACAACATCCTCCTCTCCCTTCACCCGAATAACTTCTGTGCGTGTTGTTAACATTTCCCAACTGTCTCGGAACTTAACTTGCGCTGGATTCTCAGGATTTAGTGACTCCACAAAAAAATCAGTATCATCATTCTCAAACATGGTTAACCCCCAACCGGTTTTGTGATTATTTCCCAGAAGTCCGAATGGAACGAGTGCCAGATGGTGTCCATAAAACCGGAAACCTGGAAACTCAAGATATGCTTCGAACCAAACAGCCGGCTGACCGAAACCAATATGCGTATCATTTGCAAGAATGGGTAAACCGGAAACCGTCCGGTCACCGGAAATTGCCCAACCATTACTTCCCTGAAACAATGGCACGGGCAACTGTTTCAGTGCCGCATGAATGGTAGCAATGAGCGAATCTGTATCAGCCATTTTAATCGGTCCGCGAAAGCTTTTAATTCGCTCTGCATCAATTGGTGTTGTCACAGCAAGATCCTGAAGATATCCATCACCCCATTCAGTCTGTATTTTTTGAAGCACCGGATCGACCTGTAAACCCTCAGCAAAGCCAAACGACATAAACCCAATCGCCCGATAAATGTCTTCTGCTGTAAATTCACTTTTTGGTATGCCGATAATCGTAAACTCAATGGGTGTTTTTCCACTTCGCACATATTCGTTGATGCCCTTCAAGTAGGCATGAGCAGCACGTTGAAAAGATGCGGTGTCTGAAGAAAGAAACTGCTTTGCATTTTCTTCCGCGAATGTGTTGATCCCCAGAATGCGAAACAACTTATCTACTTTTATCAAATCAGTCCCCAACACTTCGGATAACCGCCCACCTGCCGCCCGCCTGATCATTTCCATTTGAAACAATCGATCTTGCGCATGCACATATCCCAAGGCGAGATAGGCATCCTCTTCATGTTGAGCATAGATATGCGGAATACCGTAGTCATCATATAGTACCTCTACTTCCTCCTTAAGCCCATCTATTTTCAAGGTTCCGGAATACATGGGTTTCTGACCCTGCAGATAGACCGCCAGAACAATTGACAGCAGGATGAGCAATGCTGTTACACCGAGTAAAATGCGCTTTAAAGTTTTCATACGAAATGAGTTTCAAACGAAAGATAGAAATTTCTTACTTTCAACTTATAACTGGCTCCCCATAGATCCCATAAAATGAAATACGGTTTTATCATACTACTTTGCTCACTATGTTTTCTTGTACAGGCACAAAATCCATACGGTTTAAAAACCACCGACTACAAGGCCTATCAGGAATCGGTACGGGAAAATCCTGCGAAACAACTACTGGACCTCAAGAAATTTATTCCAGACCTGGTATTGGATATTCGCTACGCCACCACCAATAATTTTACGGGCGAAAAAATCTATAATCTACCGAGGGCATATGCACGTAAACCGGTAGCAGAAGCTTTAAAAAAAGTTCAGACCGAACTTGCCCCGATGGGATTTGGAATAAAAATTTTTGATGCGTATCGGCCCTACAAAGCGACAATGAAGTTTTACGAAGTTTACCGCGATACTACGTATGTTGCTTCGCCTTATCGCGGATCACGTCATAACCGTGGCTGCGCCCTTGATCTGACACTCATTAATCTAAAAACGGGAGAAGAGCTAAAGATGCCCACGGGTTACGATTCGTTTAAAAAAGAAGCGTGGCCTTCCACACCGGTACAGAATCCGGAAATCCGGAAGAACAGAACGTTGCTAATCACTACAATGGAGAAGCATGGCTTTAAAGTAAACAGTTCAGAATGGTGGCATTTCGATTTTGTTGGATGGAAGAACTATGAAGTAATGGATATTGACTTTGAAGAACTGGAAAAACCATAACACTCCAATTGTGTACCTTTGCCTAAACTCGTAAAATAACATGCGGATGTTCAAAATAGTAATCATACTTTTTTTATCACTGGCTTTCAATACAACCTTTGCGCAAAAAAACAGGAAGCTCACCAAAGATGAAATGACAAAAATGACTCCTGAGCAGCGATTGGTACATGAGTCCAACCGCAAGAGCAAAAACGGTAAGAAAGATCTGTCTAACAAAAAGAAGGTGAAGATTCAAAAAAAGACAAGTCGCAAAAGCGAAAAAATTAAACCACCCAAGCGACAAAAGCGTTAAGTGGAAATCTGCTCTTCGGTGAAAATCAGATGATTTTATTACCTGAAAAGTACCTTTAAAGTATGCGCCTTATGCTGTCTGACCAGGGTCAGCATATAAATCCCCGGAGCCGGTAATTGAAAATTGCTAATAGCGTTTGAATTTCCAAACCAAATAATTTGACCGGTTGAATTTGTTATTCTAAGCCCAGCTTCAATTTGTTGCGTAATGTGTATGATACCATCATTGGATGGATTGGGATAAACACGAAAGGGAGTCTCCTCGTCATCAATACCGGTTATGACAGCGGCTGTAAAATTCTGATCAGTTAAAGGGGCAGAAAGATTATTAATTGTTATGAATGCAGGACTAAATACGAAATTTTCCGAAACTGGTGTAACAACACCAGACCAGCCTGCTGGTAACTCCGCCCGATAACTTCCATCTGTGATCGTTTTGGTTTCTGTTGGTAAGCCAGTGAACGAAACATTTTCTATGGGTGCTCCCGATTGATCTTTAATCAAACCTGATATTGCATACTTAGGAATAACCGATAGAGGAGAAGCCACCAACACCTGATTGAGCAAATCACTTGACATGTTGGTAACCTGAATTTTATCGGGCTTAAATTTATAACCCTCGGCCACCGGTATAATCAAACCTGACCAACCTACAGGGACTTCACCAAAGAAATTCCCGTTAGTATCAATGCGTGTAGTTTGCGGAAAGCCCGATAACGTAGCAGTCGAGAATGGCTCGCCCCTTTCATCAGTTACTTTACCAAGAATATAGACCACTCCGGTTTTACGGAGAATAAAATTCTGATCAATCAGATTTGATTTGACCTTGGGTACAATAATCGAAGCCGGTTTGAATTGGAATCCGTTCAGTACAGGAGTGACTAAGCCTGTCCATCCTGCTGGAACCTCCGCAACATAGTATCCAAATTCATTGGTGAAAACATTTTGCGGAAATCCTTCGATTGGAATTTGAGCAATAGGCTGACCACTTACATCAGTTACATACCCAGAAACAAAGTAGGTGCCGATGTATTTGCCAATAAAATTTATATTTCCTGATGAAACTTGTGCATCTGTGATTGAAACGGACTCCGGTTCAAACATGTGACTACTCAATTCAGGTGTAATTTTACCAGACCAGCCCCGCGGCACAATCACAGAAAATTCGCCTTGCGCATCGCTACCGATCAGCATATTCTTTGCTGCAATAGCAACACCTAACGGCTTTCCTTGGTCATCTTTTATGGTGCCCGACAGCGTAACCGGATTCAACAATGATTGATTGGTATAATACACCCGTTCGTCCAGGAGTTGCACCATAAATACTTTTCCAGTGGATGATTCGTAATGAAAGTTACTCTCATAACGATCGGTTCGGCTGATGCCCATGCCCGTTGTTCGCCTCACCCAGGTAAGCCCTTTATCGGTTGAGTAAAATGAGCCTCCTGTGCTGATAGAATTGGAAACCGAACTGTACCAGTCACCATTTTTTGCAAAATGAATGTTATTTAAATTCAAATCTTCCCACCAGTTACCAGCTTTTCGGATGCTCCAAGGGCGCCAGGGAGCATTTTTAGCAACATCATTTATGTGCTTGATTAAATTTAGTCGGGTAGAAATATTGACGGCCGTTCCACTCACACTCACCATCACAGAATCCTGTGGGGTAATGCTGATCGCAAAAGAATTCAACACTTTTATAGTACCAAGATTAGTAACAAACAATGGTGATTGCTGCCAATTCAATCCCTTGTTATCGGAGAAGTATAATCCGCCAGAACCAGAAGTATTTTCATCGGGCAATGCTACATACAATCTACCGGTTTTATCTATAGCCAATTGCTCTGCCGATCGTAGATGGGTGGGCAAACCTGTATTTCGCTTCACCCATATTTTTAAATCGCCACTATTAAAAAAAATGCCATCCCCTACAAAACCTTGATCGTTTGTAAAGCCACTGGCAATAAAGAAGTATTCATGCTCTTTGTTTTCTATAATTTTTATAATTGGATATGCAGTTGAAACCGGCACCGAATCCCACGATGCACCCTTGTTTTTCGAAAAGAATATTTTTCCTGCTCCACCTGCGACAAGCGTACCATCAGAAGAGGCATGTATACTAAAAATGTAGGAGGAGGATAAATTTTTCGTCCAGCTAAAGCCTTCATTTCCAGACTTCCAGATTCCGCTAGAAGTTCCTACAAACAGTACTGAATCTTCAACACTGGTAAATGCAGTTTTAGGCCCACCTGGAAAGTCGCGTGTGGTGAGCCAAAAGCCTTGCCCGAAGCATGACAGTGAACTGAATACTAACAATATGATAAAAGGGAATCTCATTATAGATCAATACAAACGGTATACTGAGTGTTCAGTTACGCGATCAAAAAAATTAATTCTAAGCTTCGGTAAGCGTCCCAACTTCGGACAATCAGTGTAAGATTTTGAACAACCAACAGTAGAATCAAAAATCTTTCAACACCTATTTCTTCCCCTTCGAACCCGCACAACCTGCAAATCACACCGCTTTAAATTGTCTTTCACCGAAAAGGAGATGCCCTGGCTAACATCGGTCTCCGTTGAAGACACAAGAAAATTTCCAATAATTATGAAAATTCTGTCAATGAATCTTAAGTCACTATTACATAGAAATCTATTCATCTATTTTTCGTTTTTGATCATCGCCCTGGCGGGAATCTTCGTTGGCCGATCGATTACAAATGATTATGCTGATTTACGCATCTGGGAATTCTCCAATCTGCTTTTCATGCTGATTGGCCTACCGTTTTTGTTTCTGCAAACAAAAGCCGGCCTGCCAGACTTCATAACTGAAACCGTAACATATCGTAACCGAGTTCTTTACCCCGCTATTGGGGGCCTTGTTTTTGGCTTACTCGATGTTATCGTGTGGAAAATCATTTTGCATCCACAGCCCTACACTGAACTTCCGCCTTTTTTACAGCCTTTCCCGTATTCCATTTTTCTTTATTTCTCAGGAGCCTTTGAGATCGAGGTATTCTACCGGCTCATTCCGCTTACCATAATTTTAGTGATCGGTAATTGGTGGAAAAAAGGCAAGTATTTCCAAACCTTCTTTTGGGCAGGTGCCGCAATGACAGCATTAAGAGAACCCCTCGAGCAACTACCCGATGGGAATGCATGGTTAATATCGTATTCGTTGTTGACTGGATTTTTTATGAATCTCATGCAGGCAGTTTGGTACAAAAAGGCAGGCTTTATTGCTTCCCTATCATTACGCTTAGGTCATTATGTGATCTGGCATATCGTGTTGGGTATGTATGTTGAGATTTTTGAATTAGGTAAGTTTTAAATTTTACTCCCGATCCATGTCTTAAATTCTGATGCTTTCTTTTTGCTGATGCTAATCTCTTCGGTGGTAGAAGGGTCCAGTGTAAGGATCAATTTACCTGAGTTATCTGACCTAAACCGTTTGATTGCTTTGATATGACCAATCATTTGACGGTTGAGACGGAAAAATGATTCGGGATCCAATAACGTTTCCAGATTTTCTAAGGATGAAGAAGATGTGTATTCTTTACCGTCACTTGTCTTAATAAAGCTGACTTCGTTTTGTTTATAGATATAAGCGATATCATTGGTTTGTACAGGCACTGAAGAAGTTCCATAATTTACAATTAGCAAATCGCGATAGCCCGATGACTTTAAAAGATCAGAAGAACTTGTTACTCCTGCCACAGAAGTCTCTAATTCACGCACTCGGTTTCTCAAATCCTCTATGGTTTGAGTATAATACTGATGAAAGTACATACCCGTATAAATCATATGAATAAGTGCCGTGAACAAAATTGTAAGCGGAAAATCATAGACAAGCAAATATCCGGTATTGAAATTATCGGGGCGGGTGATGATTAGTTCATTCCAGATATAAATCATCGCTGCAACCAACGGAACGGTAATAAGTAAAGATCCGAATGCCTGAATGAGAAAGCGCTGGAAGCGTTGACTTACCCATGAATAGTGCATATCAAGATACTTAATTAGTCGTCTGTTCGTTTCCCAGCTAAGTGCTACCAGCAGCGTATTCCAAAATAAGTCCCCATAATACAAGGGCTGCTTCATTAACACCCCGATGGATTCATACTCACCAAAATGTCTCACAATAAAGCCCAGCAGTGGATAGCCAATGATGCGAAGCCATCGGTCTTGATAATTTATACGCATTTTTCAAAAATAACTATTGAACCAAATGTACTTGGACGTTCCAGCATAATTTTATTACAAAACCGCCAGGTCGACCATTATTTTGTCAACTCATGCTTAACAACACTGAAATGAACTACTTAACTTTTATAGGCTTGAGTTCATCAAACCAGATGTCATCGTTGGGAACATCAAATTCCAGTGCTTTGACTTTTAAATTATTATCGAGTACAAAATGAACGGTTCCGAACGAAAACCAGGATAGCAGGTCTGCATTATCCCATTTAATTTCCCATGTATCATAATGCCAGTGTTCGAGCGTTGCATTGAATCTATTGGAATGTTCAAAGTACAACCGCAGCTTATCACCCTCCTGCTTCACTTCAATGTTTCCATAGATGTTCGCAAAATAAGTTCCTGCCACTCTATCCAAACTTACCGATGGCTTTGTACCCAGTACGTGCGCACGTTTAATATCCGGTATGCGCTGATCATCGGCCACACGGGTCGAATAGTCTTTCAGGATATCAGCAGACCAATCCTTCTCCGGAAGTTTAAGAAAACGATCCATCGTATAGTTGGCTACCGCAGAAAACAAAGGCTTCATACCATTGGTCAACACCACAATGCCGAGGTTTTCATCGGGCACCAGCAATACCATGGATAACATGCCCGAATATCCACCGGTATGCGATACCCGCATACGTCCATGATAATCTGAAACTCCCCATCCTAATGCATACCCTCTGAAATGAGTTGAATGCTCCGGCCTGGTCTGATCGACCTGAAACGTGTTGTGAGGCGTCCAGAGCATATTGCGCGATGCTTTGGTCAGCAACGTATCCTGCTTCCAGATTCCATGATTGAGATTAAAGATCATCCAATTCGCCATATCATTCACACTCGAAACAATTCCACCGGTAGCAGCTATCGATTCCCAGTCCTCCCAGGCTATGGGCTGATGTTTTCCGTCAAACAAACCATGTGGTGTAGCATAGTTTCCTTTTAGCTCAAGATTTTTTACAGAAGTAATCGTTCTGTTCATTCCCAACGGATTTAAAATCCTTTCCTGAATATTTTCGGCCCAGCTTTTAGTTGAAACAACTTTCATCAACTCACCTGCCGTAATGTACATGATATTGGAATAACCATAGCCCGATCTGAAATCATAGGATCGCGGAAGATATTGGGCACGCTTAATAATTTCCGGAGCCGGAAGATTGTCAGATAAATACCAGATGGCATCACCGCTAAAGGTACCCAGACCAACCCGGTGACTCAGAATATCCCTGATCGTAACTTCTTGCGAAACATAGGGATCATACAATTCGAAATAGGGTAAATATCGTTTTACTTTATCATTCCAGGAGAGTTTCCCTTCTTGCACCATCATGGCGATTGCTGCAGTTGTGAACGCTTTGGTATTGGAGGCAATGGCATATAATGTGTGTTCATTTGTTTTTTCAGGCTTCCCCAACTCTTTGACACCATACCCCTTTGAATAAATCACCTTACCATCCTTTACGATGGCCACACTCATGCCTGGCATATCCCAGTCTTTTAAAGCTTTGGAGTAGTAGGCGTCCAATTTTTTCAGATCAACCTGCGCAAATAAACCATTCGTTGTAAGTAGAAGAAAAAAGAATATTTTTTTCATAGCAAGATATTTTTGTTTTGATGAAATAAAATCATGTAATGCAGCCGACTCACCCATCGATTGCTTTTTGATAAGCCTCATGATAATGCTGAATGAGATTTCCCCAATCAAATGCTGACGAATAGTTCTCTACATTGTTGCGCTGCATAATGCGATCTCTCCGGCTTTGCATTAAAAACTTATATAAAAAGGAGGCCAGTTGCTTAGCACTCCAGTTAAAAGTTCGCCTGCCGCGCTCCACCACAAACATGCCGTGCTTTTCATGATCTGGAAAATTATGCAGAAGGTAATCACCAAAGCCAGACAAATCGCTGGTAACAGATGGCACACCACTGGCCATACATTCGAGTGGGGTATATCCCCAGGGTTCATAGTAACTCGGAAAAACACCGAGATGACAGCCGCGCACAAACTGACCGTAGTCCATGCCAAACAACGGACTGGTGGAGTTGATAAAATCCGGGTGATAGACAACTTTTACTTTATCCTCCTTTTTATTCAATAATTTTCTCTTGTTTAAGAAGTTCAGAATCTCATCATTTTCTTCATCCATGAGTTTGTGGGTAATGACAGAAGGGAGTTTATTGCTCTTCCATGATTGAACTGTTCTTCGATAGCGCAATTTCCAATAGTCATTTACAAAATCATTTAACTCCGGCAAGCGATGATCATCGCGTGTTGTACTGACATAAAATAAACGCTTACCGACCTGTCGCTGAATTGCCTCACAGGTTTGCCGGATTTCTTCCATCATAGCACGCGATTGCAAAATCTCTGGCTTGATGCTGTAAAACTCGCGCTTGGTCACAAAGAACATAACAACCGTAACATCAACCTTCTCTTCTTTAAGTTGCTCATTCAAATGACTGAGCGCTTCAAGCGTCAAATCAAAGCCTTTGTTCTTGTATTCAAATCTTCCGGATGTAAAGAGGTAAATTGTCTTCTCCAGATCAAAAGCATAAGCATTAAAAAAATGCCCCATTACAAACTGATGAATTTGCTCTTTATACAGAGAGTGAAGGTTTTGAAATTCATGTAACGCTTCAAATCGTTCAATATTCAATCCGTTCGGAAGGATCACTTCAGGCTTGCGTTTTAACAAATGCTTGCATTCGCGCGCTGTTACCTCACTCACCGTGGTCAGAATATCACAGTACTGGGCAGCTCCGAATTCAATTCGTGCTTCTGTTTCAACTGCAAATTTTTTGGCTTCGATTTCCCAATTAAAAAAAGGAAGATGTGCATAAAAGGTTGGTGAGTTTATGGCCAGGTGCCGCCCCAACTGGGTGGCGTGTGTTGTGAAGATTGTCTTCATCGGCATCTTCTCACGCTTGATGTCGAGTATGGGCAACCCTGACATCCACTCATGAAAATGCCCGATAATGGTTTTATCCTTTCCGGAAAGTTGTACCAACTCATCAAAAAAAAGTTTAGTCAGATAGGCAAAAGCTATGACCTGATTGATCAGGGCACTATCACCCGAAGTGCCTATACCATGATTTTTCCACAGCAAATACTTAATTACGTTCAGGGCCTTCTCTTCTACAACATTAGGATTCAGCAACACTACACGGGGTTTACCGGTAACCAACCATTCAGCATAGTGAACGTCATAGCCCCGCTTCCGCAATCGGGCAGCAGCCTGACCAAAAATATCTTCAACATCATCCAGACGTTCCAACTCAGCTTCAATACTCCGGCTAACATATGGACCAACCATACAATACCGACCTGACCAGGATTGCATTTGTGCGGGTACTTTCGAGCGAATTACTGTGTAAATACCGCCCACTTGATTACAAACCTCCCATGCTACTTCAACTAGTAAAGCATTAGGTAAAAAATTAACAGAAGCGGATGATCGTTTTGGCATAACTCAGGTCAGAATGGCCGTATTTAGTTAACTAAATCTATCATTAAAATGTCAAAACTTCTGAAAATACTCATCCAAATTATATGGATACTGTTTTGAGGAGCCAAGCCTGGAGGAATCGATGTATGAACTTCGAAAAATTCACTATAAAATCACAAGAGGCACTTCAAAAGTCGGCTGAGATTGCCCTTGCACATCAGCATCAGGGCATTGAGCCGGTGCATTTGCTAAAAGCACTTTTTGAAACAGATGAGAACGTTATTACCTATCTCGTCAAAAAACTCAACATCAACCGGACAATTCTTGACAATAAAGTAGCCGAAACACTGGCTGCCTACCCGCGTGTGTCTGGACAGCAACCGTATCTTTCCGCCACTACCAATTCCATATTGGTTCAGGCTGAAAAGGAATTGCGCGAATTCAAAGATGAATACATTGCAGTAGAACATTTATTACTTGCCCTGCTGACTTCAAAAGATAAAGCTGCATCGTTTATGAAAGATGCAGGCTTTGAACGCAATGGCTTGATAAAAGCCATCAAGGAATTACGTGGTGGCTCATCGGTCACCGATCAAAATGCTGAAGCCAAGTATAAATCGCTGGAGCGCTATTCGAAGAACCTGAATGATCTTGCCAAAAAAGGAAAAATCGATCCGGTAATAGGCCGCGATGAAGAAATCAGACGAGTGCTTCAAATCCTGTCGCGGAGAACAAAAAACAATCCGATATTATTAGGCGAACCCGGTGTGGGTAAAACAGCCATTGTAGAAGGTATGGCACAACGTATTGTAGATGGCGATGTACCGGAAAACCTGAAATCCAAAATTCTGGTGTCGCTTGACATGGGTTTGCTGGTGGCCGGTGCAAAATACAAAGGCGAATTTGAAGAACGTTTGAAGGCCGTAATCAAAGAAGTTACCGATTCAGATGGACAGATCATTTTGTTTATTGACGAGATCCATACACTCATTGGTGCAGGTGGTGGCGAAGGTGCAATGGATGCTGCTAATTTACTGAAGCCTGCATTGGCACGGGGTGAACTACACGCCATCGGTGCTACCACGCTAAAAGAGTATCAAAAGTATATTGAAAAAGATAAGGCTTTGGAACGCAGGTTTCAGGCGGTACTTGTAGACGAACCTTCCATTGAAGATTCGATCTCCATACTTCGTGGGATTAAAGATAAATACGAACTGCACCACGGTGTACGCATAAAAGATGATGCTGTCATCTCAGCGGTAGAATTATCAAGTCGCTATATCAGCGATCGGTTCTTGCCCGATAAAGCCATTGATTTGATGGATGAAGCTGCCTCCAAGTTGCGGCTGGAAATGGATTCGCTGCCGGAAGAACTCGATGAAATGAACCGCAAGATCATGCAGTTGGAAATTGAACGTGAGGCTATCCGCAGAGAAAAGGATAAGGAAAAAGAAAAAATACTGACGAAAGAAATTGCTGAGCGTTCCGAAGAACGAAACTCGCTCAAGGCAAAGTGGGAAAGTGAAAAAGAGGTTGTGCACGGGATACAAAAGGAAAAAGAAAATATCGACAAACTAAAATTCGAAGCTGAACAGGCAGAGAAATCAGGGGATTATGGGAAAGTAGCAGAGATCCGCTACGGAAAAATCACCGATGCAGAAAAACGACTTGAAACCCTGAAAGGCAAAATGAAAGAAATGCAGGGTGAGAAGTCGTTACTAAAAGAAGAAGTGGACAGTGAAGACATTGCCGAGATTGTAGCAAAATGGACAGGCATTCCGGTTTCCAAAATGTTACAGAGTGACCGCGAGAAGCTTCTGAACCTCGAGCACGAATTGAGTAAACGCGTAGCCGGACAAGAAGAAGCCATACAGGCGCTTAGCGATGCTGTACGCAGGAGCCGCGCAGGATTACAGGATCCGAAGCGCCCCATTGGTTCTTTTATTTTTATGGGCACAACCGGTGTTGGTAAAACAGAACTATCAAAAGCGCTGGCCGACTATCTTTTCAATGATGAAAACTCCATGGTACGGATTGATATGAGTGAGTATCAGGAACGTCATAGTGTAAGTCGATTAATCGGTGCACCGCCCGGCTATGTTGGATATGATGAAGGCGGACAACTGACTGAAGCCGTGCGCAGAAAACCTTACTCGGTTATTTTGCTGGACGAAATTGAAAAGGCACACCCGGATGTATTCAATATCCTCTTGCAGGTATTGGATGATGGAAGGTTAACCGATAATAAAGGACGTGTGGCCAATTTTAAAAATACGATTATCATCATGACCACGAACATCGGGTCACACATCATTCAGGAAAACTTTGAGAAGATTTCTGATCAAAATTATTTTGATCTGATTGAAAGTACGAAAGAAGAAGTGATAACGTTATTAAAGAAGTCGGTTCGCCCGGAATTCGTAAACAGAATTGATGAGATTATCATGTTCAGGCCGCTTACGCGGAAAGACATTCGCAAGATTGTCGATATCCAGATAAACCTGATCAGTAAACGTCTTGATGAAGCGGGTGTAAAACTTGAATTGTCGGATGAAGCACGTAACCGGTTAGCCAAATTAGGGTATGATCCTCAATTTGGTGCGCGTCCGCTCAAAAGGGTTTTACAACGCGAAATTCTGAATGAACTCTCTAAACAGATTTTGGCAGGTACCATCCATAAAAATGCCGTAATCTTTGTGGATGTTAAAAATGACGTTGAATTCGTTTTCGAGAACCTGGAAAATGCTGAAATCGTCACTTATACGATAAATGCGTAAAATTTCAGAACATCTGAAACCTTCGCAAAGTGTTTACTGTTTATCAAGTAGGTTTAAGGATTGGTGAAATCCCCTGGTGGTTCGGGGGGTTGATGTTGGTTGAGGGGTTTGGTTTGAACGTCCCGGTTATGCCGGGACGTTTTTTTTGCTGTTCCGTTGTTCGATATGACCTACTAACAAGTTGAGGAATGCGGACTAATCCGTTATCTTCACTCACAAAAACCAACTTCACTAAATGCCATCCGAAAAATTTCAGCAAGCCTTCGATGCTTTTGATGCCTATAATACAAAAGACCCCAATCAGGAGACGTTCGAAGGAAAAGACTATCCGAAAGAATTGCTGTATGCTATCCGCATGACAGAAAAACTTAAGGCATACTCACCCGGAGCTCCGGAATATCTTCAACTTGCCGTTCGCTGCCAGCACATCGGCAGATGGGAAATTCCACGCAGTTCTTACCCGATGGAAAAAAAGGGATACTTGCAGTGGCGCAATCAACTCAAAGTACATCACGCAAAAATTGCTGAAGAAATTTTACAACAGTGTAACTACGATCAGGCAACCATAGACATTGTTAAATTTCTTTTGTTAAAAAAGGATCTTCAAAAAAATCCGGATACCCAAACGCTGGAAGATGTTATTTGCCTGGTCTTCATTGAATACTACCTCGATACGTTTGCAGCGCAGCATGATGACGCCAAGGTTGTTGATATCCTGCAAAAGACCACAAAAAAAATGTCGCGCAGAGCACTTGAAGCCACGGCTGAAATTCCGGTAACTACACGGGTAAAACGTCTGATGGAAAAGATTCCCGCGTGAACTACGGAACAATACCTCCCGTAATTTTCCGTTGCAAATCTTCAATCAGGCAGTCGATACTGCGATTTAGAATTTCAAAAACATCCTGAAAACCACGTTCTCCTCCATAGTACGGATCGGGCACATCCGAGCCCGGGTGAACTGGATCGTACGCACGCATGAGCTGAATTTTATCAAGATGTTGGGAAGCATTTGGCAAGCGTAAAATATTCTGATAATTACTACTGTCCATCGCCAGGATGATGTCATACCGCTTCACATCATCATTCGTCAACTGCCTGCCTGAATGATGAATAGGAACACCATTTTTGAGCGCGTTTCGGAGGGTTCGACCATCTGGAGGATCACCTATGTGGTAGTTAGAAGTGCCGCACGAATCAACCTCAAAAAGTTGGTCAATTCCCTGTTCCTTAACCTTATGTTTAAAAATTGCTTCCGCCAATGGTGAACGGCAGATATTGCCCAAACACACAAATAATACCTTCTTTCTGACCATCGAATTGTTAAACTACCTGTATAGTCTTTAAAACGATGGCTAAAAATAGTAACACGCGGGTTACAATGCGCTTTTAAGCCTTATTTATAGACGGCATAGCACACAAATTGCCGCCTTTTGGTTGAAAAGTCCGCCTCCGCTCATGGGGCGGCTTTTCTTTTTCAACGCTACTACAATTGAAAAAAAATTAACTGAATTGATAGCTTTGTACAAAGCATCTTACATGGAATTCATTAAGGTTACTGAACAATTCGATAACGGCATTGCGCTAATCCAACTCCATCGACCAAAAGATCTCAATGCATTGAACAGGCAGTTGATGGAAGAGCTTCGTGATACACTCCTACATCTTGACAAAAACAATGATGTTCGCGTCATCATCATTACCGGCAATGAACAAGCCTTTGCCGCGGGGGCAGACATCAAGCAAATGGCTGATAAGTCTGCCATAGATATGCTCACCATCGATCAATTCACTACTTGGGATCAGATTCGCAAAACCAAAAAACCAATCATTGCAGCTGTCTCTGGCTTTGCGTTGGGTGGAGGCTGTGAATTAGCCATGACGTGCGACATGATCATTGCATCTGAATCGGCAAAGTTTGGGCAACCTGAAATAAAAATTGGTGTAATTCCCGGTGCAGGTGGCACCCAACGACTCACGAAAGCACTCGGAAAAGCGAAAGCGATGGAACTCGTTTTAACCGGAAGATTTATTTCCGCGGAAGAGGCGCACTGCTATGGCTTAGTAAACAAAGTAGTACCGGTTGAAATGTACCTGGAGGAAGCAGTTAAGTTGGCAAAGGAAATTGCACAAATGTCGCCAGTTGCTGTGCAGTTAGCAAAAGAAGCGGTTAATCGCTCCTTTGAAACCTCTTTGGATGAGGGATTGCTCTTTGAGAGGAAAAATTTCTATCTCGCCTTTGCCTCAGAAGATCAAAAAGAAGGTATGAAGGCATTCATCGAAAAACGCAAGCCCGTTTACAAGGGAAAATAGCTTTCGGCTCTATCGAACATTTATTCCGAAGCCAATGGTCAGCGCATTGTATTTCTGAAAAGTGTAATCAGAATGGAGTGTAAAGAAAGCAAATTTCAAACGGAAGCCGGCAGATGCGCGGAAGCCTGATGCAGAAAACTGCAACGAAATCGGATCTACCTCCTGAGGCTGAATAACGCCATCATCATTTACATCCCATTCTCCTTTCAAACCGATGTCAGACTTTGAAATATTGTAGCCAAGTGATCCGTACACGGTAAGAACTGATATTTTTTTAGAGACAATTCCCTGAATTGTAGTAGCGTACAGATTAAACTCACCGCGTTGATTATTGCTGGTCACATCCCCTGCATCCGGTGTGTAGGTATAATCCAGGTTCAGCTTGGTAAATCCTACAAATGCGGCCAGATCAATGGGTATCAATTTCAATCCGGGAATATATTGCTTGATATCGTGCATGACACCCACACCAAACATTTTGATGTTTGCATCATCACCCATGTCAATCTTTGGAAGAAACCTGAACTTGATGTCAAAACCTTTCGGTAGCCCAAAACCAAGACTAACCATGGGTACCGGCATCCAGTTTTTACCAAGCTCTCCTTTCAAATCGATACCACCAGGGCCCTCAAATGTATTGGAAGGATCAGCCACCTCTCTGTAAATCGGTGGAGTATCAGGACCAAAAATCGTAGGGGCATTTGGAAAATCCGGTGAGTTTGGGGCCATCTCAACCGTTGATAAATTAAGCTTGGAAACATCGTAAAATAAATCGCTGGTTGGTATCATCATGGCCGTACCGGTAATGGTAAGATCAAAACCTGCCACTTTATGTGTTTTTGCTGTATTGTACCAACCCTGATTCATGCCAATACTGACACTCTTCATGAAGGGGCTGATGTATCCGGATATCAGGCTCTCAGCGTCCTCAATATTTTCATTCAATAAGTCATTTAAATCACCTTGAGCCTGTCCACGTATTGATCCGATCAGAAGAAATAATGAAAGGAAAAAAAAATTGCCTCTTCTCATACTGTCATTCCTTGGGTTAAAAACCGATCCAAATTATAAATTTTGATAAACAAAATACACAAAGCATCAGAAACAAAATAATCCGCAGAATCAGGAAGGTTAGTATTTTTACACGACATGATCATACTTTACAACCTCGCAATTTTCTTCTTTCGACTGGGTGCAGGCATTGCAGGCTTCGTTAATCCCAAAGCGCATGCTTTCGTAAGCGGGCGTAAAGTGTTATTCAAACAATTGCACGAAGCACTTCATGCCAACTCCTCCCCTTTGATATGGTTTCATTGTGCATCTCTCGGAGAATTTGAGCAGGGAAGACCGATTATCGAACTCATCAAAAAAGAATACCCTGCACACAAATTACTGCTTACTTTCTTCTCACCCTCCGGCTATGAAATCCGTAAAAACTATGCTCTGGCAGATTATGTGTTTTACCTTCCGTATGATACAGCCTCCAGTGCACGTAAATTCATCAGTCTAAGTAAGCCGGTGCTTGTCGTTTTTGTGAAGTATGAATTCTGGTTTCATTTCACTACTGAGGTTCGTAAAAAGAATATTCCGCTCTTGTCAATTTCATCAATTTTCAGAAGCGACCAGATTTTTTTCAGTGCTTACGGGAATTTTTTTCGCACCATCCTGCAAAATTTTTCCCACTTCTTTGTTCAGAATGATGAGTCACTTAAGCTGCTGAAAAGCATTGGCATAACCCAGTGTACCCGTGCCGGTGATACCCGCTTCGACAGGGTCATGGCTATCAGTCACCAGCAAATCTCATTAACAACTGTTGAACACTTTAAAAACAACGTTCAGACCTGGGTTATTGGAAGTTCCTGGCCGGAAGACTTGGACGTATTGCTGCCCTTCATTAACGAGAACGAAGGAAAATTAAAATTCATCATCGCACCGCATGAAATTTCCGAATCAACCCTTTCAGAAATAGAGAAAGGCCTCGAAGTTAAATCCGTTCGCTATTCGCTCGCAGGGGAAGACAGCGGAGAGAAAACAGTTTTGTTAATTGATAACATTGGCATGCTCTCCAAACTGTATCGATTTGGTGAATTTGCGTTTGTTGGTGGTGCTTTCGGAAAAGGACTTCACAATATTTTGGAAGCCGCATGCTATGGCATCCCGGTATTCTTTGGGAATACGAACTATGAAAAATTCCAGGAAGCCAAAGACCTGATGATGCGGGGAGGAGCCTTTGAAGTGTCGGACTATGCTGATTTCAAAAAGAAATATGAATTACTGATTAGCAGGCCTGAGAATTACTTACTAGCGTGCGAAGTAACAACACAGTATGTTCAGGAAAATCTGGGAGCCACCGAAATGATTCTTCAGTTTTGCCGGAAGATACTAAACAAACAGTATGCATAGCGTTACTTAAATTTCTCCTATGGAAGGCATTGTCATGCGATCAACCGGTTCTTTCTATGATGTTCTGGCACCCGATGGAAAAAAATATAATTGCCGGGTTCGCGGAAAAATTCGTCTGGAGGGAATAAAAGAAACCAATCCGATAGCAGTGGGTGATCGCGTGGTTTTTGAAACCGAACACGAAATCGGATCCATCACCGAAATTCTTCCGCGCACCAATCACATGCTTCGACAGTCCGTCAAAAAAACAGGACACGCCCATGTACTGGCTGCGAATATTGACCAAGCCATGTTGGTGGTTACTCTTGGTTTTCCACGAACATCATTGGGATTTATAGATCGTTTTCTGGTAAGCGCTGAGTCATTTCGGATACCACAGGTGTTGGTCTTTAATAAAAAAGATTTGCTCACTGCCGATGAAATTAAACAGCAACAACAACTGATTACACACTACGAAACACTGGGTGTACATTGTGTTTTTACCTCGGCATTAACGGCACACCAGGAAGCACTGCGATCGATCCTACAAAATAAAACAACGCTGATAGCTGGCCATTCCGGTGTGGGCAAATCAACTTTGCTCAATCAACTCTCTTCGGAAATCGATCAGAAAACAGCAGCCATCTCAACTTTCTCTGCTAAAGGAACCCACACCACAACCTTTGCAGAAATGTTTGCGCTAGATAAAAAAACATTTGTGATTGATACACCCGGAGTAAAGGAATGGGGCTTAGTTGATATGAATGAACAGGAAATTTCAGACTACTTTATTGAAATGCGCGACCTGAGAAACAGCTGCAAATTCGGATCGCGTTGCATTCACATCAACGAACCCGGATGTGCCATTTTAGAAGCGGTCAGAAATGGAAGCATTGCCCTGAGTCGTTATGAAAGTTATGTGAGCATGGTTCTGGGAGACGACAATCGGAAGTAATAATTTTTAAATCAGTGTTCTGATCAAAAGAACAAAAAGCCTTGTAGCCAATCCGGGGTTATAAAGTCTGAGGTTTACTCCTATCTCATAGTAAACCCTTCGCTGCAAAGCACGTTTTTCTTCGCGAGTCCGGTTTAGTTTATAAATCTTTTTGCATACCTGGTACGTGGACTCCTGCTGCAGACTGCCATGTTTGAATTGCCTTTCAGACAAAGAATCTTTCACTATTCTTTTTTTTACCAGTATAGCAGGGGTATAGCAATAGTTAAACTTTCGCGAAGAGCGTATCCAGAAATCAAAATCTTCATACGCTAACGTCTCATCATATCCGCCCATATATTCCATAACCTCACGTTTAAACATCATGGAAGGTGAGCAGATAAAATACCGCTCTATTAGGTGTCGGTAAACATCTCCTTGTGGAATGGTGTGGTGCGGAAATTTTTCTGAGTGATTGTACACGTGCTGACCAGCCTCATCAATCCACTCCGCATCCGAAAAATGAACACCATAGTCTGGAGAATGTTCCTGAAATGACTGCACGCCATTTTCAATTCTTTCTGGAAGCAACACATCATCAGCCGCCAGGTCGATGATAAACGCTCCTGTAGTCAAGGCAAGACCGTGATTGAACGCTTTGCAATTACCCACATTCTTCCGTAAGGATAAAAACGTGATCGAAGGATAGGCTGCAATCAGATCCTGAATTACAGTTACACTTTCATCGGTACTGGCATCATCAACTACTAACAGCTGAATGTTCGGATAGGTTTGTAGTAATACTGATTCAATTGCTTCACGAACAAAACGCGCGTGATTGTGACATAAACAAATAACCGAAACCAGTGGAGGAGTCATGAAAGCAATTCCTTTTCAAATGTGAGTTTTGAAGCAGGTTCAGCTCCAAGTCGCAATTTAAAATCAAGTAAACCAAAATTAGGTTGTCCATTTTGTGCAGACGTTCCAAGATCAAGCAATTCAATACTTTTTCCCTGACAATACTGGTACAATCCTTCCACTAAAGAAACCACCGGACTTAAAGAATCATAGGCAACTGCATGGCTGGAATAAAAATTGTATAAAACATTTTTCCTTACTCGGATGGATATGCTTGCTGCCACCATTTCATTCTGAAGAAATGCACCAACGAGCAAAAAGTGATCAGGGAAACTCTGAATGGTTTCTGCCAAACTGCTTAAACTCATCGAAAGCGAATAGCCCTTTTCCTGCCGGCATTTCAGAATAAAAGTGTAAACCTCCTCCAATCGATCTGCGGAAATATGCTGAAAAATAATTCCTAACGCTTGCGCCTGCCGAAGTTTACGCTTTTCCCATGCATGGATTTTTGCGTCAAATGCAGCATCAGAAACAGCTATAACAGCCCCAACTTCCGCAACTGTCACACGGTAGTTTTGATTCCATAGAAAGGTCTGCACGAGCGATGACTTCTGTTGATCATACGCTACAGGAGCTTGTTTGATAATTATTCGCTTCACATCCAATTCCTTTAAACGTGATTCGAAATAGGCAACGAATTGAAACAACACAATCGGTGGAACATTGGCAGAACATTCAATCGCACCAAAAGGACTATTCAACGGACTTCGGGCAACACCATCGATAATGTGAAAATGAATGCAAGCTTCAATGCTGAAATCTTTTTGATGCACAATGTAGAACGAATGCCAACCCTGCTTTGCCTGTAAAAGCAAGTGCTCCCGCAAATTAAACAATGCCGATTCAAACCCGTAACGATAACCGAATGGAAGTGTGCCCGCATGAAAACTAAAATCTTTCATAAACACATTTCAGACTATGCCACTTTCGTTTTTACCTTTTCCCAGTTTTTGATTTGCCAATGTACTTTACCGGTAGTCAGGTGATTGCCTTTCACATCGTGAATTTTCACCTCGCACACAACTACAACGGCATCGTGCTGCATAAGTGGTTCATAAATATTTTCCTGAAACCATTTTTCATCACCCGAAAATTCTGCGGTAGCATCCATTTTTCCCTGGTAATGATAATCCATCTCCAGCCGCTGCATAATAAGTCGGTATTTAGAAGCATCCAGTTTTGAAACCAACAAAAAGCCTGTGGTGAATTCTGAAATCGTGGCCAGGCCGCACGCGTGCAATCCACGGATGTGATTGAAGTTGATACGCCTATACGGAATGATTGTTTTCAGGTAGCCATCCCCAATCTTAATGATCTTAAATCCATGCGGCCTATTGAAGGGAATCATCCGGCTTAGCGACCAATTCAGTAACCCTAAATAGAAAGCTGAATGCTTCGCTTTTTCAAGTATCTTGGCGGGATCAAACATGGTTAGAACTTTAGAATAATGTGTTAAGGTATGAAGAAAATTATTGTACTCGGTGCTGGTCTAGTTGGTAAAGCCATGGCGATTGACCTGGCTAAAAATTTTGATGTTACTTCGGCTGATATCAATGACGAAGCGTTGCAGGCTGTTGCTGTACACGGAATCAAAACCCTGAAGATTGATTTATCCGATCACGGACAACTTCGCACCATTCTTCAACCCTTCGACATCGTTGTTGGCGCTGTGCCGGGATTTATGGGTCTTCAAAACGCCAAAACAGTAATTGAGGCGGGAAAAAACATGGTTGATATTTCCTTCTTTCCGGAAGATCCTTTTCAACTCGATGCACTGGCGAAAAAAAATAACGTTACCATCGTTACCGACTGTGGTGTTGCACCTGGCATGGGCAATATCATTTTAGGATATCATCATCAGCGGATGAAAATTAATTCCTACGAATGCCTGGTTGGGGGATTGCCCGTAGTACGCGAATGGCCGTATGAATACAAAGCTGTTTTCTCACCCATTGATGTAATAGAAGAATACATTCGGCCAGCGCGGTATGTTCAAAATAGTTCAGTTGTAATAAAAGAAGCATTATCCGATCCTGAATTGATTCACTTCGATGGTGTGGGCACACTGGAGTCATGGAATTCAGATGGACTGCGTTCCCTGATTACAACCATGCCGGACATTCCCAACATGATTGAAAAAACATTGCGGTATCCAGGATGCATTGAATATTTACGCGTGCTTCGTGAAAGCGGATTCTTTTCGTATGACGAGATTGACGTGAAAGGTGTAAAAATCAGGCCGGTCGATGTTACCGCGAAATTACTCTTCCCGAAATGGAAACTAAAACCCGGTGAAGAAGAATTCACGGTGATGCGTATTGTGCTGAGTGGTGAAGAAAATGGAAAACCAAAAACGTATACCTATCAATTGCTTGACCGTACTGACAAGGCAACCAATACCTTGTCCATGGCCCGCACCACAGGATATACGTGTACCGCGGCAGTTCACTTGGTTCTGAATGAAAAATTCACCAGAAAGGGAATTTGCCCTCCCGAATATCTCGGTGAAGAAGAAAGTCATTTTGGTTTTATAAAAAAATACCTCGCAGACAGGGGGGTTGTATACCGAATTTCCGCATAAAAATCACCCGTATGCGGGCCTTTTCCAGGCTAGCACCTTTTAAAAATATTCCTATCTTGCCCGGATTAACCACGGATAGCGAATGACATTAGCCAAGAAAAAGCCGACCTTATTACACGCCTTGTTGCCGATTGGTTTTCTAATCATTCTACTTACTATAAATGTAAAAGTGTTAGGCTCTGATGCCATTACCGGAGCCAACCAAATTGCCCTATTATTGGCAGCCGCAGTAGCGGGTATCATTTCCTTTACCCTTGGCTATTCCTGGAAGGAAATTGAAAGCAGTATTGTAAAAAGCATCAGTTCAGCCATGGCCGCTATGCTGATTCTATTGGCCATCGGCTCACTTTCTGGCACATGGCTATTGAGCGGAATTGTTCCAGCCATGATTTACTACGGATTAAAAATTCTTAATCCCACTATCTTTTTATTGGCTGCTTGTGTTGTATGTGCCGTTGTCTCGTTAGCCACAGGCAGTTCGTGGTCTACAGTGGCTACTGTAGGAATCGCCCTGTTGGGCATCGGAAAAGCATTGGAGATTCATGAAGGCATCATTGCGGGTGCCATTATTTCAGGGGCCTATTTTGGAGATAAAATGTCACCGCTCTCTGATACCACCAACCTGGCCCCGGCCATGGCAGGAACTGATCTTTTTACGCACATTAAATACATGGTTTATACAACCGTTCCAACGCTTGCCATTACGCTAATCATTTTTTTGGTGTGGGGCTTCACGCTTGATACATCACGTGCTGCAACGGATAGCAGTGCCGTACTCACAGCTATTGAGAATTCCTTTAACCTGAATCCGCTGCTTTTTGTCGTCCCGGTGCTTGTTATTTTTATGATCGTAAAAAAGGTGCCGGCACTTCCGGCATTATTAGTGGGCGCGTTGCTGGGCGGATTATTTGCCGTCATTTTTCAGCCGCAGGCAATTGAAAAAATTTCAGGCATCCAGGGTGATTATATAAGAGCATCTTTTCTGGCTGTGATGAAAGCCATGACCACCACCATCAACATGCAAACCGATAATGAAATGATCACCGCCTTGCTCACCGCAAAGGGAATGAGCGGCATGCTCAATACGATATGGCTGATATTATGTGCTATGATTTTTGGAGGGGTGATGGAGTCTTCCGGACTACTTCACCGAATAGCAGAAGAAATTATTCGGTACGCCCACAGCACCGGATCATTGGTGGCCTCCACAGCGGCAACCTGTGTTTTCTTTAATTTTACGGCATCTGACCAATACATGGCCATTGCTGTTCCTGGAAGAATGTATGCCGGCACCTACCGCGAGCGGGGCCTCAAACCAGAAGTACTCAGCCGCACGTTAGAGGATTCCGGAACGGTGACATCGGTTCTCATTCCCTGGAACACCTGTGGCGCAACCCAGGCGAATGTCTTAGGCGTTGCCACCATGATATATGCACCCTATACTTTCTTTTGTATCATTAGCCCTTTCATGACCATTTTACAAGCGTATTTGAATTACAAGATCAGGAGATTTGATGACGAGCAGCAGCCCCAACAACCATAATCATTCACGCCTTACCATCTCGCATGAGGAAATCAACGTGCTCCCGCTTCGTGCGTTTGATGGGAAAATTACCGTTGTAACAGAAGAGAACCAACTCATCAAGGCGGTTAATGACCTGCAAAAGTATGATGTGATAGGCTTTGATACCGAAACCAGACCGGCTTTCAAAAAAGGACAGTTTTACAACGTTTCGCTTTTACAACTTGCCATACCCAAGAAAGTTTATCTGATCCGCGTCAGCCATACCGGGGTCACTGATCCTTTAATCGAATTATTTCAGAACCACAACATCATCAAAACCGGTGTCGGCATTCGCGATGATATAAAAGCGCTTCAAAAACTAAATAAATTTAGTGCTCAAGGTTTTGAAGACCTGGCAACACTGGCTAAGCAAGTTGGACTTCAGGTAGAAAGTGTGAAAAAACTTACCGCACTGATTTTAGGGTTCCGGATTTCAAAAAGTGCGCAAACTTCAAATTGGGAGGCCCCTGCACTTACGGAAAAACAATTAGAGTATGCCGCAACAGATGCCTGGGTATGCTGGGAATTGTATCAACGGCTTTCGGCTGTGAAAAAGATTGAAAATGAATAACTCCGTTAGAATACTCTCGACTGAAATCCTGTCGAAAAACTGGTATAAGCTTTACAAATACACCTACGAAACTACCGATAAGCATGGCAATACAATCGTGCAAAGCCGGGAAGCATATGATCGTGGCAATGGTGCTGTAATCCTGTTGTATAATCCAGAGCTAAAAACGGTAGTCCTAACCCGGCAATTCCGACTCCCAACATTTGTGAATGGTAATGAAAACGGATTGATGATTGAGGCCTGCGCAGGATTACTCGATCAGGATAATCCGGAAGATTGCATCCGCAGAGAAACAGAAGAAGAAACAGGATATCGGATAAGGGATGTGCGGAAAATTTTTGAAGCTTACATGTCGCCCGGCTCAGTAACCGAAATTCTATATTTCTTTGTTGCCGAATACACCCATCATCAAAAAATCGGTGAGGGTGGTGGCGTAGATGAAGATGAAAATATTCAAGTCCTGGAGCTTGATTTTCAAAAAGCCCTGACGATGATGAAAACCGGAGAGATAAAAGACGCTAAAACTATCATGCTATTACAATATGCCCTGATTAACAGGTTAATTAACATAGAGTAACGCAAATACTCTTCGTGCTTTAACCAAAAGATGCTTTACCATATTGATAAAAGGCTCTGTTTGAATCAATAACACTTTCTCCTCCACCGACTCCAGTCCTCCATTCACCTACAAGGCACCAAAGGTGGCCTATTCGTAGTGGCCTTCGCTGTGCCGGGCCCGTACATTTACATAAATAACAAACAACACAGTATGGAACCACACGAAATCAAAACCAACTACAATCAGGGAAGCGATAAAAAACAAACAGACTCCTTGAAGCCCCACGAGTATGGTAATGTACTAGCCGGACTTATTGTATTGGTCGTAGGCTCATTGCTACTGGCCCGGCAGGCAGGCGTTGAATTGCCCCATTGGTTATTCACCTGGCAAATGCTTGTCATAGCCATTGGTATATTTTCGGGAGCCAAACATGGCTTCCGTGACTGGGGCTGGCTTATACCCGTAACCGTTGGAGGCATCTTCCTGGCGGGCGAATTTGTAGAAGATTTCTCCGTTCGGCAATACTGGCCCATCATCGTTATTGTTGTTGGCCTGACCATGATTTTCAATGCCAGTAAAAAAAACTCAAAGTGCAGGAACTGGTAAGTTGAGACTCCCATTTAAAAATTATTATTATGAACAGACAAGAAAATAAAAGCATTAACCCAAACACTCCTTCGGATTCCTCCAACCAATTCACATCAGAGGTAAAAGGCAGGGCTTTGGGCGGAATCATCGTGGTACTTGTAGGAACCCTTTTGCTGGTTGACCGCATGGGTGTCGACTTACCACACTGGCTAATCAGTTGGCCCTGGATTCCCATTATAGCAGGCGTATACTTTGGTGTACGGAGTAACTTCCAGGGATGGAGCTGGATGATACCCATTGGGGTAGGCGTTCTCTTCCTTACCGGTGAAATCATCCAGGATTATTCTATGGATCGTTTCTTCTGGCCCATCATCATCATTACAATTGGCATTGTCATGATCTTCAGACCCAAACGTGAAGGCAAAAGCTGGAGAGAAAAGTACGGTACCGAAGGTGAATTGAAAGGCGAAAATCTGGCTGGCGAAGAAATTGAGGCCGTAACCATTTTCGGGGGCTCCAAGAAAGTCATCATCTCAAAAAATTTCAAGGGAGGAGAAGTTATTACAGTGTTTGGCGGAGCCGAAGTGAATTTAACGCAAGCCGATATTCAAGGCCGTGCTGAACTTGAACTGGTTCAGGTTTTTGGTGGTGCTAAATTGATTGTGCCCTCAAACTGGAGAGTCCACACCGGAGAAGTAGTCTGCATTTTTGGCGGCATTGATGATAAACGAAATCCTGTTACCCTCAATGCTGATCCCAGCAAGGTGTTAATTCTAAAAGGCATGTGCATGTTTGGCGGTATTGATATCAAGAGCTACTAAAAAAATTTATGTATCCATTATTCGTTTTCCTTCAAGCCTTACTTATGAACTGGTACATCACAAAAATCGTCTTCGGCATTCATGCCGAAAATCAAACCCAACAACAATTTGACGAACAACTACGGTTGGTCTGCGCCGAAAATCAGGAAGAAGCATTCCTGAAATCGCGCATCATTGGGCTCGGTGAAGAAGATGCCTTTTTCAATGATAAGAACCACCTGGTGAAATGGGAATTCATCAACGTTGCTGAAGTCATTCCACTCCAAAAACTGGAAGACGGTGTAGAGTTGTACTCGCGCATTCATGAACTGAAAGAAGCAAAAACATATATTACCTTTATCCATCAGCGCGCGCGGTCACTCCGCTTGCACAGTGAAATGGCGTATTGAAAAATAAATCGTGAGCACAAACAAAATATCACCCTGGAAGGCCATCCTTGCGTACGCTGTTTGGTGGGCGCTTCTGATTGTACTTGAAACCTATGCCCTGCAAACCACTTTTCACTTTTCGTGGATTGTAGCCCTGACTGATGCCCTGAATATAAATTTATTAATTGCTACCGCTGGCTATATCATGTTCAATTCGCTGCGGTACTACCAGCCCAGTTTGAAGAATGCTTTTTATCTGGTCATCTGGAGTATTGTACTCGCCATTTTATGTGTAGCACTTCACCGCTACCTGATGGCGAATTACTTTTTTAAAGACAATATTGATTACGTAACCTACCTCACCAACTCACACGCTATTCGTGGCCTTATAACCTGGCTCATGATAGCCCTGATTGGTGTACTAAGCTGGATGTGGTTTTACCTCCAGGATCAGCAAGCCCGCGAAAAGCATGAGGAAGATGCTGTTAAGATGGCGCGCGAAGCAGAACTGGCAACCTTGCGTCAGCAATTACAGCCGCATTTCTTATTCAATAGCCTCAACTCCATCAGTGCTCTGGCCGGATCGAGGCCGGAAGAAGCGCGAAAAATGATTCAGCAGCTTTCTGATTTTCTTCGCGGCACCATCAAGCGCGATGACCAGCAACTGGTAACCTTAACGGAAGAATTACATCACCTTCAACTTTACCTGGATATTGAAAAGGTACGCTTCGGGCACCGCCTGCAAACGGAAATTGAACGCTCTGATGCCACTGGAATATTATTACTTCCTTCCCTGCTGCTTCAACCGTTGGTAGAAAATGCTATCAAGTTCGGATTATATGACACCACAGGAGAAATCACCATCCGCATCATTACGAAAACAGAAAACAATCACCTCGTCATTACAGTCGAAAACCCTTTTGATCCGGAGACATCGCAAAGTAAACCCGGAACAGGCTTCGGTTTAAACTCTGTACAACGCAGACTATATTTACTCTATGCCCGAAACGATCTGCTGTCTACTGTGCTCAACGGAAACATTTTTATCACGGAAGTAAAAATCCCACAACTGGCATGATTAAAACGCTCATTATCGATGATGAACCGCTGGCACGTAGCATCGTAGCAGAATACCTCGGAACCTATCCGGATATTTCCATTCTGCAGGAATGCAGCGATGGCTTTGAAGGGGTTAAGGCTATTACGAACCTAAAACCTGACTTGATCTTTCTGGATATTCAAATGCCAAAGATCACAGGTTTTGAAATGCTGGAACTTATCGAACAGGCTCCGGATGTTATTTTCACCACCGCGTTTGACGAGTATGCGATTAAAGCCTTTGAAGCGCATGCCATCGACTACCTGCTGAAACCTTTCAGTAAAGAACGTTTTGATAAAGCGATGCAGAAATGGTTGCACCAACGAAATCAGCAAGCACCAATACAAACTACGAAAATCGCACAAACGGAAATCCGACAACCGGAGGAACGCAATCGCATTGTTGTAAAGGAAGGAAGCACCATTCGCATTATACCGGTTCATGAAATCCAATACATGGAAGCGTACGATGATTATGTAAAAATCTTTACCGCCAAAGAAATGTTTCTGAAAAAGAAGACCATGAGCTTTTATGAGCAAGCGCTTGATGCATCACAGTTTGTGCGAATTCACCGCTCATACATTCTACAACTGACACACCTTACCCGCATTGAACCCCTCGAAAAGGACTCGCACGTTGCCTTGCTGAAAAGTGGTACACGCATTCCGCTGAGCAAAGCGGGGTACACAAAACTGAAATCAATTTTAGGAATTTGATACGCTTGAAGACATCGTCCTCTTCAAACTTAACCGCGCTAAAACTGCACTTACCAGAGTAAGCACAGCCCCGGCAATCATGGCCGCTCCGGGGAAATAAATATCAGCCTCAGGTTTCGAGAAACGGTAAAACAGCCACGTCATAAGTAGTGGACCAACAATCGAAGTAAGACTCATTAAACTGGTTAGCGCGCCCTGTAATTCACCCTGTTCCTTCGGAGAAACCTGACTCGACATGATTCCCTGTAGAGAAGGTCCTGCAATTCCGCCCAGGCAATAGGGTATCAGAAAAACAAACATCATCCACCCTTGCGTGGCAATACCAAACAGCAAGAATCCAATGGCATAAAGCCCAAGGCCAACATAAACACTTCTCACCTGCCCCAGACTGGGTAAAATGAAACGAATAAGCCAACCTTGCACAATCGCTACCAGTAGTCCTACGAAGGCGAGTGAGTATCCTACCCAGTCTTCATTCCAGATGAATTTTTCCATGGTGTAGTACGCCCATGTGCTTTGCACGGCATGACCCGCAATGTAGATAAGTACAAGCGAGGCTACCAGCCCGAGGATTACTTCATAACGGATAAAAAATTTTAATGAACCCAAGGGATTGGCTCGTGCCCACTGAAATTTCCTGCGGCTTTCTATTGGTAGCGACTCGGGCAGAATAAAAAAACCATATAGCCAATTCAGTAAGGTAAGCACTGCAGCAGCAACAAACGGTACGCGTAAACCATACTGCGCCAAAATTCCGCCTACGGCTGGTCCGATAATAAATCCCAAACCAAAAGCAGCACCAATGATTCCAAAATTCTGCGCCCGCTTCTCCGGTTCACTAACATCTGCAATATAAGCAGCGGCCGTAGTGAAACTGGCACCCATGATTCCGGCAATGATACGACCCACAAACAGCCAGGTAATTGTAGGTGCCAGCGCCAGAAGAATGTAGTCAATGCCAAATCCAAAAAGTGAAATCAGCAAAACCGGCCTGCGTCCATACTGATCGCTGAGATTACCCATCACGGGTGAAAAAATAAACTGCATAATCGCAAAAGACGCAATCAGCCATCCTCCATATGCGGAAGCCTCCGGAATGGTAACATTCATCATTTGGCTAATCAGTTTAGGCATTACCGGAATGATAATACCAAAGCCAATGACATCAATTAATAACGTGACAAAAATAAACCCGAGTGCCGGCCGATGGAAGGACATAGCGTTGAAAATTGTTAGGCAAAAGTAAGGTTATTCCCGGAGGTTCATAACGCGGGCTAATCAATCGCTCTCCGGTTGTTCCTCCCATGAAAGCTGAGTTCCCATAGCCTGCATGAGGCGCAGACTTTCAAGCATCCTTTCTTGATGTTGAAGCGATGCCTTAAGAGTTACAACGCAGCTATCCGAAAAATGCTGTTCCATAATCTCCAGATCAAAATCTTTCACCAGCCGCATAACCTGAGGTGTTGCTGCATATACAAAAGTGATGGTGAATATTTTTGTAACCTGCTGCTCAATAATATGAGCGTGACGAAGAGCATCCTCCGCAGCAGCTTTGTAGGCTGCTACTAAACCGCCAACACCGAGCTTCACCCCGCCAAAATAGCGCACAACAATAATCAATACATTGGTGATGTCTTTTGACCGTATCTGCCCAAGTATCGGATCGCCAGCAGAATGATTCGGTTCGCCATCATCAACGGCACGAAATCGCTTTTTCTCCGCACCCAGCATCCATGCGTAACAATGGTGCCGGGCATCAAAATATTTCTTTTTGATTGATTCGATTGTACACTTGATTTCATTTTCATCAGAAACAGGAAAAGCAAAGGCTAGGAACTTACTGCCCTTTTCTTTATACAAGCCTTCGGCAGGATGTTGAATAGTTTGAAAGGAATGAACCGGCATTGTAACGAAAGTGATGCAGTTTGCGTCTCAAAGAAAGGAATACAAAAAGGCTGATGCAACCCTTTCTTTTGAACGCAGTCTCTGACTCAGAAATCAACAAAAACAATATGAAAAAGCAACTTTCACTTACCATCCTGGCACTTTTCTTAGCCTTGACATTTTCTGTTGGACAAACCCGCGAAACCCGTAACGTTGGCACCTTTACCAAGATTGCATTCCGCGTTCCCGGCAAACTTTATTTGCGCCAGGGAAGCACCCAAAAAGTTGAAATAGAAGGCCCAAAAGAACTCTTGAAAAAGATTGAGACGGAAGTAGATGGAAGCCGGCTTTCTATTGGAAAAGAAAGCTCATGGACAAACTGGAGCTGGAATAATGACGACAAAATCAATGTTTACATAACCGTACAAAACATTGAAGGCCTAAGTGTAAGCGGATCAGGCGATTTGATTGGTGAAACCAAATTTACTGCCACCAATCTCGATCTACGGGTAAGCGGATCTGGAAATCTTAAACTTGATGTTGATGCTTCTGGCGATATTGATGCCGATGTTTCCGGATCGGGCAACATTGACGTAAAGGGAAAATGCAAGAGCTTCAGCAGCGATGTTAGTGGTTCGGGAAAAGTTTCCCTGACCATGAGCATTTCCGGTAAAGCAGATTTCGAGGTTTCCGGCTCAGGGAGAATTATGGCTAGTGGCACAGCGGATAACGTGAACGCATCCATTAGCGGTTCTGGTAAAGTGCTGGGATCTGATCTGATTACCAACCGTTGTGATGTACGCATCTCGGGATCAGGTGATGTGGAAATTAACACGAAGGATGAACTAGATGTTACGATTTCAGGTAGCGGCTCAGTACGCTATAAAGGTGATCCGAAAAAAGTAAACAGCAATTCAGCGGGGAGTGGCCGCGTAAGTAAATTCTGATAATAGACTGAACCAAAAGGAATAAAAAAAGCGGAAGACTGTCTCCCGCTTTTTTTTGTCTCATAGAACTAGTTTAACCAACCCTCCACTTCTTCCAGTGTAGGATTAGCGATTTCAAGTTTCATCTTTTTGCGCATGCCGCATAAATCATTAAAGAGTTTCGAAGCTTTTAACTCTTTCATTTTAGCAACGGAGGTAAGTCCAAGTTTTTGCAAAATCGGAATGAATTCTGCACGTACGCCAGCGGCTTCAAATCCTTGTTCATCTACTCCCTCTGCTTGTTTCTCCGGCTTCATCTGCGGGAAGAAAAGCACATCTTGAATGGATGGTGAGTTAGTCATGATCATGCTTAGGCGGTCAATGCCGATACCAAGTCCTGCGGTAGGTGGCATTCCGTATTCCAGTGCACGCAGAAAATCTTCATCGAGTGTCATGGCCTCCTCATCCCCACGTTTACCCAACTCCAATTGCTCTTCAAAGCGTTGGCGCTGATCAATAGGATCGTTAAGTTCCGAAAACGCATTGCAGATTTCTTTGCGGTTGCAAATGGCCTCAAACCTCTCCACCAACCCGGGCTTCGTCCGGTGTTTCTTTGCCAAGGGCGACATCTCAATCGGGTAATCAGTTATAAAGGTTGGCTGAATTAAATTCGGCTCACATTTCTCACCAAAAATCTGATCAATAAGCTTACCCTTGCCCATGGTGGCATCATACGGAACATGAAGTTTATTGCAGGTCTCAATTAATTCAGCTTCGTTCATGGCCGAAATATCAATACCGGTGAAATGCTGAATGGCTTCAAACATGGTATACCGTTGCCAGGGTCTTCGGAAGTCAATAATATTCTCACCTACCCTCACCTGTGTTTTTCCGTGTAGATCCAACGCTACTTTTTCAATCATCTCCTCTACGAGGTCCATCATCCAGAGGTAATCTTTGTACGCAACATACAATTCAATTTGCGTAAACTCAGGGTTGTGAAACCGCGACATGCCTTCGTTGCGAAAATCTTTCGAAAACTCATACACGCCATTAAACCCTCCAACAATTAGTCGTTTGAGATACAGTTCATTTGCAATACGCAAATACAACGTCATGTCCAGTGTGTTGTGATGCGTTTTAAATGGTCGTGCTGCAGCGCCACCATACAGCGGCTGAAGAATGGGCGTTTCAACTTCCAGGTAAGCCTTCTCGTTCAGATACTGCCGCATCGAATTCACCAGTTGGGTGCGCTTAATGAATGCATCTTTCACCTCCGGATTCACCACCAGATCGACATAGCGCTGGCGGTAACGTTGCTCTGGATCTGTAAATGCATCATGACGGGTAACAACACCTTGCTCATCAACAGTTTCCTTAACAACAGGCAGGGGACGAAGAGACTTTGACAGTACTGTTAAGTTCGTAACATGAATTGAAATCTCGCCAGTTTGGGTTGTGAACCCATAACCCTTTACGCCTATAATATCACCGATGTCGAGCAGCTTTTTAAAAACAGTATTATAAAGCGTTTTATCTTCTAAAGGGCAGATATCATCTCTGCGGATATAAATCTGTATTCTTCCGGTTTCATCCTGTAACTCGGCAAAAGAAGCATTGCCCATTATCCTGCGGCTCATGATCCGGCCCGCTATTGAAATCTGACGATAATCGCTTTTATGACGTTCGTAGTTCTCAAGGATTTCCTGTGCGGATGCATTCACATCGAAAAGCTCTGCCGGGTATGGATTTATGCCCAGCTTTTCCAACTCCTCTTTACTTTGTCTGCGGAAGACTTCTTGTTCGCTTAGTACCATAATGCACTGTTTCCCGCAAAAATAAGGGAATAAAGCGGAGGTAAAAATGTGTGGGTTGAATTAGGAACGGTTGAGCCTGGCTTGCCTTCTTCTTTCCAATTCCTTCTTGATCAGCACAAGCTCCCGGCTGCTCTGTCCGGCCACAGAAGTATTCTCTTCAGCTCTCCTGAACAGGTATGGCATAACCGATTTCACAGGGCCGTAGGGTACATATTTCACAACATTATATCCCGCCTTCGCCAGGTTAAAAGAAATGTTATCGCTCATACCATAGAGCTGCGCAAACCATGCGCGCTCATCATTATTTTTCATGCTGTGCTTTTCCATTAATACCGCCAGGTATTGGTTGCTGTATTCGTTATGGGAGCCGCACATTACGGTGATGCGTTGTTTGTTGTCGACACAAAAAGCGAGGGCCTGATTAAATGCATTATCAGTAGCTTCCTTATCAGGATGTATGGGATCAGGATATCCGAATGTCGCTGCACGTTCACGTTCCTTTTCCATGTAGGCTCCCCGCACCAGTTTGGCACCCAAAAAATAGTTATGCATAGCGGCTGTGTGAAAAGCTTCCCGCAGGTTTTTCAACGAACTTGTCCGATACAACTGGTAGGTATTGAAAACAATTGCTCTGGTATGATTGTACTTTCCCATCATCTCATAGGCAATGGCATCAATTGGATCCTGGTACCAGGAATCTTCAGCATCAATCAAAACCGGAACATTACATTCAAAGGCCCGTAAACAAATGGCATTAATCCTGGCCTTAATACGATCATACGCCCCCTGTTCTTCCGGTGTAAGGGAATCTTTTTTCTGCACTTTCTCCAGCACAGCGGCCGAAGCAATTCCGGTTACCTTAAAAACAGAAAACGGAACGCTGGAAGAGTCCTTGGCTTTTTCAATGGTATGGATGATCTCATCTTTCGTTCGATCGAAACTGCTTTCAGTCTCCTCACCTTCTACGGAATAATCGAGAATAGTGCCGACTCCATGCTTTGCAAGTTGGCGGATAGCTTCATTGCTCTTCTCAATACTTTCACCACCGCAAAAATGATCAAATACGGTTTTTTTGATGATACCCTCCACGGGCAATCCCAGGTTCAGGGCCAGCTTTACTGCACCTGTTGCCACAGCCGAAATCCACGGGTGATTAACAAGCGAGAAAATAAAGTCGGCTTTGCGAAGTTCGGCATCCGATTTATACGAAAAGGCAACTTCGGTATCTTCAAACGAAATTTTGGGTTCGACTTCCATATTCAAAAAGGTGGGCAAATATAGACACAAATATTTCATCCCGAAATCGATTTCGTGACCATCCGTCACCTTCTATTGTCGGGTTTTTAATAACTTTCCGAACATCCAGTTTCAACCGATAAAATGCTCCCTGAAAACATTCTTTTAACACACCATCCGACCCGCGACCTGCAGGCCTTTCTGCAGAAAAAGCAATACAGCAAGCTGGCAATTTTGATGGATGAAAATACGGTATCCCATTGTTACCCGGTTATGGAGAATGTACTCTCCTCATGCATTAAAATAATCGTGACTAGCGGTGAGGAGCAAAAAAACCTGAGTACATGTACGGCAATTTGGCAGGCAATGACAGACCATGCGCTTGACCGACATGCAGCACTTATCGTATTGGGCGGAGGAGTATTGGGTGACATGGGCGGCTTTTGTGCAGCCACCTATAAGCGCGGAATAGATTTCATTCTAATACCCACAACACTGCTGGCACAGGCCGATGCCAGTATTGGCGGCAAACTGGGTATTGATTTCAACCATTTTAAAAACCACATCGGGGTATTTCAGCAACCACAATTGACGCTGCTGTACAGCGGTTTTTTTAAAACACTTCCGTTACCGGAACTCCGATCTGGTTTTGCTGAGGTAATCAAGCATGCCCTCATTTCTGATAGAGCTCTGTGGGAGGTGATTAGTGCCCAATCATTATCAGACCAAGATTGGGAAGCACTGGTTCTGCATTCCGTTTCTTTTAAAGCACAGGTAACAACGGAAGATCCAACCGAAAAAGGATTGCGAAAAATTCTAAATGCAGGACACACGCTAGGTCACGCACTGGAAAGCTATTTACTCAGTCAAAATAGAAAAATAATGCATGGTGAAGCCGTAGCTGCCGGAATTATTTGCGAAGCCTGGATTGCAAACAGCAGAAATTTACTAGAAGCGCATGATTTTCAATCTATTACAAATTATATTCTGAATGTATTCGGAAGGGTGAGTTTTAATGAAAATGAGATTCAAGACATCGGGGCATTAACCCTACAAGACAAAAAAAATAAAGGAAGTAAGATATTGTGTGTCCTTCAAGATGGGATTGGAAGGGCACGCTGGAATTGTGAGATTAGCCTTGAGGAAGTAAATGATGCATTAACATCTTACCTGAAGCTTCAGATGTAATGAACATCAGCATCATCACGCTGATGCTTCGCTGCGGTAAAGGTTTTCTTAAGGTCGTTCGCTTTTTTGGAAATAAAATCTCTGGTTTTTTTCTTACGATTACCCGTGAATAACCAAGCCGCCAACAATGCACCCGAAGCAATGCCCAATCCTATGGCTATGTTTTTTGTTGTACTCATACTACAAATTAACTTCATTTCACCTGCAAATGTTTCATGAGATGATAAATAATATTTGACTTACTGTAATTTTGCCACTAAAATTTCACGCATCATTGAATTCAACCATTCACATTACACAAACGAACGTTCTGAAAGGTGTTGTTAACTACCTTCCGGCTTCAAAAAGTATCAGTAACCGGGTTCTGATCATGAACGCACTGGCTGGCAGTGGGTCTTCCTTACTCAATCTTTCCGATGCCAATGATACGCAACTCATGTTGAAACTTATCAACACGCTCGATCATGTAGTTAATGTAGAAGATGCCGGCACAACCATGCGCTTTCTTACCGCGTATTTTTCAATAACCGGAAAACAAAAAATTCTCACAGGCACTTCGCGAATGAAGGAACGGCCTATTGGCATATTGGTGGATGCCTTGCGCACATTGGGCGCAGAAATCCGCTACATTGAAAAAAATGGCTTTCCTCCGCTTGAACTGAAAGGGTTTGAGGAACAAAAAGTAAAGGCCATCGCTATACGGGGAGATATCAGCAGTCAATTCATCTCTGCATTGATGATGATTGCTCCGATTTTACCCGATGGGCTTACCTTAAATCTGACAGGAAAAATAGGTAGTCGCCCCTATATTGAAATGACAGCATCTTTGATGAGAGAGTTTGGAGTGATGGTCGATTTCTACGAGAACACTATACACATAAAATCCCAACGTTATACAGCAACTTCATTTACAGTTGAGTCTGATTGGTCAGCCGCCAGCTACTGGTTTGCTTTTGCTGCTCTGGCTGAAAAAGCTGAACTGTTTTTACCCCGACTTATGTTAAAATCACTTCAGGGCGACAGCGTGATCACCCACATCATGAAAGATCTTGGTGTAATCGCTACAACTGAAAAAGATTTAGTAAAGCTAACCAAAGCCACTTCTTCTCGTGCTATTACATGGGACTTTACGCATTGCCCCGACCTTGCCCAAACCTTAGCTGTAGTTTGTGCCGCAAAAGGGATAACAGGAAACTTTACCGGATTGGAAAGCTTACGCATTAAAGAAACCGACAGGATTGCAGCACTGCAGCAAGAACTCAGAAAAATTGGAGCTGATCTGCAGGAAAGTGCCGATCAATGGACTTTAATCCCCTCACTTCAACTTCCAAAAGCCGCAACATTTCAAACCTATAAGGATCATCGCATGGCAATGGCCTTTGCACCGCTAGCTACACAAATGGACATAAGCATTGAAAATCCGAATGTGGTTAGAAAATCATACCCAAGATTTTGGGATGATATCAACACCTTTGGTCTGATCACAACCATCTCCGAAGGTTAGCAAATGATCTGGATGATCAGTGCGTAACATCCCATTACAGTGATTATAACAAAATTTATGTGGCGTAATGCGCTCGGACTGAAACGCGTTGTAGAGAGGGAAGGAAAAATAACGCACAGAGTACACAGAGAAAAGACCCTCTCTATAAAAACTCTGCGACCCTGCGCGTATTTCTTTATTCAACCGCTAACGGCTGATTCAACTGGTTGGGTATACGGATCAGAAATGTTGTTCCTGAACCAGGTGTAGATTGAACATCAATCGTTCCCTCCAGTTTTTCTATCGTATCTTTTACAATGAACAAGCCTAAGCCGGTACCCTGCGCGTGATCAGTTGCCCTGAAAAACAAATCAAAAATTCTGTTCTGATATTCAGGCTCAATCCCAATTCCGTTGTCTTCGACTTTAAGAATACAAATATCAGGGTTTACAGAGATTGAAATTTTGATAAACGGTTTAGTTTTCTGGCGGTCGTAATATTTAATCGCATTTGAAAGAATATTCGTAATGACCGTTTGAACACGAACCCGATCGGAAAAGAATTGATGATCGCCCGATATTTCAAAATCCACTGAAATGATATTTTCCTCGAGTGGTGAGATCAGATTTTCTAATTCCTCTTTCAACATCGCATGCAGGTCTATCCGGCTTCGCTGAAGTACCAATTTTTCATTTCTGAAAAAATTATACATTTCTCCGATAAGTGAATCCAGCTTCAATAGACTTTTTCGGATCATTTGAAGATAGTGTGCCTGATCTTCAGCAGAAGATTTCTCGGCCAGGTCAACTAAACCTAAGGCAGACATCACTGGAGCCTTCAGATCATGTGTTGTCTTGTAGATAACCTGATCGAGTTGCTTATTGGAACGAAGCAGTTCCTGCTCCTTTATCTTTTTACCAGTAACATCATGCAGCTTGAGAACTAATCCCTGAACCTGGTAATGATCGATTAAGTTTGAAATATGAACATCAAAAAAGAGTTGCCTCCCATCCCGCGTTTTAAGAGTTACTTCATCAAACAGCGGTTGCTTTCCTGCAATGCAATTTTTCCAGCCTTGTATCTTTTCGGGATTGAGGTATGAAAACACATTTCTTCCCAGTAGTGCTACTGGATCAACATCAAAAACTTTCCTGACAGATGAGGAGATATATCGTATGAGAAATTGTCGATCGGTAACAATCACAATATCACCCGAATGTTCAACTACCTCTTTAAATAATACTTCATTCTCCATTTTACCACCTTCATCAACCACCACAAATCCCGAAAACCCGGGAGAAACGTAAAGTACTATTGAATATGAGAAAGCCTAAATTACAATGGCCATGCTGCTCAACTGGGACGAAACTTTAAGGTTTGAAGCTCCTACTGTAGCCTGATTCAATTCGAATTTTAACTTGCCATCAATTACTTTGAAATTGATACAGCTACCCTTCTGACCCAGTCCATTTCCATCGGTAATGGTTAACACGGGCTTTCCGGTCGTAGTATTTTTAATTTCTTCGAACTCTTTATTTTTTGACTTGCCTAAATAGACAACCTGGCAACTGGCAGCTTCGCCAGCAGAAGCTAATTTTTTTATAACGTACTTCTTACTTCCCTTTGGCTTACCATCGTAACGGGTTTTAAGCAAGTCAAACAAATTATCATCCCCCATCACACCAACAATGAAATCACCATCCTCAGTTTCATTGGGCCATTGAATGTATTTGATAAAATTGTACACCATACCCGCATGAAGTTCATAGGTAGGCTTTTCCTGTGCAAAAGATCCGATCAGGCTGAATACAGCTAAAACGGTAAAAGAGAGGTTTTTCATAGATTAAAAAGTTAAATGGGCACTGCTAATCTACTACAAAAATGGAAAAAACCCCAGAGTCTCCTCCGAGGCCTTTCCAAACAACTTCGTCTATATCAATATCGCCATAGAAGAAAGCGCACCGGAAACTTTCAAGTTAGAAGCTTCAATGACTTTCTGGTTTAGCTCAAATTTCAATTTATTGTCAACCGTCTTAAAATTGATGGCACTGCCTTTTTCACCAAGTCCACTCTTATCGGTGATCACCAGTGTGCCTTTGCCTTTTACTCTGTTGTTGACTGCATCAAATTCACCACTCTTTGATTTGTCGATAAATACAACCTGGCAGTTTTCAATCTCAGCTGCTGAGTTAAGTTTTTTAATAACGTAAGTTTTAGAGCCACGTGGCTTTCCACCATACCATGTGTTTAATGTATTGTATACATCACCATTACCAATGACGCCAATAACGAAATCACCGGCTCCATCATGATCAGGCCACTGAACGTAACGAACGAAGTTAAAAACCATCATGGAGTAAACTTCATGCATGGGTCTGTCTTGTGCAAATGCGTTGCCACTTACTGCTATTAAGGCTGCAATCACCAGGGTTTTAATTCTTTTCATAAACTGTTTTTTGTTGTTGTTTGATGATACAAAAATAGGTTCTGCAAATACCTTGCAAGAACCTATTCAGCCTTTTACCTTATTGGTGTAAGATTTTTACGCAATCGTTACTTAAAATAGCGGAAATCATGCCCCGGTTTCAATTGCAGTAAGAACTCGTAGATGAGATTTATAACATTTTCAACATCTTCCTTATGTACCATTTCCACAGTAGTATGCATGTATTTTAATGGTAATGATATAAGGGCAGAGGCAACTCCCTCAGCAGAGTAGGCAAAAGAGTCTGTATCGGTTCCTGTTGATCTGGAAACAGCCTGTCGCTGGAAAGGTATTTTCCTTTTTTGGGCTGTTTCTATTACCATTTTGAGAACATTATTCTGAACAGCCGGTCCATAGCAGAGCACCGGGCCCGATCCACATTTCAGGTTACCACTTTCTTTCTTATTATACATGGGTGACTGGGTATCGTGGGTCACATCTGTACAGATAGCCAGATCGGGTTTTAACCTGCGTGAAATCATCTCGGCTCCCCGAAGCCCAATTTCTTCCTGCACCGCGTTTACCACATAAAGCCCGTACGGAAGTTTCTTTTTGTTCTCTTTTAATCGCCTGACGACCTCAGCAATCATGTACCCGCCCATTCTGTTATCTAATGCACGGCCAACCAGCCAGCTTTTATTCATCTCCATTAGCTCATCTTCAAAGGTGATGACGCAGCCAACATGAACACCCAGGGCCTCCACTTCCTTCTTCGACTCCGCACCGATATCAATGAAAATATTTTTTAATGTAGGAGTTTCTTCCTTGGCAGCATCACGTACATGTATAGCCGGCCAGCCAAAAACACCCTTTACAATCCCTTTGTCGGTGTGGATATTGACGCGTTTTGATGGAGCAATCTGATGATCGGAACCACCATTCCTCCGCACATAGATATAACCATCTTCTGTGATATAGTTGACAAACCAGGATATCTCATCAGCATGAGCTTCAATTACTACTTTGTAACTGGCCTTTGGGTTAATGACACCTACCGCAGTACCATACACATCAACCATGTGATCATTAACAAACGGCTTGATATAATCCAGCCATATTTTTTGACCCGATGATTCGAACCCCGTGGGTGAAGCATTATTTAGATACTCATACAGAAATAGTTTACTCTTCTTATCCATAATTTTTAACATTTAACTTCTTCGACTTATTTACCATCACTAGAGCGGGATGTTTCCGTGCTTTTTCTTTGGAAGTGTAGCCACTTTGTTTTTTAACATTTCAAAGGCCCTGATTAGCTTCTCCCGCGTTTGATCCGGATAAATGACTTCGTCAATGTATCCCCGATGGGCAGCGCGATAAGGATTGGCGAATTTGCGGGTATATTCATCAACCTTTTCAGTCAATTTACCTTCCGGATCAGCCGCTTCGGCTATTTCCTTCTTAAAAATTATTTCTGCGGCTCCCTTAGCACCCATCACAGCAATCTCGGCTGTTGGCCAGGCATAGTTCAGATCAGCCCCAATGTGTTTCGAGTTCATAACATCGTAAGCACCGCCATACGCTTTCCGGGTAATCACTGTAACACGCGGCACGGTTGCTTCTGAGAAGGCGTATAGCAATTTTGCACCATTGGTAATGATCGCATTCCATTCTTGATCGGTGCCCGGCAAAAATCCCGGCACATCTTCCAGTACTAACAAGGGCACATTAAAGCAATCGCAAAAGCGCACGAACCGCGCGCCCTTCACGCTGGAATCAATGTCGAGAACGCCCGCAAGCGAAGCAGGCTGGTTACCTACTACACCAATACTGCGGCCTGCGATGCGCGCAAAACCAACTACAATATTTTCTGCAAAGTTCTTATGCACCTCAAAAAAACTTCCTTCATCCACCACACCATTAATTACCTCCCGCATATCATATGGCTGATTTGGATTTGCCGGAATGATGTTGTTCAAGGCAGGGCGTTTTTCATCCTTTATTTCATACGCATAAACAGGCGCATCGTCTTCACAATTCTGAGGGATATAGCTGAGCAATTGTTTAATGTTAGTAATACATTCAACTTCATTGGCACATGCAAAATGTGTTACCCCGCTTTTGGAGCTATGGGTCTGCGCTCCGCCCAGCTCTTCTGCCGTCACATTTTCATGCGTTACAGTTTTTACAACATTCGGCCCAGTTACAAACATGAAAGAGGTATTCTCAACCATAAAAATGAAATCGGTAATAGCAGGTGAGTAAACTGCTCCTCCGGCACATGGACCCATGATGGCCGAGATTTGCGGAATAACTCCGGATGCCAACGTGTTCCGATAAAATATATCCGCATACCCACCAAGTGAAACAACTCCTTCCTGAATGCGTGCCCCTCCAGAATCATTCAGACCAATAACTGGTGCACCATTTTTCATGGCGAGCTCCATAATCTTCACAATTTTTTCGGCATGCGTTTCCGACAGCGATCCGCCAAAAACTGTAAAATCCTGAGAGAAAACATAAACCAGTCTGCCCTTTACCGTTCCATAGCCTGTCACCACACCATCACCCAGGTAGTACTCTTTATCCAATCCAAAATCTTTACAACGGTGCATCACAAATTTACCCAGTTCTTCAAAAGAGCCTTCATCCAGCAGCAACAATACACGCTCCCGGGCTGTCAGCTTCCCTTTAGCGTGCTGTTGTTCAATCCGTTTTTCGCCTCCACCCAAAAGAGCTTCCTGATTTTTTCGTTCCAGTTCATCAAGTTTCTGTTGCAATTGCTGATCGTTACTGATTCGTTTTGCCATACGTGAAAGAAATAATGCGGAAAATATTCTTAATCGTGCACGAAATATAGTATTAAATTCGCACGGCCTTTATACGCATGCAAAACAAGATCGCCATTATCGACCTCGGCACAAACACCTTTCATCTGCTGATTGCAGAAGGTGATTCAAGGGGCTTTAACATTATGTACCGAGAAAGGCTGGCTGTTAAAATTGGTCAGGGCGGAATCAATCAGGACATCATTACCGATGAGGGGCTTCATCGCGCACTGGTGGCCATGCAAAGCTTCAAGAATACGATCGACCAGCAGAACATTCGGGCGGTATATGCTTTTGGCACTAGTGCCCTTCGCAATGCTCGAAATGGTTTTGAAATTGCCCGCAAAATTCAGGCTGTAACCGGCATTGATGTGAACATCATTTCTGGTGAACAGGAAGCTGAATTTATCTACCTCGGTGCAAAATCGGCACTCGATATGGGCACCGAATACAACCTGGTGATGGATATTGGAGGCGGTAGTGTTGAATTCATTCTAGCCAACAATGATCGGGTGTTTTGGAAGGAGAGCTTTGAAATAGGTGCGCAACGTTTGCTTGAGCGATTTCAAAAGAATGACCCTATTGTGCTCACAGAAATACAAGCGTTAAATCAGTATTTTGATGATGCCCTAAAACCACTCTTTGATGCGATGGATCGGTATCCGCCTACTGTGCTGGTGGGGTCATCCGGAACATTCGATACACTTAGTGACATCTTTTGTATCAAGCACGACATTCATAAATCACCGGAAGAAATTGAAACTCCACTTTCGATTGCCGGTTTTTACGAAATCTATGAAGAACTACTCGTGAAGAATCGTGCGGAACGAATGCTGATTCCGGGAATGATTGAAATGCGGGTGGATATGATTGTTGTGGCCAGTTGCCTGATTCGCTACCTGATTGAAAACCACACCTTTGAACGAATTCGTGTTTCAACGTATTCTTTAAAAGAGGGTGTATTGGCGCATTTATCAAGTACGGTCGGCTCCACGATTTGACATGTAATAATTAAAATAGGTAGGCTGCGATATTATTCCACTATGACTGATCCCATTTTTTCATACGAACATTTAAAATCCTTCTCACTACAAATTTTTAAAGCTATAGGATGTTCAGATGAACACGCTACACTGGCAACTGATGTATTGTTACGCGCGGACCTACGTGGAATTGATTCCCACGGGTTAGCCCGCCTTTCAGGTTATGTACGGTTATGGGAGGCTGGGCGAATTAACACAACACCAAATATTCGGATTGTGCACGAAACTCCAAGTACGGCAGTAGTTGATGGAGACAGTGGTCTGGGACTTGTGGTTGCTCCGAAGGCCATGGAAATCGCGATCGATAAGGCGAGGATAGCTGGAACCGGTTGGGTGGCCGTTAAAAACTCGAATCACTTTGGTATTGCCGGGTATCATTCGATGATGGCCTTGCAGCACGATATGATTGGTATGGCCATGACCAATGCGAGCCCGCTGGTAGCCCCGACTTTCTCTGTTGAACGCCTACTTGGCACCAATCCTATTTGCGTGGCTATACCCGCCCAAAATCAGCCTGCTTTTGTTGCCGATTTTGCTACCACAACAGCAGCTAATGGTAAACTTGAAATTTTGCAACGCAAAAATAAAGAAGCCCCACTAGGCTGGATCCAAAAGAAAAATGGTGAACCCTCTACCAACGCTCACGAATTAAAGGATGGAGGAGCACTCATTCCGCTTGGGAGTGATCGTGAGCACGGGAGTCATAAAGGATATTGCCTCGGTGCATGGGTAGATATTTTCTCCGCAGTGCTTTCTGGCGCTAATTATGGCCCATGGGTACCTCCATTTGTTTCCTTTCTCTCACCTCCGGCAGATCCGGTTGGAAATGGTATTGGTCATTTCTTAGGCGCTATGCGTGTAGATGCTTTCCGTCCTTCGGATGAGTTTAAAGCGCACATGGATAACTGGATCACACGCTTTCGCGCTGCACAAACAATAGAAGGTGAGGAGAGGGTTTTAATTCCGGGTGATCCGGAAAGGGAAACAAGTGCGGAAAGAATGAAGAGCGGAATACCGCTAAACCCAAAGGTTGTGGAAGATCTTAAGCACTTGGGAAACAAATTTTCGCTGAGCTTCTAGAATCCGGCTGTAATGCCCACGCGCAACACCATGGGACTGTTATACGGATAATAGTAATTGGAGGCAGAAGGACTCTTGTACGAAAAATTATAGAGTGCAACAATGTACAACCCGGCATTCCTGCCTATCGGTTGAAATAATCCACCACCAGCCATAAAGCTGTTGAAGCCCAGGCGGCTCTTTTCGCCATTGCTATACACAATTTGATAGTTCAGGTATTCATATTCGGCATGCAGAAACAATGGCCCGTAAAAGTTATAGCGGAGAAAAGGCGAAACACCAAAGTCGTTGGCGGTAACGGGAGGGCTTATTGTTTTGTATTTTGTATACCGATATTGAAACATCAAACCGGTTGCGAGCTTGTCGGTTAACTTATACCCGATAATGGGTGATACCGAAAAGAAATCTGAATAGTTAGAGAAGCTAAGCCCAAATCCTCCTCCGGTAAAAACTCTGTCCTTAAAGCTGGGCTTCTCATCCATTGTTTCCTCTCCCCATTGTGCCCTCACGCTGGTTCCAACCACCATGAACAGCATAGCCAGCAGCATGATTCTTTTCATAGCATCAGTTTTTTTCCTTTACAATGAAAATATCTTCGGATTCTTTCTTCATCAAATACTTCTCCCGTGCGAACTTCTCCAGCGATTCACGGTCGCCAAATAATTCATTGCGATCTTTTTCCACGTCCATGATCTTTTGCTCATAGTATTCCTTTTCATTTTCGAGGGACCGTACCTTCGATGAAAGCTGGTACCGTGCAATCAGGTTATTGGAATCCAGTACAAGCATCCATATAAAAAAAATAACCCCCGTTAAAACATAAAAATTTCGGAGTGCTTTGGGTATTCGTGTGAACATAAGATTAAAAAATGATAGCGAATATACAGAAAATACGATTCACAAAACCCAAGGTATCTGAATAAAGAATACCCAATGTGAGGATATTGTCATCAATATCTGTTTGATGTAAGCAATTCAGCCATCCAGAAAGATGACATTTTTTGTCCATTCGAACCAAAATTAAACAGCTTAACGTCACACTCGGCTGTTTGTCAAGTTATTTGTAAACGATGGCTTGAACTTAAAAATTACAACTATGAAAAAACAATTTATGTTGATGGCGGCCCTGGTAGCCATGCTCTGGAGCTGCGACACGCAAGAAAAGAAATATCTGCAGGCCAAAGTTGACTCCTTGCAGGTAGAAGTTCAGAACCATGATCAATTACTCCTGACGATGCAACAAATCAATAGCCTGATCGATTCGATCGATATGAATCGAAACCTGATTAGGTCAAACATGCTAGAGGGGACCTCCACAGCCTCGTACACGCAACGTTTGGAAGAAATCAATGTACACATTAAAGCAACAGCATCAAAAATCACTGAGCTGGAAAGTAAAATTAAATCCCAAGCTAATGGCTTTGCCCTTACCATCAAAAAGCTAAAGAATGACTTGGAATTGAGCACTCAACAATTAGCGGTACTTACCGAGGAAGCAGAGCAATTAAAAAATGCGAATAAGCTCTTGTCGAGAAATGTAGTTCAAAGAGATTCCATCGTAGCTGAACAACAAACTGTGATTAAAATAAAAGAAGAAAATATTGCCTCCTTAGATAATCGTATTCTTCAAATAAATGAAGAAGCGAGAGCAAAACAAGCAGATTTAGTTTTTGCACAGGCGGAAGCACTGGAACTGGCTGCAGCCCGAACCAAACTTGCTCCCCGGAAAAAGAAAGACACCCAACGCGAAGCATTAGAGCTTTATAAGGTATCCCTATCACTTGGAAAGCAAGATGCTGCCGAAAGGGTTGTTTCACTAGAAGAGAAAATCTAATACCATCCAGTCATAAAAATAGCTTCGAGGTGTTACACACCTCGAAGCCATTTACAATCGAGCATCCACTCATTTTATCAATCCATTCAAACCATTCAACAAACTTTCCTTTGCCATATGCGTTGGGCTTAACTATTTTACTGTACCATGAAACAGGATGTTCATTCACGGTTTTTACAGAGCACCAAGCTAAAAGTAATTGCCGGTTTTATGCTTACCCTTTTGGCCCTGGGCAGTGGAGGCTGGATAACCTACCAGAGTTTCAAAGAGCTACTAACAATGGTAGATTCATTGGCCGAGCCAAACAAAAAAATCATAGCATTGAATCAGCTTTTCAGAAGGATCACCAATCTGGATCAGGAGTTGCGCGCAAAGGCACTGGTGAATCCTAAACTCGCCACACGCACCTTCCTACAAGAATCGAAAATCCTCTCTGCTAGTCTCGATAGCCTAGCAGAAGTGCTTAAAAACGAAACACATCAATACCAGCTACTAGATAGTATGCACACAGTGCTTCTGAGGCGAAATAAGTTATTTCTCACCTATCTACAAGCAAGACTCACCTTCTCACAAAACACTCAAACAGCACAAAAACTTGATTCGTTGTCAACTTTTTTAATTCAGTATAGACCGAGCACCGATACCAGCTTTGTATCAACCTCCAAAAAAATTACAACTACACGGCTCACCCCAGTTGAAAACAAAGAAAAAAATTTATGGGCTCGACTCTGGAATAAGAAGCGAAAGCAAGAAAAAGAAACGGACCAGATAGAGGAAGTCTATGAGGAGCTTACAACCACAACGGATACGGTTGCCATTTTAAAAGAAACGCAAGCTATTGAGCAGATTGGCTTCATTGTTCGTGGACTGGAAACAGATAAGCGATTACAATCAGGATTAGCCCTTCAGCGCGAAATTGATTTTATCAATGAAAATGCAAAACTTCTCAACCAACTACTGAATATTCTACGTGATGTTGAACAGCAGGAACTCGTAGCCTTAAGCAACAGCTACTCCAATGCTTCAATCGTTGCTAGAAAAAACACGCGTTGGGTAGCTATAATCTTTGGAATTTTTATTCTCGCCTCAATCGTCTTGATTAGCCTTATTCTCCTGGATATTACCCGCACAAGATTTTATCGACAACAACTTCTTCAAGCGAAAGAAAATGCTGAAAATCTTGGCGCATTGAAGCAAGAGTTCCTCGCTAATATGAGTCATGAGATCAGAACTCCTTTACAATCAATTGTAGGGTTTTCAGAACTCGCCCATAAAAAGTTTCCAGCCAGCGAGGAATTAGTGGCTATCCGAAAATCTTCTGAACATCTGTTACACATTGTAAATGAGGTATTGGATTTTTCACGACTAGAATCCGGGAAGGTAAAATTTGAAAGAGCTCCATTTCGCGTAAATGAGCTACTCTCGGAAACTGAGATGACATTTAGTCTTCAGGCGCAAGCTAAAAACTTGAAATTTAAACTAGTGCAAGCGGACTTAAAAGATGTTGCCGTCTTGGGCGATGCATACCGGTTGCGCCAAATATTATTTAATCTTTTGAGTAATGCCATAAAATTTACAAACCAGGGTCATGTAATGTTACAGGCAGAAGTGAAAGACGAAGTATACCGCCTGACATACACGTTTATGGTAACCGATAGTGGCATTGGTATGAGTGAAAATGAACAACAAAGAATATTTGAGCAATTTGAACAAGCCAATACAGGCATTCAGTATAAACATGGCGGATCCGGTATTGGCTTGTCCATTGTAAAAACATTGGTAGAGGTACACGGAGGAAGAATATCCGTTTCAAGTCAGGAGGGAGTGGGCTCTACCTTTACGGTGGTCATGGGCTTTGACAAAGCCGAAGAATCTCAACAAATTCATAAACCCATTCCAGCAATTGAAACGGCAGGGCCATTCCAGGGAAAAGTTTTGTTTGTCGATGACGACCTCTTGATCCTACGGGTGTGCGCGGCTTTTTTCCAGTCGGCAGGAATTACATACGAGACATGTCAGCAGCCTGAACTTTTTATTTCACAAATACCCGACCCAGCCATTACCCATGTATTCATGGACATTCGGATGCCCGGGATGAATGGTTTCGAACTTCTTCATCTCTTAAAAGCAAAAATGAAAAACACAACAACTTTTATTGCTGTGACCGCCAATACTCTTCCGCATCAGCCAACTGAATTGTTGCTTGCCGGTTTCGATCATGTTCTTTTAAAACCCTTTACCGAAAATCAATTACTAGCTCTTTTAAAGAATAAGCCACAACCAACATCAGCAACTTCACAAACAGGCAGTCATGTTAATTTGAATGCCATTCATCGGATGACCCTGGGCGATGCGCATGCCACCCGTCTTGTTTTGAAAGATTTCTCCGAAGAGACTCAAAGAGAATTAACCCAATTTAACCAGCAGAATTTAGCAAAGAATGTAAACGCGCTTCGCGAGATCATTCACCGGTGGGCTGGACGAACAGGACAAATTGGCGCCACCTCACTTAGTAAGTCCTTGCGGAATCTTGAACTTGCCTTGGAAAATGAAGCGCCCATACAAGCATTGGAAAAGGATTTGCAAAGTGTGAGGCATCAAGTAGAAGTCTTGGTAGAAGAAGCAAGGATACTATCGTCATCAGAGACATACTAAAAATTAATGGATATTATATTTTTCCATTTTTTGATATAACGTCTTTCGGTCAATATTTAGAATTCGCGCTGCCTTCGATTTATTGTAACGAACCTCTTGCAAGACGCTGAGTATTTTTTCACGTTCATTTTTTTCCTGGATAGCTTTTAGATCGTAGGTATCGAAAGTAGTTTCGGATGAATGGGGTTCCTCCACAAACTCTTTTAACTCTACAGGCAAAGCATGCGCTTCAACGATTCCATTTCCTGTAAGCAGAACAGTCCTTCTGACAATATTCCGCAATTCCCGCAAATTGCCTGGCCATGGATAATCCTTGAATATTACCCTAACCTCTTCCGAGAATCCACTCGCTGATTTACCTAACTCGCGATTGGCCTGTTCCCGGAAAAAATCAGCAAATCCTATAATATCCTCTGCTCGCTGACGAAGGGAAGGAACTTCAATTTTAAATTCATTTAGGCGATGAAAAAGATCCTCTCGAAAATTACCTGTCCGACTATTAGATTTCAAGTTCTCATTTGTTGCAGCAATTATCCTGACATCAATTGAAACGTCCCGGCTGCTGCCGATTGGTTGTATTATTCTTTCCTGAATAGCCCTAAGTAATTTAACCTGAACTTCATAAGAGAGATTTCCAACCTCATCCAGAAAAATTGTTCCTCCATGAGCAAGTTCAAACTGACCGGTTTTATTGGCTAATGCCCCAGTAAATGCTCCTTTTACATGACCAAAAAGTTCACTTGAGGCCAATTCATAGGTTAGCGCTCCGCAGTCCAGCGCAATGAATGGACCCTTAGACCGGGTACTCAAAGCATGAATTGTCCTTGCAATATTTTCTTTTCCGGTTCCGCTCTCTCCCTCAATAAGCACGGTCATATTGGTCGGTGCAACTACCTGCACAAGTTCCGTCATTTGATTTGACGGTTTGCTTACACCCTTGAAAAAAGCTGTGTTATGAAAGGGTGTAGCCGCAACAGACGCGGAAGCTGAAGTGCTCAAAGATTGCTTAATAAGCATCAGCAATTCATCGGGGTTAACCGGTTTAGTAATATATTCAACGGCTCCTGCTTTAATACAACGAATAGCGGTTCTGACATCTGAAAAACTGGTCATAATTATAACAGGCAACGCAGGCTCTAGTGATTTAATTCTTTTTAGCAGATCCATTCCGTTGGTATCGGGTAAACGGTAGTCGAGCAAAACCAGTTGAATGCCATGCTTTTGGAGAATGGAGAGAGATTCTGTTCCAGTATGAGCGGCCGACACCTGAAATCCTTGTTTCGTCAGGAATACGCTCGTTATTCGTGAGAATGTTCGATCATCTTCGATTAACAATATATGTTCCATAACAAGCCTAAAAATAATAAAGAAAGCCGGACATTTGCCCGGCTTTCTGACCAACGGATAGATCTGCCTTCCTACAGCGTAACCTCCTTACCATCCGCTGAGAACTTAAGCGTCTTTGTTTCAGCACCCTTTTTCACTTCCACTTCATACTGACTTTTGCTCTTTAATTCGTAAGCGGATACAACTTCCCAATCTTTATAATTATCTCCCGTCAACGTAGTCTTTATTGCATCAGGCAATTCATCTACATTAATTTTTACTTTCTCCTGAACAGCAGCAATTGCGGCACCGCTCTTTAGTGTTGTGTCATCATTACCCGGACCTTCCTGAGCATTGGTGTTAACAACTGTCAATAACATGAGTGAGGCGAAAATGAACAATAACTTTTTCATACAGTATTTGGATTTAGTTAAACATATGCATGCATGATCACACAACGTGCCAGTACCACAACAGACAAAAAAGAAAGTAATTTCAGTGCTTTGCGCTTGGCATTAAAAAATACGTGTGGAAAAAAGATACACTGTGTTGAAATATTGAACATTAAAAAAGCCAGGCGAACCTGGCTTTACACTATAGTTTTTTTATTGCTTAGAATTTTCTTCCCGGGAAGTAAGCAACTTCTCCAAGTTCCTCTTCGATTCTAATCAATTGATTATACTTTGCCATCCGATCAGAACGTGATGATGAGCCGGTTTTGATCTGGCCTGTATTCAAAGCCACAGCCAAATCTGCAATCGTACTATCCTCTGTCTCGCCTGAGCGGTGTGACATGATACTCTTGTAACTATTGCGTTTCGCCAGATTTACCGCATTAATGGTCTCCGTTAGCGTACCAATCTGGTTTACTTTTACAAGGATTGCATTCGCTACACCCTTGTCAATTCCTTTTTGTAAGAAATCAACATTCGTTACAAAGAGATCATCACCCACAAGTTGAACTTTATTACCAATGCTATCGGTCAACGTCTTCCAACCTGTCCAATCTTCTTCGGCCATTCCATCTTCAAGGGAAATGATTGGATATTTCTTCGCCCAATTCGTCCAGTACTCGGCCATTTCTTCAGACTTCAATTTCTTTCCGGATGATTTTTTAAAATGGTAGGTTTTGGTTTTGCTATCGTAAAACTCTGATGCTGCCGGATCGAGTGCGATGAAAACATCCTTTCCTGGCTTATACCCTGCCTTCTCAATTGCCTTCAATACAATTTCTATTGCATCCTCATTGGATTTAATATTAGGCGCAAAACCACCTTCATCGCCTACGTTTGTCGACAATCCCTGGTCATGCAATACTTTTTTAAGTGTATGAAAAATCTCTGCACCCATTTGCAAGGCTTCTGAAAATGTGTCAGCACCCACTGGCATCACCATGAATTCCTGAAAGTCGATCGAATTATCAGCATGACTGCCACCATTCAAGATATTCATCATCGGAACAGGAAGGGTATTTGCATTAACACCACCGATGTACCGATACAACGGCATGCCTGCCTCCATCGCTGCTGCTTTTGCAATGGCTAAGGATGTACCCAAAATAGCATTGGCACCTAACTTTCCTTTTGTTGGTGTGCCATCCAACTCGATCATGATTTTATCCAGCAGAGTTTGATCAAAAACATCAAAGCCTACAATCTCTGCAGCGATTTTTGTATTCACGTTATCAACGGCCTTGAGCACGCCCTTACCCATGTATTTCTTTTTGTCTCCATCTCTCAATTCAACCGCCTCATGTGTTCCAGTAGAAGCACCGGAAGGAACTGCGGCACGACCAAATGCACCGCTTTCTGTAACAACATCTACCTCTACAGTAGGATTACCACGACTGTCCAAAATCTGACGGGCGTGAATACTTTCAATTAAACTCATAATATTTAGATTTAAGATTGATATTAATAGTGTTTGTTATTTAGACTTTCACAGATGCCGTATCCTCTACATCAGACTTGATCATATCTATAAACTGATCAAACAGATACCGCGAGTCATGTGGGCCAGGAGAAGCTTCCGGGTGGTATTGAACAGAGAATGCCTTCTTGCTTTTCAATCGGATACCCATAATGGTATTGTCATTCAGATGGAGGTGTGTCACTTCTACATCCGGATTTTTTTCAATGTCCTTTTCGCTGACAGCAAACCCATGATTTTGAGAGGTCATTTCGCCTTTACCTGAGATGATATTTTTAACGGGATGGTTGAGACCACGGTGACCATGGTGCATTTTATAAGTTGAAATACCAGACGCAAGTGCCAGCAGTTGATGACCCAGACAAATACCAAAAGTTGGTTTAGCGGAGGCCAGAATATCCTGAACGGTTTTGATAGCGTACTCCATCACTGAAGGATCGCCAGGGCCGTTAGAAATAAAGTACCCATCGGGCTGCCACACTTCCATTTCCTGAAAAGATGTTTTAGCTGGAAAAACCTGAACATAACAACCTCGTGCTGCGAGGTTACGCAGTATACTTACTTTGATTCCCAAGTCTAGGGCTGCCACTTTAATTGGTGCGTTGGGCTCGCCAATAAAATAGGCACTTTTGGTACTCACAACGGAAGATAGCTCAAGACCGTCCATCGAAGGAACTTTCTTAATCTCCTGCTTCATTTGCTCAGGAGTGAGTTCAGAAGATATGAGCGCATTCATAGCACCTTTGCTTCTGATGTAGCGAACCAGCATCCTTGTATCAAGATCTGCAATACCTACGATACCATGTTTTTCGAGGTACTGTTGTAAACTTTCAGTTGATGCCTTGCGACTATATTCATACGCAAAATCATTCACAACCAATCCTGCAATTTTTGGCTTATCCGATTCCTGCTCCTCATCCACGGTGCCGTAATTGCCAATGTGAGCCGTAGTGTTGACTATAATCTGACCAAAATAGGAAGGATCAGTATATATCTCCTGGTAGCCTGTCATGCCGGTGTTAAAACAAATCTCCCCACCGGTTGTACCAATTTTTCCAATGGCTGTGCCCTCTACCAAAAGGCCGTCTTCAAGAAGTAGGTATGCTTTTTTGCTCACGATGATTTTTTTGGGTTAACAAAATTAATTGCACTGACTGATAAAGTGGTGTTGAAATCACTCTTTTTTAAAAAAGCCTCCCCAAACGATTTAAATCCAACAAAAAAGGGATTGAACTTTCGTTCAATCCCTTTTTTATATCTGATTGTTTCAAACACTATTCTTTTTCTTTCTTAGTGGCTGTCTTTTTCGTCTTTTTTTCAGGCTTTGCTTCGGCTACAGGAGTTTCAATTGTTTCTGCTGCAGCTACTTCACTACCTTCTGCTTTCTTCGTTTTACGGCCTCTTCTTGTTTTGCCTTTGGCAGCAATCTCACCCGTTGAATATAGTGTATTGAAGTCTACCAACTCAATTAGACACATTTCAGCATTATCCCCGAGGCGGGTGTCAGCAAGCTTAATGATGCGGGTATATCCACCGGCACGCTCAGCAACTTTGGATGCCACCTCACCAAAAAGTGTAGTCACGGATTCCTTATCCTGCAGATAAGAAAACACCGTTCTTCTGGAATGCTGTGTGTCATTCTTTGCCTTTGTAATCAAGGGCTCAACGTACTTGCGTAACGCCTTCGCTTTTGCTACCGTAGTAGTGATTCTTTTGTTGAGAATCAATGAGGTAGCCATGTTGGAAAGAAGCGCATGCCTGTGAGCAGTTTTCCTTCCTAAGTGATTGACTTTATTACCGTGTCTCATGATTGCTTAATCTTCATCAAGTTTATACTTCACCAGATCCATACCAAAGGTAAGGTTCTTCTCTGCTACCAATTGCTCTAATTCAGCCAAAGACTTCTTTCCAAAGTTTCTGAACTTCATCATGTCAGAGATTTCGAGCTCTACGAGGTCACCAAGCGTTTTTACATCCGCAGCCTTCAAGCAATTATAGGCACGAACCGAGAGATCCAAGTCATGGAGCGGAGTCTTGAGCAACTTGCGCATGTGTAGCATCTCTTCGTCTACTTGTTCGATTTCGGCATCCTTGCCAGTTTCGAGCTCGATTGACTTATCGGAGAAAAGACGGAAATGCTGAATCAAAATGTGCGCTGCACCTTCCAGTGCTTTCTCAGGATGGATTGACCCGTCAGTCTCAATATCTATAACCAGCTTTTCGTAGTCAGTTTTTTGTTCAACGCGGGTGTTCTCCACACTGTACTTCACATTTTTTACGGGCGTGAAGATGGCATCAATTGGAATAAACCCAAATACCTGTTCTGCGGGTTTATTCTCTTCTGCCGGCAAATATCCTCGGCCTTTTTCAATGCTCAATTCAATTTCAAAGTGAGCTGATTCATCCAAGTTGCAAATTACATGCTCCGGATTCAGGATTTCAAAAGCAGAAGTAAACTTGGCAATGTCGCCAGCCTTCAATTGCTTTTGTTTCTTAATATTAACCGTGATTTTATTATCAAAGTTATCACTCACCTTTTTAAATCGAACCATTTTCAGGTTCAGAATAATTTCAGCTACATCTTCTACTACACCCTCAATGGTTGAGAATTCATGAAGCACACCAGGAACTTTAATTCCGGTGATTGCATAACCCTCCAATGAAGAAAGGAGGATTCTTCTCAGTGCGTTGCCAATCGTAACGCCATATCCTTTTTCCAGAGGTTTGAATGTAAACAGGCCATGGAAATCATCAGCCTTCTCCATTACAACCTTCTCTGGCATTTGAAATGCTAATATTGACATAGTAATAGTTGATTAACTGTTAAAATTACTTCGAGTACAATTCAACGATAAGCTGCTCGTTGATATTCTCCGGAATATCCTGACGCGGTGGAACATTGATGAGCTTACCCATCATCTCACTGTTATCCCACTCCAACCAGTTGTACTTTTTTGCTCCCTGAATAGACAAACTATTCGTTACAACTTCCAATGATTTTGAACGCTCACGCACCCCAATTAAATCTCCCGGTTTCAATGTAAATGAAGGAATATTAACAATTTCGCCATTTACAGTAATGTGCTTATGCAACACTAGCTGGCGGGCGGCCCTGCGGGTAGGCGCAACACCTAAACGATAAACTGTATTGTCTAACCGGGACTCCAAAAGCTGGAGCAATAATTCACCGGTTACACCCTTCTTACGAGATGCAGTATCAAATAACTTTGCGAACTGACGCTCCAGCAAACCATAAATGTATTTTGCCTTCTGCTTTTCAGCAAGCTGCGTTGCATATTCCGATTGCTTACGCTTCTTGCCTCTTCCGTGCATACCGGGAGCATAGCCTTTCTTCTGAAGGGCCTTATTCTCACCCATGATAGGCTCATTAAAGCGTCTTGAAATTCTAACTTTGGGGCCTGTATATCGTGCCATCTTTCTATTGTAAAATTTTACTCTCTAAACTTTCGATTTCAGATTGTTGACCTTCCATCGACAGTAGCCAATTATTATACTCTTCTTTTCTTAGGAGGTCTGCAACCGTTGTGCGGTAGCGGAGTCATATCCTTAATGGTCGTAATCTCAATGCCTGCGGCCTGAATGGTCCGGATAGCAGATTCACGTCCTGCTCCTGGTCCTTTCACAAACACCTCAACTTTTCTCAAGCCAAGTTCGAATGCTTTGCTAGCGCAATCTTGCGCTGCAGTTAACGCGGCATACGGTGTGTTCTTCTTCGAACCTTTGAAGCCCATCTTACCAGCAGATGCCCAGGAAATAACCTGCCCTGTGGTATTTGTCATTGAGATGATAATGTTGTTGAAGGTTGCTTTAATGTGAGCCTGTCCAACAGCCTCCACATTCACAACGCGCTTCTTCGCTTTATCTTTTCTCTTTTCAGCAGTTGCCATTATTGAAAAGTGTTTATTTCTATACTAATTAACCTTTCGTAGCCTTCTTCTTGTTTGCTACAGTCTTACGTTTACCTTTTCGGGTACGCGCGTTGTTCTTCGTGGTTTGTCCACGAACAGGAAGTCCCTTACGGTGACGAAGTCCACGGTAGCAACCAATGTCCATCAGACGCTTGATGCTCAGTTGTATCTCCGACTTCAGCGCGCCCTCAATTCTGAATTTCTCAGCAATGATCGACCTGATGGCGTTTGACTCTTCGTCATTCCACTCCTTCACTTTCTTATCCTGGTTGACACCAGCTTTCGAAAGGATGAATTGGGCTGACCTGCGGCCAATACCAAAAATGTAAGTTAGGCTGATCTCGCCTCGCTTATTGTCAGGAATATCTACACCAGCAATACGTGCCATAGTCTTAACCTTGTCTTTGTTTATACCTCGGATTCTTCTTGTTAATCACATACAGTTTGCCCTTACGCCTAATGATCTTACACTCTGCGCTTCGCTTTTTGATGGATGCTTTAACTTTCATCTTTTTACTTGTATCTAAATACAATTCTACCTTTTGTTAAGTCATAAGGGGACATTTCAATTCTTACTCTGTCGCCCGGCAATATGCGGATGTAATGCATCCTCATTTTACCTGAAATATGGGCCAATACTTCGTGCCCATTTTCTAACTGTACCCGGAACATTGCATTTGACAATGCCTCCGTTATAGTTCCGTCTTGCTCAATTGACTTTTGCTTCGCCACTTATACGTATAATTTTCTTCTATGTATTTGTGCGTTGTCAATATCTCCGTTCTGTCTTCAAGCACCGCCACCGTATGCTCAAAATGAGCCGATGGCTTTCTGTCTGCCGTCCGGATCGTCCAACCGTCACGTTCCTGCACCACACTTCTCGTTCCCCGGTTTATCATCGGCTCAATCGCAAACACCATCCCTGCAACTATCTTCACTCCCTTTCCCCGCTTTCCATAGTTTGGAACCTCCGGATCTTCATGAAGATTCTTTCCTACACCGTGACCCACCAACTCACGAACAACACCGTATCCAAAGCCTTCTACATAACTCTGAATAGCAAATGCTATATCCCCTATCCTATTGCCCGCCTTAGCCTGCTCAATACCCCGATATAATGATTCGTAGGTTCGTTCAAGCAAGGACAAGTTTTCAGCACTAGCTCCTTCTAACGGATAGGTGTATGCCGAATCGCTGTGAAATCCCTTAAAGTAAACTCCACAATCAACAGCAATGATATCGGTTTCACGAAGCTCATAGTTTCCAGGGAAACCGTGAACAACAACCTCGTTTACAGAAATACACAAGGATGAAGGAAATCCATTGTAATTCTTAAACGATGGTGATCCTCCATGATCGCGGATAAACTCTTCCGCTACCCTATCCAACTCTTTTGTTTTGATACCTGGTTTTATCAACCGGGCAACCTCACCGTGAGCTTTTCCCAAAATCTGGGAACTTTCACGTATTAGTTGGAGATCCTCTTCCGTTTTTAAGTGGATCATTCAGCTTTTAAGCCGCAGCAAATTGAGAACGTCCTTTCACTCTGCCTGATTTCATCATTCCTTCGTAATGCCGCATCAACAAGTAGCTTTCGATCTGCTGGAGGGTATCTAACACGACACCCACCAAAATCAGCAACGAAGTGCCACCGTAGAACTGCGCGAAGTTCTGACCAACGCCTGCTTTCACTGCAAAAGCAGGAAGAACAGCAATCATCGCCAGGAAAATTGCACCCGGCAAAGTAATTCTTGATAAAATCGTATCGATAAATTCAGCTGTTTGCTTGCCCGGCTTTACACCAGGAACAAAACCACCGTTTCTTTTCAAGTTATCAGCAATGTCATTCGAGTTGATTGTGATCGCAGTATAGAAGAACGTAAAGATCAAAATCAGCGAAGCAAATAATAAGCTGTATTGCCAAGAGTATGGATCAGAAAAGGTAGATCCAATATAAGCCCCAACATCACTATCTTTCCAAATACCGGCTAACAAAGCTGGTATAAACATAAGTGCTTGCGCAAAGATGATCGGCATTACACCAGCTGAGTTTAATTTCAGTGGAATAAAATCGCGTTTACCACCATACAATTTATTTCCAATAACCTGCTTGGCATACTGAATCGGAATTCTGCGCGTGGCCTGTGTTAACAGGATTACACCCATCACCACACCAAACAACGCAAACAATTCTATGATAAAAATCAATGCTCCGCTCATTCCACGGTTGTTCACAGCCTCATCGATGATGGATCCTGGGAAACGCGATACAATACCAATCATAATCAGCATGGAAATACCATTTCCAATACCTTTATCCGTAATCCGCTCACCCAGCCACATACAAAACATTGTTCCTGCAATCAGTATGGTTATGGCCGAGAAGTAGAAGAAGAATCCCGGATTTGTAATCGCGGCTGGATCTATCGTTCCTTTAATGTAACCGTACGATTGAAAACCGGTGATGAAAATTGTCAACACACGCGTGATCTGATTTAATCTCTTCCGACCAGAGTCCCCTTCTTTTTGAAGCTTCTGGAAATACGGAACTGCGAAGGTTAACAATTGCACGATGATCGATGCCGAAATGTAGGGCATAATACCAAGTGCAAATATCGAAGCTCTGCTAAATGAACCACCGAGGAATGTATTCAACAGATCGAAAATTCCACCCGTGGCTCCTGCTCCTAATAAATTAGGATCAATGCCCGGAAGTACAATGTACGACCCAAGTCTGAAGATAATCAGAAACCCCATTGTGTTCAGGATTCTGACTCTCAAGTCCTCGATAGAGAAAATATTCCGTATGGTTTGAAAGAAACGCTTCATTACTTAACTGTTGTTGCTGTGCCTCCAACGCTTTCAATAGCTTTTACCGCAATCTCAGAAAAAGCATGTGCTTCAACGTTGATTTTAGACTTAAGCTCACCTCTGCCCAGTACTTTTATTTTATCTTTTTTGTTGGCAATTCCATTGGCAACCAACACTTGGAAATTCAGGTTACCATCTTTTACCTTCTCAACAAGACCTTCAAGAACATCAAGGTTGATAGCTTTGAAGTAGATCTTGTTGTTATTCTTAAAACCAAATTTAGGAACCCTTCGCTGAAGTGGCATCTGCCCTCCTTCAAACCCAGGTCTGCTGGCATAGCCCGAACGAGATTGCGCTCCCTTATGACCACGACCTGCGGTTGATCCGCCAGAACCCTGACCACGACCAAGTCGCTTATTCGTTTTTGTTGAACCTGTTGCAGGCTTTAATGTGTGCAGCTTCATCTTACAATTCTTTTACGCTCACTAAGTGATTCACTTTTGTAATCATACCGGCAATCTGAGGAGTCAACTCAACCTCTACCGATTTATTAACTCTTCCAAGACCCAACGCTTGAATAGTGCGTTGCTGTGTCTCCGGTCTCTTTATAATGCTTCTCTTCTGAGTAATCTGAACTTTCGCCATGTCTCTTAGCCGTTAAATACTTTTGACAATGCAATTCCTCTATTCTTGGCAACCGTATAGGCATCACGCATGCTGGTCAGAGCTTTAAAGGTAGCCTTTACCACGTTGTGCGGATTAGATGAACCCTTAGATTTCGCCAATACATTATGAACACCAGCACTTTCTAATACAGCACGCATCGCACCACCGGCTATTACACCTGTACCAGGAGAAGCAGGTTTTAACAACACGAGTCCTCCACCGAATTTACCAATTGACTCGTGCGGAACAGTGCCTTTAATAATTGGCACCTTTACCAGGTGTTTTTTTGCGTCATCGATACCTTTGGTTATGGCATCTGTTACCTCGTTGGCCTTACCCAATCCGTAACCAACTACACCATTTCCATCACCAACAACCACGATGGCTGCGAAGCTGAACCTGCGACCACCTTTAACCACTTTTGCTACACGCTCAATGGCGACAACCTTTTCTTTGAGGTCAATCTCGCTGGCTTTTACTGTGCTGATATTGCTTACCGACATATCTTAATTCTTAGAATTTTAAACCACCTTCTCTGGCACCTTCAGCAAAAGCTTTCACGTTACCATGATACAAATACCCGTTGCGATCAAAAACAATCGACTCAATTCCAGAAGACAATGCTTTCTCTGCTATCTTCTTGCCTACATTCTTTGAATTCTCGGCATTAAGACCGGTCTTCTTTCCCAGCTCAACCGTTGATGCCGCAGCAAGCGTTACACCTTTGCTATCATCAATGATTTGCGCATAAATACCTGTGTTACTTCTGAAGATAGACAATCTGGGTCTTTCGGTCGTTCCACTGATTTTCTTGCGGACACCCATCTTAATCCTCTCTCTTCTTTCTCTATTCTTGCCTGCCATAGATTTTTGCTATGATGCGTTTAAATTATCGTTTTTATTTAGCAGCAGCCTTACCAGCTTTTCTGCGTACAAACTCACCTGTGAAGCGAACACCTTTACCTTTGTAAGGCTCAACTTTACGCAGTGATTTAATCTTGGCGGCTACCTGACCAATCAATTGCTTATCAATCCCCTCCAGGATAATGGTAGGGTTGCCACCTTTCTCCTGAACCGCTTGAACCTTAATTTCAGAAGGAACAGCCAGAAACACGTTGTGCGAGTAACCCAGACTCAATTCCAACACATTGGACTGAGCATTTGCTTTGTAACCAACACCAACTAATTCCATCTGCGCCTTATATCCATTGGATACACCTTCCACCATGTTAGCAATCAAAGAACGATACAAACCGTGCATCGCTTTATGACGCTTCTGCTCTGTAGGCCTTTCAACCACAATTTCAGCGTTCTCCTGTTTAATAATGAAATCAGGATCTATTGTCTGGTGCAATTCTCCCTTTGGTCCCTTCACCGTTACTTTATGATTCTCTTTCGAGAAGTTGAAGGAAACTCCTGAAGGAATGGATATCGGCTTTTTACCTATACGTGACATGTTCTCTTAATTAATACACGTAACACAAAACTTCACCACCAACATTAAGCGATTTCGCTTCTTTGTCAGTTATAACTCCTTTCGATGTAGAAAGTATGGCAATACCCAACCCGTTCATCACACGGGGCATAGAACCAGCATCTACATATTGCCTTAGACCTGGAGAACTTACCCTTTCCACTTGGGAAATGGCAGCCTCTTTCGTTTCAGGATTGTACTTCAAAGCAATCTTAATACTGCCTTGATGATTCTCTGTTTGTTCAAACTTATAGTTCAGGATATACCCCTTGTCAAACAACACTTTCGTTATCTCCTTCTTTAAGTTAGAAGCAGGGATCTCCACAACGCGGTGGTTTGCCTTGATGGCATTCCGCAACCGGGTTAAGTAATCTGCTATAGGATCAGTCATAATTTTAAACTTCTTTATTAAAAAGCAAGCCCGCTTTTTTCAAACCGGGCTGCAAAGATATCAATTCAATTGATTTTTTCAAACTGTTATCCGGTTTCGTCTCAAATTGTTGAGAGACCTTGATACTCAGCAGCGTATGTTACTATAAACTTACCAGCTTGCCTTCGTCAAGCCGGGTATTTTTCCATCAGAAGCCATTTCGCGGAACACGTTACGGCAAACACCGAACTTGCCCATGTATCCTTTGGGGCGACCGGTTAATTTACACCGATTCTTTAAGCGTACAGGCGATGCATTACGGGGGAGTTTGTCCAGGGCAACATAGTCACCCGCCTCCTTTAACGCCTTGCGTTTTGCAGCATAGGTAGCTACGAGTTTTTCCCGCTTCGTCTGCCGTGCAATTACAGATAATTTAGCCATAGCTTAGTTTTGATTTTTATTTGCAAAGGGCATCCCGAATGCTTTCAGGAGCTCAAAGCTCTCTTCGTCAGTTTTTGCAGTAGTCACGAAAGTAATGTCCATGCCACTGATTTTTTGAACCTTGTCGATGGAGATCTCAGGGAAGATGATCTGCTCCTTTACACCCAAAGTGTAATTTCCGCGACCGTCAAAACCTTTATTGCTAACACCACGGAAATCTCGAACACGGGGAAGTGCGATACTCATCAACCTGTCCAGGAATTCGTACATCTTATCACCGCGCAAGGTTACGCGAACACCAATCGGCATATCCTCTCTTAACTTAAAGTTAGAGATCGCTTTTTTGGATTTCGTGGAAACAGCCTTCTGACCCGTGATGGTAGTGATCTCTTCGAGACCAACATCAATCAATTTCTTATCAGATACCGCTACACCCATACCCTTGTTGATGCAGATCTTTTCGATCTTAGGAACCTGCATGACAGACCTGTAGCTGAACTTCTCTTTTAAAGAAGGCACTATTTCCTTCAGGTATTTGTCTTTTAATCTTGGAGTTGCCATTACTTAATAAATTCTCCTGTTTTCTTAGAATATCTCTGTAGCTTATTCTTTTCGTTAAGCTTTCTACCCACGCGTGTGGTCTTCCCGCTGGCGGGATCAATGAGCATTAAATTGCTGATATGAATTGGCGCTTCGGTCTTCTTGATACCTCCTTCAGGTTTTCCCGCTGATGGTTTTTCATGTTTGGTAACAATGTTACGACCTTCAACAAAGGCGCGGTTCTTGTCAATCAAAACTTCCAATACCTTACCTTCTTTGCCTTTATCCTCACCGGCAATAACGCGTACCATATCGCCCTTGCGAATATGGAGCTTTGCTTTTTTGTTCTTTGTGCTCTCCATGGCTTATAATACTTCTGGTGCCAATGAAATGATCTTCATAAACTGTTTCTCCCTGAGCTCACGTGCCACTGGACCGAAAATACGGGTACCTCTTGGCTCATCCTGAGCATTCAGTAATACAGCAGCATTATCTTCAAAGCGGATATACGATCCGTCTTTTCTTCTTACCTCTTTTTTAGTTCTAACAACAACAGCTTTGGATACCGTGCCCTTTTTTACCTGGCTAGTTGGCATTGCGGACTTCACTGTTACTACAATCTTGTCACCGACAGAAGCTGAGCGTCTGCCTGTTCCGCCAAGAACGTGCATACAAAGCACCTCTTTTGCACCGCTGTTGTCAGCTACTGTAAGTCTGGATTCTGTACGTATCATAATTACTTCGCTTTTTCGATGATTTCAACTAATCTCCAACGCTTGTCCTTGCTCAACGGGCGTGTCTCTGTGATGCGCACAGTATCACCAATACCAGCCGTATTCTGCTCATCATGAGCTTTGAACTTTGTTGTTCTGTTTACAAACTTTCCATAGATGGGATGCTTAACTTTTCTATCGACAGCAACCGTTATGGTCTTTTGCATTTTGTTGCTGACCACTTTCCCAACTCTTTCTTTTCTTTCGTTCCTTTCTTCCATAGGACTTATTTTTGAAGTTCTTTAGCCCTTAATTCTGTCTTAAGCCTTGCCACCAGCTTGCGCGTCTCCTTAACCTTCATCGGGTTTTCGATGGCAGAAACTTTGTGAGCGAACTTAATTTTGCGCAGCGCTTCTTTTTCGCTGATCAACTTTTCGTTCAGTTCGGCAACGCTCAGTGCCTTGATTTCAGAATTTTTCATGACGCTATTATGATTCTACGTAATCTCTTCTTACGGTAAACTTCGTTTTAAATGGCAATTTACCTTCGGCCAATTTCAAGGCCTCTTTTGCGGTTGCCATGTTTACACCACCCGCTTCAAACAAAATAGTTCCTGGCTTAATAACCGCTACCCAATACTCAGGTGCTCCTTTACCTTTACCCATACGAACCTCAGCGGGCTTACGGGTAATCGGCTTATCGGGGAAAATTCTGATCCATACCTGACCTTCGCGCTTCATGGCGCGGGTAACAGCAATACGGGCCGCCTCTAACTGACGAGCAGTAATCCAGCCGCCCTCTAATGCTTTAAGACCGAAAGATCCGAATGCGATGCTATGACCACGCGTGGCCATGCCTTTCACGCGGCCTTTCTGCATCTTTCTAAATTTGGTTCGCTTAGGTTGTAACATTGTTTACCTACCTTAAATCGTTGTTAATCAATTAACCATTTCTTCTCCCACCACCGCGCTGATCACTACCACCGCGTCTTGGTCCAGAGCCACCACCCTGCCTTCTATCTCCACCTGCTCCTTGTCCACCACCTGGTCTGCGCTCACCGCGAGGACGTCCGCCTCTCTCATTTCCACCACCACGTTGAGGCGCTCCACTTCCAGGGGTAGTATTGCTTACCATTCCAATGTTCGGTGAAAGATCACGCTTGCCATAAATTTCACCCTTGAAAATCCAAACCTTGATCCCAATTTTACCATACACAGTTTGTGCTTCTGAAATCGCATAATCGATGTCAGCGCGAAGGGTATGCAATGGGATTCTTCCCTCCTTATACTGCTCTGTTCTGGCCATATCGGCACCTGCCAACCGTCCAGAAGTCTTTACCTTAATTCCTTCAGCACCTACACGCATAGCTGAAGCGATAGCTTGCTTCATAGCACGCTTGTACGAAATCCTTGCTTCGATCTGCTGCGCAATAGACTCACCTACCAACTTAGCATCCAACTCAGGGCGCTTAATTTCAAAGATGTTAATCTGAACATCCTTGCCGGTGAGTTTTTTTAATTCTTCCTTGATTTTATCCACCTCAGTACCTCCTTTACCAATCACAACACCGGGACGTGCCGTATGAATGGTTAGTGTGATGCGCTTCAGTGTTCGCTCAATAACTACTTTCGCAATACCACCTTTAGGGATACGGGCTTGTACATACTCTCTGATTTTCTGATCTTCAACCAGTTTTTCAGAGAAGTTCTTTCCGCCATACCAGTTGGAATCCCAACCGCGTACGATGCCCAATCTCAGACTTATAGGATTAATTTTTTGTCCCATTATTCCTTCGTTTCTAGTTCTGCTGTTACAATTTCTGCTGCACCTGTTGCTTTCAGACTTTCTACCACTAGGGTTACATGGTTTGAACGCTTTCTAACACGATGTGCTCTGCCTTGCGGAGCTGGTCTAAGTCTTTTTAGGATTCTTCCACCATCTACAAATATATCTTTTACGATCAGGTCAGCATCTTCCAATTTTACATCCTGGTTTTTAGCTTCCCAGTTCGAAATTGCTGAAAGCAATAATTTTTCAAGTCTGGGCGCACCAACCTTCGGCTCATATTTCAAAATATTCAAAGCCTTACTCACTCGCTCACCTCTGATCAGATCAGCTACCAATCTCATCTTACGAGGAGAGGTAGGAACATTTTTAAGCTTCGCTGTTACAGGACCTGTTTTAGCAGCTTCCTTCTTTACATCGCGCTTTTCTCTTTTGAGAACCGATCGTTTTGTCTTTTTCGCTGTAGCTTCCATAGTTTACTAAGCGTTATCTTTCTTATTACCCGAGTGACCGCGGAACGTACGTGTAGGCGCAAACTCACCGAGTTTATGACCCACCATATTTTCCGTTACATATACCGGTATGAATTTATTTCCATTATGTACAGCAAAGGTGTGACTGATCATCTCAGGCACTACTGTTGACCTTCTTGACCAGGTTTTAATCACCGACTTTTTGCCCGACTTCTCCGTGGTTTCTACTTTTTTTAGCAGTCGGAAGTCGCAATACGGTCCTTTCTTAATTGAACGTCCCATTATTTTTTCCTTCTAGTTATGATTAGACGATCTGAATATTTCTTTGGGTGACGGGTTTTCTTACCCTTCGTATAAAGACCCTTACGCGATCTTGGGTGTCCACCAGAAGCGCGACCTTCACCACCACCCATCGGGTGATCAACAGGGTTCATTGCCACACCACGTGTTCGTGGCCGAATACCTCTCCAACGACTGCGACCTGCTTTACCGACACTTTCGTTCATGTGATCAGCATTTGATGTTGTACCTACCGTAGCAATACAAACATCCAATACATTTCTCATCTCACCTGAAGGCATCTTCAATGTGGCCATACCATTTTCACGAGCCAATAGCTGAACAAACGTTCCGGCACTGCGAGCGATTGCTCCACCTTTGCCAGGTTTCATCTCAACATTGTGCACAATTGTACCGACCGGAATTTTTGAGAGCGGCAATGCATTACCTACTTCAGGTGCAACATCTGCTCCTGAAACAATTTGCTGTCCTACTTTCAACCCATCGGGGGCAATGATGTATGTCTTAGATCCGTCAACGTAGTACAAAAGGGCTACACGAGCGGAGCGGGTTGGATCATACTCAATCGACTTAACCGTAGCCGGCACACTGAACTTGTCGCGCTTGAAGTCGATCTCTCTAAGTTTCTGTTTGTGACCACCACCGATGTAACGCATGGTCATACGACCCTTGCTGTTTCGACCACCGGTCTTCTTCACGATCTTCACCAGTGATTTCTCAGGGCTGGAAGCCGTGATGTCATCAAATGAAGGGGCCAGTCTGTGTCTGGTTCCTGCCGTTACTGGTTTTAATTTCTTCAACGCCATGATTCAAAAATTATACGTTGCTATAAAAATCAATTACTTCACCTGTGGCCAATGTTACAATTGCCTTTTTGTAATTTGGCTTCCGGCCTGCCAGAATACCAGTTTTCGTGTAGCGGGTCTTCATTTTCCCCATTACATTCATGGTGTTCACTTTTTCTACATTAACACCATACTGCTTTTCCACAGCCTTCTTAATTTCAACCTTGTTGGCATCGGCATCAACAATGAAACCGTATTTGCCTTTCTCATTCAAGGCAGAAACCTTTTCAGTTACCAATGGCTTCTTCAGGATACTCATTACGCTTTATTTAATAAGTTTTCAACCTTGCTAATAGAACTCTCTACGAAGATCACGCTGTCCGCATTCATCACATCATAGGTGTTGATCTGATCGGCTGTTGTTACCTTTGTGTTCTGGATATTTCTGCCGGAGAGAACGATATTCTTATTGGACTCGGAAAGCACAAGAAGTGTTTTCTTGTCACCCAATGAGAGCGCATGCAACATGCTTGCATACTGCTTTGTTTTTGAAGCCTCGAAACTAAAGTCTTCTAAAACCGCTATTGAATTGTCTTTTGCTTTGTAGGCCAACGCAGACTTACGTGCTAAGTCTTTTACTTTCTTATTCAGTTTGAATGAGTAATCACGAGGCTGTGGGCCAAAAACACGTCCACCACCTTTGAACTGAGGGTTCTTGATATTACCTGCACGAGCTCCACCTGTTCCTTTTTGCTTCTTCAGTTTCTTGGAAGAACCTGAAATCTCATTCCGCTGTTTCGACTTGTGTGTTCCCTGGCGTTGGTTGGCCAGAAAGCTTTTTACATCAAGATAGATTGCATGGTCGTTCGGCTCAATGCCAAACACATCGTCAGAAAGATTTACTTTCTTTCCGGTATTCTCACCATTGTATTTTAATACTGTTACTTCCATTACTTCTGAAGGATTACAGTTGAATTCTTTGCTCCGGGAACGGAACCACTGATAACAATCAAATTCTGATCAGGCATAATTTTGACAACTTTTAAGTTCATCACTTTTACCCGATCACTACCCATACGACCACCCAGACGCTTACCCTTGATTACACGGGAAGCAAATGATGCATTACCCATTGAACCAGGAGCTCTTAGTCTGTTATGCTGTCCGTGGGTCTGACCGCCTACACCGGCAAAACCGTGGCGTTTTACAACACCTTGAAAGCCGCGACCTTTTGAGGTGCCGACTGCATCCAAAAAATCTCCCTCAACGAAAACGTCCTGTATGCGAATTTCCTTACCGAGTTCAACCATACCGTCAAACTCTTTACGGAAATCGCGAAACTCTACAGTATTACGCTTCGGTGTAGTGTTGGCTTTTTTGAAGTGGCCGATAGCCGCTTTCGTAGTATTTTTTTCTTTCTTTTCACCAAAAGAAAGTTGTACCGCACGATAGCCATCCGTATCCTCGTTTTTCACCTGCGTGACAACACAAGGACCCGCCTCAATAACTGTACAAGGGATGCTCTCCCCATCAGGACCGAAGATGCTGGTCATTCCTATTTTTTTTCCTATAATTCCAGGCATGATTAACCTATTTATGCTCGTTTTTCAGGACTTCTTAACGCTCTTTGCGCAAAAAGGACTGCAAAGATAGGAACTAAAGCATAGTTACCAAACCCGGCTTCTAAAATTTTTGGTATTTGAAGGGTTATGCAAGGCTATGATCACGGAATCTTAAAAATCGCGTATCATTGTCACTATTGGAAATTCAATTGAATGGATAATTTTTCCTCACGAAAAGCGGTAATTCTTGTTCTTTTGACCGTTTTGCTACTGGTGCTCAATCTCTCGCTGGGCAGTGTACTCATCCCGCCGGGTGAGATTATAAAAATTTTAGCAGGACAAAAAAGTGAACAGGAGGCCTGGAATACAATCATCTGGGATTTCCGTATGACCAAGGCGTTAACTTGCATATTAGCAGGAGGGGCTCTTTCCATAAGCGGACTTCAAATGCAGACTCTTTTCAGAAATGCACTGGCAGGTCCCGATGTTCTAGGCTTAAGTTCAGGTGCCAGCCTGGCGGTTTCTCTTCTTATTATGGCCGGCACATTTTTAACACCCGGTCCCTGGGCGATTGCAATTGCGGCTAGCCTGGGATGTGCCGGAGTGTTCATGATCATATTATCTATTTCATTCCGACTCAAGGATAATGTCTCGCTCCTTATAATAGGGCTGATGATTGGAGCTGGAGCATCATCGATTGTTAGTGTTCTGCAATACCTCAGTAAAGCAGAGGATTTGCAGTCCTATATAATATGGACATTTGGAAGCCTTGGTTCGCTTAATTGGATAGAGATTAAGATTCTTGCTTTTGTATTGGTTCTTGGTTCCGCCATTGCGCTTGCCTCTGTAAAGACTTTAAACGCCTGGCTGCTGGGCGATAATTATGCCCAAAGTGTTGGCATAAAACTGAAAAAATCGCGACTGCTCATAATTATATCTGCCTGTTTGCTAACCGGAGGTGTAACGGCATTCTGCGGCCCTATTGCCTTTGTGGGTCTGGCTGTGCCTCACTTAACTAAAATGATCTTTAAAACCAGTAACCATAAAATACTAATTCCCATGGTTATGATTTCAGGCGCAGCACTCCTCCTCTTTTGTGATATCGTTTCACAACTTCCGGGAAGCGCCCAGGTACTTCCCATCAATGCCATCACCGCGATGATTGGTGCGCCCGTTGTAATTTGGGTCATACTCCGAAATAAAAAAATTACGGTTTAAATGATGGAAAACAAAACAACCGAATTATTGACCACACAAAACCTCTCTGTTGGCTATCCCGCAAACAAAATTGAAAACGTGCTTTTTGAACAATTGAACCTTAGTCTTTCAGAAGGACAATTGGTTTGCTTTATGGGGTCGAACGGCATCGGTAAGTCAACCCTGATTCGAACCCTGGCAGGATTACAGAAGCCACTCTCTGGAAAAGTACTCTATAAGAACAATCCTTCCTTTGATACATCCCAAAAAATATCGGTAGTTCTTACTGATAGAATTTCAGCTAACCTAACAGTTCTGGAACTGATCACGTATGGCCGATATCCGTATCTGGATTGGACAATTTCCGTGCAAGAAAAGGATAGGAGCATTATTGATGATGCTGTTCAAAGTGTACGCATCGAACGCCTTCTAAAAAAAAGACTATTCGAGTTAAGTGATGGCCAAATGCAAATGGTAATGATTGCCCGGGCTCTTGCGCAGGATGGTGAAATCTTGTTACTCGATGAACCTACTGCACACCTTGATCTCAACAACAGGGTGGAAATCATGAACCTGCTTCGGAATCTGTCGCGCTCCACCAAAAAGGCAATACTTATTGCTACGCACGAACTCGATCTTGCCTTGCAAACTGCCGATCGGATTTGGCTGGCCGACAGAAAGAAGAACATTCAAACAGGCATTCCAGAAGATCTGGTTTTGGACGGGTCATTCGATGAGATTTTTCAATTAAAAGGATTTGATCTGAAGACCGGCAGAATGCATCATACGCCCTACCGAAATACAATGATTCAACTAGTTGGTTCAGGTTACGAATTTCTTTGGACTAAAAATGCATTAGAACGATGTGGCTTTCAAGTAACGGAATCCATTACCCCAATGCGTATTATTCTTCAGAAGTTGGGTAGTAAATTCCAGTGGATTGTTCAACAAAATGAATCAACTGTTCAGTTTAACACGCTGGATCAGGTGATAAATTCACTCAATCAATCGATTGCAAAAGAATCTTATTAATCTGATTTTATTTTCCTGTCAACATATCCTCCTCATTTGTTAGTTTGCCTTCTTATACAGGAAATAAATTCTACCATTCATGTTTAATCTCTCTGCTCTCTTTCCCTACGAATTTGATAAAAAATACGCTAAACCAGTCGCCTACTTTTCGATGGAGTTTGCTATTGACCAACCCTTGAAAATCTACAGTGGCGGACTTGGCTTTCTTGCGGGATCACATCTTCGCAGCGCCTATGAACTCAAACAAAACCTGATAGGCATCGGCATACTCTGGAAAAAAGGATACTATGATCAGGAGCGCAATCAAGACCAAACGCTGCGCGTCAGCTTTCGCGATAAAGATTATTCGTTCCTAACAGACACAAAGATTTTATTTCCGATAACCATACATGGTACACGCGTTTATGTAAAAGCCTACTTGCTCAAATCAGACGTCTTCAAATCTGCACCCTTATTTTTATTATCAACCGATATTCCGGAAAATGATTACCTGGCTCAAACGATCAGCCACCGTCTGTATGACCCCAATGAAACCACACGTGTTACGCAATCAATATTACTGGGAGCCGGTGGTGCCAAACTGTTGGATATCCTGGAACGCGAAACAGAAATCTACCATATGAATGAAGGGCATGCACTGCCCTTGTGTTTTTACCTCCTGGATAAATACAAAGATCTGGAAGAGGTGAAAAAGCGCGTGGTCTTTACTACACATACGCCTGAAAAAGCTGGCAATGAAGAACACAGTGTTCCGTTGCTCAATGAAATGAATTTTTTCAACGGCCTGACAACCGAGCAGGTAAACGAATACATTCAACCGGAGGATGGTGTGTTGAACTATACACTCAGTGCTTTGCGCATGGCCAAAAAAGCAAATGGTGTTTCTCAACTCCATGGAGAAGTGTCGCGTAAAATGTGGAAGTCGTACAAGGGAATCTGTGATATTAGTGCGATCACCAATGCACAAAATAAAACCTACTGGAGCGATCCTGTATTAGAGAAAGCGTTGAGCAATGACGATGGAGAGGCCATCGCCAGAAGAAAAAAGCAACTCAAACACAAACTCTTCCGCGTGGTGGCCAATCAAACCGGAAAACTGTTTGATGTTAACAAACTCACTATTGTTTGGGCCCGGAGATTCGCGGGCTACAAGCGTGCAAATCTGTTGTTGAGAGATTTTGAACGATTTAATAAAATAGCCCAGAACAAAGATTTCCCGATACAGGTAATCTGGGCCGGTAAGCCTTACCCGGAGGATTTTGAATCCATCAACATCTTTAATGAGATCTATTGGAAAACGAAGAGCATGCCGAATTGCACGGTGCTTACCGGATATGAGCTTTGGCTTTCCGGTCACCTGAAGCGAGGATCGGATGTCTGGCTTAACAATCCGCGCTTGTATCATGAGGCTTCCGGAACTTCCGGTATGACGGCCGCAATGAACGCGTCAATCAACGTATCTATCCCAGATGGCTGGGTGCCTGAATTTGCACAGCACGGAAAAAATGCCTTCATCATCGAACCTGCTGCTGATACATTAACAACCGAAGAGAAGGATAAAGTGGAAACCACCCGGCTATTGGATATACTGGAGAACGAAGTTATACCAACGTATTACCAGGAGCCTCAAAAATGGATGAGTATCGTCAAGCAAAGCATGAGAGATGTAACGCCATTTTTTGATTCCGGCAGAATGGCACAGGAATATTACGAAAAACTTTACGCCTGATGCTTCGTATTCACCTTTCGTTCAATGCCCAGTTATAGTCATAAAAAACTACGGTGTATGAAGCTGGAATCTTCTCTTTACGGTATTGATTGATCCAATCAAGAACTGATTTTTATCGGCATTAAAATCATTTTTGTACCAGTCGAATATTTTAGAGAGCCCGACTTTCTTTTGTCCATGATCTACTCGTACCCAGCCTTTATCGTTAAGTGCTGCCGTTGTTCGCTCATTCAATTGCTCATCAACCATTTCCGGGGTAAAGGCAAAACTGGCTAGTGGTGGGCAACTCTTCGCGGCACATGCGAGAGCAAAATGAATGCGGGCATCGTTGTATGCATCGAGAAGTTTTTTGATTTCTAATGTATTCAATGTCATTTCTTCGCCAGCAACCTTGTGTTTTACCTTGTCAAAAAAACCAGATTGATCCAGCGGAGATTTTAATGGATAGTGGCGCGCGACCCAATAGATGACAACAATGTTATACGCATTGATATAGAATGAACGCTTTGATTTTTCTTGAACACCAGTCAGGGAGGCCTCCCCTAGTTGTGTATACAACTGTTCAGCCTCTTGAATATTTTGCTTGATCCGTTTATAGTCGACTGATCCGTTTTGAACATACTTACTCATAAACTGATGAGCACCCGCTGTAAATACATCTAAATTTCCGCCAAATGAATGGTCGGATGCGCAGCAAACTGTTGCCAGGATAAAAAAGATTTGTCTCACTTTAAGGTGTCGGGAGATGTTGCACTTCATACAATTTCGAGTTCAGGATTTATTGTAACTTCCATTCAAAAGAAACTTATTAGTATGAAACGTGTTGTCATACGGTTGACAAAAACTTTCATTCGAGCATCAGATTTTTGATCCATGAAGCACATCGTCATTATCGGGAATGGTATTTCAGGAATAACGGCTGCGCGTCATATCCGTAAGCAGAGTTCGCATAAAATCACGGTAATCTCGTCTGAGACAGATTATTTCTACTCACGCACGGCACTCATGTATATTTACATGGGCCACATGAAGTTTGAAAACACAAAGCCTTATGAAGACTGGTTCTGGAAGAAAAACAAAATTGAACTGCTACGCGATCATGTCGTGTCCGTACTGCCTTCTTCAAAATCAGTAGCACTTGCTTCCGGACAGACAATACGGTACGACATTCTGATTCTTGCAACAGGATCAAAATCAAACTTGTTCGGATGGCCGGGGCAGGAGCTAAAAGGTGTACAGGGATTGTACAGCTATCCGGATCTTATGGCGATGGAAGAAAATACAAAAAAAGTAAAGCATGCCGTACTTGTGGGCGGTGGATTGATTGGAGTAGAAATGGCAGAGATGCTGCGATCGCGCAATATTCAAGTAACGTTTCTTGTCCGTGAAGCAGAGTTCTGGAACAATGTGCTGCCCCTGCAGGAGGCAAGTCTGATTAGCCGTCATCTGCGAAAACATCATGTCGACTTAAAAGTGAACACCGAACTGCAGAAAATTGAGGGCGATGCTGAGGGTCGTGTAAAATGTATTGTTACCTCCGCAGGTGAAACGATCGATTGCCAGTTTGTAGGATTAACGGTGGGTGTTTCACCCAATATTGAATTTCTAAAAGGTTCCGGAATTGAAACCAATCGTGGCGTGTTGGTCAATGAATTCCTGGAAACCAATATTGCTGACATTTATGCCATTGGTGATTGTGTAGAGCGCACCTATACCCTACCCGGCCGAAGAAATATTGAACAAGTGTGGTACACCGGCCGCATGATGGGCGAGGTAGTGGCACAAACTGTTTGTGGCAACAAAACCCGGTACGAGCCCGGACCGTGGTTTAATTCAGCTAAGTTCTTTGATATCGAATATCAAACCTACGGGCAGGTTGCACCAACTCGCCATCCCGATGAAGAAGAATTCTATTGGGAACACAGCAGCGGAAAAAAGGCAATGCATCTTGTGTGGAATAAAACCTCAAAGCAATTTCTGGGAATCAATACGTTTGGCATTCGGTTACGACATGAGTGTTTCGATGCCTGGCTGCGCGCCAATCGCAACATCCATTTTATTGTTGATCACCTGGAAGAAGCGAACTTCGATCCCGAGTTTTTCGCTCGTCACGAAAGCGAAATTATTCAGGATTTTTATCAACAGTTTCCACAGTACAAACCCCGGAAAATTGTAAAAGCATGAAAGCAGTTAAACTTACCGGACTCCTGATATTTCTAACAGGCTTTGCGATTTTCAATAGCCTGTTCTTTGTCGGTGATTATTACCTCACACCGGAAACTGCGCAGCGCATCATTGCCAATCCTTCCAGGGAAGAACTTTTTAATGCTGAAGCCGCGAAACTTTTCAATACCACAGTTGAATCCAATGTCACATTCGTAAAACGTCTTACTGAAATTTTCAACCGCATCAATCAGAAACAATTACAGCACTACCAGATCACGGAAGAAGACATCGAAGCAATTGCGACCCAACGTTCCACCCCATTTTCATTGGCCACTGTTGATTCTGTGTTTCGGGATAACACACCCATTTCAATTTTCAAAAAGAAAGCACTTCACGATTTCGGAGGCTGGCTCGAAGGGCAATCTTTTAATGCTTCAGCTGATTTAAAGCTACAGTTGCAAAAAGTTGCCGCCACCATTTACACATACGGAATAATCAACAACACCGGATTTGATCGCTATCTGCGAAAAGATTTAACGTATGCGCTTACCAAAGCATCTGCCAACGGACCTGTAAAAAATAATCCAGATCTTTTCCTTCTCCTCACCATCGGGCTTTGCATAGCAGGAGCCTTGTTGTTCATCCTTCCCAGGCTTTCGCTCGAGCCCGGCATAAAGAACAACGGAATCTTCTTCCATGCGATGAAAAATACCGGATGGCTAGGCATAGTCACCGGCTCTTGGCTCATCTTGTTCTATATTCTGTTGTACTTCCTTCCGCAGTACATGACCAACTGGATCAGCATGGTTGACCCGGTGAGCCTGAAGCTCAACGGGTATGAAGCTGGAAGATTTTTTTTATATGGATTCTTATACACCCTCTGCATTCTTGTAATGGGTGTGCGCATGCTGATTCACTATCGCCACAGCAAGTATCAGATTTTACGAACACTTTCGGTTATGTTCTTTCAAACAGCATTTGCTTTTCTGATTCCCGAAATATTAATCCGGTTAAACCAACCCTACTTCGATTTCAAAAACATCTGGCCCCTCGATTACGACTTCTTCTTCGACAACGAACTCGATAAGCTTATTGCAGGCGGTGGACTTGGATTATTTATGTTGGGATGGGGCATTGCACTCATCATCATTGCTGTGCCCGTACTGGTTTATTTTTTTGGTAAGCGATGGTATTGTTCGTGGGTATGCGGATGTGGTGGACTAGCCGAAACACTCGGTGATCCGTACCGGCAGCTTTCAGACAAATCTCTCCGTTCATGGAAAGTAGAGCGCTGGATGATTCATGGCGTTTTGGTTTTCGCAGTTGTGATGACCGCGGCTGTTCTCTATACTTATTTCACGAAGTCATCGTGGGTATTTTTCTTTGATAGTTATGTGTTGCGTGAAATCTATGGCGTATTCATCGGTGCCGGATTCGCAGGTGTAGTGGGCACCGGATTTTATCCCTTGATGGGAAACAGAGTTTGGTGCCGGTTTGGCTGTCCGCTGGCTGCTTACCTCGGGTTGATTCAGCGTTTTAAATCGCGCTTCAGAATCACCACCAATGGTGGCCAATGCATTTCCTGTGGCAATTGCTCAACCTATTGTGAAATGGGAATTGATGTACGATGGTATGCGCAACGTGGTCAAAACATTGTTCGTTCATCATGTGTCGGCTGCGGAATTTGCTCAGCCGTTTGCCCGCGTGGTGTTTTAAACCTCGAAGTAAAAGATGAAGCAGGAAGATTTGGCAAACCCATTTTAATCGGGAACAACAACATCAAGATTGTTGAATAGCGTAATTTCGAAACAAAATACGCAGCGTTTGAAACCACTTATTGCAGTCATTATTCCAGCATACAACGAAGAAAAAAGTATCGCAAAAGTTATTGGGGATATCCCCAGAGAAGTTATCGCTGAAATACTAGTTGTCAGCAATGCGTCAACCGACCAGACTGAAAAAGTTGCTGCTGAAGCAGGAGCCACCATACTTCGGGAAGAAACACCTGGCTATGGGAGAGCTTGCCTGAAGGGAATTGAATACTTCAAAAAATCATCTCCACAACCCGATATTGTTGTCTTTCTGGATGGTGATTACTCCGACTACCCCGAAGAAATTCCGGCACTGATTAAACCAATTCTTGAACAAGATGTTGATATGGTTATCGGCTCACGCGCACTGGGCACGAAAGAAAAAGGATCGATGACACCCCAACAGATAGTTGGTAATTGGTTGGCTACCCGATTGCTAAAATTACTCTATGGCGCAACGTTTACCGATCTGGGACCCTTTCGGGCGATCAGATTTGATAAACTCATGGAACTGGATATGCAGGACAAAACTTACGGCTGGACGGTAGAGATGCAAGTGAAAGCCGCGAAAATGAAATTACACTTTGCGGAAATTCCCGTTCGCTACCGCAAGCGAATCGGATTCTCGAAAATTTCAGGCACGGTAAAAGGAACTATTTTAGCCGGTTATAAGATTCTGTATACGATCTTTAAGTACAGGTAGTTGAAACCAATGAACGCACCGGAAATTACCGTCATCCTCCTTTACTCCATTTCATTGCTGTACATCTTTCTGTTCAGCATGAGTCAGTTGCACTTGACGTGGATATACAGGCATCAAAAAAGTTACAGCAATGATCTCAAGGAAACACCCTATGCCCTTGCGAATCTTCCGCTCGTTACGATTCAACTTCCCATATACAACGAAAAATATGTTGTTGACCGTTTACTGGATGCTATCTGTAAAGTGGCCTACCCGCACAGCAAACTGGAGATTCAGATACTGGATGACTCAACAGATGAAACAACACAGATCATTTTAAAAAAGATAGCGTCTTTACGCCCGATGGGGTTAGACATTAAACTCATTCATCGCGAAAATCGAAGTGGCTTTAAAGCTGGTGCCCTGGACCATGGCTTTCATCTTGCGAAAGGCGAATTCATTGCTATTTTCGATGCTGATTTTATTCCGGAACCAGATTTTTTAACATTAACCCTCCCTCATTTTGCTGATCCACACATTGGTGTAGTCCAAACGCGTTGGGGACACATTAACAGAGACTACTCCTGGCTTACTGAACTTCAAGCCTTCGGTCTTGATGCGCATTTCTCCATCGAACAAGTAGGACGAAATACCGCAGGAAGCTTTATCAATTTTAATGGAACGTGTGGCGTGTGGCGGAAAGAAACAATTGAGGATGCCGGAGGCTGGAAATTTGATACGCTAACCGAAGATCTTGACCTCAGCTACCGCGCGCAATTAAAAGGATGGAAATTTAAATACCTGGAAGATGTGGTAACACCTGGCGAATTGCCCGTGATCATGCCCGCCATTAAATCACAACAATACCGCTGGAACAAGGGTGGAGCTGAAACAGCACGAAAAATATTCGGTAGCGTATTGCGCTCAACCGCACCGGTTCAGAAAAAAATTCACTCCTTTTTTCATCTGTTCAACAGCTCAGTTTTTGTTTTTTTATTGATTGCATCTTTGCTCAGCATACCCATGCTCTTCATCAAGACACACCACCCTGAAATAGGTTGGTTATTTAACACTGGCATTGTTTTTCTAGTTGGCTTTTTTTCTATCTCATTATTTTATTGGACTGCCACAAAACGATTCTATTCAAATCCGGTAAAAAAATTCTTCCGACTTTTTCCCGGATTCCTGCTTGTTTCCATGGGACTTTCGTTGCACAATGGTTTGGCCGTTCTGGAGGGATTACTGGGCATTAAAACGCCCTTCATTCGCACACCTAAATTTAACATCACCCGGAAGGGCGAATCCTGGAGAAACAATGACTACATCAAACCAACCATTAGCTTACTTATGGTTATGGAAGGATTATTGTGCCTCTATTTTAGTTTCGGAATTGCCTGCGGCTTGTATCTCCACGATTGGTCATTGATGATTTTTCATGTGATGCTTACCCTTGGCTTTGGTGTAGTGTCTTATCACTCAATGAAGCCCACAGCACATGCTTAGACAGAAGTCGATCGATTATGTATTAGCGTTTTCACTTGGAGGAATTTTTTTAGTGATTACCAACGTGCTGCAACGCTATGAAACCTTCGCATTGCTTACAGCCTATTTTTTTGCTTTTGTAATTTACGCGTGGATCATTTACCGTACACGTGAAGACAGTGTTGATTTTTGGTTTTATGCCGCGCTTGCTTTAAGAGGCTCTCTCCTTTTTGCTGTGCCCAATTTATCAGAGGACTTTTACCGGTACCTCTGGGATGGCCGGTTACTCGCGGCAGGAATTCATCCCTTTGCGGAAGTACCTTCCTATTACATGCATCATGGAGTAGTTATACCGGGAATTAATCAGGAACTCTTTCAACACCTTAACTCACCCAACTATTTTACCATTTACCCACCCGTAGCCCAGTTTATATTCTGGCTGGCCGCACAACTTTCTCCAGACAGTATCTATGGAGGACTGGTGGTGATGAAGGTACTGGTTTTTTTTGCAGAAGCTGGATCACTGATTTTGTTAAAAAATATCCTGACGCTAAAAAATATTCCATCCAAAAACATTTTATTCTACGCGCTCAATCCACTTGTCATTCTTGAACTCAGTGGCAACATTCACTTGGAAGCATTTTTGATTCTATTCCTGCTCTTCAGCCTCTACTATCTCCTTTCCAATAAACTCTATTCTGCAGCTATTTCATTTGCATTGGCTATCTGCATCAAGCTCATCCCGCTGATTTTTCTACCCCTCATTCCTTTTTTTGTAGGATGGAAGCGCACCCTTCAATTTTATTTCATTGCAGGAGTTGTTTCGCTGTTGCTCTTTCTTCCTCTACTCAATCAAGAAATTTTTGATGGTTTTAATCATAGCCTGGGATACTACTTTAAAAAATTTGAATTTAATGCCAGCCTCTACTACCTAGTACGGGAAGCCGGATATTGGGTGGTTGGATATAACATCATCCAGACCGCAGGATGGGCACTTGGTGTGATTGCCGGCATAGCCATTCTTTGGATTTCATTCTTCCGAATGAAGATAACCGTAAACGGTACTGAACTTTCTGCAGCGCAATTCCAGAACCTGACTAACCGGCTTCTATTCACACTTCTCATCTATTTTACTTTTTCTACCATCGTACACCCGTGGTACATTACAACTCTGGTGGCTATCGCTACTTTCACGCATTATCGGTTTGTGTTGCTCTGGTCGGCATTGGCCTTTCTTACCTATGCCGGTTATACACCAAACGGATTCCAGGAGAATCTTTGGATTGTTGCGCTGGAGTATTTGTTAGTGTTTGGCTATCTTGTTTACGAATTGCTATGGAAAAAAGAATCTTCATCGTCTGTGGCGTACTATTGATTACCGTATCGCTTTATGCGCAACCCGATTTTGACGATAAATTAAAATCGATCTATAAAAATACGATTCCCATTATTTCAACTACTGCGCTGGACCAATCACTGCAACGAAACAATAATGTTATTCTGCTGGACACCCGAACACCAAAAGAATTTGAAGTGAGTCATTTACCGGGTGCCTACTTTTTAGACTATGACCACTTTACACCATCCAAGGTTGAAAAAATTGACCGAAGTACTACAATCATTGTGTATTGCACAGTTGGATATCGAAGTGAGCGCATTGGAGAAAAACTTCGTGAACTGGGTTTTACAAATGTTTACAATCTCTATGGCGGTATCACCCAATGGAAGAATGATAACAAAATGGTTGTGAATATGCGCAACCACGCTACGGACAGTGTACATACCTACAACCAAGACTGGAGCCGCTGGCTCGTTCACGGAATAAAGGTATATTGACATAACGACTCACTAATCATTCACGATGAAGCTGGAAAAAATAGTATTCCAAAAAAGCTACCTACTCTTTATTGCCTTCTTTCTATTTGCAATCACTGGGTTTTGGTTCACCTATTTCACAAAAATTCTGGATCAGGAAAATTACCGGATGCATACGCATGGTATTACCTTACTACTTTGGTGCCTGATGTTGATAACACAAGCTTTTCTTATCCGGGCGAAAAACTACACCTGGCATAAACGGATTGGCAAATTGTCATTCGTGCTCGTTCCGCTTCTTATTTTCACCACACTTGATTTATTGAAGTATCGACTGGAAGAAGTTGATGCGCTGGGCAACCTTGACTATTTCTTTATTGCGTTGGTCGTGAATGCTTTACTTGCATTCGCAATACTTTATGGACTTGCAATTTTTTATAAAAAGAATTCAGCGCTGCACGCCCGTTATATGGTGTGTACAGTTTTCCCTATGTTCACACCCATTACCGATCGGATCATCTATACCTATTTTCCTTCTATAATACCGCACCTGCCAACCATTGATGCAGCTCCGATAGCACCGGTAGTTGGATTTATGTTGGCTGATCTAATGCTTATAGGACTGAGTATTTGGGATGGGCTGTCACACAAGCGTTGGAATGTTTTCCCTGTTGCGCTGGCCATACTTTTGCTTTACCATTATTCGGTATTGAATTTCTATCATTTTGAATTTTGGAAATCATTTTGCGGTTGGTTTACTAGTCTGTAGATATACAACTTTTTGTCACACTGCCAGGTGGCAATTTTTCTCCATCTTTGAACCATCATAACGGCACACTGTTTTTGAAAGGAGTTCTATAAAAATCATACTATGGCTGCAGATATGAAAACAATAAAAGTGCTTGTGGTAGGTTGTGGAAACATGGGTACCTCTCACGCAATGGCATATCATACAATGAATGGCTTTCGGATTTGCGGAATCGTATCGACAGGAAAAAGCAAAGAAGCTTTAAACACAAAACTGGGTGGTGGCTACCCGTTATTCAGCCGCTACGATGAGGCATTGGAGAAAACCCAACCGGATGCTGTGTGTATCGCTACCTATCCGGATACACATGAAGACTTTGCCATCAAAGCATTTGAACAAGGATGCCACGTGTTTATCGAAAAACCTGTCGCTGATACTGTGGAAGGAGCCGAGCGTGTAGTCGCAGCAGCCATCAAAGCAAAAAAGAAACTTGTTGTCGGATACATTTTGCGGCATCATCCTTCCTGGGAAAAATTTATTGAGCTATCGCATACATTAGGCAAACCACTGGTGATGCGCATGAACCTTAATCAGCAAAGTCATGGCATCATGTGGGATGTTCACCGAAACCTCATGAAAAGTTTAAGCCCCATAGTAGACTGCGGTGTACACTACATTGATGTCATGTGCCAGATGACACGCAGTAAGCCACTTCAGGTTTCGGCTATTGGCGCGAGGCTTACAGAAGATATTCCGGCCGGAAATTACAATTACGGCCAACTTCAAATTCGCTTTGAAGATGGCTCTGTAGGATGGTATGAAGCAGGCTGGGGACCCATGATCAGTGAAACTGCTTTTTTTGTAAAAGATGTCATCGGTCCGAAAGGGTGTGTATCCATTGTAGCAAAAGATGCGGGAGCCAGTGGAAAATCCGATTCTGTGGAGTCACATACAAAAACAGAATCGCTCCGGTATCATCATGCCGATATTGATGCTCAAAATAATTTCATAAAAAAAGACGAGTGGATTAATTTACAGGATGAGCCTGATCACCAGGAGCTGTGTAACCGTGAGCAACACTATTTCCTTCAGGCAATCACTGAGCATATTGATCTGACAGATCACATGCAGGATGCCGTGAACAGTTTGCGCATTGCCTTTGCCTGCGATGAATCGGTGCGGACAGGAAAAGTGATTTCTTTATTATAAGCATACACTTTGAATTGATGTACTATTTGTTTGCGTTGTAGAAAGCGCAAACATTGCTCATCTCGCAGTCAGAACACTTTGGATTGGTGGGTCTGCAGATTTCTCTCCCCAGAAAAGAAATAGCCATACCCACTTCACCCCAATCTTTTGAATCCAGAACGTCCATCATCTGCTTTTCAATTTTTTTGGGATCTGTGCCACTGGCCAACCCCAAACGAGGCGCGACCCGCACGACATGAAGATCAACAATAATTCCTTCTGCCTTCTGGCCCAACTCACGCATAATCACGTTGGCAGATTTCCTTCCAATACCGGGCAAGGCGGTAAGTTCCTCCATCGTCATGGGAATCTTCTTATCTTCTTTGATGATAGACGCTAACGACAGCAGCCACTTGGTTTTATTTCCGAAGTTACGCACTGAATTAATCAATGGGTAAAGCACCTCAGCATTTGCACCGGCTAAAGCCTCCATATTCGGAAAGGCTGAAAAAAAAGCAGGTGCCAGTTGGTTAATATGACGATCCGAGTCTTGTGCCGACAACACGACCATGACCATCAGTTCATAAGGAGAGTGATACGCTAAAGGATGCTTTTTGCCCTTATATTTTTTTATCAGCGGCTGTATTTCTTTTTGCCAATTCGTGGAAGCCATAGAGGGTTGAGTTTACGTCTCTAAAAATAAGGATTAAGTGGCATACAAAGAATTTCATAAACGCCATTGAAGCTGTCATCCATCGAAAGCTAATCCTTAAAAGGAAGGAGTGAACCGAATCGATAAAATCAGGAATAGCTTTATTATATTTGAGAATGCCCCGGATCAGCTTCCGCTAACTAGCTGTTTACCCCATTCAACACGCACCATGAAAAAATTAGTCTACTCGCTTTGGCTTCTCGCTTCAATTATCAGCTGTACAGAAAAAAAACCAACCGGCTGGATTGATCAGGACCGGCTATCGAAACGCGCTGCGGCCGACTGGCTTACGCTGGGTGGAAACGAACAGATGCAGCATTACTCACCGCTCAACCACATTAATGCCAGTAACGCACAAGACCTTGGATTTGCATGGGAGTACGATGCAACAACAATTATTGGCAATGTGCCACGCGGTTTGGAGGCAACACCCATTGTAGTAGACGGCATTATGTATACCTCAGGGGCATGGGGCGTAGTGTATGCACTCGATGCAAAAACGGGAAAGGAAATTTGGATATATAAACCCGAAGTTGATGCCGCGTATGCCCGCAGAGCATGTTGTGATGCTGTGAACCGAGGTATTGCTGTATGGGAAGGAAATGTTTATGTGGGCACACTAGACGGCTATCTCGTTTGCCTCGATGGAACTACTGGCACCATACGTTGGCGTAAGGATACATTTACCGATCGCACCAAGGGATACACCATTACCAGTCCACCGCATGTAGCAGGTTCAATTGTAATGATTGGAAATTCAGGAGCCGAATATGGGGTGCGGGGCTATGTTACTGCGTACGATTTAAAAACCGGAGAACAAAAATGGCGCTTCTGGATTGTGCCGGGCGAGCCAAAGAATGGATATGAAAGCGAAGAGATGGAGATGGCAGCCAAAACCTGGGATCCGAATTCAGATTGGCAAACCGGAGGAGGAGGAACATCGTGGGGAGAATCAGCTTACGATGCTGAATTGAATTTACTGTATATCGGCACGGGCAATTCTACGCCCTACCCGATTTGGTATAGAAGTCCGTCCGGAGGAGATAACTTATTCCTCTCCAGCATAATCGCGATCAATCCAGACAACGGTAAAATGGTTTGGTACTACCAGACTACGCCAGCTGAAATCTGGGATTATACTGCCACACAAAATATTGTGTTAGCCGATATGGATATCGCTGGCAAAACCAGAAAGGTTTTAATGATGGCACCCAAGAACGGATTCTTTTATGTGCTGGACAGAGCAACAGGCGAATTACTGTCAGCTGAAAAATATACCAAAGTGAATTGGGCCAGTCATGTTGATTTGAAAACCGGAAGACCTGTACTTACAGAGCAAGGGCAATGGTACAAAGACAAACCAAAGCTGGTAGTTCCATATTTGGGCGGAGGGCATGTTTGGCAGCCCATGTCGTACAATCCAAACACCGGATTGGTATACATTCCAGAGCGCGCAGTTCCGCAAGTCTTCAAAGCCTTTGATACCTATACGTACAGAGACGATGTTGACAACACGGCCATTGATTACAGTAACATGTATAAATTCATGAAGAATGTTCCGGAGCAAATTAAAAGTGCTGAAGACACACTGCGGTCAGAAAGTTTGCTGGCCTGGAACCCCGTAACGCAACAGGCAGCATGGAAGGTTAGTGAGGGTGCACCCGATGGGGGAACGATGTCGACACCTGAGTTGGTTTTTCAGGGCACACGAACAGGTTACTTCAATGTGCACGATGCTAAAACCGGAAAAAAACTGAAATCAATTTTTACGGGAACAGGGATCATGGCCGCTGCCACAACATACAGCATTGATGGCGAACAGTACGTTGCCGTTATGGCTGCTTATGGGGGAGCTGAAACTGCAGCCTACTTACCCGATGCTGCATTTTTTGAATATGAAAACAAGCAACGCATCATCGCCTTTAAACTGGGCGGAGGAGAAACTCCGGTTTCGCCCAGACGTAAACCCATTCCGACACCGGCACCACCCAACATTAAAATTAAGAAAGAACTCATCGCTAAAGGTGCCGCCATCTACGAAGCATATTGTGAGACCTGCCACGGCCGGTTTGGTGACCAGCATTTATCACAACATCCAGATTTATCTAAATTAACAGAAACAAAACACCTGGTCTTTAACGACATTGTTCTAAAAGGAATATTAGCTCAAAACGGAATGGCCAATTTCAGCAACTCACTACATGAAGATGACGTGGAGGCTATTCACCAATTTTTATTAAATAAGCAGACCGAATTGTATCAGAAATAAAAGCCTGTGCTCTGTTGCCTGATACGCATCTGAAAGAGTCCAGCCTGATCACCTCAATCAACTATCCTTTTGGTATATTTGAATAAAGTCGACATTCAGATTCTTCATCATTTTAAAATCTACTAAAATGAATATCACCAGTGCTCCCGCGTTTGAGTTGCCCGTAAAAGATGAAGTGAGCCGGGTTTTTAACCTTCAACTCAATAATCAACAAAAGGTAGCCGATTCAACGGCCCGTGACCGCATAAAAAAACTGGATCGGTTATTCGATGCGATGTTAAAGTATCGCAAAGACATTCAGGAGGCACTCTATAAAGACTTTCGAAAACATCCGAGCGAAGTGGATATCGCGGAAATCTACAAGGTAACATCTGATATTAAACATACACGATCACATCTTGCGAAATGGATGCGTCCGAAAAAAGTCTCTACACCATTCTCCCAACTTGGCTCCAGTTCGTACATTCATTATGAGCCCAAAGGAGTTGTTCTGATTATTTCTCCCTGGAACTTTCCGATTAACTTAACTTTTGGTCCGATGATTTCGGCCATCGCAGCAGGCAATTGTATCATGCTGAAGCCCTCGGAGTACACACCCCATGCTTCCGCGATCATGAAAAAGATAATCATGGAATTATTTGATGAATCGGAGGTTGCCCTGGTGGAGGGTGACGTGGACGTTTCAACTGCCTTACTCAAGCTACCCGTCAATCATATCTTTTTTACCGGTGCACCGGAGATTGGAAAAGTGGTGATGCGAGCTGCTGCCGAACACCTGGCATCCGTAACACTGGAACTTGGCGGTAAATCACCTACCATTGTCGATGAAACTGCCAATATAAAAGTTGCTGCGCATCGTCTGGCCTTTGGTAAATGGCTTAACAACGGGCAGGTTTGCATCGCTCCGGATTATGCTTTTGTCCATCAATCGGTGGCCGATGAATTCATGGAAAATTTAAAGCTCACGATCGAAAACTATTATGGAGAGGATGCTTCTCAATCCGCTTCCTACAATCGTATCGTTAACAACAGGCACTTCAAAAGAATACAAGGATATTTTGAAGATGCGCTTTCGAAAGGCGCTACCGTGGCCTATGGTGGCAAGAACGATTCTTCTCAGAATTATTTCGGACCTACCATCATGACGAATATTCCGGAAGATTCGGATTTGTGGGAAAAAGAAATTTTTGGCCCCATCTTACCCTTCATTGTGTATACCGATTTACAAGAGGTAATCACCAAAATCAATGCAAAAGAAAAACCACTTGCCCTATACATCTACAGTAACAGTAAAAAAAATGTCGATCGGATTATTCAGCATACACGGGCAGGAGGCACAGTAGTAAATCATAGCGGAATTCACTTCTTTAACAGCAACCTTCCCTTTGGCGGCACCAACAATAGCGGCATTGGCAAAGGTCATGGTTTCTTTGGCTTTGAAGCTTTTTCCAACGCAAGGGCCGTCACGAAGCAATGGTCATCGCTTAGCGGTTTAGACAATATGTCGCCACCGTATACTGAAAAGAAACAAAAACTAATCGATCTAACAATCAAGTGGCTTTGACGCTGTTCTAAGATTGTAATTTCAATTTTTCGTGCTCACCTGCGCACACATTCTTATGGATAAATCTACCATGAAAACAACCTTAGTAATTGTCCTTTGCTTATTGCTTTCCGCAAATGTCTCCACTCCTCTCGCAGCACAGCACGGTGTAACGGCTGAGGCCATCGATAAAAAATCATTTAATCCGGCAACGGTTATCTGGCTCTCAAAGCCTGCAACAAAATGGGAAGAAGCTCTTCCTGTTGGTAATGGCCGCCTTGGGGCTATGATCTATGGAGGTGTTCATGAATCCATTATACAACTCAATGAAGAAACATACTGGTCGGGCGGGCCATACTCCACCATAAAAAAAGGTGGCCATGAAAAACTAAAAGAAATTCAGCAGCTTGTCTTTGAAGAGAAAATGCTTCAGGCCCATAACCTGTTTGGCAGGCACCTTATGGGATACCCGGTAGAGCAACAAAAATATCAATCACTCGCCAACCTGCATCTCCAATTCGATTTCAAAAAAGAATATACACAGTATAAACGATGGCTTGACCTGGAAACCGGGATAAGTGCTGTAGATTTTTCGGTGGATGGCACACGCTATCATCAGGAAATTTTTTCTTCACATCCCGATCAGGTTATTGTTATGCGCATCGAGGCCGATGTGCCCGGGAGCGTTTCCTTTTCAGCAAACCTTCGTGGTGTTCGCAACCAGGCTCACTCCAATTATGGCACCGACTATTTTGAAATGAATGGATGGAATGCTGATGGATTGATGCTCAGTGGAAAATCGGCAGACTACCTGGGGGTAGAAGGAAAATTACGCTATGATGCACGGATAAAAGTAATTCCGGAAGGAGGCACTGTTTCTGTTGACGGATACATGCTTCAGGTTTCACAAGCGAATGCCGTAACCATTTACATAGCCGCAGCAACCAACTTTGTGAAATATAATGATGTCAGTGCCAACGAACACCTTCGTACAGAGCAATATTTTAAAAACATTTCACATAAAACTTATGCTGCAATCAAAGCTGATCATGTAAAAAATTTCCAACATCTTTTTGCCAGAACTTCTTTATCGCTACAGGGAAATGAACATTCATTTCTACCGACTGATGAGCGGATGATCAGCATTCAAACTTCGCCTGACGCCCAACTGGCTGCGTTGTGTTATCAGTTTGGACGGTATGTGCTCATCAGTTCTTCCAGGCCGGGAACAGAACCTGCTAATCTGCAAGGCATATGGAACAATGACATGAACCCGGCATGGGATTCAAAATACACCACCAACATCAACACAGAAATGAATTACTGGGCAGCCGAATCAGCCAACCTTGCCGAATGTGCTGAACCATTGTTTCGTATGGTTAAGGAGCTGACCGATCAGGGAACAAAGGTTGCCCGTGAACACTATGGCGCGAAAGGTTGGGTGTTCCATCAGAATACAGATTTATGGCGCGTGGCCGCTCCGATGGACGGACCTACCTGGGGAACGTTTACAGTAGGTGGTGCATGGCTGGTGAACGAACTGTGGGAACATTATCGCTTTACGCAGGACGAAAAATTTCTCCAAGAGTTATACCCGATCATGAAAGGGTCGGTGGAGTTCTTCATGGACTTTTTAATTCCACACCCCAATGGAAAATGGCTGGTCACCAACCCTTCTACCTCACCGGAAAATTTCCCGAAAAGTCCGGGCAACCATCGCTACTTTGATGAAGTTACCGGAAGTATGATACCCGGTACTACCATCTGCGCAGGCTCATCCATTGACATGCAAATTCTTATGGATCTCTTTTCAAATTATGCTCACGCCACTGAATTACTCACCACAGATTTGGAATTTGGCAAACGCGTAACCGATGCGAGAAGAAAATTAGTACCGCCCCAGATCGGTAAAGACGGATCGCTACAGGAGTGGGCTGATGATTGGGGACAGTTAGAAGAAAACCACCGTCACTTTTCACATTTGTATGGGCTGTATCCTGGTAATGTTTTATCACCGCGAAAAACTCCCGAATTTATGACTGGCTGCAAGGCGGTTCTTGAGCAACGAGGTGATGGTGGTGCGGGTTGGTCTCGTGCCTGGAAAGTTGCCTTGTGGGGCCGACTTGGTGATGGCAACAGGGCCAATAAAATATTTAAAGGCTACCTCAAGGAACAAGCCTACCCGCAGCTTTTCGCAAAATGCTTTACTCCCTTGCAGGTAGATGGAACACTAGGAATGACAGCCGGTATCTCGGAGTTATTGATACAATCGCATGAAGGATACATTCAACTGTTACCAGCTTTACCGGATGAGTGGAAAGACGGAACATTTAAGGGTGTTTGTACCCGCGATGGCTTCGAACTAGAGTTTACGTGGGCTGAAGGAAAAGTTAAACGTATCAGTGTACTTTCCAGGCAAGGCAAACCCTTCCGGTTGCGCATCGATTCACCCATGAAAGTCACAACAAATGGAGCAGTGGTTAAAATCAAAAAAACAGAATTGGGAATACTTGAATATGATACCAAAAAAAATCAGCGCTACCAATTGCTAGAAAAATAGAAAGAGATGGGCTGAATCTCCTTCAACCCTTTCTCTTTTAGCATTACACTTTAATGTAAATCTTCTTCTTATCCAGCACATACCCTACTGCCCAGCAGGTCAGCATAAAGAAAAAGGCAAATAAGAATGAAGCATTAATCGGACTGGCAAAGCTTCCAAAGAGTGTTGCATAGAACCAGTTCGCCAGACTTCTGTCGCCCACCGGAATTAAATAAAGCGTTATCAGCAACACTTCCGATAACAAATAAATGAAAAGCGGGTTTCGTCCGAACACCACAAAGAAGTGCGTGAATTTTTTCCGTTTTACTATTTCAATAACATAAATCAGGGCCGGCAAAATCAACAGGTCAAGACCAACGGTTAACAAAACAAAGGAACTGGTCCATAATTTTTTATTGATCGGGAACACCATATCCCATGTCAGTGCTGCGAAAATAAGTAAAGCTCCGACCAACATCAGCTTGGCAATCGTTTCATAACTATTTCCATGTTTGCGAATAAAATCACCAGCCAGGTATCCAAAAATAACATTGACAATAGCCGGAAGTGTACTCAGCAAACCCTCCGGATCAAAGGCAATGCCCTCCCCATTGTACAAATGTTTCTCACCAAATAAAGCGAGATCAAACTTCAATGCAGCATTACCAACCAGGCTGTAAGGATCATTGGGATCACCAAATGCATACGAAACAATCCAATACCCTAACAAAGCAAGTGCACTGAATGCGATAGCAAATTTCTTCGATCCATAATGAAGAATAATGGAAGCGAAAAAATAACACAATGCGATGCGTTGCAGCACACCCAGTATTCTGGTTTCACCTATGGGTTTTACTTCCAGTCCACCACCCGCACCTTCCTGAAAAAACGGAAACCAGTACATCAGATAGCCCAGTAAAAAAATAATAAAAGTTCGCTTTAGTGTTTTGCGCCAGAATACACTGCTGCCTTGCGCTTCATATTTATACATGACAAAGGCCATGGCATTACCTACTGCAAAAAGAAAAGAAGGAAACACCAGATCGGTTGGTGTGAACCCATGCCAGTCGGCATGTAACAATGGGCCGTAGGCAATATCCCAACTGCCGGGTGAGTTCACAATAATCATAAAGCAAATGGTCATCCCTCTGAACACATCAAGGGCAAGGTAGCGCTGGTTGTCTGACATAGGTTTAAGAATGTTTAGGCGTTATTAAAACTACTAAAATTTTAAATCCTACAACTTGACGATGAGAAAAAAGAAAAAGACACATCACACACACAGCATATAACCACCTTCGCGCAAAAAAATCCTGGCAGTGTACATACTGTCCCGAAGAGCTTATTTAATTATTTTGTGCTGATGAAAATTTCACTACAAGATTATTGACAGGCTTCCTTGTATGGAGATAGGCATAGATGGCACTCAAATCCTCTTCGGTCATGTGCGCATACATAGTCCAGGGCATTACAGAGTTATATTCACCAGGCTTTACATCAGGCACCCGGTAAGTCGAGTCGGCATACTGTTTAAACCGCTGAATAAATTCTTCCTTTGATAGCTTACCGATACCCGTTTCCGCATCAGGTGTAATATTGGAAGAGCGAACAACAGAACCATCCGGGAAAGCAAATTCTCTTCCGCCTGAAAAGGCAAGTGATTCGATGATTTGTCCCTTATCAACCTGGGTATGGCATTCGATACACCCGGAGGCATTTACCAGATAGGCACCATTGGCAAGGAGGTCGGATGGATCAGGACGTTTGGTTGGACTGCCCTTTTTGGGAATGGTATTAATAATAAAATTCATTGGAAAATTGGAAGTAGATTCCGGAACTTCATTCGGCACAGGATCGAGCGTGCGGATAAAAGCAATGATGGAATAAACATCTTCATCATCCATCTTTCCATAATACAAGTAAGGCATCACCGGAAAAATGGACCGCCCATCTTTATTAACACCGGTGGTAATAACACGATAAAGTTCACCATCCGTATACCGTCCGATACCCGATGGCGTAATGTTCTTGGCAAAGTAAATTCCAGGAAATCCAACACGCTCATCAAAACGATCTCCGCCCTTTCCCAATGTTCCGGGTGTTATCGGCCCGGAGAATTTACTCCAGTCGCGGGTAGAGTGGCAATCCAGGCAAACCGTAACCGAATGGGCGAGGTAGCGACCGCGTTCAATACGCTCGGGTGTTGCTTCAATGTTAAGATCGGGTGCTCCACCAACATCAGGCAGCGCAATTCTGATGTAGGTTAATAGTCCACCGATGGCAACCGCTACCAACACGAGCAGTATGCCCACAATTTTCAGAATACTTTTCATGGTTCAGGGTTTGGTAATAATGAAGATAAATAAATTTATCATCACGTTAACCCGAACAGAAACACATCCTGAATAAATTCTTTTGATATAAGCGATTAAAGCTTCATGATTTTTCTGAGCTTCAGGTAGCCATCTTGTTCAATGATGACCAGGTACATACCCGCAGGATAATCAGCAAGTGAAAGTGAAGCTGTTCCTGTGAATTTTTCGGTGATCAGAATTTTACCCATGGCATCCGTTACAACCACCTTGTATTTTCCTTTCTGTTGATTGACAATGGTAATGAACTGGTGTGTTGGATTTGGATAAATTTCGACAGAAACAGATTGGAGTAATTCGTTGCTGGTTATGGTGCTGCACGCACTTGCATCAGTAATTGGCGATATTCCGGTAGAACCGCCTGAACATATACTACACACATCCAATGTGGCCGTTCCATTTTCAGTTCCACTGCAATCGTAATTTGCCTCCACAAAATAGGAGAGCATACGGATGTAGTTAAGTTGATAACCATTACTGTTCTCCGTTACCGACCATGAATTTAACGGCCATGAGGTATTGAAATCTTTATATGACTTTTGAGCTGGTTGTCCCTTGGGCGGGGTCAGCGATTCTGAATTGCATAGCGCATTACTTCCTCCACAGGTGTTGGTGGCACAGCAACCATCACGATCATAACTTGGATTCGGTCCGCCTGTTACAAATCCGGGAGCAGGACCAAAGGTTGATGTTCCCACCCGATCCCACTTGGCACTGCCATTGGTGAACCAGGAGTGATAAAATTCATTTACACTATTCTTCGCTCCGTACGCATACATATTCGATAAGTACACCATACTGAATGGATTCGTGCCGTGCAAGTAGTGAACGAAACCTTCCGCTGCCATCGTTGCATCACTATTTTTGGTTGCATCAATACCATACGTAATCATATCCAGAAACATCAACGCCTGACTTCCTTTCGTTGCATTACTCCCCCATGTATAATCTTTAATATGCGCACCATAGGGATCTTTGTCATTATAAAATGCAGCAAAATTCTCATCACCATTCATGGCATTTTTATATACAGTACGAATAGCATTTGACACCGTTGGTGTTGCACCGGGCAGGTTCGCATAGTATAATAACGTTTCCTGATTCGCTGTTTCAAACGGATAAGCAAATGTCCAGGCGATAAGGTGAACTTGCGTGTAATTGTTGTCAACGAAACTGCGATAGGCTGCATCACCGGTGATTTCAAATAAGAAACAAGCTGCTTTAAGCTTGGCCATCAACCTGCCATAATCATCCGTTTCTTGTTGCCCGGCACCAAGGCCACTCGTGCCCGATGCGCTGTCATTGTTCTTAAAAATAACAGCCGGATTGGCAATGGCCCAGTTCCATGCCTTGATGGCTGCCGTCTTCAATGTCTCTGCATATTGCTTCATGCCGATACCGCCATAAACTTTGGAAGCGAGCGCAAATGCAGCAGCACTATGTAGCGTAGCCGAAGTACTGGGAGTTCCGTAATAACTTGGTCCGGTAGCACTCGATGGCGGACTGCCGTGTGCTAACCCAACAATACTCAACATACTCCCGTTGGGTCGCTGCATCCGCAGTAAATGATCAATGCCCCATTTTGCTTCATCCAAAATATCAGGAATTTTATTTCCTGACTCCGGAATATTGTAATCGTCACCCCATACGCCCGGCCGCTCGATGTAGGCGCGCATAAAATCAGCCACATAGTTGGCAGTCCAGGTGGTGTATTTATTATAATCACCGGCATCGTACCAGCCTCCGCTTACATCAAGTTCGGATGATACATCGCCTGTCTTGTTGTATTGCCGTGCATTTAAGTCCTGTAAATTTTTTACGTGACTGGCACCATCGGCCCAGGCTGATCCTGCAAATGCAGCGTTCTTTTCAAAACCTGCCCGCTGGTAGAAAAAAGTTCGCACTGCATGTTTCAGAACTTCTTTATAAACATCCTTATCGATGATAAAATCATATGACTTTACATTGTTATCGACATCCAGCACATAGTATGTTCCCGGATTGGTTACGGATGAAAAATCAAACCACCATATTTTATCGCCCGATGATGCGTCTGTAACACCGGCTTTCCAGGAAGTAGCACTTCCACTTAAAACCGATGTACTCGTGGCCTTATCGATGAGTTGATAGGTAGAGCCTGGAGTAAATGATTCGGCCGCATCAAATCCTGTTTTAGGATCACGGATAACGGCAATTTTTCGGGATACCGGCCGATACCCAAACTGATCAACAACAATGTATTTGGATATGGTTTGCGCCAGTGAAGTAAAGGAGCCGGCTAACAATACCACCAGTATCAGGTTTCGACTTACAACTTGTTTCATAGTACACATTCCATTTAGTATTTAATAAAATTCCGCCAGCATTACTTTACAAGTACTTTCCGTGTATGAACATTGGTTTCATGAAGCAGCCGGATCACATATAACCCGGCAGGCAAATCAATTTTCATTTCCACAGACAACTGGGTCGGGTCAACAGACTGCTCCATCACTATTCGTCCGGTAACATCTAACCATTCTGCTTTTGTAAAACCGGTTGTTGGAAATTCAATGAACAAATCTCCTTTGGCGGGATTAGGATAGAGTTTGATAGCAGACCCTTCATCCAACTCATCCACACCAACAATGATCGGAAAATTTAGCTTGACTTTAAGCGCAACAGCTTTTGAAAAAACCGGCAGCGTATACGTCTTTCCACTCGTTGAAGATACTTCCCTTTCTTCAGTTGTCGTTGTCCCATTCAATGTATTAAACAACGTAATGGAATAATTCCCGGATGGAAGAGCCGCAAAATCGCAACTTACATTGCTGAGGTTGTTACGGTTTGATCCGTCATAAACGATGGCATAGAAATCATTACCACTGCGAAATCCAACAGAAGAAAGTTTTCCTGTGTTGTACCGGACGTCAAATATCCAATCTGAAGGGGACCCTTTTGCAATAAAATCTTCATCAGCCAGGTATTGTGCCGGGTATTTAAACAAATTAGCCCATGATGCAGTCGTATAATTATTCCACAGCCACATCAGGTGAGGCACTTGCGTCATCACGCCTGTCCAGATTGAAACACGCTGCACATCAAAAGGAACATCAGCAGTGGTAACATCTAATCCGTATTCACCATTGATTACGCCTGTGCGTGTCATAGCATTGCGAAGTGATCTGTCTTTTTCGGTTTGAACACTTAGCAGATTTGTATTGTATAGATGATATTGAACATTATCCAATCCGGTAAGCTTATCCATCTGTGCCAGATGACTTTCGTCTGATGAGGTTGTAACCGGATGATCAAATGCATCCAGCGCTTTAATGTATTGCCCCATTTCATCATGCCAGGACATTACTGCCGGGAGCCATTGTGCCGTTTGATTGGGATGATCGCCTGTAAAGTTTACTTCATTGAATAATTCCCACGCAAAAAGATTTTGCGAATAACCCCATCGGGCTACAATGTAACGCAACAGTTTTTTGGTGCGTGCTTTGGCCGCTGCATTGTAAAAATATTGCTCTGCTTTGGTGAGCGGGCCACCGTTGGCACTGTTGTATGGATTATCGGACCAGTTGGAGTTGACGGTTTCAGAGAACATGCCGTGTTGAAAGATTGTGATCTGCACATACAGATCATTTACTTCACATAATCTAAAGATAGAATCCTGCTCAGCTGCAGCCTCCTGACTATACACACCAAGTCCTTTATAAAATCCACTTCCATTCTTCCACTCTAATCCCTGGCGATCAAACGGAACTTGCCAATACCGCACCACGTTAGCACCACCAGCACCCAGGTTATTGATAATCTTCGTGTAGTTGGTTGTGTTATCCCACGCTGCATTAATTCCCATCGGATAAAACGGCTCACCGGTTGTATGGCGGAAATGCTGTTTGCTGGCTGCATCGATTTTTATATAACCTTTCTTTTGCCCGGGTTGTATTGCTACCGAAGTTATTCCTGAGCTTACCGTTCCTCCTGCATCCGTAAGTTGTAATTTTACCTGATGTTGCCCTGCTTGCGGAGAACTAAAGCGCAACATCCAGTAACCAGCGCCAGGTTCTCTTGCCCACTGATCAACCGCAGCTTTGTAGGTAGCCTTCTGATAATAAAAACAAGGCACGGTGATCGTTGTCAGGTCGGGTCGGGTGATGATGGCATCTACCTTAATTTCATCGGGATCGTAAACATTATTGAATGTTCCTTTCACTAAAAATATACCTTCAACCTTTTCATGTACATGGGCATTCGGGGTAAATTGAATTGTCCCCAATTTCCCCGTTGCCGGCAAAATGTTAACGGATGAATTCCAATATGACTTCAGTCCGCTATTATCCTCCACCACCAGTGCGATATTAAAAATTCCATCCATAGCATAGGTATGCTCAACAACATCGCCTGAGGCCGTGGCGCCATCACCAAAGTTCCACGTGTAAGAGACAATACTGCCATCCAGATCAACCGATCCGGATGCATCAAATTGCATGGACTCCCCCAGGGTAACTTCAGCAGGTGTTACCACGACATCAACAATTGGCTCACCATTTGGTGATCGGGAGTTTACAAGTTTGAAATCATCGAGGTATACATTGGCCAGTGCTTCGTTATCTACTGATGCGTTTACTTCAATGCGATCAAATTGCTGATCCACAAGAGCAGAAATATCCAGCGAGCATTCTGTCCACTTTCCGGGCTCCGGTCTGAAGTTGTACTCCGGTGCCCAGTTCTCTAAAATGGTAGTGCCGCTGGCAACAACTTTAACAAAAACACGACCCTGTGTGCTACTGCGCAACTTAAACGTAAGCCGGTCCTGTTTGCCAATGTTAATCAGTGAACCAAAATTTAAATAGATGGCCTGCCAGTTTCCGGCAGCTTTTATATAGTAAGCCACCTTATCGCTGGGGTTTCCAGTTTTATCCGGATTATTAACCACAGCTGCACCAGCCGGTGTAAGGGTTGGCGTAGAAGAAGGTGATTCAAAATCAGCGAGTATTTGACCCGAAACGAGTGTACTAATTAAAAGAAGACTCCATACAAGATAAAATTTCTTCATCAGATCGACTTTGGTAATTCTCTCATTTGATTGCTATTCGTTGCTTTGACTAATCTGACTCACAAGGTGAAATCCAGTTTGCCTTAACACTAGAGAACCCGATAGTAAATACCGGGCTCTCTGTCAAATACATTATGCTATGCGATAGCTGACGTTACCGAAGTCCCACATGATCAACATATATGACACCAGACCATCCCTGAGCCTGAAACAGAAAATCAGTAAGCGTAGCCGGGTTTCCTAAATTAGCTTTCGTCAATTTATACTCCGTCCATTCACCTTCTACAATTGTAATGACATATGGAGATCCCCATTGCTCATTGGGAATCACGCTGAGGTTCAATCCTCCTGTGCCAGGCGTACCATATATTGAGAAGGTGATTTCGGTATACGATGCAGTCGATACACTACCTCCGCCAAATCGCAGCGCATCCCATGAACCATCATACGTCTTCTTAATTGCTTTCTGACCATCGCGCACGTTCTCTGTGTTGGCAAAATCAACTGGTCCACCCCAGCCCCAGTTGCCCCAACCATTTTCAATTGCATCAATGTAAAATGCATAACCCAGCGGAGCCAATGCAGGAAGATCACCAACGATATTCAATGCATCAGGTGATGCAACCAGAACATTGGAGTATGTTACCAGTGTAATAATGCCCTTGTTTGCGGATTCCGGCACAACAACCGAAAGCTCTGTAGTGGAAACCAGTATGAAGTCCGTCACGGGCTCGGTAATACCTTTGAATAAAATGCCAGCTACTAAATCCAGGTTTGTACCCATAATGGATAATGCTGCGCCACGTGCCACCGGATTAGGATTCAATGTTGTTACAGTTGGAAGGGTTACAATAAGATCTTCTTCTGTTTCAATAGACAACGGCTCTGTGCCACCGGTATTCAATATAAGGGGCCCGGTCTTGGCTTCAAAGGGAACCATCACAACCAGCTCATCTATTGTTTGACTTACAAACTCGGTGACGACAACTCCATCTGTAAACCAAACTTCCGTAACCCAGTTTAAAAATGTACCGGTTATCGTAATGTTTGTTCCGGGTTTGGCTTCCGCAGGAATTGTAAGAATGGTAACGGGTACTTCGAAACTTAACACCGTTTTCGAAACGATATCACCTTCTGGTGTTTTTAAAGTAACATGACCCTCTTCTGCTTCAATCGGAACCACAAGCCAGATTTCCTCTGAAGTTTGTTTCACAAATTGACTGCTGGAAACTGAAACTCCTGGCAAATCAATAGCAGTAACTTTATTCAAGTTATTGCCGATAAAAGTGATTTGGTCACCATGCTTTACGCCTGATGGACCAAAACTCAACAATTCTACCTGACCGGATTTAGCATCATCATCTTCATCGCACGATGCCAGGAAACCCATAGCCAGTACGAGACTTGAAAGCAACACGCTTACTTGGTATATTCTATATATTGTTTTCATCTTGTATTCGTTAATGGGTTCCTATTTAAGCCTCTTCGGAACAATCCTTAAATTATCAAAGGAAATATCCGCATCCAGATCACCGGGGCCGTGCAGCAAAATGCGCGTCCAATACCCATCAGGATTCGGAGCAGATGCCAGCGGTTGCTTGCCGGCTATTTCTTCAAACGGAATCACTACAGTTTGCCATTCTCCTTTCGTATCGTAGGGAGGCAGCCAACGGTATTCATCGTTATTTTCAGATAATATGCCCATGTTAAACTTGATGACATTGTTATTGTAAGGCTTCACCGTATTGACTTCAAATTTAAAGTTGTAATCTGCCGGACGCAGGATGGCCTCATCAGGAATATTCTTTGCGATATCACCCATAGCAGAGGCAGGTCCACCGGCCACTTCTGTCCAGGCCCAAGCGCTAACTAATTTTTGCAGGCGAATATAATTTCCATTGATGGCAGGGGGATCACCAGGCCCGGGAGAGGATACCACATACGAAGCATTCCACCAGCCGGTAAATGGATCGCTGCTTACGAAAATATTTCGATTGTCACGGAACCAGAAGTCAGAAACAGCCACACCAAAATTTGTAGTTACTGTAATAGGACCAGGTAATGCACCGGAAGGTACCGTTACCTTTATCAACGTTTCCGTAACTGATTCGACCGTTCCTACAACGCCACCGGTAAAGGTTACTGTTAAGGGTTCATAAAAATACGATCCGCGTATAGTGGCTATGCTTCCCGTCAATACATACTCCGATGCCATAGACGCTACGATGGGCTCGCTGATGGCTACTTCAAACGGATACTCCAGCACCTTTCCATTACCAAAGACCAATTTCATAATATTCGAAATTTCATTCGGAATTTCATTGGGCACATTGGTGATAATTGTTTTGTTGGTGATGTAGGTTGGTGACAACGATGCTTTTTTATCGTTAAACCAAATTTCGCGGACATCTCCAAGATTTTCACCCATGATGGCTACGGTGCTGCCTTGATAGGCCGCAGCCAGCAACGAATCAGAAGCATTGGGATCAGTTACGCGAACATATCGGATTCGCGGTTCCAAACTATCTTCTTCTGTACACGCAGTGTACGTCCAGGCCATCGCTAAACCGATAGCGATAAACAGGATTGATTTGAATTTTATTTTCATGGTGTTGGATGCGTTACTAGTTAGCATAATAGTCTACAGGTTCTTTTCTCAGGTTAGGTGCCTGACTTAACTCGGCAGCCGGTATGGGTAACAGAAAATTACCGGCATATGCATTTATCGTACGGTTACCCCACCACGATGTTGGCGTGATCGTCCATGATGTCGGATCTGGGAACTGATTGGGTGCAACAAAGTACCCACCTCTGTCCTGGCTGTTCAAAATCCCATAAGCCTTATTCGCATTGTAATAGTGTAAACTCACCAGATCGTACCAGCACATTCCTTCCATTGCAAATTCAACCACGCGCTCTCTGAAAATATCATCGAAGGTGAGTGGATCTTCAAATTTTGGAAGACCGGAGCGCATGTGTACGGCATTGAAATACTCCAGCGCTGTTGCATCTAATGTTGACCCTGCATTGCCGAGTGCTGCTTCCGCATAAATCAAATACACTTCTGCCAGGCGCATCATATATGTATCATGACCGTAGCGCTGGGATGCTGCTTCACCATTGTTATCCACTGCTTGTCCGGTTACATACTTTTTGATGCTGGCAAAATTTTGATCTGTTCCGGTGAAAGGAAAAATCAATCGTTGTGTTGCCGGCTTTCCGTTAAGCGTGATGTTCTGGGTTATCTCCGGATACTGTGCACCGGGAAGCATGAAGGTTGCCTTCAGTCGCTGATCGAGTGTGCGCCCATTTTCCATAAGTCCTTCGTATTGATTGAGTACCCAAAGTGTGGCACCCTTATCACCGCCCCATCCATCGCCATTGGCGATATCCGGACTATAGGCGAGATAAGCAGGAGTACTGTTTTGTGTGCCCCATGTAGTGGTACCTGAAAAAACCCACTGCAATTCAAAGATTGACTCTTCATTATTATCATAAGGGAACAGAAAGAGACTTTCATATTTCGGCAGGAGCTTATAGCGCTTGCTGTCGATGACGCGTTTGGCGAAATACTTCGCACTATCCAGAAATACCTGATTGCGTGAACCTGTCTGACCAACACCCGCTCTGTTTAAATAAAATCGGGCGAGCATGGCCTCGGCAGCAACTTTTGTTAACCGACCGGGTTGCAGCGGAGTCTCTGTTAAATCGGCCGCTGCGCCACGCATTTCATTGGTAATAAACTTCCATACACTTTCAACTGTGTTTCTCGAAATGGTTGTATCTGAAAGCAATGTCTGGTTATTGGTGATGATGGGAACCGGACCCCAATTCATAACTAAGAACCGATAGGCCAGCGCCCGCATAAAGCGCGCTTCTGCAATAGCGTGACGCTTGATGTTGGGAGAAACTCCTTCCCCAGCATAGCGGTTTATGTTTTGGATTGCCGTATTAGACTGCCCTACCACATTAAAGAACGCACGCCATGATGCACCATTCTCCGGTGTATTTGCCGTTGTGTTAAACCGTACGTTGTCCTGATCATTCCACGCTGAGAAGGCCGAGCCTCCACGGAAGTCGCCCAGGTTATACGATGCCTTGTCGTTGTAGTCAAACCACACCTGACTGTATAGCAAGGCGGTACCGGCCATTACCTGATCATCACTCTGGTAAAAATTTCCATCAACGATGGCATCCTTTGGTGGCCTTTCCAGAAAATCTTCTGAGCATGCTGCGAGCACAACCATAGTCGTTAAAAGACCTATTCCGTATTGAAAGAATTTTGTGTTTTTCATCGTCTGTAATTTTAGAAATCAGCATTTATTCCAATCGAATACACCGGAGTTAACGGATACCGTCCATAGTCCAGTCCGATCGCCTGGTTCGATGCACTTACGTCTCTGCCAACATAAGCGCCAACTTCCGGATCGAATCCTTTGTACTTCGTAATTGTGGCCAAGTTCTGACCCGTCAGCGTTACCCGCAGTGACTTAAGAATCTTTTGTTTAGAAAGCAGTGAGGATGGAACATTATACGACAAGCTCACATTCTTGAGTCGGATGTAGGAGCCGTCTTCAACCCAACGACTTGTATGCCGCTCGTAATTATCATTTGGTCCGTATGAAATGCGCGCTACATTTGTTTCGGGGTTTTCCAGCATAGGGTTGCCCTGCTCATCGGTTGTCACCCGGGCGTAGTTCAACACATCCACCATCAGGTTACGACTAAGGTTAATATTATTGGGATTGGTATTTACCTTAGCTACATAGTTGTAGATATCATTACCATAGGTACCGGTAATAAGAATGCTCAGGTCAAATCCTTTATACGAGAAGGTGTTGGTAAATCCGGCAAACATTTTTGGCCAGGGATTGCCAATGAAAGTCTGATCATTTACATCAATAATTCCATCGGGTACGCCCTCCGGCCCACTGATATCGCGGAACTTGACATCCCCTACCCAAACTCCATTTTCCTCATTGATGGGTAATTTGTTTCCACTGTTATCCACCGGAAGTGCACTGTTTTCAATTTCTTCAATGGATTGAAAAAGTCCATCTTCAATATAACCGAGGAATTGCCACGGTGCCCGGCCCACAACAGATTGTTGCGTCCAGTCAGCCAGCCACCACGAGGTACGGTTTATCAACGCTGCATCCGAATAGAATGCTTTTACTTTGGTTTCAAAACCTGAAATATTAAAATTCACATTCCACCGTAATCCATCGTAACCATGATTAATTACTGCGGCATTCAGGGTTAAACCCCAGCCTTTATTCTGCAACGATCCAATATTAACCGTAGGTGATCCGATGGAACCTGTACCGTTTGTACCCATGTACCACGGCAAGGGATTATCCAACAATAAGTTGTCGGTATCTTTGATGTAGTAGTCAAACTCCAGTTGAATTCTGCTTTCCAAAAGTCCAATGTTAATACCAATGTTTTTGGTCAGTGTCTCTTCCCAGCCCAGGTTAGGGTTGCTGTATTTCGATGGAAGGAAACCTGTTCCCCACGGAGTAGCTCCAGATTGCAGGGGTGAATAAATGGCACCACTGCCTCCCTGATTTCCGGTTACCCCTGTTTCTAATCGTAGTTTCAATTCGTTGATTACAGGTATATTAAAGAATGACTCCTGTGAAATACGCCAGGCCAACGAAAGTGCCGGAAACGTTCCCCATTTATTTTCGGGGCCGAAGTTCACCGATCCATCCCTGCGGATAGAAGCCATCAAAATATACCGGTCACGAAAGTTATAGTTGACGGACGCCAGATAGGATTCCATTGCCCAATCACCGCGACCTCCACCATTTTCGGCAGTTAGCGGATCGCCTGCGTTCAGATCAATAACATCATTTGTTAAATAGCCCGTGCGTGTTCCGCTTAAGTTACTCCAGGATGATTCCTGCGCTTCATGCAATAACAAAGCACTGAAGGAATGCGAACCGATCTGTTTTGAATAATCGAGTCGCTGGTTCCAACTCCACCAGGTATTGGTTCCCGATCCGGTTGTTGATCGTGCGATAGGGTTTTGCTGAAAACCAAACTTATATTTTGGAATAAAGTAATCAGAATTGAAAAATCCGACATTCGTATTTAACGAGGTGGAAAGTGTTAAGCCCTTCATCAGGGTTACACCCAAATTTAACCCACCAATAAACTGTCTTCGTGTATACTCATTGGTGGTAAGGTTTGCCAGAGCAACCGGATTAACGGGAGCATATTGATTGGCACCGTTCGTTTCATCTCCTCCACCCCAACTGCCGTCAATATTCTTTACGGGAATCTGGGGTGTTAGCTGCAATGCATTTTGAATTACATTTTCCTGCGTAGTGGTAAGATTTTCCTGCGTTTGATTGAAATTGATATTAGCACCAATCGTTGCCCATTCTCTTGGCTTGTTGTCGACATTCAGTCGGATGGAGTAACGGTCAAAACCTGAACCGATAGCCACACCTTCTTGCTTTAAATACTCACCGGATAAATAGTACGTTGTTTTCTCTCCACCACTCAGACTCAGTTGATGTTTATTCATCGGAGCCGTTTTGAAAAGTTCAGCTTGCCAGTCGGTACCGTTACCTAATAAAGAAGGATCTAAAAATTCTACAGGAGTGGTGCCCCCGGCTATCGCATGAAACTCCTTTACCATCTGGGCATATTGCGGAAGATTCATGATTTCCAGTGGTTTCGGTGGTGTCTGGGCACTGTATTGATAACCATAGGAAACTTTGGTGTCGCCTGCTTTACCTCTTTTTGTAGTGATGATCACTACACCGTTAGTAGCGCGTGAACCATATTGTGCTGTAGCGGATGGCCCTTGCAAAATTTGTACATCCTCAATATCGCCAGGGTTCAACCCTGCCAGCGGGTTAGATGAACTCTGCGCTCCGAATGAAACAGACTGTCCCTGAATCTGAACACCATCTACAACATACAAGGGCTCATTGGTTCCATTAATAGAATTGACGCCCCGAATCACAACGGACATACCACCACCTGGCTGCCCGGAGTTCTGTGTTACGTAAACACCGGCAGACCTTCCCTGAATGGCTTGCTCAATAGTAGTGTTTACAGTTTTGTTCAGGTCGCTGCTGGTGATAGAGGTTTGAGCGCTGGTTAAATCTTCACGCTTCACAGCAACATAACCCACTACTACAACTTCCTGCAGCGTGGCAATATCCTCTGTTAGCTGAACATTGATTCTGGTTTGACTTCCAACTGCCACCTCCTGTGGTTTGTATCCGATAAAGGAAACCACCAGCACGTCTGATGGAGTTGCTTCAATGGTAAAGACTCCATCGGCATCGGTTGACGTGCCCACTGTTGTTCCTTTCAGCATGACATTTACACCAGGTATTCCCTGGTTCGCGGCATCGGTGATTTTTCCTGTTACAGAACGTTTTTGCGCGAAGACAGAAACCGTTCCCAGCAGCAAAATCACTGAAGCACAAAGTAGTGTCCGGTAGATTTTTCTCATATAGACTTGTTTGGTTTAGGATTTATAGTGAAGTATAATTTTGAATGCACTCTTGCGCCACATGAAATGCCCGCGGGCATCAGATCACCCAAACGGGACCAGCCGAAGCCGGCCCCGTCAGGTAAATCCTTTACCCAAACTATCTTACCAGATGATGTTACTGTTGTCATGGATTGCTGTGTTCTGAAACACGAAATCGTTTGCATAAATATAGGCCGACAGGCTGCCCGCAAAGGGTATTGATATGTTCAGATTTGGAGGCTAAAGCGTTAATAGAGGGTATTCAAATGTTACCAAACACGGTAATCTTTGTTAACAAAGCTGGAATACCCTCCAATTTTGACTGATTTGAAAGAAAGAAATTCCGAATTAGAAAATGGGCAAACGGCTATTTCACGCGTAAAAGAAAGGCTACTCTTTTCCGCTGTAAACAAGGGAATGTTCTAAAAACATCATTGCCGAATAGTTGTGGTTAGGCAATAGTACTACAGAATGATGAGCAGGGCGACAGCCAACGCAACCACGAAATAGATCAGGATTTCTATAACCAGAATAATTCGACTGGTTCGTTTCATTCTTTTTTGTTGCATTGTACCCGGTTAAAAAAGAAAACAAAACTAATAACCCTTGAGGGGTAGAACGGTTATAAAATCGTCATGATAAGGGCATGAAATGTTAGCAGCAGAAATATTTTCAGATGTGAAACATCACTTTCGCTTTTCTGCCGCATACGCAGAAGGCAAAACATGAAAGGCTTCTTTAAAATATTTTGAGAAGTATTTCGGGTTATTGAATCCTACTTTATACGCCACTTCCGCAACGGTGAGTTGGCTCTTCTCTAACAATTGAGCAGCCTGCTGCAACCGAATGGTACGGATAAATTCGATGGGTGATTTGCCGGTAAGCGCGGTTAGCTTTTTATAGAGATGAACACGGCTCATGCCCAACTGATGACTCAGTTCTTCCACCGAAAATTCAGGCTCTGAAATATTATCTTCCACACATTTAATAGCATTCTGAATCAACTTCTCATCCAACGATGTAACGGTAACATGGCTAGCCTTCACCTCTATTTTTCGGAAATCGGAGTGGAATAACGCACGCTGATGGATGAGATTTCGGATGCGCGATTGCAAAATTTCAAAATTGAAAGGTTTGGTAATGTAGTCATCGGCACCACTTTCAAATCCCTCCAGTTTTTGTTCTTCAGCTGAACGTGCTGTCAATAAAATTACCGGACAATGCGATACCCGTATATCGTTCTTGATTTTACGGCACAATTCAATCCCGTTCATCTCCGGCATCATCACATCGCTTACAATAAGATCCGGAAGCTCAGCCAGTACGGTATGCCATGCTTCCTTTCCGTTTTTGGCTTCCAGTACCTTGTACTGATGTTTGAGGTTATCCTTCAGGTAAAAAAGAAAATCCTCGTTATCCTCAACCAACAGTAATGTGGGCAATTTTGCTACGCCACCTTCTCCATACGAAACAGAAGTTTCAGGCTCACCATGCTCGTGTGCTGCAGTCGCAGCGGAAAGATAGTTTTCATGCACAACTTCCCTGGCTGGCAACGAAACGGTGAAACAACTTCCTTTACCAACCTCGCTCTTAACAGAAATTGCTCCGCCATGAATTTTTACAAACTCAGCCGTAATCGATAAACCGATTCCGGTTCCCTGGTTAATCACGCTACGAGGAAGATCATTTTGAAAGAAGCGTTCGAAAATCTTGTCCAGCCTGTCGGTCGCAATACCGATGCCGGTATCCGTGACGCTGATAACAATGTGCCGGTCAGGGTCATTGCCGGCTATTGACACTTCGGTTAGTACACGTCCGTGTTCAGGGGTAAACTTAAAGGCATTCGATAATAAGTTAAGGAGTATCTTCTCGAGTTTATCCTGATCGAAGATGGTTTCAAAAGAAGTAACAGTCGAATGGAACTCCAGCTTGATATCTTTCTTCTCCGATAAATCAGAAAAAGAGAATACAACTTCACGGATAAAATTGATGATATCACCTTCTGACGGAACGAACTTGATTTCCTGAACCTCAAGTTTTCTAAAATCCAACAACTGGTTCACGAGATTAAGAAGCCGCCTGGCGTTGCGATGGATGAGCTGAAATTGTTGTGCCTGATCGGGATCCTTTGTTTCCTTGAGTAGTTTTTCGAGAGGTGTCAGAATCAATGTTAGAGGTGTTCGAAACTCGTGACTCACATTGGTGAAGAATTTCAACTTCATAAGATCCAATTCGTGCATGCGCTGAGCCTCATGCCGTTCGTGTGCAATTCTGAACTTCATCCGCTCCCGTTCTACGAGCAACTTACGCGATCCTAACAGAGCTCCGAAAATAGCCAGTATATACAAAACAAATGCTGTTCGTGTTTTCCAAAACGGTGGCAGAATAACAATTTTCAGATTTGCAGTCTGATCGCTCCATAAACCATCGCTATTGGACGCGCTCACGCGGAAGGTGTACTCACCCGGATCAAGGTTTGTGTAGGTTACCAATCGTGCGTTACTTCCGGTTAGCACCCAATCTTTATTAAAACCCTCTAACCGATACCGGTATGTGCTTTTACCTCCGTTAAAAAAATTAAGCGCAGCAAATTCAACCGAAAAAACATTTTCACTGTGCTTCAACGTGATTTGCTCCGTTTCTGAAATTGACTGCTGAAGAATAACATACCCATTAATTTTTTCACCGATAGCAATTTGCTTATTAAAGATTTGAAAATCAGTAAGCACTACAGTTGGTATCACGTGGTTTCTTTCTAAAGTTTCCGGCTTAATAATGTTAAATCCCAACCCTCCTCCAAAAATAAGCTCCCCACTCCTGGTTTTATACGCAGCATTCTCATTGAACAACTTGTTTTGTAAGCCATCGGACTCATTATAGTTCTCAAACCGCATATCAAATTTGCCATCTGTTCTTTGATGAAGTGTAAGGCATGACAATCCGTTTGGCGTACTCATCCACAGTCTTCCGCTATTATCCTCCAGCAGTGTTGTTATGGTGTTATGCGGAAGCCCGTCTGCTTCAGTATAAGCCTGAAATGTTTTGGATGGATAATCAAACAAGTTCAACCCGTTTTGTGTGCCGATCCAGATCAAACCACGACTATCTTCCAGAATACAAAAAATATTGTTGTTGCTGAGGTTGTTCGGTTCATTATTCAGGTTGACAAAGTGTACAAATCTTCCGGACTGTCGATCGTACACATCAAAGCCAAACCCGGTACCGATCCAGAGGTTACCCTGTTTATCTTCCTTAATCTCAGAAATGTAATTGGAGTGAACCGAGTTGATATCGCCACTGCGGTAATGGTGAAATGTTTTGGTTCTGCGATCGAACAGATCAATACCCTGGTACAATGTTCCAATCCATAAATTGCCCTGAGTGTCTTCCAATATTTCCCATATATTATTATCGGATATACTGGTTGGATCGTTAGGGTCATGTCTATAGTGTGTAAACTTCCTTCCGTCAAATGAATTCAATCCACCATAATATGTTCCTACCCAAAGTATGTCCGATTTATCCAGGCACAAGCTCACAATAACATCGTTACTCAAACTGTGAGGATCATCCGGATTATGGCGATACGTTTTAAATGTATTGTTCTTGCGATCGAAATAAATTAATCCTCCACCGTTGGTGCCGAGCCACAAGTTACCCTTTCGATCTTCCACAAACCGATTAATATCATCGAATGATAAGCCATCCGGGCGCGATGCTTCATGGCGATACAACTGAAAGCGAAATATGTTTTCGTGGTAATAGCACGCACCATGTTTAAAGGTACCAATCCAAATAATGCCTTCGTAGTCCTTATACAAAACAGCAATACTGTTTTGGCTTAGACTGGTATTGTCGTCAGGGCTGTTATTGATAAAGGTAACGGCAAGCTTTCTCTTATCGATAACGTTAACACCACCATGATCTGTCCCCACCCAGATGTTTCCATTATTGTCTTGTGTAATTCCGCGAACGATGTTGTTATTGATGCGGAGCCCTGAGGATTTTTCATGAATGTGACGGATATGTTGTGTATTGACATCCAGGTAATAAAGACCCTGATTATCGTTGATACAAAAGACCCATGGATCACCATCCTCATCCACCATTACCCTATAATCCAATACAGCATTTCTGTTTTGGTTTCGGATATCATGGAACCGTCTTAGTACCTTTTTTTGATCGCGATCATATTGTAAAAGCGTGCCGTTTTTTAAAACAACCCAAAGTATGCTTTCCTTGTCAAAGGAGAAGGAGGAAACGCGGAACGCATTATTGGCAGTACTGTCTTGTGATGTAAAATGAACTGCCTGGCTCTTTTTATGAGCAGGGTCGTAGACGAAAACACCGTTTACCTCGGTAGTAAACCAAAATTTACCATCATTATCTTTCGTAATATTCTTGACAACACCCGCTGGCATACCGTATTGTGCTAAAAGCGAATCTGTACTGTGGGTGAATGATTCCGTTTCAGGATGATAAATATTTATGGTAGTTGCACCTGTAGTGGTACTCACCCAGATTCGCCCATCCGGGTCTTCAAAAAGTGTACCCACGTGATTGTTGCTGAGGGATGTTGCATCGCGACTATCGTTTAGAAAAACACGATACGTGTTTCCATCATACCGGTTCAACCCGAAACTCGTTCCGATCCAGATAAACCCCCGACTATCTTTTAAAAAAGCATTAACCTGATTGTGTGAAAGTCCACGATTAATATCCAGTCGCGTGAACCGGTATTGCGGAGCCTGACCAGCCACTTCCGCAATCAGTGATAGCATCCCGATGAGTAAAACAATTCCTCTTAGCATCATTCGATCATTCATTCCACAAACCTTGTCTACCCGAAAAGTATCCGTTGCAAGCTTACTAGTCATTCAACCGGATAAGATAGATTATTTTTTGGTCTTTTTGAAAGTAAGAAGCTACCTGATTATTCAACATAATCATCATCCAGCAAAAGCATGATAATCCGCTGATATCTTCCATCCGAAAGTTTAAAAAAACAATTATCCAAAAGCGGGAATACAAATGGAAGCAAAAAGAGTAAATTCAACACACAAAATATTCCTGATATGAATCTGAACATTGATGCTGAAAAGCAAAATACGTTTGATGCTATTGTGGTTGGCACAGGTATTAGTGGAGGATGGGCCGCTAAAGAGTTAACGGAAAAAGGATTAAAAACACTGGTACTGGAACGAGGCCGTGACGTGAAGCATCAGGTGGATTATCCTACCATGATGAAAGATCCGTGGGAACTTCCCCATGCCGGCCAACTTTCACCCGAAGAATTAAAATTGTATCCTGTACAATCCAGGACCTATTGGGTCAATCAGGGTAATAAACATTGGTGGGTTAATGACTTAGAAAATCCCTATACAGAAGTAAAACCGTTTGATTGGATTCGGGGCTATCATGTCGGAGGACGGTCCATCACCTGGGGCAAACAAACCTACCGCTTATCGCCAATGGATTTTGAGGCGAACGCAAAAGAAGGCATCGCAGTAGACTGGCCTATACGCTACCAGGACCTTGCACCGTGGTACGACTATGTTGAATCATACATCGGAGTAAGCGGTCAGGCGGAAGGACTTCCACAAGTGCCGGATGGAAAATTTCTTCCTCCGATGGAGTTGAATTGTGTGGAAGAAGTTTTTCGCGACAAGGTTGCAGAAAAATTCGGGAGAAAAATTACCATCGGCCGCGTTGCGCATCTCACGGCTTCGCTTCCGCATGATCCCTCGCGTGGAATTTGTCAATCGCGAAATCTTTGCGATCGTGGCTGTCCGTATGGCGCCTACTTCAGCAGTAATGCTTCAACCCTGCCCGCAGCTCAACGCACCGGAAACATGACATTGCGCCCCCATTCTATTGTTCACTCTATTATTTATGATGAAAAGAAAGGTAAAGCTGTTGGTGTCAGAGTGCTGGATGCCGAAACAAAACAGGAAACGGAGTTTTTTGCCAACATTATCTTTCTGAATGCGTCAACCCTCGGCAGCACTTTTATCCTGTTGAACTCTACTTCCAGCAGGTTTCCGAATGGTTTAGGAAATGCAAGCGACCAGTTGGGCCGAAACCTGATGGACCATCAATACCGAACCGGAGCGGAAGCCGAAGTGGAAGGTTTTGACGATAAGTATTATATCGGTCGCAGACCAAACGGAATTTATATTCCACGTTTCCGAAATATTGGCAACGACAAGCGAACCGATTATATCCGCGGTTACGGATATCAAGGCAGTGGCAGCCGCGAAAGCTGGACGCGTGGTGTTGCTGAAATGTCGTTCGGAGAAGAGTTAAAAAATTCGCTGACAATTCCCGGAAAATGGAAGATTGGTATTACAGGATTTGGAGAATGTCTGCCCTATGCCGAAAATCGGGTAACACTTAACAAAGACAGGAAAGATGTTTACGGACTTCCAACCTTAAGCATTGATGCGGAGTGGAAAGAAAATGAAAAAGCCATGCGCAAAGACATGCGTGTAACAGCTGCCGAAATGCTGGAGGCTTCGGGATTCAAAAATGTAAACATGTACGATGCTCCCAACAACATCGGATTGGGAATACACGAAATGGGCACCGCCCGAATGGGTAAAGATCCCAAGACATCGGTACTCAACAAATGGAACCAGGTGCACGAAGCGCCCAATGTTTTTGTAACCGATGGTGCGGCCATGACTTCCTCAGCCTGCCAGAATCCATCTCTCACGTATATGGCACTCACGGCCCGTGCAGCAGATTATGCTGTACGCGAAATGAAAAAAGGAAACCTGTAACAAAAAATAGAAAACAAATGAACAGAAGAGATGCTTTACAACGCGCAGCCCTGGTGTTGGGCTATGCAGTAACAGGTCCGGCCTTAACAGGAGTTTTGCAGGGCTGCAAGGCAACACCCGAGTTGCCCTTTAAACCAGTGTTCTTCTCAGAAGATCAGGCGAGGTTGATCGCTGCGCTGAGCGAAATCATCATCCCTAAAACCAATACCCCTGGGGCTATTGAGGCTGGTGTTCCGGGTTTCATCGATATCATGCTAAAGGAAATCTACACTAAAGAAGATCAGGATAAATTTTTAAATGGCCTGGATGAATTTGATGCCGATGCACGCGAGACCTATGGAGACTCGTTTTCGAGTTGTACAACTGAACAGCAAAAAGCATTTGTCAAAAAACATCACGATGCCGTTTTTTCCGGAAAGGTAGAAGGTGCTTCTACCGGTTGGTGGAATGCCGGAGGCGGGGGTGAAAAGCCTTTTATGTTGAAAGTTAAAGAATTAACCATACTGGGTTTCTTTACCAGCGAACCCGGTGCAACGCAGGTTCTACAATACAATCCCGTACCTGGGCCCTTCAAAGGCTGTGTGCCGTTGGCTGATGTAGGGAAAACCTGGGCAACATAACCTAGAAAGGCACTACAATGGTTCAATACCTCAATCAATTAACCAAGGGCCAACAGGTAAAAGTGATCAAGACTTTTCTTGATTTTGACAAGACTCAGATAGAGACTGGTACGATCTTGACCTTTGTGAACTACACCTATTTTCCGTACGATGGTGGATTCACGTTCACCTTCGAAGAAGGTATAATCCGACTGGCTGAAATTGATGCCAACAGTGAACATGTGATGAACAACTTCCATGAATTCTTTGCGCTCGTTGACACTTCTTCTTCGCAAGAAAAATCAACTTGACAAGAAAATATTTTCCTGAAGTAATCTAGACCTGCCACGCAACTAATTTGTCTTCGCCATTTCCCAACCGATGATACTTTTCTTTCGTGTGGACGTCCAGCGGTATTCACCCAGTATGCCGTCTTTGCGGATCACCCGATGGCATGGAATCAGATACGCAATGTGATTGGAGCCCACGGCCGATCCCACCGCTTGCACAGCACGGGGGTTTTGAATAGCCGTGGCTACATCCTGATATGTTCTAACGCCACCCATTGGAATTTTCAGCAAAGCTTCCCACACCTTGATTTGAAAGTTTGTTCCCTTTACAAAGAGATGAAGCTTTTTGTTGGCGATATTCTCTACTGATGGGAAAATTTGCTGAATGAAATGTTTCGCTATTTCCTGATCGGGGTGAAAAACGGCACCATACCAATGCGCCTTCATTTTCTCCAACTCCACTATTGGGTCTTCATCTGTCCGGATAAACGACATCCAACAAATACCGCGTGAGGTCACACCCAACAAACAATCACCAAACGGAGTTTCATGCACGCCATAGTCAATGCGTATACCGGATCCATGCTGTTTGTATTCCTGTGGCGTAACCGCCTCCAGCGTGGTAAACAAATCATACACCCTCGATTGACTGGAAAGTCCGGCAGCTTCAGCGGCTTCCAGGAGATTCCGCGATTGCTGGAGTTTATCTTTTAAAAAATCAACCGTGAGGTATTGCAAAAATCGCTTCGGGCTAATACCTGCCCACTCCGTAAAGATGCGCTGAAAATGAAAGGGACTAAGGTGTACTTTTTCAGCAACGTCATCAAGTTCTGGCTGATGATGAACATTATCTTCCAGGTATTGAATAGCTTGCTCAATACGCTGATAATTGATGTGCTCTTCCGTAGTCATTACCATAAATCTATAATTTTTGCGTTCCAAAATTCAATTTTCACTGCAAAGCTTCAACCTGTTTCTTGCTGTTTTCCATTGCTGGTATGCTTTCTTTAAGCAACTTCCACAGGGCCGGTAACCGTGTTTAATTGCATCTTCTTCATTCATGAAGAAAACCCGGTTAGTCTTCTTCATTCGTTTTCCCGATGGGCATTGCAGTGATCCATAAATTTTTAACCTTGAATTTCCGGCCAGCGAAAACGTTTTTCTCCTCATCACCCGGAAGCCAACTTCTCTATCCAAATCTTCATGCCTGATCATGTGACAAAATTTCGTCTCATTTTATTCTCATTCAACCCGATTGTTGCTAAAGGCAGAAATGTTTTTTGAGCATGGAATCTTCGTTGCTTTCGTTACATTCGATAAAAAAATTTGGCAGCACAATCAGAAGAAGGTCTCAAACGCATCATTGGGGTTCGCGCGCTGGCCGCCAGTGCCATTAACCTCACGGTAGGTGCCGGTATTTTTGCCTTGCCGGCAGTTGTGGCCGGCTACCTCGGCACAGCATCCTTTATGGCTTATCTGCTCTGCACCATACTGCTCATGTTGGTATTGTTGTGCTTCATTGAACTCGGAACAAAAATCACAACCTCAGGCGGAGCCTATGTTTTTGTTGAAATTGCCTTTGGCCCGTATGCAGGATTTCTCACCAATACTTTATTCTGGTTTGGATTTGCCATCATGGCCGATGCCGCAGTGGCCAATGTACTGATCGATAGTCTTTCTGTTTTTATACCACTTCTGAATCATGTTGTTTTACGAACAGTTTTTCTGGCACTTGTATTTGGTGGAGTCGCCTGGCTCAATGTGAGGGGTGTAAAGCAAGGCGTACGGCTCGTAGAAATTGTTACCATCGGAAAGTTACTTCCATTAGTAGCACTCATCATTGTTGGCTGGTTTGTTGTTGAACCAGAAAATTTAATTATCAGGGAATGGCCCTCTGTGAGCACATTGGGTGAAGTATCGCTTATTCTCTTTTTTGCTTTTGGTGGCGGGGCAGAAACAGCACTCAACTCCAGCGGTGAAATTAAAAATCCGACCCGAACCATTCCGGCAGGATTGCTAATCGGGATATTTTTTGTGTTCCTTGTGTACCTATCCATTCACCTGGTGGCGCAAGGTGTACTTGGACCTGCACTATCGGAATACAAAGATGCACCCCTGGCACATGTAGCCGCGAAAGTTTTTGGAGAATATGGGGCACTGTTATTGGTTGCCGGTGCGGCTATCTCCTGCTTCGGATTGATCAGTGGTGACATCCTCGCTACTTCGCGCATACTATACGCAGGCTCACGGGATGGTATGATTCCTTCTTTTCTTGCGAAAATTCATCGGCAATATGCTACACCGCATTGGGCCATTATCGTTTATTCTTTTATCGGATTTATCCTTTCCATCAGCGGAGGCTTCCGGCAACTGGCCATCCTGAGTAGTGCCTCACTCCTGTTGATTTACCTCGGTGTAATCCTTGCCACCATCAAACTTCGCGTTACCCACCCAGAAGGTGCATTCAAAATACCGGGCGGGTTACTCGTGCCGGTATTAGCATTGATAGCAACAGTTTGGTTCTTGTCGAATCTCAATGGAACTGAAGTCATCGGAACGTTGATCTTTCTTTGCATTACTTCCCTGGTATACGTCATCATGCAGGAAATAAAAAAACGAAGAAGGTTATGAATTCTTTTTTGTTGCCGGTTCCTGCGGCCTTCTCCTTTAAATTTTGCTACGCGTTTCTTCAACGATCTTCAAAAGAAGTATTACACCGCTGCGCGGATGAAATTGTGACAAAATTGTTACGGATAGAAAATGAATTTATTCTATTCAGCGTGAAAGCTGAAGCGGAAAGTCATCTGCGCATTACGGTTCTTAACACAAAACCCTCTGCGATACAAAAAAGGTTTTTAAAAAATTATGTAACAGAATGGTTTGATCTGGAAGCCGATCTGACGCCATTTTATGACATGGCTAAAAAAGACAGCCTTCTTAAAGACCTGGTAAAAAAATATTACGGCTATCGCATTGTTGGTCAGCCGGATTTGTTTGAATCATTAGCTTGGGCGGTATTGGGGCAACAAATCAACCTCAATTTTGCCTATACATTGAAGCAGCGCTTTGTAGAGAATTTTGGTGAACGTCTAGATCATAACAATCAGCCCCACTATGTTTTTCCCTCAGTTGAAACGGTTGCCGGGCTAACCGATGAACATTTATTACCGCTTCAGTTCTCGCGACAAAAAAGTAAATACGTTGTACTGATTGCTGAAGCTTTTGCTTCAGGTGAAATATCAAAAGAAAAACTGAAGGGTTTACCCTTACTAGACGCGAAGGAAAAACTCATGAAGATCAAGGGAGTTGGCAACTGGACGGCAAACTATGCGCTGATGAAAACTTTCCGCTATCCCGATGCCTTTCCGCTGGAAGACGCAGGCATTCATAACGCCATTAAAAATCTGAAAGGCATGAAAACCAAGCCCACGCTGGATCAGGTGAAACAAGTTTTCAAAAAATATAAAGGCTGGGAAGCATACGCTACTTTATATTTATGGAAGAGTCTGTAGCTTCGTAAAACCATTATCTTAATAGTCAAATCTAGTAACCTGAATGGCCAGAATCCATCTTGACCTCCCGGAAAAATTTTTATTCTCCACAGCAATACCTGTCCGTGTAAGCGACATCAACTATGGGGGACATGTTGGGAATGATTCCATCCTCACATTAATGCAGGAAGCCCGTGTAGAATTTTACCGCTCGCTTGGTTTTAAAAACGAGGTTAGCTTTGAAGGCTCTGTCGGACAAATTATTGCTGACTCTGCCGTGGTGTATAAAGCTGAATCATTTTTAGGTGATGTACTCGTCATTCAGATCGGAGCAACTGATTTTAATAAATACGGTTTTGATTTACTTTACCTTCTTACGAATAAAGAAACCGGCAAGGAAGTAGCGCGCGGCAAAACCGGTATTGTTTGCTTTGACTATGACAAACGAAAAGTTGCCAGCATACCTGCGTGTGTGCTGGAGAAATTAAAATAACCTATAACAAATCCTCATTCCATGAATTTTACCAACGCCATTTCACCTTCCCGAACCGGCTTGAAAACCAATCGCTGGCTACAACTATTTCTGGTTGTTTTTCTTTCTGTGTGGGCATCAACGCTCATTGGCACTACCGATATGAATAACTGGTTGCTGGAAAATACCCTCGTCTTTCTCTTTCTGGGGTTCCTCATTATTTCCTATCGCTACTACCAGTTTAGCGACCTGAGTTCGCTGCTGATTTGCCTCTACCTTTGCCTCCATATTTATGGATCGAAATACACCTATGCCGAAAATCCATTTGGGTATTGGCTGCAGGAAACTTTTACTATGGCGCGCAATCCGTATGATCGTATTGTTCACTTCAGCTTTGGCTTTTTGCTGGCTTATCCCATGCGGGAAGTATTTTTGAACTGGCTCAAATACCCAATCTGGGTTTCCTGGGCATTGCCCATTGAAATTACCCTTTCCGTTAGCGGGATGTATGAATTGATTGAATGGGCTGTAGCCGATGTATTTTTTCCTGAACAGGGCGATGCTTATCTGGGCACACAAGGTGATATCTGGGATGCGCAAAAAGATATGTTCCTCGCTACCCTGGGTGCTGTACTGGCTACCACAATAGTTTCCATCATCAAGAAATCGATGAAGCTTAATCAAACCGCTTACACAGGAAAAGCTTCAACATGAAAATTGAGCACCTGGCGATCTGGGTGAATAACCTGGAAGCTGTAAAAAGTTTTTACGAAAAATATTTTCAGGCCCGTGCCGGCATGAAGTATGTTAATACTGCAAAGAAATTTGAGTCGTACTTTTTGACTTTTGACGAGGGTGCCCGTCTGGAACTGATGCACATGCCTGGAATTCAATCGCGTGATGATAGCCATCAGCTATTTATTGGTATAAGTCACTTCGCCATTAGCACAGGCTCAACAGAAAAAGTGGATAACCTGACAGAACAACTCCGCCTCGATGGTTACGAAATTATTGGCGAGCCCCGCACAACAGGCGATGGTTATTACGAAAGCGTTGTGCTTGATCCGGAAGGAAACAGCGTTGAGATAACTGTTTGAGTTTTACCTTTCGGTTCCAAAAAAACTAAAATTTAATTTTGTGTCCCTCGAGCTGTAACTTCCCTTCCTTCTCCATCTTTTTCACGGTACGAATCACGGTTTCAACTCGCAAGCCACTCATGTCGGCTAGTTGCTGGCGCGTATAGGGAATTATTACTGCATCAGGAATTCCGGTCTTCACACTTTTTGATTTGAAATAACGCAACAGTGTCAGGAGGCGGTGTTCCGGATCGTAAGATGAAATCTCGGCCAGCACCATCGATTTATATTTTAATCGGTTGCACAAAACCAGATCCATTTTTAAATGCAACTCAAAATTTTCTTTCAATAATTGAAAAAAACTATCGCTGGGTAATTTCCACACTTTCGATTTTTCGATGGCCACCACATTACTGGGATAAGGAAACTTTCCAATCAATGCCGGCTCACCAAAACTTTCGCCCTTTCCGAAAATTCCCTGAATAAATTCCTGCCCATCCTGACTCGCGATGAACATTTTCACAGAACCATCTTCCACCTGAAAAAAATCCAAAGCCTTATCACCCTCCTGTACAAGCATTTGATCTTTGCGCAGCGTAATCAGTTTTGCGTGGTACTGTTCTAATGTTTTTACGGGAAACACCTTCCTCCTTTTAGGGAGAAAATTAGTCATAGGAAGTTGGATTAAATAGTGATTCCAAAGAGAAATATAAAATCCGTTCCACATGAACGTGTGTGGCCTTACTAAGTACCTTGAAAATGAAACCTATACTACCGTGCATGCCCCACCCGCACACGCAGCTTCAGCATGCAATTCAGTGGCATCATCAGCCTCAAATACTTGCGAAAGATCGAGATCACGTAAACTCTTTTCCAATTCCTCAAAATGTTCCTTCGTAATATCTTCAAAGGGTGCCTGCTTGTAATTGCCCGTGTCAAATGGCAAAACACTCAGCCCGTTGTACGATGCTTTGTTCTGCCACATCCACTCCCCTACTTTTTCCCAGTCTTCGTCTTTGATAGAAACGGTAGCCGAAACATTGTTGGCGTTGCTGCCATGGCGGTACCCATTGCGCACCCATTGTGTATTGAATTTTTTAATACGCTCCAGTAAATCCATCACATCTTCTGTGCGCAAAATGCTTCCCTCTGGTGCACGTTGGGGAATGCAGAGAATGGCTTGCTTACTGTTCAGCAGATCGTCATCCAGTAATTCAGGATGATGAATACTCAGATACGTATAAAGTGCTTCGTTCTTTCCGATGCGCACCCTTCGTAAATAATAATCGTTGTGCCAGGCATGAATACCTGATGACGTTCCCAATACAATCGAACTCGTACCGGATGGTTTTATCGTGGTTGTTCGTGCAGCAAACTCAATTCCGATTTTTGAAGATGTCTCCAGGTTTTGATGCTTCACTTCATCAGCTGCTTCTTTCAAATCCAGTTTAAAAATGGCGCCACTGGCAATGCCCGTCATGCCCACACCAATTAAAGCATCTTTCTCTGTGGTTTGCTTCCAGACTTCACGCAGGTAATGAAAGTTGGTGAACCCCGCCTGCAATGTGCCGAAGAAAGCCGCAGCACGCGCCCGGGCATTTAATTCCTCCTGACTGTCAACATCGGAAACATTGATCTCGCACAGATTACAAAACTGAAAAGGCCGAAGCGCAATTTCACAACAGGGATTGGTTCCCCAATCCAGGTTATTCGTAAAATAAAATCCCGGTTCACCGGATCCACTCACTTCAATTTTCTTCCATAAGCGGAGGAAATCATCCTTTGCCGTATGCTCCCGCGAGAGCACCACAGAATTATTGGCGCGACCGCGTTGCTCGTTTAACTCCCACCAGTTACCAAACTTACACGTCAGCATTTCTTCATCGCTGGGAGAGAATAGTGCAATCATGGCCGACCTACGGATACCACCGGCCAGCACTGCGTTTGCGATGTGGCACATCATATCGTGACACTCCAGTGGTGTTAACTTTTCGCCATCCTTTTTGCGATCCAGTATTACAGAAAGGTGAGCAATGCAAATTTTCAACGGCTCTGGACCCGGAGCTTTTCCACCCGCTGTAACCAGTCGCGCACCCTTTGGCCGAATATCAGAATAGTCAAATTCCGGCAGGTATTCGCTGATTCCAAAATATCCTTTCAGCAACACTTTTACACAATCAGCCCATCCCTCCAGGCTATCACCCACCAGGAACCTGCGCTTCTTATCTGCCTTTTTTATCGGAGGCAAATCTTCCACATGATGATACTGCACGGAATAACCAACTCCCGTTCCGCCCAACAACAAAAACATTGTTTCGGAAAAAGCGCGGATGTCGTCTACCGGAAGGTATGCACAATTATAAATGCGGCTATTATTCTTGGCGATAGCCGGTCCTGCAAACTGCATGGCCCGCATGGATGGAAGTACTTTGCGTTGCAGCACAAACTGCAGATTTTCCATGATCTCGCTCTCCATTTTCGGAAAGCGATCGATCATCATGTGCGCATAACGCAGGCATATCTCCGGCCATAATTCTCTGCGCTGAAGTTCCGGGAGGTAGCGGGCATACTTCATGTAAATAATGAGGTCGCTAAGAATTCGTTGGTTAAGTTGCATGGTTATTTCAATCTTTTAAAGAGAACATTATTTTCAAGATGAATGTGTGTCATCAAATCCGCTTCAAATTCTTCGAGGCGTTGATAGGTGAGCAAGAAAGTCGGGCAGGCATAGGCTGGTGGCGTGAAGTTATTAGACAACTTCCGGATGGCTTTGATCAGGTCTCCTGCCGATTCATGTTCATGCTCCATTACCGCGATGGGTGCATCAATATTACCGATCAGGGCCTGACCATTATGAAAAGTATCCAGGTGCTTGATGGCTGGAAACAAAATGTTTTCCTCCTTATCCATATGACTCAGCAACTCGGCTGCGAGTGTGTTGAAGTCCTCACGAATCATGAGCAATTCAGGCGCATCGCCTCCATGCAAGCTACAAACTTTGTCGAGCAGTTCCTGAATCTCAGGAATCGTATTGCGCACATAGGTGTGATGGTTCTGAACAATAAAGTCGGCCAGAAAAGACGAACTCCAGTCCTTAACCCGGAAAACTTCATTTTCCTCAGGTTTTGATGTCTGAATGGCTTCAAAAATTTCATCCGGATTAATTCCGGCCGCTGCACAGGCATCCTCCAGCGAATGCTGCCCTCCGCAACAAAAATCTATATGGTGCTTTTTTAAAACTTGCAAGGCTGCCGGATAGCGCAATACAAGATCGGCTACCGATGCTTTCTTGCCTTCAAGGGTTTCGGCTATGGTGCTCATATAAAATGCGTTTGATGATCACCAAAACTATACATCGCCTCAACAACATTATATGAGTAAAATCATAAGGAACTGATTTTTCCTGAGATTTTTATTTTGATATGAATAACCAGAAACTATACCCTCCACTTATTTTCAATCGATAGTGTTACATATGATCTGCGGAACAAAAAAATCAAATCGGAGCATGGTTTTGAATTTCAAAAAGGAAAGCCCTATCTTCTGCCCCTGTTATAAAACCTCCGTTATGAAAACACAAAATCGCAGAAAGTTTATTGCCAGCGCAGCGGCACTGACAGTAGCCACGGCTGCATCTGCCAACACCCTGATGACTATGGAAACCAAGGATAAAAAACAACTTGCGCATCATGTATTCTTCTGGCTGAAGAATCCAGACTCAAAAGAAGACTTGAATAAACTGATCGAAGGTTTGCGCACACTTTCAAAAATTGAAACCATCCGCAAGATGCACATTGGTGTTCCGGCCAGCACGGAGTTACGCCCTGTGGTAGATGCTACGTACCATGTTTCGGAACTCATGTTCTTTGATGATCTTGCCGGACAAAAAGTATATCAGGATCATCCCATTCATCAAAAATTTATCGAGAATTGTTCGCACTTGTGGGATAAGGTGATCGTGTACGATTCCATGGAGGTTTAATAAAAAAGTTTGTGCACATCCATATCGCGGAAACATACGATGCTATGTCAGAAGCTACAGCGCAATTCATAGCTAAGTATGTTAAAACTAATCCCGAAAGCCTGCTGTGTTTTCCATCTGGCGATTCACCAACCGGCACCTTGGAAAAATTAGTTCAGGCAGCACAACGTGGCGATATTGATTTCAGCCGCTGTTGGTTTGTGGGGCTGGATGAATGGGTGGGTATGGATAAGCATGATCATGGCAGTTGCCAGCAATACATCTATATGCATCTCTTTGACAAGTTGAAACTGCCTGCTGAACGCATCCGGTTCTTTGATGCAAAGGCCAGTGATTTGAATGCCGAATGTGAAAAAGTTGATCGTTATATTTTCGATGATGGACCATTGGATATCATTGTAGTAGGTGTTGGGCTTAACGGTCACATCGGACTAAATGAACCGGGAAGCTCCTTCACATCCTATTCGCATGTTGTTGACCTCGCGGAGAGCACTAAAACCAGCGGTCAGAAATATTTCAGCCAGGAAACAAAACTGGAGAAAGGTATCACGATCGGAATTCAACACATGATGGAAGCAAAAACAGTTGTAGTTATAGCCAGTGGTGAAAAGAAAGCTGACATCATTCAAAAAATTGCAGAAGGAGAAATAACCGAAAATATTCCTGGAAGTATATTGCAAAAACATCCCAATTGTCACCTGTTTCTGGATAGAGCAGCCGCGTCCAGATTAAGTCGAACTTGATAATTGATAATTTTCCTACCCCACCCATTTCTTAAACGCTACGGCCTTTTCCCGACTGATGTCTATCTCCGTATTATAGGGAGCTTTGAGTATAACCGTTAACCCCTTGTGTGTCGTCTTAATCCGGCTAACCGATTGAACATGAATAATAAACTGGCGGTTTACCCGAAAGAATTTTTCCGGATTTAACAGACTTTCTATTTCATCCAGTGTCTGATGTTCACTGATAAATTTTTCATGCTGCGCTGTGTTGATGTAAATCAGCTCCTCCTTCTGAAAGAAAAAAATATCGTCCTGCAGAACCGGTACAAGCGCATTGCGGTGCATCGCCAGAAAGCGTTCTTTGTATTTCTTTTGCACATTTCCCCATTGGCCCATCAGGTTCTTTAATTGCTCTGTGAGTACATTTCCAGATACAATCGATTGGTATTTCTGCAATGCCCGATCCAATTCATCCACATCAATAGGCTTCAGCAGGTAATCGATACTGTTAAGCTTGAATGCACGTATCGCAAATTCATCGTAAGCCGTTGTAAAAATTACAGGACAATGCAGGTGCATGGACTCAAATATTTCAAAGCTGTTTCCATCGGAAAGCTGAATATCCGATAACACCAGATCTGGAAGTTCGTGAGTGGCAAACCATTTGTGGGCAGACCCTACACTCGACAACACATCAAGAATAATCGCTGTGCTGTTGAGCCTATTCAAAAGGCTCACCAGATTTTTTGCGGCCAGTGCCTCGTCTTCGATGATGAGAATTTTCATAACAAGGGTATGGTTTAAAATTCATAGTTTGGATTACTCCAGCCCATTGGTATGACAGCTTCATACTGCCCCGTGAGATTTTTAATTTTCATTTCAAGTCTGCCTTCAATTTTAAATCCAAGGGATCGATATAGTTCAATTGCTTTTCGATTATGCTCACGAACCACCAGTTCAACTTTACCCACATCCGGACGATTGTGGGAAATTTCTTCCAGAAAAATCGTGAAGATTGTCCGACCAATTTTCTTCCCCTGAAACTGGGGATGAACTACCATTGTCAAACCACTCAATACATGAGCAGAAACTTTCACGTTACCTTTGTACGCATGGATTTCGCCAATCAGACGATCCGGATCATCCGGGTCTTCTGCCACAATGATCAATCCGGTTGCCAGAGACTTTGTTATAATTTTTGAAATATATGCATCGGTAATTTCCGTTTCCAGGCGCGCGATGCCCCCCTCATGACGGGCTACTTCCTTGTACAGTATTCTTATTTTACTTAGGTCATCAATATCTGCAGTGCGGATGTGCATCATTTCTTCTGCGTTAAGATTGCGTCATTAAAGTAACGGAACTTTTACATAAAAGCGATCTTCGCCCGATTCGACAAGAACAGGCTTAGTAGTCAGAAATCGATAAAGTGCTTTCAGGTTTTCAAGCCCTTGCTTGTTGGAGGATTCAACTACCTTGCGCACTTGCAGATTATTGCTCACCACCAGGTAATCACCAATGGTTAGAATTTCAATGACCAATGGTTTTTCCCTATCCATGATATTATGCTTGATCGCATTTTCAATGAGTATCTGCAACGTTACCGGAACGATGGCCTGTTCGTGAGCCTGAGCAGAAATTTGTACGCTGATGGTAAGCGACCCACGAAAGCGTGTCTCCAATAACTGAATGTAATGGCGAATAAAGTCAAGTTCCGTTTTTACAGAAACGAAATTCTTATCCTTATTCTGAAGAACATACCGGTAAACTTTTGATAGTTGTTGCAGAAATTCAGAAGCCAGTTTCTGATCTTCAAATATGAGCGTGTTGAGCGATGTTAACGCGTTAAACAGGAAGTGAGGATTGAGTTGATTTTTTAAATTATCAAATTGGACTTGCGATTTTTCTTTTTCAAGGCGTTCGGTTTGTACCAATGAATCCTTCCATCGATTCAAAAAGTAATTTGTGAAGAAGCCGAGATTAACAAGAGTAGGCGCAAGAATATAGATAAACCAGGTTGCCGCCAGAAAAAGGCTATCCAGTCGGAAGGGAAGCAAGGGCTCGCCAAAAAAATATATGAGGGCACGCACCAAAGCTCCCAACAATATACCCAGGGCTAACTGGAATATAATCCGGTTGCTGATACTTCTTTCATATGGATAGGCCCGGTTGAGTTTGGTATTGATCGCACGAAGTGATTCCCACAGAATGATCATCAGGGCCAGCGAAATCAGGTGCATACCAATGTGCTGGCGCAGGGTGAATATATCAAACTTCACCAGCCTGACACAAAAAGCTACAAAGGTTCCACCAAGAATAATGGAATACGTTCGTAAAAATTTTCGTGTGTTCGTGTAGCCCAGCATAAGGAGCTGATCTAGAATAACAAACTCCCTGCCGTGTTCAGTAATTTTATTTCTGTCCGGGCTTCAATGACTGATGAGCAGAGTTCCTTTTTGATAAGCGTCTTCTCAACCGCTCTTCGCGGATAAGCTGATACAAATTGAATTGAGCAATCTGAAAGTTTGCCAGGTACGGATTGCTCGATTGCAGAAAGTTTATATTGTTTTCCATAGCTGATTTTTGGTATAGGACAACTTTGTAGTCGGTTACCCCTATAAATTATTGTTGCTTGTTTCATACGAATTTTATGGAATGTTGTTGTCTGGATTAGTTACTTATTATTGTACCATCACTCATTTCAATAATCCGATCCGATTTACGGGCAAATTCATCATCGTGCGTTACGGCAATAATGGTTTGTTTATACCGGTGTGTCAATTCAGCAAAAATATCAAAGACCATATGCGTATTATAGGAATCAAGATTTCCGGTAGGTTCATCGCCCATGATAATATCGGGATCATTAATTAGCGCGCGCGCAATGGCCACGCGCTGCTGCTGGCCACCCGAAAGCTTGTTGGTTGGTTTACGTGCAAAATCCTGAATCCCTAACATCTCCAATTTTGCATAGGCACGTGCCTCCACCTCAGCACGGGAGTACCGGGCAAGCTTGAGTGCAGGAATCATGATATTTTGAAGTGCCGTAAATTCAGGCAAGAGGTAATGAAACTGAAAGACAAAACCGATGTGAGCATTTCGAAAGGCAGCCAGCTCATTCAAACTTTTTCCGGTAAGCCGTTGACCGGATATCTCGAGCTCACCTTCATAATCTGTGTCCATAGTAGAAAGGATATACATCAAGGTTGATTTACCACAACCCGACTTTCCCACGAGGGATAAAAATTCTCCACGATTCACGGTCAGATCAATACCCTTTAAAACCTGAAACTTTTCAGGATCATAAAAGTATTTGGTGATTTTATGTGTTCGTAAAACGTTCTCCATGGTTTACTGTCCGCGGATAATTTCAATCGGATCTAACTTGGCCGCTTTACGGGATGGAAGATAACCTGCCACTGCCGTAGTGGCTACACCGAACAGAATGCCCACAACATAATATTTGAGTTTAAAATTTACGGGTAAGTGGTCGATGCTTAACACATCGCCTCCATCAAAAGGAGCCTGAGCAATCAGATACGACAATAAAAAACCAATGGCCAACCCAAGTACACTACCCAACAAGCCAATCGTTAGGGATTGAATCATGAAGATGTTTTTTACATCTCCACCGGAAAATCCCATGGCTTTTAAAATAGCAATGTCTTTCATTTTATTCATGATGGTCATGTTCAGGATATTGTAGATACCAAAACCCGCCACAATCAATAAAGTAATGGATACAGAGTAAGTTAGAATGTTTCGAATGATCACACCGAGCAACATCGTGGCATTGGCGGTTTCCCAATCCTCTGCCTTGTACCCAAAGGTTTTCTGAAATTCAGGTGCAATATCTTTGGCCAGATTAAAGTCATACAGTTTGATATTGATATCGGTGAGATAACTTTTATCCCGTTGCAGAATATTCTGAACGGTTGAAATATTGGCGTAGCTCTTTACATTATCAATAGCACCAATACCCATTTGGAAAAGTCCGACAATTTTCAACGTCATGGTAAATCCTTGTGGAGTGGTTATGACAACACGATCACCCGTTTTAGCTTTAAGCTTTCGCGCAAGACCAGTACCCATAATGATTCCATCCTGATTCACGATTAAATCTTCCATGCGTCCTTGCTTCATCTTCCCCTGGATGTTGAACAATCTGTCTTCCTCCAGAATATCCACTCCGGAAACCTGACCATTCAATTGAATAGGGCCATAGTTGTAAAACACCTGAGAAGTAAGTTGTGCCGAAACACCTCGAACCTCCGGATGTTTCCGAATGATTTCGGCCATCCGCAAGGCATTTCGAACTTTGGGCGTTTCGTTCTTTGGTTTGCTGTGGTACACAACGTTCACTCCACCGGGATTGATCTCTTCGGCAATTGACTTTCGCTCCAGCGTATTGTCATGATAGATATGGATATCGGGAGAGGAAGTCATGGCCAGGTTTTCAGTCATGTCATTCAATCCTGTCATCAAACTTACCATCGCCACGAACATGCCAATGCCGAAGGTTACCCCAAGCATGGCTACGATGGTCTGCTTTGGCTTTGACAGTAAATGCGTCTTTGCTATTTCAAATACCAATGTCATCGGTAGCGATTCATGATTAGTAAATCCGTTGAATCAATTCCCTGTGTGACCTCAACTTCATCGAGAGTTTCAATTCCCTTGAGGATTCGTACCTTGTTTACTCCACCTGTAGATTTAATGAGCACCGAGTCGCCCGGAAGCAGAACTGTTTTCGGAATGACAATAGCGCTTTCCTTTTTCTGAATAATGATATTGGCTTCCAATGCCAAGCCGGTGAATGCTCCGGGAAGAGGTTCCGTTAACGTGGCGTCTACGCGAAGTGATTGCTGTTGGGCGTTTACCATCGGATATATTTTATCAACAATTGCGGTGAATAAACGATCCGCATACGCATCGATTTTAACTACCACAGTTTGACCCTTTTTAACCCGTTGTATATCCAGTTCATCAACATTCAATTGAATAAAAAATGCATCATCCTGCCCTAGAATGGCAATCACTTCATTTCTTCTCACGAGTTCACCTTTGTCCTTCATGGTTTGAAATACCTTGCCGTTCACCTCGCTGCGAACGATGTAGCGCCCACTTTCATCGCTTGCAATCTGAAGCTGGCTCAGGCTATTCTGTAACTCGACCCGTAGCTGATCACGCATTTTTGCATAGCGACTGGACTGCAACAAAAATTCATTGCGGGAATTTTCATACTGTAGTTTATTCCGGTCATACTCCACTTTACTCGTAGCATTCTGCTTCAGGAGGTTTGTGTAACGAACGAGGTTAGTTGAATCAAACATCATCTTGGTGCGTGCTGTTTCAAGCATGGCCTTCAACTCCCGAAGTACGGGTGAGTCTTCACGGCTGTTGCGGAGAACTTGCTCATAGTTTTCTTTTGCGATGCGAAATCGTGCAGACTGCTGCCCTGATTCCAGAATAAAAATCGGATCACCTTTTTTTACCGAATCACCATCCTCAACCAATTTTGAGGTCAGGTAACCATCTACTTGCACGAACACCTGGTACGCATCTTTGGCGACAACAAATCCGGAAGCATAAACCGCTTCTATCAGTGGTTTAACCTGTGGCCTTATCTCTTCTTTACTCTGCCGACACGATGATAAGGCAATAAGAGCAAGCAGCGGAATAGCAAATATGGGACGCATAATAAATCGATTGACCTGGTGAAGATACGGCAATATAGCCGGAGGCGTTATCGCAAAAATTTGGAAGTGTAGCAAAAAGGAATTAAAGTGTTCCTGAGTTCACTTGAATGGCAATACGTGAAAATGAAAAATGCCCCGTCTAGGGGCATTTCTGAAGTTTAAAGATTGGGCTGTGGGGTTGTACGTAAATATGGCTTGATGCGCGTATGTCCTTTCGGGAATTTTGCTGGTATATCTTCATCTTTTACCGCAGCAGTAATAATAACATCTTCACCTTGCTTCCAGTTGGCTGGAGTTGCTACACTATAGTTAGCTGTTAGCTGAAGGCTATCCACGACACGCAAAATTTCATCAAAGTTTCTTCCGGTTGATGCCGGATAGGTGATCATCAATTTGATTTTCTTGTCAGGGCCAATCACAAATACGGAACGCACCGTAAACTTATCTGTAACGTTGGGATGAATCATACCATACAAATTGGCAACTTTAAATTCAGGATCAGCAATGAGCGGATAATTTACCGTAGTGTTTTGAGTTTCATTAATATCGCCAATCCACTTGTTGTGGGAGTCGAGTGGATCAGCACTGATCGCAATAACCTTTGTATTCCGTTTTTCAAATTCAGGTTTGAGTTTTGACATGGAACCGAGTTCTGTAGTACATACCGGAGTAAAGTCTGCCGGATGGGAAAATAAAATTCCCCAACCATTTCCCAGCCAATCGTGAAACTGAATGGTGCCCTGCGTTGTCTCGGCTGTAAAATCCGGAGCAACATCGCCTAATCGAAGTGACATACGTTATAATTTAGATTGTTAGATTTTTTTAAGGGTAAAATTACCAAAACCCCATAGAATAAATAGGATAATCAAGTAAAAAATTTTAACGCTTCTTCCGGGTCTTTAACTTTGCTTCTTTCTTCACTAATCCAGCAATGGTGTCGTTCTTCAACATTTCAACAGTGGCATTTCGTACCTGAAGAAAGGCATCACGTACGCTGCACGTTTCTTCGTCTTCACATTCCTGGCAGGGTTCATAAAATTTATGGGTTGCACAGGGTACAGCAGCAATAGCACCATCAAACAACCGCACTACCTCAGCCAGGTTGATATCCTCCGTATCTCTTCGTAAAAAGTAGCCTCCCCCCTTGCCTTGCTTGCTACCTAACATGCCTGCTCGCTTTAAGTCAAGAAGAATAGCTTCCAGAAATTTCTTTGGAATATTACAAGCCTCTGAAATATCCTTGATTAGGAATTTCTCTTCCGGATTTTTACCCATGTGAACCAGGGCATGAATGGCATATTTACATTTCTTCGAAATCATAAATTTCAGCTGAAAGATAAGGTTTTGTCTTTACCTTTCTGCGCTTTAATTTTAATCACACAGAATATCTCAAATGCCGAGGTAGCTCAGGGGTAGAGCAGCTGATTCGTAATCAGCAGGTCGTGGGTTCAAATCCCATTCTCGGCTCTCATCAATTCTGATAACGTCCAAATCCTGCTGCTTCCTTCTCATAAATAGTAAAGAAAGAAACCTTTGCGCATAAAAAAACCACCTGATTGCAGATGGCTCCGTACCGAAGGAGGGACTCGAACCCTCATGTCTTGCGACACACGCCCCTGAAACGTGCGTGTCTACCAATTCCACCACTTCGGTATGATCAACGTTGATCGGTGCCCAGGACTGGACTCGAACCAGCACACCGGTTAAGGCACTACCCCCTCAAAGTAGCGTGTCTACCAATTTCACCACCTGGGCATTAGGGATGAACTCCATTTTTCAACGGGCGACAAATGTATTAAACGTTTGTGAATTTACACAACCTAATCTAGCAGCTTCATTAGAATATCTCAATTTTGCATAACTTACCAACGCTTTATTTTTTGTATACAGCATAAGACTTATCATTCAACCCCCTCTGCATGAAAAGACTTTTACTTCTTTTATCCTTCATTCTACCTTTCCTTGCCAGCGCTCAGCAGTCTGTTTCCATTGGCACAACAACTGTTAACCCGAAAGCAGTCCTTTTCCTGAAAGCCACAGGTGGACAGGGCCTTCTGCTTCCCATTGTCTCAACCTCCAGCCGAACTGGTATGGGACTCGGCAGTGGTGATGAAGGCATGCTTGTTTACGATTTAGATGCTGATAAAATTTTCTTTTGGACAGGATCTTCTTGGGTAGAGCCCGGAGCTACAGGCAGCGAAGTAGATGGTGTTATTGGAAATGAGATCAGTCAAATTAATACAGCCCGTGGAGGCCTGGAACTTACTGGTACAGGAACCACGGCAAGTCCACTTACTTTAGGCCTAATACAGGGTACGGTTGATGGCCAGGTTTTGAAATGGAACAACACAACTAAACGATGGGAACTAGGTACTGCTGCCTCCACCACGTATACTGCAGGAACAGGAATTACTATTAACGGCACGAATCAAATCGGCATTACTGCAAATGGTGTAAGCGCCACGGAATTGAGAAGTGATGCAACCACCGATGCCAACCGATCTGTTACCACAAATCACCTTCGCGATGGAGCGGTGACAACAACAAAGATTCTGGATGGCACGGTTACAAATGCTGATATATCTTCTACAGCTGCTATTAGTGTTTCAAAATTAGCGCCATCTGGCACAAATGGTCATGTACTTCAGACAACCGGAGGTGTTCCGGTCTGGGGCCCTATAGCTGCCGGTCTGACAAACCCTATGACGACACTTGGAGACATTATTATAGGAGGAAATGCAGGTGCACCTGCTCGCCTAGGCGGATCAGCAGGATTTCTTAAATCGACAGGAGCAGTTGCCCCAATCTGGAGTGCTGTTAATCTTGCTTCAACTGACGTTACCGGAACGTTGCCATTGGCCAATGGTGGAACTGGAGCTACAACCGCTGCTGCAGCCCGAACAAATATAGGATTAGGCACACTGTCAACCCTTAATGGAGTAACCACTACTGAAATTACAGATGGTACCATTGCAAATGCTGATGTCAATGCAACAGCCGCTATCGCAGGAACGAAAATAAGTCCGAATTTTGGTGCCCAAAATATTCAGACCACCGGTAATCTTAATACTGCAGGATTAACAGCAACTGGCACGACAACTTTTGGAGCCCTTGCGGGAACAGGAAGTCGAATGGTGGTAGCCGATCCCACCGGTGTTCTGGGAACACAGGCCATACCCTCAACCTTTTCAACCCTCAATGTCGTTCCGAAAGGCGATGGAACTTCCGGGTTAACAGCCTCCTCTATTTACGATGATGGAAACGTTGGAATTGGCACCACCACACCTTATAATAAATTTTCCATTTTGGGTACAAATGGAAGCCCAACAGGAGGGTTTCAAAGTTTCTTTACCACAGCCGATGCCCATCCCACCTTACAAGTAATGAATTGGGGGCATTCAGATATTGCCCTTTTGTTTGACTCGTATTTAAGTACTGGCAACACCTGGACTTCCTCCTCCCCAACGAGCAACTTTAAAATTCACAAATATTCCAACCTACAGTTCGATTATTCATCAGGTGTTGCGCAAGGTGGCTCAATTGGATGGAGCACTGCCATGAGCATCACCCCAACCGGAAATGTGCAACATCAAAATTACACGCAACTTGGTTCCGGAGCACCTTCTGTTCAAACTGCTTATTTTACCGGAACCGTAGGCTCGGCTAACAGCACTACCAGCGTAAATATCGGAATACCACACTCACGAGTGATTTCGGTTACTGTAATGGTGGGCTATGCCGGAAATACTGGTTATGTACCTCCAGGTTACACCAACAATCCCGGCTATCAGTTCAATTGGTACCTATACTCAACATTTGTTGATATCTGGCTTACCTCCGGAAATTCTGCAAACCTGGCCAATCAGCAATATCGGGTATTGGTAACCTATACGCCTTAAAGTATGTAGATATAGCACAGCTTTAATCTTTATAAGTCATGTTAAAAAAAACTTACCTCTTTCTCATCACATTATTATTTACCATCACCTTGTTCGCACAACAAAGTGTATCCATTGGTGACACCCAAACCAAAACGAACGCAGTGCTTTACCTGAAGGGAAGCGGCAATCAGGGACTGATCATTCCAATCGTATCCTCCAACGGCAGCTTTGGAGAGCAAGGCATGGTCGTCTATAACAGCTCCGACAAAAAACTGTATTACCACAATGGAACTACATGGGTAGAAGCTGGAGGAGGGACATTTTCCGAAGTGGATGGAGTTATAGGTAACGAGGTAACTCAAGTGAATTCAACACGAGGAGGTTTAGAATTGACCGGAGCAGGAACTTCCGCTAGTCCACTTTCCATTGGCATTATTCCAGGTACCGTCAATGGGCAAATTTTGAAATGGAATGATACGACCAAACGATGGGAACTGGGCAGTGACAATGCAGGTGGTGCACCTTCCGTAGACAATACTTCTATTGGATTGAATGGTTCCAGTCAGTTAGAAGTAAGGAACCTGGGAATCGCTACAGCCAAAGTACAAGATGGAGCCATCACAACAATAAAAATTGCCGATGGAAATGTTACAGATGCAAAAGTTGCATCTGGAATAGCCGGCTCAAAAGTTATCCCCAATTTCGGGGCACAAAACATCGTTACGTCTGGCACACTTTCCGTTGGCGGAACAACTACCTTCAATACCCGAGCTTACACCTGGCCCAATACTGTAGCCGCAGCCAACACCTATTTGCGAAATGACGGCACGGGTAACCTGAGCTGGCAAACTGTGACTGGTTCGCTTGATCAAACATCTCAAACCGGAATTCTGATTGGCAACGGAACTTCCATAACCGGTCTTGCCTCTTCGGCTGCGAGTCAATACCTCAGAAGAAATGCCGGCAACACAGCGTATGAATTTTCAACGCTTACCGCTGCAGACGTACCTGCATTAGATGCTGCGAAAATAACAACAGGAACTTTCCCGCTGACACGCATTACAGGCGGAGGTGCCGGGGTTCGTGCAATTTTGGGTAGTGACAACAATACCCTGGGTTGGGTAAGCGGATCAGCCAATCAACTACTTGGCACTGATGCTTCAGGAGTGCTTCAGTTCATCAATAAATCAGATGTATCTTTCAATACAGCAAACGCAATCCCGAGAGGAAACGGGACTTCACTGGTTTCATCCAGTTTTTTCGATAACGGAACCTACACAGCTATTGGAAGATCAACACCAGTTGGATCCTCCCGATTTGATATTGAAACCAATGCAGCCTCCGGAAATTATGGTGGTATGTACGTAACCACTCAAGCAGGCGGCTGGCCATTTTATGGATACTATAATTCCAGTGGATCTTCGTGGTCGTATATGGATGGAAGCGATGGCAACAAATGGAAACTGAGTTATGGCTTTACCGTTACACCCAATGGTGAGGTCGGTGTACTTTCCAGCTCACCTACGGCTACACTTCACGTTACCCGTGGAACTTCCAACGGTGGCACAGCTCAATTTCAGGGAACAACACGGTCATCTCATTTTAACTTCTCCACCAATGAGGACACCTACATCCGAGGTGGCAAAGCGGGCTCCAACGTGTACATTAATGATGACGGTGGTAATGTTGGAATTGGAACAACATCCCCTAACGCGAAACTTCATGTATCAGGTTCCGGAGAAGTGGTTAGGTTTGAAACACCATCAAACCCACTAATCACATTCTATGAAGGCGCAACCTACAGAGGTTTTATACAAGGATTCAGTGGTGCCATGTATTTAGGAACCGTTGGTGGTGGTGGTGACATTGTGTTATACGCTAATGGCGGACAAGGATTAATTGTAAACACGAGCCGGCTTGTGGGACTTTCGAGAACTCCGGTTACCAATAGATTGGAAGTTAACGGTGAAGCTTCCAAGAATACAGCCGGAAGTTGGGTGGCCAACTCTGACAGGCGGATAAAAACAGATATTCAATCGATCGAAAATGGAATTGAAACAATTAAAAAACTTCACCCGGTAAAATTTAGGTATACAGATTATTGGCTCACCAAAAATCCTGAGATCAAAGATAAATACTACTACAATTTTATCGCACAGGAATTTCAACAGGTATTTCCTGAGGCTGTGAAAGGCAGTGGTGAGTTTATTGAAGGTGACCCCGTAGAAATTCTTCAAGTTGATACCTACAATGCCGAGATTGTTACAATCAAAGCCGTACAAGAACTAATCGATCGCGTTGAAAAACTGGAACGCGAAAACCTGCAACTCAAAAATGAAAAGGCCAGCCTTGAACAGGAACTGCGAACAGAAATTGCAGCAATAAAAAATCTGTTGAACATCGAGGCGAAATCAGATACGAAAAAAAAATAACCGTATGAAAGCGCTAACCCTTTCAACTTCATTTGCACTGCTTGTTACGCTAACAGTCCATGGTCAGGTTGTTATGCGCACAACAACACAATTTGGTTTCACTGGTCAGCCAGACATTGTCATTGAAGCCACCGGAAATATCACAACAAACAACACCACCAACTTCGCTCAGGCAAACCTTCAATTGAATTTAGCCGGTGGCGATCAGACTGTAACCGGAGATATTTCCATTTCCACCTTGAACTTAAAATCAACTGGTAATAAAAACTTCAATGGCAACATCACCATCACCCAGAGCATTGATTTTGGTACAGGCATCTTAAGACCGATTAGCGGTAAGATTTTATTTACCGGAGCACCCAATGGCATCAGTGGGGGTAACAATCAATCTTTTGTGGAAGGGGACTTTTTTCAACTCGGAGGCGGAAGTCGCTTCTATCCAGTTGGTGCAGCTGGGAATTATGCACCTTTATTTTTCGACAACGTCACAACAACCAATGAAGTGGGGGTGAGCCTAATACGCGCTGATGCCGGATTGGTAGTGGATGGTGTCGAAGTTTTATCGTACGACCCAGCCCAGTATTGGAAATTAACAACAACCGATCCTGCTTCTATAGATTCAAGAGTAACCCTGAGTTTAAGTGGTGCTGCGAGTGCAGGTTCGACTGCTGTCCTCCAGGCTCTTACCACAAACAGTCAGGCGATCAACTTAGGTAATTCGTCCACTACCGCATCTACCGTTACGAGTCGCGCAAAAGTCTCAGCACCGATATTAGCAGTTGGAGAAATTACGGAAGTAAAAGTTAAAGTTCATGACCTGGTTACACCTTTTATCGCAGATGGTGTGAATGATAAGCTTTTCATAGAGAACATTGACAAGTTCGACTATAATACCGTCACCTTACTGGATCGGTGGGGCGTTGTGATTAAGACCTGGAAAAACTTCGCCAATGATGATGGTTATGATTTCAGCAGACTAAGCCCGGGCAACTACATCTGTATTGTTGAGTTTGGAAATAACATCGAGGGCTCTGCCAAGGGGAAAATTTCGCAAATGGTTACCGTATTAAAAACCAACTGACACGCGGATGAAAAAATATCTACTCTCTCTCCTACTTTTGATTTCATCTTCCGGATACGTGCTCCAAGCACAGGATATCCCGTTGTTCAGTCAGAAGTTAACAAACTCATTTGTGTTTAATCCCGCGATAGCGGGTCACACCTATGGTTCCATGACCTACTCGTACAAACAAAATTATTCTAAAGTAGAGGGATCACCGACTAACCACTTTTTAAGTTTACACACGCCCATCGCCAACCATCGATTTGGTGTAGGCGCCAGTATTTATCAGGAAGATGTAACCTTTTTGCGCAACACCTATGCTTCAGGGGCATTCGCGTATCATCTTGCTTTCAACAAACTAAGCATCCTCTCAATGGGTGTATCAGCTGAGTTTAATTCCATCGGAACCAACGGCACTCCTAATTTTTCTAGCACGGGCGATCAGGCACTAAACGATCTTCAGGCAGGGCGCAGTAACAATTTCGATTTTTCGTTTGGATTGCACTATCAAAACCGGTTTTTAAAAATCGGTGCTGCCGCCAATCGGCTTTCCGCAGGATGGATTGATAAAACGAGTTCCCTCTCGTACTATTATTCAGGCTTTGCGCAAGGCCTTATTCCGATTCGGGGTGGAGAAGATTTGCTCGAGCCTTATGTTGCCTATCAAAAACTTTCCGAAGTAAATAATACACTCAGTGCAGGGCTATACTATACCTTCGACAATAAAATAACAGCCGGTGCTGCCATGCGCAGTGGCCAGGTATTAAACGCTTCGCTCGCGTTTCGCATATCCAAGTATGTGCTGTTGGGCTATTCACGCGAAATGATAACGGGGAACATTGGAGGCTTTGTAGGGGCAGCGAACGAATTTACGCTGCGGTATGATTTCAATGATCAGAGTTACAAAGAAAGGTTCCGGGCAGATTATAAATCCGCACTTTCGTACAGAAGAAAAACGCTGAGTGGACCGATTGGTAAAGTTGGTTCCAGAAGCCCAAAGCAAATTCAACGGAACCAAAAGAAACTTGCCCCCTATTCGCCTAACAAACGGTACCAAAACACCAAAAAGTTGTCGGTGAAAACTTCTTCTTCAAAGAAAAATTTCAGCACAAAAAAGCGTCAGAAGAGCAACTATAAAAGGAAAAGCAAAAAGCTCAAAAAGAAATAATCAGGTCTGATTCAAGTCTTTTTTTCTTCGTTCAAAAATATATCCTTCACGAATCGCCTTACTTCGTTGCAATTCAACTGAATATTCAGCAACTTAAAGGTTACTTTAATCTACTTAACCTAACTTTTCTCCCTTTATGAAGGCTTTCATCTTTAAAGGCATGTTTTGCCTTTTGGCTTACCTTTTCATCTCTAATGCCCTTTTTGCGCAGACATCCACTGTTTCCATTGGTACGGAAACACTAAAAGACAAGGCAGTACTCTGGCTTAAAGCAAGCGGAAACCAGGGTCTACTGTTGCCTGTTGTCAGCAGAAGTGCCTTTACCGGATTGAACAATTCGGATGAGAAAGGGATGTTGATTTTCGACCCGACAGACAACAAAGTTTATTTCTGGAATGGTACAACCTGGGTTGAAGCAGGTGGTGGATCAACTGCAAGCAATCAGGTATTGACCTTAAATGGAAATACTTTTTCTTTAACCGGATCACCCGCAAGCAGTGTTCCCCTTGCTAACAACACTCCGGCAACAGGCCAGGCCTTAATTTGGAACGGAACTGCCTGGACGGCTGCTTCCTTATCCGGTGATGTAACCGGTACCGCCACCACCACACAAGTAACTGGCATTCGCGGTAAATCCATTCCTACCCTTCCGGCCTCCACTCAGGCTTTAGTCTATGATGGTACCAATTGGGTTTTTCAAGCTATTGGAGGTGGAGGCGAAACCAATACTGCGAGTAATGTGGGAACCGGTGGTGTTGGCGTGTTCAAACAAAAGACAGGTGCAAATCTCGAGTTTCAAAAAATCAATGCAGGTTCTAACAGAGTAAGTGTAACGCAAGACACCCCTAACAGCGAAGTAGATATTGATGTGAATCAAGCTAACCTTTCTATAGCTTCATCACAAGTAACGGGCTTAGGTGCTCTGGCAACTTTGAACACCGTTAATACTGCTCAACTTACAGATGGAGCAGTAACCACTGCAAAACTTGCTCCTTCAGGTGCTTCCAATGGACAGGTATTGAAGTTTAACGGTACTACCTGGGTTGCTGCCGTTGATGATGTGGGTGGTGGTGCAACACCAACGCTTTCCAATGGACAAATATTAACCGGAAATGGAACGACCAATGCTGCATCAACATTAACAGGCGATGCATCATTAAGTGGAGGAACTTTAATCATTGCCAACAATGCCATTACCTCTGCAAAAATTGCTGATGGAACAATCACAGCAGCTGATCTGAACGCTATGAGTGCAACAGCTAACCAGGTACTGCAATATAACGGCACCGTATGGGCTCCTGCTACACTCGCTGCCGGAGGGTCTGTAACCAGTGTTGCCCTCACATTACCCGGAATATTTACCGTAACCGGATCACCCATTACTACTTCGGGTACACTTGCTGCTACACTCGCTTCACAAGCAGCCAATACAATTTGGGCCGCTCCCAATGGATCTGCCGGTTCGCCAACATTCAGAACATTGGTCCCTGCCGACATACCCAATCTTGATGCTGCAAAAATTACTTCAGGAACAATTCCACTGACACAAGGTGGTACGGGAGCAACAACCGCTGCTGCTGCCAGAACCAATTTAGGTCTGGGTACACTCTCGACATTAAATGCGGTTGGATCAACGGAAATCACCAATGGCTCTATACAGGATATTGACATTGCTAATGCTTCTATAACAGCCGCTAAACTTGCAGCTTCAGGCGCATCCAACGGTCAGATTTTGAAGTTTAACGGCACTACCTGGGTTGCTGCCGCTGATGATGTGGGCGGTGGCGCAACACCAACGCTTTCCAATGGACAAATTTTAACCGGTAATGGAACGACCAATGCTGCATCAACTTTAACTGGAGATGCCACGTTAAGTGGAGGCGCTATTACGATTGCTAACAACGCTATTACTACAGCAAAAATCAATAATGCTGCAGTCGATGCTACTAAACTGGCTGATAATGCGGTAACGTCTGCAAAAATTGTAGATGGAACAATCACTGCTGCCGATTTGAACGCCATGAGTGCAACAGCTAATCAGGTTCTGCAATACAATGGAACTGTATGGGCACCTGCCACACTTGCTGCCGGTGGATCGGTAACCAGTGTTGCCCTTACTTTACCAGGGATTTTTACCGTAACCGGATCACCGATCACTACTTCAGGTACACTTGCTGCGACACTCGCATCACAAGCGGCCAACACAATTTGGGCTGCTCCCAATGGATCAGCAGGTTCTCCTACATTCAGAACATTAGTAGCTGCCGACATACCGAATCTTGATGCCGCCAAAATTACTACCGGAACAATTCCAGTTACACAAGGAGGAACGGGAGCAACAACCACTGCAGCAGCCAGAACTAATTTAGGTTTAGGTACACTAGCAACATTAAACACTGTTGGGTCAACGGAAATTACTGATGGCTCTATTACAGGCGCGGATCTTGCCACAAATATTTCCATCAGTACAACCGGAAATATTGCCACAACTGGAACGGGAACACTTTCCGTAGCAGGAGCGACTACACTCAGTGCTTTGGGAGGTAGTGGTGCACAAATGGTAGTAGTGGATAATGCAGGTCTTCTTGGTAAGCAGGCTATACCCACCGCAGGTTGGGAACTAACTGGAAATGCTGGAACCAACCCTGCCACCAATTTTATTGGAACCACGGATGCTCAGCCTTTGCGTTTTGCTACAGGAGTGGGTGGCGTGGAGAGAATGAGGATCAGTCCAACAGGGAATGTGGGCATTGGCATAAGTGCCCCTAATAATTTATTACACGTGAATGATCCTGCCAACACGCAGGGCACTTTCCAGTTAACAGCAGGAACAGCTACTGGAACAACAGCTACCGATGGATTAATTCTGTCCAGCAACGCCACAGCTGCAAATATCCTCAACCGGGAAAATACGCCACTCTTCCTTGGCACTAACGGTATTAATAGAGTAACAGTAAGTGGAGCCGGAAATGTGGGTATAGGAACTTCTACTCCAAATGCCCCGCTACAACTAGCAAATGCGGTTGGCAGACGTATCGTTGTTTGGGAAGCAGGTAACAATGATCATGAATTTATTGGTTTTGGCGTTGGAGGCGCAGGCACGTTTGAATCGCAAATACCGGTTAACAGCAACGCCTTTTTATGGAAAACGGGTACTAGCGCAACAACCAGCAATGAACTCATGCGGTTAACCGGTCTCGGAAATTTAGGTATTGGAACTGCAACACCCGCAGCCAAGCTTGATATTGCGGGCACAATTAAAATTACAGATGGCACGCAAGGCGTGGGAAAAGTACTGGTTTCTGATGCGAATGGATTGGCCAGTTGGGGAACCTTCAGCGGAAGTGCATTATCTACACTTAATGTAATCCCAAAAGGTAACGGCACAGGGCAAGTAGCCTCTCAGCTTTTTGACAATGGCACAAATGTGGGAATAAACAACGCAACGCCCGCACAAAAGCTTGATGTTGGTGGCAACATCAATATTGGATCCTCCAATAGTTATATGATCAATAGCTTGGCGATGATGAGTAATGCTGGTACAGCAAATATTTTTGTTGGTGGAAACAATGGAACTCCAACGGGTTCTAACCTGGCCTTTTTCGGAAGAGGCGCTGGTGCTAATAATGGAAGTGCATCAGACAATACCTTCATTGGACGAAATGCCGGATCGCAAGCAAGTACAGGTGGTTTTAATGCTTTCTTTGGAAAGGATGCTGGAAATGCCACCACAACCGGAACTGGTAATACCTTTCTTGGCAATGAAACAGGAGCAACCAATTTAACCGGTTCTCGAAATGTATTAATCGGCAGGTTTGCCAATGTATCAGCTTCCAACTTAACCAATGCCATTGCCATTGGTTTCAGTTCAATTGTTGGAGCAAGTGATGCAATGGTATTGGGAGGCGCAGTAGGATCAGGTAACGAAGTGAACGTTGGTATTGGTGTAACCACACCACTTGATCGTCTTCATGTTGATGGATCCATTAGGTTTACTAGCGATTTAAAGCCAGGAGGAAGTGCTGGTACTGCCGGACAGGTCCTTCGATCTGCTGGATCAGGGAATGTTCCAACATGGGTAACCCCGACTACTTTCAGTTGGGGCATAACCGGTAACTCCGGAACTGTTCCAGGCACAAATTATGTTGGAACCAGTGATGCTGTCGATCTTGCCTTTGCAACAAACGGAACAAGAAGAATGGTCATTGATGCCAGCGGAAGAGTCGGCATCAATACCACTACACCGCTGTCAGGGGCAATTCTGGATATTGTTCCGACCGGAACAGGTATCGGCAACATAAAACTTAGAGGCAGTTCCGTTAATCCAACGGACCCTGTTGATATTGATTTTGTCGATTATGTTGGGACTACAATCCTAGGCCGTATTTCAATGAACCCAAGCAATCCTGATATGTGGTTTGCAACCAATGGAACCACAGTAAGGATGAGGATCATGGCTGACGGCAAAATGGGTATTGGAAGAACTCCCACAACCAATCTATTGGAAGTTGAAGGTGAAGCATCAAAAACTACTGCGAGCGGTTGGTTAGCTAATTCAGACAGGAGAATAAAGACAGACATTAAAGACATAACAAATGGAATTGAGGTAGTAAAAAAGCTTAGGCCGGTCATGTTTAGGTACACCGATGAGTGGATGAAAAAACATCCATCCATAAAAAATCAGTATTACTACAACTTTATCGCTCAAGAATTCCAACAAGTATTTCCTGATGCTGTGAAAGGCAGTGGTGAATTCATTGATGGTGATGACCAGGAGATTTTACAAGTTGACACGTACAATGCACAGATTGTGACCATCAAGGCTGTGCAGGAACTCATCGCAAAAATCGAACTCCTGGAAGCTGAAAACCAAAAACTGAAATCAGAAAAGGGAACGCTTGAAGCCAAGGTAACTTCCATCGAGGATCAGCAGAAATCACTCCTCAAAGATGTCGAGGAACTGAAACGGATTTTAGGAGCAGCTGCAAAAAAATAATTAGAGTATGAAATCCAATGTTCTATTCTTTGTGCTATTGGTTTCGTCCATCGGCACACTTCATGCTCAGTTCAAGATCAACGCTAATAGTATTTTCAAAGCAAAGGGCACCATCAGTACCAATGCCCTCGTTAACAACGCCAGCGCACAAACAAATTTGAGCGAAGCGCAACTAACCTTATTGGGTGGTGATCAGTCTGTCACCACCTCACAGACTATTTTAGTCTCGACACTAAAAATCGATCAGGGTGGGAGAAAAACACTCAGTGGTAACTGGGAGGTAAACGGAACACTGCAATTGGTAAACGGAATAATTTCCGTAGGCAATAATGCCCAATTACTTTACACCGGAACACAAACTACCGAGGGAAATAACAATTCTTTTGTTGATGGCTATTTCGTTCTGAGGGGATCGGGTAGAAAATTTTTCCCGATCGGAACCGGGAATGTCTATGCCCCAGCAATACTGGAGGCATCTCCTGATTCTGAAGTTGGCATGCGAACTGTTTCGGGTGATGCCGGAGTCATACTCCCGGAAGGCGTAAGTGCAAATTTTGCAGGGCATTATTGGGAACTGAGCGATGCAACAAACTCACCTGTATCACTGAGTTTGAATGGACTGGGATCCTTTCTGGATAGTTCCCGACCAATCGTTCTGGAAGCATCAGCTCCCAGCGCAACAGCCCAATCGTTAAGCGGCACTTTCTCTGGTAGTTTCGTCACCAGCATCGAAAATGCAACACAAACTATTCTGGTAATCGGAAAGGCTGCTGAATTTTCTCTCGTCATCCATGACTTGATTACACCGTTTACCATTGATGCTGTTAATGATAAACTCACCATCGAAAATATTGAATTGACGAGCGAAAACAAAGTGAAGCTTCTTGATCGTTGGGGTGTTGTGGCGGCAGAATGGAAAAACTACACGAATGAAACCGAGTACGACTTCAGCACATTGAGTCCCGGAAATTACGTATGTCTGGTAGAATATTCTTATCCCGGGGAAAGCAATCGACTGACAGCAAAAGGAATGGTTACAGTTCTTAAAACAAAATGATCTCAGTTATGAAAAAAATTTACTCAACTATTTTACTTCTGCTGATTTCATTTGCCCTTCAGGCACAGGACATACCCTTGTTCAGTCAGAAGTTAACGAACTCATTTATTTACAATCCTGCCGTGGCAGGTCATACGTTGGGCTCCGCAACCTATTCCTACCGGCAGAGTTATAATGGCATTGCCAATGCGCCCCGAAATAATTTCATCAGTGTGCATACACCTGTTGGCAATCATAAATTTGGTATTGGCGCAAACTTCTATCAGGAAGAAGTAAACTTTCTGAAAAATAGTTATGCTTCAGCAGCCTTCGCTTATCACATCCAATTTAATCGTACAAGCTCACTTTCAATGGGTGTTGCCGGTGAATATAATTTTATGCGCCTCAGCGGAAGGACAAACAGCGATGCCAGTGATCAGGATTACATTAAATTGTCCAATGGTGAATTAAATGACTACGACTTCTCCTTCGGTCTTTTATACCAAACACGTTTCTTCAAGGCTGGGCTTGCCGCGAATCGCTTAGCCACCGGCTGGATTAAGGAAGACAATGCCACCATTCTTTCAAACTACTATTCGGGTTTTGCACAAGGTATGATACCCATGCGCGGTGGTGAAGATATGTTGGAACCCTATTTTGCTTTCCGTAAATTCTCAGAGACAAATGACACGTATGATCTTGGATTATACTATACCTACAGCAACCGACTATTGGCTGGTGGATCTTATCGAAGTGGTGGTGTTGCCGCATTGACAGCAGGCGTTTATTTGACCCCCAAACTATTGCTCGGCTATTCGCGTGAAATGTTTGTGGGTGAAGTTCGCAATCAGGTTGGATCAACCAACGAGTTTACGTTACGGTTTGACTTTAATGCGTTTGATTACAGGAATAACTTTAAAGCCGACTACTTGAACTCGATGGCGTATCGCAGGAAGACGCTAAACTCGGCCAAGCCAGGATCGAGTGGAAGTAAAGGCCCTGCACAGTTGCATAAGCAACAAAAGAAGATGGCCGCATATTCACCAAACAAGCGTTATCAAAATATCAATAAACTTTCAATGACGCCTGGTTCGCAACACTATAAATTAAGTGCTGCCAAAAAGAAATCCTACAAAAAGAAAAAGAGGAAATAATTTCTCCTCTTTTTCTTTTTAAGATTTTAGTAAAATCCTATTTGAGAATCGAGATTGGAAAATCTCCACCAGATTTATAGGTGATCGGATTTTGAGCATCCCCTCCGTATTCTTTAATCAATTGCGGAACCCGGTCTTCCATGAAAATCATTAACTCAGTAATCGTTACTTTCTTATCGCCATTATCAGCTTTGCCATCTAAACCTTCCATCAAAGCATACGTGAAGGCACCGTGTTGCAACTGATCAAACTCCGTTGCATACTGCTTAGTGCCGCTTGAAGCTATCCAGACTACGCCAACACTTCGTGCCAACTGCACAATCGCCCGTTCATCCGTTGCCGCAGCTCGAACCTTCTTTCCGGAAATGATACCACCGGAGTGACAGGCATCTGTCAGCACAATCTGCTTTTGACACCTGATCTGCGTTAACAGTTCAGTAAACTCATTTCCGGATATACCCTTTGTTCGAAGCTGTTCTGGATCGGCATACAGTTTTGTCACATTGGATGGCACAAAATAGAACGGACTGTTTCCATTCTCATCTTTGTGTTCTTCATCCAGCGAACCATGTCCTGCATAATAGAACAGAAACACATCTTCAGGTTTGGCGCGTGCCATAATAGACTTAAAGCCCTTCATGATATTTTCCTTTGTTGCATCCTCATCGTAAATAGGAATGGTGTTGATGCTCTTAAAAATACTCTTACCGTGTTCGGTCAATTTATCAACAAACGCCTCAGCATCTGGTCTGGCATAATTCAGATTGTAATTCGTATTTTGATACTTGTTAATACCAATAGCCAGCACATGCAGTGTTGTTGTTGCTATAGCTTCACCCGTATATTCGATTGTTAGTGTTGATGGACGGGATTCGATTCGTTGAAGGTTGACTACTTTAACACGAAATTCATTGGCCTCATTCAGCATTTCCACTTCGTAGGTCTTGGTAATTTTTTGTCCCTCGCCAGTTGTTTTTATTTTATCATCTGAAATGATCAGCTTATCATTTTGATAGATTTGCACCGTTTTAACTCCTCCACCCCCATCAAAAACTTCAACGGTTAATGGTATCGTCTTGGCCTGTGTGAACCATTTACCTTTATCATACCGCAATAAGTCAGTTGAGCGGGTTGTGGCCGTAATGTCGAAGAAACCGGCAGAAGGTCGTTGCAGTTTACCCAAATCAAAAATACGTTGACCTGTCTCCTTCAGAATGTCCTCTACGCGTCTACCCTGAATAATACTTTTCTCTAATTCGGTGGGTCGATATAGAATATCAAAGTATTGCTCTGCGGCAAAGAAGTCCGCCAGCTTATCAATTCCGCGGTTAATGTGCCACCCGAAATATTGACTTCCTGCAGAAGAGCATGAGAAGTATCCGCTGGGTGTCCAGCAAACCCATTCATTATCTTCAGTAATGAAAAGTGTAGCGAAGGGCACAACAACCTCCCCTAAGGTCTTATAAACTTCTTCAATATTTTTATACGATTTATTACCATTGCTTTTCAGGAAATCGATAACATCCTTCCATGCTTTTTTGGTTGACACCGTGGTAAGGGAATCTACCGGCAAAGAGGTGAAAAATTTATCCCATTCTTTTCCTTCAAAGGCTTTACGCAAAGGTGGCGCGTAGCCTGTCTCCGATAACTTCCAAAGTATTATGGACTGATCTTCGCCACCGGATGCGAGATATTTTCCATCTGCACTCACAGTAACAGCACGTACTGCGCCCGAGTGTCCAACGAATTCTTTACTTAAATATCCGTTTTTGTCGAAAAGTTTAAGAGAGAAGTCACTCCCTACCACAACACTTCCATCGGGCAGCGCCTGATAATCTAAAATTCTACCATCAATATTAGGGTCAGTATTGACAACTTTTCCCTTTGACATTTCGATGGAATTCTCACTGGTTTGCGCCAGGTCTTTATTTGTATTACCTGAACCAGCAACTTGACCCGGGCTGCGGTTTACAGAGAGATTGCCAAAATTGAAACTCGTTTTGTACTGGGGCTTTCCGTTTTTGGTAAAATCACGACTCACAAAGAGTTCAAGACCATTTCCAAAAGCAAGGTCCTGAATAGCACTTCCTTTACCCTTTATCCTGCGAACAGTTAATCCATTAATAGCATTCCAAAGCAATATTTCGTTATTGATTCCTCCAGCAGATGCCACCACATAATTGCCACTCATGGAGGGAGAAAAGGCAGCACTAAACACAGCATTATCATGAACTGTATAGTCCGTAAATTTAGTGCCTGCTGGAATCTGCCAACTCATTCCCTTTCCGGTGACATCCAGGCCAACCAAAATCTTTGAATCAGCTGAGAAGGCCATAGCATTTACCGGAGCAGATATTTTATCAAACTCTTTTACAACACTGCCATCGGTACGCCATAAAATGAGTTCATTCTCATAACTGCTGCTGGCAAGGTAAAAACCGTCAGGTGCATAAACGACCTTGTCAATTAGTCCTTTGTGTTTCTTTAATACTTTGGGAGTTGGTTTTGCTACTGATCCATTGTCAAGGCCGGCAAGATTAAACAGCAAAATGTCTTTGCTTTCATGCGCTACCGCTAATTCCTGGGTTTTCGGATTGAATGAAATGCTTGATACGCGCGATGGCGTAGGGATGGTGAGCACGGTTTTAATCTCCGCTGCATCGCCCATTTTCCATATCCTTACGGTATTATCATCTCCTCCACTGGCCAAATACGACCCTGTTCCGCTAAAACTCAAACAATTGATAACATTGGTATGGCCCTTGGCAGTGCCTACCTGCTGATTCTTTTCGAGGTCGATGATAATGATGTAGTTCTCGCTCTCCGAACTCACAGGATATCCGGCAACAGCCAACAACTTTCCGTTGGGCGAAATGGCCGAAGAATAAAACATGCCTTCCGGTCCATCGCCAATCTGCGATTCAAATTTTTGTACCATCTCCCCGGTTTCCGCATTCCAAACGCGGATGGTTTTATCCTCTGATATAGAAATGATTTTTCGTCCATCGGGTGTAAATAGAATGTTATGAACCTTGGCAGAATGCCCCATGGGATTGACGACAATGCGGGGTGCCTGAGCTGCGCTTTCTCCTATCACAAGCAGAAAGATGAACCCTAGTAGATACGTAAGCCTTGACATGATCTTTTAGATTTAAGCCGATAGGTAGTAAAGATACCTATTTTTACAGCTAAACACGAAAAAGTGACCCCGGGAAACGGAGAGAATGGATTATAGCCCATTTAGGGCCAAAAAATGATTAAATAGTGCCTTTCTTGATCTTTTGACTTTGTTCCTTCAGTCAATGACTATGGCTAGTCACTTGATTAAGCTTCTTTGCAGACCAAAAGAACAACACATAAAATAGGATGAAGGAAATAAAAACTAAAATCATATCAGTAGTGGTTAGGGTACAAAGATGGGCCTTCCCTTCTGCCTGGATTTGGTAGAAAAAAGGCTATCGGCACCGGAGTAAGATTAAGTTCAAATTTTACAACTTTCTGTTTTAGCCCCTTAAATACCCGGCAGCAAATGAGGGAAACAGTATATTGCGCATTATTTCAAAATCGTATGAGGTTACTATTCGTATTGTTGCTTGTGCTCCTTACCCGCAGCATGGGGGTTGCCCAGCAACAAAATTTAACAGGAGTTCCAAAAGATTGGTTTTTACGCGACCCTGAAACAGACCATTTACAGGGCGTTAGTGCAGACAAAGTCTATTCACTACTGACAGGCAAACCCTCCACAACAGTGATTGTTGCCGTCATTGATTCTGGAGTTGATATTGAACATGAAGATCTGAAAGATGTCATCTGGACGAACAAAGCCGAGATTGCCGGAAACGGTATCGATGATGACCGCAACGGATATATTGACGACCTCCATGGCTGGAATTTTATTGGTGGAAAAAATGGAAATGTGAAGGACGACTCTAACGAGGTTACCCGCGAGTACAAGCGGCTGAAAGAAAAGTACGGTACGCTTGATGAAAAGCAGGGCCTCAAGAAGAACAAGGTAGAGTACACCTATTGGAAAAAAGTTAAGGAAAAGTATGAGCGCGACTCAAAATTTAACAATGAACAATATGTTCAGTTTAAAGAACAATATGATGCTTACACCAACATTTTTGGCACTGTTTCTTTTTGCGACAGCCTGCTTAAACAACATTTAAAAATCACCTCCATTTCAAAATCATCGCTGGATAATTTTGTTCCGCTAAACGACACCCTGTCTTATGCTAAGGGAACACTTCAACGAGTCTATGAAAATCTGGAGGAAGACATGGATTTGAATGCCTTCATTCTAGAATTACAAGATTACCTCGAGTACCTGAAAGAAGGTGTTGATCATTTTGAAGTTGGAGAACTTTACGGCTATAATTTGGACTATGATTCGCGCAAGATCGTGGGCGATGAGTATACCAATATCAATGAAAAATTCTACGGCAACAATGATGTTACAGGGCCGGATGCCTTTCACGGTACACACGTGGCCGGTATTATCGGTGCCAATCGTCACAATGACCTTGGCATCAAAGGAATAGCCGACAATGTGAAAATCATGAGTGTACGGGTAGTCCCACCAAGTGGAGATGAACGTGATAAGGATGTTGCGAATGCCATTTTTTATGCTGTGAATAATGGTGCCCGGATTATCAATATGAGTTTTGGTAAATCATTCTCACCGAACAAAGATGTAGTGGATAAGGCAGTTAAATATGCTGAGTCCAAGGGAGTTTTATTGATTCACGCGGCAGGGAATGATGGAGACAACAATGATACCGATGAGAACTTCCCCAACCGCTACTACAAAGATGGTACTGAAGCCAAAAACTGGATTGAAATCGGTGCCTCTTCCTGGGGCACGGATAGTGATTTCGTGGCTTCTTTCTCGAATTATGGCAAGAAATCAGTTGACCTTTTTGCACCCGGAGTAAAGATCTACTCCACAGCACCAAATAACGATTATCGGGATGCTGATGGCACCAGTATGGCAAGCCCAACAACAGCCGGTGTAGCCGCCATTCTTCTTTCGTATTTTCCTGAACTAACTGCGGTGCAAACACGTGAAATCTTGCGCCAGTCAACTCGTAAGTTCGATAACCTAAAAGTAAAAAAGCCCGGCACGGAAGTAAACGTAGATTTCAATCAATTGAGCAGTTCAGGTGGGTTGGTCAATGCCTATGAAGCCGTGAAGCTTGCCCTGAAAATGAAAGCCACAAGAGTGGAGAAATAAATGCTAAGCATCGGTCGATACTAAAACAAATACTATGGACTTAAAATATGTTCCCCTCAATGATTTACATGTGAAATTGGGAGCGAAGATGGTGCCCTTCGCGGGTTACAATATGCCCGTACGGTATTCATCCGATATCGAAGAACATATGACGGTGCGGAAAGGTGTAGGTGTATTTGATGTTTCGCACATGGGTGAGTTTACTGTTAAAGGTCCACATGCGTTGGATCTCATACAACGGGTAACATCAAATGATGCCTCCAAACTCATTGACGGACAAGCACAGTACTCGTGTTTACCGAATAAAGATGGTGGAATTGTTGATGATCTGATCGTTTATAAAATAAAAGACCAGGAGTATATGCTGGTGGTCAATGCATCCAATATTGAAAAGGACTGGAACTGGATCAGTCAATTCAATACCGGTGGTGCCGAGATGAAAAACATTTCGGATGACATCTGCCTCTTTGCTGTACAAGGGCCGAAGGCAGTGGAAGTTCTCCAGAAATTAACGGATACAGACCTGAGCGCAATAAAGTACTACCACTTCGCCATCGGGTCGCTGGCAGGTATTTCAAATGTTATACTTTCGAATACTGGTTATACCGGAGCAGGAGGTTTTGAAATTTATGTGCATCGCAGCCATGCCGAAAAAATCTGGAACGCAATATTTGATGCCGGCAAAGATGTTGACATTAAGCCCATCGGACTAGGAGCGCGCGATACACTTCGCCTTGAGATGGGGTTTTGCCTTTATGGAAATGATATTGATGACACCACCTCTCCTCTGGAAGCAGGCCTGGGTTGGATTACCAAATTCACAAAAGACTTTACCAATTCAGTTAATCTCAAAAAGCAAAAAGAAGATGGTGTAAAGAAAAAACTGATAGGGTTTAAAATGATTGACAAAGGAATTCCTCGTCATGATTACCTGATAAAAGATTCCTCAGGAAATACCCTTGGAAAGGTAACTTCCGGCACCATGTCACCCATGCTGGGTTTTGGCATTGGTCTGGGATATGTTACAACTGACCATGCAGCCCCAGGTAAGGAAGTATTCATTGACATTCGGGGTAAGCATATAAAAGCAGAAGTGAGCAAGTTGCCATTCATCTGAAGACAGCATGAGAGGGCTTTTTCTTTCTCTGATCCTCATTACTTCAACCGCTATCGCACAAACGGATGAAGAAATCAACAATAACGCTGTCAACCTCATGGATGAAGGTCGCTATAAAGAAGCCATTCCTTTTTTTAGCAAACTTATTCAGGGGAATCCGGAGAATACACTTTACCGGTATAACCGGGCCATTGCACTTTCTAATTTGGGACGAGTAAAAGAAGCATTAGCTGACTATACAATACTTTATGCTACCATTCCGGATGAAAGCGAATATGCTTTCCAGATTGGAAATAGTTACGAGGCTCTTGATAGCATACCGCAAGCTGATTTTTTCTTTTCTGAAGCCATCCGTTTGGATAACACAAATTATCTCTATTTTTTTAAGCGTGGCACACTCTACCTCAAACAATTTGAGTGGACTAAGGCAAGGCAAGATTTTGACGCTTCATTGGCCCTTAATCCTTATCACGATAACTCACTTCACAATCGGGGTATTGCCCTCTATAAATTGGGCTTTAAAGAACTTGCCTGCACCGATTGGTGCCAAGCTATAGCGTTGGGAAATACGCACTCCATATCTCATTTAGAAAAAAATTGCAAAAAAAGATTAGAACCCTGCCAACCTAAAAATGAAGACAATTGATGTTTGCCTCAGTCCGGATTTGATGCACCTCTACAATGTACGAGACAAGACTGTTGTTGTTGTTGATATTTTGCGCGCCACATCCTGTATGACAACCGCCTTCGCGCACGGCATCGAAAGCATAACCCCATTTGCCAAGCTGGAAGAATGCCTGGCGATGAAAGCGCACGGTTATTTCACGGCTGGCGAGAGAGACGGAAAAAAAGTCGATGGTTTCGATTTTGGTAACTCCCCATTTGAATATATGCACGAAAGTTTAAAAGGTAAAAATATTGCGTTTACGACCACCAACGGTACACAAGCTATGGTTAAGGCCGATGGCGCCCGCGAAATCATTGTCGGTTCATTTCTGAATCTGTCATCGGTTGAGGCCTATTTGAGAAATGGAGCGAATAACGTTTTGGTTATTTGTGCCGGTTGGAAAGGAAAAGTAAACCTGGAGGATACCTTGTTTGCCGGAGCACTGGTTGAACTGTTGAAAGACCACATTGAACCGGATTGTGATGCTCCGCTGGCCGCTCAGCACTTGTATAATCTTGCCAAGAATAAACTTTTCGATTTCCTGAAAGATTCATCTCATGTAAAGCGTTTAAACCGCCTCAACATCCAAAAAGATATTGAGTATTGCCTCACCACGAATCTTTACTCGGTTGTTCCTGTTTTACATAACGGAAAATTGGTTATCGCTTAAATGAATTCCATCAGACCATGAAAAAACTGGTCATTATCTTTTATCGCAACCCTGTTTTAGGAAAAGTAAAAACGCGATTAGCTAAAACGATTGGCGATGAGAAAGCGCTGGCTGTTTACCTTTATATGGCAGCGCATACACGTTCTATAACTGAAAATTTAACTCCGGATAAGATTGTTTACTACTCCGATTTCGTTGATCGTGAAGACGCCTGGAATAATTCCATCTACCGAAAATCTCTTCAGCAGGGAAAAGATCTGGGTGAAAAAATGTTTCGCGCATTTCAGGCAGGCTTTGAAAAGGGATATGAATCCATCTGCATCATTGGGACGGATTGTCTCGAACTAAATACTTCCAGTATTGAATCAGCCTTTCAGGCACTGAGTAAGTATGACTGTGTTATCGGGCCGGCACGTGATGGTGGCTACTACCTGTTGGGCTGTACTAACCTGCATCCGGAATTCTTCACCCAAAAATTATGGAGCACGTCCAGCGTGGCCAACGATACCATACACGATTTCCAACAACTTCGTTTGTCCTGGTTATCACTACCGGTACTTCGGGATGTGGATGAAGCAAAAGACCTGCCGCCCGATTTTACTATTTGAGTTTATCCAGATCGCGGATAAGAATTTTCTTGCGATCGAAATTAATCAGATTCTGATCCTTTAGTTCATTCAGAATAGTGGTTACCGTTTGGCGGGAAGTTCCGGTTAAGGCTGCAATATCTTTATGTGTCAGTTTAGTGGGTATCATCGTTTCAAACCCAACCTTCTTGCCCTTCCAGGAAGCTGCATCCCGCAAAAATTCCACGATGCGGGTACGGGCATCCTTAAACACCAATAATTCCATCCTGCGTTCCATCCGCATCAAACGAAGGCCTACCAATTTCAGCAAACGGAAACTAAGCTCTTTATCTTCCCACATTAAGGATTTCAAATCATCAATGCGCAACGGGCAAATGATAGTCTCTTCCATAGCCTGTGCAAAATCGCCTCGCTTCTCTTCCCCTGCCAGCGCGAGTTCACCAAATATTTCACCGTATGTTAGTATTCCTTTTATTACTTCTTTTCCATCATCCAGGTAATGGCCAATTTTAACCCTGCCCTTGGCAATCATATAAATATAGTCAGCCGACTCTTCTGGGAAATAGATGAACTGATCACGCTTGTAATTTTTAAACTCGTGCTTATCGCCCATGGTCTTCACCTTATGTGGGCAAAGAATTTTGTACAGATTGACGCTTTCGAAGTACCAGAGAGCGGCAGGATTGGCCATAGTGTTTGAGGGTTATTGTTTATGTTAGCAAAATATTTAGCGCAAAAGTTCATGAATTTACGAACCCTGGCCGAAATTTGGATTTACCCTATCAAATCTCTTGGCGGAATTCGCCTGGAACATGCCTTCGTTCAGGAAAAAGGACTTCGCTACGACAGGCGGATGATGTTAGTGGATGAATCGGGCATGTTTTTGACGCAGCGTTTTCATCCGCAAATGGCCTTGTGTAAAGTAGCTTTAGAACAGCAGCACTTTACGATCACCCATCACAACAAATTCATCACTCTGCCCCTAACACCACCACTTGTTCCCGGCAACCTTGAGGTAAAAATCTGGGATGATACCGTCACCGCCTTAGAAGTCGGTGGCCCCTACAGTTCCTGGTTCTCGCAAGCCCTCGGCATTTCCTGTAAGCTTGTTTATTTCCCGGAAACCAATCCCCGACCTGTAGACCCTGACTATAAAATCCACGATGAACAAGTCAGCCTGGCTGATGCCTATCCCTTCCTGATCATTGGCCAATCTTCTTTAGATGATTTGAATTCCCGCTTGACAATTCCACTTCCCATGAATCGGTTCAGGCCAAACTTTGTGTTTACGGGTGGAACACCATACGAGGAAGATCAATGGAAATATTTTTCGATTGGAAAGGTAAATTTTGCAGGTGTTAAGAATTGCAAACGGTGTGTTGTAACAACAATAGACCAGGAAACTGGTGAAAAAGGATCAGAACCCCTTTTGGCTTTATCCCAATACCGAAAACGGGATAGCAAAGTTATTTTTGGTCAAAACCTCGTAGCCCTTGAAGGAGGTGAGATTTCCGTTGGTGATGCCATTGAATTAAAATAAAAAGTTTCGTTTGAAGTTTGTTCAACTACTGTTGACTTTTGCAGCATGACCTTTCTTTATCTTAAAGCCGTTCATATCATTTTTGTGGTAACATGGTTTGCCGGATTATTCTACATGCCACGCTTGTATGTATACATCATTGAAGCCTATGAAAAGAGTGAACCTGAAAAATCCATTCTCCTGAAACAACTTCTGTTGATGGCTTCACGGTTATGGTATGGCATTACCTGGCCCTCAGCCCTTATTACACTCGGCATCGGAACCTCCATACTCATCCATCAGCCCGAGTGGCTCTTATTGACGTTCATGCAAATTAAAATCGCGCTGGTGGTGTTATTATACGGCTACCACTTTTCCCTCCAAGTGCTAATGAATCAACTGAAAAAAGGAGTGCTGCGTTATTCCTCACAAAAGATGAGAGCATGGAATGAGGTCGCTACACTCTTTTTAATCAGTATCGTATTCCTAATTGTAATGAAAAGTGCACTCAGTATGGCGTGGGGCTTAATCGGACTGATTGTTGTGACTGGATTAATTTTAGCAGGAATTAAAATCTATAAAAAAACAAGAAATGAATAAAACAAAATCATTTAGCCGCTATGCAGTAGTTTGCTCGCTGTTAGTCATTTTATTTTCAGCGTGCACAAAGCCAGAAAAAACACTGCCAATTTTTGGAGAAAGAAATATTGAAGGTTCTGATACGATCTATCACACCATCGCACCGTACTCCTTTGTGGATCAGGACAGCAGCGTCATCACCAATGCTACATTTAAGGACAAGATTTATGTGGCTGACTTTTTCTTTACCTCCTGCCGCACCATTTGTCCGATTATGAAAACCCAAATGCTTCGGGTATATGAAGCCAAGTTGAGTGATCCGGAAGTACTTTTACTTTCTCATTCCATTGATCCGGAATATGATACCGTTGGACTATTACATGATTTCGCTGGACGCCTGGGGGTAAAAAGCGAAAAATGGCACTTTGTAACAGGCAATAAAGAGGACATATACAAAATAGCGCAAACCAGTTATTTCGCTACCGCCATGGAAGATAAGTCGGAACCCGATGGTTTTATTCACAGCGGTGCATTCCTGTTGATTGATAAAAATCAACGTATCCGCGGAAAGTATGATGGAACAAAAGATGATGATGTTAACCGTCTGCTCAACGACATCGAAAGACTCAAAAAAGAATATGAAGCAAAATAAGCATCGCTTCATAAATCTAAACAGCAAGCTGATTGCGCTTTTACTATTTATTTTATTCAGCAATTGTTCCCGTAATTCAGAAGCAACCCGATTTACATCTGAGATCAAATTCAGACAGTACTATGTGCAAGGTCAATTACTCTACGAACAGCATTGCAGCAACTGTCATCAAAAAGATGGTTCAGGACTAGGTCTTCTCTATCCCCCATTAAATCATTCCGATTACATGGATCAAAACTTTGAAAAAGTAATTTGCATGATGAAATACGGAATCAAGGGAGAGCTCGTTATCAATGGAAAAAGTTATAACAAGGAAATGCCGGGTGTACTTTCGCTGAGTGATCTGGAAGTTACCGAAATTGCCACGTATATTTACAACACCTGGAGTCATCAAAAAGATAGTATTGATATTTCAGGCATAACCCGAATTCTGAATCAGTGTAGTCAACAATAAAAATTTTACAGTTGTGTTCAGCCCCACCAAAATCATTTTACTTCTAGTCTCTTGTTGCTTGCCTGATCTATGCCTTGCACAAAACAATGATGTGTTTGAGGATGGAATCAAGCTAGAAAAAGAATTTAAGGTGGAGGCGGCCCTTGAAAAATACGAACTGGTATTGAAAGACAATCCACTGCATGCAGGCGCTCTGGTACATGCCAGCCGTATGCTTTCCACCCTGGGAGGCCGGATGAAGCATGGCTCAAAAGCCGAAAAGAAAATAAAATTTGAAAAATCAAAAGCCTATGCACTTAAATCGATTAAGATAAATCCCAACGATATCCAGGCTCATTTGGCTTACGTAATAGCCCTCGGGTTATTGTCGGAAGTATCAGAGAGCCCACGGGATAAAATCCATGATGCAAAAATCATCTACGAGGAAGGTGTAACAATGCTAAAATTAGACTCCACTTTTGCGGCAGCTTATTTTGTGTTAGGTAAATGGCATTTTGAGTTAGCCCGATTAAACTGGATGGAACGTATGGCGTGTGAACTTTTTTTTGGTGGACTGCCAGAAGGTATTTCTATGACGAAAGCTGTCGAGTACCTGAAAAAGGCTAGCTTGCTTGAACCTAAAACAATTTTGTATCTGTTTGGTGAGGCTTGGGCTTATCATTACCTGGGCGACAAAGACAAAGCTGTGTCGCTATTAAACTATGCATTGTCATTACCCCTTAAAGAACCAGATGATGTTATCCGCAAAGAAAAGTGTGCAGCCTTGTTGAAGGAAATTCAACATTAACATTCAATAGTATTTCAACTTGATTCTAAGTTCTTTAACATCAACAAGATTGATCAGCGCTTGCTCAAATGAAGGCGGACCGAAAATTCCGATTACATTGTTTGAGAATCCAAATCCCTCTTTCGGTATCCCGAGGAAATTTTTATCCAGCACCAGGTTATTGTTTGTATCGTGTATAACACTAACAGCATAATCTCCGGCAGGCAGATTGTCAAACGTTACGGTTACGGTTGCCCCATCTGCTCTGGCTATTTTTTTATCAACTGTTGATTTCAGGAATCCAGATTCGCGATCAAACAAACCCACACAAATCATCCCCTTCGCTTCGTTAATGTTTTCCACAATAACGGTTAGACGCGCCTCAGAAGTCGACTGGATATTCAGGGACAGCATTAACCAAAAGAAAATAATTTCCATTTCGGAATCTTTTATAATTCTTCCAGTTCTAACACAGCTATAGCCAAAATGTTTACCAGCGCATTCAAACCACTAACAGGCATTATTTACCGCCTATCTGTTTTAGGGTAACTGCAAAAAAACTGTGCACTTCCATCCTTGCCACCAGCAAGACTAATCGGTTTATTTTGTAACTTTCATTACTACCCACTTCACATTTTATGGCATCTATTACACTGAAAATCAATAACAAAAATCATACGGTAGAGGCAGACCCCAAAATGCCTCTGCTGTGGGCAATACGCGAACTTGTCGGCCTCACCGGAACAAAATATGGTTGCGGTGTGGCACAATGTGGTGCCTGTACGATACATATGAACGGACTGCCCGTTCGTTCTTGCTCTATTCCGGTATCAACCGCAGTGAATAAAGAAATCACCACTATAGAAGGATTGTCTGAAAACAATTCTCATCCAGTACAACAAGCCTGGATTCAAGAGCAAGTGCCGCAGTGTGGCTATTGCCAATCTGGACAGATCATGGCCGCTACCGCGCTCTTGAAGCGAAATGCTAACCCATCCGATAAAGATATTGATGCTGCTATGCAAGGGCACATTTGCCGGTGTGGCACATATCCGCGCATCCGCAAAGCCATCAAAGCAGCCGCGCAAATCATGTCTCAGAAAGCTTCCACCAAATAATCAGCAGGTCATGGAAACACAAAAAAATATTTCAAGAAGAAATTTTATCAAACTCTCTGGTATGACCGGAGCAGCTTTGACACTTGGCTTCTATCTTCCTGCAAGCGGAAAAGACGCAGAAGTAATGACTATGGAAGAAGCTAATTCGCTGGGCATCGATATGAATGCGTGGATCTCGATTGACACGACAGGAAAGGTAACCATTACCAATCACCGTTCAGAAATGGGGCAAGGTTCATGGCAATCTGTTCCTCAGATTATTGCTGAGGAATTGGAAGTAGATATGAACAAAATCAACATCATTTTTGCACAGGGTAACAATGCCAAATACGGAAGTCAAATCACAGGCGGAAGTTCAACGGTGCGCGGCACTTATAAGAAGTTACTTAACCTCAGTGCAACAGCACGCGAGATGCTGATTGAAGCGGCTTCTAAAAAATTTGGTGTTCCAAAGGCAGAATGCCATGCAGAAGATGGTCAGGTAATTCATACACCATCCGGAAAGAAATTACACTATGGTGAACTCGTAAAAGATGCTTCCGCTTTAACGCCACCAAAATCAGTAAAGCTAAAGCTACCGGCTGAATATAAAATTCTGCGTAAGCCGTTGCCACGTCAGGACACACCATTAAAAACAAATGGCACAGCAATATTTGGCATGGACAAAAAATTACCCGGGATGTTGTATGCCGTGGTAGAACGCAACCCCAGATTCCAGGGAAAGGTAAAGAGCTTTGATGATACCGAAACCAAAAAAATACCTGGAGTGAAACATGTCATCCCTGTAAAGATGAGTGTATTCGCCACCTTCCGTGAAGGTGTTGCCGTTGTGGCCGACAATCTATGGGCGGCTATGCAAGGAAGGAAAGTATTGAAGGTAGAATGGGATGATACAGGATTTGAACACCTCAGCACCACACAACTGTACACCCGAATGAAGGACGATCTCAAAACTAAAGAAGGATTATCGTTCCGGACAAAAGGAAACTTCAATGCAGCAGTAGAAAAAGCTGAGAAAAAAATTGAAGCCGTATATGAAACTCCGTACGAGTCGCATAGCTGTATGGAACCTTTGAATTGTACCGCACACTATCAGGAAGATAAACTCGAAATCTGGGGACCCATTCAGGGGCCAGATTGGGTTCAGGATTTTCTTAGTCAACTGATGGATTTACCAAAAGAAAAGATCATCGTAAACATGACCTTTTTAGGTGGTGGATTAGGCCGTAAAGCCTTTATGGATTACCCGCACGAAGCGGCTGTTCTTTCAAAAGAAGTTAAAGCACCAGTTCAGGTTGTATGGACCCGCGAAGATGATACAACACAGGGTCCATTCCGCCCCGGCATGGTTTATCATTGTTCCGGAGGTGTAAGTGGCGGTCGTATTGCGGCCTTTCAAACAAAAGTTGCAGGGCAAGATATGGATCACCAGTGGCCGGGCGCACAGAAAGACGCGTACCTCGGCAGTACTACCGAAGGATTTTTGGAACCCTACTTTGACGGCATTTCACATTATAGCTTTTCTGACATTCCATTGGATGTTCCTATCCCTGTTATGTGGTGGCGTTCTGTTTATGCCTCTACGAACGGTTTCGCTTTCGAGAGTTTTATCGATGAGCTCTCTGTAGAGGCGGGAAAGGATCCCCTGGATTTCAGACGACAACATTTAGGTGAAGAGCGATATCAAATTCTAATTGATAAACTGGAGGAAGTTTCCGGCTGGAAATCGCGCAAGAAAAATGAAGGTTATGGTGTTGCTATAACGGAATGCTTTTCCAGTATTGTAGGCGAAGTAGTGAAGGTATCAAAGAAAACAGATGGTAAAATAAAAATTGATAAGGTATGGGCCGTCATGGACTGCGGATGGTATGTTAATCCCGATATTATTCGGGCACAGGTCGAAGGCAGCATCATCATGGCATTGGGTGCTGCAACAAAACACGCCACGCATTTTCAGGATGGAAAAGCTGTAGAAAAAAACTTTGACACCTATAAAATGCCGAGGATAACGGATAGCCCGGAAATGGAAGTCCACATTATTGATAACGATGAGAAAGCAGGCGGTGTTGGCGAACCGGGTTTGCCCCCGTTTACACCGGCACTTACCAATGCTATTTTTGATCTGACCGGTAAACGTATCAGAGTACTTCCGTTTAACCTGGAAGAAGTATAATTCAGTCCACCAACACAAAACCTGACAAATGAAAAAGATTAGTATTCTGGCTGTAAGTATTATCGCGGTAAGCACGCTGCTATCGTTTCAGCAACAACCAAAATTTGATGTAAAGGCCAGTATAGCACGAGGCAAGGAAGTATACACTGCGTATTGTATCAGTTGCCATATGGAACAAGGCGAAGGAATAGAAGATATTTATCCTCCCCTTGCAAAATCTGATTACCTGATGGCCGACAAAATTCGCTCTATCAAACAGGTACTCTATGGAGTCAATGGCGAGATCAGGGTCAATGGAAAAACGTACAATGGTGACATGACCGGCTTTGATATGACTGACCAGGAAGTAAGCGATGTATTGAATTATGTTCGTAATTCATTTGGAAATAAAGGCGGGGCAGTCACTCCGGAAGAAGTAAAAGCATCGCGAAAATAAGTACCTACCATCTGACGACTAACCAATCTCTTTATGGCTTCCTTCACAATTAACGTCAACAATCAGGTTTCCACTGTTACTGCAGAACCGGACACACCTTTGTTGTGGGTTCTCCGTGATGAACTTGATCTTACTGGAACAAAATTCGGCTGTGGCATTGCACTGTGTGGTACGTGCACGGTTCATCTCGATGGAAATCCGGTACGCTCGTGCATCACCCCAATTTCTTCCGTTGGAAACAAAAAAATAACAACCATTGAAGGTATTGCTAGTGATGAAGCTAACGGAAAATTTCATGCTGTTCAACAAGCGTGGATTGATGAAAATGTTCCGCAATGTGGCTTTTGCCAGGGAGGACAAATCATGTCGGCAATCGCCTTGCTTGATAAAAATCCAAATCCAAGTGACAGCGATATTGATACTGCGATGGAGGGAAATATTTGCAGATGCGGTACATACGAAAGAATCAGAAAAGCAATTAAACGGGCGGCTAAAGCTGAAACGAAATGAATACTGAAATTAACGAACACAAAATTTTCAAAGTTAGTCGCAGAGATTTTTTGAAAACAACTTCAATGAGTATGTCAGGCCTATTGTTGGGGCTTCAATTTAGCTGCACAGACAAAGAAAAAAATTTAACAGGAAATCCGAGTGCAGTTTTTTCACCAAACGTTTATATTAACATCAACGGTAATGGCGATGTCTTCTTAATTGCACATCGTTCTGAAATGGGCACAGGCATCCGCACGAGCCTTCCGCTTGTCATGGCCGATGAATTGGAAGCAGACTGGAGCCGGGTAAAAGTTGTTCAGGCCGTAGGCGATGAAAAGTATGGCGATCAAAATACAGATGGCTCGTATAGCCTTAGAATGTTTTATACACCTCTTCGCAAAGCAGGGGCCACCGTACGTTTAATGCTCGAACAAGCTGCCGCCAAAGAATGGAATGTAGATGTTTCAGAATGCAAAGCTCAAAACCATGAAGTAGTGCATACTTCCGGTAAAGCATTTGGCTTTGGATACCTGGCAGAAAAAGCAGCTGCCTTGCCCGTTCCGGAAGAAAGCATGATCGCATTAAAAGATGCGAAGGATTTTAAATATATCACCAAGCAAAGTTCAATTGTTGATTTAAAGGACATTGTAACCGGCAAAGCAAAATTTGGATTAGATAGCAAACTTCCCAATACTAAAATTGCTGTAATTAAACGCAATCCGGAAGCAGGTGCCGGTCTGAAATCCTTTGCGATGGAAGCTGCCATGAAAATACCAGGGGTGATAAAAGTTTTCTCGATGGATGCACCCGGGTTCCCCACAAACTTTAACAAGCCGTTGGGTGGTGTGGTAGTGGTGGCCGAAAATACATGGGCTGCATTAAAGGGTCGCGAAGCATTGGAAGTTGAGTGGCTGCCCGGAATCAATGCTGATTATAATTCGCTGGAGTACGGAAACGATATGCTCAAGCGAGCAAAGACCAAAGGAAAAGTAAGAAGATCAAGCGGAAATATTGATCAGGCACTTCGCAAAGCGAAAAAGATCGTTGAAGCCGACTACGTTGTACCCCACCTCGCACATGCCCCCATGGAAACACCATGTGCGCTGGCTCACTTTCATGATAATACATGCGAAGTATGGGCACCTGTGCAAGATCCCCAAGGCACAAGAAAATCGCTGGCTGCTGCATTGAATATCGATATAACTGCCGTTACCGTAAACGTGACGCTATTAGGCGGAGCTTTTGGCCGCAAGTCAAAACCCGATTTTGTGGTTGAGGCTGCGCTCATTTCAAAAGAAATAAATGCTCCTGTTAAAATAATGTGGACGCGTGAAGATGATATTCAACATGGCTTCTATCATTTTCCTTCAGCCCAACACGTAAAAGTTGGCATTGATGAAAACAACAACGTAAGTGCATGGTTACATCGGTCAGTTTTCCCGAGCATTGGTGGCACAGCTGATCCTGCTGCAAAAGAACCCAGTGGTGGTGAGCTTAGTCTGGGCATGATTGACTTACCCTATGCCATTGAAAACATTAGTTGCGAAACTCAACAGGCAAAAACAAAAATCCGCATCGGATGGCTGCGATCTGTATCCAACATTCAACATGCGTTTGCTGTAGGCTGTACCCTTGATGAGGTGGCACAAGCAAGAGGCGTTGATCCTGTTCAAAATATTCTTGATATGCTTGGTGCAGACAGAATGATTGATGCCAGCGTATTAGGACCTGAGTTTGAAAATTATGGTGAAAAGCTCGAGGATTTTCCGTGGAATACCGGTCGATTAAGAAACGTGATTGAAACGGTGAGAGAAAAATCGAATTGGGGAAAGAGTCTTCCAAAAGGAAGCGGTCAGGGCATTGCTGTACACAGAAGTTTTCTTACTTACGTTGCCTGTGTAGTAGAGGTGTCGGTGGATGAGAATAGTAAAATTAAAATTATCAAAGTCGATTATGCTGTGGATTGCGGAGTCCCTGTAAATCCAGAGCGTATCACATCACAATTTGAAGGAGGCGCTGCTTTTGCCGCTAGCCTGGCGTTGAAAAGTGAGATCACGGTTGTTAAGAGCGCGGTGCAACAATCTAACTTTCATAATTATCAGGTTGCCCGAATGGCTGATGCTCCCTACGAAACTGCTGTGCACATTATTGACAGTGCTGAAAAGCCTACCGGAGTTGGTGAGCCACCCGTTCCACCTTTTATTCCAGCCCTTTGCAATGCAATTTTTGCGGCAACCGGTAAACGGGTTCGCAAGTTACCAATCAACTTGAAAGAAGAAGTGAATTTGTAATGTGAAGCAATTGTATGAAAGAACTGAAATCTATTCTGGAAGCGTGTAAGAAAGTTGATTTCACACAACGAAAAGCTGCACTTGCTACGGTAGTGAAAGTTCGTGGCTCTTCGTATCGCAGTCCCGGAGCACGGATGCTCATTACCGATGATGGGAAGTGGGTTGGCTCCATCAGTGGAGGATGTCTGGAGGGCGATGCCTTACGCAAAGCAAGACAAGTCATAATGAACAAGAAACCCATGACTGTTACGTATGACACACGGGAGGAGAGTAATCAAAATTTAGGCATTGGTTTAGGTTGCAATGGCGTTATCGATGTATTGATCGAACCTGTTGACCCAATCGATGCTAACAGTCCGATTAAACTTTTTGAAAGTATCGTGAAAATGAATGTGCCCGTTGCACTGGCGACTATTTTTGACAGTGCTAACGAAAGGGCAATCGGAAACAAAATTCTTATCGCCCCTGAAAGTACACTGCTGCATAATTTTTTCAATCCTCAATTTGAGGAGATCGTAAAAACTGATTTGCGTACGGTTTTTAAGACAAGAAAATCGGAAGCCAAAAAATACACTTTAAAAGCAGTAGAGTTAGAAGTTTTTATCGAGCTGATTCAACCCTCTGTCTCACTGATAATTTTTGGAGGTGGATTTGATGCCCGCCCTGTAAGCCAACTGGCCAAATCGTTAGGCTGGGAAGTGATGGTTACAGACGAATGTGTAGCGCATATTGCCCCGGTATTTTTTCCCGATGCTGACAAACTATCGCTGTGTCACCGTCAGTTTATTGATCGGGATTTTAGCATCACATCCTATACGGCTTGTGTACTGATGTCACACAATTATGAGTATGACCGTGACGTGCTACAAAAATTAATTAAAACTGAAACTTCGTATATCGGCATATTGGGCCCTCGTAAACGCTTTGATAAAATGCAGGACGAATTTCAGACCGCGGGTATTCAACTCACCAATGACGACTACCATCGTATACATTCCCCGATTGGACTTGATATCGGTGCAGAAACGCCTGATGAAATTGCCGTCTCCATTATTGCTGAAATACAGGCGAAATTCTCCAATCGCTCAGGTGGATTTCTAAAGTACCGCACTGGACCAATTCACCAGCGCGATACTCTGAGCGACCAGGTTTTCAAACAAGTACACCTCCACGTACCGGCAAGAGCTTCGGGAAGCTGACCTACTGCACCTGACAAAAGTCATTTCCGTAGATATGATCTTGTTTAGTATCTTCGAGAATTCAAATCACCCTATGAAAAACCTGATAACAACCTTCTCGCTTTTACTTGTGGCTGGTTTTTGCCTTGCTCAAAATTTTGAAAAGGAAATTAACACACAGGTATGGAAACCCTTCATTGATGCGTACTCAAAATTTGATACGGAAAAGTTCATGGCACTCCACTCCACTAACGTGATACGGGTTTCCCAAGACGAAAAGAAAATATTCAACTTCACAGATTACAAAAAGAACATTGCCCGCGAAAATCAATTCAACAAAAACTATAACATAAAAGCCAACATCGAACTTCGTTTTCAGGAGCGAATACACTCCGAAATATTAGCTTATGAAACCGGTTTCTTTAAAATCAGCGTCATTGAAAACACGGGGAAGAACGCTACCGTATACGGAAAATTTCAGGTTACCTTGCAGAAAGAGAAAGGCACCTGGAAAATCCTGGTTGACAGCGATACCTCCGAAGGAGGCTCTGTTACGGAAAAAGATTTTCTTTCAGCTAAATCCATGGAGTAGTCTGATGTCATCAATTTCCTACCTTTAGAATGGTATGAACATCGGAATCATTCTCTTGGCAGCTGGATCTTCATCCCGTTTAGGGCAATCAAAACAACTGGTACAGTTTGAAAACAAGACGCTGCTGCGCAGAACCACTGAGGTTGCATTAGAAACCAAACCCCACAACGTTGTTGTGGTGCTGGGGTCTGATGAACCAGTGCATCGCCAGCTTATTGCTGATCTGCCGGTGAAAATTGTTTACAATAAGACTTGGGAAAAGGGAATGGGCAATTCGTTGAAAACCGGATTACACCATCTCCTGAATCTCGATCCCACAGTAGATGCCGTCATAATTCTGGTATGCGATCAACCTTACCTAAAGAGTGAAAATATAAATTCTTTGATTACAGCATTTCAATCTGAGAATATACCCATCGTAGCATCAGCCTATGACGATATCATGGGTGTACCTGCCCTTTTCGGAAAATCAACATTCGCAAGTTTAGGATCACTGGATGATCAAAGTGGCGCAAGAAAAATACTCCGCCAATATCCAATAGTTAAAAGTGTACCCTTCCCGCAAGGAAGAATTGATGTAGATACACCCGAAGATCTGCTGCATCTTTCCGTCAATCGTCAGTAAAGATTTCCATATTTTTATATTCAATTAAGAACTTCAGATGAAGCTACGAATCCTGTCCAGATTCCTGATCGTTTTGCTTTGGTTAGCAACATTAGTCGTAGCCTTATGCTGGATATTATGGAAAGACGCACCTTTTGATCCTGAACCCATTACGGTGGTATTGGGATTGATTTCAACAGCCGTAACGGCACTGCTGTCTGAATTTGGTTCACGCCTGGAAGAAGAGGAGTTTTCACTTCCGTATGCGCTGGCCTATGGCTACGTAAACAATTTTGTTGAACCCCTCATTTCACAACTCTTAAAGAACATTCCATTAGGAAGCCCGACACCCAGACTATACATCTACATCCCTGAAAAACTAGCAGAGTTGGAGCCTCGAAACATTGAGCGTGTGATAGGAAGAATAAGAATGAAAAGCTTTGAAGACAAAGTGATCAATCTTGAATTTCAGGAAGGCCGCGCGAGGGATGTGTTAACCGTAACACAGCACGGGAATAAACGTGTATACTTTGATTTTCCGAATACTTTACTCAGCCTGAATAGTCTGATTGATTATAAAATGGAATCCAGAAAAAACCGGTTCAGCGATTCGATTAAGGAAGATATGGCAAAAGACTACATTGTTAAATTCAAACAAGTAATTGAGAAACTGATTGAGACAAAGGACTTAGGAGATTATGTCTTCTTCGTTGATCGGGAGTTAAAAATAGAATTTGACCTATAAAAAAAACCATCCGGATTACCGAATGGCTTTTATGTTTTAGATGTTTTATCAAAACTACACTTTGATCTCTACATCAACGCCACTGGGAAGCTCAAGCTTCATCAGGGCATCTACCGTTTTTGCACTATTGGAATAAATGTCAACCAATCGCTTGAACGTACAGAGTTGAAATTGCTCTCTTGACTTTTTGTTCACGTGTGGTGAACGAAGTACCGTAAACTTTTCCTTCTCAGTAGGCAACGGAATTGGCCCGCTTACCACAGCACCTGTAGCTTTTACAGCACGTACAATCTTTTCAGATGATTTGTCGACCAGGTTGTGATCGTACGACTTTAGTTTTATTCTGATTTTTTGGTTCATACTATCTGTTTTAAGGAAATCGCCTAAATCCTTTAATTGTATTAATTATTTAGCCACTGCGCCTTTCACTTCATCAATAACTTTCTCTGCGAGGTTTTTCGGTACCGGTGCATAGTGTGCAAAAGTTAGTGAAGCAGAAGCACGACCTGATGTGATGGTACGCAAATCAGTTACATAACCGAATAACTCCGACAACGGTACATCTGCTTTTATTACCTGTGCACCGGCACGGGTATCCATACCCTTCATAACACCTCTTCTTCTGTTCAAGTCACCCGTTACAGAACCTGTGTACTCATCCGGAGAAACAACTTCTACCGCCATGATCGGCTCCAGCAACTGTGGCGCTGCCTTACGCGCTGCTTCCTTGAAACCTAAGCGCGCTGCAAGTTCGAAAGATAGCGAATCTGAATCCACATCGTGGTAAGATCCGTGAAACAGTCTTACACGCATGGAGTCAATCGGGTATCCGGCTAATGGTCCGTTAACCATAGCATTTTCAAAACCTTTTTGTACGGGTTGAATAAATTCACGCGGAATCACACCACCCACAATATCATTAACGAATTCAAGACCTTCTTTGCCATCCTCACGGGGTCCGATTTCAAACACGATGTCGGCAAATTTACCACGACCACCCGTCTGCTTCTTATATACTTCCTTGTGCTCAACATTCTTGGTGAGCGCTTCTTTGTACGCTACCTGAGGAGCACCCTGATTGATCTCAACTTTAAATTCGCGCTTCAGACGATCGATGATGATCTCCAAGTGCAATTCACCCATGCCCCGAAGAATAGTCTGACCAGTTTCCTGATCGGTATTTACCCGGAGGGTAGGGTCTTCTTCAACCAATTTAGATATAGCCATTCCCAACTTATCCGCATCAACCTGCTTTTTAGGTTCGATTGCGTATCCGATTACCGGCTCAGGGAATACCATGGATTCCAGAACTACTTTACGCTTTTCGTCACAAAGTGTATCCCCTGTTTTGATGTCCTTGAACCCTACAACAGCACCAATATCACCAGCAGACAATCTTTCGATCTGGTTCTGCTTATTGGCGTGCATTTGGAAAACGCGTGAGATACGTTCCTTCTGACCGGATCGGGTATTGAAAATGTACGAACCTGACTCAAGAACTCCTGAGTAAGCACGCACAAAACATAAACGTCCAACGAAAGGATCAGTTGCAATTTTAAAAGCCAATGCTGCGAAAGGTTCCTTCTCATCAGGCCTGATCACCACTTCTTCTTCTGTATCCGGATTCGTACCGATGATGTTGTCTTTATCCATTGGTGATGGCAATAATTCCATCACATAATCCAACATCGTTTGAACACCTTTATTCTTGAAGGATGAACCACACACCATGGGAACAATGGCCATGTTGATGGTGGCTGCACGCAACGCCTTCAGGATTTCTGTTTCCGTGATCGAATTAGGATCTTCGAAAAACTTCTCCATCAACGTTTCATCGTAGTCAGCTACTGCCTCGAGAAGTTTTTCCCGATACTCCATAGCTTCCTCCTTCATATCCTCAGGTACTGGAATAACTTCATACGTCATTCCTTTATCAGTCTCATTCCAGATGATACCTCTGTAATTGATGAGATCGACAACACCTTTGAAATTTTCTTCCGCACCAATAGGGAGCTGAAGCGCAACGGCTTTGCTACCCAACTTCTCCTTCACTTGCTTGCAAACTCCCAAAAAGTCAGCACCGGCACGGTCCATTTTATTTACAAAACCAAGTCGGGCAACTTTGTAGTTATCCGCTAGTCGCCAGTTCGTTTCTGACTGAGGCTCTACGCCATCAACAGCACTGAACAAGAAAACAAGACCATCTAATACACGCAGCGAACGGTTTACTTCAACCGTAAAATCCACGTGACCAGGTGTATCAATAATGTTAATATGATAATCTTGATTGCGATATTTCCAGTGTACGGTTGTTGCTGCAGAAGTAATGGTAATACCCCTCTCCTGCTCCTGCGCCATCCAGTCCATGGTAGCCGCTCCATCATGCACCTCACCAATTTTATGGCTTACTCCGGAATAGTATAGAATACGCTCCGTAGTGGTTGTCTTACCGGCATCAATATGTGCAGCAATACCAATATTTCTGGTGAATCTTAAATCTCTGGCCATTGAATAATGTCGAATTAGAATCTGAAGTGTGAAAACGCCTTGTTAGCCTCTGCCATGCGATGGGTATCATCTTTTTTCTTAATGGCAGCTCCCTCTCCTTTTGATGCTGCGATAATTTCGGCAGCCAATTTATCCATCATGGTCTTCTCACCACGCATTCTCGCATAGTCAATCATCCACTTGATGCAAAGGTTGACTTTACGCTCAGGCCTGATTTCAACAGGAACCTGAAATGTAGCACCACCAACCCTGCGGCTCTTTACCTCAACAGAAGGCGTTAGGTTACCCATTGCCCTCTTCCAAACTTCTAAACCACTTTCGTTTGTTTTCTTTTCAACCAATCCGACAGCATCATAGAAGATGGTATAGGCTACACTCTTCTTACCGTCTTCCATCAGGTAATTCACAAATTTCGTCACCAAAGTATCGTTGAACTTTGGATCAGGAAGTAAGTACCGCTTTTTAGGTTTTGACTTTCTCATGGGTCAATTCAAGTTATTTTTTACCGCCTTTTGCTGGTGCTGCAGCTGCTGCGCCTGGCTTAGGTCTTTTTGCACCGTATTTCGATCTGCTTTGCTTGCGTCCGCTTACACCTGAAGTATCCAGAGCACCACGTACAATGTGGTAACGAACACCAGGAAGATCCTTTACCCTACCACCGCGAATCAGCACAATGGAGTGCTCCTGAAGGTTGTGGCCTTCACCGGGGATGTAGGCATTCACCTCTTTCTGGTTAGTGAGACGTACCCTGGCAACCTTACGCATGGCTGAATTAGGCTTTTTAGGGGTGGTAGTGTACACGCGGGTACAAACTCCTCTACGCTGAGGGCATGAATCAAGAGCAGGAGACTTTGATTTGAATGTCAATTTCTTTCTTCCTTTTCTTACAAGTTGCTGAATGGTAGGCATTTATATTTCAATTAATAAACCTTTCAAAAATTAGGACTGCAAAGGTATCATAAGAAACAAAGGATACAAAACCTTTTACTAAGATTTTTGACTCCTATTCTGCTTAAAACACCTCTTTTAACAACATAATTAAGCTTCTCCAATAGCTCCCCCAAAATTCATCGGGAATTTGGGCATATCATCGGTCCGTTTGATGGGGCCGAAAGAAGTCTCATACTTGTCGATATTGTCTTTCAACGCTAGCAAAAACCGCTTGGCATGCTCCGGAGTAATCACAATACGTGACTTCACTTTAGCTTTTGGAACTCCGGGCATAAGGCGAATAAAATCGATTACAAATTCACTATTAGAGTGTGCAATCATTGCAAGGTTAGAGTAAATCCCCTCTGCAATTTCTTCCGAGAGCTCAATATTGATCTGATTCGGAGCTTGTTTGTTTTTATCTTCTGCCATGGCTATCTATAAAAAAGGGTTGACCCTTGCGGATCAACCCAGTACTAACATGCTCTACCTTAATCCTGGAGCTCTTTTTCTTTATCCTTTGCGCGCTCCGCTGAAGCCCTGAATGAATCATATTCATCCTGATGGGTAACGATCATCTCGTTAAACCTGCGCTGACCTGTTCCGGCAGGGATAAGATGACCTACAATCACGTTCTCCTTCAACCCATTCAACCAGTCGGTTTTACCACGGATGGCTGCCTCACTTAACACTTTCGTGGTTTCCTGGAAAGAGGCCGCAGATAACCAGCTTTCTGTTTTCAAGGACGCTTGGGTGATACCCTGAAGCGTTGGCCTTGATACCGCTGGCATGGCATCACGAACTTCCACAAGTTTCAAATCCTTTCTGCGCAGATTTGAATTCTCGTCCCTCAACTCACGTGGATTGATAATTTGCCCCGGTTTCAACACCTGAGAGTCGCCTGCATCGATAACTACTTTCTTATCCAGAACCGTATCGTTATCCTCACGGAATTGCAATTTATCAACATATTCACCTGGCAAGAAACTGGTGTCTCCCGGATCAATGATCTCAACTTTCTGCATCATCTGACTAACAATAGCTTCGATGTGCTTGTCGTTGATCTTCACACCTTGCAGACGGTATACTTCCTGAATTTCATTCACCAGATACTCCTGAACTGCAGTCGGGCCCTTGATGGACAAGATATCAGAGGGTGTAATTGAACCATCTGATAAAGGCTGACCAGCCTTCACGAAGTCGTTATCCTGCACAAGGATATGTTTCGAAAGCGGCACTAAATAACGCTTCTGAACACCATCACGTGATTCGATGAAAATTTCACGATTACCACGCTTGATGCCTCCATAGGTCACAACACCATCAATCTCGGAAACAACAGCAGGATTAGAAGGATTTCGTGCTTCAAATAATTCTGTTACACGTGGCAGACCCCCTGTAATATCACGGGATTTACCCATGGTACGTGGAATCTTCGCCAACACCTGTCCGGCTTTAATTTTCTCTCCGGCATCAACAGCCAAGTGAGCCCCAACCGGAATGTTATAGCCTTTCGTTTCAGTTTTACCTTTTACAACAACAGCCGGGTTCTTTGTCTTATCACGAGTTTCGGTAATAACCTTCTCACGGTGCCCAGTCTGTTCATCCGACTCTTCTTTATAAGTAACACCTTCAATAATCGATTCATATTCAATGGTACCATCGAACTCTGAAAGGATAACCGCATTGTAAGGATCCCAGAAGCAAAGCTCTTCTCCTTTTTCAACTTTCTGTCCGTCCTTCACTTTCAGGAATGAACCGTAAGGAACGTTGTTGGTAATCAGAACACGATTCTTTTCCTTTTCAACGATCCGGATTTCACCGGTACGACCCATCACCACGCGTACAGGTTTATTATCATTATCTGTTGTTTCGATAACACGGATACCTTCAAACTCAACAACACCGTTAAATTTGGCTTTGATGTTTGCATCTACCGCAATGTTTGATGCTGTACCACCAACGTGGAAAGTACGAAGTGTAAGCTGCGTTCCTGGTTCACCAATAGATTGCGCGGCAATAACACCAACCGCCTCCCCTGCCTGAACCATCTTACCGGTTGCCAGGTTACGGCCGTAACATTTTGCACATCCACCCACTTTCGATTCACACGTCAACAATGAACGAATTTCAATTTCTTCAATGCTTGTCTCTTCAACTCGCTTCGCGATTTCATCCGTGATCTCCTCATTGCTTGCGCAAATCAATTCATCGGTGATTGGATCATAAATATCATGAACGGTAACTCGACCCAAAATTCTCTCAGACAAAGGTTCAACGATATCTTCATTGTCCTTGAGTGCCGTTACTTTCAAACCACGCAATGTTCCGCAATCCTCTTCAGATACTACAAGATCCTGCGCTACATCTACCAACCTCCGTGTCAGGTAACCTGCGTCAGCTGTCTTCAACGCTGTATCCGCAAGACCTTTACGTGCACCGTGAGTCGAGATAAAGTATTCCAATACATCCAATCCTTCTTTAAAGTTTGAAAGAATCGGGTTTTCGATGATCGAACCAACTGAACCAGCAAGGTTCTTTTGTGGTTTCGCCATCAGACCACGCATACCACCCAACTGACGGATCTGTTCTCTCGAACCCCGAGCACCTGAGTGCATCATCATGTAAATGGAGTTGAAACCTTGTTGGTCATCTTCCAACTGACGCATCAGCGTGTTGGTCAGCAACGTATTCGTACGCGTCCAGATATCAATTACCTGGTTGTAACGCTCGTTGTCTGTAATAAGACCCATCATATAGTTATTCCAAACAGCATCAACTTCTTCTTGCGCGTTAGCCACAAGTTTCTCTTTCTCTGCCGGTACTTTAACATCACCCAAGCCCATGGAAAGACCACCTTTGTAGGCCATCTGGAATCCAAGATCCTTGATATCATCGAGGAACTTCGCAGCTTTCGATTGACCTGCAGCTTTGAATACATCCGCAATGATAGTTTGCAATTTCTTCTTCGTTAGAAGTTCATCTACAAAACCAACTTCTTCAGGAACGAATTGATTAAAGAGAACACGTCCAACAACGGTTTCAATCAATTTATATGAGATCTCACCAGTCTTCTTGTCTTTAACTGTTGCTCTTACTTTGATAATAGCGTGCTTCGACAATTTTCCCTCATTGAAAGCAACAATTACCTCCTCTGAGGAATAGAATTTCTTGCCTTCGCCAACAACAATATGTTCAGGCGTGCTCTTTCTACCCTTTGTCAGATAGTAGAGACCCAGTACCATATCCTGAGAAGGAACGGTAATAGGTGCACCGTTAGCAGGGTTCAAAATGTTGTGCGAAGAAAGCATCAGCATAGACGCTTCAAGAATTGCTTCTTGCCCTAGCGGAACGTGAACAGCCATCTGGTCACCGTCAAAGTCAGCGTTAAACGCAGTACATACTAACGGATGAAGTTGAATAGCTTTTCCTTCGATCAGCTTCGGTTGGAAAGCTTGTATACCAAGTCTGTGAAGTGTTGGAGCACGGTTCAAAAGAACAGGATGTCCTTTCAATACGTTTTCCAAAATATCCCAGATCACCGGATCCTTGCGGTCAACAATTTTCTTAGCCGACTTAACGGTCTTCACAATTCCTCTTTCAATCAGCTTGCGGATAATAAATGGCTTGAATAATTCGGCAGCCATATCTTTTGGCAGACCGCATTCATGCAGTTTCAATTCAGGTCCTACCACAATTACTGAACGACCAGAGTAGTCAACACGCTTACCAAGTAAGTTCTGACGGAAACGTCCTTGCTTACCTTTCAACATGTCACTCAACGATTTCAATGCACGGTTTCCATCGGAACGAACAGCATTCACTTTACGTGAGTTGTCGAACAATGAGTCAACCGCTTCCTGAAGCATACGCTTCTCGTTACGAAGAATTACTTCAGGAGCTTTAATATCAATCAAACGCTTCAGACGGTTGTTACGAATAATCACACGTCTGTACAGGTCATTCAAATCAGATGTAGCAAAACGACCACCATCCAACGGCACAAGCGGGCGCAATTCGGGCGGAATAACCGGCACCATCTTAATCACCATCCACTCCGGCTTGTTTTCAATACGGGTTCTGGCATCGCGGAAAGCTTCAACTACCTTCAAACGTTTCAAGGCTTCAGCCTTACGTTGTTGCGATGTATCGGTAGCAGCCTGGTGTCTTAAATCATAAGAAAGCAAATCCAATTGGGTTCTGGCCAATAACATTTCCAATGCATCAGCGCCCATTTTTGCGATGAATTTCTTCGGATCGTTATCATCCAGCAGTTGATTCTCACGTGGCAGTTTATCCACGATGTCGAGGTATTCTTCTTCCGTTAGGAAGTCAAGGCGATTCACACCATCCTCTTCTTTGATACCAGGCTGGATAACAACATAGCGCTCGTAATAAATAATCTGATCAAGCTTCTTGGTTGGAAGACCAAGAAGGTAACCAATCTTATTCGGTAACGAACGGAAGTACCAGATGTGCGCAACCGGCACAACCAGCTCGATGTGACCCATACGCTCACGTCTTACTTTCTTCTCCGTAACTTCTACACCGCATCGATCGCAGATGATGCCTTTATAACGAATGCGCTTATACTTCCCGCAATGACATTCCCAATCCTTTACAGGACCAAAAATCCGCTCGCAAAACAAACCGCCCATTTCAGGCTTGTACGTTCTGTAGTTGATGGTTTCGGGTTGTGTTACTTCACCATGGGAACTTTCCAGAATTGATTCCGGAGAAGCCAGACTAATGGTGATTCTTGAGAAGTCGTTGTTGATCTTTTTATTTTTTCTGAAAGACATGTTGTGAAGTTTTCAGTTAACTAATTCTATTAAAACTCCGGAAGTCCGAAAGTCCGTAAGCAGTTTTTCTGACTTGCGGAGTTTCGGTCTCTCCGACTATTTAATCCATCGTAATTTCAAGAGCCAATCCACGCAATTCGTGAACAAGTACATTGAACGATTCAGGAATATTTGGCTTGCGCATATTTTCACCTTTTACAATGGCTTCGTATGCCTTCGCACGACCAATCACATCATCGGATTTCACCGTCAGGATTTCCTGCAGGATATGGGAAGCACCAAATGCTTCAATTGCCCAAACCTCCATTTCACCAAAACGCTGACCCCCGAACTGTGCTTTACCACCCAATGGCTGTTGCGTGATAAGCGAGTAAGGTCCGATGGAACGGGCATGCATCTTATCATCTACCAAGTGACCCAGTTTCAGCATGTAAGCGATACCTACCGTTACGGGCTGATCGAATTTATCACCTGTTAAGCCGTCATACAAGTATGTTCTGCCAAACTCAGGCAAACCTGCTTCATTCAATTCGTGCTGAACTTCTTCAATTGAAGCTCCGTCAAAAATTGGCGTAGCGTATTTCTTACCAAGTTTAAATCCTGCCCAGGCCAATACCGTCTCATAAATCTGACCCAGGTTCATGCGCGATGGTACACCAAGCGGGTTCAAACAAATATCAACCGGTGTTCCGTCTTGAAGGAAAGGCATGTCTTCATCGCGTACAATCCGGGCAACAACACCTTTGTTACCGTGACGACCGGCCATCTTATCACCCACCTTAAGCTTACGCTTCTTGGCGACATAAACTTTTGCAAGTTGTACGATGCCTGTAGGAAGCTCATCACCTACTTCGAGTGTAAAGCGTTCACGCTTAAACTCACCGGCATAGGTGTTGCGTTTCAATAGGTAATTCTTTACCATCTCACCAATGAGGTCATTCGTGTGATCATCGCTTGTCCAGTTTTCAAGGCTGATATCAGCAATCAAATTTACCTCTTCCGGTACATTGTAATTACTTTCGTCACGATAGATATTTTTGTCAGGGAAGAGGTTATTCTCAATTACTTTAGCTGAGAATTTAACACCCTTGCTGACCAGTTCATCACCAAACTTATGCCGTACGCCATTGCTGGTTTTTCCGTTTAAGAGATGTGATAATTTAGTGATCATCTCCGAACGAAGGTCAGCCAATTGTTTGCTGTACTTATTCTTCAGTGCATCAAGCTCTTTCTTCGACTTCGTGCGAACATCTTTATCGCGCTTCGGTCGTGAGAATAACTTCGTCTCAATAACCACACCTTTCAACGATGGAGGTGCCTTTAACGAAGCATCTTTCACATCACCAGCCTTATCACCGAAGATGGCACGCAGAAGTTTTTCTTCCGGTGTCGGATCAGTTTCTCCTTTCGGAGTAATCTTACCGATCAGGATGTCGCCTTCTTTTACTTCCGCACCAATGCGAATAATACCGTTTTCATCAAGGTGTTTTACAGCCTCTTCGCTGACATTTGGAATTTCAGAAGTAAGTTCTTCCTCACCACGTTTGGTATCACGAACTTCCAATTCAAATTCTTCAATGTGGATGGAGGTGTAGATGTCATCACGAACAACGCGTTCAGAGATTACAATCGCATCCTCAAAGTTATAACCTTGCCATGGCATGTAGGCCACCAACAAATTACGTCCAAGGGCCAACTCTCCGTTTTGCGTGGCATAGCCCTGGCATAACGGTTGACCTTTTACAACCTTCTGTCCCTTTGCTACAAGCGGTGTTAGGTTAATACAGGTATCCTGGTTTGTTCTTCTAAACTTGATCAGACTATAAGTTCTGTATTCATCATCGAAGCTGACGAGTTTTTGTTCCTCATTTACTTCATATTTGATGACAATCTTCTTCGCATCCACAAATTCCACCACACCAGTTCCTTCGGAAAGGATCAACGAACGGGAATCAATAGCCACTTGTCCTTCAAGACCTGTTCCTACAACCGGAGCTTCTGGCCTGATGAGTGGTACTGCCTGACGCTGCATGTTTGAACCCATCAAAGCACGGTTCGCATCATCATGTTCCAGGAAGGGAATCAACGAGGCAGCTACCGATACAATCTGGTTTGGAGCAATATCCATGTACTTCAGATCTTTTGGATCCACTACAGGGAAGTCGCCTTCAAAACGTGCTTTTACTTTATCTTCAAACAATTCACCGTTAGGCTTAATTTTCACATTGGCCTGTGCGATGTTGTGTGTATCTTCTTCTTCTGCTGTAAGGAAAATGATGTCCTTCGATTTTACTTTACCGTTCTCCACCTTGCGATAAGGAGTTTCGATGAAGCCCATTTTATTCACTTTTGCGTGAACACACAAGGATGAGATAAGACCAATGTTCGGACCTTCCGGAGTTTCAATGGTACAGAGACGTCCATAGTGCGTGTAATGAACATCGCGCACTTCAAAACCCGCACGTTCACGTGACAAACCACCAGGACCAAGGGCCGACATCCTACGCTTGTGCGTAATCTCGGCCAAGGGGTTAGTCTGATCCATGAATTGTGAAAGCTGGTTAGTACCGAAGAATGAATTGATAACCGAAGACAACGTCCGCGCATTGATCAAATCAACCGGTTTGAAGTCTTCGTTATCACGAACGTTCATTCTTTCTTTGATGGTTCTGGCCATACGGGCAAGACCCACACCAAATTGAGAGTAAAGTTGTTCGCCAACGGTTCTTACCCTTCTGTTACTCAAGTGATCGATATCATCTACAACAGCCTTGGAGTTGATCAGACCAATGAGATACTTCACAATCAAAATAATATCTTCCTTTGTAAGAACGCGCTGATCGTAGCTTAAATCAAGACCCAGTTTTTTATTGATTCTGTAACGACCAACCTCACCTAAGTCATAACGCTTCTCACTGAAAAATAAACTCTGGATAATATCACGAGCTGTCTGCTCATCCGGAGCTTCTGTATTTCGTAACTGACGATAGATGTATTCAACCGCCTCTTTTTCAGAGTTAGAAGTATCTTTTGCCAGTGTATTGAATATGATGTTGTAATCGGTAATGTTGATGTCGTCACGGTGCAGGATGATTGATTTCACGCCTGAATCCAGGATCACATCAACATCTTCTGCTTCGATTAAATGGTCGCGCTCTAACAACACTTCATTTCGGTCGATGGAAACCACTTCACCGGTATCCTCATCAACGAAATCTTCAGTCCAGGTTTTCAACACCCGGGCAGCAAGCTTTCTGCCGACAAATTTCTTCAGTGTGTTTTTGTTTGCATCGACTTCTTCCGACAGACCAAAAAGATCAAGAATATCTTTATCTGAACCAAAACCAATAGCGCGAAGCAATGTCGTTACCGGAAACTTTTTCTTACGATCGATATAAGCGTACATGATCGCATTCACGTCTGTAGCAAATTCAATCCATGAACCTTTGAACGGAATGATACGGGCAGAGTACAGTTTTGTGCCGTTCGTGTGCTTGCTCATGGCAAAGAACACACCGGGAGAGCGGTGAAGCTGCGAAACGATAACGCGCTCGGCACCATTGATTACAAACGATCCCTTTTCGGTCATGTAGGGGATATTTCCCAGGAATACCTCCTGTTCAATGGTTTCGAAATCTTCGTTGTCCTCATCATTACAGGTGAGGCGGAGTTTTGCCTTGAGCGGAACGGAGAACGTTAATCCCCGGTCAATACACTCATCAACATTGTACTTGGGCGGATCGATGGTATAATCAACGAACTCCAATACAAAGTTTTCGCGTGAATCGCTTATTGGAAAATTCTCAGCAAAAACCTTGAAGAGGCCTTCGTTCTGCCTTTTCTCAGCAGCAGTTTCAATCTGTAAAAAATCTTTAAATGACTGGAGTTGTAGATCCAGAAAATCGGGATAGTCAAGAATTTTCTCAATTGAAGAGAAATCAATTCTACCGTTGTTGGTCTTCTTTGCCAAGGTGTCTAGCGTTTAAGTTCTTAAAATCCTGGACGAGAAATAGTCAATATATGGGCACAAATAGGAATAGACCCCGTCCCGATCGTGTGATCCAGACACGGGGTCTAACCGAAGCTGTTAGACAGTACCCTTCGTCAAGAAGAATTACTTCAACTCAACTTCAGCGCCAGCCTCTGCAAGTTGTTTCTTCAGGCTTTCTGCTTCATCCTTAGGTAAACCTTCTTTGATGGTTTTAGGTGCACCATCCACAACATCTTTAGCTTCTTTTAAGCCAAGACCAGTGAGTTCCTTAACCAATTTAACGATCTGAAGTTTGTTAGGACCTGCAGCTTTCAATACTACATCGAAGTTAGTTTTTTCTTCTGCAGCGGCAGCACCACCGCCAGCACCACCAGCAGGAGCAGCAACAACTGCAGCCGCGGCAGGCTCAATACCATGAGTTTCTTTTAAGTAAGAAGCCAGTTCGTTAACTTCTTTAACGGTGAGTTCAACGAGTTGATCTCCAAGTGCTTTAATGTCGGCCATTTTAGTAAAGTTTAATTAATTCTTGTTCGATAATTATTTAGTTCCACGCTCTTCCAGTGCTTTTACCAGACCAGCAACGGTGTTCTTGCCACTTAACAGAGCAGAAACAACATTCTTGGCAGGTGATTGCAACAAGGAAATAACTTCGCCAATGAGTTCATTTTTAGATTTGAGCTCACTCAGCATAATAAGGTTCTCGTCTCCAATAAAGAGACTTGAGTCGATAGACGCTCCCTTTAATACAGGTCTGCCATCCAGTTTCTTACGAAACTCCCGGATCACTTTTGCAGGTGTGTTACCAGCCTCTTTGGAGAAGATTACTCCTGAAAAACCATGTAACACGTTGAACAAAGGTGAGAAGTCAGTCCCTTCCTGCTTTTCTAATGCTTTGCGGATTAAAGTGTTCTTATAAACACCGTATTCCACACCACTTTTAAAGCACAATCTTCTAAAATTGTTCACCTGCTCAACGGTAAAACCGGATGCATCGGTGATATAGAAGTGACTGTGGTTGGCGAACTTTTCAGTTAGCACATCTATAATTTCTGCTTTTTCTTCTCTGGTCATGTTTTTAATGCTTAAACGCCAGCAATTGAATTTGTGTCAATCGTGATACCAGGGCTCATTGTGGTGGAAAGTGTCACACTTCTAAAGTATGCCCCTTTCGCTGATGCTGGTTTCAACTTGGCCACTACTTGTAACATCTCTGCAGCATTGTCCCGGATTTTATCGGCCGAGAAGGAAGCTTTTCCAATGCTAACATGGATGATACCTTGTTTATCTATTTTGAAATCGATTTTACCGGCCTTAACTTCTTTCACGGCTTTACCGACTTCGAGCGTAACAGTTCCTGATTTTGGGTTTGGCATAAGACCGCGCGGACCGAGCACTTTACCCAGTTTACCAACCTTTGCCATAACAGTGGGTGTACAAATGATCACATCGATATCTGTCCAGCCACCTTCAATTTTCTGAATATAATCATCCAGACCAACATGTTCAGCGCCAGCATCTTTTGCTTCTTGCTGTTTGTCTGGTGTACACAACACCAGCACACGAACATGTTTACCGATACCATGTGGTAAGGCAACTACGCCTCTCACCATCTGATCGGATTTCTTAGGATCAACACCCAATTTGATATCCAGATCAACGGAAGAATCAAATTTGGTGAACGTTATATCCTTTAAAACTTTTGAAGCGTCCTCCAAGGAGTATTCTTTCTCAGCATCGTACTTTGCGAGAACTGCTTTTCTGTTTTTTGAAATCTTTGCCATTTCCTTAAGTGTTATTTGTCCCAGGGGGCGGTTCCAGAAACTGTGATACCCATACTTCTTGCTGTACCGGCAACCATTTTCATGGCTGACTCAACCTTGAATGCATTGAGGTCAGGCATTTTGGTTTCCGCAATGGTCTTCACCTGATCCCAGGTGATTGCCCCAACCTTTGCCCGGTTAGGCTCGGCAGAACCCTTCTGTTTTTTTGCTGCATCTAAAATCAATATCGCAGCCGGAGGCGTTTTAATAACAAAGTCAAACGACTTGTCATTATATATTGAAATCAGTACGGGCAGCACTTGACCCTGCTTCTCTTGCGTACGGGCGTTGAACTGCTTACAGAAGTCCATAATGTTTAGACCCTTGCTACCCAGAGCCGGGCCGATTGGAGGTGCAGGATTTGCCTGACCACCCTTTACCTGTAACTTCAGATAACCAATAATTTCCTTTGCCATGTTATCTTTAATCTAACTTTTCTACCTGCATATAACTTAACTCTACCGGAGTATTCCGGCCAAATATCTTCACCATTACGTTGAGCTTCTTTTTATCCTCAAAAATCTCCTCAACTGTTCCAGTAAATCCACTGAATGGTCCGTCCATTACTTTTACCGACTCACCTTTAATGAAAGGTGTCTCAAGTTTCACTTCAAATTCATCTATTGAATCAACCTTGCCCAAAATCCTGTTTACCTCCGACTGACGCAACGCAACAGGCTCCTTTGTAGCCTTTGTTCCATTCCCGCCTAAGAAACCAATCACCCCTGGTATATTATTTACCATATGAAAAGCCTCTCCGTTCGACAAGTCTGCAGATACCAGCACATAGCCTGGAAAGAAATTTCTTTCTCTAACCCTCTTTTTCCCTCCGCGCATTTCATAAACCTTTTCGGAAGGAATAAGAACCTGCGGAATAAATTCCACCATCTTCGAGCGTTCAATCTCCGTTTCCAGGTAAGATTTTACCTTCTTTTCCTGGCCGCTTACGACCCTGAGTACATACCACTTCAGTTCGCCCATGCCTAACGCTTAAAATTCCTTGTAAAACCAACCCAGACCAGTGCTAAAAACCCAGTCTATGGCACCGATTACCAACGCAAAAATGGTTGAAGCTACAAGCACAAGAATTGCACTGCCTTGTAATTCGCTGAATTTTGACCAAGTCACCTTGTTCCTGATCTCATCCCAAGATTCTGCGATATAGATTTTTAACTTCTCCATTACTCTATCTTTTTTCACCGCAAATTCCAATTATCGGAATAAGCAAGTGGCTTAAATTAAACTCCTGCACGGGTGGAGAGACTCGAACTCCCAGCCAACGGTTTTGGAGACCGCTACTCTACCAATTGAGCTACACCCGTTTATGTTGGCATTAACCCTCTACACTTTGAGCCGAACCAACTGATTTTTTGGCCTTTCTGCCTTGCTTTAGCGGGAACTTCTCAATCTCCTGAGCCGCACCCATATACTCAGCCCAAAAGGACTGCAAAGGTAGCACAATGTGCCAGAAAACAAAAGCGTTTCTGAGAAAAATCTCAGAAACGCTTTCTATTGATAATCAAGCGATTAGTCGAGGATTTCAGTAACCTGACCTGATCCCACTGTACGGCCACCTTCGCGGATAGCGAAACGAAGACCCTTCTCCATAGCGATCTTATTGATCAACTCTACTTCAATAGAGATGTTATCGCCAGGCATAACCATTTCAACACCAGCAGGAAGTTTACACTCACCTGTTACGTCTGTTGTACGGAAATAGAACTGAGGACGGTATTTGTTAAAGAATGGGGTATGACGACCACCTTCTTCTTTAGACAAAACGTAAACTTCAGCTTTGAACTTAGCATGAGGTGTTACCGAGTTCGGCTTACAGATAACCATACCTCTTTTGATTTGCTCTTTTTCAATACCGCGGAGCAACAAACCAACGTTATCACCTGCTTCTCCTCTGTCAAGAATCTTACGGAACATTTCAACACCTGTAATAGTTGAGGTAAGATCTTCAGCACCCATTCCCAAGATTTGAACGGGATCACCAGTTTTAATAACACCACGCTCGATACGACCCGTGGCAACGGTACCACGACCTGTAATCGAAAATACATCCTCAACTGGCATCAAGAAATCTTTGTCAACCAAACGAACTGGAATTGGAATGTACTCATCCACAGCCGTCATCAATTCTTCAACTTTAGCAACCCACTGAGGCTCTCCGTTAAGAGCACCTAAAGCAGACCCTCTGATTACAGGCATGGTGTCGCCTGGGAAACTATAAGCAGACATCAATTCACGAACTTCCATTTCTACCAGATCCAGCAACTCAGCATCATCTACCAAGTCAACTTTATTCATGAACACAACAAGGGCAGGAACACCTACCTGACGAGCCAACAGAATGTGCTCGCGGGTTTGTGGCATCGGACCATCGGTAGCAGCTACAACAAGTATAGCTCCATCCATTTGAGCCGCACCCGTAACCATGTTCTTAACATAGTCAGCGTGACCTGGACAGTCTACGTGTGCGTAGTGTCTCTTGTCGGTTGCATACTCTACGTGTGATGTGTTGATGGTAATACCTCTTTCTTTTTCTTCAGGAGCATTGTCGATTGAAGAGAAGTCGCGCATAGCTGCGAGACCTTTAGATGCAAGAACCTTTGTAATTGCAGCGGTAAGTGTAGTCTTACCATGATCCACGTGTCCAATGGTACCAATGTTCACGTGTGGTTTTGAACGGTCAAATGTTTCTTTTGCCATATTTGAAAATCCCGGTTAAAGTTTAAAGTGTATAAATTAATTATTGTTTTAATCTTCAATCTTCTCCGCCTGAGAAGAAACTACACCCCAAACATGTTAAGCCTTTCGAATAAGGGTTATTCGTATTCCTGCCGAAACAGGATTTGAAATTTCTGATACGCTTTGATGTTCGCTACGCATCGGTAATCAGTTATTTCACAAAAACATTACGCTCTGAGCTGTTGATGAGGATTGAACTCACGACCTCTTCCTTACCAAGGAAGTGCTCTACCACTGAGCTACAACAGCTTTCTTCTACTGCTGCTAATCCTCTGGTAGACCTCTTCTCCACCTAGGCGGATACTCTACCACTGAGCTACAACAACAGTCATTGCTCTTCACCTTTCGGTTAATGAGCGGGAGACGAGGCTCGAACCCGCGACCTATAGCTTGGAAGGCTATCGCTCTACCAACTGAGCTACTCCCGCTTGTAGGATTGAACTCACATTCAATCCATTAATATTTTAAAGAACCCGCGACCTATAGCTTGGAATCCGTCTGGGCGGACTACCTCCCGATAACTATCGGGATGAGCAAATTGGTTTGATTCTACTTACCAATTCTGATTTTCTGTTTACAATTTCATGCATCTAAAATCGCATCGCGTAAATCCTAAAATCGTACCTCGAAAGTGTGGGGGAAATAGGATTCGAACCTATGAAGTCATAAGACAACAGATTTACAGTCTGTCCCAGTTGGCCGCTTTGGTATTCCCCCGATTATAATTCCGGATTACCCAAGGGCAATTCAGAACCATCAGCATTTCAAATTACTTTCCTGCCCGACCTCGTTTTTAGAGGCTCTGAAAAAACAGGAGTGCAAAATTATACGCTTTTATACTTTTTCAAAACTTAAACGCAGATTTTCGCTCATTACTTGACCAAGTTGAGCAGATTAGGCTCTGATCTTCTGGATTACGAGATAATAAGGATAAGAAAAGTATTATTTACATGACTATAATCTCTGTTATCACCTCACCACCGAATTCTTTTTTAAACATTTCAAGAACTTGTTGCTTGTGGATCGCAAAATCATGCTTCATGGAAGGGGAGTCTAGCTCTACGAAAAGCACCTTGTTTCGGATGTAAATCTTTTTTGTTCGCTTTGCAATCGGCTTTCCGGCCAACTTCTCCCAGGAATTAATTAAAGTGGCCTCATCAAATTTTGACGTCAGCTGATAGGAGTTCAGCAAATTCCTGATCGCCTCACCTATCGATTGAATATCATGATTTGATTTACTCATACCTCTTTCGCATTACCCTTTTCAATCTTAAAAACCGAGGCTTCTACATTTATTGCCTTCAAAAGTAAACCGGTTCTGTCAGGACGGGCATCGGTAATAAACAACTGCCCCAGATCGCGCTTGATCAATTCCAAAAGCCTGGCAATTCTTCCGTCATCCAATTTATCAAAAATATCATCCAGCAAGAGTATAGGCTTAAAACCTTTATGACGTTCGATTAACTCATATTGGGTTAGCTTCATCGCAATTACAAATGACTTCTGCTGCCCTTGTGAGCCCAGTCGCTTCAAATCTCCTCCTCCCAACGAAAAAAGGTAGTCATCTTTATGGATACCGAAACTGGTTCTTGCCAGCGCTAAATCACGGTGACGGGTATCATTAAGTCCCCGAAGGAAATCCTTACTCTTTACTAATGAATCATATTCTAACCCCGCTTCTTCATCGGCAACCAGAAACTGAAAATATTTTCTGAATACCGGTAAAAATTCAATCACAAATTCCGAACGCCTTCGGAATATGTATAAACCTAACCGAGCCAGTGCCTGGTCATAAGCCTCCAAAGCTATCGAGTCGAATGAGCCCGCCTCCTGAAACATTCTGAGGAGTGCGTTGCGCTGCTTTAGTGTGTGATTGTATTGCATTAAATCCTCGAGATAAGTTTTATCCAGTTGCGAAATAATGCTATCGAAAAACTTTCTGCGGGCCTCCCCTCCCTCTTTTACCAAATCCGTATCATCAGGAGTAATCAGCACCACCGGATACTTTCCAACATGATCGCTCATCTTCTGATAGTCCAGGCCACCTTCTTTGAAAACTTTTTTCGATCCGGATTGAAGTGACGCCACTAACTCCTGAGCCACTTCATCTCTTTTAAAGTGACCTCTAGCAACAAAAAACGGCTGCCCGATACGTATGACTTGCTGATCGGAGGCAGAAAAGGCACTTCTGGTCATGGATAAATAATAAATAGCATCCAACAGATTCGTTTTGCCGCTGCCATTTTTACCAACCAAAACATTGATCCGAGAAGAGAACTGGAGGTCGACTTCCTGATAGTTTTTAAAATCAATTAAATGAAGTCGTTCAAGATGCATGCAGTATTTACCGGAAAAGCTTGGCGAATGTTCGTATGGGGGTTATTTTCGCAACTCAAAACAAAATTAGGTATATGCCATCGACAACCAAAGCCCAGCCTTCATCTTCGACAGGCTCAAAAGGTGCCAAAATTGAGTTTTCAAAAGAAACCTATCTGTTCTGGTACGAAAGCATGCAATTGATGCGGAAGTTTGAAGAGCGGGCAGGGCAATTATATGGAATGCAGAAAATCAAGGGGTTCTGTCATTTATATATTGGACAGGAAGCCTGTGTAGCCGGTGCCGTTACCGCGCTGACGAAAGACGATAAGTGGATCACCGCCTATCGTGACCATGCCCATCCGCTCGCACTGGGCACAAGCCCCAATGCGGTGATGGCAGAGCTCTACGGTAAAGAAACTGGTATTTCAAAAGGAAAAGGTGGTTCGATGCACATCTTTGATAAAGAGCATAATTTCTTTGGAGGACATGGTATTGTGGGAGGCCAAATCCCGCTAGGCGCTGGTATCGCATTCGCTGAGAAATACAACAAAACTAAAAATCTATGCATGTGCTACATGGGCGATGGGGCAGTCCGCCAAGGTGCCTTCCATGAAACGCTTAACCTGGCGATGCTCTGGAAACTTCCCGTAATTTTTGTCATTGAAAATAACGGCTATGCCATGGGTACTTCAGTACAGCGCACATCCAATGTTCATGAATTATATACCCTGGGCGATGCTTACGATATGCCTTCTGAACCGGTGGATGCCATGAGCCCCGAGGCAGTGCATAAAGCTGTTGCTGTTGCGGCTGAAAGAGCCCGCTCTGGAGAAGGCCCAACCTTGCTGGAATTCAGAACCTACCGCTATAAAGGACACTCGATGTCTGATCCGGCAAAATACCGGAGTAAAGAAGAGGTAGAGCAGTACAAACAGCGCGATCCGATTGAAGTGGTGAAGAAGACCATCCTCGATAAGAAATACGCTACGGTAAAAGATTTGGAAGAAATCGACCAGCGCATACATGAAAAGGTTGAAGAGAGCGTCAAGTTTGCGGAAGAATCTAATTTTCCAGATCCCTCTGAGGCTTTAAAGGATATTTACGCAGAACCGAATTATCCCTTTATTCTGGATTAAAGTCCACTTTTGTTAAGTATAATCTAATTTGTAGTTTTGCGCCCGCCTTATCCGGTTCTCAACATCGGATGAAGGATATTCGACTAAATACCATGACTAAAAAAGAAGAACACAACAACGAGATACTCGAAAATCCGGAAGTATTAGCTGAGAAGCTGGAAGGTGCAGAGCATTGGCTCGAGAAAAACCCAAAAATTGTTTTTGGTGCCGCTGGAGTGCTGTTGCTGCTCGTAGCCGGATATTTTGGGTTCAACTATTATAAGGACACAAAAAACGCAGAAGCTCAAAAGGAGATGTTTCAGGCAGTTTTCTATTTCGAACAGGATAGTTTAAAATTAGCGCTTGAAGGCGATGGCAATAATCTTGGATTCCTGGATGTAGTGGAAGACTATGGTTTTACGGATGCCGGAAAACTTTCCAGCTTTTATGCAGGGGCTAGCTACCTGAAGCAGGGCAAATATGAACTTGCGCGCTTGTACCTGGAAGATTTCAGTTCCAATGATCTTTTAGTACAGGCACGAGCTTACAGTTTATTGGGTGATTCGTACATGGAAGAGCAGAAATATGAAGATGCTGCACGCTATTACACGAAAGCAGCAGCATACAAATCCAACAAGTATTTCTCACCTGCCTATTTGATGAAAGCAGCTTTAGCCTACGAGAAACTAAACCAAAACGATAAGGCTATTAAAGCTTATGATAAAATCATAACAGAATACTGGGAGTCTGCCGAATACCAGAGCGCGCGCAAATTTAAGGCGCGTTTAGAGGGCAACTCCTAATTGTATTTTGAAGTAACTTGGAGGGATAGCGTCAACTATCCCTTTTTTGTTTATCCGAAAAGAAACAAACCGAATCATCTATGGCAGGACCCTTAAAATCGGGAACCGTAAAAAGCAAATCAAATCTTTCGAAAAAGAAATTTGCCATCATCGTTGCTGAGTGGAATGAAGAAATTACCGAAGCCCTTTATGAAGGTGCTGTTGCCGGATTAATTTCAAACGGTGTAAAAAAAGAAAACATCATTCGCAAAAACGTTCCCGGCACATTTGAACTCACATTGGGTGCGAAGTGGATGGCCAACAAAAAAGAAATTGATGCCGTGATCTGCCTTGGCTGCGTGATTCAGGGCGAAACCCCACACTTTGATTATATCTGCCAGGCGGTTGCATACGGCATCACTGAAGTTGGACTGAAGTCTGAAAAGCCAACCATCTTTGGCGTACTGACCACCTTAACTAAACAACAGGCCATTGATCGTGCCGGTGGCAAGTATGGAAACAAGGGTGAGGAAGCTGCGCTGACAGCAATACAGATGTTGAATTTTTAACACTAAGGGGCCAGCTTTACAGGGGCTGGATATTCACGCTAACTATTTTTTCATAACGCGCTGAATCTTCACTCCTTTAGTTGTCTGAACCCTTACTACATAAATTCCAGGTTTAAGTGCCTCACCAAAACCCTTAGGAAGAGTCATTTTATCAATTGACTCAGTAGCTCCCTGCATATCCGATATTTGCACGGAAATTATTTCCGAATCATCTTGCAAGCGCAGGTTAAATTTCGAGTACGATGGGTTAGGAAACACCTCTAATCTTGCTGCCGAGGTAACAAGTGCTCCCGTTGTAAAGAAAATTACCCGGCCATATTGAGGGAATAAACTTGTACGGGTTCGGGGATAATATCCAGTGTTCGGCTGCAAGCCGGGAACATAAAACGAAGGTGACGTGCTGGAATATACCTGAGGTGAAGAGAAATTCGCTTCGGTACTCAATTCAAGAAAGTACCGTGATGCTCCTTTCAATGAATGGCTATCGATGTATTCTGGCACAGTAGTCAGAACCTCCTGATCTTGAATAGATGAAACGTAGGTGTTGGGGATGATATCCTGCTTTACCACCCGTACTGTTGATGAAGGTCGGTTGTAATAATATAGCCCCGATCCATCTTTATTGATTCTGAAAATACCAGTGTAGTTTATACTGTAGACATAATCATTGTCAACATCAATGGCACTGCCGCCACCACCCACTGTGTTACGATCTAGAAGTTTAGTATATCCTGATCCATCCCTTCGAATTTTAAAGATAACCCCCTTACCCTTTGCACCTCCGGATTGGGTGGTACCATATAGTACACCCTGCTGATCAAGTACAAGCGGACCAATGGGGTTTTTTCCATCAAAATTTCTAAAGTGGTGTAAAACGGAGTATCCTAAACCCGATTGGCTAATCTTAAAAATTACACCGTAGCCATATCTGCCTCCGATGCGAGCAGTTCCATAAATAATTCCCTCTTCGTCAATTACCATTTCTCCATACGGACGGAACCCTAATGAGTCTATTGTAAAACTGAAAATAGTCTTATAAGCTCCTAAGTCTTTTTCGATTCTGTAGATTGATCCCTTTTTATCTCCAGTACCTCTTTCGTTGCCAAAGAGATACGTATCAGTCATAACCAGCCTATTTTCAACTATCCGAAACGGAAATGAAAATTTCTGAACTATTAATTCCTTATTATCGAAATCGATTTTGCCCACTGTTGCCCTTGCACCACAGGCACATGGGATAAATCCATACACGTTTCCATCACCAGCATCCGTCATTCTATCGGGAGAAAGTTCATAACCACCCAACCATGCCGTATCCACAGAATCAATTGCACCATTTTCTGTGATTCTGAAATTATGAGGGTAGCCGGATATAATACGGGCATTTCGCAGCGCAAAACCACTCTCCTGTGTCGAGACTGGATTACCATCATAATCAGAGATTGTAGCGGCAAATTCAAAATAATCAGAACCATCCTTTTTCATGGAAAAGTTATCACCCCATATTCTTTCCTCCACAATTGATTGGTTTGTACTGAACGTTACAATGTTTATATCGGGACCTGTTAACAGAAACCCATGCCACCATCAGAAAAAGAAGTATACTGCCTATGCCAACAGCAATGGCAATGTTACGATTATTAGAAGCTTTTAAGGCATTCACTGTATTGGCCTCAGAGAGCCTGTTGATTTCTTCTTGTTTTCTTTCATCCTCATATTGTGCCCGGATCTGTTCTACCAGTAAAACATTCCGGTTACTGAATAAACTATCCGATAAGGCCCTGTTCAGCTTTTCTGTTTTATAGGCCATCGAAATATCACCTACCTTTTCAAATGTTTCGGAGAGCAGCTGATACACGGAAGGTATCTGAGCATACAGGGGAACCTGTTCATACAGCAACAAGGATTGCCGTGCGTGTTCCTTCGCTTTTTTGGCGTCATTCATGAGATAATAGGTATACGCTAGTTCGGCCAGCACATAGGCATAGGCATCGCGTTGGCTGGTATCGTGTTGAATTAGCTTTTCGGCATGGAGCATAGGCCGAAGACATAGCTTATAAGACTTGTTATTCTCCCGCATCACCGCCCCCAATTCCGCTAAGGCAAAAGCACGTTCGCGCGCCTGTAAACCCGGAGAAACCCGAAGTGCCGAATCGTAATAAAGCATTCCCTGCACCGGATTCCGGACGGTTGAATGCCGGTAGGAATAGGCACTGGCAATACCATAATACGCGAGTGCCAGGTCTTCGTCAGCCCCAATCCCCTTCTTTAGAAAAGGTAAAGCTTTATAAAAAACTTTCTTCGCCTCATCGAACCGTCTTTGTTCCATATATATCCATCCCATCATCGAGTATGCCCGGGCGGCTAATTCATCATCGTGTATTTCTTCATTCAACTGAAGTATGTGGGTAAAAACGTTCATGGCCGTTTCATGAAAGCCTTTGTAATAATAATAATTGCCTTCCATCTCGAAATTATAGGCCTCACTGAACCGGTCTCCATTTGCTTCAGCTAACGCCTTTCCGAGCCTGGCGTACTTTAGGCAACTGTCCAACTGCTGAAGATTCAGGTATTCGTAGCTGATCTCCCGTAATAAAAGTGCTTTTTGTGATTCATTATTTTCAAACAGGATAAGCCTGCGCAGACTATCAATGGATTGAGAAATACCTGGAGTATTAGCAATGAGGAACAGGAATAATATTGTGGCTAATGGTCTATTCATGCGAAAGCTTACTAAGCTACACAGTAACACTTCATGAATCAAGACCCTCATGCTGATTTAGAAATAGCAGAAAAAAAAAGGCTGGAGTAAATACCCCAGCCCTTCTATTGATACGTAATCGCATTACATATTCTTCACAATCTCCTGTGCAAATTCTGAACACTTCAGCAGGGTTGCCCCTTCCATCTGGCGATGGAAATCGTAGGTTACACGCTTGGTGGAAATTGCTTTTTCAAGACCACGATTAATCAGATCGGCAGCTTCCTGCCAGCCCATATACTCCAGCATCATCACACCGGAAAGAATTACAGAACCCGGATTTACTTTATCCTGTCCGGCATACTTTGGTGCAGTGCCATGCGTAGCTTCAAAGATGGCATGACCGGTGATATAGTTGATGTTCGCACCCGGTGCGATACCAATACCACCTACCTGCGCAGCCAATGCATCACTCAGATAATCTCCGTTTAGATTTAACGTAGCAATTACTTCAAACTCTTCAGGGCGTGTTAACACCTGTTGCAGTGTGATATCTGCAATGGAATCCTTGATAATAATTTTACCTGCAGCAATGGCAGCTTTCTGTTCGGCATTCGCGGCTTCTTCACCCTTTTCTTTCTTTGTCTTTTCCCACTTGCTCCAGGTGTATACCTTGTCGCCAAAGTATTGCTCTGCCACACCATATCCCCAATCGCGGAAAGCACCTTCTGTAAACTTCATGATGTTACCCTTGTGCACCAGTGTTACTGATTTTCTATTGAACTTAATGGCATACGCAATGGCACTATGAATCAACCGTACGCTGCCGCTATAGCTTACCGGCTTGATACCAACACCAACATTTACATCTGTTTTTACATCGGTTGCACCCACCAATTTCCAAAACTCTTCAGACTTCTCTTTGGTGTTAAAGCGAATCTTATTGAATTCTTTGGGGAATTCCTTTGCCAGGAAATCAAGTACCTTTTGTGCTTCCGGTGTTCCGGCTGCAAACTCAATACCGGCATAAATATCTTCGGTGTTTTCGCGGAAGATGACCATATCTACCGCACCTGGATTTTTCACAGGAGAAGGAACACCTTCATACCAACGCACCGGACGAAGGCATACATACAAATCCAAAATCTGACGCAAGGCAACATTGAGTGAACGAATTCCACCACCAATAGGCGTAGTAAGCGGACCCTTTATACCAACCAGATATTCGCGAAACGCATCGAGGGTTTCATCGGGTAGCCAGTTACCTGTTTTATTGAATGATTTCTCACCCGCCAGCACTTCTTTCCAATTAATTTTTTTCTTGCCACCGTAGGCCTTTTCAACTGCCTTATCAAAAACAAGTTGTGATGCTGACCAGATATCTGGTCCTGTTCCATCACCTTCAATAAAAGGGATCGTAGGGTTGTCTGGAACTGTTAGCTTTCCGTTGCTGATAATGATTTTCTGATCGCTCATTGTACTTACGTTTTTATGTGTTTGTGTGCCCGATAAAAGCACTTGCCCTGATTTTAGGGTCGGAAAATTAAAAAATTAAGACCACAATCGAAGAAATTTTTATTCGGGTACGTTATTCCGTAAAATCAAGTCACCATGAAATTGTTGCTATTTGCCTTGCCCCTGCTTTTTCTTTTCACATCCTCCATCCGTGAAAATGACCAAAATACCAAGACCTGCTTGAGCGCAGAGGAAAGAAAGCTTTATAACCTGATCCTGGAATACCGGAAGAGCAACGGCCTTGAGCCCATTCCCCTCTCGGGGAAGTTGACGCTGGTGGCCCAAACCCATGCGCGAGACCTTGCCGACCATTATTCGTTTGATCCGGGAAATAAATGCAATCCACACAGCTGGTCTAAAAAGGGCAAGTGGACAGCCTGCTGTTACACGAATGATCATAAACAAGCCAAATGTATGTGGGATAAGCCCAGGGAAATTGCCGGATATAACAGCCCTGGTTTTGAAATTGCCTATTACAGTTCAGCTGGAGCCAATGCCCAGGAAGGTATAGACGGATGGAAAGTTAGCCCCGGTCACAATCCATTACTGATCAACACCGGAACCTGGGAAAAGGTAAAATGGAAGGCCATTGGTATTGGAATTTATAAGGAATATGGCGTTGTGTGGTTTGGAGAACTGGAAGATGATGAATCAACAGATCAGTGCCCTTAATACTTCTCCTCCTCGCTTGGAAACTCTTTTGCCTTGACATCCGAAACGTAGTGAACAACAGCTTCTGTAATTACAGCATGTAAATCAGCATACCTGCGCAGGAATCTCGGCTTGAATTCTTTGTTGATACCCAGCATATCCTGCATCACCAGCACCTGACCGTCAACATCGGGACCAGCACCAATACCAATAGTAGGAATATGAAGTGACAAGGAAACTTTCTTGGCCAATGTGGCAGGTATTTTCTCCAGCACAATGCCAAAGCATCCACAATCCTGCAGAAGTTTGGCATCCTTCATTAATTTGTTGGCCTCCTCCTCCTCTTTGGCTCGTACGGTATAGGTTCCAAATTTATAGATGGATTGTGGCGTCAATCCCAGGTGACCCATTACTGGTATACCGGCACTAAGAATTCTTTCGACTGAATCTTTTATCTCACTTCCACCTTCCAGTTTCACAGCATGAGCGCCTGCCTCTTTCATGATCCGGATGGCCGAACGCAACGCTTCTCCCGAACTGCCCTGATACGTTCCGAAGGGAAGATCGACCACTACCAAAGCCCGCTTCACCGCCCGCACAACAGAGGCAGCATGGTAAATCATTTGATCGAGCGTAATGGGCAGCGTGGTTTCATGACCCGCCATCACATTGGAAGCCGAGTCACCTACCAGTATAACATCAATGCCGGTACCATCAATGATCTTCGCCATACTGTAATCATACGCGGTGAGCATGGCAATTTTTTCACCACGGTTCTTCATTTCCTGAAGCTGGTGCGTGGTGATTTTCTTTAACTCTTGTTTGTGAACAGACATTGATGGTGGGTTTAGTAGGATCGATGTACGGATATCAAGCTAAACTATTGTTTGCTATGCGCACCTTAACGCAAATAAACAGCACGATCTTTTCCGAGATCAACTTCTACATGATCTTTAATCGTTGTTGCTAATTCATAGCCTGTGTATTGCGGATAAATTGGAAAGAGGGTATGACTACGGTTCACCAGAACAGCGGTTTCAATTTTTTTTACCTCAATGTTCAGAAAAGGTTTTAAACCATAGGCAAATGTACGCCCCGTATTGAGCACATCATCCACCAGAATGATTGCTTTCTTTTTCACTTCTTTGATGTCACAATCCAGTGTAACATCACTTTGCTGGGGTGCGAATTTATCGAGGGCGACTTTTACCAACTTCACTTCCAGGGTAGAAACCGCTTCAACTTCTTTTGCCAGCAACTTGGCTAATACAAATCCTTGCCCGTCAATACCGGCAATGACTACTATTTTTTCTTTGATGTTCTGCTCGTAAATCTCAAAGGCCATCCTCCGGATTTTCTGTTTGATCTGGGCAGCATCGAGAATCAAATTTCTTTCGGCAACCATAGCAAGATTTAACCAGGGATAGGCATTGATTTGCTGTCTTTGAACGTAGATAAAATCACCATCGACTGAAGGCTATCCACCACTTCAATATTAGAGACTTGTTCCAGCATCAATTGCTGATAGGCAGAGATGTCGGCACAAACAATTTTTAAGATAAAATCCCCGGCACCGGTGATATGGTGGCACTCAATTACCTCATTGATGATCTTAATGGCCTTGATAAATTTTTCAATATTTTCCTTGTTGTGTCCTTTCAGCGTCACCATTACGAAGGTACTCACACCCAGTCCAACACTGGCAGGATCAATCACCGCATGATAGCTTCTGATAACCCCGGATGTTTCCAGTTTGTTGACACGCTCCAGCGTTGGAGCCGGTGAAAGTCCAATTTCCTTTGCCAGTTGAGCATTGGTGATGTTGGAATTAGCCTGCAGTATTTCCAGAATCTTACGATCCGTACCGTCTAGTTTTATATTTCCTTTCATGGTGAATGAGGGGTTTGTTCCAAATAAAATTTGGCCAAAAATAAGAGAAAATTATGATTGTTTGGCTAACGGGTGTTTAGAAATATTCAATTCCGCCCTAGAATTTGGCCATAAAGGTCTCCTAATTTTCCTATCGTGTTGGCATAACCATAACGCTTTCGAACACTGTTAAAGGCCTCTCTCGACATTGATTCTCTTTTTTCAGCATCAGTCATCAGCGCTCGCATCGCATGGGTCATGGCCTCAACATCTGCCAGGCCGACTAAGTAACCTGTTCCTTCTTCAATGATTTCCTCCGGTCCCCCGGATCGCGTTGCAATAACCACTCGTCCATAAAACATTGCCTCCAGGCAGGTTAGTGAAAATGATTCTGATTCAGAGAAATTCAATACGATGCTTGCAGCTACGTATTCTTGCGCTAAATTTTTTGAGAAATTACACCACTCGATTTTATGTGCTATGCCCAATGAAACCGCTTCATTTTTTAAGCTGATTTTGAAGGTGTGATTTTTCTGCAGTCCCATGTCACTGCCAACAAACCTTAATTTCCATTGCGGATAATCCTGGTGTAGTGCCGCAAAACTTCTGAGCGCATATTCTTGACCTTTCCCCTGGATATAGTTGGCAGGATAGAGTATGGTCGTTGAATCAGAACGAGAATAAAGAACGTCTTCATCGGGTAATTCATTGCCAATGAGAACAACATTGCGCTGAAAGGGCAACTCTTTCCTTACACTTTCGGATACAGCAATGACAGCTGCGGCAAACCGATGATGAAACCCGCACCAAATTCGCACGAGCATGCTCGGAAACCTGAGCGGCCTGAATCGAACATACGTCAGATATGGAGTTGATCCGCCAAAAAGCTTATACACCGCGGGTATTAGATTATAAAAGTCATTGTTTACCACCAGATCAACGTTCAGTCTTTTTACCATCCGCGTAACGCGAATAGTGTTGACCAACAAAAACGGCACATACCCTGCCAAGGCAAAAATATCTTTCTTTACTTCTTTCATCGGCAATTCTTCCACAGGAAAACCCTGCTGCCGAACGTACTCGGTTGCGGCACTTCCGTGTGGCAGAATAAAATAAAACTCAAATGAGTTGCGCAAGGCTTTACTACTCCGGAGAATGGAAATTAATGCACCGGTTACATCCACTGAATTCTCGATGATAAGGATTCGCTTGATCATGATTTGTCACCTGTTGTAACATGTAGAACATTGTTCCATTGGTCCATGCTAGAGTCCAAACTAAACTGGCGAATTCTGGTATAACCCTGATCTGAAAGTTTTGACAATTGGTTTGGATCCCTTAACAAGGCATTCAAACTCTCAATCCATAACGGGTGATCATTTTCTGAATGTATCATTGGCAACAATAACCCGTAGCTTGCAGAATAAGGCTCCACAACCGAAGAGGTAAACTGAAACTCAGGCGCCAAAATCTCCCGGGGGCCATAGGGGCAATCGGAAGATGCAACGGGCACCCGGCAAATCATAGCCTCAGCCAAACCATTTGGAAATCCCTCTGAAGAGGAATTCATCACATACAGTGTTGCTCCTTTCAGGTACTTGAATACATTTTCCTGCGGCCCGGCAATAACAACATCCGGAAGTTCAGCGAAATCAAAACCCTCGTGAACAGACAACTTCAGTTGTAAACAGGTAACCAAAATATCCTTTTTCAATGGGCCATCGCCCACCAATATGAATTTAAGATTGTCATGACTTCTTTTCAGGCCGCTAAAAATATGAAGCAAAGCAACCAGACCCTTCTCGGGTGCAAATCTGCCCGTAGTGATTATCACCGGATTTTGATAAAAATCTTCCTCGGCTTTACGTTTAGGTTCAGCAGCCAGTTTTTCAATCTCCGAAAGGTTATAAAAGTTACCTATCGTTTCAATATGCGTACTACTCAATCCGTACTGCAACTTCAACTCTTGCGCAATTCCGTGGTTCACGGTCACGATCGTATCCGCCATCCGATACAACCACGGTATCAGAATTTTTTTTCTTACCCAGGCATACTGCCCTGCTATGTTATCATCGTATTGTTTCGATCCGCGAATGCTGACAACTATTTTTTCGCTTCGCCTGGACAGAATATTGACATAGTCAGCGCCCTCTAAAAAACTTATAGCCACATCAATTGCCAATTCCCTTTTCAATCTCCGAAGCCGGATAATGCGTTGAAAAAAGGAAATGACTTTTTGAACCAAACTTTCTCCATGCATAACCTCCAGGCTGACAAGCTCACCACCATGAGCGTAGGCAATTCCATCACGTGTATTGAATACCACAACCCAAACCTGGTGGTGCCGGGCCAGTTCAACGCTGAGTTTAGAAAGGGAACGCTGCGCACCACCCATCATCAACTCCGGAATAATTAGCATTATCCTTTTTGACTTCATACGCGCATATACTTTTCCCACCAGAGAACAAAACTGAGTATGCGCCACATCTTTTCGATGTTGTATTGCTTACCCGACTTCTTGTAATGCAGATATTTCTGATATTCTCGCTGAACTTCGTTGGCATTCAAAACATCAATGTTCTTCAGGTTCTCCGGACTCAGATGGGATTGAAACATCGCATCTACTTCGGCACTGAACCATGCAAAAATCGGAATGCTGAATCCTTGCTTCTTCCGTTCAAAATATTCGGCTGGCACATACCGGGAAAGTAATTTACACAACAGGTATTTTCCTTTACCACTTTTGATTTTCAATTCCATCGGCATACGCGCAGCAAACTCCACCAGCCGATGATCCAAAAATGGTTCACGTGCTTCCATACCGTAAAACATTGTTGCCCGGTCAACCTTCACCAGAAGATCATCCGGAAGGTAATACTGAAAGTCCCAGGCCATCATATCCTGCAACACACTACTTGTCTTTCCGGTAAAATTCATGGATGCGGAACCAGCAGTGCGACACAAAAGTGAAATCTCCTCGATGGATTGGTTGGCGATAAAAGCTTCGAAAAACTCAACCGGACTTCCGGCTTCGAGCAATTCTTCCACCGTATAAGCTTTGTGTTCAATGTTCAGAAATTTAATTTTCTGTCGCAGTTTTGGGTCTAATCCTATTCTACTACCTTTTGAAATAGCTTTGCGAATACCAGCAGGCATCGCCTGTAATTTCCGATACCATGCAAAGGTCTTTTGATAGTGCGTGTACCCTCCAAAAAGTTCATCTCCTCCGTCAGCCGATAACACCACCTTCATACCTGCTTGCTTTGCCAACTGCGTAACACAGGCTGTGGGAATGCCTGATGTATCAGCAAAAGGTTCATCATAAATTGAATAGAATTGATTGAGCAACGTTCTCGCCTCGTTCAGGCCCAGTATCTTTTGTGTATGATTTGTTTTCAGATGGTTGGCCACTTTCTCAGCATAAGCCGATTCATCAAAACCTGATTCATCAAAACCAATTGTAAAAGAATGAATGCCGCCATGATGCTTTTGCAGGATGGCTGTCAATAACGAACTGTCAATTCCGCCACTTAGAAAAACACCTACGGGCACATCACTGACCATGCGATATTGAAAAGCCGAAATTATAAGTGCCTCCAACTCGTCCAACCATTCACTTTCCTTTCGGATTGAACTCACTTCATACTTCACATCCCAATATTTCTTTTTGACAATACCTGTTCGGGATACTTTTATGAAATAGCCTGGCTCTAGCTTGGAAATGGATTCAAATATTGACAAATGATGCGGGACAAATCCAAAACGAAAGTAAAGCGATACAGCATCAGGGCTGATCGTTTTATCCAGGTTAAATACATGAAGGGCTTTCAATTCACTCGCAAAAAACAATTGCCCATCTCGATAAGAATAATATAACGGCTTTACACCAACCCGATCCCGAAACAAGTACATCTCATCGGCTTGCTCATCATAGATGCTAAAGGCAAACATACCAATGAAATAATCAACGCACTTTTCCCGCCAGCAGTGAAAAGACTTTATTAATACCTCGGTGTCTGAATTGGATTGAAAGGAGTAACCTATTTTTTTTAACTCTTCGCGTACTTCCTTGTAATTATAAAGTTCTCCATTGAAGACCAGCACAAGGTGCTCAAAGCGATAAGGCTGTGAACCGAGTTCCGAAAGTTCAATGATCGAAAGACGTGTGTGAATCAAACCAACATCGCGAAATGAATAATATTGCTGATCATCCGGGCCGCGGTGATACAATGAAGCCATGAGGGCCTCACACTGAGACTGCTCAACTGTTGCATTGTAATACCCCGCTATTCCGCACATAACTGACTTAAAGCATGCAAAATAACAATCTTATTTGTTATGATCCGGAAGTAAAAATTCTTTCAACACCGCATCAAACTGTGCCGGCTCAACATAGAACCCACCAGAAAAGGAGACGCGGCTGGGTTTTCCGATCATTGCACGATACTGGAACCCCGACATCTTAGCCAACATGATATAGTGGTATGGCAGATAACCCAAATCCGCTGGAGGAAATAGTTCTAATACATGACATGATTCATTCCGGAAAACCATATTTGTTAACCCGGCACCGTGAATACCTACCAAAAATTCAGTATTAGAAAAAATTTGAATCTGCTCTTCAATCGGTAACTCATCGGTATCAATAATTTCGAAACCAAGCCTTTGTGCCGTAGCTTCAATCACCTCACTGTTTTCAATGAATCGTAACCTGCTTTTGTTTCGGGTGAGAAATATTTTACGAAACCCAGATTTCAACACATCCACCCGAAGCGGAGAAATGATATTGCCCCATAATTCTTTTTTATGTGTTAACGGTTTACAGAAAATTACAGAATCGCAGCGAATGTACTGATCCGCTTCTTGTACAATCCAGGTTAACGATTGAAGCCGTTTATGTTTTTGATACGTGAATTGAAAATAGGCTTTGTCCCACAATTTCCTTGAAATAATGACCGGAATCGTTTCTATTTCCATACCTTGTTGTTGAAGGAAAAAGAGCTTGCTCACTACATCGTTATAAAAATGAAAGTAGTTTTCCTCTCCCGTATCGCGTAGCGAAATAGCCTTTGGCAGAACTAGTGTATTCTTCTTTCTAAAAAATTTAAGCAACGATGGTTTTTTCTGAAACCAGGTGCGACTCACACCGAGGGAGTAGTACACCAATTTATTCGGTTCAACAATGGCCCAACCAAAGTCGGGTTCAATCCAGCAAGGCTTATTGAAGACTAACAAAAATTCCTCCTGTGTCCAATCATACCATGAACACATGTATGCTTTTACTTCATCTTCGGGCAAATCTTCAACTGAGATTTGTGACTCCCGAAAGGGAAATCCATTTCGATAAACAAGAAACTCGGTTTGATCAATTGAGTACTCCGGAAATAATAGCCGGTCAATGGTGCGAATCTTTATTTTATTGACAATAAGGAACGTCTCCTTCAGAAAAGCCGAAGGAAAAATCTTTTTAAGTGTTTTTTTAAAGATGGACACAGTTTGATTTAAAACATTCTTCCCTCCAGTGTTTTCCGAAGGCCCTCTTCAAGCGAGGTTAATGGCCGGGAAAGAATGGAACGCATTTTTGAATTATCGGGGCGTCTGCGTGTCATGTCTCCTTCTTTCAAGGCGGGTAAAAATTCAATCGTTGACCGGGATCCGGTTAGCCGAATGATTTTTTGCGCGAGTTCTTTTACCGTCAACTCTTCATCGTTACCAACATTCATCACGTCATTTACACAATGGCTATGTTGCAGGCACGCCAACGTTGTGTCAATGTTATCATCGATATAACAAAACGTACGCGTTTGCATTCCTGATCCGTAAATGGTGATATGTTGATTCAAGATCGCCTGTTTTAAAAATTTGGTGACTACAAAATCTTCACTTTGTCGCGGACCGTAGGTATTGAAAAAACGAAAGATCGTATAGCTTAATCCAAACTCTTTGTGATACGATCGCAAAAAAGATTCTCCCACGTTTTTTACAACTGCGTAGGGCAACCGGCTATTCAGTGGCGTGGTTTGCTCATTTTGGGGAAACTCAACAGGTTCACCGTAAACTTCAGAAGAGGAAGAATAAAACACACGTTTAACGCCTGTATTTTTTGCGAGATCAAGAATGTTTTTTATTCCCTGAATGTCAGCCAGAACCAGTACGGGGTTATCCAGTGTACGCTGTACCCCTACAACAGCAGCATAATGAAATACGAAATCAAATCGGTACGAAAGCATGATGCTGCTGATCTCTTCGTAGTTATTGACATCAGCTTTAATAAAGGAAAAGTTGTGCTGCGAAACAGGAAGTTTACTTTTACTGCCCGTTAAGAAATTATCAACACCAACCACCTGGTAATCGGGATACATGAGTAACCGATGGACTAACGCACTTCCGATATTGCCCGCTGCTCCGGTAACTAAAATTCTTGTCATGGTAAAATGCTGTTTTTAATGGAAGCCAGAAAACGCTTACTTCCTAAAATTAACGGATAAGACTGAAATGCCCGCATGCCCCACTGCCATACTCCTAAACGTTGTTTTTGTTCGGCAAGGCAGAGCATAAAAAATGTATACCGGTCGGCAATAAATCGTTTAAATGACTGACCATACTGTTTCATGACGACAGCATCAGCTCTCAGCTTTTCAATCAGCAACAAATCACGCGCAATAACTTTCTCAGCAGGAATAGTAAACAAGCTACGTTGATCATGATTCACCACCGAACTGGTTATTTCATTGGAGTAGTGAAGCTTAAAGTGGCTGAGCAGCCGTATCCAGAGCTCCCAATCCTCTGACGAAGCTAAGACACGATCTTCCTCAAAAGGAAATTGAAGCGCAATATCCCTTCGCAGGAATACACCGTTACAGCTTAGGCGGTTGTTGAAGTAAATAGTCTGTTGAATGTGCTCATCAAAGTCGTTGATCTGGTTGATCACGCTACCATCTTCAAGTTGGTAATCATAAGCGAGATGAAACCACTCCGGATTTCCGATGGAAGCAACCAAGTTGCTGGCCACACGTAAATGATTCGGATACATGAGGTCATCCGAATCAAAAAAAGTTATGTACGATCCATGCGCGCGAGCCGTGCCATAATTTCGTGCGGCACCACGTTCGTCATTTTCTTTTTTATAATAGGTTACGCGGCTATCCGAAAATCCGCGAACAACTTCCGCTGTATTGTCTTTACTCCCGTCATCCACAACTAAAATTTCAAAATCGGTGAAGTGTTGCGCCAAAACCGAGTTTAGCGTTTTAGCAATCAGATGAGCTCGGTTATACGTTGGAATAACAATGGAAAATAGCGGGGAAGAAGGCATTAGCGTGTTGTATTTAATGCATCATACTGACCAATGATATTTCCCACACTAAAAAGTCGGAGAACTTCATGATTCAGATTTTTTCCAATATTCCGAAGAAGGTTTTTGTTATGGAAATTTTGAAGGATAATTTCTGTTGCCTCCGTTACATACGCGTCACGATTAACAACAAAACCGTTTTTCATGTGCCGGACATAGTCATCAAAATCACCCACACCCTCACAAACAATGACAGGAAGGCTAACAAGAGCCGCTTCCTTTACTGCCACACAACTGGAATCGAGTATGGAAGGATGAAGAAAAAAATCAGCAGCCCCAAGATAATCCAGCACATTGCTGACGTAGCCGGGCATAAAAACCCGCTGCTGAAGGTCAAGTTCATTAATGCGCTGCACGAGTTCCTGTTCCATTTCTCCCTTGCCCAACATAACCAATTTTACATCCAATCCACACCCAACTAGTTCTTTTACCACCTCAATGATCAAATCAGGTCGCTTATAGGCTGTCAATCGGCAAGCCGATACTAATCGGATCTGCGCCTGATATTCATTTTTTATCTGCTCAATCATCTTCGCATCCGGACTTCCATATAAACTAAAATCATACGCCAGGTTAATGTGTACAATCTTTCGGGATGGAATTCTCTCCTTCTCGATCATATACTTTCGGGCATGATCGGATACAACAATGATATGACGAGCTAAACAATACGTGATTTTATAATACAAGTCCTGGTCAAACCGGTATAGCTGACCTTCATCAATATGATGACGGCATAAAAAAGTTTTTGCCCGGATAAAATACTGTCCGATAGATGCAACGAAGTTGGCGGGCTCCAGGTGACTGTACACAATCTGTATATTCTGCTTCCAGCAAAACCGGATAAAGAAAAAAAGCAGCCGAAGATAGTACCACCAGCCGCTACGCTTCCCTGTTGGAATGTAGGAGTATGCTGCTACACCCTTGCTGCGCAAAAAGTCATTGATAACAAAACCTTCCTGTTGGGTGAGTGAGATGACTTGGTGTCCCTGGTTGTGAAAGGCAATCATCAGCGATTCCGTGTCGCGTGAACGTTGATTAAAAGGGGAGTAAAAAAGAATCCTGGCCATGCGTTATGCGAACCGTTTGTTTCGCGCATACATAAAATCATCTACTACACGGTTGCCTGTAGTTCGGGCTAAAATTTCAAAACCCTGATCCTCCAAAAAAGTTTTTACCTTTTGTTTTGTCATATAAAACTCGCCATGATTATGGTACACATGCCGAAAATCATGGCACGATATACAAACATGACGAATAATCCGGACGGACTTCTGCATACCTTGGATAAGAAATTGTTCGGCCCCCTCGATATTGGATTTCAGAAAATCAATTTGTGCAATATTATTTTCTGTCACGAATGTATCTAATGTAACAGCCCGAACATTGGTCTTTGCATTAGTTGACGTAGCTGATTGAATGGTATTTGTTAAATAGTTTTCCTCATCGTCTTCAATCATCACCTCTCCATCAGAATGATAAATAGCCACATGATGCGGTGTGGTTTGTGTGAAATTATTTTTCCTGCACATATACTGTAGTCCACCGTGCGTTACCGGGTTCGCTTCCAACGCATGAACCTTACCTGTTGAACCCACGAGCATGGAATAAATGACAGTTTCTTCGCCCAGGCCTGCGCCAATATCAACAACGCAGTCGCCAGGCTGAGGAAGATAAAAGTGGTTGTAGGTTGCCACCAAAGCCTGTTTGAGGTAGTCATAACTATAGGCCCATCCCGGACCCAGACTCATATACGTAACACCCATTACACGATATGCATACGCTCGAAAAGCCGGAAGATATTCAGACGAGACATACCCGAATCCTTTCAGAAAATAAACGATTGTACTCAGCAGAGGAAGTATTCTTCTAAACCCGTTACGATGAAGGTAGTTCAATATGTGAATGACCATTTGTGCTAGTGTTGTTTGGTAAAGCTAAAAACCGAGGCAAAGGCCATTCGGAAGTTATGGGCGATGCTCTTCATCAGCAAATATCTGTTTACCTGGAACAGTTTTCGGTAGAGCGAAAACTTTTCTTGATTCCAATCACGAAACAAAGAATTGCGTGTATTTTCATAAAAAGCACGAAAGAATTTTTCACGATTAATCGGTCCCACATTTCTCCACACCCAATCAAATAACAAAAATTGTTCGTAGAAGTAGAGGATAAAACGATCGGCATGTTTGGTGTTAAAAGGGTCGCGATAATAATTCAAAGCCTCCTGTACATACACCACATCCGATTCGGCCAGTACTTTAACAAAAGCATATTTGTCTCCAATATAACGAAGTGGCAAATCAAACGGATTGACACGCAAAAGCAGATCGCATTTAAAAAGTACGGCACTGGTGTTATTGATTGTACCCCCGAACAAAAGGTAATTTTCCAATTCATCTAAGCCGTTATTCGTATGCGACTCACTCCATCGGTTGGTTTTAAACCGTTCATTTTTAAATGATCCGAAAGTCTGCCGCGCCACTCCATCCCCGGTAACAATATTTGAATCGCAGTACGCCAATCCTGCGGTTGGAAGTTTATTTACCGCAAGCAGCATGTGCTCAAGAAAACAGTGATCCGCATAATCATCACTCTCGGCAATCCAAACCCATTCCCCAGTTGTCAATTCAAGGCCGCGCTGCCATTGCTTAAAGGGAGAACCTGAATTGTTATCATTTAAAACAATGTGGGTGATCTTGGGATTTCCTGCATAGATCTTGATAACATCCCCACTGTTGTCGGTGGAGCAATCGTCCAGGATGATCACTTCAAAATTCTGATATGTTTGGTTCAATACAGACTCGATGCGCTGAACCAGGTATTCACCGTGATTGTAGTTAGGGATAATAACAGAAACTTTCGGTGACATACTGCTTTAGAATACAATGCCTAAACCGTTACACTTTCGATAATTGTAGAATTTCTTATTGGTTTTCTTGGCAATGTCAGCAACGGCTCTTTTTACATCCGGATAGCTTTGTGTATCATGAAAGATGGTACACGATGAATGCTGTGCACCCCACAAACCACAAGCGTACGTATCGTCATAGGTATGAATGATATCCACATGAACCAAATCAAAGGTATCGTTGGCTGATGTGATGTAGTCTTTATAATCGGCCTTGATTAATGTAATGTTGGGAAAATCCTTCAGATTGTTGCTCGTTTCCGCATAGATATCGCCATAGTGACCGGCATGTTCATCGCCTGTAAAAATATCAACACCGGTAACCTGCTTAAAGAAATTGGCAAGGGCAGCTGTAGAATATCCGAACTCTACCCCAAACTCCACAGCGGAATTCGTTTTAATACCCGAAAATTCAATGATGTCAAAGAGAATTTTCTCCAGACCGACCCATGCCTGGGATCTTGACTGAATCAATCGCGTGGGTGTTACCAGTTTCGTTGGCTTATAGTTAATTTCTCCGTACCGGATTTTATCCAGTATCCCCTTTGCTTTGGTAACAAGACCTGTATTGAACATGTGGTAACTTCGATTTGATATATGCCCTATCTAATAAACCGCTTCACTTCCGCTATTCTGTTTTGCCACACTGGAAGATGCATTAGCGCGCTCCAGGTAATACAACTCCTCCGCCTGTAGATGTTTTGAATCGACATACCAGGGCATGTGCCGGATGGTGTATGGAAACCCAACCCGAACGGCTTCAAGGGTATATATTTCGCCTGCCTTCAACGATGAAAATGGTTTGTACAAGGCAAAAGTAGTATCAATTGGGGCTTTATAAACACCGGGGCAATATTCTTTGCTCCAATAATTTTTTTCGTATTCAATAATTTTTGCTTTTAGGGCAAAAGAATCAGGCAGATCATCTATTCGAATGGAAAAACCAACTTTATCGAGGTAATAATCTGCATCGAGAATGTTTTTAAAATGTTCAATAAAGGTAACAGGGCACGCTTCCGAAGGAACTACATCCGCATCGGTGTAGATGAAATAATTCCATTTATAGCGGTTGTAAATACCCGATTCCCAAAGTGCCAGATGACCATAGTTTCGCTGTTCCTGAAAAACCTTATGCTTACAGCTTTTATAATATTCCAGCAAGGGCGGATAGGTTGAATTATTATCAAGTATAATGATGTTCCTAAATCCGCATTTCTCCAAAAACGATATTAGTTGAAGCGGGTAAGTAAGGCGGTTGAAGTTGTTGATGATTACCGGAATATTGTGAACAGAAAGAATCTTTAGCCGGTACACCAACTTCAATACAAACCAATAGAGTGCCTTTACGCTCCTAAGCATTGATTCTAAGCAACTCCTCATCAATCGTCTCATAGGTTCAACATCATCCTTTTAGTCTTAAAATTTGTTGATGCCGTCTTCGGTAACTTCCTGCCTGATGGAGTATGCTTAGCATTCGGTTATAGGCGAAAGCAAAATCCAGTTTCCTTTCCAAGGAAGATTTTCCACTAAACGGATAAGACAATAGTGCGCGAATAAAAAAGATTATCTGGTACGTCATATCCTTTATCCACACTAACCTGTTCATTGGCTTTCCGAGCAGCACATAATTATACAGCAACAGCAAACCGCTACAGTATGACATGGCCGCGACCAGCTTGTAGAGATAAGTTTCAGTTAAGCGTGAGGCCGGCAAATAATGTTCAAATTTAAGTTTATCAGAAAACCACAGTTTATAGCCAGACAACCGAATGGCGTATGAAAGCTCCGTATCACCTCCTGATGTAAGCTTGGTTCCAACACGATCAGGAAGTACAGGAATAAAATTGTTGGTCGATAATTTTTGCAGTACCTCACGCTTTACCACCAATCCCGCGCCATATAAGAAGGAATGAGCATCTGTCAATTCACCACTTTGCTTAGCCTGAGGATAGCAGGCAAAACATCCTTTGTATTGCTCGAACCATTTGGGCAACGGAACATCTGATACAGCTGTGCCTGTTCCACCAAGTGCGCCAATTTTCAAATCAGAACGTAGTACACTGCAAGCTTCAACCAGATAATTACTATCCAACCAATTATCGTCATCACAAAAAATCAAAATATCAAAAGATGCAGATTGAATCCCTTTTTCTCTGGCATACGATAATCCCTGAATCGGCTGATCTACAATTTTCAGCGGAACATCAGTCCGGGAAAATTCCTGCCAGAGGTTGTAAGCTACTTTTTTGGTATCATCTGTTGAAGCGTTATCTACCAGAATAATTTCCCAGGACAATGCTGATGTATGTTGAAGGGCTAAATGCTTCAGTGTTTGACCAAGTCGAGGGGCACTATTATAACAGCAAATAATAACAGAAGCGCTCTGCATAAATTAATTTCTAAATGCGATTAGTAATTCACCATGCATTTCCAATTTGAAACCTTTGCGCCACAATATTTCAGCGATTTCAAATAGTGGCCCAACTTCCTCGTGAACTTCAATTGAAATAATTTGAACTGTTTCCAGAATGGATCCCCATTTCTCCACATTACGAAATAGAGGAAATTCAGAGCCTTCAATATCAATTTTTAAAACATCAATTCTTTCCCAGCCGTGAAGCTTTGCTATGGAATCAGGAGAATCGACAGGTATACCACCGGCATTTTTAGTATCACCAGGTTGTATGGCAAAGGACCAGTTTTCTCTGTCACGAAAGTCACGATCTGCGGTGAGCACATTTTTCTCGAACCAAACACCTATTGCAAGAGGTGTAATTTCAGAGTATCCATTTAGCGAAATATTTTTACAAAGCTGGTTGTAATTGCCTGGTTCCGGTTCAAGGCTTATGATTTTTGAAAGTGGGTATTCTTTTTTGAAAGTAAGGGTTGCAAGTCCGATGTTAGCACCACAATCTAAAATATGAATACCCTCATTTTTGAGGGTCTTCATATGTTGCAGAATTCGATTTAATCCTCGCTCAATAATAATTTGATTGAACACATCTAAGTCAGATCCACTTCTTCTCAAAAGGTAGTGAGTATTGGTTAGTTCAATTCTTACTTCATCTTTTTGTACCGTGAATTGACCTTTTGCCGTTTCGATATAATCCAGAACATTTTTAGTGAGGAAAATCTTTCGGGGAATTCTTTTATGAAAGCTATCCAATACCAATCCAAAAAGAAGTGTTAATAAATCGCCAAGACTGAAGTATCTCCAATAGCTGACTTTACGTCTCATATTCTTTTTTTAATCACCTGAGCCGGAACACCCGCTACCACAGAATGAGCAGGAATCGTTTTATTAACTACACTTCCAGCGGCCACAACTGATCCCTGGCCGATAGTAACACCATCTAACACTGAAGAACCGTGACCAATCCAAACATTGCGTTCGATAGTAATACCCTTTGAAACACTGGGTTGTTCCCGGATGGAAATAGTTGGATTAGAAAAAGAGTGATTGGAAGGGATTATCATACACCCCCCGGCAATCAGAACATTTTCGCCAATGGTAGTATTGCCATGACCATAGATAATGGTGTACGGATTAATGCTGCAGTTTGCGCCAATTGTTATTTTCCCGCCATAAGTTTGAATCAATACTCCCTCAAGAATTTCAGTATTTTCTCCAATAGATATTGAACCTCCATATTTCGTTTCAATTTTCGCAGTGGGATCAATCCGGCAAGACTGACCAAGTTGAACATTTGGATTAGTCACCATTGCCCACAGTCGAAGTCGGCCTGATATGCCTTTGAACAGCATATAAATTTTGCCAATTGTTCTTTTGGTTAAATAGCTTAGGTCCATGTGCAGGGAACATTTATAACACCAATATCTGCGCTGCTGTATACCGCCATATCTGATTCAAAGTCATCCACACGAATCGCTATGCATTCCCGAGCGTAGTCGTATACACTTCCGTTGGGTATGAATATAGCAACGTCAACAGAATAATTTCCGGATAGCAGCAATTTGCCTGGAATTGTAACCGTATGGAGTTTATCGCCCTGCTCAGCTAAATATTTTTTTGTGGTAGTGAATAATTTGTTTCCTAGTCTGTCGCGGAGTGCCAGGCCGAGGCTGAGGTTTATTACCGAGCCCGTATTTTGAGTTTTGATACAAACTGCGATTTCATCTTCATTTAAAAAACTTGTACCAAGTTCCCCGCTGCTATTGATTGAATAGACTTTTTCAATATACGGTGAGTCCTGCTTCCGCTCTCCCTCATAGCATGCTTGCACCATTCCATTTTTGAGGTACATCTCAATTACATCTGTACTTGGTCCTATCAATTCACACCTTCCTTTGTTCATCAAAATGGTTTTCTGACACATTTCACGAACTGCAGCCATATTATGACTCACAAACAAAATCGTTCTACCACTCTTGCTCACATCTTCCATTTTACCCAAACACTTCTTTTGAAACTCGGCATCACCCACCGCAAGTACTTCATCAATAATGAGAATTTCGGGTTCAAGAAAGGCAGCAACTGAAAAAGCCAGTCGTAACTGCATACCGCTGGAATAGTGCTTCAGTGGAGTGTCGAGAAATTTTTCTGTCCCGCTGAAGTCAACAATTTCGTCAAACTTCTTATCGATTTCCTTTCGCTTCATGCCCAGCAGTGAACCGTTGAAGAAAATATTTTCCCTTCCGGTTAATTCCGGATGAAAGCCTGTTCCTACTTCGAGTAAACTAGCGATGCGTCCGCGCGAAACAATTCTTCCGGTAGTGGGCGGTGTGATTTTGGAAAGTATTTTTAGTAATGTTGACTTGCCCGCTCCATTACGACCGATAATACCAATGGATTCACCAGGCTGAACCTCAAAAGAAACGTCTTTCAATGCCCAAAAATCCTCCATATTATTTTTCTCAAATTTCAGTGCATTTACCATTCGCTCCCGCAAACTCAGGTAACCTCCGGCTAGGTGCTGGATTCGGTATCTTTTAGAGATGCTCTGTATTTCGAGGATGGGTTTCATAGCAAAGCTCAATGTTAGATGAACCAATTTTCAATGAGCAGGTAATTACATAAATCGTGAAATTTCCATTGCCCGTTTGATTGGGGTGAACCTCGAAATCTTAGTCAATTTGAGATAAGAGTTCTTTCGCTTTAATTCTCACAATCTTATGATTAATAGAGTACACTAACTCCCCATCGCGCTTTGCCGTAGCCTCAATAAGTCGCTTTGAAGTCAATTTAAGCCCCTTAATTATCTTAGCCCTTAATTCTTCTATTTGATTTTCCATGTTTTGTAATTTTGTTCTAACTCGCTCCAGCGCGATGCATTATGAGTTTTGATGCCTTGTGAACCGCCATCCGCGAGAATCAAAAATTCTTTGGAGGAATTATCAACAGCAATCCAAAAATCTACTGAGGGAATATATAAATCAAACAAATTTAGCAATCCGCGAACATATCTTCTCTTAACCACATGTTCAGGGATATTGTGTCCACCTGAAGCAACCCTCTCCTTTACCCTGCTTATCGCCAGCTCTGATGAATCCAGCCAAAAATAAACCAGTGAAATAAAGTAGCCGATGTCTTTGGCTTTTTGGATGGTGCTTGAATAACTGCGAGTTGCCAGTGTTGTCTCGAAGGCAAAATCAATACCCTTTTCCATCAGTTCATCAATGCGGGTAAGCATAAACCTACCAGCCTCAAATGCAACTGTCTCCGGTTGAAAGGGGGAGATTCCTCTTGCAATCTCATCAGCATTTACAAATTCTTTACAATTCAGTATTTCTGGCAGCACTGTAAAAGATGCCGTTGTTTTGCCCGCACCATTACATCCTCCAATAATATATAAATTTGGCATGGCCGGTTAATTAAGCAAAATCAGCAAAAAGGTCTTCCGTTTTTCGGAAGTAGGTCAATCCGATCAACAATAACAATACTCCTGAGCCCAGACTAATGATAATGAATTCCGGTTGCGGCACGATGCCCGTAATTGGCATTCGAAATAATTCAATGGCCGCATACATGGGAGAGACCACTAGCAAATAGCGTAACCAGGGATGCGTTAACATGCTGATTGGATAAATAACCGGTGTCAGAAAAAACAGGACTTGAACCAGAAATGGAATGACATAACGAAAGTCGCGGTACTTTACATTAAGCGCAGCCAGCCAGCTTCCGGGGCCAAGGGTAGCAACAATGGTTACCAGCAATGCAACCGGCCAGCACCAAAAAGCATGAAGTGAAACAGGTTGTTGATAATAAATTAATATGCCAATGTATAAGATGAAGGCCATCAGAAAATCAAACAAGGCACCCAAAATGGATGATACCGGAATAATGAGCCGGGGAAAATAAATTTTCTTGATGATCTGCGCATTGTTCACCATGCTGTTGGATGCATTGGTTAAGCCGGATGAAAAAATCGTCCAGATGAGAAGACCCGAAAAAACAAAAACCGGATACGGTAGATTTTGCGATGGTATATTCAACGCTTTTCCAAAGAAAAGCGTGAAAATCGTCATCATGAGTAAGGGCTGTAAAATAGCCCACATAAAGCCCAATACAGTTTGCTTGTACTTGATTTTGATGTCGCGCCAGGTAAAAAAATAAAAGAGTTCTTTGTAAAAAAGGAGTTCCTTCCAGTCAAAGAGTTTACGCTCAGAAGCGTCTATGATGTGTTCACTTTCTGTCATGGAAACCACCTGTTTTAGGTTCAATTCATAGTTTGGAGGCACCGATAGCTTTTTCTGACTCCGAAACTACCGCCCACAATGGGGCGAAGTTATCAGGATTTACTTAGCTAAGCAATTTGGGTTTTAGCCCTATCATCGCTTCGGGATTCAAAAACAAAAGTCAATCTTGCAACGAAATCCTTCATGGCGCAGAAAAAAATTTTATTCCTCGTTCCGTATCCGCTGGACGAATCTCCTTCCCAACGCTTTCGGTTTGAGCAGTACCTCAACTTCCTGGAAAGTTCAGGAAACGCGATTACCCTCCAACCCTTTCTGAATTCGGCTAACGGAAGAATATTTTACAACCGGGGAAGTCTTCTCGCTAAAGCAGGTGTACTTCTTATTGGTTTTGTCAAGCGTTTGGGTATGCTTTTCACAGCCATTCGCTACGACCTTATTTTTATCCATCGCGAAGCCGCGCCTGTTGGCCCACCTGTTATAGAGTGGGTACTGGCTAAAGTATTGAGACGAAAGTTCATCTATGATTTTGATGATGCCATTTGGCTAACCGATCGCGCCAATGAATCGATGTTGTTACAAATTGCTAAATGTCGGAGTAAGGTGAGTTCGATTTGCCGCTGGTCGTACCGGGTCAGCTGTGGAAACCAATACCTGCGCGAATATGCGTCCCAGTTCAATGCCGATGCCCGCTATATTCCTACCACCATTGATACAGAGGGTTGGCATAATCCAACCCTGTATAAAAAACCAACCGGAGAATTTATCACCATCGGCTGGACGGGCTCGCACTCCACCCTAAAGTATCTGAAAGCCCTTGAGAAGGTGCTGAAACAAATTGAAAGTGCCTTCCCCAAAATCAAAATTTTAGTAATTGCTGACCGTGAACCAGATCTAAATTTGAAGTCATTGCAGTTTCTTCCGTGGAACAAACATTCGGAAATAGAAGATCTTCTGCGCATTGATATCGGCATTATGCCGTTGCCCGATGATGAATGGGCCAACGGAAAATGCGGCTTCAAAGCACTGCAATACATGGCGCTTAAAATTCCGTGCGTTATTTCTCCAGTAGGTGTTAATTCACGTATTGTAGATCACGGTACAAACGGCTTTCTGGCTTCCACCACAGCGGATTGGTTGACAACTCTTGAAGAGCTTATTCATGACGCAACATTGCGCACAAAAATTGGTGAAGCTGCGCGGTTGCGTGTAGTTGATCATTATTCTGTGCTATCCACAACACCCCTGTACCGCTCTTTATTCGAGTAGTCAATCATCAACACCAGAGCCATGAAATAAAATGGCAATAACGGTATTTTATAGCGGGTAAGCGTTCCGAAGTTAAAAGTTGAAACACCCACGGCAAAAGCGAACGTGATGCTAAACATCAGACAAAAAAGAATGGTGGGATTTCCAAGCGCACGCAACAGGAAATGGCGTGCCCGATAAAATGCGTACCCTGTTAAAAATAGCAGACCTAAACTCTCCAGTGCCGATAACAGCATCAACGGATTTCGAACTTCCCACAAGTAGGGCCTGAACAAGGAAACATTGATGGCCTGAGGTGCCAGCTTGAGCATACCCGAAAATGTGCCATCAAGTTCGCCCAGCGAATAACCACTGCCAGCATCTTTTCCAGTATAAAAACCAATATCATAGGCTGTAACTTTTGCTGTTATCGCAATCTTTTCAAGGGAATAACGGGCATCATCTTCAGCAATTTTTTTTATCAAATAATAGCCTGATACAACCATTAGCCCTACAACAAAGGGGACTAACATGACTTTCAGTAAAAACGATTTTACCATAGACAAATTTCGTATGAATATCCAAAGCATAGTGGCCGGCAAAAAGCAGAGCAAAATGTACTTTTTGATGGCGAACATGATGTACAGCGAAAGGAGAAGGAGTAAAATGTTTGAGATAGAAATTTGCCGATTGAAGAAAATACGTTTTACGCAGTATGTGGCAATGGCCAGGCAGCCTAATGTAATGGTATCCTTCAATAACCCTGAACCCCAGAAAAAAACGGACGGAATAAAAAAGGCGGCTATTGCAATCCAACGATGCAAGTGCGGAAAATCCTCATAGAATGTCTGAAAAAAAAGCCACATGCCCCCAAAACTTACGGCTGCAAAGAGTACCGCGGTGGCTGAGTAGGATGAGAATGTAACCAAATCAAAAAGTGCAGCCAGGCGAATGACAACATAGGAGCTCGGGTCACTAAAAAAAAGTATTCGCGAAGCATACAAATAGGTTCCTTTAGGCGCAACGGTAGTGCCATCCGTCAATAAAAGTTTAAGTCCGAGCGTTGGGGAATCTACAAAGGCATTCCAGATATGCCGGCTACCATGTGTATGATAGTTAAATGTATCCCCACCCGCGTAGTAAAACTGATAAATGAAACCCACCGCCAACGCACCGAATATTTTAAGGGAAAGTGCCGGCAAAAAATACACCCGATTTACTTCGTCCGTCACGCGGTTGCGAACCAGGTAGGCAACAAAATAAAGTAGCATAATCACAACAGGTGTAACAAAAAGATCACGCAGTTCCATATCCTGTTGTTGTCTGTTTGGCTAATCCCCTTTCTCCAGTTTCTTCAACCTGCGTTTGGCGTCTTTGAAGGCTTCATCCTTACGTCCTGATTTTTTCTTCGCCTCCTTAAAGTATTTTTTCGCCTCTGCAGTGTTTCCCTGCTTCTCTGCAATTTCACCAAGAGCAATTAGCGAATACAGGTAGTACCCCGAATCTGTAGATTCAATTTGCTCGGCATATTTTACACAAAGTTCGTAGTACTGCTTGGCTGCATCCAGGTTTTTCCGTGCTTCGTAAATCTGACCAAGAAAAAATGCCGCGTACCTTCCGCTGGTGGCTTCATACCCTACTTTACCGCTATCAATATTGTGGAGTATCTGTCGGCATACAGGCTCCGCCTCTGTAAACTTGCCCATGGAATACAACATCCGGGCATAATACCGATGAAAGAAAGGATTGTCGGGATAGGTACTGTACAAGTAATCACTGATCTGTAAGGCTCGCGGCTGATCATTCTCATAGCTATTCAAAATGCGCATGAGCCATACCATTGCTTCGGTGCGGGTATAAAAAGCATTGTACGAAACTTCCTTCAGCTGCTTTAAACCCAAGGCCTTATCACCCTTGGGGAAAAACCACAATATTGGCTTCAATGCCGGATAATTCTCGGGTACCCAAACCGAAAAATAATTGAATAGTGCATCGCCAAACAACAACTCAGGCGTCAGGTTATCCTGACCTTTATTCTCCTCGAGATAGTTTAAAGCATTTTTCCCTGCAGCGGCTGCCTTGGTCCAGCTTCGTCTTTCTTCATCTGAATACAATCGGCCTTTAAACCCATGGGCGGCCGCCAGAAAAAAAGCAGATTCTACTTTGTATGCAGGATGCTTCTTATGAAGATTTTCTGCTACGAGAATAGTTGAGTCCATATAGGCAAGAAAGGCATCATCGTGCGATTTATCGCGGGTGTTCGGCATGATCTTCCACCATTCAATCAGGCCCATCAAAAAATAGGGTAATGGATGCCAGCGGTATTTTGCTTTCAGGTATCGAAACTGAAATGTAGCATCCTCAAACTTAAAGTTATACAGGTCATTCAGTGCTTTGGTACACTCCAACTGCACTTTCAGATCTGTCAGTAAGATTATGGTCGTGTCTTTTTTAGCCACCGGTTGTGCCGAAACTGAAAATACAGCGACTAACGCCAGGATGCATGTTAACAACAACCGATAATGAAAACCTGACCTTTGTAGAATTAAATGCACAGTTAAAAATTTGATATTACTTTTCCATCTCCATTCAAACACCTGTATAACGTGAGCGAAACTAAGTCATTATTTGCAGCCGACAAAAAGCTTCTCTTCATCCTGCTTTGTGTAGCCACACTGCTCTTGTTGTTCATCAAAATTTCGTTCATCGAAAACGAAACAGCCGCGTTTGAATTTTTGCAAGACCGGCCTGAGGGAACCCTTCTGCGGGCCATCAATGCTATAAAGTACTTTTCCATACCCTTTGTTTACCTGTGGAAGTTTACGGTCATTGCATTCGTCATTTGGGTGGGTTGTTTTATGTACGGCTACCGTGTAACGTATACCCAATGTTGGGGCGTGGTAATCGGTGCGGAATTTATTTTTCTCGTACCTGAAGTCTTGAAAATCATCTGGTTCATGTTTATTGAAAGCGATCCCAGCTACCACGATATCCGTGCGTTTTTTCCCTTCTCGCTGATGCATTTTTTTGATTACTACGCGTTAGATAAGCGTTGGGCGTATCCCCTGCGGGCACTAAACCTGTTTGAAATTGCCTATTGGTTTATGCTGGTGGCGGGTATTCACCACTATGCGCGGAAGGAAAAAAGAATTGTATGGCTCATTGTAGCGTGCTCCTACATCCTGCTTTTTTTTCTGTGGTTGGGCTTTTATGTTATTGTTTATAAATAGTCCACAGGCGGTGGTCGGCAGTTCACAGAACATGATCGAGGTTGGCAGGCAAAGGTGGACTAATCGACTAATTTCCCTATTTTCGCCCCTTAGTTTTTAGAAAAAACAGATACATGAACCAGAATTTTCAAAAGATCAATAACATCGTTGGATGGTGCGTTTTTGGCATCTCGTTGCTTACTTATTGGCTTACCATGGAGCCGACTGCCAGCTACTGGGATTGCGGTGAGTTTATTTCCGTTTCCTACAAACTGGAAGTGCCGCACCCTCCAGGAGCACCCTTGTTTCTTTTGATCGGCAGATTGTTTTCCTTTCTGGCATTGGGCGATGTAACCCAGGTTGCCTATTGGATTAACTTCAGCAGCGTGCTGGCCAGTGCTTTCACTATTCTTTTCCTGTTCTGGACAATTGTTCTATTTGGCCGCAAATTAATGCGGATTTCAAAACCTGAAGATTTAACCACCGACAAAACGTGGGTACTCATGGGTGCCGGTTTGGTTGGATCATTAGCATATACTTTCTCGGATTCTGCCTGGTTCTCGGCTGTAGAGGCAGAAGTGTATGCCATGTCTTCTTTCTTTACTGCTTTTGTGGTTTGGGCAATGATGAAATGGGATGTTATCGAAGATGAATCGAAGGCTAACCGCTGGCTGATTTTGATTTTCTATATGATGGGCCTCTCCATAGGCGTTCACTTGTTAAACCTGGTCACCATTCCGGCTCTGGCGTTGATTTACTATTTCAAAAAATATAAACCTACCACGTGGGGTGTTGTGGCCTCCATGTTGATCAGCCTGGGTATCATCTTTTTCGTGAACGAGATTATCATTCCCGGCTTACCCTCCTTCGCGGGAAACTTTGAGGTGTTTTTTGTGAACACACTCGGCCTGCCATTTGGATCGGGGGTAATTGTTTTTGTATTGATGCTGGTTACTGCCTTGATTTTTGGCATCCGGTACTCACAACAAAAAAAGATGGTGTTGCTGAATACATTCCTGATCGCCACCGCCTTCATCCTGATTGGATATTCTTCGTATGCCGTAGTCGTAATCCGCTCCAATTTTAATCCACCCATCAATGAAAACGCTCCATCCGATGTGATGAGTTTCGTGCGCTACCTGAAGCGTGAGCAATATGGAAGCCGTCCTCTTCTCTATGGTCAATACTACACCGCGCAGGTAATCGGCTATGATGAAGGAGCCCCGGTTTATGTAAAAGGAAAAGATAAGTACGAGATATCGGACCGGAAGCTTTCGTATAAATACGATCCTAAAGATCAAACCATTCTTCCCAGAATTTACAGCACCGATCCTGAGCACAAGCGGGTTTATAAAAACATCTTAGCGCAATACACTGCGCTTCCCAAACTAAAAGATGATGAGCGTCCCAAGTTTATTCACAACCTCTGGTATATGTTCGAGCACCAGATCGGCCACATGTATGTGCGGTATTTCTTTTTCAACTTTGCAGGCCGCGAAAGCGACATTCAGAATGCTGATTGGCTGGGGCCAAACGGATGGTTTGAAAAACTTCCTCCTGTTTTAGCCGAAAATAAAGGGCGAAATAACTTTTTTATGATACCCTTTATTCTCGGACTTATCGGTATGTTTCATCAATCGGTAAAGGACACGAAGAATTTCGTGGTCACAGCCCTGCTCTTCATCCTGACCGGGGTAGCACTCGTGGTGTACCTTAACTCTCCGCCAACTGAGCCACGCGAACGTGATTACATTTATGCCGGTTCGTATTATGCTTTCTCATTCTGGATCGGTTTTGCTGTTATTGCTATGGCAGAAGGACTGGCAAAATATACGCGAAGCTTGAAAACCAGTGCCCTCATTGCAACAATCATCGGTTTATCGGCACCTGCCCTGATGGCCAAAGATGGTTGGGATGATCACAGTCGTGCCAAACGTTACTTCTCTGTTGACTCGGCAAAGAATTACCTGAACTCCTGTGCCCCGAACGGCATCCTGTTTACGGGTGGTGATAATGACACTTTCCCACTATGGTATGCGCAGGAAGTGGAAGGTGTGCGCACCGATGTGCGGGTAGTGGTGCTCAGCTACTTCAATACAGATTGGTATATCGATCAGATGACGCGACAGGCTTACGAGTCCAAACCATTCCCGTTCACACTCACAAAAGAAAATTATCGCCAGGGTGGCCCGAATGATTACTTGCCATACTACGATGCAGGCATCAAAACAATGGAGTTGAAACAATACCTTGATCTGTTAAAGAAAGATTACAAGGGACTGCGAATGTATCCTTCGGCCAACATTTTGCCAACGAAAGAAATCATCTTACCGGTGGATGTGGAACATGTACGATCATTGGGCATCATCCCCGAAGGGATGGATAGTCTGGTTGTTTCAGAAATGCGCCTAAAGGTAACGGGCAATAACCTGGAGAAAAAAGACCTGGCCATGCTCGATATTCTGGCAACAGCCAACTGGGAAAGGCCACTCTATGTAAATGAAACATCGCTCGCACAATTCAATGTGGATTTGCGCAGGTATATTGTTCAGGAAGGCAATGCATACCGTATTTTGCCCATCTTGAATCCGAATAAAAATTCGCAAGACCGGCTGGTGAATACCCAGGCGAGTTATGAGAATATGCTGAAGAAGTTTGAGTTCCGCGGCCTGGACGATCCATCGATTTACTATACGGAAGATTACAGAAAATTTGTTCTCAATCACCGTAGCAGCTTTCTGCAATTGGCAGAAGCTTACATTCAACAAGGTGACCCAGCGAAAGCAGCCGAAGTACTAACCTTTAGCCTTGCAAAAATGCCGGATAATCCGATCCGTTACGATTACATCAGCGCAAGTTATGTTGCTCCGCTCTTTGAAGTAGGCGAAAAAGAAAAAGCCATTGAAATTGCCACCACCATGGGGCAACGTGCCGATGAACTGGCGGCCTACTATATGTCAAAAGGGAATTTCGGAAGATCGCTTCAGGAAAATATTATCATCCTGGGTGAATTACAAGAAACCCTCTACCGATATGGTGAAGCTGATCTGGCGAAGAAGTTCGAAGAGGCTTACGAAAAGTATGCGCGCGCATTCCAAACCCGATCCATTAATCCAGCGGATTATTAAGAGCTTCGTTTCATGATCAATCAATTGTTAAAAAGTCCAGGGTTCCCACCCCGGACTTTTTTCTTTTGATCCATGCGCGGGGTGGTGCTCTTTATTTTGGCTTTGTATCCCATTACCGATATTGGTTTTACCACGATAGTGAATAACTAACCATTCAAGTGGATCTGAATTTCGAAAAGGATTCTCTGATGATCCCAATCCTTATATTTTAGCGGTTTGATCCAACCTGGTAATATCAAACGGTGTCTAACCTGAAAACTCAACTATGAAAACAAAATTCATGACTTGGTTGCTCGCGTTAAGCGTACTCGCGATGGGTCTGAGTTGTGAAGGCGACTCGCAATCTGAGGGTGAAAACCTGCCTGTTTGTTCCAACGGAGGAACTCCTGTTTGGATTGAATCCATCATTGAACAAATTCAGGCAAATGGTTATACCGGTGAAATTATTCGCTACCGCTACAAGGGCGAGTACGTTTTTATGGTAACGGACTGTTTGAATTGTGCTGACTATATGACTATTGTATACAATTGTGCAAAAGAAGTACGCTGCACCTTTGGTGGAATTGCCGGCTTCAACACCTGTCCTGATTTTGAACAGAAGGCTACCGGAAGAAAGGTGATCTGGAAGAATTAGGCTCAACTATTCATCCTTTAAAAAAAGAGAGGCTGTCCGAAATGAACAGCCTCATATTTTTTTAAGAATTAAAAATTATAAGTGGATAACTTCTCCGTATGCAGCCGCAGCGGCTTCCATGATAGCTTCGCTCATGGTGGGATGTGGATGAACGGTTTTTACAATTTCATGACCTGTAGTTTCTAGCTTGCGCGCGGCCACTACTTCGGCAATCATTTCGGTAACATTCGCACCAATCATGTGCGCCCCTAACCACTCACCGTACTTGGCATCGAAAATCACTTTTACAAATCCATCCGGTGCACCGGCAGCCTTTGCCTTACCCGATGCTGTAAATGGAAATTTGCCAACCTTAATTTCATAACCTGCTTTCTTCGCGGCTTCCTCCGTATAGCCCACTGAAGCAATTTCAGGTGAGCAATAGGTACACCCCGGAATGTTGTTATAATCCAATGGCTGTGGATGATGCCCGGCAATTTTTTCAACGCAGATAATTCCTTCGGCCGAGGCTACGTGTGCCAGTGCAGGACCCTTTACAATATCACCAATAGCATATACACCCGCTACATTGGTTTTGTAGAAATCATCGACAATAACTTTTCCTTTATCAGTTTTCACACCAACGTCTTCTAACCCTATTCCTTCCAGGTTGGTAGCAACACCAACAGCCGATAACACGACATCGGCTTCAATTTTTATTTCACCTTCGGGAGTTTTAACAGTAGCAACACAACCTGTTCCCGCTGTATCCACTTTTGTAACTTCCGAGTTAACGTAAATTTTCATTCCTGATTTTTTGAAGCTTTTATCCAATGCTTTGGATACTTCTTCATCCTCTACAGGAACAATGCGCGGCAAAAATTCTACAATCGTTACTTCCGTTCCGATGGCATTATAGAAATACGCAAACTCCACTCCGATAGCACCGGAGCCAACCACCAGCAATTTCTTGGGCTGCTTCTCCATTACCATTGCTTCACGATAACCGATAATCTTTTTACCATCGATTTTCATGCTGGGCAATTCACGCGAACGACCTCCGGTGGCAAGTATGATATGCTTCGCTTCATAATCCACTTTCTTACCAGCAGTATCCGTAACCTCTACTTTACCTCCCTTCTTTAATTTTCCAATTCCGGCAAGCTGATCGATTTTATTTTTTTTGAAAAGAAATTGAACGCCTTTGCTCATACCGGCTGCTACATCGCGGCTGCGCTTGACCATGCCTGAAAAATCTGCCTTGAAATCTCCAATCGAAATACCGTAATCGCTGGCGTGCTTTACATATTCAAAAACATTGGCGCTCTTTAACAATGCTTTTGTTGGAATACATCCCCAATTCAGGCAAATACCACCGAGTTCAGCCTTTTCAACAACACCCACTTTCATACCCAGTTGAGAAGCCCTGATAGCGGCTACATACCCTCCGGGACCACTCCCGATTACGATCAGATCATATTTTGACATACGTATTGGATTTAAATTTCGATGCCAAAGATAAACCCCTGATCGCGCTTTCAAAAAGTTTGTTTGCTTTTAACCAGCCGGCATCATAGAAGTTACCCAAATGGCCGCGCCACGACTTTACTCCGGTATAATGATTTTTGAAGAATTAACTATTTTTGACCGTTAACGGGAAACTAAACTGAGGGCAATCGACCGTGGATTGCCACCTTACTTATGAAATTACTCCAGGGAAAAACAGCCCTCGTCACGGGGGCATCCAAAGGCATCGGCCGGTCCATCGCAATCCGCTATGCCGAACAAGGTGCCAATGTAGCGTTTACGTACTTGTCCAGTGTAGAGCAAGGCCAGGCGCTGGAAGCTGAACTTGCCGCGAAAGGTGTCAAGGCAAAAGGCTATCGCTCCGATGCATCGGATTTTGCACAAGCCGAAAAATTAGTAAACGATGTTATTGCCGATTTTGGCTCTCTGGATATTCTGGTTAATAATGCCGGCATCACCATGGATAATCTCCTGCTCCGCATGAATGAAGAAGCGTGGGACAAAGTAATTAACGTGAATCTGAAATCATGTTTCAATACCGTGAAGGCTGCTACCAAGCAAATGATGAAACAAAAGAGTGGTTCTATTATCAACATGACTTCCGTTGTGGGATTGAAAGGCAATGCCGGACAAGCAAACTACGCGGCATCGAAAGCCGGCATTATCGGTTTCACCAAATCCGTGGCGCTCGAATTAGGCTCACGCGGTATACGCTCGAATGCCATTGCACCCGGATTCATCGAAACTGAAATGACAGACAAACTAGATGAGAAAACCGTGCAAAGCTGGCGCGATGCTATTCCATTGAAGCGCGGAGGCAAGCCCGAAGATGTTGCTGATGCCTGTGTATTTTTAGGATCGGATATGTCGACCTATATCAGCGGACAAGTATTGCAGGTGGATGGCGGTATGCTGACGTAAGTAAAATTTAAAAGTGCAGTGTAAGAGTCCTCGTTACCAACGGGGATTTTTTTTAACTTCAGGATACGCATCAATGAAGAATATGGAAACTCAACACATTGCCAAGCTCCTGCATAAAGCTTTTACAAAAAATGCATGGCATGGTCCGTCTGTATTAGAAGTATTGAACACCATCACCGCAGAACAAACTTCCAAACGAATTGGAAACGCGCACACCATCATCGAACTGGTTAGCCATATGACAGCCTGGCGAATTTTTACAATCAAAAAACTTGAGGGCGACAAAGACTATAAAGTAACCGATGAATTGAACTTTCCATCACCAACAAATTGGACTGAAGTTGTACAGTTGTTGAAAGAAAGTCAGGCGAAATTATTGCAAGTCATGAACCACTTTCCGGAAGAAAAACTTCACGAAGAAGTACCGCACAGTTCCTATCACTATACCTTTTATACCATGCTCCACGGTATTATTCAACACGATCTTTATCATCTCGGACAGATTGTGCTGATCACCAAAGCCCTGGCATAACAATCGTTTTAAGAGATCGTAGAGCATGATTACCGGGCGCAAGACTAACAGTTGTCAGTAGCCTTCCGGTAAAAAAAATACCAAACTCGTTTGGAAACAAAGTTTTCAGGCTCTACGTTTGTGACATCAAAGTCGAATAAGCACATCTGCTTAACCGATTTATAAAGAAGCGTGGAGAGACAGGCTCTGAGAAACGCTAGCAACCTTCCCGATAGGGAAAAGGTGCTAAATCCTGATCCGCCAAAAGCGGAAAATATAAACCGATTAAAAAATGAAAAACAGCAACATCTTCATTTCACCAGTAAGCACTCAACGCTTGCGTGTACAGTATTCGAACGCATTCCAATCAATTTGTCGTTGTATGTGCAACAACACCTGTTGTTGTTGCGCGTGCTGTTGCTAACCGATAGCCAACCGCGTCCAGCAACACACTAGCCTATGATCTGCCCGGTGACAGGTTTGGTTACGGCTACGTTCACACTCAAAAAATCATAAGCATTTTACAACGTCATTATTCACAACAAAAAATTATAGCCATGTCAACATTACATTTTGAAACCCTCCAATTACATGCCGGTCAGGAAATCGATCCTACAACACGTTCACGCGCTGTACCCATTTACCAGACTACATCCTATACATTCAAAGATTCCGAACACGGAGCCAACCTCTTTGCTTTAAAAGAATTTGGCAACATCTATACACGCATCATGAACCCGACCACCGATGTGTTTGAAAAACGCATCGCAGCTCTGGAAGGTGGTGTAGCCGCCTTAGCTGTTGGTTCCGGTCAGGCAGCACAGTTCATCGCCTTGAACAATATTTTACAGGCTGGTGACAATTTCGTTTCTACTACTTTTCTATACGGTGGAACCTACAATCAATTTAAAGTTGCCTTCAAGCGATTAGGCATTGAGGTACGCTTTGCAGAAGGCGATAAGCCTGAAGCCTTTGAAAAACTAATTGATCAAAAAACAAAAGCAATTTACTTAGAGACCATTGGCAATCCCGGCTTTAACATCCCTGACTTTGAAGCCATCAGCGCGCTGGCAAAAAAACATGATCTGCCGCTAATAGTCGATAATACATTTGGAGCCGGAGGATACCTCTTCCGCCCGATTGAGCACGGTGCCAATGTTGTGGTTGAGTCGGCCACAAAATGGATTGGCGGTCATGGCACTTCCATCGGTGGAGTGATTGTAGATGGTGGAAATTACAACTGGGGCAATGGAAAATTCCCGCAGTTCACTGAACCATCGGAAGGATACCACGGATTGAAATTCTGGGAAGTGTTTGGTGAAGGGAATCCACTCGGACTTCCGAACATTGCTTTCATCATCCGCGCACGCGTAGAAGGTCTTCGCGATTTCGGGCCTGCTTTAAGTCCATTTAATTCCTTCCTCCTGTTACAGGGATTGGAGACGTTATCGCTCCGGGTGCAGCGTTCAATCGATAATGCCTTGTTATTGGCACAATGGCTAGAGCAACATGATCTGGTTGAAAGTGTAAACTATCCCGGACTATCAAGCAGCATCTATCATAAACTGGCCAAGAAATATTTGCGCAACGGTTTTGGTGCCGTACTTTCTTTCACGCTGAAGGGAACAAAGCAGCATACAGCAAAATTTGTCGATAACCTGAAACTGGTTAGCCACCTGGCCAATGTGGGTGACGCGAAAACTCTGATCATTCAGCCTTCGGCAACAACCCATCAGCAATTAAGCGAAGAAGAACAAATCGCTTCCGGTGTATTACCAAACTTGCTGCGCATCTCGGTAGGCATTGAACACATTGACGATATCAAAGGCGACCTGCAGCAAGCTTTCGAAAAAGTATTTGAAGGTGAGTTAGTATCCTAGAAATAGGCTCGACAGAAAGCATGGAAAAGCACGATCACACTTTTCATTACAAGGAAAAATTTGAACTGGAAGCCGGAAGTTCTCTTGCCGGCTTTCAGCTTCGGTATACCACATTCGGTAAACTTAATTCTGACCGAAGCAATGTCGTTTGGGTTTGTCATGCGCTTACCGGAAGTTCTGATTTCACCACCTGGTGGGGTGATCTGTTTTCGGAAAGCGGGCCATTTGATCCTCGAAAATATTTTATCATCTGCGCAAATATGCCCGGAGGATGCTACGGATCAACCGGGCCATTGTCCGTTGATCCACTAACCGGGAACCCATTTTACCACACGTTTCCAGTTGTTACGAACCGCGATGTTGTTCGTGCTTTTGATGCCTTGCGCCAGGAACTTCACTTCGAAAAAATCCATACGCTCATTGGCGGATCGTTAGGTGGACAGCAAGTATTGGAATGGGCCATTCATCAACCGGATGTGTTTCAAAACATCATTCCGATTGCCTGTAACGCTTCCCATTCACCCTGGGGGATTGCATTTAACGAAGCCCAGCGGCTCGCCATTCAGGCCGATCCAACGTGGAAAGAAAGTGAACCACGGGCAGGCCTTGAAGGACTAAAAGCAGCGCGCGCCATTGGCATGATTTCGTACCGGCAATATGAAACCTTTCAACTGACGCAAAGTGAAAAACACCACGATAAAATCGAGGGCTTTCGGGCAGCCACCTATCAGCAATACCAGGGCGATAAACTCGCCAATCGTTTTAATGCATTCACCTACTGGGCACTTTCGAAAATGATGGACAGCCATAACGTAGGACGCAATCGTGAAAGCATCGAAAGCGCACTTAAAAAAATAAAGGCCAGCACGCTCATCATTGGTATTGAAAGTGATTTGCTCTTTCCGCTGAGTGAGCAAAAATATTTAGTCGAACAAATTCCACAAGCCGAACTGGAAGTGATCCAATCCAACTATGGTCATGATGGCTTCCTGGTAGAATTTGATCGCATGAAAGAAAGTATACTACACCATTTTAAAAAAGAAACACTTCAAGCAGTTTTTGTATGAGCAAAAAGAATTTAAAATTAGGGCTATTCGGATTCGGCTGTGTTGGACAAGGTCTTTACCATGTATTGCACGAAACACATGGCGTGAAAGCAGAAATTAAAAAGATCTGCGTGAAGCATCACAACAAAACCCGCCCCATCAGCGAAAGCTTTTTCACCTTCAATAAAGAAGAAATTCTCAACGACCCGGAAATCGATGTAGTCGTGGAGTTAATTGACGATGCAAAAGCTGCATTTGAAATTGTGAAGACTGCTCTGGAACATGGAAAGGCTGTTGTTACGGCAAACAAAAAAATGTTAGCTGAGCACCTCGAGGAAATCTACGATCTTCAGAGAAAACATGGCAAACCTGTATTGTATGAAGGATCGGTTTGCGGAAGCATTCCTATCCTTCGTAACCTGGAAGAGTATTACGACAATGATCTCATCAATAGCATAGAAGGGATTTTCAACGGCTCAACAAACTATATTCTCACAAAAGTTTTTGAAGAGAAAAAGAGCTATTCCGATGCCTTGAAAAAAGCACAGGAGCTTGGCTTTGCCGAAAGTGATCCAAGCCTGGATGTACAGGGTTATGATCCTAAATACAAATTGGTCATCGCCATTGCACACACGTTCGGAGTTTTTGTAAAACCGGAGGAAGTCATCAACATTGGCATTGACCGGATATCAGACCTCGATTTGAAATTTGCGCGCGACAACGGCTACTTCATCAAGCTGATTGCCCGTGCCTTCAAAGCAGATGGAAAAATTTATGGCTTTGTGGCACCCCAGTTCATTGAAGCTGTCAATCCGCTGGCTTCTGTTCGAAATGAGTTCAATGCCGTTCAGGTACAAGGCGCTTTTGCGGAAAAGCAACTGTTTATCGGCAAGGGTGCCGGAAGTTACCCCACCGGATCAGCTGTTCTTTCGGATATCTCAGCGCTGACCTATGACTATGCCTATGAATACAAGAAGCTTTTACAAGGCGATAACCACGAGTTTTCCAACGCTTTGCTTGTCGATGTTTTTGTAAGCTTTGAGTTAGGAACCAACATTACCATACAGGATTTTGCCAAGTTTGAATCCGGCTATGCCGCACAAGGAAAACAGTATATGGTAGGGCAAGTCAGCCTCAGCAAGTTGCAGCAGTGGTCAGCACTGGAAGGAGTTGGAATTATACTGGCACCAAATAGTTCCTTTGTAGCGCTGGATAGTGCTTCCACGGACCTCGTTGAAGAGCTTAAAAGCGCGTAACAATCCTACTAATTTCCTGTTTTATAATCGATTACAAATAATTGAAAAGGGGGTGCTATTTTCGGCATTACCTCAATATATTTGTAGCGCTTTATAAACACCGATTTCGATGCTTACGATAACGATCACCTCGATCATTGCCTTCACGCTGATCATCCTCCTGTTGGTTACTATGCTACTCTTTGCCCAGAAGAAACTGGTGCAAAGCGGCCCGGTTAAAATCCTGATCAATGGCGAAAAAACAATCACCGTTTCTGCCGGGAGTACTTTGTTGACCACCTTGGCAAATGAAAAGATATTTCTTCCATCAGCCTGCGGTGGCGGTGGAACGTGCGCCATGTGTAAATGCGTAGTGGAGTCAGGCGGAGGTGATGTATTGCCTACGGAATTGGGTCACTTAAGCCGCCAGGAAAAACGCGAGCATGTTCGCTTAGGTTGCCAGGTAAAAGTAAAACAGGATTTGAACATCCGCATTCCAGATGAAATTTTTGGTATCAAAAAATGGGAGTGTGAAGTTGTTTCGAACTATAACGTATCTACGTTTATCAAAGAATTTAAAGTAAAGCTTCCCCCCGGAGAAACCTTAAACTTTGAAGCCGGTGGATATATCCAGATCGATGTTCCTGCGATAACAGTTGACTATAGCACCATTGATATTACACCCCATCCAGAATTAGGTCACAAACAAGATGTGTTTCAAAGCGACTGGGATAAATTCAAATTGTGGGGTCTGAAAATGAAGAACGATGAACCGATCTTCCGGGCATACTCAATGGCCAACCACCCGGCTGAAGGTAACATCGTTATGCTCAACATTCGTGTGGCTACACCTCCGTGGGATCGCGCCAATAACAAATGGATGGATGTCAACCCTGGCATCTGCTCTTCCTACGTGTTTTCACGCAAGCCTGGTGATAAGGTAACAATATCAGGACCTTACGGTGAATTCCATATTAATAAGACCCAACGCGAGATGATATACATTGGTGGTGGTGCTGGTATGGCCCCGCTCCGTGCACAAATATTTCATCTCTTCCATACAGAAAAGACAAAACGCAAAGTATCCTACTGGTATGGAGGTCGTTCGAAAAAGGAACTCTTCTATGTAGAGCATTTCCGCAAAATCGAAAATGAGTTTCCAAACTTCCAGTTTAACATTGGTTTATCAGAGCCGCTCCCAGAAGACAACTGGAAAGTGAAGAAAAGCCTTGACGACCGGGAAGCAGACGGCTATACTGGTTTTATCCACCAGTGTTTATACGACAATTACCTTAAAACGCACCCGTCACCGGAAGACGTTGAGTTCTATTTATGCGGTCCTCCGCTAATGAATGCGGCAGTTTTAAAGATGCTTGACGAAATGGGTACACCCAAAGAGAACATCAGGTTTGACGATTTTGGCGGATAAACTCTCTCAAATTTAAAATATTGCAAAAAAGGCCGGGTTCAAACCTGGCCTTTTGCTTTTGGGATGGACTTTTCTTAACTATGTTTATCCTAATCCCCCGAATCTGAAAAGAATCGTTTCCATATTCTTTCTGGCTGTCTTCCTCTTCAATGTAGGGGGTTATTACTTGATCTTTTGGGGAATGCAGCGACAGGCCAGACTAGATCTTCTCCATCAATTGGATGCTGACCAATACGCCTCTTCAGAAACCATTATTCTCACCATTCCTTTAACCTTGCCTTACCCGGTTTTTCAGGATGGCTTTCAGCGGGTGAACGGTGAGTTTGAATATCAGGGTGAATTTTACAAACTCGTTAAACAAAAACTTGAGAATGATGTATTGCATGTGGTATGCATAAAAGATACAAAGGCTAAAAACATTGATCAGATCTTGGTCGATTACTCAAAACTGGCAAACGATATTCCTTCTGGAACAAAACAGTCACAAAATTTCCTGGCCAAACTTTTCAAAGACTACCAAACAACAGAGGTTTGCACCAGTGCCCGCGAAAATATTCTGCTTTCTGAAATTGAATTCCATGATGTTGCACCAACGCTAGTCAGCAACTCATTCTCCATTAACGCTCCTCCGCCAGAAGTTGTGTCCTGAGCGCTTTACGCTTTTTCTTAGTTACATGTCGTTGAAAGCTATTCTTGGGAGACGTGCTCACGTATCTCGCTGGAATTTTTCAACATCAAAAAAATCAGGACTCAATAACTTTCAATTCTATGAAAACAAAATTTTACACTATACTCTTTGTTGCATTCCTTTTTATTGCTGCATCCGAAAGCTTTGGTCAAGGCTGTGTAGCCGTTCGAAACATGGCATCCTGTTCGTTAATGTCCGACAGCCTTCCAAACAGATCCTGGCAAGTATCCCTGAACTACCGGTTCTTTCGGTCTTACAAACATTTTCGAGGTACACACGAAGAAACGGAACGGGTGGAGCAAGGAACTGAAGTAATCAACCTGGACAATTCCTTGTTATTCGGATTAAACTATAATCTTAATAACCGCTGGAGTGTTGGTTTGACAATTCCCTACTTAAACATTGATCGCTCATCGCTATATGAACATTACGGCAATCAGCCCGGGAATCCTCGCTTTCACACACAAGCAAAAGGGCTGGGCGATTTAAGAATAATCGGATACTTTGCCGCACTCCCAAATAGTCATCAATCGCATCTTCTCCTCGGATTGGGCGTTAAACTGCCCACTGGCAATTATAACTATAAGGACTATTTTCATAAAAAAGACTCAGAAGGCCAGGACTCACTGGTATACAAACCGGTTGATCAATCTATCCAACCAGGTGATGGAGGAACAGGCCTTATTGTTGAGTTTGATTTCGTCCAACAACTCGCACGCAACTTTCAGCTTTATGCAGCAGGAACGTACATGTTTAATCCCCGAAATACGAACGGAACCCTGCGCAGTGCTACATTAACCAATGGCATACCCTTATCGAATGAAATGTCGGTTTGTGATCAGTTCCTCTTCCGACTGGGCGGCCGATACGCCATCAATAAATTTCAGTTTGCCGCGGGCGGACGAATAGAAGGTATTCCAGCAAAAGATTTAGTGGGTGAAAGTGATGGATTTAGAAGACCTGGTTATATCGTTTCTATTGAGCCTGCTGTCGCCTACTTTACCGGAAAGCACAGTGTTGGCGTCAACTTTCCTATTGCCATTGAAAGAAACAGAACACAAAGTGTCCTCGATCAGAAAAGAACAGAAATCACTGGTACATATCAGCATGGCGATGCTGCCTTTGCTGACTGGCTCATTTCTGTTTCATATTCGTACAGAATCGGTCACTAGAAATTCTTATGCTTCTATCATAAAAAAGGTGAGCACCAAACTCACCTTTTTCTATAACCACACTATCCGTTCCACCACGGTAATGGAAGCTGAATATCCTGAACAGAGTTAACAATAAGATCAGGTTTAAAAGCATACTTCTGTAATTCTTCCTTTTTGGTAATACCGCTTAATACCAAAATAGTTTTATACCCCATCTGCACACCGCCCTGAATATCGGTATCCATCGTATCCCCAATAACAGTAGTCTCGGCAGTTTCTAATCCGAGGTATTTTCGTGCTGCTCGCATCATCACTGGTCCGGGTTTACCCACAACAAAAGCTTTCACGCCTGTTGCTTCTTCAATCATTGCTGCGGTGGCAGCAATGCCCAGATTATTCCATCCTTTTTTCTTTGGCGATGGATCACGGTTCGTGGCGATGAATTTGGCTCCGGCTAAAATCATATCCACGCCACGCTGCACCATCTCCAGTGTAAAGTTTCTTCCTTCACCCAGCACTACAAAATCAGGATCATTATCCACCAGGGTAATTCCGTTTTCGTGCAGACTGGTCAGTAAGCCGCCTTCGCCCAACACATAGGCTGTGCCATTAGGAATCTGGCTGGCGAGAAATTTTCCGGTAGCCATGGCGCTGGTGTAGATGTGTTTCTCCGTTACTTCGATTCCCAGCTTACGAAGTTTTCGAACCGCTTCTAACCGGGTGCGCTGGCTGTTGTTGGTCATAAAAGAAAATGGAATATTTTCTTTGAGCAATCGTGCAACAAACTCATCGGCTCCGGGGATCATGATATCACCACCGTATACCACACCATCCATATCAATTAATAAACCTTGTGCCATGGGAAAAGATTAGTAAAATTCTTCAGTCGAAGATAACCCATCAGAAGAAACTAATCATGAATAATCACGAGAATTAATTGTGAATCATTCCTGCATCCGATTCCGGAAAAAGGGAAACATTGATTTCAGTGAAAAAAGCGTACGCAAGGAAGGCTAAACGAGGTACTCAAACAAGTTCTCGCTCTGATTAACCAGTGTATAATTCAACTTGAAACTATCCATGCGCTCAATCAGGGAAGTAAAATCTTCTTTTGACTTAACTTCAATACCAATCAATGCCGGGCCGGTTTCCTTGTTATGCTTTTGTATAAACTCAAAACGCACGATGTCATCGTTGGGACCCAGAATGTGATTGACAAATTCCTTTAGCGCACCGGGACGTTGCGCAAAGCGTACAATGAAGTAATGTTTTAGTCCCTCGTATAGCAGCGATCGCTCTTTAATCTCCTGCATACGGTCGATGTCGTTATTGCCACCGCTCAACACACAAACAACTTTTTTGCCTTTGATCTGATCGGCATACTGATCCAGTGCAGCAATCGAAAGTGCGCCAGCGGGCTCTGCAACAATGGCATCTTCGTTGTATAACTGAAGAATGGTAGAACTCACTTTACCTTCTGGCACCAGCAACATCTCACTGAGGATATCCTTGCAAAGTTCAAATGTAATGTCACCAACTTTTTTTACAGAAGCACCATCCACGAAACGCTGAATCGTATCCAATACCACAGGCTTGCCGGCTTTCAATGCCTCTTTCATTGACGGAGCGCCCAAGGGTTCTACACCAACAAACTTTGTTTGTGGTGAATAGATTCTGAAATATTGCCCGACACCAGCAGCTAATCCTCCTCCACCCACCGGAACAAATACATAATCAATATTTGAAAGCTCATCCAGGATTTCTTTTCCAACGGTTCCCTGGCCTTCAATTACTTTCAGGTGATCAAACGGTGGAATAAAAACCATATCGTTGGCCGTTGTAAATTCCAGTGCATGCGCCTGACATTCGTCAAACGTATCACCGATCAATACAATCTCAATATTATCTCCACCAAACATCCTTACCTGATTAATTTTCTGTTTGGGTGTAATGGCCGGCATGTAGATGACACCTTTAATGTTCAGGTACTTGCACGAGAACGCTACACCTTGTGCGTGGTTTCCTGCACTCGCACAAACCACTCCGCGCTGGCGTTGCTCATCGCTCAGGCTTTGAATTAAATTATAGGCACCACGCAATTTGTACGACCGAACGAGCTGAAGATCTTCGCGCTTCAGGTAAATCTCCGCCTTGAATTTCTCCGAGAGTTTCCGATGGAATTGCAATGGCGTTTTTAACGCAACAGCTTTCAATGCATATGCGGCTGCATTGACGTTCAGGTTATGGGTTTGAGTTACAGATTGCATAGTGGTAACCCTCATCAAATCCCCCTTCCAAAGGGAAAGGGGATTAAGGGCAGTTATTTTTAATTGATCATGCTGGCTTCAACAGCATTTTTTTCCGGACGAAGTGCGCGTACCGCAGCACCGGCTTGCCATAATTCGCTTTCGCGAACTTCTTTTAATTCCTCAGCAAGCTTCTCGCGATAGTCGGGCTTGCTACATGTTTCAATGGTACGTCTAGCTTCTTCGCCTGTCGCAACGCTCTTATACAATTCCTGAAATACCGGAAGTGTTGCCGCTTTGAATTTCTTTTTCCAGTCTAACGCTCCACGCTGTGCGGTTGTAGAGCAGTTTGCATACATCCAGTCCATTCCGTTTTCAGCCACCAGCGGCATCAAACTTTGGGTCAACTCTTCTACCGTTTCATTGAATGCTTCAGAAGGTGAGTGACCATTGGCACGCAACACTTCGTATTGTGCTTCGAAGATTCCCGCGATAGCGCCCATGAGTGTGCCACGCTCGCCCGTTAAATCAGAGTATACTTCTTTCTTGAAATCTGTTTCGAATAAATAACCGGCACCAACACCAATACCTAACGCAATGGCTTTTGTTTTTGCATTGCCGGTGGCATCCTGAAACACGGCATAGCTCGCGTTGATACCCTTTCCTTGCAGGAATAATCTGCGCACAGACGTACCCGATCCTTTTGGAGCAGCCAAAATTACATCGATATCCTTCGAAGGGATAATTCCGGTTTGCTCTTTGAACGTGATGCCAAATCCGTGAGAGAAATATAACGTCTTACCTGCTGTAAAGTACGGTTTGATGGTTGGCCACAAAGCAATCTGCCCGGCATCGGAAAGTAAAAACTGAATGATCGTTCCCTTCTTTACTGCTTCCTCAATTTCAAATAAAGTTTCGCCTGGAACCCAACCATGTTGCACGGCTTTATCCCAGGTTTTAGAACCTTTACGCTGCCCTACGATGACATTGAATCCATTGTCGCGCAAGTTCAATGCTTGTGCCGGACCTTGTACACCATATCCGATAATTGCAATCGTTTCGTTCTTCATTACCTCCAATGCTTTTTCCATTGGAAATTCCTCCCGTGTCACCACATCCTCTATCGTTCCGCCAAAATTGATCTTTGCCATTGTATTTGTGTTTAAGTGTTAGTTTATTTAGTTGTTATGAATTGGTTTCTATTGAACAATGTGTTCGCTGTGTTTGGCACTCAGTTCGCAATAGAGATCGGTACCGGCATAGTACACCGCCATCTCCACTTCGATGAGCTTCTCCAACTGAAGTTTTACTTTCTCCATCATATCGGGTGTGGTATGCAGCAACAAAACCGCCACCCCTCTTCGGAAATCATCTTCATCTTCATGCGCTACCAGTTTTTTTATTCTGACGCGCCTGCGGTTCAGTACATTAACAATCCGGTTCAACACCGAAAAGTTGTTGTCTGAATGTATCTCTAATGTGAAGTCCTGTTTCATTTCATTCTGCATTTTGTTCGTCACGATTTTTTTGGTGCTTCCAGCAACACCTCTGATACACCCGCACCGGCTGGCACCATCGGAAATACGTTATCCTCCTTACCGACCACCACTTCCAGGAAATACGGAGTAGTAGCCTTCAACATTTCGGTTAATGCATCGTGCAAGTCATTGCGATCTTCAACTTTGCGAGCCGGTATGTTGTAGGCTTCTGCTATTTTGATAAAGTTTGGATTGACCATCTCTGTAAAGGAATAGCGCTTCTCATGAAAGAGTTGCTGCCATTGACGCACCATACCCAGAAAGTTGTTGTTCAGCACAATAATTTTTACAGCTATTTTGTACTGCATGATGGTGCCCAATTCCTGAATGGTCATCTGATATCCTCCGTCACCAATAACTGCTACTACATCCTTACCGGGTATGCCCATCTTGGCGCCCATGGCTGCCGGAAGAGCAAAGCCCATCGTACCCGCACCACCGGAGGTAACGTTTGTTCTAGGACTTTTATACTGATAATACCGTGACGTTGTCATTTGATGCTGACCTACATCCGTTACAACAATAGCTTCACCTTTGGTAAGATCGGACAACCGGTTGATTACTTCACCCATACTGATTTGTCCGGAGGGATTAAATTCATGTTGAATAACTTTTTCGAATTCAACTTTATTCAAGGTGCGGAAGCTTTCAATCCACGTTGCATGCTGATTGGCATTACATTTCTTCAGGAGTGCTTGTAAAGCCTCTTTCGCATCGGCATTAACCGGTGCATCCGCTTTAATGATTTTGCTGATCTCCGCTTTATCAATATCGATGTGCACGATTTTGGCTTGCTTCGCATACTTGCTGACATTACCGGTAACGCGATCATCGAAGCGCATACCGATAGCAATCAGTACATCGCACTCATTGGTGTTGACATTCGGACCATAGTTGCCGTGCATACCCAGGTAGCCAACATAGTTGGGATGATCCGTGGGAAAACCACCTAACCCCAATAGTGTACACGCTACCGGTATCCCTGTCTTTTCAGAAAATGCGATGAGCTCTTGCGTGGCTCTGGATAATAAAATACCCTGACCGGCAAGGATGTAAGGCCTTTTTGCACCATTGATTAAGCTGGCAGCCGCATCAACCTGGGTTTCCTGTAAAACAGGCTTTGGCCGATAGGTACGGATGTTATCGCACTTCTGGTATTCAAACTCATTCGTCAATTCATTTTGCGCATTCTTCGTGATGTCAATCAACACAGGTCCATGACGTCCGCTCTTTGCGATATAGAAGGCCTGGGCAACAGCATGCGGAATGTCTTTCGCGGCTGTAACCTGAACATTCCACTTTGTTGCCGGAATGGTGGTGTTGATGACATCCGTTTCCTGAAAGGCATCTGTACCCAACAAGTGAGCAAACACCTGACCGGTAATACATACAATAGGTGTTGAATCAATGAGTGCATCAGCCAACCCTGTTACCAGATTGGTGGCGCCCGGTCCCGATGTAGCTAAGGCCACACCAACTTTTCCGGTAACCCGTGCATAACCTTGTGCAGCGTGTACAGCACCCTGTTCGTGGCGAACTAAAATATGATTTAATTTATCGGCATAATGATACAACGCATCATATACCGGCATAATGGCACCACCCGGATACCCGAACATCACATCAACACCTTCTGCCACAAGCGAAAGTAATAATGCTTCCGATCCGGTTATTTGTTTTCGAGGCTGTTTGTCAGTCTCCGCCTTTGGTTCAGTCTTCGTCAGTAACGCATCCATCCGCAGCAGTTTTTACTTGTTTCGCATATTTTAACAATACACCATTCGTAGCGCGCAGGGCAGGTTGCTTCCACGCTGCTTTACGACTGGCCAGAGTCTGATCATCGACCAGTAAATTGATCGTGTGACCCTGAACATCAATTTCAATCGTGTCATTATCCTCTACTAATCCGATGAGCCCGCCTTCATAGGCTTCCGGAGTAATGTGACCAATTACAAATCCGTGCGATCCTCCAGAAAATCTTCCATCGGTAATCAAGGCAACACTTTTACCCAGACCCACTCCCATAATGGCCGATGTTGGTTTCAGCATCTCCGGCATACCGGGGGCTCCTTTGGGGCCGACATAGCGGATCACCACCACATCACCAGGTTTTACTTTTCCATTTTGAATACCAGCGACCAATTCAAATTCACCGTTGAAAACACGAGCCGGACCTTTAAACTTTTCTCCTTCCTTTCCGGTGATTTTGGCAACCGATCCCTTTGCTGCCAGATTACCATAAAGTATCTGTAAATGGCCTGTTGCTTTTATTGGTCTTTCAAAAGGAAGAATAACATCCTGTTTACTGAAGTCGAGCGGAGCAATGTCTTTCAGGTTTTCGCGAATCGTTTTTCCGGTAACGGTGATGCAATCTCCGTGTAAAAATCCTTTCTCCAGTAAGTATTTCATTACGGCCGGAACACCACCAATTTTATGAAGGTCTTCCATTAAATATTTTCCACTCGGCTTTAGGTCTGCTATCAACGGAGTTTTATCAGATATCCTTTGAAAATCTTCCTGTGTCAGGCTAACGCCAACCGATTTGGCCATAGCAATCAAATGCAGAACAGCATTGGTTGATCCACCCAAAACCATAACGATGGTAATGGCATTCTCAAATGCTTCGCGTGTCATGATGTCACGCGGCTTCAGATCACGTTCCAATAATATCCTGATTGCCTTTCCGGCTTCCAGGCATTCATTCGCTTTGTCTTTGCTCAACGCAGGATTAGAAGATGAGTAGGGCAACGACATGCCGAGTGCTTCAATAGCTGATGCCATGGTGTTGGCCGTGTACATTCCACCACAAGCCCCGGCACCCGGACAAGAATTTTTCACGATGCCTTTAAAATCTTCGGGCGTAATGGTTCCTGCCATTTTCTTGCCGAGGGCTTCAAAAGCAGAAATGATATTGAGTTGTTCACCCTTCCAGTGACCACCGGCAATGGTGCCTCCGTATACCATTATCGAAGGGCGGTTTAAACGACCCATTGCCATAACCGAGCCCGGCATATTTTTATCACATCCTACAACAGCTATTAAGCCATCATAGTATTGTGCGCCACAAACCGTTTCAATGGAGTCGGCAATCACTTCGCGGCTCACAAGAGAGTACCGCATACCTTCTGTGCCATTGCTGATACCATCGCTGACGCCAATGGTATGAAAAATCAAGCCTACCAGATTATTATCCCAAACTGCCTTCTTTACATCTTTGGCCAGGTCATTTAAGTGCATGTTACAGGTGTTGCCATCAAAGCCTGTACTCACAATACCAACCTGCGCTTTTGTTAAATCTTCTTCTGTTAATCCAATGCCATACAGCATCGCTTGCGCTGCCGGCAGCGTTGGATCAAGGGTTATGGTTTTACTGTACTTATTTAATTCTACTTCCATGAATTCTTTACTTCGCTAATGATAAAAAAGTGATCATCTTTTTTTCTTCCAATCAGATGATGACATAACTGAAGGACTTCTCCAGCACCTGGCACTTGTATGCTTCCTGAACGGTGGCTCCAAGACTTTCGAACCATAGTTTGCGAAATGGTTTCGCGTCAATCGATTCTATGCCGGTAATTTCTGCTGCCGTTCCACAAAGGAAGGCACTGTCTGCACCTTCGAGTTCTTCGAGTGTGATCGTTTTCTCAATTACAGGAATATCTAACTCACGACAAATATTCATAACTGTTTGACGGGTGATGCCGGGAAGAATATGGCCTGTTGATGGTGTGTACAACACACCGTTCTTTTCCATAAAAAAGTTGGCGCCCGGAGCCTCGGCCACATGACCGTGCATATCCAGCATCAATGCTTCATCGAAGCCACGCACTTTTGCTTCGCTGGTGGCCAGAATAGAATTCACATAATGCCCGGTAACCTTGGCTTCTAACTGCAACGAGTTGGGGTTCGGTCGCTGATACGATGAGACACAAAGTTTCAGCAACTTATCGCCATGATATTTGCCCCACTCCCATGCGCTGATCATCAGGAATATATCTTTTGGTGTAGTGAGTTGCATGTTGGGACCGCAGTACACGAGCGGGCGGATATAGGCGTCCGTCAGGTTATTTTTTCGTAGCAGTTGATACGTGATCTGTATTAATTCTTCGGTTTCGTAGGGAAAGGGAATGTTTACTAAAGCACAACTTCTTCTCAACCGTTCATAGTGCTCAAATGCCTTAAAAATCTTTACACCGTTCATCGACTGGTAAGCGCGTATACCTTCAAATACACCAAAGCCATAGTGCAACGTCTGACTATAAAGATCAGTGTGCGCATCGACAGCTTTGATAAACTTGCCATTGAGGTAGAGTATCGTGTCTTTCGTGTAGTACATTTTTTTTACAACTGTTAGTTTGTTCTGGTCTATATAAAACAAAACCGCCCCGATAAGTCGGGGCGGTTCATGATATTTTCGTTAGGATATTACATCATCATCGCCCCAATGGGTTTAAGAATGAGAATGACGAGGATGATAACCACATAAAATCCGTTAAACCCCTGATTGAGGGAAGTTAAAACGGTTGTTGTTCTGGAGGTATTCAACATATTATTCTGTGTGGATACAATTGTCACAAATTATTGATTACCATTCAAGCGAATAGAGGAAAATATTTGATTTTTAGCCTAAAAACGAATGTTAGGTTTGACGTACAGTTGTTCGTTGTAAGGTTATTGCGTAAACAGCTTATATCCTGTTAATCAATTATTCGTCCTTCAGCACAGTAACCGGATTTGTTAAGGCAGCACGCACAACATGGTAACTTGTGATGAGGATGGAGGTGATCAACATGATTGCACCAGCAATGACGAAAATCCACGGTGTAATTGTGACGCGATAAGCAAAACTCTCCAGCCACTTCGATAGAACCCACAGGCAGAAGGGTGTACTCACCACAATGGCAATACCGATAATCACCGCATATTCTTTAATCACCAACACCCAAATACTTCCCACCGATGCGCCAACGACTTTACGGATTCCAATTTCTTTTGTGCGTTGTTCAAGGGTGTAAATAATCATTCCGAGCAATCCGAAAGAAGCAATCAAGATAGCCAGGGCGGCAAATACTGTTAACGCTTTTCCAAACTGCTCCTCCGATTTAAAACTTGCTGCAAAAGCCTGATCAACAAACTCATATTGGAAAGGCGCATCACCGGCATATTCCTTCCATTGCTTTTCTATGGCTCCAATAACAGTCGGCCATTGCGATTGATCTGTCGGTGCAATCCGCATAACCGTGAACTGGCTGTTATTCGAAGGCACCGGGCCCTCCACATGAAACAAGGCCATGGGCTGAATAGGAGCATTGAGCGTCCAATAATTAAAATCACGAAGTACACCTACTACTTCAAATTGCTTACCCATCCCAGGATATTCAATCTTTTTACCCAACACACTCTCATCGGCTGTCCAGCCAAATTCTCGCACAGCGGTTTCATTCAGCACAACAACCTCTTTGTCAGACGGTCTGTCCTTCGAAAAATTTCTGCCAACAATCAACTCAAGTTTTAACGCAGGAATGTATTGCTCATCGGCATTCACATAATTTAACGGAGTGACCTTTTCCCCGGCACCTTCCGCTTTGAACTGATCACCATCGTACAAGCGAGGCGGCACCGAGGTACACCATGAAGCGATTTCTATACCTGGAATATTCTGCAACGTATGGAGGAAGGTCTCTTTATCGTTCACCCATTCGAGTCGTTTTATTACCAACAGGTTCTCACGGTTAAAACCGATTTCCTTCTCCGATAAAAATTTCAATTGCTGAAATACCACCATCGTGCAAACTAACAACACCATCGAAATGATGAACTGAAACGCCACCAAACCATTCCGCAGGTTTTTTCCTTTTTTACCTGCGCGCACTTTTCCCTTCATGGCTTGTGCAGGTGGAAAGGCACTTAAAAAAATAGCCGGGTAACTACCCGCCAATACACTCATGACAATGATAAGACCTACCAGGGCAACAAGAATTTGCCCGTTACCAAACAAGTTCAGGTGGAGATCACTCGTGGTTAGCGCATTGAAAAACGGCAATAGAATTTGTGTAAGGCCCAATCCGATAACAGCCGCGAGCATGCAAAATAAAAATGCTTCTGTAAAAAAATGAAAAGCCAGTTGTGACCGATCTGAACCCAGTATCTTCCGAAGGCTCGATTCCTTTATTCTTCGGGTGTACTGCGCGGTGGATAAGTTCATGAAGTTGATACACGACAATAAAATGATAAACACTTCAACACCCATCAACACGTACAATGTGGTGATGTTTCCCACCGTGCCCACACGGTTATACACATTGGATGAATGAAGGTGAATTGAGGTGAACGGCTGTACAAACAATTCCCATTTCTTACCTGACTTCTCATACTCTTCAAAGGTTTGGTTGAGAATGCGCTGCAATGTTGCATCAGCATATTTTCGGGGAAGGCCGGACACTTTTTCTTTCAGCGCCTCCACCGATGCGTTTTCTTCCAGCAACACGAACGTTTCAAACATCGTCCACATCCAAGTCCAGTTGGCCCGCTTTACACGGGGTAAGCTGTTCATGGATACGAGCATGTCGTATTGTATATAGGAATTATCCGGTGGATCATTCACCACACCTGTAACCGCAAATGCGGTGGCTTCTTGACTTTGGCTGTTGGGATTGTCTACCAGGTTACTGATTTGCAACAGCTTGCCCATAGGTTCTTCATCCCCGAAATATTTTTTGGCTGCCGAGGTGGTAATCACAATACCATTGGGCTCTTTGAGCGCTGTCTCTGGGTTCCCGCTGAGTAATGGATACGTGAACACGCGAAAGAAATTGGAATCTACGGCCAGGATGCCATCTTGATCGAACGCTACTGCTTCATTCTTTAAATTGGTATAGGATACCAAAACATTTCCGGGAGGATGGATTCGCGTAACTTCCTTCACTTCCGGTATCTCAGCCGCCAGTGCGTGGGCAACTCCAGGCCCCAGGGAAGCAAATTGATTGGGATCATTCTCACCCCAAATGAACGTTTGATTGATACGATAGATTTTATCGGCATGCGTATGAAAACGATCAAAACTCAGTTCGTGTTGAACGTAGAGATAAATCAGCAATGTGCTTACAATACCGGCAGTCAATCCGGAGAGATTAATAATGGTAAATAGCTTCTGATGACGAATGTTGCGTAAGAAAAGAAGGAGGTTGTAGTGAAACATGGGTTCAGGTTTTCACACCTATAGACAAAGCACATACCACGATCAAACCCTTAAAATTGACCTGAATAAGCTACCTCTATGCTAATGTGTTGTTCGGTATTGCCGTTTGGTGTCCGCATGCGGATATAATCAGGAGGCCAAATATTCTACGATACCATCGCGTATAGCCGTAAAGGTATTCGTTAGTGTTTGTTCATCTTCTTCCAGCAACGTAACCCGAAAACCTTGTAACTCTGAGCAGAAAGATGAGATGGGTACAACACAAACTCCCTTTGCTCCGAGCAGGTAGTACACAAAGCGCTTGTCTAAGGCAATGTTATCCTGACTAACCCAGCCCTCCACCAGTGCTTTGATTTTCGGATCTTCTATTTTTATTTTCTGCTTTGAATTGAGCGTGCCATCACGGAAAATAATGGTGTTGTAAAACGCTCCGAAGGTTTCATTGAACGTGAGTTGAGGTACTGTACGTAAAATATCGGCAATGATCCTACTTCGCCTGCCGATGTTCTGATTCGTTTCTTCGCGATAAACTTTGAACCGTGGATCGCCAAAAATTTTAGGTATAGCTACTTGTGGAAGTTTAGTAGAACATACTTCAATCATCTTGGCATTATCCAATGCCTGACAGAATCGATTAAAATCTTCGTCTTTGCCACGGTTGTAATACTCCATCCAGCCACAGCGTGCGCCCGGCCAGGGAAGTTCTTTCGAAATACCTTTCATGGAAATGCCAGGAACATCTTCAATGATCTCCGCCAGTGAATAAGCCCGGGCTCCATTGTACGTTATGTTGATATAAATCTCATCGGCAAGTAAAAAAAGATTAAACTCTTTCGCGATGTCCACAATCTTTTTCAAAATCTCCAACGGATACACCATGCCTGTGGGATTATCCGGGTTGATGATGAGAATACCAACAATGTTGGGATTGTATTTAACCTTGTTGTAAAGATCCTCGAGATCAGGATACCATTTATTATTCGGATCGAGTTTGTACGTCAGCGGTTCATGCGCTGCGTGTGCCGCTTCAGCACTGGAGTGTGTGGAGTAGGCGGGGGTTGGGCCAATAACACGCGATGTTCGCGAAATAAATTGGTAAGCTTTGGAGATGGCATCGCCCAGCCCATTAAAAAAACAAATGTCTTCGGCTGTAATCTGAACACCATCCATCGCATTGGTTTGCTTCGCCAGAAATTCGCGTGTCTCCTGCATTCCTTTTGAAGGACAATAACTATAGGTGTCATCTTCCTTCATTAAATCAGAGATGATGGTTTTTATCCATTCTGGAAGTTTGTGGTGTTTTTGTATTGGATCACCAATGTTTTCCCATGAAATGGTGAGGCCGAGTTTACGTAACTGATCCGCCTTCTTTACAATCTCGCGGATCTCGTAACTCAGTTCACTTGCACCTTCACTTAATAATTTTTGTCGCATGCTTTAGTATTCAACAGCGATGTTGCCTGTTTTGCAGGAAGGATTCAAGGAGAATGAAGAAAAAATTTTAACGGTGTAAATAACAAGTGTTTGGTAGTGAGCTCCACAGACCATAGCCAAGTCATCAATGGATACTACCTCAAAGTTCTTTTGCATTGATTTGCTTCGCGGCATAATCCACCGCGCGAGCGGTTAGTGCCATGTACGTGAGCGATGGATTTTGCGTAGCGGTTGAGGTCATGCAGGCACCATCGGTGACAAAAACATTTTTACACGCGTGCAACTGATTCCATTTATTAAGTAACGATGTTTTCGGATCGTGCCCCATACGTACCCCACCCATTTCATGAATATCCAGGCCAGGAGCCTGGTGGCTATCACTGGTTTTGATGTTGGTAAAGCCAGCATCAGTAAACATCTCCGATATTTGCTCAAGGTAATCCTTCACCATTTTATCATCGTTGTCATCGTAGTCAATGTTGATTTTCAGTTGCGGAATTCCCCAAGCATCTACTAACGTTGGGCTGAGGCTTACGGTATTACTTTCTTTTGGAATGGTTTCTCCCATGATGTGCGAGTTCACATGCCACGGACCTAATTTCGGACTGAGCAGATTACTTTTCAATTCTTCACCTACCCCTTCTTGGGATCGATCGATGGAACGTGAACTATACAACCCAGCTGCATATCCGCGAAGGAAATCCGTTTCTTGCTTACGCACATTTCGGAACCGCGGAATGTAGCACCCGTTAGGTCTATTACCGTACTTGGTGAAATTCTCAAACCCATCGTATTCTGCAGAAACCCGTGCGCGGTAGTTGTGGAATGCCACAAACTTTCCAAGCAGTCCATTGTCGTTACCCAGTCCTTGCGGGAAACGTGAAGATTTCGAATTTAATAAAATCAAATTCGTGTTCAGTGCTGCTGCATTCACAAAGATGATTCTTGCAAAGAATTCAATGCTCTCCTTTGTTTCCGCATCAATCACGCGGACCCCTGTAGCGCGACCTTTCTGCTCATCGTATATAATAGAATCTACCACCGAATGCGGACGAAGCGTCATGTTGCCGGTGCGCAATGCCCACGGAATGGTGGATGCGTTACTGGAGAAATATCCACCAAACGGACAACCGCGCTGGCACAAATCGCGGTGTTGACACTTTACTCTTCCCTGCTCAATGAAAATTGGCTTTACTTCGGTAATGTGCGCACATCTTCCTATAATAATGTGGCGATCCTTATACCTGGCGGCTACCTTCTCCTTGAAATAACTTTCTATTTTCGTCATCTCCATCGGAGGAAGAAATTCCCCATCGGGAAGTTCGGCAAGTCCATCTTTGTTTCCGGAGATGCCCGCAAACTGCTCTACATAACTATACCATGGTGCAATGTCTTTGTAGCGTATGGGCCAGTCAACCGCAAAGCCATCGCGCTGCGGACCGGTGAAATCAAAATCACTCCACCGTTGTGTTTGTCGCGCCCACAATAACGACTTCCCTCCTACCTGGTAGCCACGAATCCAATCAAAAGGTTTATCCTGAACGTACGGATGTTCCTTGTCCTTCACAAAAAAATGCTGCGCGTCTTCCCGAAAGGCATAGCACTTGCTCACAACAGGGTTTTCTTTTTGAACATCCAGCGAAAGCTGACCCTTGTGTTCAAACTCCCAGGGCTTCATGTTGGTGGTGGGGTAATCAACACCATGCTTCACATCACGGCCACGTTCCAGCACCAATGTTTTCAATCCTTTCTCCGCGAGTTCTTTTGCTGCCCAGCCTCCGCTGATACCAGAGCCTATAACAATGGCATCATAGGTATGCTGTTCCTTGCTGTCGATGTTGACGTTCATCCTAAAATAGTTTTTAAATCGCTGTCGGCACTCAGCTCAACAACACCCTGAAATTTTCCGGGAATCATGTTGTAGCCAAAAATATTGGTCATAATGTACTCCGATCCGAGATAGCCCCGAATGGTGAGACCCTTAAAGGGTTTGTAAAACGCTTCGAGGTTATTTTCTTCACCCGCTTTTAGCTGTGGAACGATCTTACCTTCCTCTATTTCCTTCAAGAAAGTCTGTTGCTCCTGCAAAGAACAGTCTTCAAATTCTTTTCCTGTTTTTGCTTCAATGGCTTGTTGTGCTTGTGCAAAACCAGACAAAAATTTCTGCTGCGCATCCATCTCGTAACAATCATCCAGCATGTGCAACACAAAGTGATGGGCTTTCACCTCACGGGCACCCGGTGTATCCGTCTTCGGTATCAGGGCTTCGGCCATCAACGCGAGCAAATTTTCCTGCTGACCGCTGATGACCAGTTTATTTAATGATATAGCGGCAGGGGCAGTAGTCTTACCGATACAGGATGGAAGGAGCATGGCTCCACCGGCCAGTATGCCGATTTGTTTCAGTGCTGTTCTTCGTTGCATGAAATTTGAATAGTAACGCTAACATAAGAATTTTCCGGATTATTAAAGCGGAGTTTTTCAGAAGCCAGGTTGAATCGTGCAGACTCATTACTTTCGAATCAACCGCACCACATTCTCCACGTGCATGGTATGCGGAAACATATCGACCGGTTGTACAGCTGTGATGGAATACTTCTCCGAAAGTATTTTTAAATCACGCGCCTGCGTGGCCGGATTACAACTGACATACACAATCCTTTCCGGTTCCATGTTCAACAACATCTTACAAACATCTTCGTGCATACCCGCTCGTGGTGGATCGGTGATGACCACATCCGGTTTACCGTGCAGCGAAATGAAATGATCATTCAGCAGGTCTTTCATGTCACCGGCATAAAAATCGGTGTTGGCCACGTTGTTGATCGCGGAATTCACTTTTGCATCTTCAATGGCCGCTGCCACATATTCCAGTCCGATTACCTTTTTGGCTTGTGCTGCTACGAAATTTGCTATCGTTCCCGTACCAGTATAGAGATCATACACCAGTTCATGGCCTTTAATCTCCGCCATCTGCCAGGCGACCATATATAATTCAAAGGCCTGATCGGAATTGGTCTGGTAAAATGATTTCGGCCCGACACGAAATTGCAATGTGCCCGAACCATCTGGCATGGGCATACTTTCCGTGATGTAGGGATTACCCTTCCAGCAAATAATATTCAAATCGCTGAACGTGTCGTTTTTCTTTCCATTGATGACATACTGAAAAGAAGTGATTTGGGGAAAGTCGTGTTCAAGTCTTTTCAGAATACGTTCAATCCACTCCATGTTATCATAGGTTACCTGAAGGATGACCATGACTTCACCCGTATTAGCTGTGCGTATGGTGAGTGTGCGTAGAAAACCAATTTGCTTGCGCAGATCAAAAAACGGAATGGACGCTTTCACTGCTTCATCCTTTACTGCTAACCGTATTGCGTTGGATGGATCGGGCTGTAGAAAACATTCGTGCACATCAAACACCAGATCATACTTACGTGGAATGTGGTAGCCGAGCGCAATGTCATCGGAAGTATAAACAATGTTCGAAGCGCCATCTCTGCCCGCTGCGGATTTACGCGCATGAAGTTCTTCCTTCGTTAACCAGCGCTGTGCAGAAAAAGTAAAGTCCAGTTTATTCCGATAGTGTCGTGTTTTTGCTGAGGCGATGATGGGCTCAATCGGAGGTAAGTTCAGTCCGCCAATGCGCTCTAAATTATCCACCACCTGTTGTTGCTTGTATTGAAGCTGCGTGATGTATTGAATATGTTGCCAGGAACATCCACCGCAGGTTCCAAAGTGTGAACAAAAAGGCACCTCGCGTGCAGCTGAAAACTGTTTAATCTGCACCGTGTAGGCTTCCAGAAAATTGCTTTTGATTTTCGTCAGCGAAGCATCTACCACATCACCCGGGGCACAGCCCTCCAAGAAAACCACACGACCTTCATACCGGGCAACGCACTTGCCTTCGGCTGCCATGGTTTCGACTATTAAATCACTAAGTATGTCGCCTTTTTTCAGTTGCATGCCGTTTTCAAATTCGGATTTTTAATTGATGCTCTCCTCCTAACTAGCTCATTACCAAATAGCTTAAAATGATAGAGCCGAGAACGGGCGCCAAAATTACGCAATATTGGGGGTTTTGCGCCTGAACTGAATTCCCTATATTTAAGGTCTTTCTTGTGGGTATGAAACGGTTGCTGCTTGTTCTGTTCTGTGTATTAGCCTTGCCGGTAATGGCATCGCATATAGTTGGTGGTGAGTTCGAAATCGTTCACGTGATCGGTAATACCTATCGCGTTAACCTTATTCTCTACTTCGATAAGCTTAATGGCAATCCCGGTGCGCGGGATGGCAGCGTAACGGCCCGGATTTTCCGCAAACGCGATAATCAGGTGATGCGCGAAGTGTTCCTTCCACTGGCCAGCGAAACAAATGTTTCGTATACGCAACCCTCCTGCTCGAAAGGTGAAATTCAAACCTCCAAAATTGTATACACCACCACCGTGGTGCTTTCGGATACCGAGTACAATGATCCACAAGGCTACTATATTTCCTGGGAACGATGCTGCCGGAATTATTCCATCACCAATATCTATAGCCAGGATCCGAACCTGGGCCTTCAGTACGCAGGACAAACATTCTACCTGGAGTTTCCTCCGGTAGTAAAAGATGGTCAGCCCTTCATTAATTCCACTCCGCGTCTATTCCCTCCGCTGAATGATTATGCCTGCCCACGCAAATTATACTATGTTGATTTTGCCGGTGTTGATGATGATGGCGACTCGCTTGTCTACTCACTAATAACACCGCTTAACACCAAATCTGGTGATGCCTTGCCCCCGGGAAATCAATTACCACGACCAAGACCATATCCGGAAGTAACGTGGAGAAATCCGTATAGTCCGAGTAATATTTTGGGCGGTGCACCAGATTTAAAAATTACTGACGAGGGTTTCCTTACCGTAACGCCAACCAGTCAGGGACTTTTTGTGTTTGCCGTAAAGTGTGAGGAATTCCGAAATGGTGAGAAAATCGGTGAAGTAAGGCGCGACTTCCAGATGTTGGTGGTAGATGTTTGCCCGCAAGCTGACCCACCGCAGATACTGGGAAAAAAATTGACAGATGCTTCGTACACCTATGATAACACCATGTCGGTTACGTTCAGCCACACCACTTCGAATGAAGACCGATGCATAAAAGTGCAGGTGTCTGATCCGGATGCCTCTAAACAGGATGATAATTTTACCGAACGCATCTGGATAAAAGCTATTCCCATCGGCTTCAAAAAAAATATCAGCAATATTCTGCCTGCCAAAACATCTACTGCAATTTTCAACGGAGGCACAGCTGAGTTTGATATTTGCTTTGATGAATGCCCTTACCTGGATGGTCCTTTTCAGGTTGGTATTGTGGCGTATGATGATGCCTGCAGCCTGCCGCTTTTCGATACACTTAAAATCACCGTGAACATTGAACCACCACCTAATGCACGCCCGCGTTTTATTACACCCGATATAAACCAGTTAATGAACGAAGGCGATCCTATCAGACGATGGCCCGTCATTGCCGTAGATACGGATGGCGACCTGATGAATTTTTTCTTACAGGCCGATCCGGGTGTGGTATTGGCAAATGCTGGAATGAATTTTACCGTTCTCGGGCAAGTAGGCGACACGATTAAAGGAGAGTTCACATGGGACCCACGTTGCAATGTGTACGACTTCACCAAGCGAACGGAATTCAACATTCGGATTTTTGCTGAAGATCAGGATTACTGTGGCTTCAACCGACCGGATACGATGGCATTGAAACTGAAAATAAAACTACCCGGTAACCTTGACCCATTTATTGATTCCGATCTGACAACCGATCCGCAGGAGCGATACATTACCGATATCACCCGGAAGATCAACGAATCACTTGAATTTACGGTGCGTGGAAAAGATGGCGATAATGACCTTCTGATTCTGGATGGAAAAGGTATTGGATTTAACATGAATGATTATTCCATATCCTTTCCCGGAGCGCAGGGCAACGGTGATATTACTTCTGTTTTTCGTTGGGATATTCGGTGTGATAAAATTAACCTTAAAACCAAAAGTGAATTTGCCTTTCAGTTTATCGTAGTTGACAATGCCAATAAGTGCCGGTTTTACAAAGCCGATACGTTAGATGTAACCGTGAAGCTTCTTCCCCCTGATAATAACGGGCCTCAGTTAACGGTAACCAGTCTCATACCGGAGTTGCCCCTTATTAATGATGACTCCGTTACCATCACCATCGGACAACAGATTTCATTGCGCACACTTGGCATTGATCCTGATTTATTTCCTGACCGCGATTTATTGCGCATTGAACTAATCAAGGCTGAAGGCAACGTAACACCCCAGGGGTATGTATTTGCACCCGCCTCCGGACGTGGAACGGTGCAGTCGATTTTTAGCTGGAATCCTGATTGCTCCATCTTTGAAAATGGCCTCTATAAAAACCAATATACCTTCACCTTCCGTGTTTATGACGACCGATGTTTCAATGTTTTAGGCGATACTGTTAAAATAAACATTACCATTAAAGATGTAGATGGCAGTGATACTGAATTTCTTCCGCCTAACGTAATTACACCGAACGGGGACAATATCAATGATTTCTTTGCCATGGTGAAGGAAGATCCGATCACTAAGGAACTCATCAGCATCCTGCCGAAGGATAATTGTCAGGGTCGGTTTCTCAGCATCCGGATTTTTAACCGCTGGGGAGTACAGGTTTTTGAAAGTGAGAACAGGGATTTTAAATGGACGGCCCCCGGAGAGGCAGTAGGTGTGTACTTCTATTATTTATTGTACTCCAACAAAGAATATAAAGGTACCATCTCGGTAAACTACTGATTACAGTTCAACCGGAAGAAGGTTGTTTTCGCGAACGTAACCCACGTTTTCATTCCACTTAATTTTTACCCAAACATCGCGGTGACCCAATACTACCACGCGATGGCCATCACTCACAATATCCAGTACACTTGCCCCGGCAGAAGGTCCGTCCATGAGGTATGTTTGTGGTGCCGTGATGATGGCTGCAGCATACTTTCCTGCCAGGTTAATGTGATAGCCTAAACCGAGCAGAACAATAACCAACATAATAGTAGCAAAAACAGGTCGCTGTTTTTCCCGTTGCCGCATGTAAAAAATGATGCTGAACAAAAAGACAGCAACAGCACCCAAGCCTATACTAATGCGTTGAAAGTTGTCGTGATAAAAAGAAAAGAAGCGATCAGCATCAGTGGTTTTATAGCCATCCAGCCGGTGCTTCTTGGCGAGTTCCTCCATTTTATCAAGGGCAGCTTTATCGTGTGTGGCCAGGTAATATACATTGAGGTAATACATGACCCTACCGATATGATTGAGTCCCTCCTGGATAAACGCCATTTTTAGTAACATGACTGGCGTATACTGATGTTGGTTCAGTATTGTCTCGTAATGCTCGAACGACTGCGTAAAGCGTTTGGCTGCAAAAAGTGAATCGGCTGTCTTAAGGCGGTACGTAGAGGTTTGCGCAAAACTGGCTGAAGTCGTGAAAAAGAAAATTAAGACCGACAATCCAATAAATTTGTAATATGGCCTTTGCATATTTTTTATATCCTGTTACCTTTGCGACCTCAATTACGGAAAAGCCTTTAACACCGGCAAATTAGTGGTTGAATCGAATGATCTATCAGCATTGCTGATGGCTAAGAGGTAGTAAAAAAGATAGTAGGATTCCGTAGCTCTCCCGATAGCTATCGGGAGGTAGAGCAAAATAGATTGGGAAAACGATTCCGTAGCTCAGTTGGTAGAGCAATACACTTTTAATGTATGGGTCCTGGGTTCGAATCCCAGCGGGATCACTTTTAGAGCTCATCTAATCACAAAGCCGGTCAGAATATATGATTCTGACCGGCTTTCGTGTTTTTAGTCGTCATCGAATCACAAAAAAATCCAACTGCTAGGTAACCTCTCCGGTAACCTAGTTTCACTACGTAAAATAGGTTACCGAATTTCTGGAAACACACTCCAGGCTCGGAATGTCACATTTGGTTTTGTGCTGTACTCCATCAGGAACGAGTCATCATTTAACCTTAAAACATTGAGACCTATGAAAATCAGTCAGAACTTTTCAATCCTGTTTTGGATCTATCGCTCAAAAGTTACCAAGCAAGGACTCGTACCCATTTACATGCGTATCACCATTGATGGTGACCGAACGGAGTGCTCCACCAAAAGGCTTATTGAAGCCGATGCATGGGACAGTGAAAAAGAAAGGGTGATCGAATCACACCCTGATGCCTCCGTTATAAACGAATATCTTCGACTTATACACAATGAGGTAAGTCGACACTATAATATATTGCTCTCCGTCAAAGATCATATCACTCCGGATATGGTAAAGGAGAGTTACCTGGGCAAGAATAAGGAAAAGCAGCAGAAGAAAACTCTCATGCAACATTTCAATCAATACCTGAAAGTAAAACAGGAGAAGGTTGAAGTTGAAGATCTCTCAAATGGGAGATTCAAACGCTTCAAAGTTCTTCAGGGAAAAGTCCTGGCTTTTCTAAAATATAAGTACAAAGTCAATGACATGCAGCCGGAAGAAATGAAATTCAACTTCATTGTTGGATTCGAACATTTTTTAAGGACCGTGCAGAACATCGGGTTCAATACTTCAATGAAGTATGCAAAGGATCTCAAACAGGTCATGAACTATATCACCATCGAAGAAGATTTATCGAACAATGTTTTCCAAAGCTTTAAAGCCGGGTACAAAAAAGTAAAAGCCAAATACCTCACTGACGAAGAATTGACAGCCATTGAAGACAAAGTAATAAGCGTTGCAAGACTTGATGAAGTACGTGACTGCTTTATCTTTAGCTGCTATACCGGGTATGCTTATTCCGATGCGGAAGCATTAACTCCAAAAGACGTAGTGAAAGGCTTTGATGGAAGTCTGTGGATACTACGTGATAGAGGCAAAACGGATGAAGTCGAAAATGTTCCTTTGTTACCAAAGGCAATTGAGATTATTGAAAAGTACAAGAATCATCCTTACTGCAAGATGTACAACAAGCTCCTGCCCGTAAATAGTAACGTACGATACAACGCCTATCTAAAAGAAATTGCTGACTTGTGCGGCATCAGCAAAACCTTGACCACACACGTTGCAAGACACACCTGCGCGACCACTGTACTATTGTCAAATGATGTGCCTATTGAAACCGTTAAGGAATTCTTGGGACATAGTGATATTCGGACTACTCAGATCTATGCGAGAACTGTGCAGAAAAAGCTTAGTCGTGATTTAAACGCTTTAAAGGAGAGGATGGCTGGCGCGGAATTATCAATGAACTACACCGGTGATTAAGATGCATCGTCAAGAATCAAAAAAATAGCTTATATTCATTTTAACAAGGAGTCATCTTACCCAACAAAGTTGCCTTGAGCTTAATACTAAGTATCAACTCTTTAACAAATATCCGTTTACGATGAACATAGCCTTTAAGGGAAAGCATAAATCAATTCGCGAATTCGAGTGGATAGACGTTCCAAAACTTGCCGTGGTTACAGGCCTAAATGGGTCTGGCAAAAGTCAACTGCTTGAGCTAGTTCACTCAGCCTATTCGCATGTATCGAGTGACAAGAATTCAAATGGAGTGTATAAGTCGACTGAATTCGAAATGAGGCTTGAGGGCATCTCGTTTCAGAGGCAAAGTGTACTTAATTGGCAATCCCGTGGAGGACATTTTCAATTTGAACACTATAATTTTAGCTACAGCGACCTTGAAGAAACTGTTAACCTTATAATGCATTTGATCAATCCTCCAGCTAACGTTAAATCCAAGCCCGAGGAACAGGAAAGTAGCTACGAGTATAGTCAGCGGGGTTTTAATCGTGTTCGATATCTGATCGACCAAAAGAAAGATAGGATCATTACCGCACTATCTGAACGAAGTGGAAAACAGAAATCAGAGCTATTAGAAGAAGACATACTATTCTACCTTCCCGAAGATATCATATTTGAAGACTATGATTTGATCAATTCAGATTCATTGGATATGGTCTTTTACCTACATATGTATCGTAGAATTTCTCTTGAGGTAAATAACGAGGATGCATCTAAACTTGGACGTGCTCCATGGACAATACTAAATGAGGTTTTAAATTCTGCTGGTTTACCCTATAGCTTCTCCCATCCGGACGAAAAGCCCATTCGTGCAATCTTCCGCAATCCCCTTAATCGAAATAGTAGCTATAAGTTCAAAATCAAGTTATTCAATCTACAGGGAGTTGAAATTGGACTAACAAATCTTTCTTCCGGTGAAAGGGTAATTCTCTCACTCGCGATGCTGCTGTATTATTTTCAGCACCGAGATGTTCGTTTGAACTTAATTGTACTTGATGAAATTGATGCTCATCTCCACCCATCTTTGACAAAGCAGTTCTTCGAGGTTGTCAACGAAAATATAATCAAAAACTATGGGGCGTCAGTCCTCATGGCGACTCATTCACCAAGTACTGTCGCGCTCGCTCCAGAGAGCAGTCTTTTTGCGATTGAAAAAGGCGAGGATACAACAATCATTACAAGTGTCACCAAAGATGCGGCTATTAATCTGCTAACTGCAGGCGTACCGTCCTTGAGTATTAACTATGAAAATAGGCGTCAGATTTTCGTGGAGTCAAAATATGACGCTGAGTATTATGATACCCTATATCAGATTCTTCGAACCATGCTCCCCAACGGTGTGTCTCTGAATTTCATATCATCAGGCGTTAGTGGACGCGGCAATTGCGATCAAGTAATCTCAATCGTCAAAGAGCTTAATGGGTTTGGCAATAAATCAATTTTTGGGATTATCGACTGGGATAAAAAAAACTCTTCAACGAGGAACGTTCGTGTCTTAGGTGAAGGGAAACGATATAGCATTGAAAGTTATATTTTCGATCCGGCACTGATGGGATTCCTTTTGTGGCGAGAAAAAATATTGACAACAGAAGACTTCGGATTAGATTCTTCATACACGTACTTAGATTTTAAATCCCTGACATCAGATAAAGTTCAGCAGATCACTGATGTAGTGCTAGCTCGTATAAAATCAAAATTTGACGATATAAACGACAATACCATCTTCGTTGCCAAATATCAAAATGGGCTATCGATAAATTTGCCAAACTGGTATTTACTAAATTATGGTCATGACCTACCCGATTTTTATTTGGATACCTTCCCTCAATTAAGAAGATTTCATGGTGAGAATGGTTTACGAAAGGCTGTCATAAATAACACAATCCCAGATATTCCAGGTTTTGTACCGGCCGATTTAGTCGATTTCATGAAATACTTTCATGAAATCAGAATACATGATGACACACCAGTACAGGTTGACGTCTAATCATCAATTAAGAATTTCCTTTGACTCGTGGAGTGACTTCTTTTCCAATCAACTCAATTGACTTCATTAACTGCTCATGTGTCAACCCAGCGTTGTCCATTTGAAACGTGAAACGGTCTACGCCTCCCAATGCTTCACTATGCCGAAGCAACTTATCTGCAACTTGCTGTGGCCCGCCTAATACAAGAACTCCTCTAGGTGCCACAAGCGTATTGAATTGTCCTTTTGTTACCGGTGGCCAACCACGCTCCTTGCCTAGCTTCGTCCATAGTTCAGCGTAACCAGGATAGTATTCGGAAATTGCCTGTTCATTTGTCTCAGCAACATATCCAGGTGAATGCAACCCAACTTTCAATTGCTCGGGTTTAAATCCTGCTTTGTCACCTGCTTCCCTGTACATATCAATTAGTGGACGGAAGCGATGTGTCTCTCCACCAATTACTGCCACCATCAATGGAAGTCCAAGTGAACCTGCACGAGCAAAAGAAGCCGGTGTTCCTCCAACCCCTAACCAAACAGGAAGCTTCTCTTGTAGTGGCCTTGGATAAACAGGAAGATTATCCATGGCTGGTCTGAACTTGCCAGACCAAGTAACAAATTCCTGGTCTCTCACCTTTAGTAACAGGTCAAGCTTCTCTTTGAATAAGGCATCATAGTCGTTAAGGCTAAAACCAAAAAGAGGATAGGCTTCTACTGAAGAGCCTCTTCCAACCACCATTTCTGCACGACCTTTAGAAACCAAATCCAACGTGGCAAATTGTTGATACACGCGGACAGGATCTGCCACACTAAGTACAGTCACAGCACTGGTCAGTCGAATTCGCTTTGTCCTTGACGCTGCAGCCGCAAGAATAACCGCAGTAGCTGAATCTAAAAATTCTTTCCTATGATGCTCTCCAATGCCGAACACATCCAAGCCAACTTCATCTGCGAATGCAATTCTGTCTAACAGTTGTTCCATCGCGTCAACACCTTGAAGTGAATTGCTACCATACATCGCAGATGCAAAACTATCTATACCTATTTCCATGTATTTGATTCCTTATTGTTGCTAAAGTTCCCTGATAATATCATAACGTCTCAAGAAAGCTCCGAAAGGAGATTTGTTAGATCCAGTGTTCTTGTGTACATCTGAAGAGAACCATCAGAATGTTTTGGCCATAAATCTTGCGGACGATCCCAGCACAACTCAACGCCATTATCATCAGGATCGTTCAAGTATAATGCTTCCGAAACACCATGATCAGATGCACCTGTAAGCATGTGACCTGCATCAAGTACTCGTTTATATACTACGGCAAGATCTTTTCTGGTTGGATACAGTATTGCAGTATGAAATAATCCCGTATTGTATTTATTCGCTGGAGGAGCGTCTTTACTAAACCACGTATTTAGTCCGATGTGGTGATGGTATCCGCCTGCAGAAATAAATGCCGCTTGATCACGGTAGGTCGTGGTCAATTGAAAGCCAAGGACACCACAATAGAAATCCAGCGAGCTTTGAATGTTAGAAACTTTAAGGTGCACATGACCAATACGTGTTAATGCTGGTGCGATATAACTTTCCATATTTTTGCGAGTATCTAAGAGAAAGCTGGAGGTGAAGGACTTCCAGATGGACGTGAGTTAAATCGTTCTTCAGGCAATGGAATAAATTCGTGATTATCCGTTGGAGGCAATACAATTCTGCCTTCTTTCCAGTCTGCTTTCGCTTGATCGATTCGCTCTTTGCGTGAAGAGACAAAATTCCACCAGATAAAACGCTCACCAAGCGGTTCACCTCCAAGTAGCATAAGCGTAGTGGATTCTATTGCTCGAATAGATGGTTCGCTATCTTTTATGAAGACAAGCATTTGACCAACGCCATACTGGCGACCTGAAAACTCAATCGACCCATGCACCACATACACAGCACGTTCACTGTATTCCTTCGGCAGGTTTATTTTAGCATCCTTATCCAAAAATACGTGGATATAGAAAAGTGGCGAGTGTGTCTTAACAGTACTGTTCAAACCATAGGCATTCCCGGCTATCAATCGCATCCAGACTCCTTTATCCGTAAATACCTGAAGTTGATCTTTCTTATAGTTAACAAAGGTTGGGTCCGATTCTTCGTGTCTCTCCGGTAACGCAACCCATGTTTGGATCATCTCGAAACCACCAGCCGCAAGTACATTTGGATCTTCAAAGCGTTCAGAGTGAGCGATACCTTTTCCTGCCGTCATCCAATTCACTTCACCAGGTTCGATCACTTGTTCAACTCCCAGGCTATCACGATGCGTTACTTTTCCTCCAAACAAATAACTCACCGTTGACAATCCAATGTGAGGATGTGGCAATACATCTAAATTTTGTCGTGACGAAGGATCTATTTTGACAGGCCCACCATGATCCATGAAGATGAAAGGTCCAACCATGCGCTTTTGCCGAAATGGTAATATTCTGCGCACGTCCATGCCAGGAGCAATGGATGCACTTCGAGCTTCTATAACAATATCAAGCATGGATTATTAAGGCTACTAATGATTTAATTACTCTTTCATCACAAGTTTTCCCTGTGCATTCAACTCAATTACTTTCTTCTCGGTGCTATTCTTTATCTCAATGCGATACCACTCTTCCGTGCCTTCAACAATCTTGTCGGTATCATGTACTGTAAAACCACTAAAATCCTTATTTAATGTCTGAATCACTGCCGCAGGCAACAGCTTTTTATCGATTTCATAACGATGCTTGATCACCTTACCGTTCTGATTGTACCAAAGATGATGCTTGACTTCGTCAACTTTAAATTCAACTTTGAAACTTTCCTTCTTCTTCTCCCATTTAACCTTTGATGCTGTTGGATTTGAATCTTTGAATTCCTTGAGTACTGGAAGCGGAATTTCGCTCTCCTGTCCAAAGACGGATGTTGTCAGCACAAGGCTTAGGATTACAATACCAACAAATCTTTTCATGCTTTTTATCTGGTTAAATAAGTTAGAACAGGGCGCGAAGAGTGATTGTTCAGGTCATCGGATATTTTTCCTGTAAGTACCCGTACGAAATTGTGCTGGCTATGAGTTGCCAGTCCGATCAAGTCCGCGTTTACCTGGTCTGCAAAATGCAAAATTCCTTCTTCTTCAGTAGTATCACTGAAACTATTCAATGTGTAATTGGACAACTTTAGTTTCTCAGCAAACGCTTGCATCGCTGTTTTAATCTGTCTATCGGGAAGGAAGTTAGACGGTGTGTTGACGCGTACCAGATGAATGGTGGATTTATATAACTCCTGAGCAACCTGGAGTACTTTGGAAAAGCCTAAATCACTTTGATCAATGGAAGTAGCATAGACAATATTGCGGAATTCATGTCCTCGCGGCTTTTCATGAACCGTGAGCACCGGAGATTTCGAATGTCTAATCACCTTCTCGGTATTCGACCCAATAAAAAAGTTGTGAAAACGTGAGTGTCCATAAGTGCCCATCACCACTAAATCAACTTCATGTTCTGCAATTATTGTACTTATCCCATGAAAGGCATTTCCGAAGCGGAGTTCCGTGGAGACGATGCTCGACTTTGCACTTAGCTCAGCCTGAAGTTTCTTCAGTTCGGACTGTGCTTTTCGAATCAGATGTAGAGTAAACAAACGCTCTTCCCAATCCTGCGAGAGTTCCCACTCTCCAGCGGTACTAAACGATTGCTTGATGGGTTCTTCAACAATATGCAAGAGGACTAGTTCAGCATTTGCACGGCTGGCAATGTCTACTCCAACCTCCATCGCCCAATTGCTCGGCTCCTCAAAGTCAATAGGTACAAGTATTTTCTTCATAGTTATAGAGTTTTAGACTAATGATTATCAATAGGCATCAACGGTGATGCTTCCACCATCGGAACCATTTCACCTATAAACGGAATCTGGCTTTGCGTCTGTAGTCTGACAATGTTTTGCAAGTAAGTTTCCATTTGCATGAATTGCGCTGCCTTAATAGCAGAGACTTTCTTTTTTAATATGGTGTAGTAGCGTTGATGAAGTTTTTGCACTGCCAGATCATTTTTAAAGCAACGCTGTGCGATATTATCTGCACTCTTTTCATTTAGCTGCGAATAGCTTATAGCATAGTCTCGAATGATAGCAAGTCGCTCCAGTCCGAGCGCACTGCGTTCCTTTTCATATTTATCATACAACATCCAAAATGTTGTGATGTCATTGGACTGCAATTGCATGGCCTGTTCAACAAGCTTTCTCTTTTGAAGTGAATACATATTCTCAACCAATTGTATCTCCTGTTGGAAGGATTGCGACTTGGCCGAGAAACAGTATAAGACGAGTACTAGACCAAGAATGTATTTCATTTTGTTCATTTGGTTAAGTTTGATTGTTTTTGATGAGGGAACTAAGCAGCTATGTTTTCTTCTTGTGTCACCTGCTTAAGCCATTTCAAATTCTCTTCTTTTATTTTTCCACGTTTGCTATGTGCATAGGTGGTGAAAAAGTAATGCCCTTCCATGAATTCAAGTTCATTGCGATGCCACGTTTTCTTACTGATCTTGTTACCTGTTAACTCTTCTGTTTCAAGCCGGAGTTTTTCGGTCTGTTTGCGAAAGTCCTTCGACCCCAAATAGGTATATAAGTCAGCATCGCAGAGAATCTGTTCTACTAATGTAGTTGGATGCTGAGGTACAGCTGCCGCTAGAATTGCTTTGTCCACGCCCTCTATGATTGCAGAATCTGCGTCAATAAAAGTTAGAAAGGCGATCGCCTTTCGGGCACTAATGTGATGTGCCTCTTTCGAATTTGTCAAGTAACCAATATCGTGAAACCAGGCAGCGATGAGTAGTATGGCTCGGTCTTGTTCTTTCAGCTTCACCTGACGCGCTATCTTTTTAGCGACTTTAACAACCGATATGGTATGATCGATGTTATGATATTTGTTCGCCTCACCTTGTCTGCATTTATAAAATGCTTTGACACACGATTTGACTTGCTTGATGAGTTTGCTTGATCCTTTCATAATCATAGATTATCTTATGACAAAGCTATTGCAGCCATCCTCCATTTTCTTTGCCTGAATCATCGAATGAATTATATAAATTGAATAAATTCACTAGAACAAAACCAGTCATTTGACAATGCTATAATGAATTTGTCCATCGTCTTCGGGCAGAACCGTTTCGATCTTAGAGCTTTCAAGTAAGACAAATGGAAACCTTAGAAATGAATCGCGCTTCAGTGGTTGCTAACCCGAAAATCGAAGACACAATCTATGTCGCTAAATTTGACACCGGAATCATCGGCATCAAAGTATGCGCAGACGGAACGATTGACTACAGATCAACGGTAGCCGGAGTTACTGATGACAACTCAAGCCATGCATCCACGGTAAAGGTCCGTTCTGGATTATACATCGTTTCATGGCAATCTGTTAATACAACCACATACGCTTTGGTATTGGATCTGGAGAATCAAATAGCGTTTTGTAGTTTAACACTTCCTGACAAGCAGGTTATCAACCTCGCTGGAGTGATTTAGATATGCGTTAGCTAATGCCTACGCAATTCGAAAATAGTCAATTGATTGTAACAGAACTGTATGGCTTCCCCAGAAAATGAACCTTATAGGGGCGAGAAATACCCTTAAGAAAAACGGAATGACTTTCCGTCTTGGGGCGGATCGTCAGTTGCTCCATCACTTCGTCAGAAACGATAAACGAATTGTTTAACACCTTGGTAATACCCTGAAGTCGTGCTGTAGCATTTACGCCCAATCCCATCACGCTTTTTTTGGAGATTCCAGGTAGGACAATATTTCCAACAATGACTTTATCGGCATGAACTCCAATACCCACTTCAAATGGAGTCTTATAAAGTTGGCCATACTTGATATTGAATTCATCCAGCATTTCAAGTATGGTATGCCCGGCAGCTATTGCCGACTCTGCAGGTTCCAACAAATCATCATCATTAAATACAACGAACAGCTCATCACCGGCAGTTTCAATTATCTCTCCGCCAAACTTAGTAACGGCTTGTGCGAACAACGTTAGCAATTTTCGGACAATATAAATGACATCAAAGGGCAGATAGGTCTCAACGAAGATGGTGAAGTTTCGGATATCTATAAAAAGCATTACCAATTCCTTCTCCTCACCGATAGGCTTGATGAGGACAGCACCAGGAACATCTTCATCAAGCTCGACAATTTCCTCTACTTGCTCTTGGTCGCGTACAAGTCGTTCAACTCGGACGTTTCCTGAAATTACTTTCGTTTGACAAGCCAGTCGTACACTGCAGGGCAACTTGACTTCATCACGTAACTTAACTTCGATTTGATTGGGTGTACTCAGGTTCTGCGCTCCCTCTAACACCATCACACGGCAAGTAGAGCATTTGGCCTGCCCTCCGCATGCATGGAAATGAGGAATTCCTGCACGAAGCGATGCTTCGAGTATCGATTGCTCTGCATCGATGTGGATTTCCTTCTCACCTGAGAAATCAATTGTCATAATTGAATTACATTATTTACCTGGTAAAGATTTTAACGTACCAATGACAGCGCTCCCGAAGGACATTGATCTACTGTATCGCTTATCTCTTTGGTACTCCCAAATTCTAATCTCACCCAAGGTTGTTCAAGCGGCCGAAATACTTGCGCAAGGTTTCGAATGCAATTCGCAGAATGAACGCACTTACGTGGCTGCCATATCACAGTAACTTCACCATTGGAATATTCTTTTTTAATGTTACGACTCATTTAGCTGACAACTAATTCGTTTTTTATTGATCGCTTAGTTCTTATCAATCCAGTTTAGTATATAGTCGGCTTCTTCTCTCCATGTAGGCAAGCCAAGTACGAAATGATTTCTTCCGTAAAATTCTTTGTAGTTCGTAACTGACGCTTCATCCTCATATGCTTCGAAATTGGACATATTCAATGACGCTGGCATGATATGGTCCTCACTTCCAGAAATGAACAAGAGTGGTGCATGAGGTTTTTTAAAGTCAACCTTTGCTGCGGAGGTCAGACCGGCACGAATTACGAGCTTTGATTCAGGTACTGCATAGGACTCGTAGGTTGCTTTCTGTTCTTCTTCGCTCATCCCGTTGGTGAAGGCATATTTCCATTCGGATAAGCTCATCAGATGGGATTTTTTTGTTGACGTAAAGAACCCCAATGGCTTGAATGTCGAGCGGAAGAAGGAGAACGCAAAAGTTGTAATGCCTTGCGGTGGCACAGAATGAATTGCGACTCCAGCTTCAACGAGATTTTTTTGTAGTAATAACTGTACTAGCAATCCCCCCAGAGAATGTCCGATCACAATTGGCCTCTCAGGCAATGCCGCGATGATCTTGGAATAATGATCGACAAGTTGAGGTAATGTTGTTGAAGCAATACGTTCATCAGGCTGGCGACCTTTGAGCACGGCTACTGAAGCATCTTTGTAAGGCCAAGCTGGCGAGATGACACGGTATCCTTTGTTTTCAAAATAGGGCACCCATTCCTCCCAGGTTTTGTTGGTTACAAACGCACCATGAATGAGTAGAATAGTTTTCGATGAAATGGATTTCATAGCTTTCATATTTTATAATTCGTTCGTGTAGTTAGATCAAAGGTCACGTGTTGTCTTAGCCTCAGCGATGATCACATTCAGGATTCGCTTGGACAAAGTCACGTTGTTGCTGGTGATATCGCAATCCCCTGTATTTCTCTTTTAAACTCTGTGAAGTTCATCCCTGCATTCTTCTTAAAAAACCGACTGAAGTGCGCAAAGTCATCGAATCCTAAGTTGATCGCAACCTCCTTCATTGAACTCAACGCAAACGCGGCCTGACGTTTTGCTTCCAGAATAACACGTTGCTGAATATGATGACTGGCAGGAAAGCCTGAAACTCGCTTAACGATCTCGTTGAGATAGTTGGGAGTTACATGCAATTCATCAGCATAAAAAAGTACCGGCTTGCGTTGAAGGTAATTTTGGTCCAACAAAATCAGGAAGCGTTTAACAAGATCAAGGTTTCGAGAGTTCACCAACTTGACAGGCTCCTTCTTTTCCATCTGGCGTGATAAATCCAATAAGAAGAGTTTGAGCAGATTCAACAGAACCTCTCTGCGCATCAAGTAGACGTTTTCCACTTCGCGAAGCATTCGATCTATCGTCTCGCGCATGAACGATTCGGTATCCTGTGGGATCGTAATTACGGCAGGATGTGACCCCACTTCCATGAGACCATTTTCATAGATAAAATGTAGACTTGCGTCCTGATGACTGATAAACTCGCTCGTAAAACTTACTACATAGCCTTGAGCATTACCCATCAGATCGATGCTGTGCATTTGTCCAGGAGAGATAAAGTAGGCTGTGCCAGAAGTAAGATCAACTTTATTCAAATCAATCGACAAACGACCCGTGCCGGATGTAACCCAGATAATTTCAAAACTTTGATGGCGGTGAGGAATACCGGGTTGCTCTCCATGCTCAGTAGTAAGCAGGCTCAGGGGACGTACACTCAATGGAGCCGTTGCACCATTTTTTGGATTAGTATTGTGTGTTGTCATATAGGTAAAGTGTTTTATTCGATTTTCTATCTCACTTTTACCAATACAATGCCACGTTTATATATAGTTGATATTTAAATAGTTACATCATTTTTGGCTATTTTTAACTTACGATATATCGTAAAATTACGAGTATGACTCCGAATGCTTAAATTTGTTTTATGGAGCGCATGCTTAAAAAAATTGACCCCGAGACTCTTGCACTACTCTTGTCATTGAGTCAAGACATTGCTACGATCAGAAACAAAAAAGACCTGCTTCAGGTCATCCACAGTAAGCTAAAAACAGTTCTTCCATTTAACGATGCTGTCATCAATGTAATTCATGATGATAGAAAAACGCAGTCTCCCTATTTGCTTGATGTGGACACTAACCGTCTCACGCATCCTGACTACGAAGACGCCAGCACAAGACGCTATCCCTTTCCCGATGGGGTATTCGAGAAAGTTCTTCACTCGGACGACCCAGTTGTCTTTGATGTAAAGACGCAACTGCGGAAAAAAGCCGCTCCCTATTATATCAACTTCATTGACCAGACCGGAGTTAAAGAATTAATCGGAATGAGGCTCACGGATAATGGTGTTGCGTTTGGAGTATTTTATTTGCAGCTGGAACAAAAGGATGTCTTCGTTGAACGTCATCACCATATTCTGCGCGTGGTGGCATCACAACTGCAAGCAGCCATTGCCAACCTACTGAGTTATCAAAGGATTGAAGAACGAGAGAAAGAAAATGCAATTCTCCTTTCGATTAGCAATGCGATTAATTCCAGCAAAACAAAAGAAGATTTACTGCGCATCATTAAAAAAGATCTTCAACAGATGTTCATGTTCCAGGAGATTGTAATAGCCTTGCTTAATCCTGATCGCGTGACTCATTCAGCGGTAATCTACTCTACGCTAGACAAAACACAAGCACAGCCTGACTATCAGCGTACCGTACAGGGAAAATATCCGGTGGATGATGGTATATACGATGAATGTTTATTGAATAACCAGACACTTGTTCTGGACATGGATGACCTTATCAAAAGAGATAATGCTCCAGGTTATGTCAAATTTTTTTATACCGCTCAAACTCGTGAGATGATCGTTCTACCACTTACCGTAGCAGATCAAAAAATAGGTTGCCTGTACCTGCTATTGGAACGTAAAGGATCACTTACCCCAACGCAATTGAAACTTGTGGAAAGCATTACGAGCTATTTGTCGGTTGGTGTAGCTAATATTTTGGCACAAGAACGTGTCGAACAGCAACTCATTGAAATCAATTCCTACCGCCAACAATTGGAGTCCGAAAACAACTACCTACAAGAAGAAATTGGTGCTGGGATATATTCGTCAGATATCATTGGCAACAGTGAACCCATTGCAAAAATTCATCAATTAATAGATCGTGTTGCATCAACGGACAGTACGGTTTTGATTTTGGGTGAAACGGGCACCGGTAAAGAGCTTGTTGCACGTGCCATTCACAATCAATCCTCTCGAAAAGATAAATTGCTGGTGAAGGTCAATTGTGCTGCCTTACCAGCTAACCTTATTGAGTCAGAACTTTTTGGGCATGAAAAGGGATCATTCACCGGTGCGGTAGAAAGGCGACTTGGAAAATTTGAGTTGGCAAATCATGGAACACTTTTTCTGGATGAAATCGGTGAAATGCCGTTAGACCTTCAGGTGAAATTGTTGCGTGCACTCCAAGAAAAGGAAATCGAACGTATTGGAGGAAAGAGTGTGATTAAAGTGGATGTTCGGATCATATCTGCGACTAACCGAAACCTAGAACGTGAGGTACACGCTGGCAAATTTCGCAGTGACCTATACTATCGACTAAATGTATTTCCGCTGACAATACCTCCCTTGCGAGAGCGAACTGATGACATACCTGCCCTTGCATCACATTTCACAGCTCGTTTTGCACGAAGAGAAGGAAAGAACATCACAAACATATCCCACTCGGCTTTGCAATCACTCATTTCTTATTCGTGGCCTGGAAATGTTCGTGAACTGGAACATATCATTGAGCGCAGTGTGCTGTTAAATACTGGACGAGTACTAAAGGACATTACCCTTCCTGTTCCCGTGAAGGAACGAAAACATGGCAATGAATTTATAGTGAAAACATGGATGGAATTTGAAAAGGAGTATCTCCTTGCCATGCTGAAATATACCAACGGAAAAGTATCAGGTCCTGGCGGTGCCGCTGAACTTTTGGGACTTCGCTCCACGACATTGAGTTCACGAATGAAGAAACTCGGGATAAGCAGACAATTTTCATAAGAGCGGGCCATCCCGCCAGGATGGCCCAACTCCAAACAACCAGAACCCCTCACTATTTCTATTTACTCTCTAACTGCTTTTGCAGCGTTACCAAATCTGGTATTTCCCAATGCTCCGCCAGTTTTCCATCAACGATTCGATACAATTGGAAAGCATCCATCTTTACTCGCTTTCCGGTTGCTTTCCAGGGACCAAAGTCATTCGCGTGAGTTGCTTCAAAACTATTGAAGACTACCACCAGATCACCCTCGGCAATGATGTAATAGATCGGCCACTTCATATCGGGGAAGCCGTTACGAACTCCCTTAAGGTATGCCTTCAGATTGTCACGGCCAGGTTCCTGACCGCGCAGATGATCTTTATAGTCTTCAGCAACAATCTTATCGAAGTTGTCCCCGAAGTCTCCGCTCTCGGTAGCACGAAAAAATGAGCGCACGAGCTCCTTGTTTCTTTCAAGGTCACTTGATGTCGTCTTTTTCTTCTGTGCTGATACTTCCTGCGACAGGAAAAGGCAAATAAGCCCCAGTGATATGCCAAGCACCCTGCCAAACATAGAGCGCTCCGTGCGATGCGATAGTGTATTCATATTTTTTTTATACAAATAACCTCGATCCTCAGCCTGCACGAAATGCCAAAACTGCTTTTACGGTTGCATGAATTACGGTTTGTTCCGGATTATTGAAAGTCTTCCTTTTTGATTCCCAACTTGGACATGCGCGATTCTAATGTGGTGGGCTTAATGTTAAGACTTGCCGCAGCTCCATCTTCACCGCGAATTCTTCCACTTGATTTTTTCAAGGCCGCTATGATATAATCCTTTTCAGTCTGTGTCGTTCCACTTGGCTCTAACAATGTTGTAAGCTCACGTGTAAGCTGTAATTCTCCTTCGCGATGAAGAATCATCGCATGGGTAATTGTATTTTCAAGCTCACGAATATTACCAGGCCAGCTATAGGCCTCCAAGCCGCTCATCATCTTGTCAGAAATTACCACGTGACCTTTCCCCAATTTCTTTCCGGCCGTATATACAAAATGGTTAGCCAGTAGTCGTATATCGTCCTTTCTTTCGCGTAAGGCTGGCAACTCGATAGGGAAGACATTCAGCCGATAGTAGAGATCCAAGCGAAACCTTCCTTCTCCCACTTCCTTCTCAAGGTTCTTGTTTGTGGCAGCAACAATACGTACGTTAACCTTAATCGTTTCTTTGCCACCAACCCGTTCGATCTCTTTTTCCTGAAGTACCCTTAGTAGTTTAACTTGAAGATCGAGTTGCATCTCTCCAATCTCATCTAAAAAAATTGTTCCTCCATCAGCAAGTTCGAACTTTCCAATCTTACGCTCGACAGCTCCAGAAAACGCACCTCGCTCATGTCCAAATAACTCCGACTCAATGAGTGACGCTGGTAAAGCTCCGCAGTTAACGGCAACCCATGGTTTGTCGCCACGAAGGGATGATTGATGAATGGCCCGCGCTACCAGCTCCTTACCAGTACCCGTCTCGCCAATGATAAGTACCGAAGTTTCCGTTTGGCTTACCTTGGAGATCAGATCCATCACATTTAAGACCAAGTGATTCTTACCCACAATATGATCGAAGCGTATGGGAGCGATTGTCGAGGCTGGGTTTTCTTTCTTCGAAGGTGCGTTCGGTTCGACAGCAAGCATCGCTTCTATGGCCTGTGACAGATAGTTCTGATGTCGAAAGGCAAGCGAAAGATGTTCCGGCAGATATGCATTTTTAGAGCGGCTGAAAAAGAAGAAATGAAATACACTACCATTCTTCAGGTGAAGGGGAAATACCATGTGCGATTCCATCCGGAATGTATTTGCAATCAATCGCTTCATGGTTGGAGCATTGCGCGCTTCATTAAATTCCTCCTCCGTGTATATGATGGGGTGAACATCACGCTTGGTGTTAACTTGAAACTGGACAAGATCATCCAACGTGTGCCCGGTGATAAGCATGATCTCTTCCTGGCCAATGATTTGATACTCATCAAATCCAATTCTGAGGAAACCTAAACCATTGTATGTCTTTTGCCCCGTTGACTTAAAGCCAACACCGAGGTAATCAAAAGGTATTACCTGCTGCATTACATTACTCAACGTGAGCAATGTTTGTTCCCAACCATTGTTAGCATTGATTAACCTGGTCAGATGTTTTCTAAGAATACTATCTTTCTCAACAGCAAACTCTGCGGTCGATTCATGCCGATACCTTGCGATGTCAAGAGTAATGAGAACATCCTTCTCACGAAATGGCTTAACCATAAAACCGTAAGGCTGGGTAGCCTTTGCTTCCTCCAACACACGTTGATTGGAATTAGCAGACAAGTAAACGAATGCAATGTTGTACTCACGAAGTTTGCGCGCCAGATCAATGCCAGTAAGTTTGCCCTTAAGATGAATATCCAATAGCACGATGTCTGGCTTGTGCTTCTCAATGATCGCCAAGGCTTCATCATACGAATCCCCAATGCCGCATACCTCATAACCCGCTCTGCGCAAGATGAGCGCCAGATCGTTAGCTACGATGAACTCGTCCTCAACAACAACTATCTTATTCTTCATGATTTTCTGCTATGTTCAATTTAATACGGTTTGCTCAATTCCGTGTATTTCTGTTACCGTTTGGGTCTTAATAAAGCTTAAACTGATGGTAGTTCCTGTATCGCCAACGATGGAGAGATCTGCCTCAAGTTGTTTACTAAGTCCTTTGATTAAACTCATACCCAGTGAGGTCGTGGCACGTATATCAAAGGTGTCAGGTAAACCCACTCCGTCATCACGGATTGTCAGACATACCCGCTCTGCCCTTTGAATCATTTCCACTTCAACATTTCCCCTGGATCGTTGGTCAGGAAAAGCATACTTCATACAGTTTGTTACCGCTTCATTGAGAATAAGCCCAATCGGTACAGACTGGGCAACGGTCAGCTCTATGTTGTCAATGGTATGCTTGAACCTTACTTTTTCAGCTACGGTCCCCATGCTCGATTGCAGGTACTGAATGAAATCCATAATGTAGGAAGGCATGTTGACAGAGCTAATATTTTCGGCTTGATATAACTTCTGGTGAATGAGTGACATGGCAAACATTCTATGCTGGCTGTTACGGATTGCCTCCAGAGCGTTTGGATTATCTACATAAGCTGATTGGGTATTCAGCAGACTCATGATGATTTGTAGGTTATTCTTTACGCGGTGGTGGATTTCCTTGAGCAACCATTCGCGCTCATCGATGAGTTCGCGTAACTGCACATTTTTTGACTCTACATCTTTCGTATAACCCAGACGCGCTTTATGGTTTCGATATAATAATCCGATCAACAGTAAGAGTACACCACCACCGACAAGGGTTGCGTTACGTATCAGATTGGATTGCATCAACTCGGCATCACGTAATAGTCCTTGTTTGGTGAGTAAGTCGATATTCTTTTCTTTCAACTCGATGTCGCGATTTTTCTTCTCGGTTTCAAATTCAACCTGAAGACGACTTATAGTTTTGTTCTTGGACTCACTGAGTAGGCTATCTCCAAGCGTCTTATACATCCGGAAGTGTTCGATGGCGGCAATGTACTTTCCTTGCGCGGAGTCTATCTTAAAACCCAGCTGATGTATATTTCTGAGATACTCCGTCTCCTTTACGTTTTTTCCGATCTCTAAAGCGCGTGACAGGAAATGATCCGCCTGTGCAAACTCTTTTGTCTCCAGAAAGTAGCGCGCCAGTGCAAGATAAGCTCCAGGCCAGGCCATCTTAGTTTGCCAGTCGTCTTGTTGAAACTCAAGTATCCGAAAGGCAGCCTTGCGCGCTCCCGTATAATCCTTCAGCTTCGTACGCAACATTAAATGACCTGATGCAAGAAATATTTTGGATAAGTCTGACTCTGGTGGAAGCTGTGAAGCCGTTTCGTTTAACATCGCGATTCCCTCCTGTGGTCGATTGTTTCGAATGAACGCGTTGCAAAGGTTCCTTACTAAAATATAAACTGATCCGTTATCGCGGTAGTGCATGGCGACAGCGAGCGATTTGTTGAAAGCATCGGTTGCTTTGTCCCATTGGTTAAGTCTCCCATAGGTTATGGCAAGACGATTATAGATGGAGCACATTTGAAAGGACGTGTCTTGCAGCGATTCCGCTACGCTCACAGCTTTCAGTCCATATTGAAGGGCACCCTCGTAGTCATTAAGCATGGCCGAGACCGCTCCCAACAGCTCATACACACTATGCGTACGAGGGTATCCAATTTCTTCATAAAGACGAACACTGCGTTGGAGTGTAGCTAAAGCAACATCGTATTTATATTGAATCTGATAAAGGTCTCCGAGATCTTTAAGGATATCGGCTTGTTGATGTTTAGCGCCTGATTTTTCAAAATACTCCAGTGCATTTAAATTGATCTTGATCTTTTTGTCAAGCTCTTCTGGAGTACTATAAGCCGACAGCATCAATGCATCATGGAGTGCACATTTTCCTAATACTACGAAGTCTTGTTCCTTTTCACCGATCTGCCTTGCCTCTTCTACAGCACGTTTGCTCACGTCATTTTGACGGAGTTCTCTAGCTAATTCTGCACGCGCCAACAAAACCTCTGCGCTACCTCTCGCATACTTGATTCTAGTACTGAGGGTGTCCGCGTAGGATAGAGCCAGCGCTGCGCTATCCATGTCTGTCGTTTCTTCACCGAGCTTCCGAATATGGTGCAACGCATCCTGTATATGTTCCTTAACTAACAAAGTGTCTTTTAACAAAAAAATAGATGAATCGTAGACCTCTGCATTCGCGCTGTCTTTCTGTTTCTTACAACCAACGAGAAGAAGCAGAATTAAAAGATTGATCCATACATATGGATTGACCAGTCCGGTTCGAATTGAAGAGAGAATCGTCATGGAACAGCATCGAGGGTGCAAAACCTAAATCTAAAAGTCAAAAAGTACAAAATCAGCAAACCGATGATTTGTACAACAACTTTTAGAGATTCGAATGGCTGATCGGCACTAGTACAGCTAAGCTTTAAATAGCATCCCCTTCGTCTTAGCAGAGTTTTCGTCCGTAAACTCGATGACCAGAACCACCCCCTTATCGCTAGAAAAATGAAATTGCCCACCAAGCTGTTTGGTCAAACCTTTGATAAGACTCAGCCCAAATGAAGTGATCTCCTGTATGTCAAATTCAGCGGGGAATCCGCTTCCGTTGTCGCGAATTTTCAAAATGACATCAAATTTGGAATCCTGGCGTTTCATGGTCACACAGATAATCCCTTTCTCACGATTAGCAAACGCATACTTGATGGAGTTGGTAATGGCCTCATTCAGAATCAGCCCAACCGGGACTGCTTGCGAAACATCAAGCTCTATGTCATTCACATTTTCTTCAAAGTCAATTTTGTCCCCTGTGTGCAAACTCTCTTTTAAATAATTCACCAGTTCGTGAATGTATCCTGACATCTTAATAGTTGCCACGTTGTCGGATTGGTAGAGCTGCTGATGAATAAGTGACATGGCATGCATGCGATGCTGGCTATTGCGAATCGCTATCTGTGCAGGTTCATTGTCAAGATAGGAGGATTGTGTGCTTAACAGACTGACAACTACTTGCAAGTTGTTTTTGACGCGATGGTGGATCTCCTTCAAAAGCCATTCTTTTTCCTCTACGAGTTTCTGCAATGCCTGATTTTTCTTATAGATTTCTTTCTCCTTTTGTTGATTGACTCTGTATCGGTGATACAACAATACAAGTAAAATGACCAGTAAGGCGGAACCTCCAAAAGTTATGTTTTTAGTCAGTCGCTCGTTTTGAAGTTGACTTTGCTGGAACTCGCTTTTCTGACTGAGCAGATCAAGGTCTTTTTGTTGTCGTTCTGTTTCGTACTGAATCTTCAGCTCCTCAATTTGTTTGGTTCGGTTCACATTAAACAACGAGTCTTTGAGTGCTGTAAATTGCTTGTAATCTCGTATAGCGGCCAAATGATTTCCAGAGGCCGAGTCTATTTTGAATTCTGCCTGGTAAATTTGAAGACGGGTTCCAACCAGACCACCTGGGGTTAACATCGCTCTCGCCTTGGCAACGTACGTCTTTGCTTCCTGATGTTTACTGTGATCAGCCAGGAAAAATGAGAACAAGGCAAAAGCATGTGCTTTGTCCTTCACCATTTGCTTATCGTGCAATTGCTCTGCCCAATGAACCATTTCCCTATAGGAATTTTCTGCTTTATCATCCTGACGCAGACCCTCATAACAAAGGCCGGTGATATACGCCACACTCATTTTATCAAACTCATTGTCAGGGGGATATTCATCTATAATCTCCTTGACCACCTTCAACCCTTCCTCATACCTCTTTAGATCTGCCAACACCTGTACAACTACGAAGAAGCTCTTATACCATAACAATCTGCTATTTTTTCTAAAATTCTTTGTGATGGATCGCTCTAGCCAAAGCAACGCCTCTTCGTGGTGACCCAAACTTTGATACGCGCTACCAAGCCTCAGGTAAAAAAATGGAGCAAACGTTGTATCACGAGTAGACTCCATGATTTTTACGGCCTGCGTTGCATGGAAAAGACCTTTGTACGGATTACTCATAACAAATTCTACCCATGACATAACATTGTGCGTGTAATGCGTATGTTTGAAACCAACGGAGTCTTGCATGTCCAACGTATGCAGTAGTTCAATCTTCACACTGTCAATCTTTGATTGACGAAAGTGTACGTCTACGATCCGATTCCATATATCAATCTGTTTTATCTTGTCATGGAGTCGTTCGTAACTGTGAAGTGCTCTGCGCAAATACATTTCCTTGTCTGCATCTTCATACGGCAAGAAGGTTCCAAGCCCTTCCTCTATTTGTGCAATTGCCCTTGGATTCTTTTCCTGTAGTCGTCTTGAAAGCACCGTCAAGAGTTCGTTCTTACCACGCTCGGGTTCATTGTTTTTTATGTAGTATCTCGCAAGAATAATGGAGGCCTCTTCAGCGAGTCGTTGATCAATCTCGACTGCATCAGATTTTGCTTTTGACAAATAACGATAGGCGCTATCCATATCATCCTTTGCACTGCCGGTTCGAATCAAATAATGGATGCCGAGTTCAAGCAGTAGTAAAACACGCTCTTTCTCCTTCAATGTTCGAAGTTGCCGTTTAGCGGCAGCAAGTTGTGTTGGAGTTACGATACTATCACCGGGTAGCCTCTTACCATCTGGATTAAACCCTTCATCATATACGAGCGTTGCCCTTCGAAGCTGTGCCGCGCATGCTAACTGAACGGCACTGTCGATATCAATCAACCCTTGATTGGACGTGAAAAGATGAAGGGATGAGGCTTGTAGTAGCAACCGCATCCGCTCGACATCGTAATCGGCAGATGCGGAAGCATGTTGACTGAATACCAAATTCGAATGGAATACCAAACCCAGGAATAGCAAGGACACTATCTTTTTCAGTATGGACTGGTCTCTTCTCATATTCAATAGTGTCAGGCCGTTGCTTAAAATCGGGAAAACGCAAACATATATATTCCCGGATTAATCAAAAATGGCGTTTTCATGGTATTCGCTAGCGAAAGTCATGAAATGATGCCCTTACATCCTCTACAAAGAGTTGAGGTTGTTCCCAGGCAGCAAAGTGCCCCCCCTTCTCAAATTTAGTAAGCCTATAAACATTGTATACCCGCTTTGCGGTCTCCATTGGGGGGCGGGCAATGACAAATTCCTTGGGAAACTGCGCCAGCGCTGTGGGGACTTTAATGTAACCGGGGTGAAACTTGCCACCAAGCTCAGATGCCAGCCCCCGGTAGAACCAGAAGCTTCCAGATAATCCCCCTTCACTAACCAGGTAGATCATGATGTCTGTAAGGATGTCATCCTTCGAAATAATCCTCTCCAGATCTCCTCCATTGTCAGACCATAGCCATAGCTTTTCAGCAATCCAATTAGCGGTACCAATAGGGCTGTCATGCAACGCGACACCGGGCATTAATGGACGATTGATCTGCATGCGTCCATAGTCAAAGTTCTGTTGCCAGTCGGCATCGGCCGCTGCCAAATATGCCTTGTCCGCAGGGGTCTGTTCTTCCACGGGAATAGGAGTTCCCCATACATGCATATTCAGGTGAATGGCTCGCACACTATTAGGATACATGTAGGCCAGATAGGACGTCACCACTGCACCAAAATCACCGCCTTGAGCCAGATACGTCTTGTGCCCAATGACTTCGGTCATCAATTTGTCCCAAAGCGTTGCCGCTGTTTTAGCTCCGATGGGCTTGCTTGGCATACCAGAAAAACCAAAGCCAGGGAGGGATGGTATTATTACGGTGAAAGCATCTTCCGCCTTTCCACCAAACTTGGATGGATTAGTCAGTGGTTCAATCGTGTTGATGAACTCGAACACAGACCCCGGCCAGCCATGAGTAAGGATCAGCGGCCTTGCGTGTGAACCTTCACCTTGTACATAATAAAAATGAATCGGGTAGCCATCGACAGTAGCAATGAATTGAGGATAGCGATTCAACTTGGCTTCCGCTTTTCGCCAGTCAAACTTGGTAATCCAATAATCGCGAAGTTGCTGCATCCATTGCACATCAGAACCTGTTTCCCATAACGATGAACCTCCGGCAGGCATCTGTCTGGGAAATGTTGCCAGCTTTAAGCGTCCGTAAATGTCATCAAGCTTAGCCTGCGGAATGTTTACCTTAAAGGGCTTAACAAGATCCGGTCGTGCAAATTTTTCTTTTTGCGCATGTGTGGATATCGCTACAGCGAACAATATCATAAACACAAACGCCCATTTCATGTAACCTTTCATATCCATTTGTTTTAAGTGTGATTAATACTCAAAACTATCGGAGTGTCTAAGGCTGAAGAATGGACATTTGGCTCTTGTGAATGATCAATTTATCGAATCGAGTAGATCGTCATTTCTTTATTGCTTCAATCAGCGCATGTGCCAGTTTTTCAACTAGACTCTTGTCCCTTGTAATAACATACGTTTGCCAAAAGCCACTGAAGCTTGATGAAATAAATGCCGCCATTAGTTCTGGTTCGGTATCTCGTTTCAATTCCTTCTTTTGAACAGCGAGCTCCAAAAGCTCCCTAAAGATGCCCTGTATTTCTTTGCTATAGTCTGCAATGATTGTGCGAACCGACTTGTCAACGGGAGCGAGTTCAAACGTACTATTGACAGCCATACATGCCCGCTCTTCTTCCAGGGTATGTTTAACGGCCATAAGAATAATGTTTTCAATTGCTTTCAGTGGCGAGGCGAACCCTTCACGTGCCGCTAAATATTGAGACAATTTGAACCCGGCATAGTTTCTTAAACACTGCAGGAACAACTCATGCTTGTCCCCGAAGGTATTGTAAATGCTGCCAGGATTCAGTCCCATCGTAGAAACAATGTCCTGCATCGATGTAGCATGGTATCCTTTACGCCAGAACAAATCTCTGGCTTTAGTTAAGCGTTCTTCCCGGTCAAATTCTTTTGTTCTTGCCATATATACTAAAGATATATTGTTGAACGATCATTTAAAAATAATAGTTTTAAAAATAGCTGAAATTCAGCTCAGAACGCCATTCTGATACGGAAATGATAGTTTTCATTGTAAATTTTATCGATCCCGTGAACTTATCGAATCGTAAACACGTATTTATTCTTGAACAAACATTCAAAAATAAAAATTAAAAAAGAATTTGTATGTCAAACTTGAAAAACAAAGTCGCTCTCGTTACCGGTGGTAGCAGAGGCATCGGTGCTGCAATTGTAAAACGTCTTGCCGCTGATGGTGCAGCGGTTGCCTTCACTTACCTGAACGCAGAAGACAAAGCCAACACATTAGTTAAAGAAATTCAATCCAAGGGTGGAAAAGCTGTGGCCATTAAAGCGGACAGCGCAGATACAAAAGCAGCGGCAGCTGCTGTTGAGAATACTGTCAAACTGCTTGGAAGGCTCGACATTTTGGTGAATAGTGCCGGTGTTACCACATTCAACACGATAGATAACCATGAAGGCGACCTCGCTGAAGTTGAAAGGCTGATGGCCGTGAATCTTACTGGTGTATCTGCTTCCGTACGTGCAGCTACCAAACACCTGCCTGAAGGTGGAAGAGTGATTTCCATCGGTTCCACATTTGCTGAGCGTCTTCCTTACGCAGGTTTTGCAGATTATGCCGCATCCAAAGCTGCGATTGCCGCATATACAAGAGGTTGGGCCCGCGATCTTGGAAAGAAAGGAATCACAGTGAACACAGTTCAACCTGGCCCAACAGCAACAGACATGAATCCAGACAACTCTGACTTCTCCGAATCTATTAAGGCTGGACTCGCTTTGGGCCGATATGGAAAAGTGGAAGAGATCGCTTCCGTGGTTTCTTTCCTGGCGGGACCTGATGCTTCTTTCGTAACCGGTTCTACGGTAACGGTAGATGGTGGACAAAACGCCTGAGCTAACTAACTGAAATGATAAATAAAAAGAGACCCTGAATACAGCGTCTCTTTTTATTTATCTGATATTCTTGCCGACTACTCCGCTACATTCTTGAAGTATTCTTCCTTGGCTTTTGTCTCACGGTTCCAAATGATTCCTCCATCAATTACAAACTCTGCTCCATTCGCATAGGTCGACTCATCGGAGGCTAAGAAAAGCATCATGTTAGCGATGTCTTCCGGTTGGCCTGCTCTATCTGGAGCATGATCTCTTTTCTTCAGTGGCACATAACCAAAGGCTGCATCAGAAGACTCAACACCGGTCATCGGTGTTTTAATAAGTCCTGGATGAACAGAATTTACCCGGATGCCGAAACGCCCGAACTCTAACGCAGCAACTTTCGTCATTGCTTTCACGGCAAACTTGCTCGCCACATACGCCATCGAATGTAAGTCCACCACCAAACCATAAATGGAAGACACATTAATGATTGAACTATTCTTGCCCATCAACAGGGACGGATACGCTGCCTGCATTCCAAGAAATACTCCCGTCTGATTGATGTTGATAACACGCTGATAATCTTCCAGCGCGAGATCTTTAATATACGCCTGATGGGCAATACCGGCATTGTTGATGAGCACATTCAATGGGCCGAAGGTTTTTTCTGCTATAGCAACCGCATTGTCCCATGATGCTTTGCTCGAAACATCCAGGTGCACGTAAGTAGCACGTTCTCCGAGTGAGCTAGCCAGCGCGGTACCTTCTTCGTCAAGCACATCGCCTATCACAATTTTCCCACCCTCATCATACAATCGTTTTGCTGCGGCAGCTCCAATCCCTCGTGCAGCACCGGTAATCAATACCACTTTGTTTAAAACCCGTGTCATAATGTTTGAAAATATTTAGTTTAAAAATTTCTATTCAACTTTCCCCATCAACTGGAACAAACCAATTCGTGCGGAGAGGTAATCATATACTGCCTCCAGTGAATTGGATTGAGCGGTAGATAAGGTTAACTCCGCATCGGTTAACTCAAGACGCGAAGCGATACCGTTTTGATAGCGATATAAAATAATGTTATAGCTCGTTTGTGCGGTCTCTTTGACAACGAGACTCGTTTCAAGTCGGAGGCGTGACTCGTGATTCTTCGCCATGACGTCATGCACCAGTGCGCGTAGTTCATCAATAGCCTGCTGTTTCACCTCAATGGCCTGTGCGCGTTCGAGCATGGCACGTTTCACTTTTGCTTGCGTAGCAAATCCATTGAACAAGGGCAGTGAAAGTTGAAGACCAACGAATGACGAAGTAGGGTAATACGCGTTACCATAGTCAAAGTCATCGGTCTGCGACTGCACCTGATATTGTCCAGTCAGTCCAATGCTCGGCATACGAAGTGCTGTTGCACTTTTAACACGCTCCTCTTGAATCTCCTTTTGGAGTTCTAGTTGCCGAAGTCCTTGGTTGTTGGCCAGCGCTTCCTGGTAAACTTCCGCTTCCGTAGGCAATGAATAGATGTCCGGAACGGATAGCGAATCTGCAAAGTCAATCATTGTATCAGAAGGAATAGCAAGCTTGGCTTTTAACGAAAGCGTTTCTGTATCACAATCAAACTCAAGCTTTGCTAAAGTAGGCTCCAGATTTCGAACAGCAGTATAGGCGCGCAATGTGTCAACACGAAGCGCCTTACCTTGAAGGAATAATGAACGTGAATCCTTCAACACTTTTTTATTGCGCGTCAGACTTTCGCGTTGTAACGCAATTCGTTCACGCAATACCAGAATACGGATATAAGTTTGTTTGATGTCGGATAACACCATTACCTCGGATCGATTGAGTGACACCTTGCTTTGGTGAAGCTCATAGTTCGAAACCCGTATCGCAGGAAGTGCAGAAGGATGGTACAACGGTTGGTAAAGTGTTACAGCAGTCATCAACTGGTCTTTACCCCCGAACCTTCCGTAGGGCACTTTGTCATTTCCATTGGCTTCACCAAATCCGAAAAAAGCCGGGAGTTGAAAATAATGATTCACCTGACCAACCAGATTCATGCTCGGAAGCAAATAGCTTCGCGAGATGATCTTTTGCTGACCTGCTCGTTCCACATCAAGACGAGCGATTTTCAATTCCTGATTGTCAGACATACCAAGTGCAAGCGCATCTTTGAGTGATAACATTCGCACCTGCGCGAACCCCTGCCACGCTGCAATGAGAAGTATAGATATCATTAACTTAGTTTTCATATGCGTGGTGTTTGAATGGTGGATAACTCTGTGTGTGTGCCAAGAGGTGTTTCCGATGAATCCTTTACAACGGATCGTGAGAAATAGGAATAGATAGCGGGAATCACGTACAGTGTGAGTAGTCCGGCAAACACAAGCCCACCGACCACGACTACTCCAAGTGCCGTCCGACTTCCGGATGCCGTGCCCAGTGACAATGCGATAGGTAGTGTTCCGAAAATCATGGCCAACGTTGTCATCAGGATTGGCCGAAAGCGCGAAGATGCCGCGTCAAGGGCTGCTTCGCGTGGTGATTTACCTTGCTCCTTGCTTTGATTGGCGAACTCCACAATGAGGATACCATTCTTAGTAATCAATCCGATGAGCATGATGATACCGATCTGGCTGAAAATGTTCATGGTGTCCCCGGTAATCCAAAGACTAATCAAAGCTCCTGTCACAGCCATCGGCACGGTGAGAAGGATGATGAATGGATCAATTAAACTTTCAAATTGCGCAGCTAGAACCAGATATATCAAAACGATAGCAAATAGGAAAGCATAAATCAAACTAGAACTGCTTTCCGCATAGTCGCGGCTCTGCCCAGCAAGTGCCGTGCGAAATCCACCGGGGAGCGTACGTGCCGCAATGTCATTCATTTCTTCAATCGCTTCACCAAGACTTGTTCCCGGACTCGGTGTAGCAGCTACTGTAACACTGTACGCTTGATTATATCGGAAAATGGCAGGGGGTGTGATCGACTCATTCATCTTAACCAGGTTGTCAAGAGAAACCATTTGTCCGTTTGAGGCCTTAAGAAATAGTGACCTCAGATCAGCAGGCGCGGTACGCTCCGTTCGGTCGATTTCCCCAATCACTTCATATTGACGATCATCAAAAATGAAATAGCCATAACGCCTACCGCTCAACGCAAGCTGCAAGGTTCTTCCAATCTCTTGCGTGGCAATACCTGCTTGTGCTGCTTTCTGCCTGTCGACTGACAAGCTGATCTCTGAACGATTGATTTTGAAGTCTGGATCTTGAAAGCTCAGCTTCTTGCTGCCATACACTTCTCCCATAAATTTGGGCATCACATCGATCAGGCTTGGTAAGTCGGTAGCTTGAACAACAAATTGTAACGGCTGAGAAGTGGAGAATCCTCCAATGGTAGGAATCTGAATCGGAATACAAATAACATCTCTGAACTTTGCTGATGCCTTTACCAACTTATCATATACTTGCTGTTGCGTGAGCCCGCTTTTACGATCCTCTGGATTTTTTAGAAATACCCACTGGAGACCGGAGTTAACCGGTTGTACCAACGTGCCTGTTGATGCGGCAATCCCCGCATAAGTACGACCACCGTTTAGATCTGGAATGGAGTCAGCGACATACGCACTGATCTCCTTCATCGTTTCTTCCATGCTCTCATACGATGTTCCCTCAGCTGCGATCACGGCAAGAGCAATGACAGATCGATCTTCAAGCGGAGCAAGTTCGGAAGGAAGCTTAGGTGAAATCCACCACGCCAATGCAAACGAACCGAGCAATAGAACAAAGCCCATCCATCTTACTCTGAAGAAACGCTGCAGCGAACGATCATATAAATTATTCAAGCTCACAAAAAACGGTTCTGTATTCCGATACAACCAACCCTTTGTTGCATCCGCGCGCAACAGGTACGCACTCATCATTGGCGATAGCGTTAACGCGACAAACGCTGATATCAGCACAGAGCCAGCGACCACGATAGCGAACTCACGAAATAACCTTCCTGTAATTCCGCCCAGGAAAAGTATAGGGAGGAACACGGCAGCGAGCGTTACTGTCGTGGAAATAACAGCAAAGTAGATTTCATCGGCACCCTTACGCGCTGCCTCAATGGGGTTCATCCCGTGTTCGATCTTCACAAAGATGTTTTCCAATACAACGATAGCATCGTCCACAACTAATCCGATGGCAAGAACAAGGGCTAGCAGCGTTAATACATTGATTGAAAAATTGGCAACATACATGATGAAGAATGCCGATATGATCGAAACAGGAATAGCGACAAGGGGAATGATTGTACTCCTCCAATCACGGAGAAAAACAAAAATGATCATGGCGACAAGCCCAAACGCTAACAACAATGTTTCCTCCACTTCGGAAAGAGAATTACGAATAGGTACCGTGAAATCCTTTCCAAGTGAAATCTGATATTCCTTCGGTGCAGTCTTTACAATGTCATCATACCTCTTCTTGAATTCCTCAACAATGGCAAGGGAATTCGCACCACGTTGTGGCTGCACGGCATTGCCCACACCATAACGCGCAGTCTTTCCTTCACCGATGATCATCGCAGTGCGTTCGTTCTGGGATGACATGATTGCTGTTCCGATATCTTTGAACCTGATCAAGGCTCCGTGTCGTTCAGCAACGATCATGTTGTTGAAATCATCTTCGGTAACCAGTCTACCTTCTGTACGTATGGACACCTCTGTACTTTGTCCTTCAATCCTTCCGCTAGGTAGATCTACATTTTCTCTTTGCAAGGCGGCTTGTACATCCGAAGGTCCAAGTTTATAGGAGGCCAACTTCAATGGGTCCATCTTCAGACGCATTGATCGCTTTCTCCCCGCGTAGGTGTCTACCAATCGCACACCGGGAATGGATTGAATTCTTTCCTTGATGTTGATGTTTACAAAATCAGTAACATCTTCAAGACTCTTGGTGTCACTCCGTACGGTCAAGAAGACAAGGAAATCTGCTGGGCCGGATTTTTCAACAACCGGAGGTTCAATGTCGGAGGGAAGCTGTTGTCTCGACTTTGATACCTTGTCACGAACATCATTGGCAGCGGCCTCCAAATCGGCATCAAGATCGAACTCAACAGTAATGATACTGACTTGTTCACGAGACACAGACGTTAAAGCTCGAATACCATTGGCTTCTGCGATAGACTCCTCCAGTGGTTTGGTCACCTGTGAGGCAATGATGTCTGCGCTTGCACCCGGATAAACCGTGGTGACCACAACAATCGGTGAATCCGTAACCGGATACTCCCGAATACCAAGAAACGAATAGCCCACTATTCCAAAAAGAATAAGCAGCACGGACATCACACCGGCCAATACTGGACGTGAGATGCTGATCTGTGAAATTGCGCTCATAACAGAAATGATTAAAGACTTAGCGTACTGAAACAAATTGCAATGGCGTACCAGGTGTAAGTCGCAATAGATTGCTTGTGATGAGTGTATCGCCAACATTCAGCCCCTCACGAATCTCAATTAGCTCAGTAGTGCGCTGACCTATATTGACGGCAATACGCTCGGCCTTCCCACCACGGGAGACAAATACCTGATATCCCTTCGAGGTTGGTATCAATGACTTTGACACCACGGCAAGTGCATCTTGTGAGCCATTCAGGCTGAGTTTAATCCTGGCACTCTGTCCCGCCTTTAGTTTTCCATCATGGTTAAGTGTTGTTCCTCGGACGGTCAATGATCTGGAGTCTTCATCAATGCTTGCGGCTGTCGCTGTGATCGTTGTTTTATATTGGATATCCTGCGATGCTGTGGAAAACGGATGAATACTTCCGACAGGAATCAACTCCGTGTATTTTTCTGGAATGGTAAATTCCACCTTTACCTTGCTAATGTCTGTAATCTCCGTGAGCAGTGTATTCACCGACACAATCGCTCCAGGATGGACATTGATAATTCCAACTTGTCCGTCAAATGGAGCCGTAATACGTGTCTTGCCAATCAGGACCTCTAACTCCAGAACCTGTGCTTTCAATACTTTTAGATTGGTAACACTTTCATCATAATCTGATTGCGTCACCGCTTCTTTCTCGATGAGATCACGCAACCGGCTCTCATTCAAACTGGCCAAAATTTCCTGTTGCTTGTATTTCTCCAACTGGGCTTTGAACTCCGAATCATCAAGCTGAAAAAGCAAGTCACCCTGCCGCACTTTGCTACCTTCTTTAACATAGACACTCTTAACGCGAAGCGTAAGCTCACTCATGATCTCTACTTCCTGATTAGCAACAATAGATCCAGTCACTTCGAGCTCATCACGCAGTGGCACAGGCTTAACCACAGACGCGTCCACAGGAATAGAATAGCTTACGGGCGCACTCGCTTCAGTCACTTGCTCTTTATCTGAACAGGCACTTGCGATCAACGCTATCATGAGAACTCCGCTCATGTGCTTCAGGTGATTGCATTCATTCTTCATAATGATTTTGGTTTTTCTTTTTTACATGACAAAGCAACTAGTAAGACAAGCCTGCTGAAATAGACGAATCCCCGATGCGATTGATGTTTTTATGACGCACAACTGGGGTATAAAGTGATTGATCAAAATATTCGATTATTTGATCATCGCGGATGGAAAATCAATTGCCCAATTTTCGACCTTTATTAACATAACAGGATACAACTATGAAAATTGGAATCATCGGTACAGGAGCAATTGGCCAGGCATTTGCAAAACAAGCAGCGAAAGCAGGCTATGAAGTAATCATCAGCAACAGTCGTGGTGCGGAGTCACTGAAAGAAACAGCTAAGGCAATTGGTGGGAAGACAACTGCCGGTACTGTGGAGGATGCCGGAAAAGCTGACGTAATTTTTCTTGCAGTGCCTTGGAAGCACCTTGAAGCTGCTATATCAGGAGTGAAAAGCTGGAAGGGGAAAATTGTGATTGATCCTACTAATCCAATCATCACACCGGGCTTTCATCTCGCAGACTTGAAAGGACTCACATCAACTGAAGTAGTGGCGGGTCTTGTGCCCGGTGCAAGTGTGGTTAAGGGATTTAACACGCTTCAACCTGGAACCCTCGCATCAGATCCACGTCAAGGTGGAGGTCATCGCGTTATTTTCTATGCAGGAAATGATGATGAAGCCAAAGCCACAGTATCGGGGATAATTGATCGCATGGGCTTTGCGGGAATAGATCTTGGTAGACTGGATGAAGGTGGAAAGCTTTCACAATTTCCAGGTGGTCCACTTCCTACGCTCAACCTTATTAAGCTCTAAGCATTTTTACATCACACAAAGGGGAGTCGATAATCATTGTGTAGGAAAGACATGAAGTTGTTGGATAAATTATCGATTACCCAATGTGTGTTCGTTTCATCGGAGAACTTTAAGGTACTTTACAAGCTGTAATGAAAGTAACGCGAATCTACATCTGGCCTTACTATATAGCACCTATTATATTCCTCCTGTCTTTGTCGACCTGTACATTGGCCGTTGGCAGTCGTTACGAAGATGCCATCGTGAGCGACACCACAACGATCAAGGAAATGCTGGAGCGTGGCAAGGATTACCTTGGTCGTAAACCCAACCGTGTTATCAATCCTGACAGTGCTGAGTTTTATTTTAGGATAGCTTTACAGGAGGCAACACGAAATCATTTTGAAGAATTGAGAATCGAATCCTTGATAAATCTTGGGGATGCTTATATCAAGGGCAAAAAACTTGAACCGGGCCGTAGGTGTTTCTCGGAGGCACTCAATTATTATGAGACACACAATAGGCTTCACGACATACTTAACACTCAACTCCGATATGCCCTTAGCTTTTCGAAGGGCAACAGCCACTTTTACGTAGAGCTGGTATCCGAGGACTACTTTCATGAGATGATGTCGTTGTTTGAAAAGGCTCTGACATCTGCTCGCACACAAAAGAATCAACCCATAGAGGCTGATGTTTTAATCCACATTGGAGACTTCTTGTCTCTTGTGGGAGACCTTACCAAAGCAGAGGAGAAGTACATGGAGGTATCACGCCTGCCACGTATTGACAACGACCACCTGCGACAGGCCTACGGTGGACTACTTCTCATACACTACTTCCGGGGAAATTTTGAGCGGGCAATGTACTATGCTACTGAAGCCATCAGTCTCGCTGGACATGATGAACTGTCTTCCGACCTTGATCAAATCCATTACTACATCGGAAATGTCTATCGCGATCACTTCCGACAACTTGACAAGGCACTTGAATCCTATTATCGTTCGCTGCAAGTCATCAACAACAAACACGATTACCGCTATGCCTATCCATTTGTAATCAAGAACGTGTCTCGGATACTCATCATGCAAGGCAAAGTTCAGCAAGCCCTCTCATTTGTAATAAGTGAGCGACAATTGCATCCTCCGGTCAGTACTATTGGGAATGCATTGTTTGAGGAAAGCCTGGCTATCTGTTACGATGCTTTGGGAAGATACACCACTGCGGAGGCTCACTACCAGAAGATGTCTTCCTTCACCGAACTTCTGGAACCAACTCGAAGGGTTCCATCTTACTACGGAATCAGTGACTTCTATCTGAGACGTGGGGACTTTACCAGGTCGCGTTATTTCATTGATAAAATGCTGAACACACCAAATAGTGTTGTGCCTATCCCGATCAGAAGGAACGTTCATCTAATGCTTTTTAAGATCGATTCAGCAAGCGGGGACTGCATGTCCGCCATAAAGAACTACTCCATACACAAGGCGCTTGGTGACTCCGTCTTCAATGAAACAAGAGGTAAGCAAATCGAAGAGTTTTTGGTGAAGTACGAAACGTTACAAAAAGAGAAGGCAATTGAAAAATTGAGTAATGAAAGTAAAGAGGCACGCGAAAAACTCGCACAAGCACAATATTCACGCAACGTGATCATCGGAGGAGGTATCATGCTGATACTATTATTGGGTGTAAGCTACAATCGCTACCTATTAAAAAAGAAGAGCAATCTGCAATTGGAAGTTCAGAAAAAAGAGGTTGTTGAAAAGAATACAGAACTCCAAACCCTTATTAGCGAAAAGGAATGGCTGCTCAAAGAAATTCACCATCGTGTGAAAAATAACTTACAAATTGTAATGAGTCTCTTGAACACACAATCAGTATATATCGACAACGAAGATGCTCGGGAGGCTGTTCGGCATAGCCAACAACGCATGTATGCCATGTCGCTCATTCACCAGAAGCTCTATGAATCCGATCATGTAGCACATGTTGATATCCAGCCTTACGTGAAAGAACTTACGACCTTCCTGAAGGAGGATAGCTACGCGGCTGAAAACGTCAACTTCAAATTGACTATCAATCAAGTTCAGTTGGACATCGCACAAGCTGTTCCTCTCGGGCTCATCCTCAACGAAGCAATCACTAACTCGATCAAGTATGCTTTTCCGGAAAGACGCGGTACTGTCGCTGTTGATATTAATATGGAAGATGAGTTTGTCTCCATTGCCATACGTGATGATGGAATTGGAATGCCTGAGGGGTTTAATTTGGAAGCGAGTCAAACACTCGGATTAAACCTTATCCGTGGACTTGCCAAACAATTGTCTGCCACGCTGATCATGAAGGATGACAGTGGCTTTAATGTAAATCTTACGTTCAAACGAATCGTTAACGTTCACTTTCTTTCCACCGAAGGAGTTATCGGCTAATCAGGCCTAAAAGAGCCAAGTCTCCTGAAAAGTTGTTGATCAAATCATCGATTTACTTTCTCATACACTGTCATTAATCGGATGCCATCTCACCTGCGTTTAGATTTGGCAATGAAAAAAGCAATTCTTGTTTTGTACACTGTGCTGGGTGGAGTGTTTGCTAGTTATGCTCAATCAGTAGTAGCGGGAAAAGTTATTAGTGAAACATCCAATCAGCCTTTGGTTGGTGCCGCTGTCTACATATCGGGAACAATGGTGGGCAGCGTGACCGATAAGGATGGGAATTTTGCCTTGCATACATCGATCTCATTTCCTGTTCAACTCACAATATCGAACCTCGGCTTTCAAAGAAAGACCGTTAGCGTAGAATCATCTACGCCCGTTATAATAGTGTTGTCGGAAAGCACATCTGTTCTGGATGAATTTGTCGTCTCGGCTTCGCGTGTTGAAGAACATATCCTCGAATCTCCAGTGACCATCGAGAAAGCAGACTTGACGGCCATCAAGAATACACCGTCTATTGGATTTTATGAGGGACTTCAAAACCTCAAAGGTGTTGACATGGTAACTATCGGCTTGACTAACAAACAAATAAACTCACGCGGGTTCACTTCAACGGGTAACGCACGCTTTCTACAACTCATCGATGGCGTTGACAATCAAACACCAGGCCTCAATATGTCCGTAGGAAATTTGTTCGGATCATCCGAGTTAGACGTGGAAAGCGTAGAGATTATTCCGGGATCAGCTTCAGCTTTATATGGACCAATCGCATTTAATGGTGTTCTGCTTATGAAAACCAAAGACCCATTTTTATACCAGGGACTAAGCGCACAAGTAAAGACTGGGGCTAATCACGTAAATGATTCCTATACTTCCATCAAACCATTATATGATGTATCTGTTCGATACGCCAAAGCTTTTGGCAAGCTTGCTTTCAAATTCAATGGATCGATGTTAAGAGCGGAAGACTGGTATGCGGTAAATTATGAAGACATAGACGCCCAGACCAGTCCGGAAATGCGTGGCGAAAATAACCCCGCCAGAAACGGACTTAACCTATACGGTGACGAAGTCTCAAGAAACCTTCCGGGTATTGGCCGTGTCTCCCGCACCGCTTACACAGATACAGATCTCATGGATAACGATGTCTACTCACTGAAATTAAATGGGTCGATCCATTATCGTCTTCAGGATAATCTGGAACTGACTTACCAATACAATTTGGGACGTGGCACTGCCGTAAACACCGGAAGCTCAAGATTTTCTCTAAACAACTATACCCTTCAGCAACACAAAGCAGAAATAAAAGGAAGGCAATACTTTATTCGCACCTATTGGACTGGAGAGAAATCAAATGACACATACAACGCCAGAAAACTTGGGCAGGACATTAACCTGACATGGGTTCGCGATCTATCTGGCAATCTGGTTACACCAGATAAAGCAACCGACACATGGTTCACTCGATACGCAGCGGCATATAACGGCAGTGTTAGCGGTATCGAAGCTGGTAATCATGGTGTAGCAAGAAATTTCGCAGACCAGGGAAGATACCTTCCAGGATCTCCAGAGTTCAACGGGCAAAAAGAACGACTTCAGCATATTCTCGGACCTGTTGGAGCAGGAATATTTACAGAGAGTGGATTTTTTCACACCGAAGGCCAATACGACTTGTCTACGCTTTTGAAAGTGATCGACCTTCAGATCGGTGGGAACTTCAGGCGCTACAAACTCAATTCAAATGGAACCCTATTCGATGACAAAGAAGGTAAAATTCACATCAACGAATATGGTGGATTCGTTCAGGCTTCTAAGAAGCTTTGGCAAGAGCGCCTCAAACTCACGGCCTCGCTCCGTATAGACAAAAATGAAAATTTCAATAGCCAGCTTACCCCTCGTGCATCTGCTGTCATTCGAATCTTCGCTAACCATTTTCTTCGCGCATCATACCAGTCAGGATTCAGAAACCCCGTGCCGGTAGATCAGTTTATAAAACTCAATAATGGATCACTTACTGTACTCGGAGGTGTCCCCGCTAACAGTAAAGGCATGAACGTGTTCGAAAACTCCTATACGTTTTCCTCGACATTGGACTTCAATAATTCAGTCACCGCCAGCATGCAGACTGGACAATCCTATGAAGACGCGCGCGATCAAGCTCTTCCATTGCTGCAAAAATCTACGGCAGACTATATCAAACCAGAATTGGCACATACTTTCGAAATCGGCTATCGTGCAATTATTGCAAACAACCTTGCTATTGATGCCAACTATTACCACAGCACTTACACCGACTTTATTATCGGAGCACGCCTAGTGCGTCCCAGCAATCCGGTATTAACTTCAAATGGAAGTGTCAATGCCGATGCTGCTGATGAGATTTATTATCGTACCGCCCAATCCTTTGTAGCGTACACAAATGCTGCAGACAAAGTTTCAACGCAAGGCGCTACAATTGGCATAGGATATAATTTACTTGGCTATAACATTTCAGTGAGTGAAATATGGAACTCACTCGATCTAAAGGATGCCAACCCAGCGAACATTCCGGCATTCAACACTCCAGAATGGAAAACAATAGTGACCTTACAAAAAAGGAAATTGATAAAGAACACAGGGTTCTCTGCCGCCTGGCGTTGGCAACAGGCCTTCGACTGGTATGGGTCATTTAATGACATGCGTCCAGGACGAATCCCGGCTTATGCAATTGCCGACTTGGCCATTACACACGAAATCCCATCCAAAAAGGTGATGGTGAAAATTGGTGGCGACAACATCTTTAATAACCGCGTTTACCAGACCTATGGAGGCCCAACCATTGGAGCAATCTATTACGTGAGTGTAACACTTAATTAGTACCGTATAGAAGTCAACAACTTCGAGTGTTTGTTCAGCATTCGATTCTTGGACGATCCCGTACTTGTAGTACAAATCTTATAACTATGAGTGCACGATCAACGCAAGCAGACTTAGTGCTACAATCAATCACAGACGATATGAATGAAAGCATACTTCTGATAGATATGCTTTTCGATTTGGGTTACCACTTGACATTCGAGTTGGTAGGGAGCCAACTGATGTGTTCACAGACCAAACAACTCTTTGACTCGCGTGAATTCATGGTGGATGACATCTATCGGTTTGATCACAACAAAGCAAACATCCTTGGCTACGTTTTATATACACTAACGCATCGCAAGAAGCGCATCAAAGGAATATTTACAGCTTATCCAGTGAAGGGCTTCACATGTCCATGAAATTACAATAGAAAATTCTCAACAGCTTTTTTAATTTCGGTGTGAAACAGCCTGTGCTGTTCTTCGTTGATCGACAATGAGTTTCTTCGCTTCAAATCCATAATCACATCCGAATAATGCACGAGGTCTATTGGGCTATCCGCCAATGCACGCATACCTCGTCTCACAAACTCCAGTTTCACATCCGATACTCTGCGTACGCTCAATTTATTTTGTAGATAAAAACGTAACCGCACAACATCGCTTAACAGCGGCTCTATGATAGCGCTTCGAGTAGCGATCAAATAGCAGGCAATAAGATGGGTTCCACTTTGCATCATATCTTAATTAATTAATTCTTCACGAAGGTACTCAACGCATACATGCGTCTGGAATGTAGAAAGGATCGTAAAAGATGGACATACCCTGTCTTCAACAACACTAACCCTTAATTGATCCAACCATTACTTGTATTCCTACATGGTTAGCGCCATTGACGTGTGCTAGATTTATTAAACAAAGACCAACGTATTATGGATGATTTTGCAGAGGCCATACTGGCGCAAATCAAGGAAGAAATTCTGCCTGTATCTAATCTTATCCAACGACTCCGGAGCGAGGGATACGAAAACAACTTCACATTATACCGTAACAAATGGTTGTGTACACAAACCAAGAAATGTTACGCTTCACAAGAAATTCGAGTAGACGAGATTCACCGACTCCAGGATGATAAAAACATGCTGCAAGGAATCTTCATCTATGCGGTTAGCGATGTATGGCACGGGGTAAAAGGTATTCTCATTATTGATGTCAATGAACTCTATTATTCTTCCATCTATGCCTAATGTTGATTTTGTCATTGGTCACAGTGAATCCTACATCGTGTACGTTCATTTCGTCATCGCCTAACCAATGCCGCCTACCCAGCTTTACATCATCAAACAATTAAATACAAAGGCAATGAAAACAATGAGACTCATTCTTTCAATTCTAATGGCAACAGCATTGATTGTTGCAGGGTGCGATGATGACGATGACAACGATCACGCTGAAACATTTGTTCTGGTTCATGGCGCTTGGCAAGCTCCCTATGTTTGGGACCAGGTAAAGACCGATTTAGAAAAACAGGGACACTATGTTATCGTGGCCGAACTCCCCGCACACGGGAGTGATAACACTCCTCCCCAAAACACATCATTGGAAGTATATCGTGATGCCGTACTGGCATCATTTCAATCGCGTTCCGAAAAAGTTGTTCTCGTAGGACATAGTATGGCTGGCATGGTGATCAGCGCGGCCGCTGAAAAGAGTCCATCTAAAATAAAGAAGCTCATCTACATTGGCGCGTTTGCTCCGAAAAATGGACAGTCACTTCTTGATCTTGCGTTTTCAGATGCACAAAGTCAACTTGGTGCATCGCTCATTGAGTCGGAAGATCATCTCACGCTGGATGTAAAGAGAGAAAACGTTACTTCATTATTTTGTCAGGATGCGCCTGCGGCTGTGCAACAGAACGTCTTAAGCAACTTTAAGCCCGAACCAGCCATTCCCTTCACCAATGCTGTTGTTTTAACCGAATCCAACTTTGGAACCGTGGAGAAGTATTATATACATACGCTCAAGGATAATGTCATTGGACAAAATCTTCAAAACACTATGGCAGCACAAGTCAACGTAAAGCAAAAGTATTCCCTTGATACAGGTCATTCACCATTCTTATCGGCACCGGAGGAAGTAACAAAACTTTTAATAGAGATTTCAAAGTAGCAACAGGTTTTAGATTAGGTTTGGGGTTAGGTAGAGAGGCTGTCTCAGACGGAGCAGCCTCTTCTTTTTTTTGCCACAGTTAGTTGATACATCGAAGCTTTTGAGATATACAACTGTCTTGCTTCTCATTACAAAAAAAGCGATGAATCACACATTTATTAACAGTGCAAACCGCTGTCAATTTGCTCAAGTAAATCGGAGCGGTTATGAAAGCAGCAGTTCGTTATTTGATTTGTGGAGTGGGACACGCGGTTCTTAACATGTTTTTATTGATTGTCACACCGCGATCCGTCTACGCACAGAAAGAGTCGATGGTACGAATCGGACTCGACAATGATTTCTTTGCATATCAAAAGGAGGATGGGGCCTATACGAATGGTCTTATGATTGACTACATCACACAACAACGCGACTCAACTGATATCTTCAGAGCTTCCCAATATTCACTAACACAGATCATGATCACACCCAATAGCATTTCCAGTACCACGCCACCTCCAGGAGATTATCCTTACTCTGGTTCGATACTATTATCATACAAGACATCCTCCATAGATGCTAGCGAGAAACATATCTCTACTACTTCTTACATAGTCGGAATTATGGGGCCCTATTCCTTGGCAGGACAAACCCAAACGACAGTTCATAAGGCAATTCACGATGGACTTCCCAAGGGCTGGGATAGTCAATATGGAACAACGGTGATGCTCAATATCAATTGGAGTGATGAGAGAGGAATACCCAATTTGCCACGCCAGATTGCCATGACCGGAAAAACAGAAGTCTACGTTGGTACAATCATCACCGGGGCCGCAGTTCAGGGTAGTATCAGATTTGGTTTGATGAACCCATACTTTGAATCGATAACCGGACGCCATGTCGCTAACCGGCAGAAACGGATGTTATGTTATCTTCACTCTTCATTTAAAGCGCAGGCTGTCGCCAGTAATACATTGCTCACTGGAAACATATCACCTAATGGATATAGCGATGATAAGAATGTGCGCATCAAGCACCTGGTGTATTACAGCGAACTTGGCCTTGATTTAAGCTACCTATTCTTAGGGTTGTCACTGACCTACAAGACACATTCTGGACTCATCGTGGGACAACCTACAAAGCCTTATGGGAACGTTTCCTTAACGGTGAGGATTTAAGAACATCGTCATCTTGACCATGACCCGGCCCCCATCGGCATAAAAAGTTGTTGTACAAATTATCGATTTCTGCGAGCGCCTTCCCGCTTATAGTACTTTAGCTCTTTAAGTCTAAAGTCTGAATTTGTGCAAAGGGTGGTTCTCATAGGGCTCATTTTTTTCTCCTCCTTGAGTAGAGGTGTCCTTGCTACACCATTCGTTCCAGCCGAAGACACGACAAGGATGTTTCACGCCATCGGCCGTGGGAAGAGTTTCATTGAAGGAAGCAAACCCAACTACGACAGCGCTCGTTATTTTTTCAACACAGCAGCACAGATCGCAAAGGCAGGCGGTGACGAACTCAACTACCACAAAAGCCTGACTTATCTGGGTTATACTGCTATCCAAATCGGGGACAAAAAAGAAGGTGAGCAGCACTTCCGCAAGGCAATTCAGTACTACGAGAGCATCGGTGAGCCGGAACTTCAGGCTCAGACATGGATACTCTTCGGGGAAGCATATGCTATGAAAGACAACCTGTGGCCGCAGGTTAAAGACTCAAAGAACTTCAATGATATGATTTCGTGCTTTCGTAATGGAGTCAGACTTACAGATGAAACGCAACACCCTAAATTGCGATTGGCCCGTGAACTGACACTTGCTGAATATTTTATGAGGCATGGTGATCTGGACTCGGCAGAAACAAAATACCAAAGCGTACTCGCGAGAAACGCCAATGCTGATTCTGTCATCTTACAGACGGCACTCATCGGCATGGTGCCCGTGAGTTACTTTAAGGGTAACCTCAATAAGGCACTGTATTACGGACTGCAGTCGCTTAAAATACCAACGGATTGGGTTGATGCTAACAGATTGTCAGAGTTGCATCTCTACCTGGGAAACAGCTACCGCGATCTGGGAATGCGCCAGAAGGCACTCGAACATTATCACCAGAGTCTTGCGTACTGTGAGCAGGTCTCGGCATTCGAATACTTATATGGTTCCCTGACACGAAACATTGCAAGGATAATGATCTCTAGTGGCGAGGCAAAGCAAGCCCTCGCATTCATCACCGATCAAATGCACAAGCATCCAGCGGATAATCCAATGCTCAAAATGCTGGTGAACGAAAGTCTTGGCTATTGCTATGCGGCACTCGGTGATCCAGCTATGGCCGAAAAGTATTTTCTGAAAACAATCGAATACAGCAAAGCTGTCAATCATGCAACACTCTCGCTGCCGCAATACTATTCAGTAGGAAAGTTCTACTATGATAACAATCAACTGGAGAAGGCACGAAAATACTTAAACCCAATTGAGAAGGCTCCCATGGGATTGGTTGCACTCGCACCTCTATGCAATACCCATTTCATGCTCTTTAAAATCGACTCTGCTGCACATAACTACGTTTCAGCTATCAAGCATCTCCGCATGCACAAGGCATTGAATGATTCCATCTTCAATGCCTCTAAATTCCGTCAGATCGAAGAGCTACAAGTTCAGTATGAAACAGAAAAGAAGGAGCAGGACATCCAACTCCTTGAAAACCAAAATAAGTTTCAGGTAAGTGAGCTTGAGAAGGCAGCATTCACGCGGAACGTAATCATCGCAGGAACAATCATGATGGCAATCCTACTGGCACTTAGCTTCAATCGCTACCGAATCAAGCAAAAGGCAAACGAAGCTCTTGCTACCAAACAGGGAATCATCAACGAAAAAAATATCTCTCTTGAGAAGATGGTAGACGAGAAAGAATGGCTTCTCAAAGAAATACATCACCGTGTGAAAAACAACTTGCAGGTTGTGGTTAGTCTCCTGAACACACAAAGTACCTACATCAAAAATGAAGATGCTTTGATGGCTATAAAGCACAGTCAGTATCGGATGTATGCCATGTCATTGATTCATCAAAAGCTCTATGAATCGGCAAGCCTCTCGAAGATCAACCTGAGTTCATATGTAAACGAATTGATTGATTACTTAAAGGATAGCTTTGATACGGGCAAAAGAATTCGATTTGATCTTTCACTTGAACCAGTGGAACTAAGTATTTCGCAATCACTTCCAGTCGGCCTGATTCTCAGTGAGACCATTACCAATTCCATTAAGTATGCGTTCCCGAATTTTTCAGAGGGAACGGTTGGCATTGTCCTCAACCTGTTGCCCAACAACCAAATAAGATTGGTTATTAACGACAACGGCATCGGACTCCCCACTAATTTCGACATCAGCAAATCCAACACACTGGGTCTTGAATTGATCAAGGGTCTTAGTCGACAATTAGGAGCAGTTATGTCAATGGAAAGTAAGGGCGGACTCAGGGTATCACTGGAATGGTATCAGGATGCTGCGTAACATAATTACAGCGAGTGAGGTGGTTTATACAACAATTCCCTGATATTCGTCCTTTCCGCGAGTGCGAACCTCAAATACTTTTGTTTCGTGCGTGAACGTCTATTCCTGTTTGCCCACAGCAAACTATGTTTGATCTTGAAACCTCGCACTTAGTACTCTTAATCGTTTGTCTGTTCGCGGCTTGTTGTTTTGAGTTTGTGAACGGATTTCATGATACTGCAAATGCAGTCGCTACTGTAATTTATACACATTCCTTGAAGCCATGGCAAGCTGTAATATGGTCGGGCGCTTTTAATTTTCTTGGTGTTTTTGCTGGTGGAATCGGTGTTGCTATTGGGATTATAAATCTCTTGCCTGTGGAGACGCTTGTTGATCAGAATACCTCACACAGCCTGTCGATGGTTGCCTCATTACTCTTGACTGCAATTTTCTGGAATGTATTGACATGGTATCTCGGTCTTCCCAGCTCAAGTTCACATGCCTTAGTCGGTTCCATTCTTGGAGTGGGGGTTGCCTACTCACTTATGTCAGACTCATCGACAGCAGTTAATTGGAAACAGGCAGAAGAGATTGGGTTGTCCTTACTTTTTTCTCCGATAGCAGGATTTTCATTGGCGATCATTGCTATGTACCTCATCCGCAGACTGACTAAAAACACGAACTATCGAGACAGCCTCTTTAAAGAACCCAAGAAGGATGCACCGCCTCCAGTCTGGATTCGGCTGATACTAATTCTTACGTGTACCTTTGTTAGTTTTTTTCACGGCTCCAATGATGGACAGAAAGGTATTGGTCTGGTCATGTTGATCTTGATTGGAATTGTACCGGCACACTTTGCTCTCAATGATTCATATTCACCATCTTCGGTTCCGACAACCCTGTATCGCATTGAAAAAGTAATTAATGAACTCGATACGACCGTGCTTGCTGCACCTGATCGTGCAATAGTTTTACAGGCAAAAACGTCAACAACGGAACTCGTCCAGATTTTCGCTTCCCTAAAAAGCATGTCCGAAATTCCCCAAGACAAACGTTTCATCGTCCGAAAGCAAATCGTATTGCTTGACCGAGATGTAAAAGTGTTGATGACAAAGAGCGAACTGAAGATGAGTGAACTGGACAGAACAGTTTTGAGGCGATCTCTTATTGAACTTCGTAAGGCAATTGATTATTCACCGAAGTGGGTTTTAATAATGATTTCAGTTTCACTTGGACTAGGCACTATGATAGGCTGGAAACGGATCGTTAAGACAATCGGTGAAAAGATTGGCAAGGAACACTTGACTTATGCGCAAGGAGCAAGCGCTGAATTTGTAACAGCAGCGACCATTGGCGTATCATCACATCTTGGACTACCCGCCAGTACCACACACATCTTATCGTCAGGGATTGCCGGAAGTATGGTAGCGAATCGAGGTGTTAAAAATCTTGAATCAAGCACCGTAAGAAATATTCTGCTGGCATGGGTGCTTACGCTTCCTGTTGTAATGACGATGTCTGCAAGTCTATTTTTATTGTTCAGGTCGTTGTTCACCGGCTCAACTTAATCTGTGTACACCTTCAACTAGTGCCAATAGCAATTTTCGTTTGATCAAATCAACAATTCGATTGATGAAATCATCGATTTATTAGCGCTGATATTTCACAATTCTGATGTGCAATCGTTTGATCATTTCTTAGCATATGATTTTTGTCATCAGCGTTGGTTTGTCAATATTTTGGTTGAGCGAAAGAGATCACGTTTAATTATATTGTGATAATCTACTCGTAAAGTTTAGACAACAGTTAGAAAGATTCAACGCTAGTGATAATGAATGCCAGCATCCTTCGATAATGATCAGTTTCTTGAGTTAGCTAAAAAATGGCCGGTAGCCGGATTACAGTACCTACACAAGCACTTTTATCACAAGCTCGTCCATATTTCTCGGCAACGTACCAATAATCTCCAGGCATCAGAAGACATAGTCCAGGAGATTTTCAGTGACCTTTGGCGCAAGTTTGATAAACTCATTGCGCAACCTGGATTCCTTGTTGTTCCATATCTTTTAATGCTGGTACGTAACAAGTCGATTACATACTACAACAAGTCCACGATTACGAGAAGCTTGTCTGGAGACTCCATCGATTCGCTGATCAGTTCATTGCCAACAGCGGAGGACCAACTCCTGTCTTCCGATAGTTTAAACCAACTCCGTGTGTTAGTGAACAAACTTCCACACAAGGACAGAGAGTGTGTTAGACTGAAATATTTTGAAGGCATGAGCAATGACGCAATAGCCTACGCATTGAGGATTTCAAAGAAAACGGTTGAAAAGCGACTCACATCTGGCATCCGTCAATTGCGGAAGTATAATGGCTTTCAAAAATAAAATGTCAAAAACTGTAGGGAGATATAATTCTTCGACAGAACTGTATTTAGGATAGCTTAACTGTTCAAAAAATATGGATAAATCTACTTTGATTCATAGGGTGCTAATCGGAAAAGCTTCGGAAGAGGAGATAGCAGATCTTGAGCGATGGATGTCTCTCGATCCTGATAATGCAACGGAATTTGAGGATATGAAATTATTGTACTCAGATTCCCAGGAAACGGAAGATGATAGTAACGATTCAAGCAAGGACAGTTGGAAAAAGATAGAAGATGGGATTCATCGGCTTCAGACCAGAGAACGAAGGATCAATTCCTTAAAAATGGTGGGAGCGGCAACTGGAATTTACGTCCTTATAATATTCGGTTACAACATATTCGGTACCGATAGAGCGAGTGCAATGGACGATGGCCTACTCACTCAAACGCTGCATTATAGAGATGCTCGAATTAGGGACGTGATGCACTCAATAGAGGAAAATTCTCATTTTAATGTAACGCTTGCCTCTAGTGAATTAGAAGCATGCAAATTTACAGGATCATTCAAAGGTGGAACATCAATTCGTGAGGTTATCGAAACGCTTGCGAAAGCTAAGGATCTCAACGTCAGATACACCTCTGAACAGGCTGTTGTGCTTAACGGCAATCCTTGTAAAATGTAATTGCTGGGACAACTAACTTAATGAATTTATAAAGCGAAAAGTATTGATAAGAATGAACGAATTAAAGACTAACGCCCCTTGTGCATGCAATCGAATATCAAATATGAACTTCTGGATTATGAACGACTCATAGATTCGGTCTCAACAGAGCTGCAACAGATACCCCGCGCACAATTCGGCATTGACCTTTCTGAAGAAGCCGACAGAATTAAACAAACCTTCATTCACGAAGTATTCTCCTTTCAAGACGAACGTCACCTTGAAAGATACATACAGTACCATCAACAGGCACTCATAAGCCTAATGGACGAAACTCTCAAAATCACAAGCGATACAACATCAACACAGAAGGAGTTGTATCAGCTTTGTTATGACGGGCTGGAAGACATGCTCTCATTCATAGAGCGTCACTTTGCGAAATACTTTGATCAGGATGCAAAGGCTCCGACTGCATATGTTGCAATTGTTCAAAATGATATGCGTCATCACTTCCAAGACATCACACAAAAGCTTGCTGACCTTAGTGCCGATCAAAGGCTTACTGACTCAGTCGTTTATGCCTTGCGGAAACTAACAGAAAGTGATGCCAGTAAAGAGGTATCTTACCGTAAGATTCTTTTCGCAAAGCAGGTCCAAAAAGAACTTTCAGAATTATTGGAACGCATTCGAGGCGAATCTGACATCAACGAAGACCTTAGGAATCTCGTGTACTACCTGAACTATAATTCGATCAAGGCATTCACATACCACACCAATTACATTGATGTGCTCCTTAACGAGACGGACTCACGTAACGATATGATAGAGCGCTTGTCATTCATCTTAAAACGGATCAAACAAGCGCAAGTAAAACCTGGCATTGCTTACAACCATCAGGCACCACCGCTGAAAGTTCAATTGAATAGTTATATCATCGAAGAAATTGAACACTTGCAGCGTGTTCATCAACTCGGACTGACGAGTCCGGGTAAGCCCTCGGATCTCATGACAACATTTAGAATTCAGATAGAGATGTCAGTAGCGCAGATCGCTTATTTTCTGAAAGTTCTTGTTGAATCAAAGGTTATCGTAAATCAAAACGTCACCGAACTTCTCAGGTTCTTATCAAAGATCCTTGTTTCGAAAAAGGTTGAGATTATCTCCTATGACAGTCTCCGTTCCAAGTATTATAATATCGAACAAAGCACGCGTGACTCAATAAGAAATATTCTCCTTCGTATGATTAATTCAATAGACCGTGGGATTTGAGTATTCATACTTTACTAACCATTTGGTGATAAAGATCGGTGGAGTTTTCTATTCAACCAGCGTGCATCCTTTTGCCATCGAAGAAAGACTACACTGTAACGATCAGCAAGTCGTTCATTCAACACATGCAAACGGCTCTCCGCTTCTTGGATTTGATCAATCATTAGTTGAAGCTCCGCAGCTTTTTGCATATAAAACGACTCATCAATTGTGTGATAGGTCTCCAGATCAAGTTCCTGGCGCATTTGCGAAAGGAGATTATTGAGAAGGTCAGCAAGTCGTGCTGCCCGTCCTGTTAGGTCGCTGTCGATTGCCATAATGGTACAAAAGTACAAAGCAGGAACCGGTTCTTGTTAACCTAAACTTGTATGAAGAAGTTTCATTCAAAATTTCAAGAAACCGGTCCTGCTGAATATTGTTAACGTGTTGGTTTTGTTAAGTCAATAGGAATCACTAGTTCTTTCTTTTCAGGGACACACGTGTCATTATTGCAAGTCATGTACTCAATAGTTCCCTTAAGCACTGAGACTGGTTCTGTAAGTTTGAAATTGGCAATAAAACTGACTCGCTCGGAATACCAAGTAATATCCATTTCAAATACGTCATCATGATACGTATGAGGTTTGCCTTTTTCATCGAATCTGGATAGCTGATAGCTGCTGTTCTCAGCAAATTCGAATCTCGTTGGTTGAGGGCCACCCTCCTTTAAATGTTGTGAATACAAATGCCACTCTGGAAGCATTTGTGCGGTAATGATAAGCCTTCCTTCATGAGGAGAAATGCGTTCCACTTGTGTACTCCAGACAACAATTGACGATTGCTGACTGAAGCAAGGATGAAGACAACAAAGGAATAGCGTGCCGACCAATTTTAATCGGAGTAGTAAATTCATACAATAGAACTTTTGAACAACCATAGGTCGAACTGACCTGCAAAAACTCCCTGTCATATGAAAAGAAAATTTGCTACCTCTTCACATTATATTTAAAAGTCAACTTCAAAACTGGATAAATAAATCAATTATGAAAACGAACACATTTTATTGCCTATTGTTAATAGTATTCATTACTAGCTGTGGATCAAAAGAGCTCACACGGACTGATGCACTAAATATTTTGCGGACTTCTCAGGATTATCCAACGACTATTGATTACACCTTATACTGCAACGATGGCAACGTTGCCAATAGAGTCGCCAAGTCTTCATTGGTTAGCGATGGGTACGTGATAATGGCTGAGGTGCGTTCCGCAGACAAACCATTTTTTTCCTTTACTGAAAAAGCAAAGCCGTTTCTTATTAAGGTATCTGATAGAGAACGTGCTCTAGGTATTCAGGTAGTGAAATTGGCGGACGAAATATTAATTGATGTTACCGGTATTTCTACCGATGCGAATAGTACAACAGCCACTGTACTGTACGCAACAAGACTGGAGAGCATTTCGCCCTTCGCTGTATTGTTAGACAAGGGATTGACGACAGATAAGTCAAGAAAAGCTTTCTTCAAGCGCTATGATGACGGATGGAGAATTGAAAAAAGGGACTTTTAGGTGCCACCATACGCGTTAAAGAATTTCTTTCTATCAACATTGGTAAAATCTAAAATTACCGAGAGGATTCCCTTGAGTGCTGTATCTATTTGGTTAGGATCAATAAACTCTCGGTTGAACCCATGTGCTTCCAACTCTTTTGCCCATTGAAATAGGTTGCGAACATTGTCGTTCTTTCCGAAGAATTCCTTGAGGATATCTGTAGGTATGTTATCAAGAGACCGAAGAAATTCTTGAGATGACTTGTTACCTGATATTTGTGTTGCTATAGCAAGAATTTTATCTGCACCGCCTTTACCTAAATTCCCAAATTTGAATCCATCCGACAAGACCTTTTCACGAATTGGTTGTTCCAGAAAGGCGATATCTTTTATAATATAGTCTATTATGATCAGGAGCTGTGATAGGGTAATATAGACCATACGCGTTGCAATCGTCCTTTTTTGGTCATCGACAATCACTTTTTCGACAAAATACCTTAACGTTTCCAACGTTGCATTGAAGCCGGAGAAATCTTGTTCTGACAACAATCTACTTTTTCCTAAATCATAAATATATCGCCAGTCACGATTAGCGAAGGTTTTATAACTCTTACACTTACTAAGTTCCAGCAACAAGTCTTCTTCAGTGAGTCGGTTTGTTATATTGGAAGTTTTGAGCTTAGCAAGAAAAGCACCATCAAGTATCGTTGTTTCATGTAGTTGACCATAGGAATGAATTACTGGTCGTTGATCAGTCGTTGCCACAATGCAAGAATCAAAACCGAGAAGTTTTCTCAAGCCATTTGCCCATAAGATTCTTTCAAAGGTTTGAGGTGATTTTTTATTCTTCAAATCGACATTGATTCGTTCTCTACTAAGTGTGGAAGAACGCATATAGAGATACACATCAACGTCAGTTATTTCAATCCCTTCGTACTTATACTTTATGCCGCGAACAACATAGTAACCGAGAGTGAGAAAATAGTTTCTCACTAATTCTTCCATTTGTTCGCCTTTAAATAGTGTTACTTGATGTTCCATTAGCTCCTAAATGTTCTAATTAAATCGGCCACTGATTTCTTCGTTTGAGTAGCTTGTTTTTTTCTCACAGCATACCTTTTTTGCTCTGGCCCTTTATAATCCGTTACGCTTCCAGAATACACAGGAGTTAGTACGGACTGCTCGGCAGCATCCCCACTTTCCAAGACCTGTAGCGCAAGTATTCCAATGTCCCTTTTTAACAGTCGCATATGATACATCGAGGTAGTTCCTTCTTTACGTAGTTGAATTACTCTCTTGAGTTCAAGAATTCGATAGTCTTCACCAATAGCAGTGGCTGGCCCAACTTCAACCCCATTTATTAGCTTTCGCATGAGGGCTTTTAGGAATCCAATCTTTCCGCGACCCTGTGAACTGAAGTTCATTCCGTAATAAAGAGAAGACACAAATGCCTTAGCCAGATCAAGTGCGTCTTCTTCGAACGGATTGCCAAATTTTGAAAACGCAGAGGGTTTTGTAACGAAAACTTGTGTTTCCATTGCATTGCTGACTTCGTTTAAGTCATACATTGCAATCGACATCAACTTTGACAGTAATTGCTCACCAAGCATTGTCTTCACTTTTTCCAATGTAAGACAACCTTTTGAGGTTAATAATGAATCCACATCGTTCACTTTTTTAATATCCTCTGCTTTTAATGAGCCTAATATTGCGTTTGTTTTTTTTACAACGTCCTTTCTAAAAAGATTCCCATTGAAATAGAATTTAGACGAGTCGTCCAGTTTTTCGTAATCCACAAATCCGACTTCTTCAGATTGCAATAACAAATCATTGACTTCGTTCTTTGAAAGCTTATGGCTATCTGAAATATATTCCCGCAAGGAGTTTTCACCTTTCGGTAAATCAGAAATTTTTTCCGATAAACTCAATGCTGCTTCCTGGTAGTTATTTGGCTTTGTTCCTGCAAAAATATCAGCAGTGTGGCCGAGCACGCTTGACGTTGTAATACCAAGTACTGAAACTGCTCCGGTCTTAGAAACATCAATCAACTGTGCATCTTTCAGCCGGTTCTGAATTGTCTCGATTTCTGTTTTTTTGATATTGGAAACTTTAGCAATAGCAGCAACTTTCTCACCGTTTAGGTCACTCTGTTCATCAGAAGCGGCAAGGTTGGAAAGGAATGTGCCACACTTTCCCGCAAGTTCTATTTCCTCAAATTCTGTTGCGTCTTTGAACTCCAGCAATTTTTTGGTGTGATGGATGAGCCATGCGCCCTTTGTTCTTTTATCCATGTGATACTTTTGCGATAAGGTGAGATTAGGCCAACAATGCTTTTAATAGATATATGTAATTTATAATAAAATACTCCCAATCCAGATACAGTATTGCTCTCTCGGATCAAAATCAGAAGATGTGAGTTCTATTGAGCTGTTTGCACGAAGAGTTACGAACTTTTGTCTATTGGAACATTTACAATCTCAAGCCATTCACTTTTTTCCACTGCACGCCCCAGTCGAAAGCCCGACCAGAAACTAACAGCAATACATACAATGGTGAAACCAAAATAGAACCAAAATCTTCTGGTTCGCTTTACATCGGCTGATGACTTCATGTGCTTGGTCCTTTAAGTTACTGTCTAATCCAACATTTTGGAAAGGGATTGTTACAGTAAGTAAGTTACTGACTCAAAGCTTAGACTCCAGCATCTTCATCAACTTTTCATTTTGACTTTTAAGATGTTCTATCTGCTCCTTCAAAGTGCGTATTTCCCCATCCTTTATTGCCGCGATTTTATCTGCGAACTCGTTTTGAACTTCGTAGCTATTATTTACATATCCATTTTTCTCAATGTGGCCAGAAAAGTGAATAGTCATTCCTTCTGAAGAGAGGAGATCCCCAATGCTCACCTCATAAATCTCTGCAAGTTTTTCGGCCTGTTCTGCTTTTAACTTTTTAGGATTGCGCTCAAGTTTTGAATAGGTACTTTGATCGAGTCCGAGGGCCTCTGCAATGAATTCCTGAGTGTAGTTATTAACCTCCCTGAGTATCTTCAATTTTGACATAGTGTGATGGTGAAAAAGTGGGTTTAACACGCTAAAAATAGCGATTTCCCTAAACTATGCCAAAATTCGGTTGTTTAGGCATGCCCTTAATCCGACCTTAGTTTCGAGCCATCGATTTTCTGAAAAATCGGGCATTCAAAGACTCAGTTAATCAACCTATGCCAGCTTCATCAATCTTACTTATTAAGCGTTTTCAGTCGCGATGATGGCTCCTCATCACGATAATGACGAAGTATTGATGAGCCTTTTGCGCGAAGGCAACAAGGAAGCATTTGCTGCTATCTATGACCGCTATGTAGATGGGCTTTACCGCCATGCCAAGCGAGTACTCGCTAACAAGGAGGATTGTGAAGAGATTCTGCAGGAAGTATTTGAATACTTATGGAAGAACCACAAAACGATCAATATTAAATCCCTCCGCGCTTACCTATACAAGGCCGTTGCCAATAAGGTTACCGATCATCTTAAGAAGGGCTACCTGCATAAGCGCTATGTGGAGCACTTTCAGTTGTTTGAGGCTGTTTATTCGCATGCCGAAAGCACGGAATCTGTTGAACAAATCATCGAATCGGGTCTGCGCCAGCTTCCGGAGCGGGTTCAGATGGCCATCAGACTACGACTCACAGAAAACCTCACCAACGATGAGATTGCTCAGCGCATGCACGTTACCAATAAGACCATAGAAAACTACATGCATCAGGTCTATACGCACTTCCGTGCAACCTATTCTCTCCTCCTTAGGGCCAATAGCTGATTTCAAGCTAAAGCCCACTACCAAACAATATTGGGATACTCCGCTTTACCACTTGCCAGAAAAACGCACCTCGAATCCGTTTGCATTAAAAAAGTTTTGTCATGGCAGGGAGTTTTAAAGCGTTGAACAGACTTAAACTCAAACTCCCTTCGGGTGAATTTCCGTAAATTAGAAGGGAGATATCCAACAAAAACCATTAGCCATGCAGGACACCAATTTTGATCGCCTGTTGCATCGTTATCTGCACAATGAACTTACGCCTGAAGAAAACGCTAAGTTCATTGCATTGCTGGATAAGGTTGAAAAACAGAATGATCGCGATCTGGTGATGACAGCAGATGCGAAGGAAGCACTCTTTCAAAAAATCTCAAACAGCGAAAGCACCGTGGAAGATGTATTAGCACTCTATCCACGCAAGCCACTCATAAAGCAACTCTTTTCAAATCGTTGGATACAAGTAGCAGCTACGGTATTGATCATGTTATCAGCAACGTTTGCCGTTCAATATTTCATCAATGATAACAATAGCGGCAGCCGGTTTGCCAACCAAGAGAAGATGATTCTCAATGATGGTACAATTGTGTGGATAAACAAGTCAGGTAATTTTACCTACTATGAAAAAGAAGGCGCGCGCTTTGCAAGCTTCAGTGGAGAAGCGTTGTTTGAAGTAGCGAAGAATCCGAATAGCCCCTTCATCATATCGTGCGGAAATATTAATGTAAAAGTGCTCGGCACAAGTTTTACACTAAAAGCTGATTCGAACAAAATTGAACTTAACGTACTAACAGGTAAAGTAAATGTTACCTCGAACTATGATAGTATTGGCGTTGACGTTACGCCCAATGAACGGATAGTTTACTCTACGGCAGGAATTATCGAACGCTCTTCCATCACCTCAGATGTACAAACGAGTATTGCCAATAGTGAATACAACATGAAGTTTCAGGGTGCTACCATGGACAAAGTAATTGAAAGCATTTCGAAGAAATTCGATGTAACGATAGTAGTTGTTAACCAGAACTTAAATAAGTGTCATGTCTCCGCGGACTTCACTGACCACTCCCTGGAAGGCACCTTATCCATTCTCACCGACCTGCTCGATGTAAGCTATCGCATTGCGGGCAAGCAGGTACAGTTGTCTGGAAAAGGGTGTTGAGCCAGGATTATCTCTAAACCTAAACCAAGACAACAATGAATCACAGACAGTATTTCTCCAGTACATAAATAAAACAGGAGTGCGCTAACACTCCTGTTTTTAAAGTCCCCTTTCTATGTCATCCAACCCCGGCAAGGGTTGGTAACGGGGATCGCTTTGCTTTTATAAATCCTGTTCACAAAAACAAAACCTTACTAAATCTATGAAAAAATGTTCTACGAAACTGTGGAAGATTATGAAATTATGTGCGGCTCAGGCGATGATAGCCATGGTTATCTCAGGAGTATCGATTGCGCATGAAAACTATGCGCAACTATTGGACAAAAAAGTAACCCTTGAAGTGGAGGATGTTTCACTGGAGCAAGCCTTGTACAAACTGCAAGATGCCAGCGAGGTCAAAATATTCTTCAGCTTAGAGTCACTTAATACGGAGGGTGGAAATGTTGTATCACTTCAAGCGCACGAAGAGACTCTTCGCAAAGTATTGGATCAGCTCCTTACGCCTTACAACATAAAATATAGAGTCGATGAAAAAAATAGCAGCATCATCATTCTGAAGAAGGAGAATTCTAAGCCGATACAAAGCACTTTATCAGCACCAACGAGGTCAATTCAAATCAATACCCTTACGAATGTAACTGGCAAAGTCACCGATGCAACAACTCAACAGCCGCTGGCAGGTGTAAATATTGTAGTGAAGGGCACAACTAACGGAACTACTTCTGACGCAGACGGAAAATACTCGGTCAATGCAAACGAGAACGACATCCTGGTTTTCTCTTTCATTGGATACTCAGTGATCGAAATAAAAGTCGACAACCAATCCGTTATCGACATTAATTTAGTTGAAGATGTTAAGAGCCTGAATGAGGTAGTTGTATTTTCTACTGGGTATGCAGAAGAAACTCCTGAGAGAACTACCGGCTCTTTTAGCAACGTTGGTAAAGAACTACTTGAAAGAAATGTTGGCTCTGATTTGGCGAGCAGACTTAATGGGGTTACTCCAAGCTTATTGGTTGATCAGAGAAATGGCAACCAGGCATTTTTTAATATCAGAGGCCGGAGTACGATCATGGCAAATGATCAACCGCTCATTGTAGTGGATAACTTTCCCTATAACGGGAACATCAATACCATAAATCCAAATGACATTGAAAATATCACAGTACTTCGTGACGCAGCAGCAGCTTCCATTTGGGGTGTTCGTGCTGGAAATGGTGTGATTGTTATTACAACAAAAAAGGGAAAGAGTGGCCAACCTTTGCAGGTAAACATCAACACTAATGTCACAATAGGTGATAAACCTGACCTATTTTATGAAAAGCGAATCAGTACTTCAGACTTTATAGATGTTGAGAAAAAACTCTTCGACAACGGTTACTTTGATAACGACATTACAAATTTCACTAATCCGTCAATCAGCCCGGTTGTTGAAATTCTTTTAAAGGGAAGGAATGGAGAACTGTCCGAGCAAGAAGTCAATTCCAGACTTCATGCATTGCGTAGCAATGATGTTCGTAATGACCTGAAAGAATATTTCTACCGAAGGAGTGTCAATCAGCAATATGCAGTTAACCTGTCAGGTAGTACAGAGCGCAGTTCTTTCTATACTTCGGTCGGATATGACAAGGCTGCTAGCAATCTTGTGGGGAATAATCAAGGACGCCTTTCACTAAATTTCCAGAACACATTTCGACCCGTAAAGAAAATTCAAATTGAATCACGCTTGGTTTACACACAAACTGCTTCAGACGTAAACAGCACCGTTGGATCTATTAGGATGGGAAGCAGAGACATCTATCCATACGCAAAACTTACCGATGAATTCGGGAATCCAGCACCCATCACATATGATTATAGCCCGACATTTGTTAACTCCGCTGAATCGAAAGGATTTTTAAATTGGCAATACAATCCTATTGAGGAACTAAAGTATAGTGACAATACCAGTAAACAATCCAATATCCGCACAGCATTTGGAATTAAATATGACGTTGCAAAGTGGCTTAGTGGCGAGATCAAGTATCAGTACGAAAATCAGGGACTAAAAGCCAGAATTCTTCAACCTATCGAAAGCTATTTCACAAGAAATTTGATCAATAGTTTCAGTAATTATAATGGAAGTTCTGTAACAGGCTACAACATACCCCTTGGTGGCATCTTAACGCATTCTGACCAAAATCTTGAATCTCATAATGGTCGGTTTCAGCTAAACGCAAGTCAAACGTGGCGGAATCATTCTGTGATAGCATTGGCGGGTGTTGAAGTACGTGAGGTTGGCACCGAAGGATATTCTTATCGTCAATATGGTTACGACCCTAATCTTGGTAGTTCTAGTTCTGTTAACTATGACGACAATTTCGTACTGTATCCCTCTAATTCATATGCGACAATCCCGAATACTAATGGAATAAAAGGAACACTTGATCGATACCGTTCTTACTTTGCCAACACATCATACACATTTAAGGAACGTTATACACTTTATCTAAGCGGAAGGATCGATCAATCAAATTTGTTTGGGGTAAGAACCAATCAGAAGTCAGCACCTCTTTGGTCTATTGGAGGCAAATGGGTAGTTAATGCGGAACCATTCTTTAAAATGGAAAGCCTTCCATATCTGTCTCTTCGAGCAACTTACGGGTATAATGGCAACGTTGATCAAAATGTTACGGCATTCACCACTGCGCAATTTATATCAGCAGCCTTCTCTCAAAGAAATGCAGCATTTCTTGTAAACCCACCCAATCCTGATTTACGATGGGAGAAGTCAGGAATGTTGAACATCGGGATAGACTTCAGTACAAGACGTAATGCACTTAGTGGATCCATAGAATTCTACAATAAGGACTGCACGGATCTTATTGGTGAAGGACCACTTGATCCTACAAAAGGTTTTACCTCTTTCAAAGGAAATATAGCAAGCATAAAGGGGTACGGCTGGGATGTACAATTAAATTCCATCAACATTGATCGTACGTTTAAATGGAGAACAAACTTCATGTTTAGTTATACAACGGATAAGGTTACAAGATATGACCTTCGTCCAACTTCCATCTGGGATTATATGCGGGATGGTAGTATTAGTAGAATAACAAGTGATTATGTTCCGGTGGAGGGAAAGCCACTTTTTGGGGTATATAGTTTCAGTTCTGCGGGTCTTGACCCACAGACAGGTGATCCCCGAGGATATCTTAATGGTGAACCCAGTGCCAACTATTCAGCTATTCAATCATCAGCAACCATCGATAGTCTCCTGTACCATGGTCGGGCAACAGCACCTGTATATGGAGCCTTGCGCAATACAATAAGTTATCGTCAATGGTCTTTATCACTAAATCTTTCATACCGATTTGGATACTATTTTCGAAGCCCGTCAATTTCATACAGCAATCTCTATTCTTCATACAAAGGGCATCAGGATTTTGCAAAGAGATGGCAGCAACCTGGAGACGAAGTTTCCACCACCATTCCTTCTATGGTTTATCCAGGGAACTCGCTGAGAGATGCATTCTATCTTTCGTCCGAAACTCTCGTAGAAAGAGGTGATAACATTCGCATCCAGGACATTCAATTAGCATACGAATTAGCTGATCTGAATGTCGGTTCCGTTACGTTAACTCAATTTCAAGTTTATGCTTACATAAACAATGTAGGGATGCTATGGAAGGCAAATAGTCGGGGGCTTGATCCAGATTTCCCCACCTTGCCTTTACCGCGTACTTACGCAATCGGTTTTAGATTTGGATTTTAACTTGCTTAACCACTATGAGTATAAAACTAATCAGCCTAAGAATTGTATCTATAGTTTTTATGTCGCTCTTGGCAAGCTGCGATGAAGAATGGTTAGATGCCAAGCGTGATCTGCGTTTAATCGTTCCAGAAACGTTGAACGACATGAAACTCCTTATTCGCGATGAGAATAACCTCGCCAAAGACAATAACAACCTAATAGAACTTTCAGCAGACGACTACTACATTCCTTCGGCTTCGTTTGCAAGTCGCACTGTAATTGAACGCAACGCTTACTTATGGGAGAAAGATGTATATGAAGGCCAACAGAACCTTGCCGATTGGAACCAGGCGTACTCACAAGTCGAGGTTGCGAATGTGATCATCGAAGGACTATCAAGGATTGAAAGAAATAGTAGTAACCAACATGAATGGGACGATGTTAAGGGATCTGCACTTCACCTTAGAGGACGGGCCATGTATTATCTTGCACAAACATTTTCGCCACCGTATGATTCCAAAACAGCCTCAACCGACCTTGGAATTCCCATCAGACTCAAACCCGATACCCAAGCTCCAACTGTTAGATCTACTTTACAAGAAACCTACGATCAAATATTGGCAGACTTCAATGAGGCAGCCAGTCTTCTACCAAACGCACCGGAGTTCATTATGGACGCTTCAAAGCCATCGGCTTACGGATATCTGGCAAGGTGTTATTTGGTAATGTCTAACTTCCAAAAGGCTCTTGAGTTCTCACAAAAATATCTTGACCAGCACAGTGAGTTATTGGATTTCAATACACTTAATTTAAATGCAACATTTCCTATTCCGCGCTACAACCGCGAAGTAGCTCAGCACTCTGAGTCAAGTCGGGTATATGGAGCATTTGTCTTTTCATCGTCCAGAATAGACAACTCAATCTATAGCCAATACGCAAATAACGATCTGAGGAAAGTTGTCTTTTTTAGAAACATGGGTAGCGGAGAGAGCGGTACTTATGGTTTCAGAGGATCTTACACCGGAGGTGTGCAATTGTTTTCCGGAATTTCAACAAACGAAATGTATCTGATAAGATCAGAAAGTAATGCACGAATGGGAAATGTACAAGCCGCTATTAAAGACATAAACGATTTGTTGATCACCCGTTGGACCGCAGGAACATACATACCATATACGGCTTCATCAGCCGAAGAGGCACTCAATTTAATTCTGATCGAACGAAGGAAGGAATTAATGAGGCGGGGACAACGTTGGATCGACCTTCGTAGATTAAACAAAGAGTCTAGATACGCCACTAAAATTGTTAGGGTGCTTGACGGAGTACAATATGACTTGCCTCCCAACGACCAAAGGTATGTGCTGCCGATTCCTGACTACGTGATTACTTTGTCTGGAATCCAACAAAATCCCCGTTAACACGAGTAGGCGAAATTTCATCAACATTTTAATTGCATCTTATGAAACATCAGTGTTTAACATTGGTAACGATACTCCTATGCATTAATATAGGAAATGCAAGTTCCCTAAATGCTCCCAATTTGACGTCAGAGCAAAAGGTTACTCGCACAATAATATGCGGTCGAATACCTTATCTTAAAGAGAGCGAGACGATTCGTGTAGAGGTTTGGGATGATACTGATTTGCTCACAACAAATAGAATATTCTCAACGCAATCGAAGAACGGAGATTTTAAGATTGTCACATTCTTGAAGAATCCTTGCCAAATCACATTATTTGTGGGATCTAACCGCCTTTATGGTGATGATGACCTTGGCTCCGCAGCGGAACTGATACTTCTTGAGCCCGGAGACAGTCTATCTATTACAATACCAGATCGAGAAAGCAAGATTTCAAAAGGCGTGATCTTTTCGGGGAAGGGCTCACAAAAACAGACGGTACTTAATAGTGTCAGTGACAGGCTCAGGAAATTGAAAGCCGATTGGTCAGTGAAATTTATCTTTAATCAAAAAGAGATTATTGAATTCAATATCGCTTTCAAACAAATTATTGAAGAAGAACTAAAACGTTATCGAATGGTCGTCAGTAGTCAAGCATACAATGAACTGCGGGCCATACTATTGGCGTTTGTACACACGAGTTCCATTCAAGCCTTAGAGAATGAGAATACACCCAATAGCATGGCTAGGGTACTATATAGTGAACAGTTCATTGCAAATTTTCCAATCGAGGATATCGTCATTCCTCCCGACCGCGTAGTGAGTGGTTGGGTCATTGAGAAGCGCGCGCTACTTGACGAAGCAATTAGAAAAGGTGCGGTGTACAATTCTAGTGACTCAAGGAACTATAGTATGATGTATGAGTTGTTAATAAGGGAATATTCTGGTAAGACTTTCCTAAATAGAATAATTGCCGGATACATTGTTACCCAAGCAAAACGTTATGGATGGAATGAGGAACTCGAAAAGGTCGCAAACTTATTCAAAGCTTCTACCTCAAATGATCCATACTCACAACAAATTGCCGAGCTTCAAGATCAGTTCAAAGCACTCTCTAAGGATGCCTACTCACTTGATTTTTACCTTAAGGATTCAACTGATAGCCCAGTTAGCCTGGGCAAGTTCAGGGGTAAGGTAATACTTCTTGACTTCATGTTCACTGGATGTGAAGGATGTCTTCAAATGGCACCTGTCTTGGACGATCTCCATAGAAAATATTCTGATCAGGATGTGATTTTTCTATCTATTTCCGTTGACAAAAGCTTTCAACAATTTAAACAAGGAATTGGTCGTTTTTCAAGCTCGTTATCAATACCATTTTACACAAGTGGGGAAGGAACAAGCCATATGATTGTGAAGTACTACGCTCTGAGTCGCTATCCAACACTTGTCTTAATTGGAAGAAATGGAAATTTGATATCCAGCCGTGCGCCTGATCCAAGAAATGAACAGAGTAGACTTGACCTGGAATCGCTTATCAATAGCGCCATAAAGTAAAAGTTAGGTGCTTCCGGATATGAAGTCGGAAGCACCTATACATAAACATACCGTTTAATTAATTGTGGTACGTTCCGGGTGTGGCGGCTGCTAGCGGATTAAGCGGGATAACCGGATTACCACTACCGTCAGTCTCATATAGCCTGGAACACTTTTGACTTGATTCCTCGCACCAATGCGTTGGAGATACTTGCGTGTACGGGGCGGTTATATTCCCTGAAACCGCATCAACACGAAAATATGCGGAAGACATTACGGGTTTGGGATTGAACGCAAATGCTGCAAACGCTGCTAATGCAAATGCGAAAACAGAAAAAATCGACTTAATAGTTTTCATTTTGTTAAAGTTTTACGTTGTGATCTACTTTTCTCAGGGGTCGATCATATTCCTGCCACTTATGGCCATTAAGTGGAAGTTCATAGCAACGATTGCTTGCTAATGAACATCTTACGGTCTACCAGTAAAATTTCTTTATCGCTGTTCAACATTATAATGTTTTCGATAAGTCCTATTCATTCGAATTGCCACCACTCCTATCAAAATAAAACCAAGATTAAGCCACAGATGTTGAGTCCAGGTAAGTTTATTTATAACTCCACCACAGGAACATGGCACAAATGGCGAGTAAGTGATTATATAAATAATATAGATTGTAAATATTGACATCAACATTATAGCCAGGTATAGTCCCTTAACTCTTATACCTTCAGGGATGAGGATAGCAGCAATCAAGAGTTCTATCACAGGTAATAGCCAAGCAGTATGTCGCGACAGGAAATATGAGGATGATCGGTCTTTCAACAAAGGTGATGTCCTGATCTCATGGACAAATGATTCATAATCCAGCAACTTGCTGACTGCGGCATAGACAAACAAAACAATGAACATGATGCAAATAATCTCAACTAAAAATGTGTTTCTCATGACGCTTTGCTGCCTTGGTGTCTTTTGTAAAAGTAAATCCGTTAATAAAATAAATTGGTTAACAGATTTAGCAATGATGAATTCCGTTTGGACTATTTGAGATGAACGAAAGTCACTTATCTACATGAACGCATGTTCACTTTCCTATAGAACAATTGTTCACAAATTGTGACTGCGCTTTATTCTCGCTAGTGTTTGAGGTGTGATACCAAGGTAGGTGGCAATAGCTCGCTGGGTAACAATTCGTTCTATTTCAGGAAAGCGTTCTTTGAGCTTACGATATTGATCAGGGTGATCTAGCTGCTTCAGCAATCGAAGTCTTTTCTTGATGTGGATGTGATGCTGATTGATAAGTTGGCGATAGATTCTGTTCGATTCCGGAAACTTCTCAAACATGGTAATCATGGCTTCATAGCTCATACATAGCAAGTCGCTCGGCTTTACAAGTTGAATAACTTCAAAGGATGGTCGCTGATACATGAAGCTTTCGAAGGCAACAATAATTTGCCCCGCCTTCCAGAAATTTTCAGTTGTCTTTCCTTCACGATTGTATGTGTAGGACATCGCGAAGCCATCCTGCAAATAATAGATATGCGATGCAACTTTGGGGACTTCCAGCAGTGGATGTCTGGCAGGAAATGACTGCGGGATTAGGGTGTCAGTTAAATACGACTTAAGTTCTTCCGATAGTGGTTGAAATTTCTCAAGGTAGGCAAAGAGATTCTTCATAGGTGACAATTGAGGGTGAAGGATCTGCTTATGGCAATTTGTAAACGTATTTCACTGAGGTTCCCAATTGGCAGATCAGGCCATATCATGGCCTTTAACTAGCAGTTCTTTTGAAAAGCTATATCTCCCTCCGCAATTTTGAATTCTTGTCGTTTCTTGGTTTGGCGGGTCAAGGATTTTCCCAATCCTCAGCGAGATCCTCAAGTCCATTTGCCTGTAATACATCCAAAAGTTCCCTGAGCATTCGGTAGCCAGATTTGGCCTTGAGCGGAAGCTCATGGAGGGGTTCATCTAGGATTTCCTGAAGCGTATTAAAACCGTTTGCCTTAGACATGTCCTTAAATTCAGGACTTACCGACAGCGCATCTATCGGTTGCTGAAGTAAAGGATGTTCAAGGTCTTTAGTCATAGGAAGCTCGATTTCTTGGATGAAAATACGCCATTCTACGTGGTTAATTCACCATCCACTTTTTAATTTTTTCTATCTGAAAATGAAATAGTTAGCGGGGGTTCTGGAACCGTTGCAACTGTTTTCAGTGATCATATCCTCGCTCCTTTACGCCATGGTTCAACACAAGAAATAAGCATGGCAACTTCGATCATCACGCTGGAAGACCTTGAAAACTTCAAACACCAACTCCTTGAAGAAATTAAGGTATTGCTGTCACAACGACAGCAACAGCAACCCCAGCGTTGGCTAAAGTCGCATCAGGTTAGAAGACTCCTTACCATTTCACCAGGTACCCTTCAGCATCTGCGTGTCAAGGGTATGCTTCCCTTTACCAAAGTTGGTGGCGTCATCTTCTATGACCTGCTCGACATCGAGAAAATGCTCCTTGAACGCAAGCAAAATTCTGAACAAGCTGAGCAAGAAACCCTCAAGCAGAGATCCCCAAAATGAAAACTATCACTACCACAAGCTCGAACGTAAGCCCGTCCCAACCGTGCAGTTTTCTGCACGGAGCAAGATGTACAAATGTTAACACATTTGGCATCTTGCCTCATCCTGCTCCCGCTGGATTCGGGGGAGTAAGCCTCGGAACTCGGCTTCTGTTCGCTCCAACTTTCAAAGTGTATGGGACTGCGAAAATATAACAAGAGCGAACCATTAACGCACCTGATTGGCGTGCGCGTCTCAGCCCCGGCTTATGAGAAGTTGGAGGCCCTTCGCAAAGACACGAACTGTCTGACGCTGGGAGAATTCGCCCGAAGAGTTTTGCAAAAAGAAGAAATCATATTCTATCACAAGGATGCTACGATGGATGGCGTTGCTGCCGAACTGGCAGCGATAAAGAAAGAGCTAAACAGCATTGGGGTCAACATCAACCAGGTGACTCGCTACTTCAACAGCAAAGCACTTCCCAACGAAAAGATATTCGAAGCCCTCCGCATTCTGGACGACTACCGCAGAATTACTCCGCAGGTGGAAAAACTGTTAACGATTATTTCAGACATCAAATGGTCGCCAAAGTGATAAGTGGAAAAGACATAAAAGGTGCGATCAACTACAACGAACATAAAGTTGATCAGGGAAGTGCGAAATGCATCTACGCCAGCGGCTTCCTTAGGTCGGTAGATGCTTTATCATTTCGTGAGAAGCTGCTTCGCTTTACTACGCTGAATGAAAGGAACCTTCGTGCGAAGACCAACACCATCCATGTATCGTTGAACTTCGACCCTAGTGAAAAGCTCTCGGCCGAGGAGCTAAATAAGATCGCGTCCGCCTACATGGATCGCATCGGCTTTGGAGCACAGCCTTATCTGGTGTATGAACATCATGATGCCGCACATCCACATATTCATATCGTCTCTACACTGATCCAGGAAACCGGAAAAAGAATCCCAATACATAACCTCGGCCGTAATGAATCAGAGACTGCCCGAAAAGAAATCGAAGTCGAGTTCGGATTGGTTCGCGCTTCTTCAAAGCAAAAGTCAAATACAATTTTACAGCCAGTCGATATCCAAAATGCCATCTATGGTAAATCACTGACAAAGCAAAGTATCTCCAACATCGTTCGCTCAGTCATTCAGCATTACAAGTTCACTTCATTGCCAGAGCTGAACGCAATTCTTCAACAATACAATGTCACCGCGGATCGGGGTTCCGATCAATCCCGAATGTTCGCACAAGGAGGGCTGGTGTATAGTCTGGTGGATGCTAACGGAAAGCGGATCGGCATCCCCGTGAAAGCAAGTTCAATCTATGGAAAGCCCACATTGAAGTTTTTAGAAAAGCAGTTCAGGCTGAATGAAGTCTTGAGACAGCCCTTCAAGGACCCGCTTAAGCTGAAGATCGATCAAATAATCAGCAATACGAAAAATAGGAACCGTTTCCAATTCATCGACTCCATTCGCAAAGAAGGAGTGGAAGTTAAATTCAGAATCAATGCGGAGGGCAGGACATACGGGATAACCTTCATCGACAACCACACTAAGGTTGTCTTTAACGGAAGTGCATTGGGAAAAGCATATAGTGCTAACGCAATTCTGGAACGACTCGCTGTAAACAATGATAAAGTCAATGTGAACAAGTCCGATCCTGTTGAAGGCAAATCTATTGACACGTCTTCCATCAGTACTACACCAAAGGACGATTTGAATAAATATCTCAATGGGACACCATTAACCGAAGTGGTTGTGGATCTGGTTACCGCAGATGGATTCGCAGGGGCTTCGCCCGAAGCACTGCTAAAGCTTAATAAGAGAAAAAAAAGAAGGAAAGGACCAAAACGCTAAACCAAAAAGAAATTATGGGAACAGGTGAAAATGAGCAGGCTCTTCGTAAGATCATCGACATGACGCGCATTTGCAGCATGGTCATACTGTGCATGCATATTTATACGTATTGTCACCACCCTTTGGCTGAATGGGGATATACGCACGCATGGATAGATCGTGTGATGATCAATATCGCCCAGACAGGACTCTTCAAAACAATCTGGTATAGCAAGCTGCTCTCCATGCTTTTACTTCTGGTGTCCCTGATTGGGGCTAAAGGTAAAAAGGATGAGAAGATAGACGCTACCACCTCACTTGTACTAATGATCACTGGCATGTTGATGTTTCTTTTTAGTCACATCGTATTCTCTCTTTCAATTCGTGAAACTATCGTCACTGTACAATACATATTGCTATTAGCAACAGGATATCTCCTTATCCTTACCGGAGGTACCTGGCTTTCGCGACTCATCAAACTGAAACTTCAGAAAGACATTTTCAATAAACTCAACGAATCGTTCCCACAGGAGGAGCGTTTACTCGAAAACGAATACTCGATCAATCTTCCTGCACAATACCATCTGAAGGGAGTGGTTAGAAAAAGCTGGATAAACTTTATTAACCCGTTTCGCGCTTTACTGGTCATCGGAACCCCTGGCGCAGGTAAATCCTACTTCGTGATACGGCATATCATCACCCAACATATACGCAAAGGGTTTAGCATGTTCATCTATGATTTTAAATACGATGATTTATCAATCATCGCTTACAATACATTACTTCGGTATCATCGCAAGTATAAGATAACTCCGAAGTTCTATGTCATCGAGTTTGATCGCATCATGCATCGCTGTAATCCGCTCGATCCGCTAACGATGGAAGATATCACCGATGCAAGTGAATCATCGCGCACGATCATGCTCGGTCTAAACCGGGATTGGATAAAGAAACAGGGCGACTTCTTTGTCGAATCCCCCATCAATTTTGTTACAGCCATTATCTGGTTCCTGCGCAAGTATGAGAATGGAATTTACTGCACACTGCCACATGTCATTGAACTCATGCAATTGGATTACAAAACAATGTTTCCGTTGCTACGTACGGAACCTGAAATAGACGTACTCATTAACCCGTTCGAATCCGCTTATCGCCATGAGGCTTGGGAACAACTCGAAGGACAGATTGCCAGTGCCAAGATCGGCATGGCACGGCTCTCATCTCCTCAACTCTATTATGTCCTGTCGGGCAATGACTTTACACTCGACATCAACAATCCGGATGAACCGAAAATAGTATGCATGGGAAACAACCCACAGAAGCAACAAATTTTCGGTGCTGTCTTATCACTGTATGTCTCTCGGGTAATCAAGTTGGTAAACAAGAAAGGTAAGCTCAAAAGCAGCTTGATCTTCGATGAGTTCCCAACCATCTACTTCAACAACATCGACAGTCTCATTGCAACAGCACGATCAAATAAGGTAGCTACAACCGTAGCTGTACAGGATTACTCACAACTTAGAAAGGACTATGGACGCGATCAGGCAGAAGTCGTCATGAACATTGTGGGCAACGTGATTTCCGGTCAGGTAGTTGGAGAAACAGCAAAGCTGCTTTCGGAACGATTTGGAAAAATTGTACAGGAGCGGGAAAGTGTATCAATAAATCGAACGGATACATCCATCAGCAGATCCACGCAGTTAGAGGCCGCAATACCACCTTCCAAAATAGCCTCCCTCTCCTCTGGAGAATTTGTTGGAATGGTTGCGGATGACCCCGATCAAAAGATCAGCTTAAAAGTATTCCATGGGGAAATCCTAAATGACCATGCGGCTCTAAAGAAGGAAGAAGAAGCATATCAACCTATACCTCCCGTTCGGAAAGTAACACACGAGGAAATTCAAAGGAACTACTCACGAATCAGAGAAGACATCCGGCTCATCATCCAGGATCGATTACCAGACGCAGCATAATTAATAAAAACCTTTACAACAATGGATATCAATACCTTTTCAGAACAGATTCGTGCCCGAATCAAAACAGTTGTTGAAAGTACAATGACTGAGCAGGACGTAATACGTCAAGGAAAAATGCTGAGCAATATGCGCACGTTCATTGCCGATCTCAAGCAGTACACGCTATCCTATACCTTCAAGGATGCAATGGAAGAAATTCAATTCTTTAAAGAAGTAAAGCCTACGATACTCAGCCAGTACTTCTATTACAAGCGGATTTACAACCTCGTATTGTTTGATTCATTCCGTGACCGCAAGAGTCGACTTGATAATTACCATCACCTGCTACAGAAGATGAGATCATTCGCCCACAAACACGAGATGTTCTATGAGTACTGTATGGCTGGAGCCACCTACCTGGATGATCATTACTTCAGACGCCATGCGCAGTCTTCAACGAGTGTTCATGACGATGAGAAGTTCACAACCGGATATGATAAAGTATTGGCAAGAATTCTGGCCAACGAAATGATTAAAGAGTATTTGCTCAAAGCAATAAATCGTGAGCAGGAACACCGCGCATCGGATCAACTCCCGGGAATCCCATGGACGGCATCAAAGGTGGCGCTTGTTGAATTGATCTATGCATTACATACAGCCAAGGCTTTCAACTATGGCAAATCAGATATAAGACAAATTACCCAGTGTTTTGAGCAACTTCTTGGAATCGACCTGACCAACCATGCAAGGATTTTCGGAGACATCAAACTTCGTAAAAGTGGACACACTGTATTCCTTGATCAACTTCGAGGTGATTTGATTAACACCATTAACGATAGTCTATAAGTCAACTATTTCTTTCCTAAATACTACAAGCTATGGCTCATCCAGTAATCGACATCTCAAATCTCGACCTGCCAATCGCTCAGGTACTCCGAGATAAACTCAGGGAAATGCTGATGCACGAAAAGAAGGTACTTCTGGCCGGTCTGGACGAAGATACCTTCATCAGTCAGCGAGTCGATATCTATCTGAATGCACTGGAAGATGCCATGCATGCAGGATACGATGAACTCGGTGCAAGAGAGATAGCGCTGACAGAATGCATTCACGGAATTACTGGAAGCGATGGAGAAGTTCTCGAAGCGTGAAGCATACCGCACGGTCACCGAGATGCTTACTGGCATGGAAAAGGGATCACTTGCAACAGTCGATCAATTCGCATTCGCTGGCTTTGGCGCACTTAAAGAACTATTGCTTCCAATCGACAATCCTTCCGTATGGAGCAAAGATGATTTTAAATATGAAAAGGAGGTTCGCCTTATCCATGACTTACTGCAACGGCAACTCGGAAACCACTATAAGACGGCCATCAGTAGCCTGAAAAACAGTACACTTTCATCTTTCTTTACACCATCGTTCCTCATCGATGCAATGACTGAAACCATCAGCGCAGCTGGCGTTGATATAAAAAGCATTCTGGAACCGGCTGCCGGTACGGGAAATTTTATTCCTGCATTAAAGAAGGTATTTTCCGAAGCTACCATAACAGCAATTGAGAAAGACGATACAACATTCCGGTTTCTTAAAGCATTTCACCCTGACATCGAAGCACTCCACACTGGATATGAGAACTTCAAGAACCGTCCGCATGATCTGGTCATATCAAACATACCCTTTGGCAACATTAATGTCTTTGATGACGCCATGTTTCGCGAAGCGATACCAGCTAAGATCAAAGCCTCAACCAGAATACACAACTATTATATCGTTAAGTCTCTCGATAATCTGAAAGAAGGAGGACTGCTCGCCATTGTCGCACCTTCCGGAGTGATGGATAGTCCCGGCAACAAAGACATTCGTGAACATATAGTCAAACAATCAAACCTGCTGCAAGCAGCACGGCTTCCTAACACAACGTTTAGTCACGCAGATACTTTTCCTGTCACTGATGTAATCATTTTGCAAAAGAATGCGCGAAAGAAAAATATCAACGCCATCGAACGATCTTTTGTTAACTCAGAAAAGGTCGCTGTACTTAACGACAGGGCAGAATCAATAACCGTTGATATCAATGGTTACTATCTGGAGAAACGGGAGAATATTCTCGGCAATCTCATGGCCGGTGGTCAGTATGATGGAAGGTCATTGGACGTTACACCCAGCGAAGACAATACCGATGCTTCTGTCCTTAAAGACAAACTGCTTGACCGCCTACGTATCGCGCCAGAAGAACCTGCAAAGAAAGTTGACATCCATGACGATCAAATTCTTAAGCCGATCTCAACACAACTTATTCCACCTACCTATCCAGACTATGATTTGCTCAAGCACGGTAACCTGTTAATCGTCAAAGGCAAAGTTGCGGTAGTGGATTTCGAAGGCATGGAAAAAATCTTCAGACCACAACCGGAAATCCAGGACATTGATCGCGTACATCTGTTTTCTGGATTGAGAAATACACTCAATCGTCTGATAGACGCTGAGCTGGAAGGAAAAGAAAATGAGATGACAAAGCTCCGTGCCGACCTTAACGCACACTACGATCTCTTTGTCTTCCGATATGGCAACCTTAACCACCCTGCCAACAAGAAACTCGCACTCTTTGACGCAGAAGGATTCAAAATACTTTCACTCGAACGAAGAGAAGGTAATGCATACACGAAAGCTGACTTGTTTAGGATGCAGGTCAACAACGCACCCAAGCAAACAGAAAAACCTGCGACCCTGAAAGATGCCATGCTGCTCTCACTCAATGCGCACAACGGTATTAATCTTCCGTTCGTCAGTACGCTTTTAGATCGTGACACCACATCCATCATCCGTGAAGGAATGAATGATGAACTACTATTCCGTGATGTGGAAGCAAAAACCGAAGAGCGTTATGTGACCAAGGATGAGTTCTTAAGCGGGAACATTGTCCGGAAGATTGCCCTGCTCGAAGAAATGAAGCAGCATTCCGATGGGGGACTCAGTCAACATGACATCGACAACCACCTTCAGAAACTGGAACACGTTCGGCCTGCCTTTCTCAAACGAGAGCTAATTGACATTAACATTGGCGAGCGGTGGATTCCCATCGACATCTACGAATCGTTTGCCGAGCACATATTTAAAAAGCCAACGGAAATAAAATACATGGGCTCTTCGGACATGTACCTGGTCAATGTAAAAGGATACAGTAACGAAGAGTCGATCACCCATGCAGCTTCGATACACAATGGCAGCATTGGTGGTTCCCGTATCCTTGAGTATGCCATGGCTGATACACAACCCTACCTGCAGATTCGCATCGAAGGAACCGACCCACCACAGTACAAGCCTGACCTTGACGGCATGAAGAACGTGGAAATGAAAATTCGGGGTGTCAAGGATGCATTCGAAGAATTTCTTAATCAGCGTAAGGACATCTCAGAGCGAATTGAAGATCTCTATAATAGCAACATCAACAACTCGGTGCGAAGAGAGTATGATGGATCACATCTTCAACTCAGAGCGCTAGAACATTTCACACCGCGCTCACATCAAAAGGATGCAATATGGATGTTACTTCAGGCAGATGGTGGAATCGTTGATCACAAAGTCGGTGCCGGAAAGACACTCGTCATCATAGCCAGTGCCATGGAAATGCGAAGGCTCGGCATCGCACGCAAGCCATTAATCCTTTGTATGAAAGCCAACGTAGCTGCCGTTGCCGATGATTTTCTAAAAGCATACCCCAATGCAAAAATCCTTGCACCGGATCCACAGAAGGATTTCTCTCCTCTGAAACGTCAGGGCATTTTTGCCAGCATTGCAGCCAACGACTGGGATGCAGTAATACTTACCCATGATATGTTCCTGGCCATCCCACAGTCAGCAAGAGTTCAACGGGACGTTCTGTCGAAGGAACTGTCCAATCTCGAAGATGATTTGGCAGTGCTTTCAGAAAACAAATCACTTTCCAAACGGATACTCAAAGGACTTGAAGCAAGGAAACAAAACTTAAGTGCTCGACTCTCTGAAACCGAAGCGTCAATCAAACGCGATAGAAATATTCTAGACTTCGATAAAATGGGATTCGATCACATCTTCGTGGATGAAAGTCAGGAATTTAAAAACCTTCACTTTACAACTCGTCATCAGCAGGTAGCGGGATTAGGAGATCCCTCTGGAAGTCAGCGTGCACTCAACCTGGAATTTGCCATCCGCACGGTACAGGAGAAGAAGGGTGGTGATAAAGGAGTGACATTTCTATCAGGCACCACCATTAGCAATAGTCTCGTAGAACTGTACCTCTTATTCAAATACTTGAGACCAGAAAAACTTCAGGAGCAGCGCATCAACTCTTTTGATGCATGGGCTAAAATGTATGCGCGTAAGACGGCTTCTTACGAGTTCACCGTTACCAACGAACTAAAGATGAAAGAGCGCTATCGTGAATTCATTAAAGTTCCTGAGCTCGCCCGTTTCTATGCAGAGATCAGTCACGTAGTGACGGACGCGAATCTTAAAGTTGACAAACCAACCGTTGAAAATGTTATCGTGAATACGGAGCCAACAGTGCAACAAGAACGATACACACAACAACTAATTAAGTTTACGCGCACCAAAGACCCATCACATGTCGGCTTAACGTTCAATGACAACCAGAAGAACGCACTCATGCTCATTGCCACTAACCTCGCACGCAAGATGAGCATAGATATGCGCATGATTGACGAAGCGAGATATTCGTTTGAGGTGGATGGAAAGCTAAGCAAACTTTGCGACACAATCAGCAAGGCCCATCATGAAAGCACACCCTACAAGGGCACACAACTTGTATTCAGCGACTTGGGTACTCCAGGTGGAAGTGGTTTTAACCTCTACCACGAGATCAAGAGAATACTGACTGAACGGCACCGTATTAATCCAGATGAAATTCAATTCATCCACGATCACGACACAAAAGTAAAACGAGACAAACTCTTTCGACAGGTCAACACCGGTCAGATCCGCGTACTCATTGGAAGCACTAAAAAGCTTGGAACAGGAGTCAACGTGCAGGAACGGGTCATTGCCATGCATCACCTGGACATCCCTTGGAGACCCAGCGACCTCGAACAACGCACTGGTCGTGGTGGTCGGCAGGGAAACCAAATGGCTAAACTCTACACGGACAACAAAGTGGCAAACTATATCTATGCAGTGAACCGCACGCTGGACTCATACCAGTTCAACATACTGTCCAACAAGCAAAAGTTCATCAGTCAAATCAAAAACAATTCCATCGATCAACGGAGAATCGATGAAGGTGCTTTCGATCAGGAAGGCGGAATGAACTTCGGAGAGTATGTTGCCCTGCTCAGTGGCAATACCGACTTGCTGGAAAAAGTAAAGCTTGAAAAGAAACTCAGCGATTTGCAGCGCACATTTCAAGTCTTCATGAAACGTAAATCGGAAGCCGAGTTTCAGATTGGGCTAAGTGAGCGTGGGATTAAGTCGTGGCACACAAGCTTGCATAGAATTGAATCGGACTGGAAAGGTCTAGAGAACACCGATCTCGAAAAAACACCAATTACAATTTCTAATGAGAACATTCTTGACCGAAAGATTGCAGGAGAGAAATTGCTCATTGCCATTGATGAAGTAAAACGAAATGTTACCACACAACCTGTCATTCTAGGATCAATGAATGGATTCGTGTTGATGTATGATGCACGCGCATTAAAGGCATTTGTGAAAGGGCCAAGTTCGCAGGTATATCAGTCGGCTGGCGGAGAAATCAACTCAAATCCTGCACTCGCAGGACGCTACCTGCTCGACACCATTAAACGCATCCCGAAAGTTATTCAAAACACCAATGAACGAATTGCCGAAGAGAGGAAGAAAATTGCCATCTATCAGAAGGAGGTCAATGCGGAATTCAACGATATCAAAACGATCAAGTCCTTAAAAGACCAGATCGAACTACTCGATAAGAAGATTGAAATGGCAACAGCGATAACAGAGACGCAACAAGTCGTTGTACTTGATACGGAATCATCTTATAAACGAAATCCATCAACACGGCAGCGAAATCATAAGCTATAATATCCCGGTTATTCCACATGGAACAAAATCAATTCGCACCAAAGCGACACAATCATTATGAAGTCAAAAAATAATTCAGAAATATCCATCCACATGTGTACAACATGTTGAACATGCTACATGCTGTCAAACCACATTCGTCCCGTAATCAAACACGAGGCGTATGTTCAATTCTATTTCATGGCAAACCTACCTGACAATCCTGGTATGTTTTGGAGCCACCTATTATGCTATTAGTGCAATCATCCTTTATCATCGCGAGCTGCTCCACCTTGTCAAAGGCCGTTCAGCTCCAACGTCTGAGATAAGGGACGACAAGAAATCAACAAGCACAGTATCAGTTATCGGTGCGTCCAAAGATTCTTTATCTTCTCAACCATCCAATACTCCAGTCGACTCGGACGAATTCATACTGTCTTCGTCTGCCGATCAGTTTCCGGAAAGCATTCAAGGTACTCCATCTTCTGAACCTGCAAACCTGATTATCGGAAGTGTATCCGATTTATTGAACGAGTTAAAGACGCTCATTCAACTGTGTGAAGAATATAAGTCTGCGAAAGAAGAATGTGCTTCTCTCATTGCAGCGTCATTCCTGAAATACCCTCATCTCAAGGAAACAACCTATCAGCATGCCATTTCTGCCTTCGTATGCGAGGAAAGTAAAGATCACCTGCCCTTCGCACTAACGCTGGCAGAAGTTCAAGAATGGTGGAGCTAATCAACTGAATTAAAACACAAACATCTAAATCCAAATTCCATGAAAACAATTTTCAAACCTCAATTCCGAAAAGTGAAAGCACTGGCTGTTGCCGTAGCCGTCTACACCATGTCCTACATGTACAGCTATGCTCAGGACGGCAACGCGGGTATCAATGAAGCCAACATGCGCGTAAGAAGCTATTTCGATACGGGCACAAACCTGATGTATGCCATAGGTGCCGTACTCGGACTCATTGGTGCAGTTAAGGTTTATCAGAAGTGGAATGGTGGCGATCAGGACACAGGCCGCGTTGCTGCTGCGTGGTTTGGTAGCTGCATTTTTCTGGTTGTCGTGGCCACCGTCTTGAAAAGTTTCTTCGGTGTATAATCCGCTCCGTCATGCAAAGCTTAGTAGATAACCTGATGAAGCGTGAGAAGTACGACAAGCTTCTCATTGCAAACACCATGTTCCTGATTGACTACGATGCCCGCGAACTTCGTGAACAACGAAATCCTGCAAACAAAATTTCATTTAGCACGCTAGAGGCTGACGAGTCAGGCAATGTTCCCTTCGTGTTTGACAAGCTAACAAGGAATATCTATAAAGGGTATATGCCGGGTGGTGGCTTGCCCCCGATGACTGAACACGTGATGCTTCCTGCTCACGCATTCATCCCACCCCAGGATCGGCACCTGCTCAAAAATGAATCCATCAAACCATTCACCACAAGGCAAGAGTCTACGAATCGGAAACTTCGATCACTTGATGAGAAACTGGAACAACCAAGGAGAAACATGAAAAAGAATCAAAAGAGGATCTCACGCTAACAGCATTTACAATGAACAGCATTTACAAAATAAACAAGGGCATCAATAAGCCAATAGAATTTAAGGGATTGAAGGCTCAATACATTGGCTATCTCGGGGCCGGAGCAATCATTCTGCTGATCCTCTTTGCAGTACTCTACATCAGCGGTGTGAACATGTTCGTTTGCCTCGGCCTGATCGTGATACTCGGTATACTACTCTTCATGGGGGTCTACCATCTCAGTGACACTTATGGTCAACACGGGCTGGTAAAGAAACTCGCACGCAGGAACATTCCTGTTTTCCTGAAAGCTAAGTCCAGAAAAATATTCTACCAACTTCAATCACTACGCAAATGACATCTGAAATATCATTTGACCAGGCATTCCCAATTTATAAGGTCGAGCACGACTCCATCCTCTCTAAACAAGGCGATGTGACGCTCGCTTTCCAGGCAGAGCTTCCTGAGATCTTCACACTCTCTGATCAGGACTACGAGGCATTTCACCAAATTCTGATCAAGGCGATAAAGGTACTCCCCAAGAACTCTGTCTTCCATAAGCAAGACTGGTTCTTCGCTCGAAAAGTAAAGGCCGATTTTGAACAGGAAGAGATGTCGTTCTTATCTCGCAAAAGCGAACAGTTCTTCAATGAAAGACCTTACCTCGATCATCAGTGTTTCATTATGCTGTCGCAGAAACCATTGAATCGCAAGGCATCGAGTTCCATGTTCTCCAATCTCATTCGAAGAACAATAGTCCCCGAAGAAACCATTAACCCTATGCGACTTCAGGAATTCCTCGACAGTGTAGCACAATTTGAACGAATACTAAGTGATAGTGGCTTTGTCAAATTGAAGCGACTAAACATGGATAGTCTTGCTGGATCACCAAACCATACAGGACTAATTGAACGCTACTGTTTTTTACACTCCGGTGGTGAGCCTCCCGTAGTAAGAGACATTCACTTCAGGGATGGAATCAAGATCGGTAATCAGTATTGCCAGCTCTTTGCATTGGCCGATGTGGAAGACCTCCCGGCACTTACAGGGTCCAGGATTAACTATGACAAGTATAGTACGGACAAAACCAAATTCAGTGTCGGCTTTGGGTCTTCCCTCGGCCAATTGCTTTCCTGCAATCACATCTACAATCAATTCATCTTCATCGAAGATGCAGCCAAGACCATAAAACAACTGGAGAGCAAACGTCTTCGGCTTCAGTCGCTATCAACGTATTCGCGTGAGAACGCCATCAGTCGCGATGCAACAAACGACTTTCTCAATGAAGCGATTGCAGACCAAAGGCAACCAGTCAAAGCGCACTTCAACGTCATGGTGTGGACAGACGAACGCTTCGAACTAAAAGAAATAAAGACACAAGTATCTTCTGCGCTCGCTCAAATGGATGCCGTAGCCAAAGAAGAAACAGACGGAGCTCCACAAATATTCTGGGCTGGGATGCCAGGGAACGAAGCAGACTTCCCCATGAACGACACCTTTGATACGTTCGCTGAGCAGGCATCGTGCTTCCTTAACCTCGAAACTTCTTATCGCTCTTCACTAAGTCCAGTCGGTATTCGAATGGGAGATCGCCTGACTGGCAAACCAGTGCATGTGGATATTTCAGATGAACCCGTAAAGCGCGGCATCTGCACCAATCGAAATAAATTCATACTGGGGCCCAGTGGATCTGGAAAAAGTTTCTTCACCAATCACATGGTTCGATCCTACTATGAGCAAGGTACCCACGTAGTCATTGTTGATGTTGGTCATTCGTACAAGGGACTTTGTGATCTGGTCAATGGATATTATTTCACGTATGACGAATCCAATCCCATTCGGTTCAATCCATTTTATATCAGCGCGGGCGACATGCTGGATACAGAAAAGAAGGAAAGCATAAAAACAATGCTACTTGCGCTCTGGAAAAAGGATGATGAAACATTCAACCGATCCGAATATGTGGCCTTGTCAATTTCGCTGCAGATGTACTATGAGAAGCTCGCCAAGGACAAATCTATTTTTCCTGGCTTCAATTCATACTATGAATTCCTGAAGGATGATTTCGTAGGTATACTGAAAGCGGACAAAGTCAAAGAGAAAGATTTCGATGTTGAGAATTTTCTCTATGTCCTGAGACCCTATTACAAAGGAGGTGAGTTTGATTATCTACTTAACGCCACTGAAAATCTGGAACTACTCCGCGAACGCTTCATCGTCTTTGAGCTCGACAATATTAAGGACCATCCTATTCTTTTTCCTGTGGTCACCATCATCATCATGGAGGTGTTCATTTCCAAAATGCGCAAGCTTAAAGGCATTCGCAAGATGATTCTGATTGAAGAAGCCTGGAAGGCAATAGCGAAAGAAGGAATGGCAGAATATATCAAGTACTTATTCAAGACGGTACGAAAGTTCTACGGGGAAGCGATTGTTGTGACGCAGGAAGTGGAAGATATCATCAGTTCTCCGGTAGTGAAGCAAGCAATCATTAACAACTCTGATTGCAAGATACTCCTCGATCAAAGCAAGTATCAAAACAAGTTCGATCAGATCCAGCAACTCCTCGGACTCACAGAAAAGGAAAAAGCACTCGTACTCTCGATCAACAAGAGCAACGATCCGGCACGCAAGTACAAGGAAGTATTCATTTCACTGGGTGGCGTCCTTTCAAAGGTTTACGCTACAGAAGTAAGCCTTGAAGAATACCTAGCCTACACCACGGAAGAATCGGAAAAAGTAAAAGTACAAGCGTACACTAAAAAATGGGGCGGTGACATAAGAAAGGGCATCGCTGCATTGGCACAAGACATCAGGCTGGGAACAGCCGCCTAAATAGATTCCTAAATCATTTCACTATGAATTGGATGAAAAGAATAATGCTCGTTTTGCTATTAACTACCTTCTGGCTGACAGCAACAGCACCAACCCAGGAGGCAAAGGCAGCTATACCGATAGCAAAGATCATCAAAGAGGCCGTGAAGAAAGTTATCAAGGCTGTGGACTTGATGATACAACGCCTGCAAAACAAAACAATCTGGCTACAGAATGCGCAGAAGGTACTGGAGAATAAACTTTCCGAACTCAAGCTTACTGAAATAGCGCAGTGGACTGAAAAACACCGTCAGCTATATAAACAATACTACGATGAACTCTGGCGTGTAAAGACAGTACTATCAGCTTATCAGAGAATAAGACAGATCATGGATAAACAGGTCCGGATTGTCAACGAATACAAACGTGCCTGGAGCATTGTCAGCCGCGATGATCATTTTACCGAGTCTGAAATCGACTACATGTATCGCGTGTACAGCGGCATCCTCCGCGAGAGTGTGCGTAATCTGGATCAACTGGTTTTAGTAGTCAACTCCTTCAATACCCAAATGACGGATGCACAACGCCTGGCTATCATCACGCAGGCTGGTGAACGCATTGAACAGAACTTCATCGACCTGCTCGAATTCAACGTGCAGACAGGACAGTTGAGTCTCAACCGTTCAAGGTCACAATATGAGATTGATAAGATCAAAAAACTGTATGGACTATGACCTTGCAACAGCTCGAACATCACGTCACCAGTTTTCTACACCGCATGAACGAACGTGGGTACAATGGACACTTCTTGTGTAATGCGTCCTATCCAGGAAAACTGAAAGAATCACTCACACGGCATCTTTTGGACATACTGAAAGATGAGCCTTCCATACCTCCATTTGGACTTACGACCTATTCTCATTGGCGTGACGAACAGAGCCCGCGCGTGGTATGTGACCTCAAAGTGAAGTATTCGAACAATGAGGGCTTTCAGGTAGACACAATGGACATCACCAGCAGTACTGGCACCGGAAAACTAAAAAGTGTCACACTACCAATTAAGTCGAACATCGACATGCCTTATTGTGAGCAAGCAAACAGAATGGTACTAGACCGAGACAAGACACCCAAACTCAAGAGACCATGAAATATATAGTAGTAGCAATAATGATGCTTTGTTCCATAGCATCAAATGCACAGACTCCCAATTGGAATGAATGGTTTCGCCAAAAGAAAACACAGCGAAAATACCTCATTCAGCAAATCGCAGCATTAAAGGTATATCTCGAATACCTCAAGAAGGGATATCAGATTGTCGACAAAGGGCTCACCACCATTGGAGAAATCAAGAACGGAACCTTCAATCTTGACAAGGACTATTTCAATTCTCTCAAGGCAGTAAGTCCAGTCATAAGAAATTCTCCCAAGGTAAACGACATACTCGTGTACCAACATATGATAAAGGAGAAGCTCGAAGACTTTGTGACGGAGTGCAAGCACAATGATCAATTGACATCAGACGAAACTGACTACATCCAGTCAGTCCGACAAAAGATAATTGAAGAATGTAACCTGGCTACCGATGAACTAACCACCGTGACAACAACAGGAGAGTCAGAGATGCAAGATGAAGAGCGGATGAGTAGACTAGATAAAGTGCATCAGGAAATGCAGGACCTATATGCCTTCGTCATGGACTTCATCGACACCACGAATCTTCTCACAGTCCAGCGAAGGAAGCAACAGCTTCAGTTGGAGAATGCTCGCCAATTAACAGGGTCGATTTAACACCAAACTAAAAAGCCATGCGACAATTTATCATCATTATTCTTCTTTCATTCATCTCGATCGAAAACCGCATTAATGCTCAATCCCAGGAGGCGGCTCAGTTGATTCTCAACTATGAGAAGCTGCAACAACTGGAGGAAATTCTGGACAACATGTACAAAGGATACAAGATTCTCACAAAAGGATACAATACCATCAAGGATATAGCCGAAGGTAATTTTAATCTCCATGAGATTTTTCTTGACGGTCTTTACGCGGTTAATCCTGCCGTGCGGAAGTACAAGCGAATTCCCTATATCATCCAGTACCAGCAGCATATTTTAAAAGAGGGAAAGCGTGCATTCAATCGCTTCCGAAACGACACCAATCTCACCGCACGTGAAATAAAGTATTTGGAGAACGTCTATAGCTACATCCTCAAGCAAAGTCTTCAAAACCTGGATGAGCTGTTAACAATTGTTACAGCAGCCAAACTGCGAATGAATGATGAGGAACGACTGAAAGCGATTGATCGCCTATATCTGGAGATGCAAAATAAAGTCGTCTTCCTCAAACTCTTCAACAGCAGTACGCAGATGCTTGTCATGCAGCGTGCAAAAGAACAACATAACGTTGACCTGACACGAAAACTTCATCAATAGTATCATAAACCAACGCAAATGAAATCGATCAGAATCATACTTTCCCTGGCGCTGCTATTCTGTGTGTGGCCTCCCCACAGCGCAAGTGCGCAAGGTGTTGCCGAGGAAATTCACAGCCTGCAATCGGTACTTGATACACTCTATAATGAAATGATGCCCCTGTGTAATCAACTTATCGGTGTAGGACGTGGCATCGCGGCATTTGCTGCACTGTGGTATATCGCTTCGCGCGTATGGCGCCACATCGCCAATGCCGAACCAATTGACTTTTATCCCTTGCTTAGACCATTCGCTATTGGCATGGCTATTCTCTTATTTCCATACGTCATCGCGGTAATGAATGGAGTGCTCAAACCAACCGTTAGCGGCACAGCGGCCATGATGACCAATTCCAACCGCGCTATTGAATTCCTGTTGGATCAGAAAGAAAAAGCGATCAAACAAACGACAACCTATCAGCTCTATGGTGACGAAAGTACCCATGGGAAGTGGTACAAGTACATGTATCCAGATGGAGAAGAGGAAACTGGCATTGAGCTAATCAGCAACGGAATGAAATTCCTGATGGCTAAAACAATGTATGGAATCCGAAACCAGATCAAACAATGGCTCTCGGAGATCTTGCAGGTACTCTACGAAGCTGCTGCACTTTGTATTAATACGATCCGCACGTTCTATCTGATTGTACTTGCCATCCTCGGACCACTCGTATTTGGACTTTCCGTGTTTGACGGATTTCAAAATACGCTTACCGTCTGGTTGGCACGCTACGTCAACGTCTTCTTATGGCTTCCCGTAGCCAACATCTTCGGAGCGATCATCTCCAAGATACAGGAGAACATGCTGCGCCATGATATTGATCAAATCTATCAATATGGTGACACCTCATTCAGCGCCACAGATAGTGGTTACATCATCTTCCTTGTAATTGGAATCATTGGCTACTTCACCGTTCCATCAGTAGCCAACTACATCGTCCATGCCGGTGGTGATAATCGTCTGCTTTCCAAGGCCTCGAACTTCTTCGTTGGTGGCACTGTGGCCGCTGCCTCTATGAGTGCTGCCGGTGCAAGAACAGTCCTGCAATCTTATAGTGGATCATCCAGTGCAGGTTCGAGTCAAACCTCATCGAAACCCGAAGCCAAAAATAACGACTTCCAACGCAACAAACTTTCTGGTAATTCCTGAACACTATGATCTTCAGTCAACTCAAAAATATCGACACTGCTTTTCGCCACGTTCGACTATTCTCAATAGTGGTCATTGTAGCGTGTGTGTTCATTTGTTGTTACACCGTGTATAAAAGTTTTCAACTGATCACGCAAACACAAGAGCGCATCTATATCCTATCCAACGGTAAAGCACTTGAAGCATATGCTGCCGAGAGAAAAGACAACATCCCCGTGGAAGCTCGTGATCATGTAAGAATGTTTCATCACTACTTCTTTACACTCGATCCGGACGACAAGATGATTCAGGGAAACATTACGAAAGCGCTGTACCTGGCTGATATATCAGCAAAACAACAGTACGACAACCTCAAAGAGAATCGATACTACTCCAATATCATTTCAGGAAACATTAGCCAGTCTATTGAACCCGATAGCATTCAAATCAACATGACAAACTATCCTTACTATTTCCGCTATCACGCACACCAGCAAATCATAAGGGCAACCTCGATTGTTATGCGAAGCCTGATAACGGAAGGTTACTTACGAAACGTAGCACGATCAGACAATAACTCTCACGGCTTCCTGATTGAACGCTGGACTACCATCGAGAACAAAGACACAAAAACCATAAACCGATAATAACTATGGGACAAGAATCAACACCTCCACGCAAAGAAAAAACAAACGGAATCCTTTCGAAGATTGCATCCACATTTGGCAAACGAATCGCTAACCGAATTAGCCAGCGTTTTGAACCGCTTTCTCTTCGCGCCAAGAAAACAGTCCTGATCTGCTTCGGTCTGGCAGTGACGCTGGCATGCGGTAGCATGATCATTCGTCCATTTATCAATAGTGGTTCTGCTTTAACAAACATTCTACCAACGGGTATCGAGATGCCACACCTTAGAAGCACTCCAGATAACATCTTCTCGGAGGAAGACTATCTTCTTCTCATGGGATTTAAAAGAACACTGGACAGTCTCGAAACTTATGATCCACAAGTCTATCACCAAATGACACAGGGAAGGCAAGGGCTGCTCGATAGCATTGACTACCTGTTAGGTATCTACGGGAAACTCAAAGAATAACAATACATCATAAACAACATTTATCATGAAACCACATACACAAAAATTCCTTCAGCAACGCAGGTTCTATATGGTTCTGCCGTTGCTGGTAACACCATTCGTAACCATGATCTTCTGGGCACTGGGAGGTGGACAAGGCGTCACGGCTCAAGCACAACCCGTCCAATCCGGTCTCAACACAGAATTGCCCGGTGCACACTTCGACAAAGAAGATGAACTCTGGGATAAGTTCGCTCTTTACGAACAAGCCAAGCGTGACTCACTTAAATACGAAGAAGCCAGACGCAACGACCCCTACTATGTCACTGCAACATTAGTGGCAGCACAGGACACAACAATTTCCATCGACAAACTGAATACATCACTGGGAGCAAAGGACAAGTATGCGCCAATGATAGAAAATGAGCAACTCATTAATCAGAAGCTTGCGCAGCTCTCTCGTCATCTCGAAGGTGAGCCCTCGAAGCCGGAATCTTCAACAGCTTCAACTACTTCCAGTGCAATCAGTGAACCTTCAAATACAATGTCTCCAGATGTTGACCGACTTGAAAAGATGATGCAGATCATGGCATCATCAGACACCAACGATCCCGAGATGCAACAAATCGATGGCATGCTCGACAAGATTCTCGATATCCAACATCCGCAGCGGATGCGTGACAAGATCAACAATGAGCGTATGACTATTGCTGGCAATACCTATTCGGTCACACCAGCAAAAGCAACTGACAACATTAATTCGCTGGGCAACACTGACGAACGTCCAACACAACCTATGTCAATACTGGATTCACTGGAAAGCGCCTTCGCTGCTTACACCGCCCAATTGCAAACAAATGGCTTTTACGGTTTTTCCGATGAAGTCGAAACAGAAAGCGAATCATCCAACGCATTTCCAGCAGTGATACACGATACACAAATCATCGTTTCAGGTTCCATTGTTAAACTGCGACTATTATCGGATATAGTCATCAATGATCAACTTATACACGCAAATGAATTTGTTTTTGGTGTCTGCACGATAAATGGTGAACGCCTATCCATCAACATCAACTCGATCCGTGACGGCAACTCGTTGCTTCCTGTAGCACTGTCGGCCTACGACCTGGACGGGATGGAAGGCATTTATATTCCGGGGGCTATCTCGCGTGATGTTGCTAAACAAGCCGGAAGTCAGTCCATTCAGGACGTTCAACTTTATTCAATGGACAACTCCCTTGGAGTTCAGGCCGCCACTGCCGGGATAGAAGCAGCAAAGGGAATTTTTAGTAAGAAGACCAAGCTGATCAAAGTTACTGTTAAAGCTGGCTACCAGGTCCTGTTGCAAGACACCAGTCAGCAATCACAAGCCGGAACAGTTTCTCATGGCAGCGACTACGCGCAACCTGATTTGAATTTTTAAATACCTGTACATATATGAACCTCTTTGTGAGAATCATCTTATGGGGGCTGCTTATGCTGATGTTAAATGACGCTAACAGCCAGCCCCGCTCCGCGACCGACACTTGCATTCACCCTACGTGGTCTGCCATCCGGTAGCAATTCGTGAACCATGTGTCTCTCATGTCATGAAAGTGCAGTAGCTACCACTTCCACGACAGAGAAAACCAACCTCGTGAATAACGAGAGCACTAGAACTATGTCTGAACAAAAACAGATTCAAATTTCAAATCAATAAGAATATGAAAGCTAACGTGGTAATTCTCTCAATCGGCTCATTCTTCATCAACCTCTACATCAGAATACTGATGTTGGGCAGCTTGGGTGATCTTTTCTTATAGAAGATTTAAAGGCGTGTGTTCAAAAATTAAGGCGAACACACGCTTATTCAAAATTCAGCAAACAAAATACATACTATGAAACCAAGTAAATACATACTGCTACCATTGATGATATTGTTAGTGGTGGTGTTCCGAATCTCCGCTCAAGGTATCAACTCACCTACGATAGAAGTAACCTTCAACAAGACGTCCAGTGTGGTCTTCCCTGCCGCTATAACTTCTGTTGATCGTGGCAGCCGCGATATCCTCGCACAGCGTGCCAAAGGGGTTAACAACATCCTTCAACTCAAAGCAGGCAAGTTGAACTTCAAGGAGACGAACCTGACCGTAATAACAGCAGATGGTAACCTGCACCATTTCTTCGTAAAGTATTCCGACAGACCTTCACGTTATACTGTCAACATCGGGGTATCTCCGCTCGCAGATTCAAATCAATTGCTCTTTCAGTCTGAAATGACAGAGGCCGATTTGAAACAACTTTCGGAAGAAATTCTTTCACGGGAAGACGACCGAAAGATAAAGTCATACACAAAATATGACATGAAACTTTTGCTACGTGGGATCTACATCGAAGACAATGTGATGTTCTTCCATCTGAGCATCGAAAACAAATCCAACATTCCGTACCATAATGAAGTACTTCGTTTCTCCATACGAGACAAGCGACAGTCAAAACGTACCGCTTCACAAGAAGTCTCTGAAGCAGCAATTCATCAGACCGGAGATGCTTCGATGATCGATGGAAATTCCTCCAATGAACTTGTCTATGCGATTCCAAAATTTACGATCCCCGATGCTAAGCTCCTGCGAATAGAGCTCAAGGAGAAACGTGGAGGACGACACCTCTTCATCGATGTTAAGAACAAGAGCATCATTAAGGCAAGACGCGTCAAATCCTAAAGCTACGTTATGGACCGTCACGATCTGCGATGGACAATGACTGAACTCGGATTCCTTGGATTTCCCCAAGCTCATCGTGATGAAATCGAACTTAAAATGAACGCTGATCCCGACAAGTTCAACATCGCTGGAAAAAAGGAGTTTCAAGGAATGAAGGGAAAGGAATCTATCGATTACACGATCTACTTTAAGAAGTACGATAAGGTGAATGCCTACCATCCTTATATGTATCAGGCAACCTTACCAGATATCGGGCGATCACAGAACTTCAGGATTGTGCAAGACGCTGGATTCTCATTGCCGGACGCATTCAATCTTTTGCATGGTCGTTCTGTGCACAAGCTTGTCATCGACCACCAGGAAAGAAAGCTTAGACCTTATTGGTTTCAGCTTGACTTGTCAGGAAAAGATGTTCATGGAAATCATCCTATCACGAAGCATCAGCTAGATCCCCAAGAGCTATCGATTGGGCGAGAGCTTGAGACTCGCGGTGTCAAAGAGATGCTGAATCCAACCAAACGTGTGAACCTGGTTCTTTCTCTTTACTATGGAAATGCAGAGCCAGTAACCATTCGTAATGGAGACAAGGATCACCAAGTCTTTGCAGCAGTTTTTCCCAAAGAACGATCAGTTAAACTCCTTAACAGCGATGGAAAGGAATTGACGGTTGAGGCACAACGCGCTATGGAAAGGAAACATCTCGAACCGATTGCGGAACAGTTAACAAGGAGCAAACGAAGGGGACGAGGCATCTAGCACAACGACAATACTTATTAACAAACTTAAACACATCAATCATGAGACAAGACAATGTTCAATTTCTTAAAGACAGGTTATTCAACCTTGGCTTTGGAGACAATCTGCATGAAAAACTTGAAAACAAAATCAAAGAAGGTCCTGAAAAGTTCACGCTCAGCATGCCGGGTGAATTTGGCCAGGGTGATAAAAAGAAAATCGTAGAGTATACGCTGGACTTTTCCAAGAGCAAGCAGGAGGATATGTACTTCGTAAACAACTATACCGCCAAACTGAAGGGGGATTCACCGGAGCAAGACAAATCACAGAAATTCTTCCTGAACAATGGACGAGGCGTCACGGCAAAAGAAGCATTCAATTTGCTGGAGGGAAGAGCAGTCTATAAAGACAAGCTCGTGAACAAAGAGGGCGATGAGTATAGCGCCTGGCTCCAACTCAATTTCAAGGAGAAGGACAAGCATGATAACTTCAAAGTACAGCCCTATACCGCTGGATGGAAATACGACCTTGAGAAGAGTCTCAACCGTCATCCGATGAAAGAGCTTGCAAACGAAGATCAAAAGAATGACTTGTTGAAGAGTCTGAAGAAGGGAAACCTCCAGCCCGTCACCTTTACAACAGATGGGAAAGACGTGAAAATGTTCGTTGAAGCAAATCCGAAGGAAAGATCCCTGAATGTTTATGATGAAAAGATGACCAAGCAATTCCAGGGAATTCGTCCATCAACTTCCGAGATTCAGGAAAAATCTCAGGGTGCGCAAGAAAAAAAAACGGAAGACAAGACTAAGGTCGAAAAGACCTCAACGCAGGAAATGCCGGAAGGACGAACCCGAACAAAAAAGCGTGGTATGTCGGTCTGACTTCCGATTATCAAGGTGGGGTGCGAACTGTACAATCCAGATCATCACCCCATCTTCTTTTCACACTTCTTCATATACATAATATCAAGGTCATTAATGGCTTCAAATCATCTGTCAATAGAAGAGGTAAAAAAAATACCGTTACCCGACTATCTCGCAAAGCTTGGGTTTGAACCTGCCAAGATTAGGGGAATAGACTATTGGTACCATTCTCCCCTGCACCTTGATCGAACGCCCTCATTTAAAGTCAACACCAAACAAAACGTCTGGTATGATCATGGAATTGGCGAGGGAGGAACACTCATCGACCTAGGAATCAAGCTGCATCAATGTACGATCCCCGAGTTTCTAAGAAAAGTAGCACAGGATAATGTGCTTATCGTTCACCAGCATAATAGAAACAATGATAAGACTCAACTAGAAAGGCCGAAGGTGGAGATACTCTCTGTTTCATCGCTGTCAGCACTCGACTTGATCGCTTACTTGAACAAAAGGCGAATAGATAAAACCTTAGCCTCTCAATTCTGCTCCCAGGTTGAATTTCGGATCGGAAAACGAAACTATTTGGCCATCGGATTTCCAAACCGCTCCGGTGGTTTCGAGCTTCGCAATGATTGGTTCAAAGGAGCCGCCTCACCCAAAGACATAACGATCATCGAGAACAGCAAGTACGACCTTTGCGTGGTCGAAGGATTCATGGATTTTCTTTCGCTGCTAAAAATCAATCAACACAAGAACAATACCATTCCTAACGCAACGAGCTTTCTCATCTTGAATTCAATTGCTCTCGTCAGGCGCAGTATCGATTTCATGAAGGAATTCAAGAACATACATTTATTTCTAGACAACGACCTGACAGCGAAAAACGCAAAAGAACTACTTTCCAAAAATGATATTGGCTACTTAGACGCATCCTCCCTATACTCGAAATTCAAGGATGTTAATGAGTATCTCACAAACGGTTTCTATCCATCCAAACCCGAAGAAACAACAAACAGAAAATCAACTCGACTGTGATTTGTACAATCGAATCGGTACAATCATCCTTTCCGCTGAGTTTTCAGCCGGATATTTTTGATACATGAATCACGAAAATCCAATGATTGCAACACTCCTCTGGATCTACAATCTCCGGGTGGCATTCTATGGGCTCTTACTATCATTTGAATGTCTGATTATCCTCTACCTGATCGTGGCGGTTCCATGTGCCTGTGAAAGACAAGTCTGGCAGGTCACGATGCGAAATCTAAACAAGTCAATTGTCTGTAAATTGAAAATGGATCGAACCCAAGCACAAGCAATCACGCTCAAACACGACCGCATTTTAGAAATTCTTTGAGCATCTCCTCTTTGACTTAAATCGTCTTACCGTCCAACAAACACTTTATTGACGTTTCTTTACAAAACAAAAACACCATCCGACTTGCCGCAGGATGGTGCTGATGTCTTTCCCTGAATATTTGCGAATAGTCTCCGCTTAAACCGGAATGGAATGCTCAGGAACAGGTGTGTTAAGAAGCTGTTGCTCCCAGAGGAAGCTTGTTCCAACATTGCCATAATTTCCTACCAGAATCCCTGCCATGCCCGGAATGGTTTCAACACGAGCCCAGTCTCTCTGCAATTCGCCTGTTAGCATACCCCATGTAAGAGGTACAGCACCAGCTTGAATCATTCGCTGAACAGCCATCTCATGCGCTTCAAGGCTTACACCACCGGATGCATCTGTGACAATATATACCTCATATCCATCACCAAGCGCATGGATCGCAGGCATCGCCAAACATATTTCAGTCCACAGTGCTGCCATGATGATTTTTTTCTTTCCTGTCGCTTTCACCCAGTTTACCACCCGTTCATCTTGCCAGGTATTGATGAAGGTGCGGTTGATTGGCCTTTGGTCTGGAAACTCATCTTGCAGTTGCTTCAGAATCAAACCACCGTTTTGTTCTAAAACTGTAGTAAGCAGCGTGGGTACATTGAAGAGCTTTGCAGTCTTCGCCAAGCCAACCACATTGTTAATAACAGTCTGCGAATCATGGCTACGCAGCCCTGCAAATTGAAACGGTTGGTGATCGATCAGGAGTAACACGCAGTTGTCAGGAGTGAGCAGTGCATCTAACCCCACTTTTGGATTTTTTGATTGTGTCATTGGTATTTATGTTTTATTGAGCACAAATGTGTTTACTCGCTTTCTTCTACCCAATGGACAAAGCCCAAGACGGATTGTATATACCATAGCCTCGATCTCCTACCGATGAGAAATACAAGCGAAGCTGTACTTCTTCTATCGTTGCACGAAGATGGTGCTGGTTTCTTTGTTGTGTCTTTCAGAAGAATCACTTACCAACTGAAGCACAACAGCCATGAGAACATTTTGGATACTACTAATCTTTATGCTCGGTGCAATTCCTCCGATACAAACGGGTCTCAGTGCTAGACTGGGTAAAACAATTGAAAGCCCTGTGTATGCGTCAATGGTCTCTTTCGTAGTCGGTGCTTTGGCCGTCAGTAGTTTCATCCTCATTACACGCCAACATCTATCATGGCAAGGAGTGAAAGCAGCACCGCTATGTGTTTGGATTGGCGGTGCCTTTGGAGCAATCCTGGTGACCGCACTTATCTATGCTCTGCCAAAATTGGGCGCATCGCTTACCTTCAGTCTCTTGCTAGGTGGGCAGATCGTAACTGCGTTGCTCCTTGATCACTTCAATGTATTAGTACCCGAACAACATAGCCTCAACACTGGAAGAATCTTGGGAGTGATCCTGATCATCAGTGGCATCATGGTCATCCGAAAATTCTGATCTATGAAAATTGTAATTGTCTTTTGTGCCGTTCTTTTCGCGAGCGTATGCAGTGCGCAGAATCTTCAGCCCTTTAAACAGCTTCGGTACGATGAGGATTATTCTTTCTTGAAAGATGACAGCACCACAACTTGGTATGATCGTCTGAAGTTTCGACCAATCAATTCAACAAGAAGCATCTACCTTAGTATTGGTGGTGACGTGCGATACCAATACCTATATTTCAAGAATGAGGACTGGGGGGATATGCCGGAAGACGATGATGGATTCACGCTCACGCGTTGGTTAACGCACGTGGACTTGCACATTCACTCGCGGTTTCGTGTCTTCACAGAATTGCAAAGTGCATTCGCGAACAGCAGAATACCTGCGGCGCCACCCATAGAAGAAAACCCGCTTGACCTTCATCAGGCTTTCGTAGACTGGAACACAGTAAAATCACCAAACTTACATATAACGATTCGTGCCGGAAGACAAGAAATTATGTTCGGTTCACAACGCCTGGTATCTGTGAGGGATGCACCTAACGCTCGTCAATCGTTTGATGGAATACGCATGATGATCGATCAACATCAAAATCATCTGAACATATTCTACGCTAATTATGTGAAAGGGAAAAGTGGAATCTTTGATGACAGTAGCAATGGTGATCATCGATTTTATGGCGCTTACTTTTCACGTTCCCGCGTACCACTGTTGAGAAACATGGATGCATATTATGTTGGCTTCGAAAATACAAATGCTATGCTGGATGACGGTGGCGGAGATGAACGAAGGCACACATTTGGGATGAGAGTTTGGGATATGCAAAGAGCCTGGAAATATGACCTTGAAGGCATCTATCAAACAGGAACGTTGGATCAAAAGTCGATTTCTGCATGGAGCGTTTCTCTGATCAGCTCATACATGTTCAGTCAGACTCGTCTGAAGCCGGAAATCGGTGTAAAGACAGAGCTCATCAGTGGAAACAAGAAGTATACAGATAACAAAACAGAAACAGTGAATCCATTATTTCCTCAGGGTGCCTACTTCGGACTGGCCGCTAAGATCGGTCCTGCAAACCTCATGGATATACATCCTGCAATTTCTATTGTTACGAAAAGTAATGTTCGCCTTTCAATGGATTATGCTGCCATCTGGAGGTATAGTCTGAACGATGGGATCTATCGCGGTAATATGTCCATGATCTATTCTGGACAGCAAGGCACCAGCAGATATATAGGCGGGCAGTTGTCCGGAACTGTAATTTACCCTGCAAACAAATTCATACTTCTTATCTGTGGCTTCAGTTGGTTTGATGCACAAGCCTATTTGAAGGAAGCCGGTACCGGAGAAGATATCTGGTTTGGATTCACGTCCGCTCAGTTGAAGTTTTGATTACTATCTGATTTCTGCATCTGCCCATTGTTTCTTAATTGTGTTTCCCCTTCCAGGCTTAATCATGGTAAAGGTGGCATCGTCAGTCGAATCACCAAAAGACTACGGCATAAACGGTTCCCCCTTCCAGCTATCGCTTTCAGGAACCCCCAATTATTCCGTTTCCTTCCGGTGATACGACCTCTTTCGATGCCAAGGCCCACCATAATTAATCCTTACAATTATGGAAAACACAAGACAACAAAATCAATGGGCAGTAGCTGAAATCGAAATCTCGTACTCATCAATCATCAAACCGTCACAACGTCCGAAGGTAAGCGCGTCAAGAGATGCCGTTGAAATCTTCAAGTCTTCCTGGGACATGGGCAAACTTGAACTGCTCGAACAATTCAAAGTTCTCTTACTTAATCGTGCCAACAAAGCGATAGGCATCTTCGAAGTATCTTCCGGAGGTATCAGCGGAACCGTGGCCGATCCTAAACTTATCTTTGCAACAGCTCTTAAAGCTGGAGCCTGCGGTATCATCCTTTGCCACAACCATCCTTCAGGAAACCTCACACCAAGTCAGGCTGATATCGATTTAACAAGGAAGCTAAAAGAAGGCGGCAGGTTTCTTGAAATTCAAGTGCTCGACCACCTTATACTTACCTGCGAACACTACACATCATTTGCAGATGAGGGGCTCTTATAGCCCTTGTAAATAGATGCAAAAAGATTTAGAACCTGTTAGGTGCCCCACAAAATCTGTGTTTTATCTCCTAAAACAGAGTTTTTATAACTAAAATAATTAGTTATAATATACCTATCATTATACATAGAAATTAAATTGCTTGTATTTTGTTGATTGTCAAATACTTACTAAAGAAATATTAATTTTTATTAACATTTAAGCTATTATTACTTTAGCAATAACCAGTTTCCCAACGTGTTAACCCGCAAATGCAAAACAATTAATTCAGATGCCTCAAATTCCTTTTACAGTTTCTGCTAGAACCGCTCAATTGATTGGACAACAAAACTTTTCTTCAGCAGAAGGCGCTGTGATTGAACTGGTGAAAAATTGTTACGATGCTGATGCAAAGAATGCGATTGTTTTTTTTGTCAAAGATAAACAGGATCGAAAAAAAGATCTTTTATACATAATCGATAACGGAACTGGAATGTCGGAGACCACCATCAGAAAAAACTGGATGATGATTGGTACCGACAATAAGGAAAATGATTTTGAGTCTGTTGATGGCCGTATCAGGACAGGTGCAAAAGGCATTGGCAGATTTGCACTTGATCGTTTAGGCGAGGTTGCAGAACTCTATACTGTTCCAACTGGCAAGTCCAATGGAAGTTATTGGAAAGTTGACTGGGCTGGCTTTCAAAAAAAGGGAGCAGCTATTCATCAAGTCAAAGCTCGACTTGATTCACTAAAACTAACGGCTTTCAAGCAAGAGGTAGCGGAATTATCTCGCGATTTTGAAAACCTCTCCGCTTATCTGCGTGAGATTGATCTGACCAGTGGGACGATCATTAAGATTTCAAAACTAAGGGAAGAATGGTCAAAGGATGAAATAGATAAGCTCTATGCAAACTTGGAGATTCTTAACCCGCCTTTAGAACAATCTACCTTTACAGTTTCCTTGTATTCCAACGCCTATCCAAAAGAATATGGTCAACTTGCGAGTGCGTTTTATGACGATTTCGATTATAAGATTCATGCATCATTTCTCAATGATAAAAGTAAGACGGTGAAGATTTCCGTGGAGCGGAATGAACTTGACTTGAATAAAGTGATCAAAGAGTACATGGATGTTTTTTCGATGCCGTTGATGAAAACTCCTCCTTTTGACTTTGATACCTTTAAAACGAAAAAGTTTGACTATCAGATAACCGTAAATGAGATTCTCAAGGGTATCACTGACATAAAGGACAATGGTCTACTTGACAATATCGGAAAGTTCTCATTCACATTTTACTTTCTCAAGCTGACAAAGAGCGATTCAAAGGGGGAATCTGATGTCAAGAAATACCCTTACCGAGAGTTCAATACTGCGTCAAGAAGAGCGTGGTTGAAAAAATTTGGAGGCGTGAAGATTTTCCGTGACGAGTTCAGAGTTCGGCCATATGGAGAAAACGGTCAGGATTGGTTAAACCTTGGCGAGCGACAAGCACAAAGTCCGCAGGGTGCAGGGCAAAGAATTGGTGCATACCGCATTGGTCCAAACCAAATTTCTGGCACTGTTAATATTTCTAGAATTGCAAACACGAAACTTCAGGACAAATCTGGCCGAGAAGGCATTCAAGAGAACGATGAATTTGAACTCCTGAAATCTATTCTCAAGGGAATAATTGCGCAATTCGAGAAAGATCGGAACGTAGTTATGTTCTCTTTCTCTGAGCGGTTCAAGAGGGTTAACGAAGAAGCAGAAACAAAACGAAAGGCCGAGGAAGAAGCTAAGCGCGTTTTGGAACATCAAAAGCAAAGTGAAGCCCCTTCAGATTCACCAAATGAATCAACTGAAAACAACGTAACAGATAGTTCAGAGAGAGCCACAACTCCGACTGAAACTGAAATAACTCTTGCCAAGGGTATTCAGGCAAAGGACGATGAAATTGAAGAGAAGGAAAATGAAATACGACTCTTAAGAAGCCTTTCAGGTACAGGACTAATTGTCTCATCATTTGCACATGAGTTGAGAGGCATCAGAACACTTCTTGTTTCGCGGACCGATGATCTAAGAGTAATCTTAGAGAAATTAATTGACAAGAAGAAAGTGAAATTGCTTCCTGAAGAAGAAAACCCTTTTGATCTACTCAATTACATGAGAGACCAAGATGTCCAAATTAAGCATTGGCTTGACTATTCACTGTCTGCATTGAAAAAGGATAAGAGAACAAGAACAAATCTTGACATTGGTTCTTATTTTCAATCGTTTCAAGATAACTGGGATAATGCACTGAAAAGAAGGAAGGTTTCTTTGTCGATTATTAATAATCTAAGAGAGCCCATTCAAATCAGGTCATTCGCTATTGATTTTGATACCGTTTTCAATAATCTATTGATAAACTCTCTAGATTCCTTTAAAAGGCGAAGAGACAGTCGTGCGCGAAAAGTGGATGTTTCTTTTGAAGAGGCAGATGGAACACTAGTTATTTACTTCGCAGATAATGGGGCGGGGTTATCACCAGACTATCATCGATCACCAGAAGAGATATTCCTTCCGTTTGAGACCTCAAAGGTGGACAAGAAAGGAAATAAAATAGGCACAGGCATAGGGATGTATCTGGCAAAAACAATCATTGACGATTACAACGGCCAGATTGACATTCAAGAAATACACGATGGATTTAAGTTGAAAATATCAATACCAACAAGGAAAAAGTAAAACGATGGCTAAAGCAGTAAAGTATAAGCTCGCAATCATAGAAGAACAGCCGGATTGGGTTAATCAGTTCAAGTTAAAGCTGCGAGATGATTTTGATTTGATAGTTTTTCCCCTTACAGCCGAGCTAACCAAAGAAGAATTGGCGGTTCAAATAGAGGCAGCTGGGGTTGATTGCCTTATTGCTGACTACGATTTGCAAGAGGCCGATGTCGTTCAATTCAATGGAGATGAAATTGTTGCTGAATATAAAAAGAAATTCCCTTACTTTCCAGCCTTCATAATTACCTCAAAAGAGGAAGAAGATATACTACCTTTAATCCATGACAACGAGATTGTTCGAATCAAGGATGAGTTGGTCGAAAAGACAGCAATTCTTATTCAACGAATAAAGAATAAGATAGACAACTACTACGAATCGATCCGAGCGGCCGAAGGATTGATTGAGCACCTTGTGGAAAAACGCAACAACTCACCTCTTAGCATACCTGAGGAGGAACAATTGACAGAACAATACCAGTACCTGGAAAAAATTGATCCGAAGAACAAAGAACTTCCTGATAACCTCATTCAACCAGCTAGCATTACTAAGCTGGATGAGTTTGTAAAAAATACGAAAATTATAATTGAAGAACTTACTAAGTTAAAGAAGTAACGCGCATGCCTAATTTTCGTTCGAAATGCCCTATAAGAAGACCAATTACCACACCGGTGAATTCCCATCGAGATCACAAACCTGATCTAAAGATTGACTTCTTGTCTCGTTGCGGCTATTGTAATGCTCATGATGAATGGAAGACAACCTACTATGAAGTTGATCATTTTATTCCCGAAAATATCCTTACAATTAAGACCACTACTGATTATTCCAACCTTGTTTATTCTTGTCGTTCTTGCAATAACTCAAAGAGAAAAAAATGGCCATCTAATGACGAGAATATCCCCAACAACGGCAATGAGGGTTTCGTTGACCCATGTGAACAGTCTTATGATAGTCATTTTTCCCGAAGAGATACTGGAGAGATTGATCATGTAACTAATCTTGGTAAATGGATGTACAACGCTCTTCAACTACATAAACCACATCATAAAATTGTATGGAACTTAGAAAATCTTAACGAAATGATTAAGGAACTAAAGATACTTGAAAATAGTTTGGACAACGCGCCAGAGATCAAAGCAAAGTTACTGGAAGTTTATTCTGAATTCACAAGCTATTATGCTCAATTGCGAGCCCTTTGATTTCCACTGCTATGTATAAATTGGTTTCGAAAAGTCCTTCTTCTAAGATATGAACAAGGAGGCAATTAAGTACTTATCCAAGAACATCTCTAATCAGCCTTTAAAAGTCGATCGGTTAATAGTCACGGCATACCTACGTGCAAATAATATTCTGGTTAAGAAAAACCTTCTCGTGCGTTCATTGTTGATCCTTGAGACTGAAAAAACGGAGCACAAGAAAGTAGAGGAGTTTGTGTCATTAATTAGAGAAAATGAGGGAAGGTTTGAATTGGAGAACGTCATAGAACTCTTCGAGTTCGTTCTTTCTCCCGCTGACAGAATAATTAGTGGGGCTGTTTATACACCAAGAATTATAAGAGAGCATATTGTAAATCAGCTATTCAAGGGAAGTGAGAACTTCAACGAGAATCTTACAATCGCGGATATCTCAAGCGGCTGTGGTGGGTTTCTTTTTAGTGCTGCTATTAAACTTAGGGAGATAAGAAGAATTTCATTTTTTGAAGTATTCAAAAGGCATCTGTTTGGCTTGGATATACAAGATTATTCTGTTAAGCGAACGCAAATTCTTTTAACTCTTTTAGCGCTATCGAATGGCGAGGACGTTAGTGAATTTAAGTTTAATCTCTTCACTGGTGATGCTCTTGAGTTTAAGTGGGCTCAGCACATCCCAAACTTTGAGGGTTTTTCTGCCGTTGTTGGAAATCCACCATACGTTTGTGCTCGCAATATTCTACCAAAAACAAAAAAGCTTTTAGTCAATTGGAGCGTTGCAAAATCTGGACATCCCGACTTATATATTCCCTTCTTTCAGATTGGAATTGAAAACTTGAAGCCAGGGGGATTTTTAGGCTTCATTACTATGAATAGTTTTTTCAAGAGCCTGAATGGGAGAGCTGTGCGAGAGTATTTCCAAGAAAAGAAGTTAAAGTTTAGGATTTTAGATTTTGGCACCGAACAGGTATTTGAATCTCGAAACACCTATACATGCATTTGTACGATTGAAAATGTTGCCGCAGCAGCTATCGAATATAAACAGATTAGAAAATCTCAATTAAATTCCATCAACGTATTTAACATTGTCAAGTATGAATCATTAAATTTTACAACTGGGTGGAATCTTCAGCACAACGACATGATTTCTAAGATTGAGTCGATTGGAGTTCCATTTGGCAACCTGTATAAAACAAGAAATGGAATTGCTACGCTAAAGAATAACGTCTATATCTTTAATCCTATTAAAGAAGACAAGGCATATTATCATATAGATGAACAGTTCAAGATTGAGAAAGGTCTATGTAAGAATATTGTAAATCCAAACAAGCTTGTTTCAGCTTCTGACCTTCGATCATTAAAAGAAAAGATAATTTTCCCGTATCAGTATATCAACGGGAAGCCGGTTGTATTTTCTGAATCATATCTTGAGCGGAACTTTCCCTATGCTTTAAGATATCTTAGATCAAAGAAGGAAATTTTGTCGAAACGAGATAAAGGGAAGGGACGTTATGAGAAATGGTTTGCATTTGGGAGAAACCAATCTCTTGACAAAATGAAACATAAACTATTCTTTCCTCATATCACAGATTGTATTCCAAACTACACAATTAATTCGGATGAGGAACTTTTATTCTATAACGGAATCGCAATTGTGGGAAAGTCTGTCAGAGATCTATTGCTCATAAAAAGAATAATGCAGTCAAGACTCTTTTGGTACTACATCACAAATTCTAGCAAACCATACTCTGCGTCATTCTACTCTTTGAGTAAGAATTACATAAAGAATTTTGGCATCTACGCGTTCACTAATGAGGAAGCCGAATATGTGGTTTCGGAGCCGGATCAGGTGAAAATAGATCGATTCATCGAAAGCAAGTATGGCGTGGATTTAGCCTGAAGTTTGGATATCATTTCTGAGTTCAATATCAATTCTTTTTGCTACCTTAGGGATCACAAATCGTTCTTAGACAGAGTTACAAACTCAATCAAAAGACATCATATTTCACGTGGTAACTTTTGGATGAATTTTGTTAATAATATTCTTATCGTCAGATAGTTAGAAGAACTCAGGTCGCGCCCAGCGGGCTCTAAAATCGCACAAATTCGATCAAATTAAATATAGGTGTATAAAAATTGGGTTCAGAGCCAATAAACAAGTGATCCCACACTATTGGAGTCTAAGGATCACTCATAACTGACTAGTTGGTTATCGAGACATCCTCTCCCATAGCTTTTAGAGCTTTAGCCGGGATACCACTAAAATATTCAAAGGATTTAAGCAGGTCATGAAGTATGGAGTTATCCCTCAGTACATACCGACCAATTACTTAAGGCTGTCCAGAAAAATAGGTCATAACACGGCAATGAAATATACCAAAGACCTTAAACCTTAAGCATGTGATTAGTAAGAGTATACCGATTTCCTCCTGTAAAATTGTTTCAAGTTTTAAGAACAACTTTTCCTGATATATCAAGGACACTAACCACCAACGCTTGATTAAGAGACAAGATGTGCTTCTGAGCTGATTGGTATATTCAAGACTTTAGAAATTAAGCAATTCTTCTCGGCATCCTTAGTAATGGCTAAAATTCATCTGCGTTAATACCAGGCACAGCACCAGTGATAGATAGGTGTGTCCCCGTTATTTCAAGACCTTCCATGGACAACGTAGCTTCGGTATTCAATGATGTCAGACTCAACCCTTTTTCTGATAACATATAACTGACAGCCATTGTAAAACATGCTGCATGTGCTACCGCCAACAATTCTTCAGGATTTGTACCTTTTTCTTCTCCTACAAAACGAGTTTTGAAACTATAGTTGGTTTTTTCTAACGTTCTACTTTGTGTGGTTAATTCACCTTTACCCTCATTTAGGGTACCTGACCAAAGTGCATTTGCTGTACGTTTCATTTTTGTATTTTTAAATATGAATATTTGTTTAGTTTATTAGCTGTTATATAAAACTCACGATCCATTTAAATGAGTGATAAGATTCTTCCTTTAATTCAGGAAGTGGTTTTTGAATTTATTCGGAGCAATCCCTACTTCTTTTTTAAACAGGCGGGAAAAATAAGTTACATTGTCAAACCCAAGAGAATGTGAAATTTCCGATACGTTCATCTCACCTTCTGTCAGCAAATTTTTTGCTTCACCAATCAGAAAAAGATGAATAAGCTCCAAAGCTGTTTTTCCTGTTTCCTGTTTCAGTAAATCGGTTAGATATCGTGGAGATAGATGGAGCTTTTCTGCCATGAAAGACACCGTGGGCAACCCAATATTTTTTGTTTTTCTGTCTTCGAAGTGAGCTGCCAGCAATGCATTGAACTTTGTAACTGTTGAGCCAGTTAATTGTGTTCGATTAATAAACTGTCTTTTATAAAAGCGCTGTGCGTATTTAAGCAAGGTATCAAGATGACTAATAATAATATCCTTGCTATGTTCGTCAGTATTATTGTTATATTCTTTTTCTATGCTGAAATACAAATTCCAGATTATTTCCTCTTCTCCAGGTGAAAGATGCAATGCTTCATTGACTTCGTAATCGAAATAACTGTATTTCTTGACTTTGTTGTAAAGGGCTGTCCCTGCTAAAAAGTCTTCATGGATAAGAATTAGAAATCCCTTTTCCTGTAGTTCAACATTGTTAAAGATTACCTTCTGTTGTGGCTTTATAAACGACATTGAACCGCGGTCATGGTCATATTTTGTCTTACCATAAAGCATACTTCCTGATTTCAACTTCTTAAATCCAATGATATAAAATGCTGAAAAAAATTCAAGTTCATTAGTCGCGGTACATTTATCTCGTTCACCATATGCCACACTGAAAAGCGGATGCTCGGGTGGCTTAACACCAAGAGCTTTGTGGAGGTCGCTTAGTTTTGTAAAATGATTCATTTTTTTTAGTTGTAGGAGAAACAGAACCCGGCAAATCCGGGTTCTGAAACTTCGTTTAACCATGTGCTGCAACAGAAACATCCTGCCATGATTCCCATGTTTTCATGCGTTCCTCATACGTGTATTTTACCCAAGGGTAAGTAGTCTTACCCAATAGCAATCTTAATGGCGGATTTTCCGAATCCACTAAGCTAAGAATAGCTTGGACAGTTGCTTCAGGCTTGCCGGAATCTTGCTCATTAGCCTGTGCATAAAAATCTTTTCTTATGCCATCGTAGGCCGGTATTGATTCACTTAATGCGAGGGAATTGGTACCGAAGAAATCGGTGGAGAAACCACCTGGTTCTAGTATGGTTACCTTAATGCCAAAAGCACTTACTTCGCGAGCCAGTGTTTCAGTAAGACCTTCAACTGCGAACTTAGAGGCACTGTACAGTCCCATTAATGATACTGTATTCAATCCCAGGGCACTTGAAAGTTGAATGATTTGCCCTGAATTTTGTTGACGCATAATGGGCAGAACCGCCTGTGTAGTCCATAATGACCCAAATACATTGGTTTCAAACTGTACCCTAACGTCTTGCTCGATTAGCTCCTCTACGGCTCCAATGTGCCCATAACCGGCATTGTTTATTAATACATCGATGCGCCCAAAGTGAGTTTTGGCAGTTTCAATTGCCTCAAAACTCGCTTTTTTATCAGTAACATCAAGTTTCAGTACCAATAGATTTGATGAAAATTCCTCAGTAAGTTTCTTTAACGTTTCAGGTTTGCGAACAGCCGCAACTACATTATCGCCACGCTTTAAAAATGCTTCTGTCCAGATCCTGCCAAATCCGCGGGATGCGCCTGTAATAAAAATTGTCTTTGCCATTTTTGTAAATTGTTTTTGTTTAAATCAAAGAACAAAGTTCACTCAGTAATCAGTGGAAGAATGATACAGAAGTGGGGAAAAATGAAACATTTGTACGATTGATGTTCATTGTAGAATAAATAGAGTCACAACCGAGCATATCAGTGTTGACTGTGTTTAGTTAAACACGAGGATCAATTCCATACTGCTCCGGGGCACCGAGATGTTTGCGTAAAGTCTTGCCTTCGTAATCCAGATGAAAGAGACCGCGTTCTTGCAAGATGGGCACTACTTCATCCACAAAGGCATCAATGCCATCTGCGTTCACATCTGTAGAAATCCAGAATCCATCGGCTGCGCCTGCTTCAAACCACGCCTGCATATGATCCGCTGCTTCAATACCTGGACCTACAATTACAGGATGATAGTCAATGACACCGTGGGCAAGTACATCGCGCAGACTCCAGCCTTCCTTTGCAATCTTCAGGGCATTGGACGAGCGAGGATCATAGGGAGAGGGGTTGGCAGCAACGAGTTGTTTATTTGAAAGTGGCTCATTCAGGTGAGCATAATCAAGCGATATGCCCAGCATCCGTTGAAGATAGGCAACCCTTTGAGGAAATAAATGCTCTGTTAATTGAATTCTGCGATCCAATGCCGTGCGTCTATCTTTAGCAATTGTAGTCATCAAGCCGGGAATATATTTGATCTCATCCGGGTTACGGCCATAGCGCTTTGCCGCCTCTCTGAATGCATTACGTTGGGCGCGTGCATCTTCAATGGTAAAGGCTGCCCCAATTACCGCATTGGCGAAACGCCCCGCCAGTTCATGTGCATTAGGACTACCGCCAGCGTGAAAGATGATAGGCTGGCCTTGCTCCGATGGTGGAATATAAAGCGGCCCTCTAGAGCTAACGAATTTGCCTTGTAAATTAATTGGAACGATCTGGTCTTGCTTTGCAAACTGGCCACTTTCCTGGTTGTGCACCCAAGCATCTTTTCCCCAACTGCCCCAAAGTGCCTGGATGAGTTGAACTACCTCGTGGGCACGACCATAACGCTCTTCACTTGACGGAATTCTCATACCATAGTTCGCAGCAACATCCTCACCACTTGATGTAATTGCATTCCAGCCTGCGCGGCCATGGCTCATAATATCAAGCGCTTTGAATTGCCTCGCCAAATTAAAGGGCTCGTTAAATGTGGTCGATCCCGTGGCAACCAAACCAATGTATTCCGTTTCACGTGCGACTCCCGCCAGGGTGAGCATCACATCAAGGTTGAAGTTTGGCGATTCGGTTTCTATATCGGCCATAATCGCCCCTGGGCCATCGGGTAAAAATATAAACTGAAACTTTCCACGCTCAGCTGCCTGTGCTTGTTTGACCCTTGCATCAAAACTTGTATAACTTTTAGGGTCAACGCCTGGCATACGCCACGCACCTGGTTGAGATCCATACCCATTTCCGAGATGAAGCCCGATCAACATCTGTTTACCAATGGCAGAAACATTACTTGCTTTTTCTATTGAAGATTTCATTCGCAAAACCTAAGCCCCATGTGTAACTACTGTCTTTGGATTGGTTGGAAACAATGCACGATTGAACAACACTATTTCTTCGTGAGTAGGTTGTGTGGTGCGTTCCATAAGCTGCGCGATGGCAGAGTCCCTGATGGCTGGGGCATTCTCTTTAACTCCTGCATCAAGTGCGTTTTTAAGTTCAGTTGTACTGAGTTCGGTGCAATAAGCAGGTGTGCCCGGCTGGTGTCTCCATGAAGCAGCTAAAGGCCCGGCATCAACAACATCAAAACCAGCATCATTAATTAACCCGGACAATTTGGCTTTTGCCTTTTCATCATCACCGGATATTGCCATGGCTATTCGTTCTTTTGCATGCTCCGGCTTTCCTCCGTGTTGAAGGGTATGCGCTAATAAATTATTGAATGCCTTAATAACAGGATGTCCTATTTGCTGGGCTACCCATTCACTTTCCACTTTACCATCTTTCAGTTCCTGAATATCTCCATCACGGAATGGATAGTAGTTAGATGTATCTACTACGATGACATTTTGTGAAACTCCCGCAAACAAATCTTTAGGCAGACTTGGAATTACGTTAGTAGGAATAGACAAGATCACGACCTCCACATCCTTGACAATATCGGTGAGTGTAGAAGGTGAAGCACCCAATTCCAGCGCACGTTTTTTTAATTTATCTGAACCATCTGCGCTATACACCTTTACCAAGTGGTTAGCATCGACTAATTTTTTTGCGATGGTGCCACCGATGGCACCTGTTCCAATAATTCCGATTTTCATTTTTTTAAATTTTATTATTTATCTGATTATGTACTGATTGATATTTTATTCCACGGTTAGACCATTTGATCTTGTTTCTGCTAGCCCGCTCCACTTAACTGGCAGTCATGCCACCATCAATCTTATATTCTGATGCGGTGATGTAAGATGACTCGTCTGAAGCGAGGAAGAGTACCAGATAAGCGATTTCAACAGGCTCCCCAAAACGTCTCATAGGAATTGGTTCTAGCGCTGCCGGATTATCAAAAAGCGCTGCTGGTGCAATGCTGGTCTTCACACCACCGGGATGCACGGAGTTAACTCTGATGTTGCGCGTTGCATACTCCAAGGCTGTCATTTTGGTTAGCCCCGTAACCGCAAACTTGCTCCCTACATACGCGGCATTGGGTGAGCCAGGAGCTACTTGCAAACCAGAAACAGACGATATGTTTACAATAGATCCTTTGCCTGCCTTCAACATGGATGGTATCACTGTCTTCATTCCTAAAAATGTACCATCTGCGTTAATGGCCATTACCTTCTTATATTCATTGTAATCCAGGTCTGCAACATTTGCCTGGGCACCCGCTATTCCTGCGTTATTGACTAATACCGTTACTGCACCAAAGTTCTTCTCTGTAATCTGCACCACCTTCGCCCACTCTTCAATATTGGTTACATCATGCTTGACAAACATGGTATTTTCACCAAGCTCCTCTGCCAGCTTTTTACCTTCCTTTTCCAACACATCCGTGATTACCAGTTTTGCTCCCGCTTGCGAGAACAAACGCGCATGCGCTTCTCCCATACCTCTTGCTGCCCCTGTGATGATGGCAACTTTTCCTTCGAGTCTTTTCCTATTCATAGTCGTTTGTGATTAAATAATTGATTGTTGATGCTTCATTTCTCTTGCAAAGTTAGAAACATCTACTTTCCTTTGTATAGTACTTTCCCAAAGGAAAGTACTATTCCCTTTAATTAGCTTCTAATGGCACAAAAGAAAGTACACTGTGATTGCCTTGATACTGTTAAACCCGTCCGGGATGCACTGGATGTAATCAGCGGCAAATGGAAACTGCCTATTATTATTTCGGTAGGAGTTGGCAACGACCGCTTCACGGACATTCAGGAAAGTATCCCTGGAGTGACACCGAAGGTGCTGGCCAAGGAACTCAAAGACCTGGAGCAGCATAAATTGATAAAGCGCATTATACTGGATGAATACCCGGTGAAAATCTCTTACAAGCTGGAGCCGTATGCAGATACATTAACTCCTATTATCTATTCGCTGAAGGACTGGGGGATTAACCATAAAAAGAAAGTGACCGACCAATCCAAACCATAAACTCTTACGAATAAAAAGGCTAATTCAAAAAAGAGATTTAGTTGAACTCAGACTGCACACAATGCGATTGATTAAGGAAGCTGCGAAGAGAGTATTTTTTTCTCAAGGCAACATTCGGCCGTCTACTGACGACATTGGTGTTAACCGCGCACTTATTCAATAGCTGTCTCCATTGCTATTTCGGAATGCTTAAGGTGATGGCCGAGCGAAAGGGTTATTACATGAAAAATTATAACTATGCTCCTGCATTCAAAGTCGCTCTTCATTATGGTCAAGTTATAGCAGGAGAGATTGGTATTATTAAACGTGATGTGACATTCTCAGGAGATGTGTTAAATACTGCTTCAAGAATTCAGGGTAAGTGTAAAGAGTATGGGGTTACTATTTTAGTATCTGACGATCTTCTGAATCTTCTTCCCGAAACGAACCTCTTTCAGCGCATCTCTATTGGGGATGTTGAGTTAAGGGGGAGAGAGCAGTCCATCTTACTAAGTACCTTAAAAGCAGTTGACCTGCATTGATTTAAAAAGTGGCTCGAATTGTTGCAGATGAAGACGCGTTAGCGGAAAAAGATGCCAGTTTTTTAAGTCGTTTAAATCGAAATTTCAAAGAAAGCTAACAGAGAAAATTCAAGATTGAGGGATCACATCTTCGGGGAAATTACTAACTTAGATTTCAGATCGTTCTTAGAAAAAGTACAAACTCAATCAAAAGACACCAAATTTCACGTGGTAACTTTGGATAAAGATTGTTAATAATATTCTTGCCGTCAGATAGTTAGAAGAACTTTAAGTCGCGCCCAGCGGGATCACTAAGAGCTAGAAATAGCTCTTTTTTTATGCCTCATTACCAGTAAGTTACACGTTTAGTGGCAACAGTGGCAAAATTCAGTGGCAATCTGGTGGCAAAATTGCTAGCTTAAAGTTGGAATAAACTTTAAGTAGCAATGTATATTTATACACAAGTACAATTCGTAAAGCGAAAAGATCATAGTGATGTGATCATATACTATTCTAAGAACGGAGAAAAATTTAGACGCTCAACAGGTGTGAGAGTTCTTCCAAAAAACATCACTTCAAAAGGTGCAATTTCTTTAAGCCATCCTAACCACGAAGAAGATTCAAAAAAAATAAAATCCCTTCAAGATCGTATTGAGGACATCGTGATTTCCTACAAGGATAAGTACGGAGAAAAACCCTCTGTTGAGTGGCTCGAAAAGCAGTTTGACAAACCGTTGATTGATGCACGAAAAGATTTGAATTATGCACTTTGCTATTGGAAAGAATTCATTGCAGAGAAGGAACAAACTACCCGCAACCCCGGAACGATTAAAAGATACAATAATCTTGAGGGTACACTAAACAAGTTCGTAGAGAAAAGAAACTATATTGTTTCATTCGATTTACTCGATCAGAAATTCTTTAATGACTTCTTATCTTATATGGTCAACGAACACGAGTACGTTCGTAACAATCATTTGACTAGACCAGAACACGGACTTAAACCAGAAGTAGGCCTCGCGAACGAGACCGCGATCAAGCGTCTAAAAGATTTCACAGAATACCTTAAGTATTGTTTAGTTGAGCACGATATAAACATCAACCTTGAGAAGATAAAAAAATTCATCAAGCTTGCGCGGCATAAGCAAGAGGTACGACCGTTGAGTAAAACACAGAAATGGGAGCTTACATTGACGA
>JAEUUG010000015.1 GCA_016787565.1 Cyclobacteriaceae bacterium
AAGTTGGAGGATGAGCAAAATTTGAATTCTGAAGAATAATACTGAATTTAAACAAGGAATTTAATTAGCGGGAGTAGCTCAGTGGTAGAGTATCAGTTTCCCAAACTGAGGGTCGCGGGTTCGATCCCCGTTTCCCGCTCAAGTGCTAAACAATTAAGATAAAAAGGAGACTGCCCCTTCTTCCCGATGGCATGAGTTCGTTTATTCAGACATTGGAGAATTCTTCGAGAGAAAAAACCATTTGGGATAAGTATTGGGAATTTGTTTTAAGTCCTCAGCAAGAACGAAAATTAAATTCAAACTATGGGTCAAACACACATCGATAGGTTTTTTTCTTCCAAAGCAAATATGAATGGAGTTAGATTATTTATTGCGTGGCTATTCATAAACACCACCTTTTGCTGCAATTCACAAAATGCAGAACGTGATATAATATTAATTAATGTTGATACGCTCGATAGAATCGGTATAGCAAATTTGGTTAAAGTTATAAATAAACAAGAGCCTAAGGTTATAGCGATCGATTTGCAATTTGTACACAGCACTGAATACTCAAAAGACTGGCTTCTTTTCAATGAATTAAGCAAATGTAAAAGTCTTGTAATGTCAAGTTTGATCGGAGATTATACCGGAGAAGAAATCGAATATAAACGTTTTGTAGAAGAGTCACAGCCGCAATTTCTTACAAATGCTAAGACGGGATTTACTAACACCGTAACTGAACGTGATGGATTTGAAACCCTAAGACGTTTTTCAACAAAAGAATTGGTTGATGGCCAAATTGAGTATCATTTTGCAATCCGTATTGTAATGGAATACGATAGTACGAAGGCTATGAACTTTGTGAGGCAATCCCCAAAAATTGTATTTGTTGATTATAAAGGTGGTCAACGAAAGTTTAAAACGTTATTATCCACAGAGGTGCTGAATAGAAAAAGAAGCCTTGGTGAAATAAAAGGTAAAATTGTTATGCTAGGTTTCTTAGGTCCAGGGAATGAGGATAAGTTTTACACTCCACTGAACAAGGATTCTAAAGAGCCAGATATGTACGGTTTGGAATACTTGGCTCATATTCTTGCCCAAGTGTTGGAGAGTAACTAAAGACCTAACTGGCGCAAGTCTTATACTATTCTTGGGACTAGCAGGATTAATGATCCGTCTCAAGTAAGAATGTATAACATCTCCGCCCTTGTTGGTGTTGTGCGTAAGAATATGCCTTTGTTGGTGTTTTTCACCAACAAACGTGATGAACGAGGGAGTAAAGCAACATAGTTGTTTTGGGTCTTCGCCTTGTTGGTGTTCTTCACACAAGCAAGACTCTCCCGCCCTTGTTGGTGTTGTGCGCGAGAGAAGTGAGGGAGCTCACCAACAAGCAAGATGAGTCATTATTAGTGGTTTCATTATTTTTACTTTAATGAAAGCCGAAATATATTTTTCAAAGGAGCATGCCGAATTTTTAACCGTTACGTGTTTAGAATGGAAGCTTATTTTAGCGGAGGACAGGTTCAAGGACATCATCATTCACAGTCTAACATATCTGGTCAAGTCAAGGCGCATTTATGTATATGGGTTCGTTATCATGTCCAACCACTTTCATTTGATTTGGCAAATGATTGGCGAGAATAAACGCAGCGATGTGCAGCGCGATTTTTTAAAATACACATGCCAACAGATATTGAAGACGTTGCAAAAAGAACAATCGGAAACAATGAGCGCATTGCTGGTGAACGCAAAGGATCGAAAACATCAAGTCTGGGAAAGAAATTCACTGGGCGTTCCACTTTGGACGTCAGAAGTATTTTGGCAAAAATTGGATTATGTGCACAACAATCCTGTGAAGGCCGGGCTTTGCAAGGTGCCAGCAGACTATAAATATTCAAGTGCTCGGTTCTACGAAAAGAACGATAAGGATTGGGTATTTTTAACCCACCATGAAGGATGAGCATCAACCTTGTTGGTGAACCTCCCACTTGCTGCGCGCAACACCAACAAGAGCAGGTTATTTTTGGTGTCGAGATCTTCCGCCCTTGTTGGTGTTGTGCGCGAGAGAAGTGGGTAAGATCACCAATAGTTTTTTCAAAGGAGCATGCAGAATTTTTAACCGTTATCGCATCAACTCTTCTTCTCCAGCCGAATCACCACCGATTTTGAAATGGGTGTCTGGCTTCCTCTCGCTACCTGATGATAGGGAATAACTTCATTCGCCTCGGGAAAATAGGCGGCCGCACATTGTTGAGGAATATCATAGGAAACTACAACAAAATCTTTTGCTCTTCGCTCCAGCGAATCGTAGTTACTGACCATATCCACCACATCACCTTGCTGTAGTTTCGCTTGCTCCATATCCACGGCATTTAAAAACACAACTCTTCTGCCCTGGTATATTCCACGATAGCGATCATCCATTCCGTAAATGGTAGTGTTGTACTGGTCGTGACTCCGAATCGTCATTAATAAAAATTCTTTTTCCTGTAAAACATGATCGGAAACTGCATTGATGGTAAATACTGCCTTCGCAGATGGTGTGTTGAAATTACCGTCACGTGCAGCATTGGGTAAATAAAATCCACCGTCCTTCCGCACACGCTGGTTATACTGTTCAAATCCCGGAATCGTCTTTTCAATCAGGTCGCGGATAGCATCATAATTGGAAATCAGTTTGTCCCAGTCTACGCCATCCTTGCCCCGTAAAACTGCCTTTGCCAACGCAGCCACAATTTTCGGTTCACTCCACAAATGCTCCGACACGGGCTTCTTTGATCCTCGGGATGCATGAACAACTCCGGCAGAGTTTTCAACACTTACAAATTGCTCTTCACCTTCCTGTACATCAACTTCTGTTCGCCCCAGGCAAGGAAGAATGATGGCCTGCTTTCCGTGAACCAAATGACTGCGGTTTAACTTCGTGGATACCTGAACGGTAAGGTCGCACTGCTGCAGTGCTTTTGCTGTGAACCCTGTATCCGGAGTAGCCGAAAGAAAATTTCCGCCCATGGCAAAAAAAACGTTCACCTTTCCATCCGCAATGGCCTGAATACTTTCTACAGTATCGTATCCACTTTCGCGAGGCGGCTCAAAATCAAAAACGCGTTGCAGATTGTCCAAAAATTGTTTTGAAGGTTTTTCATAAATGCCCATCGTCCGGTCGCCCTGCACATTGCTGTGACCCCTTACAGGACACGTACCGGCACCGGGTTTTCCGATACTGCCTTTTAATAACAGGAGGTTTACAATTTCCCGAATATTATCAACTGCATTTTTGTGCTGTGTTAATCCCATTGCCCAACACACAATGATTTTTTTTGCACCGGCTAATATTTCCGCTGCAGCGAAAACTTTTTCTTTGGCAACACCCGATTTCAAAATCAATTGATCAACATCAAATCGCTTTAGGTCTTCGAGCAGCAATTCCAGTCCGTTTGTTTTATCACGGATAAAGTCGTGGTCGAACACAGTGCCAGGCTCCCTGCGCTCCTTTTCAACCAGTATTTTCAACATGGCTTTCAATAAGGCCACATCTTCATTGATCTTAACGGGAAGCCATACATCTGTCAACACGGACGGCTTGCCTACCAAATCCAACGGATGTTGCGGATGCCGGAAACTGATTAAGCCGGCTTCCGCCAGCGGATTGATGGAAATAATTTTTGCGCCATTCTTTTTTGCCTGTTGCAAAGCTGTAAGCATGCGCGGATGATTTGTACCGGGATTTTGCCCCATGACCACAATTACCTCAGCTTTATAAAAATCATCCAGCTTCACCGAACCCTTTCCAATACCAACCGTTTCGGTTAAGGCCACACCGCTGGATTCATGACACATGTTGGAGCAATCTGGCAAATTGTTTGTACCGTACATGCGCACAAACAACTGATACAAAAAAGCAGCTTCATTACTTGTTCTGCCGGACGTGTAGAAAACTGCTTCATGTGGTGATGAAAGTTCGCGGAGTTTTTCACCGATCTCATGGAAGGCGTCAGCCCAGGTTATGGGTTCATAATGATCCTGACCTTCGCGAACAATCATTGGGTGTGTCATCCTTCCGGATTTACCAATTTCAAAATCGGTCCACCGTTGCATCGCTGAAATAGAATGCTGTCTGAAGAAATCAGGATCGCAACGTGCTGTGGTTGCTTCTTCTGCAATAGCCTTTGCACCATTCTCACAAAACTCTACTGCCGACCGATGATCATCCGGATCGGGCCAGGCACATCCTGGACAATCCATTCCATCAAACTGGTTGAGCTTTAGCAGGACTTTCGTTCCCTCCACCCATCCGACTTCACCCGCAACATGTTGAAGCGAACTGATCACGGAGGGAATTCCGCCCGCCACAGTTTTAGGGGATTTTATTTTCAGCTTCTTTTCTGTTCCCACTTCAAAATTGATTACTTTGAACAATCCTAAAGTTATTTAAAAATCATGGCAATGCCTGTTGGAAGAATTATTAAGCGCAGCATTTTTACACTCATGCTTGCAGCCCTGGGCTATGGACTCTATTACATCAGTCAGGCCCTTCCTATTCTGGCAGGATATGGTGCGAAAGATCTTTGTTCCTGTGTCATGGTTGCCGGACGGAATCCGGAAGACGTGATCAAAAATGAACTGGGCACTTCCATGCTTTCGCTGGGAACATTCCATGTAAATTTTGAAGACTCCTCTGCAACAGGTTCAGTATTCGGACTCGGAAAACAAAAAGCGATTTACCGAAAAGGATTAGGCTGCACACTGGTTGTTGAAATGAATGAAGAAGAATTACGCCATCAAAAAATTGTACGCGCCAACGCACTAACCCTTAACCAAGATTCCCTTGACTGGCCGATGGGAAACCGTATTGCAGACACAACCTTTACGGGCATTCAATATGAACAACTCAATGCTGCCATTGATCTTGCCTTTGAAGAGCCGGGGCCGAAAAAACTCAGAAGAACACGCGCCATACTGGTGGTGTATGATGGTAAAATCATCGGTGAAAAATATGCAGAAGGGTTTGATCAACATACCAAACAAATCGGCTGGTCGATGACCAAGAGCATCACCAATGCCCTCGTTGGAATTTTAGTGAAACAGGGCAAGCTCAACATCGATGATCCTGCTCCGGTACCCGAATGGAAAAACGATGCACGGAACAAAATCACACTCAATGATTTACTGCATGCCAGCAGCGGACTGAAATGGGAGGAAAATTATGGCGGGCCCAGTGGTGCAACCAACATGCTGTTCAAGAAAAAAGATATGGGGCTTTATGCTGCGGATGTTCCGCTGAAAGATGAACCCGGCAAGGTGTTCTATTACTCCAGCGGAACAACCAATATCATATCACGGATCATACGCGAAATAGTGGGTGATGAAGCCTATTATAAATTTCCATACGAAGAATTGTTCTACAAAATCGGTATGAACAACATCGTGGTGGAACCCGATGCAGGAGGCACATTCGTTGGATCATCCTACTCGTTTGCACCTGCGCGGGATTGGGCGCGCTTCGGCTTGCTGTATTTACAGGATGGTGTCTGGAATGGAGCACGTATTCTTCCGGAAGGTTGGGTAAACTATTCATCAACACCTGCCCGTGGTGCACCGAGGGGAGAATATGGAGCACAATTCTGGTTGAACGCTGGAGAACCCGGAAATCCGAAAAACAGAACATTTCCGGATGTTCCCACCGATTTATTTTATGCGGATGGCTTTGAAGGACAAAGTATCTTCATTATTCCTTCACGGAAGTTAGTAGTAGTAAAACTGAGTTTATCGCAAGGCGATTACCTGGATGATAATGCGTTTCTGAAGAGCATTATCGATGCGCTTCCCAACTAAATGTAAATTCGTTTACCATGTGTATACATGTTGAATTGCTCCCCGCGTACAAATCCCAGCAACGTTATGTTCATTTCCGTGGCCAATGCCACCGCTAAGCTTGAAGGTGCACCTATTGCTGCGATGACAGGAATATAGGCCATGGCTGCTTTTTGAACCAATTCAAAACTGATGCGACCACTCAGCATAAGTATCTGATTGGATATTGGAATTTCATTCCTTAGGAATTTCTCACCAATCACTTTATCGAGCGCATTGTGCCGGCCAACATCTTCCTGCAACACAATCAGGTTACCCGCCCCATCAAACAAGGCAGCCGCATGCAGCCCACCGGTTTGTTCAAAAATATTTTGCTGTACACGCAGGTGCTGTGGAAGAGATTGAATAACCGAGGCTTGAATTTTAAAGTCTTCTGCCTTTACTGGCTTACATGCCATGCGAATCGCATCAACAGACGATTTCCCGCAAACACCACAACTGGAGGTGGTGTAAAAATTTCGCTGCAGCCGTTTACTGTCTACGGATACACCAGGTTTAAGAAAAACGGTAACACCCTGATCATGTTGATGCCGATCGTCACCACGGATTTCTTCAACCTGATCCGGTGATTCGATGATTCCTTCTGTAAATAAAAATCCGGCTGCTAATGCTGCATCATTGCCGGGTGTGCGCATAGTTACCGATACATCCTGCTCAACCTGATCGCTACCTCTACCACTCACCAACCGTATTGCTAGTGGTTCTTCCAAAGCCAAAACATCATTGACCAAAGCAGTACCTGTTGGTGAAACTTTGGTTAGCGTGATAGGCTTAACAGCATGTGTCATGCCGAATGCTTATCGACCAAAATCATCCTGTACCCGTACGATATCGTTTTCATCCGAAGGAAATGCTGCATCCGTATGTTGCCAAATCTCGGCAATCATGCCCCATCCTCCTAATCCGACAAGGCGATGACGCTGCCCACAATCTAGCTTAATGATTTCACCCACACGCAATTTTTTCAGCTCACCTTCCGCATCCGTTTCACTGGTGATTACCCCGGCTTCACCGGCTATCAGGCGCCAGATTTCTGCACGCCTGTGATGATACTGCCACGACAACCGGGTGTCAGGCTGAACCATTAATATCTTCGGACTGAGTTTTCCGCTAATCTTCAATTGATCGGTTTGGATTCCCGGAAAGAATTGTGTCGCAAATTCCTGAGCCTGCGTTTCATCGATTACGAAAAAACCACCCCAGGGTCGCTCAAAATCTTTCGACACAACCCGCATGCCCAATACATCAAGGTAGGCCTGAACCGTACTACATGTTTTTTGCTTTGAATCGGATTGATTGAATACAATGTCCATCTCTTTAATTAAATAGTTTAAACTTTCTCCAATCGTTTGAATACATCCATAGCGGTTCACCATTTGCCAGGGTGTTGCCGCCAAGAAAATAGTTCTTGATATTTTTAAAAGCCTGCTTTTTTACAATGAAGCCAATGACCACAGTGATGAGCAGGTACGTCACAATGATACTGATGTCCAGAGAATTCAGATTCATTTGGTGAGTGGTTTACCCGATTGATAAATATGTTGAAGATTCGATTCAAACAATGTAAACGGATCGTTATAGAACGCAATAAAATCTGCTGATGCCGGATGATTTGTATACGGAGCATAGTGATGCTTCATGTTGGCATTGCGCCACACGAGCGCATAAGATAATCTGATGGTACTGCGGGATTTAATTGGGTTCAGCAAAACATCCGAATACCAGGTTGGATGAAGAATACCTTCCTGGCCAGTCTCCGTTAAGGCGGCAACTTTATGCTTCTCCTCGGCAAGCTGTGTAATAACTTCCAGCACCTGAACAAAATTTGCTGTCTTGAATTCAAACTCTTCCGGGCTCTTACTCACACCCACATCCCTATAATTATCCAACCCGATTACATCTACATAGTCATCACCCGGATAGCCATAGGCATACGATTCTTTTGCATTGTTTAAATCCATGCGGCTGCGGTCAGGCGAAAAGGCATAGATGAGGTGATGGAGTTTACGCGTATGCCGCAGGTAGTCAACTGTGAATTTCCAGAGCTGAATATATTCTTCCTCTGAGCAGTTTCCCTTACCCCACCAGAACCAGTCGCCATTGTGCTCATGCCACGGCCGGAAGATAATCGGTATTTTCGTTGAACCACTTTTACAGGCATTGAGAAAATCGGCTGCTAAATCCAACTGCCGCAGGAAATAAGTATGTGCCGAGCCGCCTGGCAAAATATCTTTAACAGCCGGTGTTTTATCCCAAGAACTTTTCTTCGAAACCGGATTTTCGATATGCCATGAAACGGTATTGATGCCACCACGCTTATACGCGTCTCTGATCCATCGGTGCATCTTCCGAAAATTAACACTGTCCAGATTGGCGTTATGCTGTACCTCGATCTTACCAATGTCCCACCCGTGCACCGCTGGAAAAGAACCCGTCACATCTTTCACATCCGAACGACCTTTTTTTGCACGCCACCCCACACCATAGGCATCGCCATCCTGGTGACCAAACAGTAAACCCTGTGCCGAAAGTGTTTTCAGATTTTGGTACAGTGCACGGGTTTCCGTTGTGGCTTCATTATCGATCAGGCGTTGACCTCTCGATGGAATAAACATGGCCAGCAACAAGCAGCATGTAGTTAGCATTCGCATAATAAAGGTGATCAGTCTGTATGCCTTTTGAACGATTAAATATAGAGTACAAAAGACTATATGCAAACAGAATGTGGCGCAATTCCAAAAGCTCTATCAAACTATATTTCCATTACCCATTGCCAATGCTACGGGTACGAAACGAAGTTGCAAGCAAAAGCACCAATCCTGCGGCTGCAATAAAAACAAATGCATCCCCGATTTTTTTATATAGTGTAAAAACTCCTGCGGTGGGTACATCCGCTACCATTACTTTCGTGCCTGCATCAAAAAAATTCTTACGGGCAAGTATTCGTCCATGATGATCACTCGCCAGCGAAGTTGCATTACTGACCATGCGAAACATGGAGAAACCATTTTCAATGGCACGCATCCTGGCCATGTTGCCATGATAGGGAGAAATTTCCTTCCAATCGCCCGAAGGCAATAATAAAATATCCGTACCCAATTTACCCGTTTGTTGTATCAGTGTTGGGAAGTCTGCATCATAACAAATGGACGTTGACAGCAACCCGTAGGGCGTGTGGATTACCGGAATTTTACCATTGCCTGTAATACTGGGTTCAACAACCGGAACCGGCTTATTCTTAAAAAAGACATTTTCAATAACTCCCTCCGGGTTTATCAGGATAGCCTTATTCTCAATGAATTTTTTTCCAGCCTCAACTTTTCCGGGAAGTAGTGAACCCATCGTCAGCAGGAAGTAAACCTTATTGTCACGGGCCAGTTTCTTTCCTTTGTCGATCAACCTTTCTTCATCCGCTTTGATGGTGAACACCAGTGCTTCCGACCAGGTTATGATTTGTGCACCAGCTTTGGCCTCACGCTCACTGATAGATAGCAAACTATCCTGAAAACTCTCCATCGCCATTCGCGCATGCTTAAACCGCGGATGGAACGGATCTTCAATAAAAGCAGCAAAACCTCTATTCAGTTCTGCCAGTTCAGGGGAAGTCTGCGTTAAGCTTTCTACATCAATCGAAATATCCTTTCCAAAAGCATCGCGATACATTTCCCTGATCGGATCAAGGTTCAGCGCAGTTACGCCAGCAATACGAACTACTTCACGAGGCGAATCAAAATACGGGTTCGTTCGCATCGCCCCGAAAAATAAAACTGCGCCCATGATCAACAGAAAACTTAAAACCGGCATTCGGATGACTGACCATGAAAAGTTCTCGTCCATCACCCAGTTCACCAAGCTTGCAAACCAGAAAATCAAAAAGGTTATGCCCCACAATCCTGTAACCGAAGCCAGTTGGATAAAAGCAAGGTTATCCATTTGCGTATAGGCCATTGAACCCCATGTTCCGCCACCTCCGAACGCATTCAGGTATTCAAAAACTACCATGGCAGCCGGTAAGACCAATGTCTTTTTAAAACCGGATATTCTTTTCCAAAGAACAGTATTGATTAAATAGGGCAATGCTGCCAGTACAGACGTGATCACCATCATGATAACAAAAAATGGCAATGGAAACGGAACAACTTTGTAGTTTGCAAACACCGATGACAGCACCACTACGGCATAAGCAATACAAAACGCTTTGACGGGTTTGTAAGGCAATAGTAAGCGTACGAGTAATGCCGGGGCTATCCACGCAGCCGGACTAAAAAGCCATTTCGGTGAAAGCAATACAAAAAAGATTAATGTGACCAGCCCTGTGGCTGAAAGGCGTAGCTTGATTTTCGGATTCATACGTTTTTATTTTTACCCGAAATACGGCTACTGATTGGCAGCGATCGACCGGAATCAGGAAGTCGAACGCTTTAGGTTGAAAGTCGAACGCTTTTTAGCGGATATCTGTGCTCTTTCGAAATTCGGTTGGTGTCTTGCCGGTTATCTTTTTGAAAAGTGTATTAAAGGAAGACTTTGAGTTAAACCCACACTGGTACATGACTTCCAGCACTGTTAGTTTTGCATCTGTTGATTCCCGTAGTATGTGCATGGCTTCTTCAATGCGATAACGATTGATGAAGTCAAAAAAATTCTGGTCAAAGGATGCATTAATTACCTGCGATAATTTTTTGGAGCTTATACCAGCACGATCCGCCAATTGATCCAGTGAAAGCTCCGCATCAAGGTAAATTTTATCACGCTCCATCAATTCGGCAAGCCTTTCCCTGATCATTCCACTTTCGTGGGAACTCAACGCAGTACCCTGGTATTTCTTTTCATCCTGTTGTGCAAAGGCAATACCCAAAAAAATTTCAGGTTGCTTTAATCCTTTCCAGACAACGGCATTGGTAAAGAAAAACAGAAACAGGAAGGGCACAATAAAAAGGGACTGAAAGAAATCCTTCAGGCCTACTACCGGCAGAAACGTTTGAGCAAAGGAAACAACCAGAATCACCACCACAGACATCATCATAAAAACAAGCCAGTCCAGATTGATTTTTTCCACAGCTGAAAACTGATTACGGATCCGCCTACGGTAAACACGAATCTCCTGAAAGGATAAAAAAATATATATGCTGATGTGCGCAAAAACCAGGGCGATCGAAAAGTAAAAACCTGGCGGAAGGTTTTGTTCGGCTATTGCCTGCTGAATGAACTTCTGGTATTCCGCTGTTTGCCGGTGATAGTAAATCTGTAAGGCGAGCGTGACAATCAGGAAAGGAATGAGGTGAAGAAGATGCAGCACTTTCAATCTAAAATCACTATACACCATGGAACGCGTATAAAAAAATAAGAGTGGTCCGAGCAAAAAAGCAAAGCCATCTTCAACAAGCGCGAACTGAGGATACTGTTCATAGAGACCATGATAAGACAAAAGACCATCGCTCAGGTTAATGGCCAGCCATAAAAAGAAAACGGCAAGAATACGGTTACTGATTTTCTTTCCTTTAGAACTGCTGAAAAGAAAAAGCGCCAGCAATAGAAGCTGAAAGATGATGATGGTGGAGAGTATGTTTACGAGGGAAGTCCCCATACGTATTAATCCACTGAGTAAGATATCCCACAAACATTTCTAATTCGATCCAACGTTTCCATGAGCATGCGTGTATCGGCATGTGTCATCACCGGACTTTCTGTTAAACCTTGCCGCAGGCATTCGCCAACATGGCGCGCTTCAAACTGGTAGCCGAATCCCTCTTCACGATGAACGGGAAGCAACACAGGTGATTCCTTTCCGCGCACCAGTTCTACTGTAGCCACCGCATTGTGAAACCGGTTGCGCATGTGTAGGCGACCTTTCGTTCCGGAGATCACAGCTTCCACAGGAGTATCCGCAGCGAATGTTGAATTAAGCGAGGCCAATGCTCCACTTTCGAACTTCATGGTCATGGCACATTGTTCATCTACTCCAGTTGAATAACGACTAACCGTTGCTTGAATTTCTGTTGGTTTTCCAAGTAACGAAATGGCGAGAAATACAGGATAGATACCAACATCCAACAACGAACCACCACCTAAAACGGGATCATACAACCGCTGTGCAGGAGGCTCATCCGCCTTAAAACCAAAGTCGGCCTGAATCATTTTTACTTCTCCGATTTCCCCGGCCAGGATAAGCTCACGAACACGTTGATACTGGGGAATAAATTTTGTCCAGAAGGCCTCCATTAAAAAGATCTTTTGCTGGTTGGCAAGCCCGATCATTTCCATTGCCTGGCGGGTATTTAATGCAAAAGCTTTTTCGCATAGCACCGCTTTTCGATGCTTTAAACATAACATCACATGTTCATAATGAAAGCCGTGTGGTGTAGCCACATAGATAACATCCACCTGATCGGAGGCTGCCAGCGCTTCATACGAATCAAAGACTAACGATGCTCCGTGTTCTTGTGCAAAGACTTTTCCTTTATCATTGTCGCGCGATGCCACTGCTTGTAATTCCGCATCGTCAACCCAACGCAAGTCGGCAGCAAACTTGTTAGCAATTTTTCCACAACCTAAAATGCCCCATCGGATTTTGCCTTCCATAACTTTTGAATTCCAGTGCTAAATGATAGATGTAAATTAGGGATATTTCACCCATCATGGCTAAAAGTAACACCCATTTTAATTTCAAACAGTTCGCTGTTCACCACGATCGGTGCAGCATGAAAGTAGGCACCGATGGTGTGTTGCTCGGTGCCTGGACAGATATTCGGCATGTAAATACCATTCTGGATATTGGTACAGGCTCCGGGGTGATTGCCCTGATGCTGGCACAACGAACAAGCGATCATGTAGCTATTGATGCCGTAGAAATCGAAGCAGAAGATGCAGCACAAGCGCGTGGGAATGTTACCCAATCGCCCTGGCCAAAAAAAGTAGTGCTACACGAAATTGCTGTTCAGGATTTTTTTCCTACCAACCAATATGAACTGATCGTTAGCAATCCTCCTTATTTTAATAATAGCTGGCAACCTCCCGATCCAAAGCGTTACCAAACGCGGCATACTGTTACCCTTACCTATACTGACCTGTTATCTGCTGTAACGCGATTATTATCCCCGAAAGGAAGATTCAGCCTGATTCTTCCTTTTACCGAAGGATTGCACTTCATCGAACTGGCTTTGGCATTGGGATTGCATTGCTCGCGGCAGTGGAGTTTCCGCACCCGCAAAGGTAAGCCGATTGAGCGCTGGCTGTTGGAATTCTCACCGGTAAGAATGACTCGGGAGGAAAATGAAATTGTATTGTATGAACATGACAGAGGAGAAGAATGGTCGGCTCCCTACAAGGAACTTACCCGCGACTTCTACCTTAAACTGTGATGGTGGAATGTGGATTATCCTATAATACTAATAGGATTTATATCCTTTCCGATCAGCTATCATAAAATTTATATAACTGTAAATCAATAGTTTACAAAATAAAATTTACTTGTTTAAACAAATAAATGAATTGTTCTGTTACTTTAGCATCAACAAAATCGAATTAATCAATCTAAAAATTATGAAAAAAATTAGCGCACTATGTATTGGTCTCCTCATTGCAGGAAGTCTGTCAGCTCAAACCTGGACAATCGACAAGGTTCACTCCAAAATCGGCTTTAGCGTTACGCACATGGCTGTATCAGAAACAGAAGGGAATTTCAAAGATTTTGACGCCTCTGTGGTTAGCACGGCAGCAGACTTCAACAACGCTGATGTAACATTCACTGCAAAAGTTGCTTCTATCAACACCGAGAACGAAAGACGTGACGGCCATTTGAAATCTCCTGATTTCTTTGATGCTGAAAAATTTCCGGAAGTTACCTTTAAGGGTAAACTGGTGAAGAGTGGTGCGAAATATAAACTTCAGGGCGACTTCACTATGAAAGGTGTTACCAAGAAAGTGGAATTTGATGTTACGTTTGGTGGTACAGTTGACACAGGTCGTGGTGTAAAAGCAGGTTTCAAATTGGTTGGAACGGTTAACCGCCAGGATTATGGTTTAACGTGGAGCAATAAAACTCCCGGTGGTGAATTGGTAGTAGGCGATGTGGTAGAAATCACAGCCAAAATTGAGCTTGATAAAAAAGCTTAATTGCAAAATTCAAAAACCCCGGTAACTTGCCGGGGTTTATTTTTTACTATGAAAATTGAAGAAGAGATCAAACAGTCGAAATTCATTGACCCATTCCAAAAAGCCGGGATCAATCTTATCTACACTACTAATTGGCTGTTAGGGAAACAACAGGCCTTCTTCAAGCCTTTCGGAATCACGCCTCAACAATTCAACATTCTCCGAATTTTAAAAGGACAACATCCTAAAAGCATCTCCGCTACAGAAGTAAAATCGCGTATGCTGGATCGCAATTCAGATGTATCGCGCATGGTTGATCGATTGGTTGCCAAAAAACTGATCAGTAAAAGCGTTTGCCCCAGTGATAAACGTGCATCAGATATATTAATTACGCAAGATGGTCTTGAACTCCTCAAGACGATTGACAAGCATCAGAATCAACTGGATCATTTCCTTGATCTCACAGAAAATGAAGCGATACTCATAAGCGATCTGCTGGATAAAAGTCGGGGCTAAATTTTCTTCAACTCTGCTCCTACAAAATCCATCAACTCCTGAATATAGGATTTGCTGAAATCAAACTTAATGTCAGCGGCTTTATAAATCTCCGGGATCGAGCGCATGTACCCGAGTTTCAGGGCGCTCTGATAACCTTGCAATCCTTTGGCAGGGTCTCTGCGGTAATTCCTCCACACGGCAATAGCACCCAGTTGCGCCATGCCATACTCGATATAGTAAAAAGGAACTTCAAACAAATGAAGTTGCTTTTGCCAAAGATAGTCTTTAGCCTCTTGTAATCCCGACCAATCGGTTACCGTGTCGGTAAACTGATCGAAGATTGTATTCCAGGCTGCCTTGCGTTGTTCAACCGTTTGAGCCGGATTTTCATAAATCCAATGCTGAAATTTATCGATAGTGGCTACCCACGGAAGCGTTTCCATAATATCTTCCAGATGCTCGCGCTTGGCACGTTTCAATTCATCGGCATCGGTAAAGAATACATCCCAGTGATCCATGGAAATTAATTCCATCGACATGGAAGCCAACTCCGCTACTTCGGATGGTGTGGATTTAAAATCATTCAGCTCCAGATCGCGTGTGAGAAAATTATGAATGGCATGTCCTCCTTCGTGCATAATGGTAACCATGTCGCGCAGCGTAGAGGTGGCATTCATAAAAATAAACGGCACACCAATTTCCGATAACGGATAATTATAACCACCCGGAGCTTTTCCTTTGCGGGATTCAAGATCGAGATGCCCCATGGTTTGCATGATGGAAAGGCATTGCCCTAAGAACGGATCAATGCGATTGAATACTTCAATGGTCTTTGCGGTGAGCTCTTCTCCGGACGCGAAAGGTTTCAACGGAGATTTTCCTTCGGCATCAACGGCCTTATCCCACGGACGCAACGCTTCCACACCAAGTTTTGTTTTTCGCTCCTGCGAAATTCCGTTGACGAGGGGCACCACTTCATACTGAATGGCCTCGTGAAAATCAAAGCAATCCTGAGGGGTATAATCAAATCGTCCAAGAGCCTTGAACATGTAATCCCGAAAATTTTTGAAACCTGCATTGGTGGCTACCTGATGGCGAAGTTGAATCAACGTTGAAAACAACGTATCCAGCAATTCCTTATCGGCCAATCTCCGCTTAGCAATCTGGTGGTACACCGCTTCTCTTTTTTCCCGATCGGTAGACAAGAGCAGAACAGCCGCTTGTTGCAAGGTCATTTCTTTGCCGTCTACCGCTACCATCATGGCTCCGGATACCTGGGCGTACTTCTGTGTTTCGGTGCTGATCTCGGTGAACAGCGGTACATTCTCTTCCCGAAAAATTTCAATTTCTTTTTTGAGACTGCGGATCATGATATCAAAGCCAACCTCCTTTTCCAACTCTGTTAAAAACGGAGAAGCCATCGCCTTTTTATTCAGCTGATCGGATACAGGTGCAATTTTAGGTTGAATGTTCTGAATGAAATCTTCATACCGTTTATTGTATTCTGCATTCTCTGTAAAACACGTCATTCGGATATACCGCCAGGCCAGGTCTTCTGAAATAACAGATTCCACTTCACTCCGATCATGAAACCATTGGCGCAATTCGCTTAACGAAGGTACTGACCGATTCAATAAATCATCCAAAAAAGGTTTTAGCGCCTCCCAGGTGGTAATGGTAAAATCTTCGGGTAAAAATTTCCGGGCCGGTCGTTTCGGCACATCCAACACGTTGCTCATACTGATTTAGTTAGCGAGGCTCAAAGTACATAAAATGGCAACGACTTCGCAAGACGTTGCATAAGCCCCGTTGCTTTTCTTTATAGAATAAATCTTTAGCTTTATTTTCTAAACTTTCACCCTATACGGTATGTCCATTCCCAAGCCCCACCTCAGCTTCTGGCAAATCCTGAACATGAACTTCGGGTTCTTTGGTATTCAGTATAGTTTCGGTCTCCAGCAAAGTAACATGAGTCCCATCTATAAGTACCTGGGCGCTGACGAAGCTAACCTTCCTTACCTGTGGCTGGCTGGACCGATGACAGGACTAATCGTGCAACCCATTATTGGTGCCCTGAGTGACAGAACCTTGACCCCGTGGGGAAGAAGGACACCCTATTTTTTAATCGGTGCCATACTTTGCAGCATTAGTTTGTTCTTCATGCCCTTCAGCAGTGAGTTGTGGATGGCCGCGAGTTTATTGTGGATACTGGATGCAGCAAACAATATAACGATGGAACCCTATCGCGCTTTTGTCAGCGATAAACTTGACCCTAAACAACACTCTATTGGTTACCTGACACAAAGTGCTTTCACCGGACTCGGCCAAACGTTATCGTATCTTACACCTTCAATACTCGTGGTGTTCGGCATGAACAAAGATGCTGTGAATGCGAAAAACATTCCGCACATCACCATGGCTGCTTTTATAATCGGAGCCTTCTTTTCGATCAGTTCAGTATTACTAACCATCAAAACCACTAAAGAACATCCGCTTAGCGAAGATGAGATTGAAAAAATCAAAAAAGCTCCCAAAGGAATGGCGAATACGTTCAGAGAAATCGGAGAAGCTATTCGCGATATGCCCTTGACCATGAAACAGCTTGCGCTGGTGAAACTCTTTCAATGGTACGCCATGTTTTGTTACTGGCAATATATTGTACTCTCGCTCTCAACAACGTTCTTTCAAACCACTGACGAAACCAATCCCGGGTTCCGCGAAGCAGGCCTAATCAACGGTCAGATTGGTGGTTTCTATAATTTCGTAGCCTTCATTTCCGCTTTTGGATTAGTACGGTTCACCAACCGGTTCGGACCAAAAGTGGCGCACAGCATTTGCCTGACATTAGCCGGCATTGGCATGATCTCGCTTCCCTTCATTCACGACCGCGCACTTTTATTTGTTCCCATGATCGGAATCGGAATTGCCTGGGCTAGTATGATGGGCAATCCCTACATCATGCTGGCCGGATGCATTCCTCCGGAACGCACAGGCGTATACATGGGCATCTTCAATATGTTCATTGTTATTCCGATGATGATTCAGATTTTCACGCTTCCGCTGATGTATCATGCATGGCTGGATGGAAATCCAGAAAATGTTATACGTCTCGCAGGTGTACTCCTGATCATCGCTGCTGTAGCTGTTCTCTTTGTAAAATTGAACAAACAAAAAGAAAGTGTCACGCCCATCGTTCCCGTTGGAGGACATTAGTACGACTATGGTAAACGAAGTTGGATATTCCAAAGCAATCGAATTGTTGCACCAGGCATCAACACCACTCGGCTTTGTGGCCAGTGTGAAGGAGCATGATAACTATAAGCGCATCTGGACACGCGATGGAGTTGTTAACGGACTAGCTTCCTTACTCAGTGGCGATGTTACGTTAATCAACACCTTTGAGTCTACACTTCAGACAATCTTTGAACATCAGCATCCGATTGGCTTTATGCCTTCCAATGTCAGCGCAGATGGTAAGGTTAGCTATGGAGGGACGGTAGGAAGAGCCGACAACCCTGCCTGGGCTGTAATTGGTTTATGTCAGTATGCGCTTGTAACCAACCACAAAAGTCTTGCTTCACGTTTTGAAAAACATGTTGAGAAGTGTTTTTTTGTAATGGACGCGTGGGAGTTTAATGGTAAACATCTGATGTATGTTCCACAAAGTGGTGATTGGGCAGATGAATACATACAGCATGGATATATTCTATTTGACCAACTTCTTCGCATTTGGGCCCTTCGACTGGCAGCAAACGTATATCATCGTGATGATTGGCAAACCAAAGCCGATACCATTACGACTGTCATTGAACAAAATTTCTGGAACAACAATGCTGATGAATTATATGCCGCCAACCTGAAGCACCAGATGGCACAGGCGCCAGACATGTATTGGTTCTTAGGATTTAATCCGGCACGCATCTATTCTCAATTTGATTTACAAGCTAACAGCTTGGCACTCTTGCTGCACATCGGAAAAACCGATCAACAGCAGATTGTCTTGACTTTCCTTGCTGATGTAATGAAGCAGATCACCTCGATTCTTCCTTCCTTCTACCCTGCCGTAGAAAAAACTGATTGGGAAATGAAAGAGCTGGAAAATAATTATGCTTACACCTTCCGGAATTCGCCACATGAATTTCACAATGGTGGATTGTGGCCTGTGTGGAATGGATTCTTAACGGCAGCGCTAACAGCGCATCAACAAACTGATGATGCCAGAAAAGTAACCGCATATCTTCATGAAGCCAACAGCGCACTGGAGTGGGAAATGAACGAATGTTTTCATGGCCAAACGAAAAAACCAATTGGTGTTGCACGTTGCACGTGGAGTGCAGGAGGTGCCGTGATAGCGGAGAAAAGTATTGAAGGAAAAAAATTATTCTTTTACTATCCGGAGTAAATTTATGAAAACAGATGTTTTGGCGATAGGCGAATTACTGGTAGACATTATCAGTGAAGCCTACGTTGACAACCTTTCACAAGCGAAAATGTTTAGCATGCATCAGGGCGGAAGCCCGGCTAACGTATGCGGAAACTTACAATGGCTGGGTGCAAAGGCTGCCATTGTAAGTTGTATTGGCAATGATGGCGCAGGCGAATTTATTCTGGAGGCCCTTCGTAAAACCGGATTAACCGATGCTTACATCATAAAAAGTATAACCCATCCAACATCGCTTGTATTGGTTGGGCGCAGTAAAGGCACACCAGATTTCATTGCGTACCGTATGGCCGATACCCAAATACCTGCCCTGTCTGATCAACTAATTGAAAATAGTTCCATTATTCATAGCTGTGCCTTTGCATTGAGCAAAAATCCATCGCAGCAAAATATTCTGAATGCCTTTGCGCGTGCAAAAGCAAAAAATAAAATCATATCAATCGATTGGAATTTTGCACCATCCATTTGGGGTACCGACAATGGCAGGGGTGTTTTCGAACATGTGTGCGCACTGAAACCTCTTCTTAAATTTAGTCTGGATGATACCGAACGCTTTATCGGGCATACGCTGAGTGTTGAGGATGCTAAGTCTTTTCTTACTCCAATACCCGCTGCCGTAACCTGCCTGACCTGCGGCAAAGACGGTGTATGGTATAAAACAGCGGAAACCGATTGGACATTTACACCTGCTGTACCTGTGGCCGTGGTAAAAGATACGACAGGAGCAGGTGATGCTTTTTGGGCTGGATTTTTGTCCGGATACATCAAAATGTATAACACCGCAGATTGTGTAGCAGAGGGCCTGCGGATTGCTGGGATGAAAGTACAAAAAATTGGTCCCTTATACGGAGCCTGACTGGAGTCGAAGTGATTGTCATCCCCTTTTAAATCGGATATTTTTTGTACCTTTTTTAAAAAAGAAATATGCCGGGACGGAAAGCAAAAAAAATGTTAGCACGCAAAAAAGTCAAGGCTAAAAAAAGCAGCAAGAAAAAATTACCCGTTAGCAAAAAAGCAAAAAACAACACAGCGCAAATTGCCCTTCGTGAAAGCCAACGAAAATTAAAGATTGCCCTTCAAGCCGCCAGCATGGGTGTTTGGGAATGGAATATCCGCACCAATGTTGTTACCTGGTCTGATCAGGTGCATGAAATTTTTGGACGAACACCCGAGACCTTCGATGGTTCCTTTGAAGCCTATGTCAACCTCATCTATCCAGAAGATAAAGACCATGTATTGAAAACCATTCAGCATTCCCTGACAAACAAAGAAAGTTATTTTATTCAACACCGGATCATGTGGCCAGATGGTACCATCCATTGGATGGAGGCCCTTGGTAATGTCATCCTCGACCGCAACGGTAATCCGGTGAAAATGACTGGCTCTGCTCAGGACATTACACTCAATAAGAAAATTGCGCTTGAAAACGAAGACTGGAAACTCCGGTATGAACTTCTTGCCTCCGCTTCCGGGCAAGTTATTTATGATTATGACATCGCATCGGGTTACATTATCTGGAGCGGAAATATTTTTCAAGTGCTGGGCTATCAAGCCGATGAAATGGGTGACATCAAAACATGGGTTGAATTGATTCATCCGGATGACCGCAAACAAGCATTTCAAAAATTAGAAGAAGCAGAAAAGGCTTTGCGTCCGTATGATGTAACCTACCGGTTTCGGAATAAAAGTGGCGATTATGTATACATGCATGATCGCGGTTTTTTTACTTCAAATGCAAATGATAAAGCGGAGCGCATGCTGGGTTCAATGCAAGACATTACCACGCAACGACAATCTGAAGAAACTATCCGTGCCAATCACCGGCTCCGCGAAAGCATTGAAAACGCATTACCCGATATTCTCTATGTCTATGATTTGAAAAGTCAGATCAATGTATACGCCAATCGCAATCTGATTGATGTACTTGGATACACTCCGGAAGAGCTAACCAAAATGGGTCCCGATTTTATTAACCAACTGGTGCATCCGGATGATATGCAATTCATGGCTTCCTGGGCGGATGAACCCATGAACACCATTAAGGAAAGTGAGTATCGCATGCTTACACGCAGCGGTGAATGGCGGTGGTTCAGAAGCCGCGACACTGTTTTTCAACATGCCGAAAATGGAAATGTATCACAAATTGTGGGCGTTGCACGCGATATTACCGAGCAGCGAAAAGCCATATCAGCCTTACGCGAAAGTGAAGAACGCTTTCGTAACCTTATTCAGGATCTGAACATTGGTGTGTTGTTGCAAGGACCGCAATCTGAAATCATCTTGTTCAACAAAGCTGCGCTGGAGATGCTTGATCTCACCGAAGATACCTTACGGGGAAAGACTTCATTAGATCCAACGTGGAATGTCATTCACGAAGATGGTACAAATTTTCCCGGTGAAGATCACCCGGTACCCAGCGCCATCAAAAGCATGAAACCAGTACGCGGTGTGGTAATGGGTGTATACCGGCCAACCCGACAAGACCGTGTCTGGTTATTAGTCGATGCTGAACCCATACGGGATAGCTTCGGTAATTTAAAAGAAGTTATCTGTACGTTTACGGATATCTCGCAACTTCGTCAAACCGAAGAGCAACTGAAAGAAAGTGGTGAGCGATTCCGTCTTTTACAAGAAGCTTCTTTCGGTGGTATTGGTTTACACGATCAGGGAAAACTTCTGGATTGCAATCAGGGTCTTTGTACCATTACCGGCTACACCTACGATGAACTCATTGGAAGTGATGGTCTTAACCTGATTGCACCTGAATTCCGTGATGCGGTAAGAGATAAAGTACGCTCGGGCTATGACAAAACATATGATGTGGAGGGCATCCGAAAAGATGGCTCACGCTATGCCCTGGAAATAAGAGGCAAAAATATTCCGTATCATGGAAAGACAATCCGGGTAACGGAATTTCGCGACATTACAGAACGGAAAATAACAGAAGAAAAAATCATCGAACAGAACGTTCGGTTACTCACCATTACTGAAGATCTGAAACGCAAGAACGAGCAGTTGGAAGAGTTTACACAAATTGTATCGCACAACCTGCGTTCACCGGTTGGAAATATTTTAACCTTATTGAACTTTTTTGAAAGCGCTTCTGCACCTGAAGAAAAAGAAGAATACCTGCGATTGTTGAAAGAGTCGGGCAAGAATACCCTGAATACATTGCAAGAGCTCAATGATGTGCTCAATATTAAACAGAACAAAAACATTGAACGGCAACAACTCAACGTAGCGGAAATTTTTGCCCAGGTGAAATCCATGCTCAATTCACAAATAACGGAGACGAATGCTATTATACACTCTGATTTTTCTCAAGCTGAACAGGTAGAGTTTCCTAAAATATATTTAGAAAGTGTCCTGCTGAATCTGCTGAGCAATGCGCTGAAATATACCTTCCCTGGAAGGCAGCCGCTCATTACCTTTAAAACCTACAGCCACCAGGATGAAGTACGGATGGAGGTATCGGATAATGGACTAGGAATAAACCTTGATCGTTATGGACATCAGGTCTTCAAATTGCGCAAAACATTTCATCGACATCCCGAAAGCAGGGGCATCGGTTTATTTATGGTCAAAAATCAACTGGAAGCAATGGGCGGTTCGATCATGATAAAGAGCAAGGAAAAGGAGGGTACCACGTTTATTATTACCTTTACCGGACAATCACTCAACCATGGAAAGTAAATCACCTGTTATAGCCCTTGTCGATGATGATGTTATTTTTCAGCTCACCGCTTCGCGCACGATTAAAGCGGCTCACATCACCGACCGGATTTTGCAATTTGAAAATGGTGAGGATGCCCTCGGCTTTTTGAAAACCTATGCCGGTAATTCAGATATTCTTCCGGATGTAATTTTTCTGGATATCAATATGCCCATTGTTGACGGATGGATGTTTTTAGAGGATTATGATGGCCTGAAAAAGAATTTCGCCAAACCAATTATCGTGTACATGGTCAGCTCATCGATTGACCCGCGTGATATTGATCGCGCCAAACGGAACACAAACGTAAAAGATTACGTGGTAAAACCGGTTAGTCGCGAAAAGTTCATCGAGCTGCTTCAGCAAGCCGCCTGACACATTTTGAGTGACAGCATTTATTTTTTTTAACTGCACCACCTCATGTCTTCACCTTTGCTCCTCTCTGCACAAGTTGGTTTTGTGGTAACAACACTCATTTACATACGCTTGTTATTACAGGAGTTCCGGTTTGGAATACAACAAACCTCCCGATCAGAAGAAAAAAAGAAATCACTTTATCGCAACATTGTCATTGCACTGATTGGCTGGGCGGCTTTCACGGGCATATGGTCATTGTCAGGTATTTTTGGAAATTTCTCCCTCTTTCCTTTCAACGCAGTACCCATCTTGCTGATTCCTTTGATAGTCGTGATGTGGTTAACATTCTCAAAAACGGGTGTTGAGATTACACGGTTTATTACACCCGCAAGACTGGTGAGACTTCAGAGTTTTAGAATACTTGTAGAACTTTTATTATGGGCTTTGCTCCTTGCCCATGTAGTTCCCATTCAAATGACTTTTGAAGGACGAAACTTCGATATCCTTGTCGGTTTAACCGCACCCGTGGTTGCCTATTTGGTAGTTCGCAATAAAATTGCGCGAACCATCCTTATTGTTTGGAATGTACTCGGCCTGGCGTTGCTCATCAATATTGTTGCTACTGCTATTTTATCAATGCCTGTCCCGTTCAGGATTTTTATGAATGAACCCGCCAACACCATTGTAACAACCTTTCCAGTTTCACTTTTACCTTCTTTTCTGGTACCGATGGCCTACTTCCTCCACTTTCTTTCCCTGCGGCAATTATTAACCGGGAAGAACACGTGAATAAAAAAAGTGCTACCACTATCGATAGCACTCTTTCATAAGCATCCTATGCTTCACTAGTCCTCAAGGTGAATCTCAAATGCCTTGTATCCAAAATTATCAAGTGTGTTGCGCACCCTGAAGTATACGAGGATAACATCGCCAGCATGAAAATCAAAACCATCATCATCCTCAGCAGGAACGGTATAGTTGTAGTCAAACACAAACGTATTCCCGGTAAGGTCATAAAACCCATCACCCGATAACGGATCTAACGGCTGAGGATCTTCTTCACCATAGTATTGACGCGAAACCTCAAGTTCTTTCAGTGCAGCATTTTTTCCGCTGGTGATAGCGGCACTCACTTCCAGCACATCACCAATCTTCGCATGAACCACACGGATGGATTGTGTATTTCGTTCAACAATAACCCCGTTTACCGAAATGGATTCGACCTTCGGTGCTTTTGCGAGCTCTTCATTACGCCAATCCAACTGCGGATTTTCATCAAAGCCACCGGTTACACAAGCACTAAGTGCCAACGCCAATAAACCGATTGTACAAAAATTTATCTTTCTCATATCGCTTCATCTTATTGTTTAACATAAACACGTGTCAACACCAAACCCGCATTGGGTGGATCAAGAAAATTCATCGTAATGGTAAAACCGTTAGCTGTAATTTCACCTGTACCTTCAATGCGACCAAAAGGACTGTTCGTTGTTGGAATAACCAATTCATCGTTACCGATGGGATAGATTCTTACGCCCGATACAAAAGTTGTTCGCGCCAGAACGTTATCGAGATCGAAAACCCCGCACTTGAATTTGGTAACGTTAACCGTGACACCTAAATCAGGGTTGCGCTTATATGCACCCGCTAAATCAATGGAGCAAACATCGCCATCGGTTACACTGACAATGCGACTGGCATTGGCAACCGATTGCTGATCTAATTCATTTGTTGTTGCCACAGAATAATCCACCGTGTACACACCCGGTGTATTTGCATCAACATGATTTTCGGTATTCAACTGAGATGTGATATCATCTGTACCCAGATAAGCCTTTGCCCCAGGATCGGAAAAGTCACTACCGGCCTCCAGTATTACCGGGCTTTCACCCTGCACTTCAATGGAAGGAAACCGGATTACACCTGTTGCAACTCCCTCTGAATCCAACTCACGATCACAGGCAATGGCCAGGACAACGAGTCCTGCCATCACCATTATACTTTTTATTTTTTTCATAGTCATGATCAGTTAATGTTAAAAAGTTGTATCCCACCACACCGGGGTATCAACAGTTGTCAGAGCAGGAACATTCGGGTTAGACGAAACTTCATTGGTAGGCCAAATGAGGCGAAGCGGAAATACATTGGTTAGTGGTGCACCCTGAATGGATTTCTGCAACACCGGAACACCTGTTCTTCTCCATTCTGTCCAGCCTTCATATCCTTGTTTACCATTAAAGGCCAACCATTTCTGATAGTAAATAGTAGCCAGTGCGTTATCATATTCATATTCGCCACCAGCACCCACCATCGCACTACCATTTAATCCCCAGAAAGCGAAAGAAGCGAGCACTGCCGCATCATACAATGCCTTTGCACTGCCACTTCCCCAGCCACGTTGTACAGCCTCGGCTTGGAGGAATAAGCTTTCATAGCCCGTCATGAGGTACACCGGTGCGCTTTTGGTTAAAATAATAGCAGCATCCGGACGAGCATAATCGTTGTATACTCCCCCGGCTGATGTTCCTGTTCCCTGGATTAAACCATCATATTGTCCGGTGACAGGCGCTACATCATACAAGGCCTGTATTCGGCTATCACTGTTATTTTGCAAAGCATCAATAGAAGTTTTACTGGCCACAAGATTTTGAGGTGTTGTTAAATTCAGTTCCTGCCATAATGGGTTTTCATTTCCGGTAGCAGTACTGAAACTTACACGCGCATCTTCTCCTGTAGAAAGAAACTGTGCATTTGCAGCATACAATTCTTCAATGCCTTCCTGTGCTTTTGCAGGTCGTGCTAATGCCTGACGGACGAAAATTTTAAGTTTGAGTGTATTGCCAAATTTTCGCCAAAGTGTCATGTCCCCTCGAAAAATCAAATCATCATTGCCGGGTGCAGGTGCGGATACGGAAATCCAACTAAGCGCTTCGTCAATTTTTAATACGAGGTCATCATAGATAACATCCCCATTGTCAAAACGTGGTGACAGAATACCTTCCTTTCCTTTCAATGCTTCTGAGTACGGAACTTTATCATACAAGTCTACCAGAATTTGATACGCATAAACTTGTAAAAGCTGTGCCACGGCAGCATAATTTGCCTGACCATTGGCCAGTGCTGCTTTTCTCACAAACTCAAGATCAGACAAAACTCCGGTATCAAAACCAGCACCCGGATTACCGGCATACATCGCAGCCCATGTTCCTGTATAGTTTGTTGTGGTGATGTTGTATTGCTCTATACCACTGTACTGTGAAGCCGTTGGGCCCTGTGTCCAGTAGTGCGCAAGCACACTTCCCAGAATATTATACTGTGCTTCCAGTTGAACCGCTAACTGTACCTGTGCAGCAGGAAGTGTAAGCTGTGGTGTTGAAGAAGCAGGGTTGTTGGGATCGGTGTTGATATCCAGGAAATCTTCGCACGATGACAAAAGCGCCATTACCAACAGGCTATATCCGAATACGATCTTATTTAGTTTCATACATTTCATTTTAAATTTCATTAAAACGTTGCCCGGAGATTGAATCCATATGTTGCTTGTGTTGGGATACCATAAAACTCATATCCCTGAACATTCACAAAACCTGCAGCATTACCCGCTCCATAAGCATTTGCTTCCGGGTCAATCACGTGGTTATTCTTGGCGGTATGCAACCAAAGGTTACGTCCAACAACACCAACCATGATATCTCCGAAAGGAGTTTTCTCCAGCCATTGCTTGGGCAGCGAATAATTCAATGCCAACTCACGCAGTTTAATAAACGAGGCATCCAGTATGACTTCATCGTTACGTGAACCTCCCTGAATATTTGCCCAGTACTGACGATAGGAACCTGTTCCATACATCGTGAGTGGCGTGGTGTTTGGTGCATACACCGGCTGGCCATCTTGTGTGCCAACCTGAACAACAGAGTTGGGCACAATCCATTCTTCACGGTCATTAAAAGCAGTCTCTTCCAATTGTCCATTAAAATAGAGCTGCGCCATAGTAGAGGATACAATATTTCCACCCTGCCGTGTATCCAGTGTTGCTGATAACGAAAGTCCTTTGAATGACATTGTTGATGTCAGGCCGCCAGTCCACTTGGGTTGCAAGGTGCCAACATAAGCAGGGTTCGGATCATCCAGTGGAATACCATCAAGGCCAACAACAATTTTTCCATCCGGTGTTTTTAACGTTGTTGTTGCTTCAAAAATTCCATAAGGCTTTCCAACCTGAATTTTTAATCCCGGAGTCAGACCTTGATTCACTAAAGTCAACTCTGTATTACCCTCGTTCAGCTCTTCAACGTTGTTTTTATTTTTTGCAAAGTTCACAGACAGATCCCAACGAAAAGCACCCCATTGCAAGACCTTTCCTCCCAGTGTAACTTCTATTCCTTTATTGGAAACAGAGCCAACATTGATAACCTGTGTTAAATAACCGGAAGAAGGAGCCACCGAAGCATTGAGTATCTGTGATTCGCTTTTGCTGTCGTAGTAAGCAACATCAAGGTTTAACCTTCCATCCAACAATTTCATCTCGGCACCAAACTCCAGGGCTTTTGTAATTTCAGGCTGAAGATTAGGGTTACCGATTATATCACCTTCGCTAAATGCAGGAACCGTTACCGTTCCATTATTAAACGGGAACGTAATTCCGGAAAATGCTCCGAGTGGATTGCTCTGGTTAAAAATTGAGCTGGTCAAATACGGGTTAGCATCATTACCCACCTCGGCATAACTGGCGCGCACTTTGGCAGATGAAAGAATTTTATTGCTGATTTCAAACGCATCGGTGATAACAAAACTCGCATTCACACTAGGATATGAAAATGAGTTGTTGGATTTAGGCAACGTTGATGACCAATCGTTTCGAAACGTAGCGCCCAAAAAGAGGTAGCCGGCATAACTTAAATCGAGTGAGGTATACACCCCAAAGAGGCGTCTTTTTGTTGATGCTCCGAATGAAGTGTATGTGCCATTAACATTAGCAAGATTGGCGTAACCCGGAATAGTAAGGTTCGTAGCCGTTGCCCCAACATTGGAGCCTGCACGCTGGTTAACGTTATACCCCACCAATAATGAACCCTGCAGCTTCTCTGTTATTTTACGATTAAGGGTTACAATGAAATCGGCATTGATCTCACTTGAATTCAAACGCTGTTCCGTGTATTCTCCATCGTAGTTGAACGCGCCCTGATAATTCGGACCGGTTGGATCGTTGTATTGAACAATATCGGCAAACGTATTTCGCTGATCCGAGCTTACATCCGTGCCGATTCGTGCCATGGCACTAATCCAATCTGCTGCCTGATAGTTTAATTGAAAATTACCATAAACGCGGTTCATCTCTTGTTTGCTGTAATCATGCGCCAGCGTATAGTATGGATTCACAGCAAACGGTGTAAAGAAACCATCCGGAGTATTGAATGGGTTATTGAGATCTTTAAAATCAACAATACTGTAATCGCGGGGAACATTGAGAATATTGGCCAATGCGTGGTTTCGCTGTCCGGTTTGCGGAAGGTTACCACTTACCCGCACATAATTTACAGAAGCTGTCGATGACAACTTATTACTCAGTTTTGTACTTCCGTTAAGAGTAAAGTTATTTCGATGATAGTCCGTTCCCTTCAATACACCAGTTTGTGCCAAATCGGTAACCGATAAATAGTACGTAGACTTCTCGGTTCCACCGGAAAGGGATAAGGAATTCTGAAACGTCTTTCCAATTTCGTAGAAGTCATCAATGTTGGTAGGCAAGGCCACGTATGGTTTGTATTGTTGGATATTATTAACAACAGCACCATAGGGTCTCAGTGATCCGTCAAAATGATCTCCCCAACTTTCCTGATCGTTCAAATAGGTTTGGTTATCACCATATTGACCTTGACCAAAACGGTTTTGCAACTTGGGTGTAACCAACACCTTTGACCAGAGATAGGTGCTGTTGAATGTAACTTCAGCTTTGCTAGGTTGGTTACTTCTGCCTTTTTTGGTTGTTATCAAAATAACTCCACTGGCTGCACGTGAACCATACAACGCTGCAGCAGCAGGTCCCTTCAGTACCGATACAGATTCAATATCTTCAGGGTTAATATCGTTGGCCCTGTTTCCGGCATCGACCACATTATCGAAAAAATTACCGGAAGCCTGAACGTTATTATTGGAACCGTTATTGATCGGAATACCATCTACCACAAACAGCGCCTGATTGTTACCCAGCAAGGAAGTTGGTCCGCGTAATACTACCCGTGTTGAACTTCCCAGGCCACCACCTGCGCTGGAGATTTGGGCACCGGCAATTTTTCCCTGCAATGAATTTAACACACTGGTCTGGCGGGCTTTCACCAACTCATCGCTCTTCACTTCCTGAATCGAATAGCCCAGCGACTTACGCTCGCGTTCAATTCCAAAAGACGTTACCACAACTTCACCCAGCTGCCTGGCGTCTTGTACCATTGCCAGGTCAATGATCGCCCGGTTGCCCACAATTACCTCCTGCGATACAAGACCGATAAATGAAAACAACAGCGTGCCGCCATCGGCAGGAACCGTTACTGTATAACGGCCATCAGAATCGGTTACGGTTCCACTCGTGGTACCTTTTAACACAATATTCACCCCGGGCAAAGGTGTTCCATCTTCCGATGCTGTAACCCTGCCGGATAGTGTTCGCTCTTGTGCCCACACATGAACAATGGTCAGGGCAAAGCACAGGAGACTCACCAGTAAATTTTTCCTCATACTTTTTGGGTTTGTTTTAATGCTGAAACTCCATCCTGTTTCCGTGACTAACGGATGTGAGGATGTTGCTTCAAAACTCCTAAAAGCAGGACTAAAAAAAATGACGGTGAGAAGGGTATATTAAAGTAAACTAAATCACCCTGAATATGGTAGAGCCTGAGTTGCAAAAAAAATAAAGTCTGAATAATACAAGTAAAAAAGTCCGGAAGTAACAATGTAAGTACTTCCGGACTTCGGATTGTGCAACTACCTTTCGGCTCGCACTATCAAATCAACTTCTCGAGATTGGCCTTGGCAATGGCTTCTGATTTACTGTTTACCTGCAACTTGGAATAGATATTTTTGATGTGTGTCTTTGCGGTTTCTTTCGAAATAAAAAGTTCTTCCGAAATCTGAGTATAGGTCTTACCTTCGGAAATCAACTGAAGAATTTCTGTTTCACGCTTTGTTAACGGTGAGTTTGGATTGACATGAAAATTATCAATGACCATACGGGCAATGCGGCTACTCATCGGTGCACCACCCTTTACAATTTCTTCCAGTGCCGAGAGTAACTCCATATAATTTGCACTTTTGGTAATGTAACCTGCCGCACCGGCTTTAAGTGCCTCAAAAACCAGCTCGCTGTCTTCGTACACCGTAACCATGACCACGTCAATGTGCGGATTTTTATCTTTAATAATCTTCGTTCCCTGAATACCATTCATGCCGGGTAACTCAATATCCATCAAAACAATTTCCGGCTTGTCGCGATGTATGCTATCAATGGCATCTTCACAGTTACTATAGGCATTAACCACCATAAATTTCTGTGAACTGTTCACAATCAGTGTAAAACTATTTCTGATTTCCTGATCGTCTTCCACGATGAGGACTCTCTTTTTAAAGGGCAAGGCCATATTTTAAGGTTTTGTTTAGCGTAAAGGTTAGAACGATTTTCGTTCCCTGGTTCTTCATGCTCTGTATACGTAAAACAGCATTGACTTTGTCAGCCCGCTCACGAATATTTTTAAGACCATTGGATTTTTGTACATCACCGGTATGAAAGCCCACGCCATCGTCTTCAAAAATAATCTCAAAATAGCTTTGGTCTCTACGTTTCAGTGACAGCGCAACATTTCGGGCTTCAGAATATTTAAAAGCATTGGTCATCACTTCTTTAAAAATCAGGTTTGCTTCCCGGCTAAATCCGTAGGGAAGTTTAACCCGCTCGCGTATTTCGTTGTACGCCCGGAAACTGATATTTTTTTCATCAAAAAGCTTTTCACCAAAGTCGCGGATATGAATAAAGAGTTTCGATAGTTCATCGTTAACCGGATCGATTGACCAGATAAAATCACGTGTGCCCGTGTACAGATACTTTGCGGAATCTTCAACTTTAGTATAGAGGTCATGACTTCCGTTTCCATTAGCATGACCATTTCCATTGAGTTTAAGTAAACTGATGTAGTTGATAATCCGTGTAAGTTGATTACCCATCTCATCATGAAAATCACGAGCTATCTCCTTACGGAGAAAATCCTGCTCTTTCATCCGGATACGCTCAACCTCGATTACTTTATTTACTTTTTGTTTCACCCTGATGTAGAGTGCGAGCATGATGACTCCAACCAGTAGAATAATAACACCTACGATAAAGGCGGCCGTTTTATAAAAAGGTGTCAGAATAGTAAAGGCGTAACCAATGCGCTCTTCCGACCAACTGCCCGAATTGCTCGTGGCCATGACCCGAAATACATACTCGCCAGGAGGAAGATTCGAGTAGGTCACTTCACCATTGGAGGAAGGTTGTGACCAGGTCTTGTCAAAATTTTCGAGTTTGTACCTAAACTTAACAGACTTAGGATATTGCTTATCAACCCTGTTAAAATGAAACGTAATATGATTTTTATCGGGCGGAAGCCGGAGGTTATACGGAATTTTATAGAAGCCGGCCAGGCTATCGGCATCGGCTCGGGCATCGTATTGTCCATATAGAATTTCAATATTGGTAAGGTGAAGGTTAAAGGATGTCAATCCTGTACGCTTGAGATTGTTGAACTCATACAAACCATCAATGAGACCAAAATACTTTTTATCCTTTCCAAGATAAAAGGCATTTTGATTTGTCTCCACGCCTGTCAAACCATTATCAAAATCATAATGCAAAATTTCACTCACCTCAGCTTTGCCATCCAGCCGAAGTCGATTAATGCCCTTTTCCGTACCAATCCATATATAGTGCTGATCATCTGCGGAAACAAAGTAAACAAAGTCCGATGACAACCCCTGCCGCGTGGTAATCATGCGCTCGAATTTGGTATTCGGGTTATACAACACAACACCGCCCCCACCAGTACCAATCATCAGCAACGAATCCTGATAGGGATGAATGGAAAGTACCGTGGTATTCTCAATGCCGGGTATGGTAACAGCTTGTACTGTTGCATTCACCATGCTGGATAAACCAAACTCGGTTCCGATGAATAACGTTTTGATTCTATCAGCATAGTGAAGGGTCATGATCGTGTTGGTACTTAAACCATCTTGGGTGGTAAACGCCCTGAATGACTTCCCATCAAAGTAATTTACTCCGCCACCAAACGTTCCAATCCACATGCCGCCCTGGCTATCGAATTGTATTCCGGTAATCATCGCATTGGACAGCCCATCCTCACGAGTATACCACGTGAAGGTATCTGTATAATTGTTGTAATGAGCAAGGCCTGCATGCGTACCAACCCAAACCGATTTATCGGGGGCTTCAACAATACAGGAAATACTATTCCGGTACGATTCCTTTTCGTAAAAATAAGCGCTGATTTTCCCTTTCTTTATTCGCCATAATCCTTTTGTCATAGAGCCTATCCATGTAGCGCCCCCACTATCTTCAAAAACCGCCATCACAGCCTTCATGTTCTCCGAACTACACCGGTCAAAATCCTGAATATAATATTTATACAACCCAGCGCCTGAAGTGGCAAACCAGGTGTTACCTTCCTGGTCTACCAATACCTGAGTTACTTCACTATCCCTAAGAACTGTGTCCACTGTAACACCTTCCGGTTGAATTTTTTCTTTCAGCAGATTGCTGCCGACTCGAGTCCAGAACTGATCATTAATTTGATCGTAATAGACAATGGGATTGGAAATGGGTAAAACTTCCCGATGGAAAGTTCCCCCAACAACATTTAGACTATAGTAACCGCTGTCGGTTTTCACCCATGGCTTTCCGTGATAATTGAAAATACCATACAACCGGTTAAATATCTTTTTATGACTTAGTTTGACATTGCCCCGTTTAGTTTGCACCAAAAACGAACTGTCATTCAGGTAAAGCATAATTTCGCGGTTTGGATTCAAGTGACAATAGGCAATCATACCTTCACGCTGCATGGGCTTGTTCCAATAATAAACCGAATCGTTATACAGTTTACCGAGGTTACCCGGTGACACAATAAAAAAGATACTGTCGTTCATCTCAAATGCCCTTCTTATTCTTTTGGCATTTGCGGGCGCTCCAGGCTGCTGAAATTTTTTGAATGTAACGCCATCATATTTGGTGATACCGCGTGGATGAATAATCCAGAGATTTTGTTTGCTGTCTAGTTTGAGGTATGTAACGATGTTGCTCAGTAGTCCATCCAGGGTTGTAAATACTTTGAACTCACGCCCGTCAAACCGTGCTAATCCACCACCTTGCGTTCCAATCCAAAGGTAGCCGTTGTTGTCTTCGAGCATGATGCTCACCTGCGATTGCGGCAAACCATCAACAGCCTTATAATTACGCAAGGAATAATGCTGATGCTGACCCATTAAAAAATGGCAAGCACACAGTAAGAGTCCAATGAAAAATAGTTCTTTGCGCATGAGGCTACCGATTGGAAAAGTAGGATATAAATATCAAAATTGAAATCACCCGAATCGTGGTATCCTGCTAAACGGAATAAACCGTCATGCGGTTTACTGGTGGGATTAGACAACACCCCATCATGAAATCCACTGACGGGCAACATGAGGTAGTTCTTCTGGCTTTTCGGCCAGAGGATTCATTTTACAAATGACTTGTGACTTTGGCTGATCTTTGCATTATTGAATCAGAATTCCGCCACATGTCAGAAGACGAGATCCGTGAGGAGTATAGCATACTAGACCAATCAAGAAAAGATCCGCAGGTATTTGGTCTTTTGTATGAAAAGTATTTCGACCGGATTTTCAATTTTATTTACCGGCAGACTGACGATGAGGAGCTAACCGCAGACCTTACTTCACAAACCTTTCTTAACGCGTTGAACAACGTGGGTAAATATCAATTCCGGGGTGTGCCGGTTTCTGCCTGGTTCTATAAAATTGCCAGCAATGAAGTCAATAAACATTATCGTAAGAAGAAGCACGATAAAGTTTTCAGTATTGAAGAATCTCTGGTGCGCGACCTGCTGGATCAAGGTAATGATGGCTGGGATGAAGAACATATTCAGCGGTTACTCAACTATATGAAAGACCTTCCAACTGATATGCTGGAAGTACTGGAGCTGCGCTTTTTCGAAGATAAAGATTTCAAGGAGATAGCTTTTATTTTGGATATTACTGAAAGCGGAGCGAAAATGAGAACCTATCGGGCCTTGGACAGGTTGCGGAAGAATTTTAATTTGAAGATAAAATACGATGGGAAGGAATGAGATAAAATTACGGAGAAAAATGATGAGTACTGGAAACATCCAGCGCTACCGTAATTATTCTGCCCTCATGCACCAACACGAACAGGAAGTAAAAATGAAACGCACCTTCAAAGTGTTTTTGTATTTCCTGATCATCGCCTTCGTTACCATCATTCTGCTGATGGTGCTGCGTTGGGAGCAAAAACAAGAAATTAAGAATCAGGGTGCCGAGAAGACCGAAGCAACAATTTTTACCGTTTCACAACCTGTGAAAGTGTAGTTCGGCATGGCGCTTCGATCACTCCTGCTCAGTAAACTTCTCTGCGTAACTTACAAAAGAAATAAACTGACTATCCGGTGACCACGAAGGAACATTGATTGTTCCCTGTCCTCCATACAAATAGGCAATAACCTTTGGTGCCCCTCCAGAAACCGGCATGAGCCGCAGCATCACACGCTTGTTGGCCGGATGATCGTTCACATCGATATCCGGAGGAAAAGAAATGAACACAATCCACTTTCCATCCGGTGACACATGCGGGAACCAATTATTGTACTCATCAAAGGTGAGTTGCTCCTTTCCGGAACCATCGGGCTTCATGCGCCAAATCTGCATCGTTCCGGATTGATTACCGTTGTAATAGATCGACTTACCATCCGGTGCATATTCAGGTCCGTCTACATGAGTGTCTTGGTTCCTTGTTAGTTGAATTTCCTGACCGCCAGTGACAGCCGTTCGATAAATGTCATACGCAAGGCTGCCCTCACGCTGTGCAACATAAACAATTTCTTTTCCATTGGGCGACCATCCATGCCAATAGCTCGGTGTTTTTTCTGTTACCATTTTCGGAGTGCCCCCTTCGATGGGCAAAACATAGATGGTCGAACCGCCTCCGGGTAAACCATCGCGGTGGTGACTGATCGCAATCATTTTTCCATCGAACGAAATACCATGATCGTTATTAATGCGATTGGCAAATCCGGTGTTCAGTTTTTCTGGCACTCCTCCGTCAACCGAAATTTTATAAAGTGATCCACACTGATTAAACAGCAAGTGCTTTCCACCGGGAAGAAAGTTAGGTGCTTCGAACCCGTTTTTATCTTCATGAATAACCTTTCGCGTTCCATCCGCCACCCGCATAATTTCCAGGCGACTACCAATAAAACCATCGCGGTAAACATTATAGCTCTCGGGTACTGGTTTATCGATGCGAACATTCCATACACGCGCTTCTTCGATTGCATCTTCATTATGAGAACAAATAAACAGGCCAGCCAGCACTTCATCCTTCATGTGATCCATGATTGTTGTGCCGATCTGCTGTAACGGTTCACCGGGATGAGCCGCCCGCATAATTAATTTTTTACCGATCCGTTCGATTTGTAAAATCTGATAATTCTTTTTGGGTGCAAAAATCTCATCCTCCGGATCGCGCATGTCAGCACCCTTAAGTAATCGCCATTGCAATACGGTAAGTCCGTCTCCATGCAGTACCGCACTGTAATGCGCAGCATCTTCATCGAGTGAACCACGAACCATCCATCCGATTTTTCGGTGAGGATCAACACCCGTTCCTACAAATTCAAAATTTGCAGTCAGAATAAAATCTCCTTTCATCCTTTTGAAGGCATACTGAAATTCATCGCGCCCGAACCAGATATTATATCCCGCTCCTTTTATTGAATAGAATTGCGTGTTTTCATCGTAAAGAATGGAGCCCGCCTTCTTTGGCTTTCCAACATCCTGGTGATGTTCAAAAATTCCTGCCGGTTTGAATTGAGCTGCAACGAAACTAATCGTGCAATTAAGCAGGAAAAAAAGTATGTATTTCATGGTCTGGTTTTCATCTGGCGTATCAATATAGAGTAAGGCAACAACGGAAGAAGGACTTAAACGACAAGCGGTTTAACCTGTTTGGTGATGGTAAAATTAGAATATGAGTAACCAAAAATACGTTGGAACCAACACCGGAAATATCCTTCTACCCATAAAGCCGTTAACTTGACCGGGACATTGGCATCATACAGAGTATTCATATTAGCCCATTTCGGAATTTAGTACACTTGTCATAAACTGATGCCTCACGTATGAAAATCCTGATCACCTTTTTTTCTCTTACACTCTTCACATCGGCTGTTGCACAGCAACCGGAGAATGCCGACAGGCGAAGAAATTTTAATACCGAAAATTATGTTGCCATGCGGGAATGGGATCCTGTAAGCTACTTCCAGAACAAACCGGCCAGAGGGAATTCAAAATTTTCCTTTGAACACAAAGCGATCACCTACTACTTTGTGAACGAAGCCAACCTGGAAGAATTTAAAAAAGCGCCCAGCAAATATGAACCTGCCTATGGTGGCTGGTGTGCGTACACCATTGCGTTAAATGGAGAGCGGGTAAAAATAAATCCCACTACCTATAAAATTGTAGACGGCAAGCTTTACTTGTTCTACAGTTTCAACAACGATAACCGCTTGCTAAAGTGGAATAAAGACGAAGCCAAATTAAAAGCTTCAGCCGACAGGCTATGGAGAGCCAAAATGCACTGAAGCTATAGCCAGCCTGATCGTCTGAAAAGTATGTACAAACCAGCACAGGCGCTGAACGTTATGGTCATAATCACAGGATATCCCCATTGCCAGTCAAGCTCCGGCATGTGTTTGAAGTTCATTCCATACACACCTGCCACCATAGTGGGAATACCAATGATGGCAGCCCATCCGGCAAACCTCTTGGAGACATCGCTTTGCGAAATTGAAATCAACGAGAAGTTGGCCTCCAGCGCAGTAGAAAGTAATTCGCGCGCATTATCCACCATTTCATTGATGCGAATGGAATGATCATATACATCTCTGAAATATGGTCTTGTTTCCTCTTTTATCAAGGCGAGGTCAAAGCGCATCAATCGATTACAGATATCAATAAGTGGTGACACTGCACGTTTCACATCAAGGAGCTGACGCTTGAGCTGGTAAATTTGTGCAGTTGTTTCCCTTCTGAATTTTTCATCGAAGATATTGTCTTCCAAATCACCCAACATTTCTTCCAACGCATCGATCACGGGGAAATACTGATCAACTATAGCATCCATCACGGCATAGAGCGCAAAGCCGGGGCCGTTCTGTAGAAGCTTGGGCGTACTCTCACAGCGGGCACGCACATCGGTGTACGCTAACGATGAACCATGACGCACCGTGACAATAAAGTTGCTACCAAGAAAAAAATGCGTTTCCCCAAATTCAATATGCTGGTGATCATTTACCTGTGCGGTTCGCAAAACAACAAAGAGCGTATCGCCATACGCCTCCAATTTTGGCCGTTGATGAGCACGGTGTGCATCTTCGATTGCCAGATCGTGCAATCCAAATTCATGCTGAACTTTTCGAAGAAGTTCTTCATCGGGTTCATGGAGTCCTACCCAAACAAATTTATCGGGTTGTTTCAGGACCTCACTGATTTCATCAATTTCTACGGAGGAGACTCGTCTCCCTTCACAATACGCTGCACAATTAACAATGGCATCCATACTTTCGTAAGCTTTGTCGTTCCCTAGCACTGTAGAAAGCTAGGGAACTCAAAGGATTTACCAAAGTCCTGTAAAAAGGAATTTTCAAACTTATGCTTTACCCGAAAAATTATGACTTATCGAATAGCCTAAATAGTAACAACGCTATCTGAGTGACTATAAAAATAATGAATCCGTAAAGCGTGGTGTACATGGCAACTTTTAAACCACCCATAATCGTTGAAAGGGGAAGCGCTTCTGACATCTCCGACAAAGAACCAAAAGCAAAAAACAATCCGATCAGGGTACCAAAGGCGCCAAAGGCCAGGGCAAATCCACTCAATTGCTTAATGGTTTCAAGTAATCTTTCCTGAATTGCCTTGTGTTGCATTTTTACATAAAACCCATAAAAAATCAACCCAAGATTGATCAGGAAAATAATCGTTAAAGGAGCCATGTATATCATTCCTCCCTCTCTGTGAAAATCAAGAATACTCATCGTTTTAAAGTTTAGTTATTGAACTTGTTTCAGCAAGCTTACAACAGAATTAATTTCAAATAAGAACAAACTGACCAACGACTTATGTGGCGATGGATATTCAATTTTTCAAACTGGAAATGGCGAAAAGGTGTTCAACGAAGTCGAAAAGGTATGTCCTGTCGTTCTTCCGTCCTCCACGCGTTATCCTGCTTGATTTTTTCTTAAATATGCAGCAGAATGAATCGTCTCGGAAATTGGATAGAGCATCTTTTCGCGCATCAGCGCTGGACCATCCATGCTATCTTCTGGCTCATGGTACTGGTGTTGTACTCGGTTTTTTTTGGCCTACAAAACAATACCTACCTACAGACTTTTTTCTTTGTCGGACTACTTATGCCCATCACAATCGGAACCACGTATTTCCTGAATTATTTTCTAATACCCCGTTACCTAATGAAGGAGCGCTACGGCTATTTCCTGCTATACTTTAGTTATACACTGCTTGCATCCCTGTATCTGGAGATGGTAGTCGCCATGGCAACTTTTATCATCATGGCAAAATTGCAAATCAGCAACATGAGCCCAGATTCAATCAATGTATTCTTTTTACTAGCTTCCTTGCTGATGGTTGTGTTTCTGGCGGTGTCCATTAAAATGCTACTGCACTGGCGGAAGTCACGTGAAGATTACCAGAAACTAATGTTGGAAAAAGTGCAGGCTGAATTAAAATTCCTCAAGATTCAACTCAATCCGCATTTTCTTTTTAACACCCTCAATAATCTCTACTACCTTGCTTCAGAAAAATCAGAAGAGACACCCCGGGCCATTTTGGCATTAAGTGAGTTACTTGACTATGTGCTGCAAAAAAGTAAAACGGATTTTGTCTCATTGGAAGAGGAGTTAAAACAAATCCATAATTTTATTGCGCTGGAATCCCTTCGGTACGAAGACCGGCTAACTATAAAATTCGAAATTGAAGGCACACCATCGGAAGCAAAGATTACACCCATGCTACTGATTACCCTAGTAGAGAATGCCTTTAAACATGGCGTAATGAACGTGGCAGCAGATGCCTGGATGGTTATTCAGATTAAGAGCGATAAGCAAAAAATAGATATTGCTATCCATAATAGTACGAGAAAGACACGTGCAGAAAATAAAAGTGGAATCGGGCTTATCAATTTAAAAAGCCAGCTTGATCACCTTTACAAGAATCGCCACGTATTAAATATTCAACAGGATGATCATTCTTTCGGTGTAAATATTGTGTTGCATGAAGTCTAGTTACCTGATTGTTGATGACGAACCCCTGGCCAGAAAACTCATTGCTTCGCATGCTTCGAAGATTGAGGGACTTGAAATAGCAGGTGAATGCACCAATGCACTTGAGGCCAGCAACTTCATACGAAAAAAGAGAGTCGACCTGATTTTTCTGGATATTCAGATGCCCGAGCTCTCCGGGATCGATTTCTTAAAAACACTTACCAATCCACCATCCATTATTATCACTACCGCACACCGTGATTTTGCTCTGGATGCTTTTGATCTGGATGTGATTGACTATCTGCTAAAGCCTGTCTCCTTCGAACGTCTCCTGAAAGCCACCAATAAATTCTTTGACCGACAAATAACTGGTCACAACATGGCAGAATTATCCATAACACCAGACCATTTCATTTACCTGAAAGTTGATCGTAAAACACATAAGCTTTCCCTCGAAGAAATCTTGTATATTGAAAGTCTAGATGACTACGTGAAAGTCTATTTCAAAGATAGAAGCATCATCACCCGCGAAAACATTAGTTCACTGGAAAAACGACTCCCTGAAAATCAATTTGTGAGAATACATCGTTCTTTTATAGTATCCATATCGCATGTAAAAATTGTATCTGCGGATGGAATTGGAATTGCCGGTAAGGAACTTCCCTTCGGGCGTGTGTACAAACAAAAGGCCCTTATGCATTTTGGACTTTAACTCAAACTTATGCTAAAACCAATTTCACTTATATTATTGGCCGTATGCGCCCTCGCCTGTAAAACTCAATCGCCACAACCCATCAGCCTCTTCAATGGTCAGGACCTGAGTGGGTGGCACATAGATGTACCGGATATGGATAACGACTCCACTGCTCGAAATCCTTTTATCGTACGAAACAATATGCTAGTCAGTCTGGGCAAACCCAACGGACACATCATTACAGATGCTGCCTTTCAAAACTATAAACTTGAAGTTCAGTACCGCTTTGCCGGTGAACCCGGAAACTGTGGTGTATTGGTACATGCCTCTACACCGCGGGCGCTTTACAGCATGTTTCCAAAATCCATTGAAGTGCAAATGATGCACGAAAATGCCGGAGACTTTTGGTGCATTGTTGAAGATATTGCGGTACCGGAAATGGAAAAAAGACGTGGACCAAAAGAAAACTGGGGCATCACCGAAGGAAAGGAAAGAAGGGTCATCAACCTGACAGACGGATCAGAAAAAAAACTTGGTGAATGGAATACCATGGTTATTGAATGCTCCGGAAACTCCATTAAGGTTTGGGTGAACGATGAATTTGTAAACCACGGAACAGACTGCACCGCAAGCAAAGGGCAAATTGCCCTACAGGCCGAAGGTGCCGAAGTTGAATTCAGAAAAGTTGAATTAACGCCTCTGTGATACTGTACATAAATGATCATGCAGGTGTACAAAAATGAATACCCGCGTATCATGAATGTTGAAAAAAATAGTCAGAAATCGTTTTTAAGCTTTGGCCGATTTTTTGGAGGGAGGGTTCCGAAATTGAATTCTTATGCGAACATTCCTTGCTGTTTTACTGTGGTGCATTCTTTTTGTGCTATGTTGGCCGCTGGCCCTTGTCATGATTTTTTTATTTCCCATCGTCTGGCTTTTGCTACTTCCATTCAAAATTGTCGGTCTAACCCTTGAACTGGTTTTTAAATTCATTGGTGCTATTCTGATGTTTCCGTTCAGGATTCTGGGTATCGCAAAATAAATTTTGTATTCACGAATTTATTATCCATTCTCTGCATAAGCCGGAGTTACATTAACCTTGCAAGACTTTTCAGTCTGGGGAGTAATGGCTTGTGACTTTATTTCCATCCCTACATTCTTAGTCCAAACATGTTTCTGAAAGACCTTCATCAAAAAAGGAATTTCACACCGCGCGGTTTAGTATATGTATGTTCAACTAAACCTATGTAATGTATGGAGCCCAAGAAAAATCCGAAGTACGATGTGCACCGGCAATCAAGAATGTTCTTCATGATGAGCCTTGCAATCTCAATCGCATTAGTAATTATGGCCTTTCAATGGAAAGCGCCAGTACAAAACGATACAGGAAGAGAATGGAGTAAACCTGATGAGGTCGAGACGTATGCCTTTACCGAAATAAAATCAATCGCTCCTGCGAAACCCAAACCGGAAACCGCAGATCAAAAAATTCCGGTAAAGAAAACTAGAGATCCGATCAATTTTATTGAAGTACAAAATGATCTTATCAAACCTGGCACGGAAACACCGATGGTAGAAGATCAGAACGATCCACAACAACAGGTTGGAATGGAATGGGGAGACGGCATGCCGCCCGAAGACCTTGAAACAATTTTTATTGTTGTCGAAAAAATGCCGGAACCTATTGGCGGATTCAAAGGATTTTATGAAACGATCAACAAAAACATCACGTATCCGATGAAGGCTAAACGAAATGGTGTTCAAGGTAAAGTACTGGTTGAGTTTGTGATCAATGAAGATGACCACCTTAGTCACTTTAAAATCATACAAGGCATTGGCGCAGGCTGTGATGAAGAGGCGATGCGGGTAATCGGGTTAACAAAATGGAAGGCAGGCAAACAACGCGGAAAACCCGTGAAAGTTAAGATGGTATTACCGTTGATGTTTACGCTCCAATAATCATAATCGTTGCAAGTTGCTGGTAACAGGTTGCAAGTTACGAACCTGCAACCTGTAACTTGCAACGAACTACTCATTCGCGGCTATCGCTCTTCTGAACGACCTTCTCCCTTCTTCTATAATTTCATTCGCCCGGTAGAATTCAAAAACTCCACAGGCATCGCGTGATATGTTCACCACGATATCGGGTTTATGCACCTGTATCATCAGTTCCGTTAACCGATCTTGTGTCAGGTCGTATGATTTGGTCAGCAAATCAAAGAAGCCCAGCTTCTCAACCGTTTCTTCTGAACCGCTGACAGAATTCATAAACTTTGTGCGGAAAGCATCCAGCATTTTTAGGTAAGCAGCTTTCTCCGTGTTCTCCTCCACCACCACATTCCTTGCATAAGGAATATTGGCATTGATGTTTACAGCCACCAGCAAATCACCTTCTTCGCGGTGGACAACATCTAACGGAAGTGGATTTAAAACCCCACCGTCAACCAATTGCGAGCGACCTTCCTGAATTGGTGTAAAAACTGTTGGTATAGCAATGGACGAGCGTAACGCTTTAAATAAACTTCCGGAACGATAGTGAATTTCTTTCTTCCGGGTAATATCAGACGCCACTGCCGTAAAGGGAATTTTAAAATGTTCAATCTGATGATCGCCAATAAATTCTTCCATGGCTTTAAAAACACGTTCGCCTTTTACAAATCCCTGGGCAGACAAGGTGAAATCCAGCAAACCAAAGACATCAAGTTTGTCGAGCTTGATCAGCCAGTGCTTGTACTCCTGCAAATAACCAGCACAATAAATTCCTCCCACAACAGCGCCCATGGAACAGCCGACTACCTCCTGAATCTGATACCCTTCACTTTCGAGTTCTTCAATCACACCAATGTGCGCCATCCCCCGGGCGCCACCACTTCCTAATACGAGTCTAACGTTTTTCATGCACGAACGAAATCTGCTGCAAGATAATCAACGAAGATTGTTATGATCAACTTGTTTGATGCGATCTGATAATTCCTGTCTTAACGTTTTCGTGATGAAATTTCAATCAGGAGAGAAACGAAGAAGTTTCTACCCGGTCCATCAACACCGGACCCGTGGATTCGGTACGCTTCATCAAAAATATTTTGGATACCGGTATTAATCCTGAAATGTTGATGGGCATATTGAAGGCGTGTATTGAAAACCTGCCAGCCAGGTGTGCCTCCGGTAGCAATGCGCGAATCCGCCTGATCACCACTGGAAAGTCGGTCTTGCTTTGCTGCAGCCATGAATTCCAAACGCCAGGTAAAACCGTGTCGAAATTCTAAATCGGTGCCCAATCTTCCGAACAACGGTGGTATCCGGCTAAGGGGTTCATCGCGGGTTATATTTTGTCCGTGTGTATAGGTAGTATTTACAAACGCTGTCAGCCATGAACGCTGATACGCCACCTCTATTTCTAAACCCTGAATCAATGCCTCGTTAACATTTTCTTTCTGGTACACCCTGAAGCCATCGAGACTATCCTGGCCATTATGAGCGGCAGGCACGTTAGCAATCAGATCCTTTAAGCGATTTTGATACGCATACAGTTCGGCACGAAAGGATTCCGTATGCATACGCAAACCTACCTGGTATTGAAATGATTTCTCCGGTCCGAGATTGTAATTCGGAACCTCGTAACGATAATCGGCTACACCAAAACTTGAAACATCATTGATGTTGGGTGCCCGAAAACCAGTATTGGCAGAGGCAATCAAATCGAAACGCGGATTGACTTTATACACAACACCTGAATTGACTACAGTGGATTGGGGTGTTATTGAGGTCTCACCAAAAACAGGATCATCCACAGTAAGTCTGACAAGGTTGTACCGGGCACCAAGCGAAATATGGAAGCGATTCCAATCAAACGCGTGCAACGAAAAAACAGCACCGTTTAAATAGTGTGAACCATCCGGATAAAGCCCGCGGGCTGAGGTTACTGCCTGTGTATCCTGATTGATAACGATGGTTGTACTGCCAATGCGGTCGTGATAAAATTCTATTCCCGTAGAGACTTTCCAATGCGGAGTGATTGAAGAAATAACTTCAGCAGCCCCATGGTAGGTATCTATTTCATCGCGTTCATTTCGCAATATGGCGCTTCCGCTTCGCTGCTTTTCACGTTGTTCCAACGAGTTCAGGTATGCTACAGTATACCGAACCGTGTTGAAAATTTTGGAATCATAAAACGATTCCAATCGAAGGTAGCCCAGGTCGCGCTGCTGCGGATTAAAATGATACCGTGAATAGCTGCCATTCGCCAGTTGATGATAAAGCGGAACATCATGTTGCACCGCATGCTGCCAGGCACCTGTCAGCAGATGCCTGCCGATGCGTGATTTGAATTTTATATCCCAGGCCTGTTCATCATAACCCGTTTTATGGAGAGTGCCCAAATCACCACCCGCATGTAAGTCGCCAAACTGCTTGTAGGAGAACCCTCCCAGAACAGCCATCTTTTCAGTTGCTAGCTCAACTTCAGCACGGCCTGCATATTCCATGTCGTGATTCACATAGTTGGCATACAGTCTTCCGGTAACTATTTTTTCATCCCTGCCTGAAAACTCCGGATCGCGGAAAAATAATTGCGCGACTCCACCGATCCCATCGCTTCCATATTGTACTGAACCTTGTCCGCGCAATACTTCCATGCGCGATAAGGTGAACATATCCACCGTATTCAAATATTGATTTGGTCCGGAACGGAATGTTGAATTATTGAACCGAATTCCATCCATCAATAACAAGGTGTGGTATCCCGTAAGGCCCCGAATAAATGGCGAACCTCCCCCATGATTTGTTTTTTGCATCCACACACCAGGCATGGCAGCCATAGCATCAGGCGTACTCAAAGGTGAGAGGCGAATAAGCTGATCCCGATTTTGCGTCACTACAGATTCTGCTACAGCATCACCGCGTAGTGCCATCCGTTGCGCAGTGACCACAACAACTTCTTTCAACAAGATCGTACTGTCGCGAAGGGGTACCTCTTGAAAGTCTGCGAAGGCAGCCAAATTTTTCAACCACAAGAATACAAGCACCAGAAACTTACCCTGCATACTTAATGATCTACCTCCAGTCGTTCATCGCGTTCGCGGACTTTCTTCATCTCTTCCGGATCATCAAGTTTGGGCGATGTGAGTGTTGCTTCCCAATCAAACTTTTCATCCAGCGGAGTAAGGGCCTTCTGCGGATCAAAAATTCGCGGATCGACCGGAACAGCATTGTATGGTGTAAAGTCTGGCTTTGCTGTAAAGCAATCACGCAGATCGGTGGCGCTAAAATCGTATTGATTCAAGGGCGGTATGCCCAGCACATTCCAAAACGTTTTGAAAATACTTCCGAAACTATAATGCTGATGGCTGTTGAAGCTGCGTTTCGCATAGGGCGAAATAACCAGGAGTATGCTCCGGTGCGCATCGATGTGATCCTTGCCGCCTTGTGCATCATCCTCTGTAACGATGATCATCATGTTTTTCCAATACGGAGTATGGCTCAGAAACTCCACTACTCTTCCCAACGCCAGGTCATTGTCGGCCATGTAACTTTGAAAAAATGGATAGCCCGCATGTGCCCGTTCACCAGCACCATGATCATTTAACAATTGAAGCGCAAGCAGGGGTGGAAGATCCTTCTTCGGATCAAGGTAACGCTCACGAATTTCTTTCATGAATATGTCAGCCCGGTATTGATCGGGAATCGCCATGTTGTACGTAGGAAATAAACGTGATGTACGATCGTAGAGCGGACCGGGAATCGGATAGTTTACCAGGTAACGAACACCGCCTTGTTTAAAGGTAGAGTCGGCAAAACTTCCGGCATCAAACTCAACACCAAATCCGAAGTTATAAAATTCTTTTCCGTGACGGCCAAGATGATCCCAAAGTGAACCGTGCTGATTATAATCTTCAGGAAAGATAGCACCAGCAGCTCCGGTCATTCCAAACTTTCCCGGAGCGTTTGATTCCTCACGCTGGTTTCGTCTTCCACCGTAAGCTGCCGGGTAATGTGTTTCTAACCATTCATTCGGGTAGGTACTCGCTAACCAACGGTGGCCATCGGCAGAAACATCAGCATCCACATAAAAATTATCACTCATGGTAAATTGATCGGCTAATGCCAGGTGATTGGGCATCACATCAGCACGATCAACGGTCACCGTTTTTTTTCGATTGCTAAACGTTGCGTTCCTGCCAAATCGTGCCAGCGAAGAATCACCGATGCCACTTTTAACCTGTCCGTATATTTCATCATACGTACGGTTCTCTTTCGAGATAAAGACAATGTATTTGATGGGTGACTCCCGCTCCCCTGCCAAGGCGGGAATGGGGTTATCACTCCCGGAAACCTGAATCTCTTGAAAGGAGAAGTTGTTCGCAATGACTTTTTCGGTTAGTGAAGGTAATTCTTCATCAACGGGTATATCTATAATTGAAACTGTACCCAACATAAGCGAGCCGATGTAACTGGCGCCCGGGTGATCGAAGGGAGGCACGAAATCTTTACCACCATTTGGTCCGCTGCCGAATCCTTTCGCATTCGCGACAATTAATTTTTTCCCATCGGGTGTCACTTTCAATTTAGAGGGAAACCATCCGGTAGGAATATGACCCATCACTTTTTGGGATGCAACATCCACAATCGCTACGGCATTAATGCCCGCTTCGGCTACATATAATCTTTTCTGATCGGGCGAAATAGCTAAACCAAATGGAATGGCGCCCTTTAAATTTCCGAGCCGTGCATCAAGTTTCAATTCAATATTGCTGATTACCGTATTCTGTTTTACATCAATCACGGAAACATTGTCGTTGTTGCCGTTGCTCACATAAACAAAATCGTTTGTGGCGACCATGGAGTTTGGACTTGATCCGCCTACGGCCGGAATACCATCAATGGCTTCACCTACCAACACACCCGTTTTAATTTTTGCCGTCACTGTAGCTTTCGGCTGACTGACATCAATACTCCAAACCGAAAATGACTCCGGAGCATTCGGATCACCCAAACCTGCTACTTCAATAGAATCATTTTTGATACCTTCCTTCATCTCGTCTGATCCATATGCATAAGCCGGAAACTTCAAAGCCGTTTCCTTTAATCTCTTTTTATTCAACGACTTGATATAACTGTATTCAAACATACCGACATTGGCTACATATACCGTCTTCTCATCCGGTGAGAGTGCAATACCAAAAGGATATCGGCCTGTCTCAACATTTTGAATCACCTGACTTTTCTTTGTATCAATCACCACCAACCGAAAACCAATCTGGTCAACGGCATACAGAATTTTTCCATCTGCACTGAGTACCATATCACCGATATAGCCATCGCTATAATCGGAATCATCAAATGATGTATTGCACTTTATTTCATTCAGCTTCTTTCCGGTATTGATATCAAATACATAAATTTTATTTTGCTGACCACCGGCAACGTAAACTTTCTGATTATCGGGTGACACGGCCAGCCCCATAAACACAGCTTCGAGTAAGCCCTCTCCTTCTTTAATGCCTTCAGGTATTTGTCTGACAACAGGATTCTGCTCATCATACTGCTGAATAATGGAAATCGAAAAAGGACCGGTTCCTGAATTCGCGGTAACAATTGTCTTTCCATCCGGACTCAGCACAAGTCCAAAAGGATGGGGCGCTACAGTGATTTGTTTGCCTTGTGGAGTAATAAGCCTTCCATTTGGAATAACTGTAGTACCGGATTTGTCAATTTTAGTAAACTGATGACCGGCTGGTGCCGATGCAATCCAAACCTTTTTTTCATCGACAGATTTTCGCGGAGTGCAGGAGGTGATCAGCAGTGTGAGGATAAAAAAAGAAAAGCAGATGATACGCATGGTTGTGGTTTGTTTGGAATGGTCAAGATCGCTATGATCAGGGGTAAGAGCAAGGAAATATTCAGATGATGCTATGAGATTAGCAGTCATCTCAAAAACAGTACGTCATTGCGATCCCGATGATGATCGGGAGAAGCAATCCCCAGTTCTGAGGCATGAAGCGCGATTGCCTCGGTTGTTCCTTCCCTTGCAATGACGATAACATTATTTTTGAGATGGCTTCCCATTATTTCGCCTCTGTTTTTAGTACAGGTAAACTATCCGTGATCGTTTGATCAGACGGGAATTTGTACCCCAAAAAAGAAGCAAGCGTTTGCGCTACCTGTCGCTGATAAAACTGGCCTTCTTGTTTTACTTCACCCTTAGGATCAGTATCCGGACCAAGCACAGCAAACCATATCTGATCTGCCTCTGCAATTCTCTTTCCATGATGTTTCCAATCCTCGGCATTGGTCCCACGACCGTGATCGGTGGTGATCAGCAAGGTGGTTTTATTCTTATAAAAGGTATCCGCCTGAAGGTAATCCCACAATTCAGCAATAAACCGATCAGTATAATGCGCTGCATTCAGATACGCGCCATACTCCCCGTGGTGGGCGAAGTCGTCCGTCTCATCAAAGGCAAAGTACATCACACGCGGCTTGTTCTTCTTCATGTATTCAAGTCCGTAATAAAACGTGAAGGCATCCAGCCGAACATCGCCCAACGGGTTAGGCAGCGACTGAACCAACAGGTTCATCATTTTCTCGCGTTCATTTAACGTGTTGCCCGTTACCGGATTCCAGCCTGTGCTAACATAAACACCGCTGCGCTTGTCGTTAATAATGTGTGGAAAAACGTCCCACGAAGAAAATGCTGCCACCTTGCCTTTATACGCGGGTTGTTTGTTCAAAAACTCCAACACGTTTGTATTGGGATTATAGGTTTTATCGTTGCTGTTAATGCGTTCATCATCTGCTTTACCGGTAAGAATTTCATTGTAACCGGGATACGAAAACCACATTTGATTGGTCACGTTAACCTTTGAACCAACCTCCCGATTACCCAGTAGCTGACCTTTTGTAGCAATGGTATTCCAGAAAAAGGGAAGAAGTGCTTTCCTTCTTTCCACCAAATCATTGCGCCAGTATTTTTCTTTCAGCTGAGGATCTTTCAATTCTTTTTGCTGACGCATGAAAGCGGAGTCAGCACCCTGAAATAATTCCAGCCAACGCAAACCATCGAGTGTGATGAGCACAACATTTTCAGTTTTGCGCTGGGCAAAGCAAAAAGATGTGATCAATAAAAATAGTACCAGTATACCTTTGTTCATAAATTGGATTAATTACAGTTTCAGAAAAAGAAACACCCGAAGTTTCCCCCGGGTGTTCCCAACCATGTATACTTATTGATTAATCCACAACTCATTGTCCAGATCATCACCAGCAGATCCAAACTGGCGCTGCACAGCTGAGCTATAATTATCCGGATTATTTACGGTTTCAGACAATGGATATAACCATCTTTTCGGAATCACACCACCATTGCCAGTACCCGGACCAGTATGGAAAGCGGGCACACCGGTTCTGCGGAAATTGAAGTAAGCTTCATGACCCGAAATCTGAAAGAATGCAAGGTATTTTTGAGTCAATATCTGGTTTAAGCCACTTACATTATTTCCGGCATACGCAACAGCGGGTTGGGTAAGGTAATTGGTAACGGAAGGTGTGTATGATCCAATTACTTCATCGTTATCCTGTTCAGTAATTGAAATAGCAACACCATCTTTAATCCCGTAAAAATCCATCGAAGCCTTGATTCCATTAGTGTAATAGGTCTCAGCATTACCAGTAGCCCATCCGCGGTTGATAGCTTCAGCAATGTTAAAACACAATTCAGCATAGCCTAACTGTACACCGGGTTCAGGACCAGCAAACGTTGTATAGTAACGCTTTTGGTTAGCGTATGAGTATTGGCCATTACCAGCTTTGAAGGTCATGTCATCCAATGCTTCACCAGACGGAGCACCTACATAAGCAGCAAAATCATCGGGCTCAATACCACCGGCAAGTTTTGCCTTGGCGGGATTACAGGTAACAAATACACGGGGGTCATTTAAATCCGTAAGACCTTTTACATAGGTCTGCGCCATGTTATACCGTCCTTTATCAAACCCACGGTTACCCGGATTGGTGGGATATAAATTCACCGATGCATTGAACACGTACTGCATGTTATCGCTCAGGCTACTCATTACCGGAAATTGTGCGGGGTTATCCAATACCTGTTTGAAGCGAGCCTTCACGTTCAAATCGGTATCAGCTTCTTTTTTACTCAGACTGATCAGCACACGGAGTTTAAATGTATTCACCGCCTTTCTCCATTTCGTCAAATCATTGTTGAAATAAAAATCTCCGGCAAGGGTAAGGTTATTGGCTGCAATCAGCTGACCGAGTTCCGTATTCGCTTCGTCAAGCCAGTTTAACACCTGAAGGTAAACTGCTTTTTGTGTGTCGTATCCAGGTGCTTCATTATCCAACCCCTGAAGCGCTTCAGCAAGCGGAACATCACCCACACGCTGCGACATGCGCACATAGAAATAGGCCTTCAGAAATTTACCAATGGAGGAGTACGGATTCACATCCGCTGCACCGGAACGCTTTGCCTCTTCTTCCATTTTTTGAATATTCTTCAAGGTCATAAAGTTGAGTGAAGCCGAAGCCCAATACTCATTGGTTCCGTAGTAGTTATAGTTGCAGCACCAAAACTGATTTTGGCGATGCTCAAGGCTCCACGGCCGTTCTGTTAAATCATTCAATACACCATTGAGTACCAGCGAAGCCGGAGCTGTACTGGGGCGGTTTGGATTTTGCTCCAGTTCGCCAAAATCCTGACATGCGGTTACGATAACCAGCATAAACAGTGTGATAAGAAAATAGGTATAGCGTGTCATAGCTGTATTCATTTAGAAAGTAATGTTAAGATTAACACCATATCGTCTGAGCGTAGGTGTTTGGAGTCCGGAACCGGTTGCACCGTAGTTAGCATATTGCTCAATGTCAATATCCTTTTTCTCAGCAAAGTAGAGCAGGTTGCGACCGATAAAAGAAACGCTGGCGCGCTTCATAAATGTTCTCTCCAAAACACCGGCAGGAACATTGTAGGTTAGCACCACTTCGCGAAGCTTCGCATACGAACGGCTCATGATGTTGCTCTCATTCGTGTTGTAGTAGCGGCTGATCCAGTCTTGCAAAAAGGTAGCGTTTGTATTGGGTGCAAAGGTCAGTTCACCAGCATTCGTAATGTTTCCTTCGCGGTCAATGGTAGGTGTACCACTGGTTACCACAACACCGGGACCAACCCATGACTTCACACCGAGGTAATCCTGGTAACGCGCTTCTCCCATTTCTCCCTGAACAGTTTCGATGTGCCGGCCACCGCGGAATGTTTGCTGTTGAACATAATTGGCAATGACTCCACCTACGCGACCGTCAAACTGGAAGCTGAGACCAAAATTCTTATACGAGAATTTGTTGTTGATACCCCATGACCAATCCGGATTCGTGTACCCTAAAAATCTGCGGGCATTTCCATTCAAAGAAGTCAATGGAATCGGACGGCCATCGGCCGTGTTCACCATTTGTCCATCCGCAGTTTTAACAATGGCCGAACCCCAGAATTGATCGATGCGTTCACCTACCTGACGGAAAGCATCCAGGTTTTGATTATCGCCATAAATCTCTTCAATATATTCTTTGTACGTTGACCAGTTCACCAGTACATCCCATTTCAATCCGTCATTATTCGAAACCGGACTGGCATTCAATACAACTTCCCAACCTTTACGCTTGGTCTTCACACCATTCACCAATGCGGTGGTGTAACCCGAAGCTTCGGAAATAGGAAGGTTGTAGATACCGGGGCCATCCACACTTTCAAAGTAAGCAACATCCACACCTACACGATTGCTGAGGAACTTTGCTTCCAAACCTGTTTCCCACGATGCACTGGCGCTTGGCTCCAGATTAGGATTGGTAATGGTGTTCGTGTAATACGCAGCTGGTTGATTGTTGTACTGCAAGGAGGTACTGTACACGGGCGCATTCACATAGGTTGGTCCGTCATACGGTGACGTATACGTAGAACCATACCCGAGTGGGTTACCCGTTAACGATACAGAAGGAATAGGACCAATGATCGATGATGTTAACGCACCGCTCACTTTTGCAAAGGATCCGCGAACATTCAAATACGAAATAGCTGCTGGCAATTCCAGGGCTTCCGAAAGCAATGCACTCAACGAAACAGAAGGATAGAAATACTGATTATTCTTTTCCGGCAAGGTTGAGTGTTGATCAGTACGACCGGTAACGGATAAGTTCAGAAAATCGCGGAACGATAAATCGGCATAACCATACCAGCTTAACACTTGCATCGGTGCTTCGTAATTAAACGCTTTAACAGGATTTAGTGAGTTAGCCAGGTTATACCAGCCTGGTACGTTCAAATAATCTGTTGTGGTATAACTTGACCGGTAGCTGAACGAACGCAGGTTTCCACCAAAGGAAGCATTCAGTTTGAAATCATCTGAAAGATCTTTTTTGAAATTTAACATGAAGTCTGTGTTGTTTTCAAAAAGCGTGCGCTTGTCTTCGCGGTAATCGCCTTTCGCCTGCTCCCGGCCATACGTTGTTCCGGAGTAAGGGAATTTCTCGGTACGAATCAAATCGTACGAATTGATTTGCGTACGACCAACAACTTCAAGCCAATCGGTCATCTGCCACTTGAGCAACATGTATCCGTAAACGTCTTTTTTATTGTGACCACGGAGCCATTCATAAGCAGAGAACCACGGGTTGTTGTAACGGGTATAGTCTGCATAGATTTGCTGAATACCTTCTTTACCTTCTTGCCAGTAATCCTTCATTTCATCCATACTCCAGTCAGCACCGCCCCACAAAATCACATTGTAGATCAAACTATTTGGCCCATAGGTAACATCCGGAATATTATCGGTGTACTGATAATTATAGTTGATGTTGGTTTCAAACCGAACCTTCGATGAAAGATCAACGCCAGCAGTAATGTTAAAATTATTGCTGTTCAGTTGCGTGTTGGGAACAATACCCTGTTGGTAGTTATACGATGTTGAAAAACGCAAATCGTAGTTTTCGCCACTGGCCGAAACAGCAATATTATTGGATGTTAGAAATCCGGGACGCAGAAACCGCTGTAAGTTATCCTTTCCACGGGCCGTCCACGGTGTAGGAATAATGTTTCCGGTATAGGTTGTTCCACTGGGAAATACAGTAGTATAATCATTATTAGGATCAACCACACCGTCATACTGCGGGATCAACTGTCCTTCAAATTTTGGTCCCCAGATATCATAATCCGAATCGTAGAGGCCACCACCTTTACCATCGCCAAAAGCATATCGGCCATGATCACCAGGGCCATATTCATCCTGAACTTTCGGAATGGCAAGAAAACCATCTTCTATAGTATTGGAAGAATTAAATTCTACAGAAAAACCACGCTTATCTTTTGAGCCGCGTTTGGTTGTAATCTGAATGGCGCCATTTTGTCCACGCGAACCATACAAAGCAGAGGCGGCCGGTCCTTTCAACACGGTATAGCTTTCAATATCATCAGGACTGATGTTCCATGTGTCGGATTGAATGGGTACACCGTCAACCACAAAAAGCGGAGAACGTCCGCGCAACAATAAATCCGGGCGACCTAACAATTCAGGAGAAGCTGCCACGGTTAACCCGGCAACTTTACCAGCCAGGTTATTGATAGGATTCGGATCACGCGCCTTTAAGAGGTCATCTCCTTTAACATCCTGCACAGCATAACCTAACTTGGATTTATCTTTCTGAATACCCAACGCGGTTACAACCACTTCTGATAACTGTTTCGCATCGGCCTCCAGTCTAACATCAATCGATGTTTTGCCGGCCAGTGCAACATCCTGGGTTGTATAGCCAACGAAGGAAATCGTCAGCACGGCATCCGCAGAAATAACATCAATACTAAACATTCCTTGTGCGTCAGTGATGGTACCTGCTGTTGAACCCTTAACCAATATATTGGCACCGGGTATGGCAGAACCATCTTCACTGGAGGCTACCTTTCCGGTAACACGTGTTTGCGCATAACTTGCACAAACCAACAGAAGCATGAAGGCCAATGTCATGAAAGCATTGGCGGGTCGCATTCCTAAAGAAGATAGTTTCTTTAGTAAATTTTTGTTCATAGATTGTTTTGGTTTTGGTTAAAAATCCTTTTCAGTCAAAACCATAGTCAAACTGGCTAATACCATTTTCATGGGATGCTGGTTTGCTTTCAATGACCGGGATCGCTGCAACGATCCCGGTATTTTTTTCACTATGGCGTTAAATCTTGCGTCAAAGGTTGACAAAGGAATTGATGTTCCCTTTAGGGCAATATTAACGCTGCATTAAACTTCCATCGTCAAAATGAATCTTCGGTGAACGAAAACACAATTGACAAATACGAAACTTGCCAATTGATTTCATTTTATAAGAAATACTAATAACATTGATTTAACGAAGGCGTTACCACATTTTGATAAGCCCCTACACGCACCAACTTTTTCATATGTTTACCAGCAGTAAACATTTTCACTATGATCAACAATGAAGTTGTCGGGCGCATCGCTCAGAAAATCCGCACCACACGTTTAGAAAAAAACATGACGATACAGCAACTGGCCACGCGGATTCATGTGAGCAAAGGACTGCTATCGAAAATTGAAAACTCACGCACGGTTCCATCACTGCCGGTTTTCATCACCATCATCCAGGCACTTGAAATTTCCCTGAAGGAATTTTTTCAGGATGTGGTGTTGGTTAACGGTAAAGATTTTTTGCACGTGAAGCGCAACGACTACACTCCCCTGGAACGCGAAGGAAGAGCAGGCTTCAACTATCAACATGTACTTTCACAGAATATTTCCACATGCGCTATGGAGGTGGTATTGTTAACGCTTGATCCGGGCGCCAAAGGAAGACCCACGACCACCGATGGCTATGAACTCAAATATATCATCTCTGGAAACTGTGAGTACCACCTGCACAATGAAGTGATACAACTGGAAGAAGGCGACTCTATATTCTTTGACGCTTCCGTACCGCACTTGCCCATGAATAAGTCGAGAAGAAAAGTGGTGATGCTGGTAATTTATTTCTTAATGCCGAAATAGGAGAAGTCATCCGAAAATTATTGCATCATTAAGATCCCGATGATCATCAGATGATAATCGTGCGAAGCAATCTCCTGTTCAGCGTGAATTGAAGAACAGCACTGTCCATCTGTCACAATTTTGCAATATGCTCTTCGGCCAGGCCGAAGCTGAGTGTCATGCCGGCACCGCCCAAACCATTTACAATGGTTACTCCTGGTTCAGGTTCTACCACCAGATTGGTAGTTCCCTCAACTTTCGGATAAACACCGTGCCATCGTTCTGTGATGGTAAGTTTTCCAACATCAACAAAAGAATTCAGGTAGTCGAGAATAATATCATTCACTTCTTCTAAATCAAAAGGCTCCACTGTTTTGCTGTAGTGGTGTGAATCGCCAATGATTAATTCCCCGAGCTGATTTTGCGCCAGCAGTACATGCACACCATGTTTTTTAAAAGTAGCTGACGCAGCGTCATATCGTGCATCAACTTTTTGCAGCGAAGCACATTTGGCAAACGCTGCATAATGACGAAGCGTAAGACCGGCACACAATGACGGGCCAAGCCTGAAAGGTTTCTCAGGAACCGCTTTCAGCATCTGCAGTTTACATTTCTTTACAGGATGCAAATCAAACACTTCCGGATACAGTGTTTCGAAATCTGCACCATTGCAAACAAACACTTTCTCCACTTTCCACGACTCACGTGCTGTTTTGACTACCGGTAAATCAATGGAGGTAACAACATGACCAAATTTTAGTATCAGTCCATACTTTTCCACCAGCCACATCGGAATTCTCCGGATCGCTTCCCGCGAATAAACCGTTCCTTCGGTGGCGCTCCATAATCCTCCTTTCAACCTCTGACGTTTTACCACCGGTGATTTGCCGATCACTTCATCGGCTGTCAGCAACTGGCATTGGAATGACTCCTTATATAAGGACATAAATTCTTCCAGCACATCGCGCTCGTCATCGTGGTAAACCACGTGCATCGATCCGTTGAGGTGCGACCAAAATCCAGCCTGCGCGGCAACATCGATCCAATGTTGTCGGCTGCGCATCGCGCGATCAAGATTGATTCCGGGTTCTTGCCCGATGGGCCACAGTAATCCGAAATTTCTGACGGAAGCGCCCACAGCAAACTGATCACGTTCAAATAATACGACCCGATATCCTTTCTTTAACGCCATGTAGGCATGTGCCAATCCAACAATTCCTCCACCGACAATGGCAATATCTGCTGTACGATCCATAGGTAATGGTGCTGATTTAAAAGCTCAAATATTACCGATTAGTTTCTGGTGAACAACCGAATCAGATTATACTTCTATTAAGATTGTGCTTTGTGCTTTTGTATGCTACTTTACAGTGTAACTTTCGCACGATCATGTGGGCCAATTATCATACACACAGTAGTTTTTGTGATGGCAAGGGTGAGCCAGCCAACCATGTGCAACGCGCGCAGGAAAATAAAATGGTTAGCCTTGGTTTTTCATCGCATGCCCCATTGCCGTTTGCCTGCAACTGGTGTATGAAAAATGAAAATCTGCACCGGTATCTTCAGTTGATAGAAAATTTACGCCATAACACGTGCAACATAACGCTGCACAAAGGTTTGGAAATTGATTACATCCCGGATGTAATTTCACCCCTTGATTATAAAGACCAACTGGATTACACTATTGGCTCGATTCATTTTGTCGATTCATTCCCGGATGGAAAGCGCTGGGAAATTGACGGACCCCATGCATCTTTTCTGGATGGATTTGAAACTATTTTTAACAATTCTATAGAGGATACCATAGCCCGGTATTTTGAACTGACGCGCGAAATGATCGTAAAAGCCTGTCCGGATATTGTGGGCCACCTCGATAAAATTAAAATCCAGAACATCGATGGAAAACTTTTCAGCGAGGAAGATGCATGGTACCGCGATGAAGTGTACCAAACATTGGAGGCGATTCGTCAATCGGGTGCCATCATCGAAGTCAACACCCGTGGGCTGTATCACAAAAAAATAAGCACCACTTACCCGAGTCCATGGATATTGGAAAGGATCCATCAAAAAAATATTCCCATTACAATCAGCTCCGATGCACACCATCCGGATGATCTGATCAATCAATTTGAACAAACCGCTGAACAGCTTATGGCCATCGGCTTTACAAAAATATCGATCTTGAAAGAGGGCAAATGGCAACCTGTTGATTTTACGACTCATGGCATTATCGACTGAACATTTTATAACACGCTGGCTGCGCAACAGCAACGGTTTCTGGTTTACCGTTTTTACATCCCTGGCGGCCTTCAGCTTGTATACCTGTGTGTATGCTTTCCGGAAAACATTTGCCGCTGCCACCTTCGATGGCCAATCGTATGGTGGGGTAGATTACAAATCATGGCTTGTCATTTTTCAGATCATGGGGTATGGACTATCAAAGTTCATTGGAATCAAGGTGATCTCCGAATTAAAAGCACATGCCCGTTCAATGGGCATACTCATCATGGTTAGTATTGCCGGAGTATCGTGGCTACTCTTTGCTTTGGTACCACCACCCTACAATATTATTTTCCTGTTTACGAATGGCTTACCGTTGGGCATGGTATGGGGAATGGTTTTCGGCTACTTGGAGGGCAGACGGATGACAGAAGTATTGGGCGCAGCCTTGTCCGTTAGCTTTATCTTTTCTTCCGGCTTGTGTCGCTCAACCGGTGCATACCTCATTCGCGACTGGCATGTAACAGAAACCTGGATGCCCTTTGTAGCGTGTTGCATTTTCAGTATTCCACTCCTCATTTTTCTTTACCTGCTGGATAAAGTGCCACCACCCTCTACGTTGGATGAACAACTTCGAACGAAGCGACAACCCATGGATCGCGCGGAGCGAAAAAAATTCATCACAACATTTCTTCCCGGAATTATTCTCTTCGTACTGTGCTACGTGTTGCTCACCATCTACCGCGACTTCCGGGATAATTTTTCTGCTGAAGTGTGGGATACACTGGGCTATGGAAACTCACCTGAAATATTTACGGCTACTGAAGTACCTGTTTCCATCGCGGTGCTCATCATTATGGGCAGTCTGATGCTCATCAAGAATAATCAGCTTGCATTGATGCTGAATCATGTTATCATCGGCATCGGCATGATGCTGATTGGTGTGAGTACACTATTATTTGAACTAGAGTTTATCAATGCGCCAACGTGGATGATTGCCATCGGACTGGGACTATACATGGGTTATGTTCCCTTTAACAGTATTTTTTTCGATCGGCTCATTGCCGCTTTTCAATACGTGGGAACGGTAGGCTTTATTATGTATGTGGCCGATTCCTCTGGCTACCTGGGTAGCGTAAGCATTGTGTTGTTTAAAGAATTTGGCTTTCGGGAGTTGAGCTGGCTCAATGTTTTTATTTCATCGGGCTACATTATTTCCATTGCAGGAACGATACTCATTGCCGGTTCGATGGTATATTTTCATTTCCGCCATAAACAATGGAAAGCAAACACATCGGTTACTTCGCGGCAATAGTGCTGAATGTCTCCTGGTGATTATAAAATTCGATGATACGAATCGCATCGGAAGCCCGGTTACTGTTGAGTTTTTGCTGATGCATAAATCCGGTAAGCTGTGTCGATGCGATGTTCATCAGTTTAGGAAAGATACGGGTACGAAATTTTGATAGAGGAATGGTCGTATTATTCCAGAAAACATAGTAGTTAAAATCCAGTCGGTCGTCAATACCAGGTGATAATTCACGTTGTCTTCGCCAGACGCTAATCTCACCGCGCAAAACAATTTCATAAAGCCGATGCTGTACAACCGCTTCCAATGTATCACTAATAGAAATAAATTTTCGGTTTATGCTGGCCTGCCTATCATAGATATTCAGGGATTGAATGCGGTGAGCCGCATACACAGTTACCAATTCACCCTCGCGAAAAAGTACGATATCAAACTCACCCTTAACAGCCATTTCACCAACGCGCACCGCACCATCATTCAAAACAAGAGAACCTGCAAACCATTTTACGGGGGATGCCTCCAGGCTGTTTGTGAAAAGAATCAGCAGAAAAAAAAGAATTCTCATTACCTCATGGTAACATTAACGTAACATGAAGATAATGATTTTGTAATGTACTACAGAATAATCGGCTCAATTTTTAATATTTCCAACACTTCAGAAAGTTGCCCAATCAGGTGGGTATGTTTACTCTCATGCAACTCTTCGCGTGAAAAAGCTCCGGTGGTAACACCGATAACAAGGGCACATCCCGCTGCTGTACCTTCCTCCAGATCGGAAACCGTATCACCAACTTTTGCTACCCGCAGTGGATCGGTAACGCCCGTTATTTCCATCGCTTTAAAAATCAAATCCGGAAACGGCCTACCCCGTAATACCTCATCACTGGTGACACTGCCATCGATCAGATTATTTTTTACCCACCCCAGACGCGTTAACAGGGGATCAACAATCTGGCGATCAAAACCCGTATCGACCACTACCTTTATGCCAGCGCGCTTCAAACTTCTGAACGTCTCCGTTACGCCTTCTTTCTCACCAACGCCCTGATCATTTTCGTAGAAGGCAATCATCTCGGATACGAATGCCTTGTGAATTTCACTAATCCACCCATCGGTAATCGGACGGTCACCGAAATATCGTTTTTGCAACAACTCCCGAATGGCTACCGGCTTTGGAATACCCATTACAGCATTGGCATCGTGAACGGATATCTCCACATCAAATAATGCAAGCGCACGTTGAAGCACACGATGAACATCCTGATTATCTTTTACCGTTGTTCCGGCCAGGTCAAACACAACAAGTTCAATTTTCATATTTTTTTTATGCAAGTTAATTGTGTCTGTATGCAGCACAAGTTAAAATAGATGAATGTTGTTTGAAGTTTTTGTGTCCAAAAAATTTAATGTTTACATAAACGAAACAAGCACTTTCATACCACAAGGAGTTCTTATCTTTCACCAAAAGATTAAGTGATGCAAAACAAGGTAAACGAAATTGTTACGGAAATTTTTGACCTCTACGAAAAGTTTGGTCATGAAGACTACATCGGTGAGCCCGTATCACAACTGGAACACATGTCGCAATCGGCACAGTTGGCCCTTGCGGAAGGTTATGATGATGAAGTTGTATTGGCCGCATTCTTTCACGACATCGGACATATCTGTGTTAACACCAACGATACCAACACCATGGGTGGATATGGAGTGAAACGTCATGAACAAATTGGAGCCGATTTTCTTCGTCAAAAAGGATTCCCGGAACGAATGGCAAGGCTTGTTGAAAATCACGTTCAAGCCAAACGCTACCTAACATTTAAAAATCCAACATACTATCAAAATCTAAGCGAGGCGAGTAAGCGTACGCTGGAGTATCAGGGTGGTGTGATGAAACCACAAGAAGCTGAATTGTTCGAGAATGATTCACTTTTCGAAGTCAGCATCAAAATGCGTTATTGGGATGAGCAGGCAAAAGAAATGCATGTTCCGGTGCCAGACCTGACGCAATTGAAATATTCCGCTATAAAAATTCTGAATGGGCAACCCAGATAAAAAGACATTTAGTCCTGGAAGTTAAATTTGCTTCATAACCCACTACCAAACTTTCTCTATCGCGATAATTTTAACCTAAGCACTTCAGGTGGATGTACATTTTTAAAGGTATATCTCTTACCAAACATCTTATTTGGACTTGACTACAGACAAAACCAAAGCATCGTTGGCTTTAATAAAGAGCGAGTCGCTAACCGGCATAACGCCATACAATGCGGTGCCTAGTTTCCAGCCCTTTTTTATTATTAGACGGGTTGTGATGTCGGCTGAATTGTAGTTGATTAAAATATAAACTTTCTCTTGTTCACTAATGGTATGTTCAGTTGTGCCAATAGACGAATTCGACTGTTGCAAAATGCGTTGTTCAATCAACGGCTTTGCAATTTCTGTATAGATGCGGGAATAAGCCGGTTGACCTTTATCAAAAGCACCAGTTGTAGTGGTAAGATTGTGCTCTAATGGGAATGCAAGAAAATAAATAACACCCTTGCCATAACTCGATTTTATGAAGATTGGATTGCCATCTTCCTCTTTTGCGAGGACTGTGGTGATACCGGGGTTAATAATAATTTTTCTTTCGGCAGTGAAAGAAAAAATTAAACTATCACTATCCATTTTTGCTTTAAACGAGGCGGTAGCCCTTCTTTTAATATTGGTGGAAACTTCCAAGCCCAATGGTTCAGTAAAAGTTGGCAGGTACACATCATCAACCGAAATGTATAACGTGGCACCTGTCTTTACCTTATCCAATAATTTCAGCCAATCCGACTTGAACAAAGGATCAATGCCTTTGATGGATGGCAAAAGGTACAACGGTGCATCTTTTAATTCCTGTCCAGCTTTCTGGAATTGAAAATCAAAGCCGGCTTGCTTCGCTAAAATAAAACTGGTGTAAGCAACACTCCAACTGTCTTGCCCCTCAGTTAAAATGCATATCGCTTCGGTTTTGCGCTGGGGCAAAGCCTTAAATGGCAGTTTATCCAGAAAGTTGCTGAATGATTTCATCTCCAACATGACCGGCTTTGGTGTACGATCCTCTTTGATCAAACCCAATTCTGCTTCTACTGAAGCATAGTTGTAGGGCGGATAAGTAAAACTTTTCTGGTCATACGCACACCACCAAAACGTTCCTTTACAATCGTGTGCCCAATTACTGAACAACGCTGTTCGGGCAAACGCTGCCTTTTCCATTTCACCGGCAGTCATTGGGCCCATAACACCTGTTTCCTCTGTGAGTGCCGGCTTGCCTCCAATATCAGCATACATTCGTGTTTCTGCCGCCCCGTGTAAAATGGTGCGCATAGTATTGATTGCATCCTGGCTGGCATATTTCGTCCATAAAGAATAGGGATGTGTTGTTAACACATCGGTAGTGGCAGCCTGATCAATAATTCTCCAACTCGCATTCATATCAGCACTCAGGCTGTGCATGCCTGAAACCACCGGCCGGGTTTTGTCCGCTGCTTTTATAGTACTACTTAATAAGGCGCTCCAAACATAAGCGGCAGAATGGTTTTCAATGGTACCCATTTCATTGCACTCATTACCAAAGTCCCAGGCAATAATGGCAGGTTTGTGTTTAAACCTTTTTACAAAGCTGCTGACAAATTTTTGTTGCCATGCTAACGATTCACTATCGGTTAGAATATTTCTCCCTTCCAATGCAGGGGGCACATATAACTGTCCGCTCATCCATCCCGTTATCAGCGCCACAATTAATTTTAGGTTGTACTTTTGTGCAAGGTCTGCCATCACTTCAAAGTGTTGCATCTCTTGTTCACTCAACCCATCGCTGCCCACACCTGATAAGGGTATAGGTTGTCCATCGTTAAACGCGATGTATTTTTTAAAGCCCCTACCAGAATACACTGTATAAATAGGTTGAAAATCTGGCCACAACGGAAACACGCGCAAAACCTTAATACCGTTTTCTGATAGTTGCTTAAAGTCTGCTTCAATAATATCCGGTCTCCAATTGCGCCAGGTGTGCGTACCCGCATGAGATGCCCAATAATTTACGCCTACAGAAAATGAACCTGGTTTGGTCAGCAGGCTATCCTGTGCATAAAGCGCAGTGTTACACAATCCTATAATCGCTACCAAAAAGATTTCTCTTAATGCTACATACGTTGTATGACGTTTATTCTGCATTTCTTTCATGAAAAAGTTAAGGAAACCGTAGTCCTTAAAATGGATTACTCTATCAGGAAATCAGGGCCGGTAACCGAAATGGCAGTCTCGACAAAACTAATGTTAGAGTTGGGCTGACCACCGCCTACATAAATTTTAAATGAACCCGCTGTAACTACCCGCTTAAACGAATCATTTATAATAGAAAGTTGATACGGTGTCAACTCAAATTCAAAAGTTTTAGTCTCGCCTTTTTTTACGTAAACTCGTTTGAAGCCTGCTAACGATCGAATGGATGTGGGGAAAGAAGTAGATGTATTCGCCACGTAAAGTTGAGCTACTTCTTCTCCGTCATGGTTTCCTGTATTCTTTATATCAACGGCTATTTTTAAAGAGTTACCCGTAACTACCGATTCGGGCACTCGCAGGTTTTTATACTCAAATTTTGAATAGCTTAATCCATACCCAAACGGATATAAGACATCTCCTTTAAAGTAGCGATAGGTTCTACCTTCCATTCGGTAATCTTTAAAGTCAGGCAAGTCATTAACTGATTTATAAAATGTAATCGGTAAACGACCTGATGGATTCACTTCACCGTACAGCAAGCGCGCGAGTGCAGTACCGGTTGCCTCACCTGGATAAAATGCCTGAACTATAGCGGGTAGATTTTCTGCCTCCCAGTTTAAGGCTATTGCGCTTCCGCTGAAATTAATGTAGACAATCGGCTTTCCTGTTGTATGAAGTTCCTTCAGCAAATCCTCCTGTATGCTGGGAAGATTAATGTGTGTGCGATCGCCATGTGCAAAACCATCCGTTTCCAATTTCATTTCTTCACCTTCCAGATTGGATGATATTCCACCACAAAATATAATAACATCGGCTTTCTTCGCGGCTTCCAATGCTTCCTTCCGCAAATTGCGTGATGTCTCAACCCATGTTAACGTGGCAAATTGCTGTTGATAATTGCTGCTCCACCAAAATGCTACAACCGATAACGTAGCTTCGAATTTATACTGCTTTCCCTTTTCGAACTGTATTTCGGAATCACCAACTACATTGTCGTCAATTTTCACAATGACGTTGCCACCGAAACGATATGTTCCGCTTTTTTGCGGAATAAACATACCGGACCAGCGCACAGCGAAGGGTTCATCCAAAACATTGGTAACAGGAGATTTCTCCCACCTGAAATTAACATCGCTATCCACACGCGATAGACCAGGTTTATCCCGAAATGTTACATCAGAAAAATAATCAGCTTGTAATCCTTTAACCAGTTTTCCATTTACGCGATGAAAAAAATGATTGGCTGGCACTACTTCATAATCGGTAAACACGCCCGGTACAAGAGGAGAACCCGGTGTGTAGAACACATTATTGGCACCTATCTTCTCGCGTAACCCTTTAAGCGGTGTTACCGGATTAACCGGATCACCATTATAATTTCCGATCAGGATAGCAACGTTGTTTGCATTAGGACCAATGAGTGCAACCGTTGTCCCTTTTTTTAATGGAAGAACGCCATTGTTCTTTAGCAAAACCAAGGATTTCTCAGCAGCCTGCTGCGCCAATCTCAAATGTTCGGTCGATCCAACGACTGACATTGGAATCTTTGCATAGGGCACCTGCTCATCCGGATCAAACATGCCTAGTTTAAAGCGTGCGGAAAACAACCTGGCTAATGATGTGTTCACATCCTTTTCATTAATGATACCCGCCTGAACCGCTGAGTCAAGGTTGTGAACAAATGCTTTGCTCTCTTCACAATTCAAATCCGTTCCGGTAGAAATCGACCAGCCCAAGGCTTGTGAAGGTGTTTCGACTAGTTCATGATATCCCCTTTTATAAAAATCTGTTATAGCACCGCAATCCGAAACAACATAACCGCTAAAACCAAGTTCCTTTCGCAGGATGTTGCTCAGTAGCACATCCGAACCACAGCAAGGTTTATCACGGAAGCGATTGTATGCACACATCACCGACTGAACATTCGCTTCTTTCACCGCTGCCCTAAAAGCTGGAAGGTAGGTCTCATATAAATCGCGGTCGTTGACAAAAATATTATCAACATGTCGTGTAAATTCTGGTCCGCTATGTACGGCATAATGTTTTGCGGTGGCAATAGTTTTAAAATAAGTTGGATCATCGCCTTGAAGGCCCTTGATAAAGTTAACCGCCATACGCCCGGTAAGCCATGGGTCTTCACCATAAGTCTCCTGTCCTCTTCCCCATCGCGGATCACGGAAGATATTAATATTGGGTGTCCAGAAAGTTAAGCCCATATAAATACCATGCGCGTTATTTCGAAGAAAGTAATGATGCTTGGCGCGGGCTTCATCGGATATAGCAGTTGCTAACCGAAACATCAGGGGCTCATCGAATGTAGCAGCCAAGCCGATAGCTTGCGGGAATACTGTTGCTTTTCCGGCACGCGCAACACCATGAAGACATTCGTTCCACCAATTGTACGCTGGAACACCCAATCGTGGAATAGCGGGTGCCTCATTGAAGAGTTGATTTATTTTTTCTTCCAGCGTAAGCCTTGAAATCAAATCATTCACACGCGTCTCGACAGGAAGTGATGCATTTTGATACGGTAGCTTTTGTGCTTGCGCGAATCCAGTAAAGGGAATCAGCATCAGCAAAATTATTCGAAGGCTTGCTCTCATAGTGTGATGGTGGTGTTGAGTTTATAAACTAAATATAGCAAACGAAATGGTCGTTCTTATTCCTTTTGTTTCGTTCCAGGCGCAGTGGAAATCGTATCGATGCGATCGAATAAAGTTCCTTTGGCCTTACCCTCATCAACGAGTTTTCTCCAAATGGAGTAAACTGCCACGTTCCAGCCCATATTTGGCTTCCAGGGTTCACCGGTTTTTGTATTCAAACATTCATAGGTAGTATTGCCAATTGTAAAATCCAATGACGTTCGCCAGATCAATTCATCTTCAGCCTCTTTTATGCCGTGAAGCCACGCATCAATCAAAAATAAATTATCATACAAAAAGTAAGAGCCACCTTTAAAGTACCGGCCATCGGGCATGTGTTCCCGATTGACCTGCGACACATAGTTAGGAATATCATACGCAGCAGAGGGTAGATATTCTCCGTCAGGTGTGGCCACTACTTTATATCCATATGAAGTTTTAGAATATTTTACCATCCGGTTAAAATGACTTTTTACAGTTTCGCTATCCAGGAGTTTACGATTAAAATAAAGTTGTGCCAGTAAATCAGGAATGAGCGGATCCGGTCCAAGAATATTTTTTTTCTTACTGATCGGATAAAACCCCTCTTTCGCATTATACATATTCTGATATTGCCGCAAGGCCTTTTCCGGATTACTGCGAATCGTTAGCCCCAATTCCCGGGCAGCTGTCAGTGCCAGTGCAAAGAGACCTTGGTTGTAAGCGATGACATCATCTTTTTCAAATGCTATCACATCTCCCCAATACTGAAAATCCAACCTTCCATCACGTTCGAGGTAACTGTAGAAGTAATTGTTTCGTGCGCGCGTTTCGATGGCATCAACATACGCCTGAATTTTTGCTGTATCGATTGCTCCATTTTCGCGATACGACCGGTAAGCCCACAGCATGGCAAATAGCGGATACTCGGCATATTCATTCACAACATCGAGTTCATTCCTCATGCACTCAGCTGCATCGGCCGGGGCTAACATGGTCGATATCCAGAAAGCATCTCGACCATATTGTGTATTGCCATATTCAACCGATGGCACAACCCAATACTTACTTTTACCGGTTTCATTTACACGAAGATTCATGTACGCTGTAGTGAACGCGAGCGCACCAAAATAATCATTGTATTTTCCAGCAGAGAAATGATGAGCCGCCAATTGGTTTACATCTTTGCGCAGACCATTCAGGTTGGCTGCTTTGCTCCGAAATAAGATTCCTTCAAACACATGCGTCTTCGTAGAATCAATCGGATGGTAATACGCTAAAATCCTGCCCGGTGCCATCACTTGTGTTTTATCGGTGTTGTATTCAATATCCAATTGCTTGACAGTGTCAGGTTTTAATCCGGGTGTTTTACCATTATCTCCGGAAGAAAGCTCCAGCCTATTTTGATCAACATAAAAAGCCTGACTGGTGAAATTATTATACAAGGCCGGTGAACCATTCAATGCCACCACAAAACCTGAATCTGACTTCAGTGCAATGACGGGCACAGCCTGCTTGGCAATTTGTTCGGAAATCCAGGCATTGACATCGTGTGGACTTTGGCGAAAAATTTCTGAGCTGTCAACTCGACCGTTAAAATTATAAGGCTCTTGATTGGTGTAGTGACAGCGCAACGCTAAATAGACCTCCGCAGGTCCTGATACTTTTGAAGCTGTTGCTTTGAAAACGGAATAATTCTCGGTGGGCGTTAGTGAAAAATCAATTTCAATGCCATCAATTTTTCGGTTAGCTGAAAATGATTTTGAAAAATCGACAGGAAGTTGAACTACTTCAATTTCAGCTTTACCCCGTTGGTGTAAAACCAACGACCACTCCGGTTGTTGAACCCGTTCCGTCCGGCATCCCGGTAAGCTGGAAATCATCACCAGTAAAAGAATTCCTATACGCATATTATTTCATTTTATAATATTCTCCATCATCGATGAATCGCATGAGTCCCATCAGCGCTCCCCAGTGATAGAAAGGATCGCTGTTGGTGCGATTATGCTCCGGTGCTATTCCCTTTTCAGAATTGATATTTTCATAAACGTATTGATGCTTTTGCCACGCCTCCACAAATAGATTGAACGACTTATCGGCTAATGTTGTAGCCGCGGCTTTGTCATAATCGCGTAAGCCCATATACACTAAGAAATTCATCGGCCCCCAAATGGCGCCACGCCAATAATCGTTGTCGTAGCTTTTATCATTCTTTGCGCAGGATGGCAGCATAAAATCACCATAGAATTCCGCTGGATTATAGTAATGTTCCTGTACCATGCGGGATGCTTGTCGTGAAGAGGGTATACCCGCGAGCATCGGATAAAATAACGTTGGACTGAGTCGATTGCTGAACGCATGACTCTCGAAATATTGATTTAAATAAATCCCGTTTTTATTGTCCCAAAGATTAGCGGTGAGCTTACTGATTTTTTTTGCACGTGACACCAGTTCTGCTTCATCTTTCGATTTACCCAACGCAGCAGCAATTTTCGCCAGGTACTTGCAATCGGCTACGTATAAACTATTTAATCCGACATCAGCCAGATTCAATAACGTTTTGTTCCCGACTTCCATCACCCCGGCATCCTCATACATGGGTGAATTATCCAAGCCTGATTCCAACATAATATTTTGAAGCGTTGCGCCTTTCCACCCCGCGCCCCACGTCAGAAGGCCCTCATGCGTTCTATTTTCGATCCACCATTTATTCCAGACGAATAGTTCGGTATAGACCTCTTCGAGAAACCATTTCTCCTGATACTTCTCGTAGATCATCCAACATACCATGGCACCAACGGGTGGTTGTGATTGTGTGCCCGCGGTGCCGTGCGGCCATTGGATAAACCCTACCTGACCATTATTTTTTTGTCCTTTCGTAACCGCGATGGCATTACTGTAGGCGAGTGCTTTATTATCAAGTGCGAAGAGTAATGAAGCAAAGTAGGTGTCCCATTCAAAAAGCACATAACCGTGCCAGGCTTCATTCCATCCCCGTGTCACCGGAGTAATTACTCTGTCTTTGTTGGCGTCATACAATGTATTCCAACCGAGCACAGATTGTATTCCTTTAAAAGCTTCCGCCCCGTTGCCAAATTTCAAAGCGTAATTTTCAAAATTCTTTTTTGCCGATTCAATAGTGGCCACTGCCTCACTCAATGTTTTTTTTTCACCTGTATAAAAGGCCACGGTTGTGTCGCCTTCAAAAATCAGGTACGGTGAGGTGTAGGGATGTGCTGCATCAATAGGAAGACTTGTCGATTGAATGACATATTCACGCGTTGGAAATGTTGCCGTAATTCTTTGTCCTTTCCGTTGAACATGACCTTCTCGATTCCAAAGCATTCCAGTTTCCAGTTCAACATAATAGCGTGTGGAAGATTTTTTCACTGGTGTGACCAGGATTATAATTTCCTTTTCCTTTGCGGCCGATTGGATACGTATGGAATTTCCTTTCCAGTTTTCAATCAGCAGTTCTGTATAGGATCCATCAAACGTGTGGGCCAGGGGGCGAACCAAACCAGACTTATCAACCGTAACCCTGTCCAGAAAAAAATCCGGATCGTACGGTGTTCCAATAAATGCTTGCCGAAGATTGATGTTCACCGTTATTCCTTCCGGCAGTAACACATGCGATAGCATGCTTCCATAACTCCACGTATTCCACCCCGATGCAAGTTGCGCTTGCAAATTTGTGTAGTGTGTTGAAAATTGTTGGGCCTGGTTCCAAAAAGGAATAAAGACAAGCAGTATAAAAAATACGACCAGGCGAAACGGCATGCTCAGATTATGGAATTTTAAAAAGGAATGGCGCCAGATGCTACACTGGCGCCACATTAACCCAAAACAAATGAATATTAATTCAGCTTAACAAGTCTTAAATTATCGATGGTAATACCATTAGGACCAAAACCACCATCGCCACCAAATCCCATTTTAAATACAAAGTAATAGGTACCGGCAGTCAGTGTAACCACACCATTACTATCAGCAATAGTCGCAGCCTTTCTTGGCTTAAGCCTTACTCCATCAACAACGGGATTCTGTACCCACCATGTTGCCTGAGGTAAATATCCGTCAGTGGCTGGCCAGGGTTTAGCGTAGTCTGGAATACTCGCACCCAACCAACCTGAGAAAATAAAACCAGTAAGACCCGCTGTGGCATCGTGATTATACCCATCTTCATTTGCAGGCACTTCTTTACCCAAATACAATTCGAACCAATAACTTCTGAATTGTCTTCCATCACCTGTAGGAGTTTCAGCACCATGCTTAATGTTACCCGAGAACTTATAGGTACCAGCCGCAAGAGTGACAGCCTGGTAGTAAATAGATCCTGCTTCTCCACCCGCGATGATGCCATCGGGCACCGTGGCATTGAAACCACCACCAACACCTGCTGTAGGTTTGTTGGTTGTTGAACCAAATGTACCTTTAACATGCGTCAAAACACCACCAGCCTTTTGGCCGGAATAAATTTTTGTCCACTTCGCTTCATCGGCTGCTTCTAAATCACCACCCTGAAGCAAATTAGGAAGCGAGAGCGTTGGATCAGTCACAACAACTTCAAGCGATTTTTTTGCCGTTGCCGGTGTTGCTCCCGTAGCGGAGGCGGTCGTTAATTCAACCGTGTACGTACCGGGTAAGCTGTAAACATGAACAGGAGCAGCGTCTGTTGACGGATCAGAGCCATCGCCAAAATCCCAGGAATAAGCCGAAACGTTTTCTGATTTATCGGTAAACGTAACCGGAATACCGGTAGGTGTTGTGATTTTGTAAGTTGTCGCTACAGCAGCCTCAAAATCAGGCTTATTAACTTTTGCTTCATCTTCATCATCTTTACACGATACTACCGCCAGTGTGATGGCACCCAGCACGAACAATGCTCCTGCCCGGAGGATAAGCTTGTTATACATTTTTTGCATACATAAAATTGTTAAGCGTTTTAGAATAGTTTAATAATCAACGAAACGATTAATCCAGCCGGTTCAATCGTTTTCATACTTACCAAAAGCACACGGAGGCGTGATTTAACTCACCCCATGAAATCTTTTTTTTCTTTTTTTGATAGGGCTATCCAGCTGAAGCAGGATACATTTTTCTGGTCCTCTAAAATGAATGACCAGGCATAACGTGATTGTTAGAACTCAAAAGCTCCTATATCCGGAGCACTTCCTGAAAAAGGAAGACCAACATTTATCCCTTTGTCCACAACAAAACTATTAATGGTCGAAGGCCTGTAGAACGTATCCCACCGGCTACCGGTATTGTTGAAAAGAGGAGCTCCAATAACATTATCCCCCAACGCGGTGGTTCCAGAAGTTGACCAGGTTGCGCTACCTTCTTTGAATTTCAGGTTATTAAAAAAAGAAATAGTACTGCCCATTGCTTCGAGTTCAGATTGGCCGACATTCAGAAAAGCATTATTCTTGATTTGAACATTGGATATTCCTGCTCCGGTAAACGTTGCTTTGATGGCCACTTTATGCGTATCAAAAACATTGTTATAAATATGAATATCCTGAAACATCCATGACCTGCTATTGTCAATATAAATCGCTGCACCGCTTGCCCAGTTTTCCTTTTGCGTTGTGTTATAAAAAATAGTGTTGCGAATGGTGATATTTTTTCGGCCCATGTCCCAAATGGCCATGCCAAAACCTTTATTCTCAATATAGGAATGACTCACTTCAATGCCGGGGGCACCAATCTCCACAGCCTCTTTATTGCTATTGCCATCCTGATCAATAATTTTCACTTCACGCACGTGCATATTTTCCGTTCCGTTTGGCGAACCAAAAATTTCAGGATGATTCACCAACGACAACCATGTGTTGCAATTGATTCTGTAAATCTCATTTCCTGGCCCGATGTTCCAAAGTTCAATGGCAATGTCTTCACCCCATTTAGCATCCGACTCATTCAGTGAAATGGTGCAATCGTGAATCTTCGTATTTTTAAAATAGCCATCATAAATAAATTTTATGCCGTACCCTTCATTATCCTGAATGGTAATGTTGTAAATCTCTGCACCATCCAGTTGGGCAATGTTCAGATTTCCCAACGATTCATCCGGCAGGTCTTTTCCGGAGTTTATAAAAACACAATCGTGAATGCGGATGTCCTTTAGGTAATACTCCGGATAAACAAACCAATTCTTGTTACCACCCGCCACCACTGCGCCCCGTTGTGCCAGGTTTTTAAACGTAAGATGATGAAGTTCTACGTTGCTACGATTCTCAACCCAAACCCCTGCCTTCAGGGATTTGGTATTGCCATCAATGGTTAAGTTGCTGATCACCTGATTACCATTGGCTGGAGGAAGAGCAGGACTGTTGTTGTTGCGTGGACTGCTTCGATGGGGGGAAACAAGTTGAATCAGACTTCCGTCATACCAAAATTTATATTGAGAGGACTTCGGATCTACATCACGGGGTATGGCTACTCCCGTAGAAGACAAAATAGTTTTATCCTGACCTGCACCGGTTACATTTACTCCCAACGGTATAACAGCAGGCTCCGTTTCGATGAAAGTTCCTGCCAGTAAAACTATTGTATCATTCTCGTCTGCCGGAACCTGAGTCGCGGCATACGCCAATGTCTTGAAAGGTTTTTCAATACTACCCCTGTCGGGATTATCTTCACCTGCAGGCGAAACATAGTAATTGCTAATCAAGGGTGATGGTTGCACCTGATCGGCTAAAACCCGAAAGGATAATCCTGCATTCTCGGCTATGCGTTCATGATCAGCATTTCGTGCTATCACTTTCCAATAATACCGATACCCTTTTGCCAACGGCTCGGTAAGTGTATACCGGGTCTCCTCCAATCCACTTTTTTCAATTTCAATCGTACTGAAGTCATCCTTGCGGGATAGTAAAAGATGATACGAATCTGCACCCGTGGCATCATTCCATGAAAAAGCCGGTGTAATCGAAACGCCTGTTGCATCAGCCACAGGCGTAACTTGATTAAAAACACCTACGGGAACATCGTCATCGCAACCCGACAAAGAAAAAAATATCCAAAGCCATGCAATCAATACTACCTCACGTATGCCTACCTGGATTTCCATTCGATGGTGATGCTTACAATAATTTTTACGGTTTACAACTTATCATTAAAGTTGACTTCCAGTGCTGGAATAGCCCATACAAAATTCTCGCTGGTATAGGGATCACTGCCTGCACCACGATCGCCATTGGGAATGGGAACTTTAATGCCGCGCAGGTAATCCGTGCGGTCACCTTCATTAAAAAGTTCAACCAGACGTTCATCGTTAATGATGTCTTCGGTAATGGTACCTGCCGTTAGTGGCGTATAGGAAGCACCGGCTACAACTGAATCCCAGGCGCGCGCCCGGACCACATTCAAATCATCTGCCGCACCGGATGGATCACCTGCGCGGAAACGGAGCCATGCGCGTGTCAAATAAATTTCTGCCAATCGAATAAGCGGCACGTTGGTGCGAACACCTTTCGAACCACGGTAATACTTATTGCTGAATAAGGTTGTGTAATTTTTTATAGGAGTACGTGTATCAAATGCCTGATTGGGCAGGTGCTTGTTTTCAGGATAACGTACTTTGATCAATTGTGTAAAGCGTTTATCACGTTTGGCGGTCTGGTTCAATGTAGTATCAGTTTTCGGATCGTTCATCCAATTCAATCGCTGTACGGTAACAAAACTCATGTATGTTTCAACCCATGGTGTAGGACTGTTGTTCCAGGTGTGGTTCACAACTGAAATATGATTGGGTGGAGGCAGATTATCATCAAAGAATGGGGCGTAAAAAATAACTTCTCTGCCCCGATCAATTGAGCTCTTGTTAAAGGCTTCAATGGGCTCTTCACTTAAATCGTATGCCCCGTTGTTCTGGTTGATGATAAAATTGCATTCCAGCATAGCGCTATCATACTTTCCCTTTTGCATGTAGGTACGCATCAGCATGGCCGAAGCCGCAAAGCGATTCGCCCTAACTTCATAGGAAGGATGGTGTTTAGTGGCATCAAAGCTCTCTGGCAGTAAATCCTTTGCTTTACGTAAATCACGAACAATCTGATCATAAATCTGCTGTGTTGAGCCGATCACCGGATTACGTGCCTCTTGCGCAGATTTGGCATAGGCAGTGGGCATGGGTAAATCAAGTGTAGTGTTATCCCCACCGGGAATAATAGTGTGCCCAAACGTTGTTTGAAGAATGTAATAGGCATACGCCCGAACAAAATGCAACTCACCAATGATGCGGTTGATACTGTTCGTAACATCATCAGCCGATGCTGAAGGGAACGGATTGTTACCATTTTTTTGGACAAACTCCAGCGCATCATTGGCCGTAGCAATCACCCGGTATAACTGAACAAAGTTACGCTCCGTGTAAACGTTAAATTCTTTGGAATTGCGCAAGTAACCATAAGTCGGATCTGTTACAAATCCCACATCGTCACCCATGCTGGATTTTAGAATCCGCTCATTCACCCAGGCCATATTCCACTCATGGCCGGAAAATATTCCAGCATACGCGCCAATGGGAGCGCGCTCAAATTCTTCCAGGGTTGTCCAGGGCACTTGTGGTGGTCTGTCGATATCAAAAAAATCAGAACAACTGCCAAACAGCAACACCATCATCATCACGCTAGTATATTTAATTGTCTTCATTGCAAATCTTTTTTTGATTACCTAAAATTTAATATCTGCACCAACTGTAAATGTTATCAGTTGCGGTATAGCATTTGAGTAATACACAAACCCTGGCGTATATGCTGCTCCGGCACTTTCCGGGTCAAATCCGGGATACTTTGTGAACGTCAATAAATTTGTTGCAGCAATGTAAAGCCGGGCGGATTTAAGTTTCATTTTTCCCAACACAGAAGGAGGAAGCGCATACCCAAGCATTACATTTCGCAACCGGATAAAATCTGCCTTGTAGAGGTGCCCGTTGTGATAGGACTCAGAACCAGAAAAGCCGCTGATATCCTGCCCCTTATACCGATAGGTGAAGCGTGAGCGCAGTTGCGGATATTTGGCTTCATCGCCAGGTGCCTGCCACGATTGATCATAAACTTCTTTGAGAATAGCATGTGTGGGGTTAACGATGGTGGCTTGCTGGCGGTCGTAGTCGAGAATATAATTTCCGCCTGAAAAGACGAATAAGAAGCTAAAATCAAAACCTCTGTATTGAAGGGTATTGGTGATACCACCCTGGTATTTGGGGTCACCCGATTTTCCATTCTGATAAAACCGGTTAGCGCGAATATTGGTAATGGTAGCGGGAAGAAGAATGTCTTCCCCAACACCATTTTTTAAACGCTGCGTGGAGCCGTCAACCTCAAAGGCACTTTGATCTCTCGCATAAATGAGTGGCACACCACTGGCGGGATCAACCCCTGCATAATCAGCTATGTACCATACAGCACGTCTGTCGCCTTTGCGGGATATGGTATTCTGATAAATATTTTCGAGTCCACCTCCGGATTGATCGATGTCAGCCGTAAGCTTTTTAATAACATTCTGGTTAAAGCCAATGTTGAAATCGGTTGTCCATTTAAAACCCTTCTTATCGTAGTTCAACGCATGCAATTCAAGCTCTACGCCTGAGTTAACCATGTCACCAAAATTCCCCCAGATCGTGCTGAGCTTATCATAACTTCCCTGCCCAAGTTGGAGATCGTACATGGAAGATACACCAGCCGAGTAGGGCAATCCGGCCTGTAATAACATACCATCGACAAAGCGATGGTAATAGGCCAGTGATCCATTCAATCGATTGCTGAAAAGTCCAAAATCCAATCCGATGTCGCTGCTTTTAGTAGACTCCCACTGAAGGTTTGTTACTGCGATGTTAATCGGAACAGTTCCGTTAACTCCTTTGATATCTTTGCTTCCATACACGACAGGATTTTTATTGTATTGCACAACATTCAAGTTTTCCGGAATACTCTGATTACCCGTCTCTCCATAACTACCACGAAGTTTCAGGAACGTGTTTCCATTCAGAAAAGACATAAAATTTTCCTCTGAAATTATCCAACCGCCCGAAACAGCAACAAATGTTCCCCACCGGTTCTCGGATGTAAACACTGAACTTCCATCCCGTCTTATACTAACACCAGCCAGGTAACGATCTTTAAATTTATAATTTGCCCGACCAAAAAAACCAAGCAGGTAGCGCTCGTATTCTTTTTGACCCCGAATAGAAATAAGGTTTGTAGGTGAGCCGATTTCCTGATACTTACCGGTTAGTCCGGTTCCGGAAATGGCACGAATGTATTGGTACGAGCGCGTAGCCTCCGCCCCTCCTACCAGATTTATCGAATGATTATTAAAAGTCCTATCATAGGAGCCGTACAAATTATAGTTCATACCCGTGTAGGTAATGGATTCTTCTGAGGCTGCTGACTGGGATTTTGTATTCGTTGCATCCGCCCGGATGTCTCCACTTTGCCAAACCACACGGTTGCTTTGTAAAACATCTCCACTAAGTTCAGTGCGCAAGGATAAACCCTGTATCGCGGGTATCCGATAATTGAGTGATACACCACCTAATCCGCGGTATTGCTCTACACGATCCAATAAATTTTCCGGATCACGTACCGCCAATGCATTAGATTGTGTATAGGCATTGTAATACCGATTAGGGTTATCCAGTTCATAGATGGGGAGCCACGGCAATGCATCAACGGAAATGCTGGTTATTCCACTGGCCCGCTGATCATTCTTCGTATAGCCAAACGTTAGCTTTGTACCAATGGATAGATTCTTGGAAGGATTGAAGTCCAGGTTCGTTCGGATTGTAAACCGATCAAGCGAATTGAAATTCTGAACACCATTATCTTTGCGGTAATTGCTGGAAATATAAAAGGATGTATTCTCCGTACCCTGTGAAGCAGAAAGATTAAAGTTTTGAAACGTGCCCACCCGAAACAATTCATCGTACCAATTTGTATTAATGGCCTCTGCTTGCTCGCGTGTTAGTTTAGGAGACGCCAACGGAATATTGGCCATAGGAACATTGTTATAGTATTCCATCATGTCAAAATCTTCAGTGTCGCCAGAAGAATTCAGGTAGGCCTTGTCCATGATCTGGAACCACTCCTTGGTATTAGCGAAACCAACATCTTCAGGCGTGCGCGTTAAATTGGAAACTCCGGTAGAATAATTAAACTGAATGGAGCCATCACCCTTCTTACCACTTTTTGTGGTAACGATAATTACACCATTTGATCCACGTGAACCATAAATAGCTGTAGCCGCAGCATCCTTTAGGATTTGAATGCTCTCAATATCATTTTGATTAATCAATGCCATCGGACTTAGATTTGAACTTCCAAGCCCTGATGCGCTAACCGAGATGGGCATGCCGTCAATAATATAAAGCGGATCGGTGCTGAGATTGATGGAGTTGGTACCCCGAATCAAAACCTTAACCGGTGCGCCTGGCGTGCCGCTTTGCGATTGAACTGAAACACCCGCTGCAAGTCCCTGAAGGCCCGATTCAAAATTGGCTGTTGCCCGAATGTTCAGGTCGCTTCCATCAACACTCGATATGGAGCTGATGATGTCTGATTTTTTTTGTGTGCCATATCCAACCACAACCACTTCACTTAGTGTAGCAATATCCGGTGTCAACGAAATATTGATCTCAGCCATGTCACCCACAAGTACTTCTTTTGAAATATATCCGATGAAGGAAAACACCAGCGTAGTCTGCTTATCTACATTGTTCAATGAAAATTTACCCTCCACATCTGTAGTCGTTCCATTGGTTGTTCCCTTCACGAGCACATTTACTCCGGGTAAAGGTTGGTTGAACTCATCCAGCACTTGTCCATAAACCTGACCCGCTACATGGTGTCGGTGGTCCAACTCATCCTGCACCTTGCTTTGTGAACTTCCTTCAGAAGAATTTTGTCGTGTGAGAATAATCTGATCTCCATCGGCTTCGTATTTTACTTTTCTGGAAAGTAATATCCTATCTAAGATAACGCGGAGTGATTCCTGGCGGAACTGAATTGTGATTTTGTCATTTTCCGGAACAACCTGCGAGTAAAATAAAAAACGTACATCGGCTGTTTTCTCGATCTTCTCCAATACCACGCGAAGTGGTGTATTTTTAAATTGTACGCTGATTCTTTTATCCAGAATCTCCTGACCAGACACATTCCCGGCATGTGCCAGCGAAAGCACGGCACCAATAATCACCAGCTGGATAATCGAAACTTTCACCATGAACATGAATTTTTCATGTACGCATTTTTTCATAAATTCGAAGGTTAGTCTTGAAAGTGTTACTTAAGAGGCAAACAACTCCCTGCCATTTACTAATGGAACCGACAATCAGGGAGGCTAAAACCGGTGATGGTGGAACATCACCGGTTTATTTTTTAGTATTTATGTTATCATACCATCATCATTTGTGTAGGTAAAATCATATCACTACTTACAGCCTTTACCGGTAATAACAATGTGCGAATCCAAAATCTCATACTGTGCATTCGCTCCTTTACAGATCAGGCGCATTTTATCAAACAAAGACATATTGATTAATGAAGCATTCAAGGCGCAATCAGCCATTACTTCCTTATCATATAAAATCTCAATTCCATAGGCTTCTTCAAGTATAGTAAAGACTTCACTGAGCGGTGTGTTCTTAAACTCAAATCGCTGGTTCGGTGAAGGATTTAATAGTATAGGATTTTCGACCAATGACTTCACCAGGCGTGCATCATCGAGGGCATAAATTACCTGCTGATTTGGACTTAGGAGTACACCATTCATAGGGTCATTGCCGAGGCTGCCCCTATTTTTTCCATCTGGTTCTTTAGACACTGAAACCTTTCCGCTTCTAACTTTAACCAACACTTTCTTTTCATCCTGAAAAGCCCGAATGGTAAAACTGGTGCCGAGCACTTTGGTAACCAATTGGCCGGCATGTACAACAAAGGGTTTCTGCGGATCGCGGGCTACATCAAAAAATGCTTCTCCATTGAGCTTAACCTCACGGTACCCATCGGCAAAAACCTCGGGATAAAAGAGGGAACTACGCGGCTCAAGGTGTATAATGGTACCATCACCCAATACAATAGTTTTTGGTTGCGATCCATTATTAATTTCCTTTATAAAATTGGTTTCAGCAATGGGCGATTGTTTGGTGTTTGAGGATGATTTCAAAATCCACCATACACCAGCAGATAATGCCGCCATAATAAGCAGAGAAGCTGCTATTTTGAATGGCGTAAAATATAAAACCCGGTCAGTAGCTGGCTTTTCATACTGGTCTATCGAGCGCTGTAGCTTCTCCCATACTACAACCTCTAACTTCTCAACTCCCTGAAATTCACCTTCCCTCGATATCGCCTGGATGAGATTCATGGCTTCCGAAATTTCATACTCTTTTTCAGGATGAACTTCGCGCCACGTTTGCCAAAACAGGTCGATTTCAGGATACTGACCTGGATGCTTAACCCATTTTAAAAACTGATCATCCTGGGCCAGCTCCAGTGCATTAAAATTCAAATAATCTTTCATCTATCGTTTTTTCCGCTTTACTATTTTACAAAAGACTGATTTCTGGTTTTTAACTCATGTTCACCTAAAAAACAATATCACAAAGAATAACAACGAGAACACAATTTTTGAAAGGTTTCGTAATTGCTCTAACCCCCGTTGTACCAGGTTTCGGGCCGACTGTTCATTCACATTTAGGATTGAGCCTATTTCGGAATAGGAGAAGTCATCATAAAACCGGAGTATCAAGGATTCATATTGCCGGGGCGATAAATTATTCAAATGTCGCTTTAGGGTTCTTACCTGGTCATTTTGAGATTCTAACGCTATCATATCTTCCTCATGCGAAACTGTTTTCTTGCTGAAAAAATCTTCCTGGTTAAAACTAAAAACAGATGCCTGTTCATCTTTTTCTCCATTCTTTACAATCTTTCGTCTGAGTGCCCGAAAGAGATAAAATTTTATTGAACTAGTAGCCGATAGGTTTTCCCTGTAGCGCCACAAGTCCAGAAATAGATCATGAATGGAGTCTTCTACCAACGTAGCATTACTGCAAACTTTGCGACCATAGTTGTACAAGGGTTTAAAGAATATCTTGTAAAGCATTTCAAAAGCTGCCCGATCGCCTTGCTTTACGCTACTCCATAACGTTCCTTCATTGATAGTAAGACGGGTTAAACTCATATTTGAACGTTTCAAGTAAGACCATTATATACTGAAAGTCAACCTGTCCGCAATACAAAAGGAACGGGCTATTGTAACAAAGAGACCTACCCCTTAATTTAACTCACTAAATCGGATAATTTTTTGAAAAAATGCGTCATCACCACAGAACAACACCGGTGATTACCCTCGATTTTTAGTAAATTCCCTCGCAATCACACGGACCTCCTTGCCGATATAAGCATGTAATGGATGAACTATGACCGCAGAAAAACAACGACTGATTGAAGACCGTGATAAGGTAAAAAAATGGCGCAAGTTTGGTCCCTACCTCACCGAACGTCAATGGGGAACAGTTCGGGAAGACTATAGCGCACACGGCAACGCGTGGGAGTATATTTCGCATGATGCAGCTCGCAGTCGCGCATATCGCTGGGGTGAAGAAGGCATTGGGGGTATTTGTGACGACCAGCAATTTTTATGTTTTGCAATAGGATTGTGGAATAAAAAAGATCCGATCATTAAAGAACGGCTGTTTGGCTTAACGGGCAATGAGGGCAATCACGCTGAAGATTGTAAGGAACTCTACTATTATCTGGATAGTCTTCCTACCCATGCCTACATGAAAATGCTGTACAAATATCCGCATGCAGAATTTCCCTATGCGCTGCTGGTAGAAGAAAATAAAAAAAGAGGAAAGCTTGATCAGGAGTATGAACTCCTCGATACCGGTATCTTCAACAACAATCGTTACTTCGATGTAGTGATTGAATACGCCAAAGCGGATGACGAAGATATGCTGATCAAAATTTCCGTCCACAATCGTGGGCCGGAAGAAGCCTCGCTTCACGTGTTACCACAAATCTGGTTCAGGAATACCTGGGCCTGGGGATATGATGATACCAAGCCCGAACTGTATCGCGATGAGGATGGGTGCATCAAAATCAGTCATCAAAAAATTGGTAGCTACTACCTCATGGCCGAGGGTAAACCGGAAGCTCTTTTTTGCGAAAATGAAACCAACACCGAACGGCTTTATCAGTTTGAAAAGGAAGGTACGTTTAAAGATGGCATTAACAATTACCTCATCCATGGCGACCACCTGGCCATTAATGCGATTCCCAAAGGCACAAAAGCTGCCTTCAATTATGACCTTACCATTCCGTCAGGAAAATCAAAAACCGTAAAGCTTCGGTTGAGTAAAAAATTTCAACCCGATGCTTTTAAAACGTTTACATCCATTTTCAAGGCCCGCCTCAGCGATGCCGATGAATTTTACAGCGATCTCCAAAGAAATATTTCCGATACGGATGAAAAAGAAATTCAGCGGCAAGCCATTGCCGGTATGTTGTGGAGCAAACAGTTCTTTTATTACGAAGTATCAAAATGGCTGAAGGGCGATCCGGCTCAGCCTCCTCCACCACCCGAACGAAAGAAAGGTCGCAATCATGAATGGATGCACCTCCACAATGCCGATATTATTTCCATGCCCGATAAGTGGGAATATCCCTGGTATGCGGCATGGGATCTTGCCTTTCATGCGATACCCATTGCCATGGTTGATCCGGAATTTGCCAAGCACCAGATGTTGCTACTCACCAAAGAATGGTACATGCACCCCAACGGACAGTTGCCGGCATACGAGTGGGCCTTCGGTGATGTTAACCCGCCCGTTCACGGATGGGCTACGTGGCGAATTTATAAAATCGACAAAAAACTTCAGGGCAAGGGCGACCGCAAATTTCTGGAGGAAATATTTCATAAGTTATTGCTCAACTTCACCTGGTGGGTAAATAAAAAAGACAACAACGGAAATAATATTTTTCAGGGAGGCTTTCTGGGTATGGATAATATTGGTGTGTTCGACAGAAGTGCCCACCTGCCTACCGGAGGACACATTGAGCAATCGGATGGCACCAGCTGGATGGCGATGTTCACCCTCAACATGTTGCGCATGTCGCTGGAGTTGGCTAAAGAAAATCCAACCTACCAAAGCCTGGCAACAAAATTCTTCGAGCACTTTTTATACATCGCTGGCGCCATGGCCAATATTGGCGGAAACGGTGGTATTAATTTATGGGATGAAGAAGATGAATTCTTTTACGATGTACTCCATACAGCCGATGACCAGCGTATTAAAATGAAAGTGCGCTCCATGGTTGGGCTGATTCCCCTATTTGCCGTAGAAGTACTCGATCAGGAAGTGTTTGACACTATGCCGGAGTTTACCGAACGCCTCCAATGGTTTTTAGAAAACCGCCCTGACCTGGCCAACCTGATTTCGCGGTGGGGCGAAAAAGGAAAAAATCAACGCCACCTACTTTCCTTGTTGCGCGGTCATCGCATGAAACGATTATTAAAAAGAATGCTGGATGAAACCGAGTTTTTATCTGAATACGGTGTACGTGCCCTATCGCGGCAGCATCTTGACAATCCCTATCGCTTTCATGTCAATGGCGCTGAGTTTAGTGTGAAGTATGCACCGGGTGAAAGTGAAACACGCATTTTTGGCGGTAACTCAAACTGGCGCGGACCCATCTGGTTTCCGGTAAACTATTTATTGATAGAATCGCTGCAGCGTTTTCATCATTACTACGGAGCAGACTTCAAACTGGAACATCCAACCGGATCAGGTAATATGAAAACACTCAAAGAAATTGCGAATGAACTTTCGCAACGCCTCATCAACATCTTCAAAAAAGATCCAAGCGGAAAACGACCCGTTTTTGGGCATTATGAAAAATTCCAACACGATGAACATTTTCGTGATCATATTTTATTCTACGAGTACTTCCATGGCGACAATGGCCGAGGCGTGGGGGCATCACACCAAACCGGCTGGACCGGTCTTGTAGCCAAGCTGATTCAACCGAGGAATAAATAGAATACAAAACAGTTGGCCGAATTAAAATGATATTACTATGAAACCTACACTCAATCCATCACAGCTCCATGACTTTCAGCACACCAGCTCACTGGAGTGGCTTGAAACAAATGGAATAGGTGGCTATGCCAGCGGTACAGTATCCGGGACGAACACCAGGCGCTATCATGGACTGCTCGTAGCGGCTACACAACCACCAGTGGGCAGAAGGGTAATGCTTTCAAAACTCGAGGAAACCATTCGAATGGGTGATGAAGTTTTTGAACTTAGTGCCAACCAATATCCGGGTGTTGTTCACCCGCAGGGCTTTCAACATCTGAAAAGTTTTAATCGTGAACTGTTTCCGGAATTTACCTACCAGGCCGGCTCGATCACCCTTCGAAAAACAATTGCCTCTATTCACAACGAAAACACTACAGTGATTTGGTATGAAGTTCTCTCCGCTCCCAAAAAATTCACACTCGAACTCTTGCCCCTCTATTCCTGTAAAGACTTTCACCACACTACGCATGCGAATGACAGCATGAGTTCGCTCTACCTTTTTTCAGAAGGTAACTTCCGGACGTTAAATTACCTGGGCAGCCCTGAATTGTTTATCACAGTGCCCGAATCAACATTCACTGAGCAACAAGGCTGGTATTTCAATTTTGAATTTGCTGTTGAACAATACCGTGGATTAGACTTCACAGAGGATTTGTATACGCACGGAAAATTTTCAATTGAACTGAAAAAAGGGAGTACACTGGGTATCATCATCTCCACGGAAGATCCGTCTGAACGGGATGCTCGAAAACTTCTTTTAGATGAAAAGAAAAGAAGAGAAGCACTCGTACAATCCTATTCATGGAACGAATCCATCAAACGCCTGGTGCTGGCAGCCGATCAGTTCATCGTTACACGTGGAAAATACAAATCCATCATTGCCGGATATCCGTGGTTCTCCGATTGGGGAAGAGATACCATGATAGCCCTCCCCGGGCTTTGCCTGGCAACCGGAAAATTTGAAGATGCTAAAAAAATTCTAAGGGCCTTTGCTGCAAACATCAGCGAAGGTATGTTACCCAACCGTTTTCCGGATGAAGGTGAAACTCCGGAGTACAATACCATTGATGCCACGCTCTGGTTCTTCCAGTCCGTCTACAAGTATTACAAAGAAACAAAAGATAAAAAATTCATCGCTAAGCTTTTGCCGATACTGAAAAAGATAATCCAATGGCATCACAAAGGAACACGCTACAACATTAAAGTTGACCCGGATGACGGCTTGCTGTATGGCGGACAAGATGGTGTGCAACTCACGTGGATGGATGCCAAGGTTGGCGATTGGGTAGTAACTCCGCGAAGCGGAAAAGCCGTGGAGATAAACGCGCTCTGGTACAATGCGCTTTGCATCATGGAGTTTCTAACAGTAGAAACAGGCAGCGCAGAAGCTGCTGCTGTATTTCGTGCTGAAGCCGTCAGGGTGAAAGAAAGTTTTAACACACAATTCTGGATTTCCGATAAACAATACCTCTACGATTACATTGATGGGGATTATAAAAATGACGACTTGCGGCCGAACCAGATTTATGCTGTCAGTCTGCCGTTTCCGCTTTTAACGAAAGACCGCGCGAAACAAGTTTTTGATGCTGTTGAAAACCATCTCTTCACGCCAAAAGGTTTACGGAGTCTTTCACCCACCCACCCGGACTATCGCCCGGTTTATGGTGGTGATGTACGGAGTCGTGACGGTGCATACCACCAGGGCACGGTGTGGAGTTTTTTATTGGGCCCGTACATCGATGCGCTAATGTTGATCAGCGAAGGAAAAGGGAAAACAATGGCTTCAAAAATCATAACCAATTTCCTCGAACATTTGGATGAAGCCTGTGTTGGCTCCGTATCAGAAATATTTGATGGCGAATATCCGCATGCACCACACGGGTGCCCGGCACAGGCATGGGGTGTAGCAGAAATTCTTCGGGTAGTAACGGAATATAATCTGATAAAAAAACAGTAACGGATCTCCTCCTCGGCTATTCAAATCCTTCTACCACGATCATGCGCGTAATGGAAGCAGCCTGCCGGATGGCCTTTGCGGGTGCATACCCGGGAGATGCCCACCATGCTTTTGCCTTTTCCATTGATGGGAACTCCAGCACAACTATACGGCCGGGACGCCAGTCCCCCTCTAATGTCTCTGCAGTTCCCCCGCGTACAATAAATTTTCCCTGAAAAGGCTGAAGCGATGCCAGCGTGTGCTTCTTGTACTCCTCGTATAACGTAGGGTCGGTAATGGTAACATCAACAATAATATAAGCTTTCATAATAACGCAGATTAATGCCCTAAAATAGCGCAGTTACCCCACTCATACTAAAAGCAGGCAAAATTAGAATTACTGTATTATTTACCTTCTATTTTCGTTTTCTTTGCACTTCTAAAAAAATAAACATGAGAATAGTAACATTATGTGCCGCCCTGCTCATCAGCTCAATTGGACTGGCACAGTCAAAAAAAGAGCTGCAAGCAGAAGTAAACCGGTTAAAATCGCAGGTTATTGAATTGAAAAAAGCCAAAGATATTCAGGTTGACGTCAATAATCCTCACCAACAGGCAAGCTACGGACTGGGGGTACTGATTGCCTCCAACCTGAAACAACAGGCTGGCGATTCACTTAACCTCGATATACTAGCGGTTGGCATTAAAGATGTTTTTCAAGGCAAGCCTTTAAAAATGGATCAGCAGGAATGCTCAACGATTGTACAACAATATATACAGGAAAATATGGATAAAAAGAGTGTAAAAGTGAAGGCTGAAAGTCAGGCCTTCTTAGATAAAAATAAAACAAACGAAGGCGTACAAGTCACTGCGAGTGGACTTCAGTATAAGGTTATTACTTCCGGAAAAGGCAAAGCTCCCTTAGCTTCGGATAATGTGACTGTGCACTATATTGGAAAACTTACCGATGGCAGTGAGTTTGATAATTCCGTTACACGAGGCGAGCCGGCAACGTTCGGAGTGAATCAGGTAATACCCGGATGGACAGAAGCGCTTCAGTTAATGCACGAGGGTGATAAATGGATTTTATACATACCGCATGAACTGGGCTATGGTGAGCAAGGTGCCGGTGGCGTGATCCCTCCCTTTGCAACATTGATTTTTGAAGTGGAATTGATCAAAGTCAACTAACGCATTGAGAACTGAATAAAAAGGAGAAGGTGAAAGCCTTCTCCTTTTTTATTCAATAAGTTTTCCATTCATCTTGTCCGTGTTAGCTATATTCAGGCATGAAATACATTTCGTGCGAAAACCCAAATCAACTCGCCCTTGGCAATAAAGATAAACCGGTTCACACGGCCGCTTCTGCACTGCTGAAAGTTAACCGTGTTGGAATTTGTGGAACTGATTTGCATGCCTTTAAAGGCAATCAACCTTACTTTGTATACCCACGTGTGTTGGGCCATGAACTGGCAACGACTGTCATTGATATAGATGATACCGCATCAGGCATAAAAAAAGGTGATCAGGTAGTGATTATTCCGTACATGAATTGTGAAGAGTGTGCAGCCTGCACAGCGGGTAAATCAAATTGCTGCCAGCGCATGAAGGTGATGGGCGTACACACTGATGGAGGTATGCAGGAATATATTACAGTGCCTAACCGACTGTTACTTCGGGCCAACGACATGACCCTTGATGAAATAGCTATTGTAGAACCACTCGCCATCGGAGCGCATGCCCTTCGCAGGGCACAAACAAAACGCGGTGACCTGGTTGTGGTGATGGGCTGCGGTCCCATTGGTATGGGAATTATTCAACTCGCCAAGTATATTGGTGCCACTGTTATCGCCCTGGATGTGAACAACGAACGGCTACAAAAAGCCCGTAAAAGTTTTGGTGCAGATTTCGTTCTTAACCCGACAGAATCACCGTTTGACCAATTGAAAGAATTTACGAAGGGGGAACTGGCGCACACGGTATTCGATGCCACAGGAAACAAGCTTGCCATGCAAAGCGGTACGGACTACATGCGTCATGGTGGTAATCTTGTTTTGGTTGGTTTATTTAAAGGTGAACTTGCATTTCATCATCCGACTATACACGCCAAAGAAACGAGTTTGCTGTGCTGTCGGAATGCAACACCCGAAGATTTTATGTTTGTGATGAAGGTTTTGCGGGAAAAGAAATTTAATGCGGAAGCCTACATTACAAAACGAGAAAACTACACCGCCATTCCAACAGCATTTAATACCTGGGCAAGTCCCGAATCGAATGAAATAAAAATACTCACGGTTTGGGATTAAGTGTAATGGTTCCATCTTCATCTTAAATCAACTTCATGCTTTACGATGTTATCATTGTTGGTGCAGGATACGCAGGCCTGAGTGCTGCCAAAAAATTAAAAGAAGCCGGAAAAAATATTCTCGTGCTGGAAGCTCGTGATCGTGTTGGTGGTCGCATCTACACCAAAACACTGGAAGATGGAAACTATGTTGACTTGGGTGGGCAATGGGTTGGACCATCACAAGACCGCATGTATGCCCTGTTGAAAGATTATAACCTCGAAACCTTTCATACATACGATGCAGGAAAAAGTCTGATGCGTTTCAATGGAAAACTCAAAGCATACAAAGGAATTATTCCTCCCCTGCCCGTTTATACATTATTTAGTCTGGATGCTGCCATCAGGAAAATAAACAAGCTCTCGCGGCAAATCAACCTGGAGAAACCCTGGCTCAGTCCCGATGCCAACTACTGGGACAGCATGACGCTCATGACGTGGATGGAAAAGCAAATGGGATCGAAGAACGCACGCCTATTTTTTCAAATTGCCGCAGAAGCTATCTTCGCAGTTAACCCTGCGGAGATTTCCATGCTGCATGCCTTGTTCTATACTAAGTCAGGGCGCGATTTCGACACCTTGATGAACATTCACGATGGAGCCCAGCAAGACCGGATTAAAGGAGGTGCACAGGTACTGGCCAATAAAATAGCCGATGAACTAAAAGAAAATCTTCAACTGAATCACGCGGTGAAAAGCATCGAACAGGATGATGAAAAAATTTCGGTGCGTGGAGATAATTTTTTCATCGAATCAAAAAAATTAATTCTGGCTATTCCACCAACACTGGCCGGCCGCATCCACTACAACCGCTCGCTTCCCGCACAGCGTGATCAACTCATGCAGCGCACGTTCATGGGTTCGGTGCTGAAGTGTTATGCCCTATATCCTAAACCCTTTTGGAGAAACCGCGGCCTCAATGGTTTATGTGCCACCAACGAAGGATATATTTCAGTTACGTTTGACAACTCACCAGCCGCTGGAAACATTGGCGTACTGATGGGTTTCTCCCTGGCTAACCAGGCAAAAGCGCTTAATGAACTTTCACCCGAAGTACGAAAACGCGAAGTGCTGAAGTGCTTCACCAATTTTTTGGGTGAGGAAGCCGCGCATCCTACGCAATACCTCGATCATAGCTGGATGGATGAAGAATGGAGTCGCGGCTGTTATGCCGCCATCATGCCACCCGGAGCATGGACCAGTGTCGGAAAAATAATAACCGAGCCCTGTGGACATATTCATTGGGCCGGAACAGAAACAGCTTCGATCTGGAACGGCTACATGGAAGGAGCCGTACGCAGCGGTGAGCGCGCTGCAGAAGAAATCAATTCACGGGTGTAACCTCGGTTGTAAAATTCTACTGCGCATGAACCGCTGCCCTTCTGTTTCGAAACGTGAACAATGCAGCGGCCACAACAATCATCATGGCTGCAATACAAGCCACAACAATGGAGAAGTAATCATCCTGACGTTTAATAATAATCCCTAAAAACGCCCACAACAAGGAAAGGGCCATAAATGGATTACCCAACCTGAGCATAACAGTACTGGCTACCACACTACCTACCAGAATCATCGTAATTGTCCATACTTCCTGTGAAAGCCCAAGGCCGCTCCAGCCCACTGTAACCAGTAAAGCGGTTATATTAGCGATCGTAGCAATACAAATCCAACCAAGATAAATACCGAAAGCAACCTGCATGAGCACGGGCGTATGCTGGTGTAAAATTTTTACTATCGCCACAAGGGTGAATAAAATTCCCAGCATGATGAGAAGAGATAGTGCAACAAATTCATAATGCCAGGCCAAAATCCAGCTTGCGTTCAACGCACAGTTGATCATAAACCAGATGCTCAGTTTATTCATCAGATTATCATACTGCTTCCGGAACTGGATTACACAAAAGATCAGCAGCAATAAATAAATCAGGCCCCAAATGGAAAAGGTTACTCCTGCTGGAACAAATAAGTTAGGATACTGATCTGATAATTCACCAGTATTCTTGCCATTGATGGGTAGCGCGTTCGCCAGGTAATTCAGGATAATGACGAGAGCAAAGAAACAGCAATTCAAAATTCTTTTTACCATGGCTGGATACGCTAGTGATGATTCGATTCATTAAACTTTTCTCGGTGGCAGATCAAAGGCCGTGGCCTCATGGTCAAAATTTCCTTTGTGTGATCCGTCACAGAAAGGCTTGTTTGCTGAGCGACCGCAGCGGCAAAGTGAAACAACTGTTCTTCCCTGCAAGCCATAGGCCTGGCCCTGCATATCTACGATTTCGAAGTCGCCATCAATTTTAACTGAACCGTTATTGTTAATCGTAATTTTTGTTTTTGTCATCGTGTTGTTTATAAATAATAAAACATTTCTCTACCTCTATTTCTTTGAATCGCCCACGGGCAAGGTAACTTCCTCACCCCAAATGTATCGGTTAAACCATTGCCAGTTATGCCAGGTAGCTGCCAGTCTTTCTTTTGGCTTGGTAATGCCGTGACCAAAACCTTTGTACACGATCAGTTCACAAGGTACGCCTTTATCGCGAAGGCCCTGCACTAATTCATACGCATTGGCAATCGGAACACGCCTGTCCAATTCACCATGCTGAACTAGGGTTGGTGTTTTCGCTTTGTTGATAGTCGTGATAGGCGATGTTTTTTTATAAATGGCCTCATCGTCCCAGGGCGTTGACTTCAAATATTGCCGGGTAAAAGGATGGATATCGGTATTGACATAGTACGTCATCCAATTGGAAATACCGGCTCCGACACTGATCGCCTTAAACACATCGGTATTGGTGGTTAGAAAGGCTGAAATGTATCCACCCTGGCTCCAGCCCATGCTACCCATTTTTGTTTTATCGATCATACCTTTCTTATCGAGGTAATCTATTCCGGATAGTACATCCCACATATCACCTACTCCGAGGTTTTTGACGTTGAGTGACCGGAAAGCTTCGCCATAACCAGCTGAGCCGCGATAATTCGGACGCAACACCAGACAACCCTTATCCAGCCATTGCAGAATAGGGTAGACATACCCTGGCACCGGAGTCGGTGTATCAATCCCGGTAGGCCCACCGTGGATCATCACCAGCAGCGGATATTTTTTTGTAGGATCATAGTCTTTGGGTTTATGCAACACACCCTCAATGGTGGTGCCGTCTTTACTCTTCCATTGAATTACTTCACTCTGTGCTACTTTCCAATTCGTTACCTGGGCCGTCATGCTGGTAATTTGCTTTATAGACGAACCTGTGGTGTGATAAATTTCCGTGAGCTGATCACCGTTACGCCCGGCAAGTGTCAATTGCTTTCCATCACCTGAAAAGGAGAATCCAAAAACCTGATCGGGCAGATTGCCTTCAACGGAATGACTGCCTGTATTGGGATCAATCCGATACATCGGACGCTTCGTTTTATTCCACTGGGTTGTGTAGATGCCATCGGGAGTCCAGTCAAAAAATCCGCCCAGATCCTCATCGAGATTCTTCGCCAGTTGGCGGGTGGCCCTGGTTGTTGTATTCATTACAAAGAGCAACGAGTTCTTATAATAATTCGAGGTGACATCCGACAAGTTTGTTGTGTACAGAATTTCCTTCGAGTCGGGTGACCAGGCTTCCACCATATCGGAACTGGAATTTGTGACAATGGCAGTTACTTTTTTTGACGCTAGTTCAAGAATAGAAATATCCGCTTTGAAAAAGGTGTTGATGAGCGGATCAGGCTGATGCGTAAACGCCACGTGTGTTCCATCTGGTGAAATTCGGAAATTAATTACCGTAAAATCTCCTTCGGTGAGGCGTGTTGGCTGGGGTAACTCAATACAACCTGCTTTTACTTTTAATGAATCAACCGTTTCATAACATGGGCGTTCAACCGGATCAGGTAGTTTCGGGTTAAACTCCACCGACCAGAGGTGTGAAAGTGTAAACTCCTTGTCATCTGCTTCAAATGCGCCATAGCGCTTCTCACGATCTTTCTTTTGCTTGTCTTCCTTCTCCGGTTTCACGAAAATAAATCGTGACCCATCCGGATGCCAGGCAAAAGAAGTGATGCCCTCTTCTTCTTTTGTTACGGCAACTGGTTCACCGCCCGCTAATCGCATAGCAAAAATTTGATTTTTATTACCGCGATCCGTCAGAAAAGCAAACCATTTTCCATCTGGAGAAAATGCAGGACTCATGCTGCTCCCTTTACTCGTTCGGGTAAGCTGAAAAGGTTCTTCACCATTTTTTGAGAACCAAATTTCCGAATCAAATCGGTTATCACTCCAATCGGTCGTCTGGACAGTAAAAGCAATGTTGTTACCATCAGCAGAAATTGTTACACCGCCAACGCTTCTGAGGGAAATTACCTCTTCAAAAGTAGGCACATGCTGTTGGCCATAGGTCGTGATAGTGGTAAGCGAGAAGAAAATACTTACGATTCTTTTCATGATTGTGCATTCAGGTAATCAAGTTTACTAAAATAGCCCGTAAACCCCGCATCATTTTACAAGACTGGTCATCCGAAAACTTAAATTTTTACTGTCAACGAATCCGGTAACGAAATCATCTTACTTTCGTTAGCCAGTACAACTTGCCCATTCCAAAAAAACGAGCCATCTATGATTCTATCGTCCTTTACAAAAAATGAAAAAATAACCTTGGCCGCCTTTGCCGGAGGAGCATTTCTGCTTCATTGTATTATTAATCTGACGAGTGCTTACGGGTTTTTCAGGGATGAACTGTATTACATTGCCTGTAGCGAACACCTTGCATGGGGCTATGTTGACCAGCCTCCCTTCTCCATTTTTTTGCTCAAGCTAAGCCGGTGGATTTTCGGTGATAGTCTTGCCGCTATCCGGTTCGTGCCGGCACTGGTGCATGCCGGAACGGTATTCGTGACCGGAATAATCATAAAGGAAATGAACGGTAAGTGGTTTGCTATTTTTATCGGGTGTCTTGCCGTAGTGGTGTCGCCAATTCATCAGGGGATGGCGTCCATCTATTCCATGAATTCAATCGACATCCTTATTTGGGCACTTAGCTTTTACCTGATGCTAAAAATCATCAACACAGAACATCAATCGTATTGGATTGCGTTGGGTATTGTATTGGGTATCGGCTTACTCAATAAAATCAGCGTACTGTTTTTAGGCGCAGGAATTTTTACTGGTATACTCTTCACCAGCCGGCAATGGTTAACAACGCGATGGCCCTACCTCTCGGGGTTACTAGCACTCCTGCTCTTTCTTCCATATGTCATCTGGAACATGAATCACGATCTTGCTCATCTTGAATTTATCCGGAATGCCTCCGAAGGAAAATACGCAAGCCGAAGCTACGCTGACTTTATAGTGGACCAGGTTCTTCAATTGAATCCCATTACGCTGCCGCTCTGGATTTGCGGCTTACTTGCGCTGTTTTTGTATACTCCCTTGAAAAAGTTTCGCCTTCTCGGGTGGATGTACCTTACGGCCTTTCTTATTTTGCTGATCAACCGAACCAGTAAAGGAGAGTATATAGCACCTGCGTATGTGATTTTGTTTTCGGCCGGTGGAATTTTTCTGGAGCAAAAATTAAACGGCAGGTTTCTCTACTGGGTCCGGTATGCTTATCCATTCGTGTTGGTCATTAGCTTCATTGGATTGATGCCGTTGATCATGCCTGTTCTTCCGGTAGAAAGGTACATCGCTTACGCAAAAGAAATCGGCATGGAACCAAGTTCCAGTGAAAACAAGCAGCTTGCCGAACTGCCACAACACTATGCCGATATGTTCGGATGGGAAGAGAAGGCACGCGATGTAGCCACTGTTTTTGAAACACTATCGCCAGAAGATCAGATGAAGTGTGCCATTGTATCCTCTAATTACGGGAGGTGTGGTGCCATTGATTTTTTTGGTGAACGCTATGGGCTGCCGAAATCGATCGGCACACATAATAACTACTGGATTTGGGGACCGGGCGATTATACGGGTGAAGTTTTACTTATACTCGGTGGCGAAAAAAGCGATCACGAAAATGATTTTAATTCCGTTGAACTGGCCGGGGTTTCCTCCTGCCAGTATTGCATGCCCTACGAAAACAATGTTAATATTTTTATATGCCGTGGTCTGAAATACCCTGTGAAGGACATCTGGCCACATGAAAAGCACTATGACTAATGCTTAAAATATCAGGTAGATCAAAAAAAGAAGGGCCAGCGCTATCGCCACCCATTTTAAACCCGAACGATACGAATCTGTAAACTCATAACCACAAACCGGGCATGTGCTGTTTTTTGCATCCACTTCCATGGCGCAGGAAGGACATTCTTTTTTCCGCATGATGAAAGATCGTTGATTTATCGAAATTTTAAAATGTGCATAACTTGGTGGAGAAGTTGTGCACTACTTTTTGATAAAAAAGTTGTAGTGATCATATCAACAAATTACTTTCATATCACCAAGTCGCTTTTAAACAGATTGATCGGACAATTCTGGGGAACAAAATTTTGTTCCCTACGGGGAATAAAAACAAAATGCCCAGAGTTGAAAGATTATGTCACACGCAACGATCCTTCGGGTGGCGTGGTGTGATGATGAAACGTCAGGTGCTTATCGCAAGATGGTGTTTGTGTTTTAATTTGCGTTAACAGTTCTTGGTGTTGAGCCGAAGCTACGGTTAAAGTTCAACGAGACGGGAAACAATCAAGTAAAATTGATTCGTTTCCCGTTTTTTTTTGATCAATCGTTCATATCGATATGTAGAAACAATCATAGATGACGTATCGGGCTTAGTAAAGTTTTCATTGTCCTGTCATGAGTTGTCAGTGTTTGTGCACCATCTTTCTTGTGCATGTAACGGAAGCAGTTGATTTTTATACCATGATGCCCGCCCGACCTGTCCGTACACTACAACACGATTTTGAACTCATGCACATCGATCGCGTGTGGGATGAGCTGCACACGCTCTTTCACTTCGACAAGAAAGGATGGAAAAAACGATTTGCTGAATACTTACTCCGGCAAAAGCGGGGTGTAAGTGAAGTAGAGGCATTTTTTCGTTTCGGCAATGATCAGATCAATCCCGTTTTGAATGAAATACTATCCAGGCGAAATGGCTACGATACCTTCAACAGTCTGTGCCGGTATGTGTTGAATAAGTCATGATCACTCGTTAAGACTGGAGTCTATCCCGTAAACAGTAAACTGTGAGTTTAATTTTTCGAGCTTAATACGCTGATACGGTTTGTTCGGAAAAACTAGTTCCGTAAGCACGTGCTCACCATCGTTAATAAAAATTTCAAGTGAGGCCAGGTCTGCATAGATGCTTATTTTTCGAATCGTAATCTGTCGCATATCAACCTTGTGCACTTGAGGAAAATCAGCACTAAACTCAGTAATACCGGAAGCTGTTCGATCGAATGTCAGTACTCCATCCTTTGCATTCAGTACAACTTTCTCCTGCTGATCATTGGAAAGCGTGAGGGAGAATTCATTTTCCGCTTCTTCAAGATTAAAGTCCAATCGAAAAAGCGGGTTATCTACTACTGCGCTACCGGTATAGCGTCTGGGTTCTTGCTGAACATCCTCAATTTCCTTCACCACACGAAACTTCAGTTCGTATCCCTGGTGCTTCTTATGCAGCATCACTTCACGCGGTAAGGTCATGGCACTTCGCCACAACTGTGTGGGTACAACAGTAGCATACTGCCAGTTACTCATCCATCCCATAAACAATCTGCGTCCATCACTGGCCGGAATGTCCGACCATGTTACCCCGGCATAGTTGTCCGCTCCATAATCAATCCACCGCGTTACAGTGTCCTGAGAAATAAAATTCTGTCCATCAAAATCACCAACAAAATACTGTGTTGCTGATCCTCGCTGCGGACCACCCGGGTTGATGCTCACGAACAATATCCATCGTTTCTTTCCCTGTTCATCGCTTAGTGAAAATAGATCGGGGCACTCCCATACCCCACCGTGTGCACCGATTGATTGACCGAACTCACTCAGCTTATGCCATTGCTTTAAATCGGCAGACGCATAAAATTCAATATGATCCTTTACGGCCAGCGTCATGATCCATTGGTTACTGATGTCATTCCATGAAACTTTAGGATCACGGAAATCGCGGATACCCGGATTGGGCAACACTGGGTTATTTTTATACTTGATCCAGGTTCGACCTTTATCCAAACTATAGGCAATGCCCTGCGTTTGAAAATCAACTCTCCCTGCTCGATCACTTTCCGGATCGTGATACGTAAAAATAGCAACCATGGCAGGTTTATCTACCATACCGAAATCACTGGTATTCTTCCAATCTACAACCGCACTCCCGCTAAAAATATATCCTAATGAATCCGGATACAAAGCAATGGGCAAATGTTCCCAATGAATCATATCGGTAGAAACAGCATGTCCCCAATGCATGGGGCCCCACACCGTACTATCGGGATAATACTGATAGAACAGATGGTATTCTCCGTCATAATAAACCATTCCATTTGGATCGTTCATCCAACCGGTTGCCGGTGTAAAGTGGTATTGCGATCGAAAGGGCTCGTGCGCGGAGTGATCAATGGCACTGACTGATTCCTTATTTGTCTGACAAGCACTGAGGAATATAACAACAAGGAATAGGATAGACAATATTTTCATGTTATTGTACTTTAGCTTCACACCGTATCCACGGGATTGCTATTCAATATACTACATTAAAATCCTACCTTTAAACCATGCACAATTTCTTACTCATTTTTCTGCTGTTGATCGGTGTGGTAACAAAAGCGCAGCATGCCCGGTATCCACAAATCGGAATTGTTCAAAATTTAGAACGTGATAGTCTGTTAGCAACTGCCGGGTTTGACTGTCTGGTAGAGTCTGTCGCTTCAATGATCTCTCCCAAAAATGTTTCCGCAGAACAATTTGAACAAAACCTGAACCGATTGAAAAACCTTCGCCTTCCCGTTTATGCCTTCAATATTTTTATGCCAGGCGAATTAAAACTTGTTGGTCCGGCCATGGATGAAGCTGCCATACTTGGGTATGCCGAAATTGTTTTTCAACGCTGCCAACAGGCTGGTGTGCATATGATCATTTGGGGAAGTGGCGGGGCAAGAAGAATACCGGATGGATTCACTAAGAAGAAGGCAACAACCCAATTCATTTCGCTGGCACGAAAAGTCTCAAGTCTTGCAAAAAAGTATAACATCACGCTGGCCCTGGAAAATCTGAACCGGACAGAAACTAACTTCATCAATACGTTACAGGAAGCACATGATGTGGTGAAAAAAGTCAACCATCCCAACTTCCGTCTCTGTGCAGATATTTATCATATGCTGATGGAGAATGAACCTCCTGCACGTATTGAATCGTCCAAAAAATATCTTGTGCATGTAGACATCGCAGAAAAAAATGGTAGAACACCACCGGGTGTAGACGGTGAAGATTTCAAACCTTACCTGAAAGCGTTAAAGAAAATTAACTATACTGGTAAAATTATTCTGGAATGCAGGTGGGAAAATTTATCAACACAGGCAGCACCAGCCTTTCTGTATTTGGAACAGCAACTGAAAGCTGTCTACGGAAACTAGCTGCGCTAAGCCTATCATTTTTAAACGACAGGCTGGATTAACTCTCTTTCAAAATAAGCAAACTGCTTTTGCGTTGGTGCATCAATAGGTGCACAGTAATAAATACGCTGGTAGTATCGGGCAATTTTAAGCTTTAGTTCCGGGTTTACTTTTGCTGAGACAATCGCACCTTCCTGATATAGATTTTCCGTATTCATTGTTTCGTTAATCCCTTACGCAAACAAAAAAATAAAAAAAACACTCAAGGCGCGTACCCGAGTGTTTTTCCCTAAAAGTCAATTACAGTATTTCTATAATGACTAAAGTTTTTTGTGATCTGACAAGGATGTTAACCACCATGAAGGTGAGAATTAAAGAGAGGTAATTGTTACATATTCCCTGAATAGCGTTACATCTATCACAGGTTACTACATGGACTGCGGTACAATAACACTTACGACCGTCTCAACCATCGCATAAACTTGCCCCACACACTGGTTGGCATTTCTCTGGCTGGCAAGCTCATCTCTTCCACTTCTTCCTTCACTAACTTTATAGCCTTGGTTGGCGTGGCAGGTTTTACACGCTTATGATAATAGGCTGCGCGCTTTTGTCTCTCCTTCTCTAAATGTTCTTTCCTTTTTTGCTCAGCTTCCATCGCTTCGCGTTCACGCTGTAGTGCTATCGGGTTTTTACGGGGTTTTGGCTGCTCCATTCGTGTACCCCGATTAGGTTTTATAAATTTCTTTTCAGGCCCACGTACCTTCGGTTGCGCAATCACTTCTTCTATTGTAGCTTCCGATGATTCTGGTTCAGCCGCCTCGGCTTCTTTCTTCTTTGGTTCTGGCAATTCAATCTTTCCGATCACTTTTAACCCGGGTAATTCCACCTTTGGTGCTTTAATAACCTCCGGAATTTCTATGCTTGAAACCTCCTCTGCTTCATTCGACTCTCTTGTATTGGTATTGTCATCGGCATCAACTGTCTCCGGCTGATCCTCCTCCGCCACGGTATTCTCAATGTTTGCTTGTGGATAGGTTTCCTGAACTGATTCAGCTACTGGCTCCGTTATGAGGAGGGATGGCGCATAATGTTTGACAACCAATGTAACATGATCGTTCTCTACACGGGTGTTCGATCCATCTTCAATCTGAATGTTATGCGAAGCGAGAAACTGAACGATCTCTGCCTGGCGGATGGATATTTTTCTGGCTAATTGTCCGAGCCTCATACTGCAATAAAATTTTCAGGCACAAATATAACGGGTTAAAGGCTTCCTTTTACCTATGAAATGATAATGGTCTACTCCCGGAATCCGGAAACTCCACCGGAAACAATGTATTTCATCGCTACGGGACCCGACACATTCAACGGTGTAACGCGCTCACGGGGAACGATGTAGTGGATACCCGAGAAAGCATAAGAATGCGGGAGGTAAACAGAAACCATTTCCTTCAGGCCCAGCTCCGATAAATCAGCCTGTGTGATAAACCCGACCTGATACAGCTTATTTTCTTTGTTGATTTCTACCAATACGGGCTTGTCAAATTTCTTCTTATCGCCTACAAAGGCACCGAGTAAATCTTTCAGCGAAGAGTATACCAGCTTCACCAGCGGAATACGGTTCATTCCATAATCGAACCAGTTGGTTACCGTTTGAAAAGCGAAATTCGTAGTGAGGTATCCAAAAAGGGTAATGGCTCCCAGAATAATAGCAAAACCAAGACCCGGATAAGGAAGATTAAGCAGATTATCGAGCCAGCGAAAGGCTTCGAAAATAAAATACACCGTAGCCACCAACGGAACAATGAAGAGTGTTCCGCTAAAAAAATACCGGATAAATTTTCGAAATGTACTTTCCATACTCAAATGTTAGTGTAAACTAAAAAGGCTTCCGGTCTAAAATCGGAAGCCTCTTGCTATTTTTCTTCGATGGTGTTTACAACGAAAAACCTAAGAAGCTGAGAAATCCGAGTGACATTAATCCAACAAGAATAAAGGTAATGCCGAGACCTTTCAGCGGACCAGGAACATTGGAATACTTCATCTTCTCGCGAACACCAGCAAGCGCCACAATAGCCAGCAACCAACCGATACCGGAGCTGAAACCATACACAGAAGCTTCTGCCAATGTGTAGGGTCTTCCCACCATAAAAAGTGAACCCCCTAAGATGGCGCAGTTCACCGCAATCAACGGAAGGAAAATACCCAGTGTTCCGTATAAAGCCGGAGAAAATTTTTCGATCACCATTTCAGTCAATTGAACCATAGCCGCGATAACGCAGATAAAGATGATGAACTGAAGAAAGGTTAAATCAACGTTTTGAAATTCCGGACCAATCCACGCAAGGGCACCTTCGGTCAAGATGTAGTTTTGAATAATCCAGTTAATGGGAACGGTAACTCCCAGTACAAAAATTACGGCAACACCCAATCCAAAAGCCGTACTTACCTTCTTAGAAACGGCCAGAAAAGAGCACATTCCTAAAAAGTAGGCAAAGATCATGTTATCAATGAAAATCGACCGTACTCCAATGTTGATTAAGTTTTCCATATAGCTACGTAAGCGTTATGATCAATTTGCTTTATTAATGTTCACGGTAACCGTTCAGCGAACGCTGTACCCAAATTACGACACCGACTACCACACAGGCACCGGCAGGCAATAACATTAGCCCGTTACCCTGGTAGTGAAGTCCTATTGCCTCAAATACCTTGAATCCGAAAATTGCTCCCGATCCGAGGAACTCACGGAAAAAAGCTACAACCATCAAGATCAGTCCATAACCTAAACCGTTACCCAACCCATCCAGGAATGAAGGCCAAGGCTTGTTGCCCATGGCGAATGCTTCTAACCTACCCATTACAATACAATTCGTAATGATCAAACCCACAAATACAGAGAGCTGCTTGGATACTTCATAGACATATGCCTTCAGTACCTGATCTACTAAAATAACAGAAAGGGAAACAACAGCGAGCTGAACAATAATGCGAATACGCGAAGGAATAGCGTTGCGCATAGCCGATATTAACACGTTCGAACTAATTGTTACCACGGATAAGGCGAGTGTCATAACCAAAGCTGGTTTCATTTGGGTGGTTACGGCCAGCGCAGAACAAATACCCAATACCTGTACGGTAATCGGATTGTCAATATCCAACGGGTTACTGATCAACTTCTTATTCCGTTTCGAAAAGAGTGGCTCACTCTTTTTTACTTCCACTTCTGCAACTTCCGTGCTCATATGCAATCGTGTTTAAATTACTTGCTATTCTTTTTAATGTACTTGTCGTAGGAATTAAAATAATCCACCAACATGTTATTCACACCCTTAGCGGTAAGTGTTGCGCCTGACATGCCATCTACCTTGTGTGCATCGCTGGCATAATCATTTCCTTCGCCCTTCATCATGGTAACAGAAACAAGCTTATCATTGTCATAGATAGACTTTCCTTTATAGCGCTTCTGCACTTCATCATCTGATTGGATGCGGGCTCCAAGACCGGGTGTTTCGCCTTTGTGATCAAATTTTACCCCACGGATGGTATTGAAATCCGATTCGAGGGCAACGAAACCCCAGATGTCATTCCATAATCCGAAACCATACACCGGAAGCACAACACTTTCAATTTTTCCTGGTTCTGTCTCAGATGTAAATTCATACACCGGGAGAAGCCGTTGCTCAACTGGTTTTTTATATTCTGCTGCCAGGTTAATCTTCTTCAATTCAACACCCTCCTTGATGTTACCTTCAGCGTCTACCACGAAAGCCTTAACACGCTTAGCGTAAATCTCTTCGATGTTGTCGCTGTCCTTCAGCTCGACTACCGTAGAGAGAATATTCTTTTTCTGCTCCAGAGCAATATTAGCCTGTTGCCTCTCCTTGAGTCCTTCAGAAGCGAGTGATAATAAGCCGGCAGAAACCAATGTTAGTGCCCCGGCAAAAAGAATGATGTATAAATTAGACTGTCGCACGTTTTAATCTGCGTTTTTTGTTAGCACTTACTACAAAATAATCAATCAGCGGAGCGAAAACGTTCATCAAGAGTATCGCCAGCATAATACCTTCCGGATAAGCCGGGTTAAAAACACGGATCAATACCGTTAGTATACCAATCAAAAATCCATATACCCATTTACCGGTTTCGGTTTGTGTTGCCGTAACCGGATCAGTAGCCATGAACACTGCACCAAACGCCAGACCACCCATCACCAGATGATATTGTGCAGGCAATTCAACAAATGGGTTGCCGCCAATGGCATTGATGAATAAACCCATGCCGAATGCTCCGGCAAAAACACTCACAATAATTTTCCAGCTTCCAGTTCCCGTCACAATCAGAATCAGGCCACCAATCAAACACATGAGCGTAGACGTCTCTCCGATACAACCCGGGATGAAACCCACAAACAAATTCCAGAAACTGTAAAGATTGTCAGCCCAGCCTGCACCAAAAGAATTTAAAGCTTCTACGGCATTTGCCCCGGAAGTACTTCCCGCCTGAGCTGCCACTGCCAACGGAGTTGCGCCCGAATATCCGGCTACAGCCTGAGCTTTATCTGGTAAATATGTCCATACTTCACCGGCAATATTTACAGGGTACGCGAAGTATAAAAATGCCCGTGCTGTTAACGCCACATTTAAGATATTCATGCCTGTTCCGCCAAAAGCTTCTTTACCAATGATGACGGCAAAGATGGTTGCTACAGCAACCTGCCAGAGGGGAATGTCAGGAGGCATCACCAATGGAATCAGCATACCGCTTACGAGGAAGCCTTCGTTTACCGGATGCCTGCGAATGATGGAGAAAATAAATTCAACACCCAGACCGGTAGCGTACGAAACAATGATGATCGGAACTACCTGAATAAGACCAATCATTATTTTTTCTGACAATACAGCCTCTTGCCCCAGGGCAAGAAAATGCTGATGGCCAACATTATATATTCCAAACAAAAGGCAAGGCACCATGGCGATGATCACGGTCATCATCAGGCGCTTTAAATCTACCGCATCACGAACCTGTGCTCCCCGTAAACCATTGGTGGTGTTGGGTGCAAACAGAAAGGTATCAATGGCCTCAAAAGCATAATAGAATTTCTCCCATTTGCCCCCCTTTTCGAAGTTGTGCTTTGCCTTATCAAGCTGATTTCTGAGAAACTTCATTGTATCGATTAGCTATTCTGAATTAAATCAATTCCCTCTCGAAGAATTTGCTGCACATTGTGTTTGGAAACATCCACGAACTCGCACAACGCCAAATCTTCCTCAATTACTTCATAAATACCCAACTCCTCCATTTCGTCAAAGTCTTCTGCGATGATCGCCTTCAACAAATATGTTGGAAGAATATCCATCGGAGTTACGCCTTCAAACACACCCGTCTGCACGAAAGCTCGCGGTTCACCGTGCGTATTGCTATCGAGTACGAACTCTTTTTTTGGAACAAGAAATGAAAGCAATCCAAAAGCACGGTGAAAGCTCAGCTTGCTGGCTGTCGGGTTTATCCATCCCAGGAATTCATAGTCATCACCTTCCGGAATGATGCTCACTACCTGATCGTAGAAACCTACATAACCATCTTTTGGTATTTTAGTACCGGTAAGCACATTACCTGAAACAACACGCACGTGATCTTGTTTCAGATTGTCCTGAAGCATCTTTTTGATAGAAGATCCGGTATACGTTTTATAATACTGCGGATCCTTCACTTCCGATCCGGCCAGCGCAATCAGACGGGAGGTATCATACACACCATTCAGAAATAGTTTTCCGATTTGCACAACACCCGTTGGGTTAATGGTCCACACCACATCACCCTTATTGATTGGATCAATGTGATGGATTTGAACACCGACACAACCCGATGGATGTTTACCCGAAAATTTGTTTACCTCCACACCTTTCGCTTGTGCGAAAACAGGCGATATTTCACGCTCGGCATGAACATTCAAATGAATTGGACCTGTAGTGAATTTTTTCAGGACGTCTAATCCAATTTGGAAAGCCTGCTCCTGACCCTTTAGTGTATAGTTATAGTCTGCTGCCAGCGGAGCAGAATCAAATGCTGAAATAAAGATTGACTTGGGTGTTTCTGCCGGATCAGCCACGATACCGAAGGGGCGCTGAACGAGGTTCAGCCATGCACCACTGGTCAATAACTGCTCTTGCGCCTTTTCACGTGAAAGGTTGGCGATATCGGACACCGAATATTTGGCAAAAGGTACATACTCTACCGTTTTATCGGCCAGAATTTTTACTTCCAACAGTTTACGCTTTTCGCCACGGTTAATTTCTACAATTTCACCACTTACCGGTGCTGTAAAAACAATCTTTTCATTTTTCTTGTCGTGAAAAAGCGGAGAGCCGGCCTTTACCGTGTCGCCTTCTTTCACCACGACTTTGGGCATGTAAATGCCGTAAAAATCAGTGGGTTTAATAACAAAAGTTTCCGGTTCGATTGAGGAAGTCTTGGGTGTGGCTTTACCTGCAAGGTTAATATCAAAGCCCTTCTTAAGTCGGATAAATTTGCCCATGTGATGTGGCGATCGTTTGTTTAGGAACGGGGCAAAATTAGCATTTTTTCGAACATTCAATACGGGAAATATATTTTATTGGATAAACGGAAGCTGCCCACAGATATAGAGACTTTCACTGAGCTTTAGCGGATCACCATCATGTGGGAAAGGGCCAATCGGATAACTTCATCGACCTGTTCATCAATGCTGATATGGGTGGTATCGATTACGATAGCATCATCGGCCTTACGCAACGGACTTTCCGTGCGTGTCGTATCAATTTTATCGCGTTGCAGGATATTATCCATTACATCGTCTAGATCCACCAGTTGATTTCTGTCTAATAATTCACGCTGCCTGCGAAAGGCCCTTACCAGCATATCGGCTGTCATGAAGAGTTTTAACTCAGCCTGTGGAAACACAACTGTTCCAATATCGCGACCATCCATCACAACACCTTTTTCTTTACCCATTCTGCGTTGTTGCTCCACCATGGCGACCCGAACTTCTTTCAGCGTGCTTACCTGACTTACATTTTCGGATACACGCATTTTTCGAATGTCCTTCTCTACATTCAAGCCGTTTAAGAATGTTTCACTGGTATTGTTTTTTGTAACCTTAAAGGATATGTTGATTTGCTGCAAGGCCCGGTTTACTTCTTTAGGGTTAGTCAGCGCAACATGATGATCGATAAAATACAAGGTAACAGCCCGATACATGGCACCGGTATCAATATACCGGAAGCCCAGAATAGCGGCCACTTCCTTGGCCGTAGTGCTTTTTCCGCAGGCTGAATACCCGTCAATGGCGATAACAATCTTGCGCAGGTTCATCAGCAATCTTTTTGAGGACACGGAATGGGCTTGCCTGGCTTAAGCTTCTTGTGCTTTTTGGAAGATGCACATCCATCAGCCACCAGTAGTAAAACAAGGAAGAGAAATAATGCAGGAAGAAATCGTAATCGCACAGGCATTCTGGTTTAGGCTTTAAAAGTATAAAAAAGAAGTTATCAACGCTCCATCTTATTCTCATAACTCATGCGAAATCCGATTTTCTGTCCTCCGCCCAGTTCAGGTGTGTGCTCCAGCTTTTGATAGAGCGTTATAAACTTCACATTCATGTAGGGAGGTGCCATCAGATCATTTTCAATGGCGATGGTGAGCGAAAGATTCACGATGTTTTTTAAATCGGCTTCGCGGATAGCACCATCCGATATGCGGCTGTACAAGAACCCCAACTGACCTTCGCCCTCTACAAAAAAACGGTTGTCGTGGTTGATCATGATGCGGGCTACCAGATAGCCGGGATCGTTGATGCGATTGAATTTCAGCGAATCGGACATGAAGTTGTAAATGTTGATCTGCCCAAAGTACCGGTTGATTTCATTTTGCTGAATGTATTTTTCCTGCATCACACTATGTTCGTGCGAAAACGTAACAATGTTGGTATGCAAAACAAAAATGAGCAAGTCGCCCGCCAGCTTAACATGAAATTCATGATCATTTATTGTCGCGAACTCCAGGGTTACATCTTTATCGCCAGGTGATGTCTTTTCTTTCAGGCTTTCAATCAATTTCCTGGATTCGCTCGAAAGTGAAGCAAAGGCTGTCAGCAAATGCTTGTAGGTCAACTGCTTCGCGTTGGATTTACTTTCCAGCATGCGCGTGATGTATTCCAGATGATCGGGTGTGGTATTCATGAATGAAACTTTTGTTTTTCGATAAAGCTGTCTAATTTAAGAGAACTAAATAAAGATCGAAAGTATGGAAACCAACGAGGAAGGCAAAGCCGAAAAAACGTTCAAAAGCTTCGGCAAAAGAGTAGATCAGTTTGTGGAAGAACTCGGAGAAGCCGGTGAAAAACTGAACAAAGAATTTCAGGACAAATATGAAGAGCTGAAAGTATCGGCAGAAAAACTGAAGAACGAAGCCGAAAACAAAGAACGCTGGAAGGAAGTGGAGGAAAGTTTGAAGAAAGCCGGTGAGGAACTCAGCAAAGCGTTCAAGGCTGCCTTTCAGAAAAAAGAAGAAAAGAAGGAATAAGTAATGTAAAAAAATTCAATGCATCGAAAATTTTTTCCGTTTGCTTTGCTGATCTTACTCGCCACCGCTGTACAAGCACAACTACGCGTAAGTGAGAATAAACGCTTTCTCCAAACGGCTGATGGTAAACCATTCTTCTGGTTGGGCGATACAGCCTGGGAATTATTTCACCGGCTCAACCGTGAGGAAGCTGAGAAGTATTTAAAGAACCGCGCGGAAAAAGGCTTCACCGTTATTCAGGCTGTAGTACTGGCTGAACTTGACGGACTCCATGATCCTAATCCGTATGGAGAAATTCCATTGGAAAATGACGATCCCACCAAACCACGTGAAGCTTATTTTCAACACGTAGATTTTATCATCCGCAAAGCGGAGCAAGTTGGATTGTACATTGGTCTGCTACCTACCTGGGGCGATAAAGTTTTTAAAGATCGTTGGGGAGTTGGTCCGGAAATTTTCAACACAACAAATGCCCGTGTGTATGGGCAATGGATCGGCAATCGGTATAAAAATCAAAAGAACATCATCTGGATTTTAGGAGGCGATCGCAATCCGCGCCACGATCAGGATGTGGCCATCTGGCGGGCGATGGCCGAAGGTATTGCAGAAGGTGTTGGCGGACATGATAAAGCAATGATGACCTTTCATCCCCAACCCAATAACCTGGAAGATGGTGGTTCTGCCAAGTGGTTTCACTACGATGCCTGGCTGGACTTCAACATGTTTCAAACGGGGCACTGCCGTGAAAATAATGTGTGGGACAGAATGCAATGGGCGTATAATTTGAAACCGGTTAAGCCGGTGTTGGATGGAGAACCACTCTATGAAGATCATCCGGTTTGTTTCAACGCTAATGACCTGGGAACATCCAGCGCCTATGATGTTCGCAAACATGCTTACTTTGATGTTTTTGCAGGAGCATTTGGCCACACCTACGGCTGCCATGATGTGTGGCAAATGTATGCACCACACCGGACACCCATCAACGGCCCGCACCATCCGTGGTATGTTGCATTAGATTTGCCAGGCGCAGGTCAGGTTGGTTATTTGAGAAGACTCATTGAATCACGTCCAATGTTTGATCGAATTCCCGATCAATCGCTGGTAAAAAGCTCGCTGAATGTGAACGATCACATTCAAGCCACACGCGGGAAGGATTACATTTTTGTGTATAGCGCACAAGGGAAAAAATTTACGGTGTACATTTCAAAAATTTCAGGAACAGAAATAAATGCGTTCTGGTACGATCCGAGAAGTGGAAGATCAACGGAGATCGGAAAGTTTCCAAAAAAAGAACAACAGGAGTTTATACCTCCCACTTCCGGCTACGGACAGGATTGGGTATTGGTGATTGATGATGCTTCAAAAAAATTTACGTTACCGGGCGAATAGTAATGCCCCACACCAGAAAAGAATAAGAAGATTTCTTGCATGATTTAAAATGAACGCTCACATCAACCTATACCTCCGATGAATGCTAAAAAAATCTCCACGTTTATCGTGATGATCCTCGTAAGTTGTACGTTATCGGCACAACACTATGAAGCCAACTGGGCATCGCTCAACACCCGAAAAATTCCCGAATGGTTTCACCAGGATAAATTTGGCATCTTCATACACTGGGGAATTTATGCAGTACCCGCTTATGCACCCGTTATCAAGAACAGTGGGTATAGTTATGCTGAATGGTACTGGTATCGCTTGCCGGAAAAGCAAAAAGATTTTATAGCCTTCCACGAAAAAAATTACGGAGCAAACTTTACCTATCCGCAATTCGAACCCATGTTCAAAGCAGAATTGTATAACCCCGATCAGTGGGCCGATGTCTTCAAACGATCGGGTGCGAAATACGTGGTGCTCACCTCCAAGCACCATGAAGGCTACTGCCTGTGGGACAGTAAAGAAGCAGACCGTACGTGGCAACGAACCTGGAATGCTGTAACCGGAACACCCAAACGTGACCTACTCGGAGAGTTGACCACTGCTGTGCGTGCAAAAGGTTTGAAAATGGGGTATTACTATTCCTTGTATGAATGGTTTAATCCGTTGTGGAAGGAAGACAAAAAGAAGTACGTTACCGATCACATGTTCCCCCAATTCAAAGATCTCATCACCCGCTATAAACCCTCCATTATCTTCTCTGATGGTGAATGGGATCTCACCGATAAAGAATGGCGAAGCGAAGAGTTACTGGCCTGGCTTTTCAATGAATCACCCGTGGCGAAAGATGTAGTGGTGAACGACCGCTGGGGTAGTAATACACGTGGTCACAATACAAGCTCAACGTACACCACATCCGAATATGGAAGCGGCATGAATGCTGATGTCATCTGGGAAGAGAGCCAGGGCATTGGTCACTCCTATGGTTATAATCGAAATGAAAAACTTGATGATTATAAAACCAGTCGTGATTTGATTCTGATGCTATGCGATATTGTTTCCCGTGGCGGTAATTTGTTATTGGACATCGGACCAACAGCCGATGGAAGAATACCCGTGATCATGCAACAACGGTTAGTTGATATGGGCGATTGGCTGAGCACCAACGGAGAATCCATTTACGGCACGGAAGCCTGGAAAAATTCAAACCAATGGAGCGAAGGCCTAAGGCAAACAAAAAAAGGAGCGAGCTTCATGGCCGACTACAACATTGCCAATATGGTCGTACCAAAAAAAGACTCAGCTTATGTAGAATGCTTCTTCACACAGAAAAATAAGGATGTCTATATTATTGTTCCCTCCTATCGGGAAACCTTAACCTTACGAAGTATGAAAGTCAACACAGGTACAAAAGCAACGGTGCTTGGTTCAGCTAAAACCTGCACCTGGAAAAAGGAAGGCGAAAACATCGTGTTGAATTTATCATCACTCAAGCCAAACGATATTTCTTCGTCCGGTATTTTTGTAGTGAAGCTAACGGGGGCCATACCCTGATGTCTGATGATCTGAATACTTTTTAATGAAGTTTTCTGGACTTCATTATCTCAATCTACTCTGATTTCAATATCTGGATTGATCATTTTCAATTCACGAATGAAGCCATCTTTATCGTGAGGCGATATCAGTATGGTGTCAAACTTATTGTATAATATTTCAAGCCTGTCCAGCGAAGTGGCCGGTGAACTGATGAAGTTATTGGATTTGGATATTTTCCGGATAGCCTGAATATCGATATGCTTGTTGACCAGAAAACTGCTTTTGATAATTACATGCTTGCCGTCTATTTGATAGAAGGTTGTTGCAAATACATGAACAACAAATAAACCAGTTACAAGAATAACTGCGGCTCCTGGCCAGATATGCTGATAAGCCATGAACAAAAAAGTAGTTCCCAGAATCAGTACGATTGGGATAACCAGCTCATATCCAATTTTAGATTTATAGATTGTCATAACCTGAAAATTAATCCGATTCCAATTTAAAAATTTTCATGAAGAGGATTAATGATGTAGCCTTGTGAAACTATCCTCATTATCTGAAACAGAGGTCAACCACCTTGTCAATAGATATCCATCAGCGAAAGAAATGATATAAAAAATAAAACCCCGATCTTCCGATCAGGGTTTTTCTTGCTCCTCCTCTAGGGCTTGAACCTAGGACCCCCTGATTAACAGTCAGGTGCTCTAACCAGCTGAGCTAAGGAGGAATACATTCCGAATTCCTTTAAAATTCGGAGTGCAATATTAAGGTCTTGTGGCTTAATTTTCCAAAACCTTGTGAATTTTTCTTTTTCTCTCTTTTTCCGCCCTATAAGCAGATTATCTCCATTTCTTCTTGTACGGCTTATCCGAACTTCCGGACGAACGCTGTCGTCCCTGACTTCTTCCACCACCATAATCACCTCTCCGCTCACGCGAACCACCACTGTCGCGAACCCGGCCACCGGACGAACCTGACGTTCTCCGCTCGGTCAGTTCAACCCGCACCTGACGTCCCTGGTATTCAAGGCCATCAAATCCGCTTACAATATCATTGGCTTTCTCCTTCTCTACTTCAAAGAATGAATAAGCGCCTTTCAATTCAATCTGACCAATATAGCGCTTGCTTACTCCACTGGTCTCATCGATCAATTCAAGGATTTTGGATTTATCTAATCCATCCATCTTGCCCAGGTTAATGAAGAAACGGCTTCCGTTAACTGAGCGTTCATCACCACCCTCAGCTCTTCGACTGGCACCTTCCTGATTCAGATCAGGTGCATTGCGGTAGTATTCCAAAAACCGGTTAAACTCAATCGAAGCAAAACGCTTAATCAACTCCGGTTTGGTGAGGTCTTTCAACGCATCATACACAGCGGGAAGAAAAGTTGCAATCTCATCTTCATTTACTTTTACTTCATGCACTTTGTGCATCAGCGCCAGCAACTGCTTCTGACAAACTTCCGGACCGGTTGGTACCATCATGCGTTTGAAGGGGGCCTTCAATGTTTTTTCAATCTGCTTCACGCGACCCAACTCGTGGCGAGTAACCATGGCAATGGAAATACCTTTTTTTCCTGCACGGGCCGTACGCCCGCTTCGGTGGGTATAGAATTCCATCTCATCGGGCATGTTCATGTGGATCACATGGGTGATGTCTTCTACATCAATACCGCGGGCTGCCACATCGGTAGCCACCAATATTTGTAAACTGCGCTGACGAAATTTAATCATCACGCGATCGCGTTGCTGTTGCGTCAGGTCACCATGTAATGAATCGGCATTGTAGCCATCCTTCATCAACATCTCGGCAATCTTCTGCGTGTCGATACGCGTGCGGCAGAATATTAATCCAAAAATTTCAGGTGTATAATCCAGAATACGCTTCAGCGCAAGATACTTGTCGCGCTCCTGCACCATCACGTAAAGGTGTTCGATGTTTACATTGCCTGCGTTCTTTTCGCCTACGGTAAGTTCAAACGGATCGGTCATGTAGTTTTTCATGATCGCCTTCACTTCGCGTGGCATGGTGGCCGAAAACAGCCATGTGCTTTTCGTATCCGGTGTAAACGATAAGATTTTATCGAGGTCTTCCTTGAAACCCATATTGAGCATTTCATCGGCTTCGTCTAACACCACATAGCGGATGGCACTGAGATTAATGGCTTTGCGATCAATCAAGTCAATGAGGCGACCGGGAGTGGCCACAACAATTTGTGCTCCTTTTTTTATTTTTCTGATCTGCTCGCTAATGCTCGAACCGCCATATACGGCTACGATGTTGAACTTCTTGAAGCGTTCGGTAAAATTTTCCAGGTCACTGGCAATTTGTAATCCAAGTTCGCGGGTTGGCGCCAATACCAGTGCTTGTGTATCGCGGATCGTGTCGTCAACAAGTTCAAGTAAGGGTAATCCGAAGGCAGCAGTTTTACCGGTTCCGGTTTGTGCCAATCCTACAAAATCGCGACTTCCTTGTAACAATACAGGGATTGCTTTTTCCTGAATGGGAGTTGGTATTTCAAAGCCGATTTGGAGTACCGACTCAACCAATCCCCTGGACAGGCCCAGGGTTTCAAATGATTTCATTTATAAAAGTTAAAATAAGGGGAAATCAACAAATCACCCCTCCCTGCCGGCCCGGCAGGCTTCGTTTACATTGCGATAAGCTCGCGGATGGGTATTCATTCATTTCAAAATATGTAAAGCGCAAAAGTACACTAATAAATTAACAATCATCCCCGTAGTTGTATTTTGTGCCCATACAGTATATTTATTGCGACACAAACAACTTTGTAAACATGAAATTCTTGAAACTTGTGCCACCCCTCATTTTTCTTCTGACTCCTGAAATGAAAAAGTAAGCTACGATGAAACTCAAGCAAACATGGCGCTGGTTTGGTCCGAATGACCCCGTAACACTATCCGATATCAAACAAGCCGGAGTACAAGGTATTGTTACAGCCTTGCATCACATACCGCACGGTGAAGTCTGGACGGTAGAAGAAATTCAAAAGCGGCAGCTGGAATTAAATACTGCTGGATTTACATGGGATGTGGTGGAAAGCGTGACCATACATGAAGACATCAAAACCAGAACAGGAAAATACCAGCAGTACATTGATTATTACAAAACAACATTGCGCAACCTGGCAGCATGTGGCATTCGCATCGTGACTTACAACTTTATGCCGGTAAACGATTGGACGCGCACCCAGTTAGATTATGTTATGCCGGATGGATCGAAGGCGCTCTATTTTAATTGGTTCGACCTTGCCGTATTTGATCGCTACATCCTGAAAAGAAAAAATGCTGAACACAGTTACAGCACAAAAATCCTGACCGAAGCCGAAAAACGGTATCAGCACTATTCGCCTGAACAACTGGATCATCTGGCCCATGTCATCATGTTTGGCATTCCAGGCGAAAAAAAATCAACGGTAGAAGAAATGCGCAAGAGGCTTGCGGTGTATGACGATATTAATCACCCTGCGTTGCGCGAAAATCTGAAGTACTTTCTTTCTGAAGTCGCCCCTGTGGCACAGGAGTGTAACATCAAACTTGCCATCCATCCCGATGACCCTCCGTTTGATATTCTCGGGTTACCCCGGATTGTCAGCACTGCCGATGATTTTGATTTCATTCTTTCTTCCGTTCCCAATCCCAGCAATGGTGTTTGTTTTTGTACAGGATCATTGGGTGCACGGGCTTCCAATAATCTTCCCGAGATGGTGCGAAAGATCAACGATCGCATTCACTTCGTACACTTGCGCAACACTAAGCGCGATGAAAACGGAAACTTTTTTGAAGACGACCACCTGGCAGGCGATACCGATATGTATGCCGTGATGAAGGAAATTCTGAAGGTGCAACAAACTCAGCAAGACCCCATTCCTTTCCGGCCCGATCATGGCCACCAGATGATGGACGATTTGAAAAAAGTTACCAACCCGGGCTACTCGGGCATTGGCCGCATGCGCGGACTGGCGGAACTTCGGGGACTGGAACTTGGAATTTGCAAAGCCAATGGATGGGAATAAGCGAGAGTTGATTTTATTCAGAACTCCCTTATATTTGCGCACTCGAAGGGGGGATTAGCTCAGCTGGCTAGAGCGCTTCCATGGCATGGAAGAGGTCATCGGTTCGACTCCGATATTCTCCACACAGAAGTCCGCGTAATGGCGGACTTTTTTTATGCCCGGGATTATTTTGCGATTACTTCCCGTTTTGGTCATGCCCTCTATTAATGTTATTTTCGAGGATAACGACAGAGAGGCATGCACATTGAACAACTGAACGAACTGCGCAAGCAAAACCTGATTACGGAAGAACACTATGCGCGGCTTGAACCCATCGTTACACGAAAAATAGTTTCGGTGTGGTACGAACTTCGCGTACTGCTCTACCTGGGCGTACTCCTGTTTACCACCGGCATTGGCATTCTCATCTATCAGAATATTGGCAACCTTGGTCACCTGCTCAGCATTATTGCACTCTTCCTGCTTACTGCAGTTTGCTTTTGGTATGCCATCACAAACGCAACGCTCTATACTTCCGATAAGGTCAAAGCGCCAACACCTTATTTTGATTATGTCGTGCTGCTCGGTTGTCTTTTATTCATATCAGTGTTGACTTATTTACAATTTCAATATAGTCTCTTTGATGAGGGAATGGGTGCCACCACGTTATTCACCGCAGCCGTCTTTTTTTATGCTGCATACCGGTTTGATCATATCGGGGTGTTGTCGCTCGCCATTACAGCCTTTGCTTCGTTCTGGGGCATCAGCATCTCAACTCAAAAATGGTACAGCGGTGATTTCTTTGAAACTGCCAATCTGCATCATACCGCTATACTGGTGGCAACAGCCTTAGCCATCGCAGCATTGGTTCTCGACAGGAAAGGAATCAAAAAACATTTCACCTTCTCCTACCTGAACTATGCTTTTCTCCTGTTCTTCATTGGAGCCCTGGCTGGAGTTTTTATGAACAACAATTCGTATGGATGGTATGTGTTGGTGGTCTATGCAGGATGTGCCTTAGCCGTGTATACTGCCAATCAACAAAAGTCTTTTTTATTTCTAATCTATGCATTTATAGCCGGCTATATTGCCACAACTTTTTTTCTGGCGGATTTTATTCTGCATGATCCCTTCACCTGGTTCATGTACCTGATTACCTCCTGTGGCGGATTTATTTATTTCATTGTTCGATACAAGAATTACTTTAAACGTGAAGCATGAAAAGTGTTTACCATGCCACATGGCTGCACAACCTGACGCTGGTGAAAGAAGCGAAGGAATGGATGAACCATCACCTCATCGAACAGGAACAATTCAGCGCCATCAAAACTGCGCATCCTTCCGATTTTTATCATCCAAACCTGATGATCCGGATTCTCTTGTTCATCGCAACATTAATTGCACTCTCGGGTGTAACGGGAGTATTGGCACTCATCGTGGCTGAGGGTGGTCAGAGCATAATTTCAATACTTTGTTTACTCTATGGAATAGGTTCGTTTGTTGTCCTTGAAAAAGTTTTTATTGAAAAAATGAAGCATTACAAATCCGGGGTAACCGAAGCACTGCTCTACCATTCTATCGGGTGGACTATTGGTGGTGTAGCCGGCCTCACTGATTTTAATGCTCACGCGGTGATTCTTACAAGTACCATTATTTTTTCCTTTGCAGCATTTCGGTATCTCGACCTCATTTCAACAACGTGTGCCCTGGCGTCATTTGCGTACCTGATCTTTTACGAAATGTATGAGGCTGGAGGCATGTTACAATTTGTGATACCGTTTGCGTTCCTGCTTGTTTTCACACCGTTTTACTTTCTGGTCAAACAAATAAAAAAATCAAGGGGCCGTGAGCCATGGCAAAACTGTCTGGTATTACTCGAAGCGCTGTGTCTGTTGCTGATCTATGCTGCCGGTAATTACCTGGTGGTGCGCGAACTCAGTGTGAATCTCATGAACTTGTATCTTGAGGAAGGACAGAATATTCCGTACGCTTTTATTTTTTACGTGCTCACGGTGACGACACCCATTGCCTACCTTTACTTCGGCATCAAGAATAAGGATGCCGTATTGCTACGAGTAAGCCTGGTGGTAATTGTCTTTTCTGTGTTTACCTTTAAATTTTACTATAGTCTTGGTCATCCGGAAATCACCGTGACAATCGGTGGTGCTGTGCTGTTGATAACATCTCTGTACCTTTTCCGCTATCTGAAAACTCCGAAAGGAGGTTATACCCGTGAAAATCTTCTGCGCGACAAATGGTCAAATAGTAATGCAGAGGCCTTCATAATGTCGCAGACATTGGGCGGCAACAGCGTTACAACCGATGGGCAAACCGCTAGTGGCGGTGGAACCTTTGGGGGTGGTGGATCGAGTGATTCGTTTTAACCTGAATCGATAAAACTAATTCCATTCACTTCAACCCACTATCTCTTTATCAATTAGCCGGATCAGGCTCTCACAATCCTGGATGGGCTGTTGAAGATCACGAAGTAATAATTCATGAAGTTGGATCGAACGGTCGATTGCTCCTTTGAAAAACTGGTTTTGCCGTAAACGTCTGTCGTCCATTGGGATACTATTTTGTCGGACCTTATATCCCTCAAATTCGGACATGATGGTAGGATAAAGATTATTTACATTGTGATTGATAATTAGTTGAACCCGATAGGACAATACATGTTGTGACTCAACATAGCGTGTAAGCAAAATACGAATGGAGTCATTCCGAAGTAAGTGAATACCTAAGCTCTTTAATGATTCATAGCCCGATCGATTAAAAGTAATGAGCCCAACACTTGGTAAAAGACCAAAACTCATGGTAACAGATTCGTTCAAGGTTTCACCGGACCGCAAGAATTGTAGTGTATGCGTGCTAGCTTGAATCGTCTCACGACTCAAAGCATCACAAATTTTCATGATCGCAATATCTTGCTCTATGTTACTTTTGATTTCTGTGAGCAGCCTCCTTTCAATTTTATGCTCATTTAAATCATTATACCAATCATTAAAAAATAACGATAAGGTAATACCAACAAAAATTAAAAGTACTTCACGGAAAGCACTCTTCATTGATTTAAATTTTGACATCATACACTTCAATCAATATAGGAATGATTACTGCCGAAAATTCTACCACATAGAGTTTTTATAAACATTTATTAAACGGGATGGCGCTATTCTTTTGGTGATGACTTCGTTACCAACAATCCTATCCATTCAACCACAGTACAACCTGAACCTTATCACATCTGCTTCTTCTCAATAAATTCCTTGAACGATTTGCGATAGGTGTCGCCTATGGGCAACATTACTTCTCCTATCTGAACATCGCCTTTATGAATAACATCAATGGCGCCAAGTGAAACAATGTACGAGTTGTGAATCCGGATAAACTGATCAACTGGCAATTGTGTTTCTAAAATTTTCAACCGTTGAAGGCTCACAATTTTCTGCTGCCGTGTATGAATGGTAACGTAATCCTTCAACCCTTCTACATATAGAATATCCTCCAGGCGAACTTTAACCAGTTTGGTTCCATCTTTAATGAATACAAAAGATTGAGTTGGCTCGGAGGCTGCTTCTGAAGGTGCTGTATTCACCGACTGGCCATCAACGCGTTGAATTACTTTTTCCACCGCTTTCAGAAACCGCTCGAAGGTAATGGGCTTCAATAAATAATCAGTAACATCCAATTCATAACCTTCCAATGCATATTCCGAGTAGGCGGTTGTTAAAATTACAAAGGGTTTCTTTTGCAGGGTTTTCAAAAGTGTAATACCGGTGATCTCGGGCATTTGAACATCCAGAAAAAGCAAATCTACCTTATTGTTTCGTAGTACTTCAATGGCAGCCAGGGGACTCGAACATGCCTCAATCAGTTGAAGAGATGGAATCTTCCGAACATACTCGGTTAGGAGATTACGGGCCAGGGGCTCATCTTCAACAATGATGCAGTTCAGTTTCAACGCAATGTCAGGTTCAATTGTACTTTATAAACATCCGGCTTTTCATCCACTTTCAGTTGGTATTGATTGGGGTAACTCAATTCAAGCCTTCGGTTAACATTCTGAAGGCCAATACCTGATTTTCCCTCATGCCCGGCATTGACTACCGCAACTTTACTGTTCTCAACAGTGTATTCGCATTTCTTTCCGTCAAGTCGGATCGCAATATTTACCCACGCATTGGGGTTATTGGTGGTGACGCCATGCTTGAAAGCATTCTCCAGAAATGTAATAAAAATAAGTGGAGCAATACGTATGTCATCCACATTACCGGAAATATCAAAATTGATCGGAATCTGATTGTTCAGGCGTAACTTCTCCAGGCTAATATAATTTTGCATGTATTCAATTTCCTTGGTAAGCGGTACCAACGGATGATTCGAATCGTAAATCATGTACCGCATCATTTTCGAAAGCTTATCAATAACCTCAGTTGTGTTAGGCGATTGGGTATACGCGAGGTAGTACAGATTATTCAAGGTGTTGAAAAGGAAATGCGGATTAATCTGAGCTTTCAGAAAATTTAATTCAGCCGTCAGTTTTTCATTTTCAACTTCCTTTTTACGAGCCTCGAATTCAAACCAATCTACGGCAAATCGCAACATACCAACGAACAAAACAATGAACAACGTAACCGACACCACCTGCACAATAAAAGCATCGGAATAGAAAAATTTAATCTTGTGCGTATAGCCGTCCATCATGTACCGCTGCAGGAATACACGTGCGGTAATCAGCGCAGCAAATGGTACCGAAATCTCCACGATATACCGCCAAACATTCTTCCGTTGAAGAAAGCGCGGCCACGTATAAAAATAATTCAGGTAGGCAATAACCATGGTGAATACAAGCTGAATCGCTAGCGAAGTCAGCAGTTTCTCCCAATCATACCCGCGGTCGCGCTGAAACACACTGACTTGATACAGGTTGAATGAAAGATACACTAACCAAAAAGAAAGGTGCAACAGAAAAACCCGGTTGCGTTGTAGAAGAGATTGCATATTTTTTGTTACAGATAGCTACAACGATAAAAGTAGTCCATCCGATCCACTCTCCGATACATTGATCATTGTTTTCGACCGCTCAACCTATACCATCGATCAATACATGTCTTTCATTCGACCTTCGCGATGGTCGAATAAATACCGGAAATGTCGATTAAATGAACCAGACGGTCTAATAGCCATACTAAACAGGGAACAAAAAACTTCCTTTGCAGTTACATACAAGAACCCTCCTTACAAAGAGGCAGGCTATCTTCGTTAAAACCAGTTATTTATCAAAAACGCAATGAAAAAAGTAGTACTCATTCTGATTGCAGCATACGCAACGTTGCCCGCCATGGCCCAAAATCAAAACCCGGGCGGTGGAAATTTCAGAACGCAATCTTCGGTCCCCGCATCCACAACACCAGAACAAAAAGGAAATGGAAAAATAATTGGTGCCGTTATCGATGCCGGAAATAATCAGCCTGTAGAATTTGCCAATGTTGCGTTGATGGATCCAAAAACCGGAAAACCCGTAGACGGAACAGTGTGTGATGATAAGGGTAAATTTGTCATCCCTAAAGTTGCTTCAGGAACCTATCACATTACAATATCTTTTATCGGTTACGAATCCTTCACCATTGAAAATGTTGTTGTATCGGATAAGAAGAGTGAGATTAACCTCGGCACCATCAAACTTAAAGACAGCGCTAAGATGCTGGGCGAAGTAACCGTGGAAGCTGAGAAAAACCTGATTGAAGAACGTGTTGACCGTACCATCTACAATGCAGAGAACGACCAAACTGCGCGTGGTGGTGATGCTACTGATGTTTTAAAACGGGTACCCATGCTTTCGGTGGATTTGGAAGGAAATGTTTCCATGCGGGGTAGCCAGAATATTCAGGTACTCATAAATAACAAGCCCTCTACCATCATGGCTGCCAATATTGCCGATGCCCTGAAGCAAATTCCCGCTGACCAGATCAAATCGGTAGAGGTGATTACTTCGCCTTCAGCAAAGTATGATGCTGAAGGATCAGCTGGTATTATCAACATCATTACGAAAAAGAATACACTGCAGGGATTAACCCTGAACATTGATGCCGGTGTGGGAAACAGGGGAGCAAATTTGGGCTTGAATGGAAACTACCGCCAGAAGAAAATGGGCTTCTCCCTTGGTGGATTTGGTCGAGCCAACTACAATATCAACGGAAGATTTGAAAACGAACAAAGAACCTTCTCAAGTTTATCGGATCAATTTCCTACCGTTAACCTTCAACAAGCTGATACACGGAACCGCGGGTTATTTGGTAACTATACCCTGGGCTGGGATTATGACATCAATGAAAAAAATTCGCTTGTAGCTTCTGCGCGCTTCGGTGCCCGAAACGGCAACAACTTTCAGGATAATTTATTGACTCAGATTTCAGATGAAAATGGCTCCTCCACTACGCTGCGCAACGTTGAGACAAATAACCTCAATAACTCGGTTGATCTGAGCTTGACATATACCCATCTTTATGAAAAGCCACAACGTGAGTTCAGCATACTTGGAAACTTCAGCCGGAATAATGGCAACAATGATTTTGAAAACCTGATCAGCCAGGTCGATGGTGTGAACAGTCCGAGTGGATTTAAAAACCTGAACGACAGTTACAATCAGGAGATGACGTTGCAAGTCGATTATCAGACACCCATTCAGGACAATCAAATGGTTGAGTTTGGCGCTAAAGACATCATGCGAAAAGTATTCAGTGATTTCTCCTACTTCAGCGATCCGGAAGGCGATGGTAGTTATGTGTTGTCGAACAATAGTTCGTTGACAAACAATCTCAATTATGATCAAAACATTGTAGCGGGCTATTTATCGTATACCTATACATCAAAAAATGCGTACAGCATCAAAGCTGGTGGTCGTTACGAGTACACAACCATTAATGCCTATACCCAAACGGAAGCCAATATTGACATACCGGAGTATGGCGCATTTGTTCCCAGTATTAATATCTCCAAAAAGTTAAAATCTGGTAAGACCATAAAAGCTGCTTACAACAGAAGAATTCAACGTCCTTCCATTCGGTTTTTAAATCCTAATGTGCAGGCATCGAATCCGTATGATGTTACCTTTGGTAATCCAAACCTTGATCCGGAATACTCCAATAATTTTGAAGTTTCGTACAGCACCTTTGTAAAAGGTACCTCCATCAATTTCTCAACCTTCTGGCGGAATACGAACAATGGTATTCAAAGTATACGTACCGTTGAGATTACACCGGATGACATCCAACGTGTAACAACTACCTATGACAACATCGGTCAGGAAGATGCCGTGGGTATCAATGTTTTTGCTAATGTATCGCTCGGTAAGCTTATGTTAAACGGAGGTGCAGATGTGTACTACTCCATGCTGAACAACAACCTTCCAGTTGATGCCAATAATCCAGAAGATCCGAATCGTCAGTATAGCGCCAGCAACGAAGGTTGGGTGGCCAGTGGCCGTATGTTCGGTAGCTACAACCTGAATAAGGGCTGGGGCTTTCAGTTCTTTGGCTTCTATCGCGGACGTCAGATACAATTGCAAGGTACACAGGGTGGCATGGGTATCTACAGCCTGGGCCTGAGGAAGGATTTTAATAACAAAAAAGGAAGTATTGGTTTAGGTGCCGAAAACTTCTTTGCTACAGAGATGAAAATCAAGAGCAACGTAACCTCACCGCTTGTGAACCGCGAAAGTCTGAACGTGATGCGCAACATGGGCTTCCGCCTGAACGTGAGTTACCGCATAGGCAAGATGAGTATGGATGCCCGTCCAAAACGCAGACGTTCCATCAACAACGATGATTTGAAAGATGGTGGTGGAGATGGCGGTGGTATGGACATGAGTAGTGGCCAAACGCAGCAACGCAGTTCAGGCTCGATGCCTGCGATTACCGCTGGAGCTGCAGCAAAAGTTGCTGATGTTAAACTCCCGGCAAGCGACCCTGAAGCAGTTGTTAAAGCCGAAGGTAAATGGACATACACTATTGAATCACCTCAAGGATCCAATGGCGGAACCATTACCCTTACAAAAGAGGGAGAAACATTCAGTGGTGTTATTTTCAATACCCGCATGAATAAAGAAACCCCGCTTTCATCTGTAACGCTCAACGGAAATGAATTGACGTTTTCGTATGACGCAGACATGCGCGGCAATGTGATGAAGATTGAAGTGAAGGTTGTGATTAAAGAAGATGCCTTTAGTGGCACCATGAGCATCGGACAGTTTGGTGCATTCCCCATCACGGCACAACGCGAAAAAGAATAATAAGTTTTGGGATTGGGTTGTTTGAGTCCGGCTTCGAAAGGAGCCGGACTCTTCTTATTTCAGGATGATCCGCTTCACAACCTGGCGATACCCCATTCGGATGGTAACCACATATAAGCCTGGAGATAGGGAATTGAGTTGCAATGATGCTTCTGTTGAATTTACAGGATACTGCCGTACGATACTACCCAACGAGTTTAACACCATAATTTCCTGCATCAGGTTTTCCGATTCAACGCGAACCAAACCCTGAGTCGGGTTAGGGTACACACGAATTCCATTTTCAATTTCTTCCGCGGTAGCAACCGGGATTTCAAAGATATTTTCAGCTCCCGGGGTTAACTGTGAAGTCAGCAGAAAAGGGCCCGTTGCATTGGGTATTCTGCTATAGGATGTTGTTGCAAAATGTGCAGCAAAGTTTACTTCACTCAATGTTTGAAGCGTGCTTCCTACCATTTGGTAAAGCCCGATCTGCTCACCTTCTGCAGACAATTTAAAGTTTACATGTAGCGGACCCTGGCCCGGTTGCTCATCGGCCCATAATACTTTATAAGCACCAGGCGCAATACTTGTTTTTCCGGTACCAGCCGGTATCAGATGTTTCGTTTTGTTTTGAAAATTATCGGTAATAAACAGATTGCCCAAATCAACTGTTTGCGTTCCGGCATTGTACAATTCAATCCAATCTTCCTCTTCATTAAAATCATCTGTCACCTGAAATGAATTCGCACTGAACTCATTGATAACAATTCCGGTAATGGGTAAAGCCTGTTCAAATTCAGCTTCCAGCGAAATATCGCTGTAGGCAACATCCGAAACTACAAGATCAGTCGCGGTAAACGCTGTCTCGTTACCAACTTGCAAACCCATCAAAGTAAAATCAAAGCTGATGTCAGAGCTTTGTGGTGAATTCTGATGTACCTCCACTGCTAAAACATTAGTGCCATTGGTTAAAATTCCATTCGGGATGGTGAAGGTGTTGAATACATTTTCAACCGGAATAGCCTGCTCGGCAAGGGTAGAATTTGTAATGGTTCCCGTTGGCATGTTGTTCCGGTACACCTCCACCCCATTCAGGTACACAACAACGCCATCATCAAACAATACAGAAGCCTGTAGATTATCAACACCGGTGATATCAGTGACCGTAAACTGTTTTCGAAAATATGTTGTAATGTACTTGTTGTTGGCATCGGAGCCATAGCCCACCACCGTTTGTTCATCACCATCGCCATAGCCCAACTGAGCCGTACCGGAAGCCCAGGTGGCATCATTAAATCCAATGGTTGTCCAGTTGGAAGCGGGTAAACTACCAAGATCAAAATATTTCCAAGCGCTGCTTTGCGCAATCATCGGCAGTACAACCGATTCTCTTTTCTTTATTGTCCATTTTTTGAATTGATAGCCCGGCATCGGAACAGCTTCTGCTGTGTAGGGAATGTTTCTGAAATAATCGCCATTGACCAACGGTTCATCCAACAGAATTCCGTTCAGTCGAACTTTTCCAGTTTGAGGTGACGTAACCTGTGCACTTATTCTTACCTGCTGATTCAAATTAAAAAACGAAGCCGTGTGCTCCTTCATAAAAACATTTCGCTGTGTAGCAAAATCGCGCAGACGCTGTACTTCATAATTCCAGTCGCCTATGTTTCCGCCCCAGCGCTGCTTATGAAAAGGTATCTCATTTTTTAACCGGTTTTGAAAATCGTCAATGAACTGGTTCACACGCGCAGGTTTGAAGGTTGTGTTCATGGCCGTTGTTAGTGTTTGAATAAACCGGTTTCTGAACTCCGGGTTCTGCAACACCAACCGGATGTGCAACGTAGACCAGGGTGGATTTGGCCAATCTACCCCACTGTTCGGGTCAGTCGCGAAATTTAATGTTGGATGAGTAGCATAGCTGGCCCAGGTATAAAGGGCAAATCCAAAATCGGTATCCCACAATATCCACCGGTACTTGCCATTGGTAGATCGTTGACGCCAGAATTTAATGTTGTTGCCGGGCCAATCGGTGTTACCATAATAAATTTCAGCCGCCAGATAGTTAATGAATTCCTGAACATCGATGTGCTGATCGATAAATTGAAAGGTAGCAGGATCAGTTGGATTGAGTGTTCCCAATGTATTGAGGTAGGTGTAGTACGCATCAGAAGAACCCTCAATGGCGTTGCCCCAGGTTTCAATCAGGTCGAGATCATTTTTTTTGATGCCGTAATTGGATTCAATAAAATCACCATCAATTTTTTCGCGCAGATTTTGAATACCCCAGTATTCACCATTCAGATAGAAAGTAGCCGGTTGATAGGCCATGTAATCAACATCCATTTGTCCGACAGGCAGCGATTGCATCAATGCATCACGAAACATCGTGGTGTTAAAATCATTTCCGGAATTGCGCAACATAAATCCACCGTATCGGCTTGAAAGTTTTGTATCGAACAATTTTTCATCAATGGTCTTTTTTCCATATTTATCGCGTGCCTTTATTGCGAATGACTTCTGCGGAAAATTCCGGCTGCAGGCTCCGCCAATGCGGATGTCTACAGACTGATTAAACTGACGATTCCCACTGGCATCAAAATATTCGAATACGGCATGTCGATTCCAATCCTGATTCCAGTTCACGCGATTTCCCTGGCAATTTCCAGGAATACCATTCGTACCATCGGTGTAAATACCAATAATATTATTCCATAAGTATGCTGGCTTTGTCGATATGGAAACAACCGGCATCGTAAAGGTGTGCTCATTAATGAAATAGGTTTTAACTTCTGTATCACTGGGTATGTAGAGATCATGAAAAGCTTTAGCCTTAACAATGGTCGTCTTAGTAATACTCACTGGTGCAGTGTAGCGTGAAGCAGAAATGGTTGGTTCAGTACCATCCAGCGTAAAGTAAATTGCTGCGGAAGAAAGTGCGTGAGACATGGATACAGTCTGCACCCCGGTGTAACGGCCGGCCTTCATGGAGAGCTCGGGTTTTTCCAACTGCATTGATGCTGCCTTACTGTCATTTTTTGTACGGGGTGTTGGTGATACGAGGTATGACCAGGTTGATCCACCATCGGCTGTTCTACCATACGCAACGTTGGTGTATTGCTTGGGAAATTGAATGTAGTCTACTTGCTGCAAACCGGGTGTAGAAAGAATCAGCTCTTCGCCATCACTATCGAGCGAAAAATTAGTATGCCAACCTGTATTCAGTCCATCACACCAAATCAATAGGAAACCTTTGGAGGGAATGGAAGCACCAGTAGGAATTTGCCACTTTGTTTTTTGCGAAACATCATCCGACAAATAGTACCCGCTAATATTTACCGTGTTACCGCCTGCATTATAGATTTCAACCCAGGGAGAAAAATTATAATAGTCGTTATCGTAGTTGATGTCTGCATTTGCCGGACAAACTTCATTGATCACAATCTGCGCTTGCAACATAGAACTCAATGAAAGAAGTACAAACCCTAAAAATATTCGATTCATAGAAAAAGTTAACAACGAATATAGGGATAATACCCGATGTTGACATTAGGTAAACAAGTCTGCAACACTTTAAATATTTGCAATTTCAGCCATAGCTCTGATTTTCCGGATGCGCTCAGGATCAACTGAACGTAATAAGAACTCAGAACCCTCGTCCGATCCCATGCCGGCAATGGCCGGATTTCGAAAGGTCATGGTGCTTTCGCAGAAAGATTGAGCCGAAAAATGTATTTCTGTTGCCCCTGATGTGGCCACAATATCACTAACCGTATCTTCATTGACACCTGAACCTGGCATAATGGCAATCCGGCCGTTTGCACGCTTAATCAATTCACCAATTAACGTTGCTCCTTTTGATGCCTGTGCTTGCTGGCCGGCAGTTAAAATCCGGTCGAATCCAACTTCGATACAATCTTCCAACGCTTCAAACGGATCACGTGTCATGTCAAAGGCACGGTGGCACGTAACTTTCAATGGACGGGCTTTGGCTATTAATTCCTGGCAACGTTGTTTATCGATCCGTCCTTCCGGGGTGAGTATCCCAAACACAACACCATCCACGCTGAGTCGTTGGCATTGCGCGATATCGCGCTTCATGGCATAAAACTCATAACTGGAGTATTGAAAATCACCACCACGGGGTCGGATCATCACGAACACATCCAGCGTAACATGCTGGCGCACCACTTCAATTGTACCGTACGCGGGTGTTGTTCCACCTTCACCAGGATTGTCACAAAGTTCAATACGATCTGCGCCTCCCTCCTGCGCCTTCAGCGCAGAATCGATGTTATAGACAACAATCTCAACGGCAAGTTTTTTCTTATGCATGAAATTTAATAGTGACTTTTCGAATTGCTCAACTTATTTCCGGAGGCATCGTGAACAGCATATGTAAATCCCTTTTGCAAGCAATAGGCACCGTACTCACCATTTTTGTTCAGCGCCAGAAATCCGACCTGGATTTCTTTTGCTTTGGATGGATTTTTTTTGAGAATTCTGTCTACAGCCATCCGACAAGCATCTTCCGGTGAATTCCCTTGCCGCATCAATTCCACTACCAAATGGCAGCCCACAATACGAATCACCTCTTCACCCACGCCCGTAGATGTAGCCGCACCAATTTCATTGTCAACATACAAACCTGCACCAATAATGGGTGAGTCCCCAACCCGCCCGTGCAGCTTAAAGGCCATACCACTGGTGGTGCAAGCGCCTGATAAATTTCCCTTTGCATCCAGCGCCAGTATGCCAATGGTATCGTGATTCTCAATATTTGCTACCGGTTTGTATTCCGATTTTTTTTTCCACTCCCTCCAGGTTTTTTCCGATTCTTTGGTGAGCAGCTTTTCTTTCGTAAAGCCATTGGCCAGTGCAAACTGCAATGCGCCATCACCCACCAACATAACATGGGGAGTTTTTTCCATCACCTTACGCGCCACAGAAATTGGATGAACGATGTGTTGCAGGAAAGCAACCGACCCACAATTTCCCTCTTCATCCATGATGCAGGCATCCAGCGTGACACGGCCATTGCGATCGGGCAAACCACCCAATCCTACTGAGCTTTCTTTTGCATCACCTTCGGGTACACGCGCACCAGCTTCAACGGCATCAAGTGCGCGGCCGCCATCAGATAATATTTTCCAGGCCGCTACATTGGCTTGCATCCCAAAATCCCACGTGGAAAGAACAATGGGCTTATTGACCGATCCACGGAAAGCAAAAACCGATGGTGTTGAAAACAGGGATGCCCCAAGAGCCGAAAGCTTAATGAATTTTCTGCGCGATGTCATATTTTGAATTGACAATTGAACAATGAATCATACTAATTCTTAATCACACGCCTCGCCAGCCTGAAATTTTTCTGATAATATTCTGTATACAGATTGGTCTCCACTACGCCCAGGGTACTCGAAGAATGAATAAACTTAACGTTATTTTTTCCTTTCCGCTCCGTTACCAATCCGACATGGGTTATCGCGCGTTTCTTTTTTCCGGTGGCAAAGAAAACCAGGTCTCCGGGCTCCAGCTCTTTCATCTTGATTTCCTCACCTACCTTACTTTGGTCTTCCGAACTGCGGGGAAGGGAGACATTAATAGCGCGAAAAGAATTGATGAGCAATCCGGAGCAATCCATTCCCGACCGGGTAGTACCACCATACTTATACGGAGTGCCAATATAACTTCGTGCCGCGGTAATGACCTTATCCACTTTTTCATCCCGTACACTTGCTCTCTTTTGCGAAGCGCAGGAAGCAAAAAACAGGCTGAGAAGAATCAATCCGTTGAGTAGAAGCTTTTGTTTACTTTTGAGATGAAAAAATACCATTCTCGAAGGTTAAAAAATCAGTAGTCAAATATACCGCATTCATGGCATTTGCAGAAGTATCTACCACCATCATTCAACAGTTTGAAGGAATTATTGGACCCGAAAATGTAATTCTTGACGCTGAAAGACGGTATATCTATTCACACGATGAAACGGAAGACTATTCCTTTTTACCGGATGTTGTTTTGAAGCCGGGCTCAACCGAGGAGGTCAGTCAACTGATGAAGCTTTGTCATGCACACACAATTCCCGTTACACCCCGAGGTGGTGGAACCGGGTTAAGTGGTGGTGCATTGCCCATACAGCATGGTGTTGTACTTTCCATGGAGCGCTTCACTAAAATTCTAACCATCGATGAATTAAATCTTCAGGCCACTGTTGAGCCGGGGGTTATCACACAGGTATTTCAGGATGCCGTGAAAGAAAAAGGATTGTTCTATCCGCCCGATCCGGCAAGCCGTGGCTCCTGTTTTATTGGTGGAAATGTTTCAGAGAACAGTGGCGGACCAAAAGCTGTGAAGTATGGTGTTACCCGCGATTACGTGCTGAACCTCGAAGTGGTGTTGCCAACAGGCGATATTATTTGGACAGGCGCTAATGTGCTAAAGAATTCTACCGGCTATAATTTAACTCAACTAATGTGCGGCAGCGAAGGCACACTTGGTATCATTACTAAAATTGTATTCAAGCTTCGGGGACTGCCACAAAAATCTGTTTTACTACTTATTCCTTTTGTTACCAACGAAGAAGCTTGTAAAGCCATTGCTGAAATTTTCCGGGCCGGAGTTCAACCTTCCGGACTTGAATTTTTTGAGCGGGAAGCAGCCTTGAAAACCATTGACTATTGTGAAAAGGTTTACGGTACAAAAGTGACCACACCGTTTCCTTCCAGCATGGATGCATACCTGCTCTGCGAACTGGATGGGAACGATGACGAAGTGCTGATGCGCGATGCTGAAAAAGTAATGGGTGTGGCCGAGCGATTTAAAGTCGGTGAAATACTGTTCGCTGAAACTTCTGCACAGAAAGAAGAGCTTTGGAAAATCCGCGAAAATATTTCACCCGCTGTTAATGCGTACACGCTGACGCGTGCTGAAGATGTTGTTGTGCCGCGGGGCAACCTGCCAACACTCATTGTAGGTATAAAAGAAATTGGAAGAAAATATGGATTTAACTCCGTTTGTTACGGCCATATTGGCGATGGTAATTTACACATCAATGTGATGAAGGAAAGCATCAGCGATGAACACTGGAATACAACCATTCCCGAAGGCATTGGCAAAATTTTTCAATTGACCGTAACCCTTGGGGGAACACTGTCGGGTGAACACGGCATTGGCATCGCCAAGAAACCATACATGCCCATTGCTATGGGAGAGGCAAACCTGAACCTGATGCGCGGCATTAAAAAAGTATTTGATCCAAAAGGAATATTGAACCCGGGCAAAATCTTTTCATAAATCCTTCACGAATATGAATGCACTTATCGTAATCGCGGTGGCCCTTGTAGCGGTGTACATCATTTATAGAATTCTGAAAACGTTGGTGAAATGGGTTATCATTATCGGCTTGGTCGCATTGGCATTTGCCTACTTGTCCAATCCAACTGAAAGTGATCACCGCAGCCAACTAAAATCACTGCTGCCGGATATCGCTGTTCAGGTTCAAGATGATGCTGTAAAAGTGGATGATTACAAAGTCTTTTCTCTAGCTAAGGTTACCCGTAATGGGAATGAGAAAATTTCAGGTATCGGAGCCTTTGGAAAAGTGTGGCTATTTGAAGATGCACTTTCAGCGTTCGCAGGAACGAAAAAAAATTGATCCGAAGATGAAAGGACTTAGCAAAATCGAAGCAAATGGAAAAGAAATTCTCTTTGTCGATTACTCCAATAAAAAGGAAGCTGAGATGATTCCGCTCATTTTAGAATCTAAAAAAATTATTCAGTCAAATCGTGCAGGTCAGTTACTACTTTCTGATTTTACCAATACGTATGCATCACCCGCTTTCATGAACGTCCTGCGAAGAGAGATTATGGATGTTCTTCCCCTCATCTCGAAACAAGCCATTATCGGTCTAAATGAACCCAAGCGGTGGATACTGAAGGGATTTAATTTATTGCTGAAAACCGATTATCGTGCTTTTGATACCAAAGAAGAAGCATTGGCGTATCTGAGTGCAGACGAGGCTACAACCGTGTAAAATTCATTTCACCCGCTTGTTAAATTCCCTATATTGATCAACCTAAACACCCATAAAACTATGAGACGATATTTCCTGCCGGGCTGCCTGATCATTTTGATTACAGCATGCCAGCCGAAAAAACAACCTGAACAAACAGCCCCTGAAACCATCACGCCACCAGCACCGGTAGCCGCCCAACTTACCGAAACGCAAATTGCTGAGGGATGGAAATTATTATTTGATGGCTCTTCCCTTGATGGATGGCGCTTTTTTCTAAACAAACCAAATGATAGCTGGGAAGTTGTGGATGGAACTCTGCATTGTAAACCGGTAAAGGAGAATGCTGAAAATTTGCGTTCCGATATAATGACGGTTGATCAGTATGAGAATTTTGAACTGGCATTCGAGTGGAAAATATCGCCACAAGGTAATAGTGGTGTGATCTACAGAGCCACAGAGGAATTCAGTCAACCGTATTTTTCCGGACCCGAGTACCAGGTTATCGATAATACAGGATATCCCGGTGACTTAACACCCAAACAATTAACCGGAGCTAACTATGATATGCACGATGCACCAAATGCTGCACCGAATGCAATTGGCGAATGGAACTCTTCCCGCATTGTTGTAAATGGAAATCATGTAGAGCATTGGCTGAACGGAACAAAAGTTGTAGAGTACGAATTACAATCAGCTGATTGGAAGAAGCGTAAAGCCGGTAGTAAATGGAAAGATGAAAAAGGTTATGGCATGGCTACCAAAGGCCACATCGATTTTCAGGATCACGATCATGAAGTGTGGTATCGGAATATCATGATCAAGCAACTTTAATATCTACTCTTGGCAACTGGAAACCGGCAACGGATCCGGTTGCCTTCCTTCTGTTTTTATCGCTTTCAATTCCACACCGGACTTCCTTTTTCAAACTCTGCAACATTGTGCCGCACAACTTCCATCAAATCACCCGTCCGGGCGAAGATATCATGTTGGCGCTCGGCACTGCTTCCCTTCGACAGAATTTCCTGAAGTAACACGACCTGTTTTTCATAGCCAAGTTCACGGACATAGGGTTCCAGTCTCTCCATCCACTCCTGAATATCTTTTTTAAGATGTTGTGTTTGTCCCTGCCGGCTCACCACAATCTCTGCATCAAATCCATACCGGATCGTTCGCCATTTATTCTCCCGGAATATCCAGCGCTTCAACGGTGTGTGTTCGCGCGTCCACTTCTCTTCATGATCGCGAAACCAATGCGCCAACAGGTGTACGAATGCTACAATGGCTACAGCTTCTTCGCGGGTAGCGGGCTCATCGCAAAAGCGAAGTTCCAGTGTTCCGAATTTCGGACTCGGACGTAAATCCCACCACACATCTTTCATGCTGTTGATAGCCTTTGAGTGCAGTAAAAAATTGAACAACTTTTGAAACTCCTTCCAGTCCTTTACCAGGTAGGGCATGCCTGCGGTGGGCAATGCTTCGTAGGTTGTCGGGCGGCACGAGCGCAAGCCCGTATCCATACCCTGCCAGAAGGGTGAACTGGCCGACAAGGCCGAAATGTGCGGAAGAAAATGCATGAAAAAATTATTATACCGTATGCAGGAATCGCCCGAAGGCATGCCAATATGAATATGCATACCGTACACGGCCATCCTGCGAATCAACCATTGATTGCGATCAATCAGTTCATCGTAACGGGACGATGGTGTAACCAATCGTTCGCGATAATCTGCAAGCGGATGTGTTCCGGTCGAAGACAGGGTAAGCGAAGATGCGGCCGCACCGTTTCGTATGATGTTCATCAATCGTTTTAGCTCATCATCTATTTCGTGAGTTGATCGACAAACATGTGTCACAATCTCAAGGGTACTTTGAAAAAACTCATGTATCACCTGAGGGTTATTGCATCGGTCGATGATTTCCACCGCACGAGGCGTCAACAGCAGGCTATCTTTGTCCAACACCTGAAACTCCAGTTCAACCCCCAGGGTGAGATGATCATCCTCGTGTTTTTTAAATTCTAACCCGTTATGCAGTTCACGCTTCATGATCAAAGAACATTTGAAAGATTTGAGTTTACAATCATACTACAAACTTTATATCTTACCAACGAAATCATTCAATCGGTATCATGTGCGGTATCACCGGAATTTTTGCATTCAACCTGGTTGGTAAGTTTAACAAAATACACGTTACCAACGCCACCATGGCATTAGCGAAGCGTGGCCCGGACTTTCAGGATATCTACATTGATGAATGGGTTGGACTCGGGCATCGCAGGCTTTCTATCATTGATACCTCCGCCACTGCACACCAGCCGATGTGGGATGAAAGCAAACGCTATTGCATCATCTTCAATGGCGAGATTTTTAACTATGCTGAACTTCGTCAGGAAATGGCAGCACGGGGTAAGACTTTTTTCTCGGCCTCCGATACGGAGGTACTGTTAAAACTCTATATCGAAGAAAAAGAAAATTGCCTCAACAAACTCAATGGGTTCTTTGCTTTTTGTGTGTACGATAAACAGGAACAAACTTTCTTCCTGGCCCGCGATCGTTACGGTATAAAACCATTACTCTATTTATTTGATGAAGATAAATTCATTTTCGCATCGGAGATGAAATCCATTCTTCAATACGGTATTGATAAAACACTGGATTACTCTTCATTGTATACATACCTCCAACTGAATTATATTCCTGCGCCAGCAACTATTTTCACTCACGTTAAAAAACTTTTGCCTGGGCATTATTTAACAATCGGCCGGCAACAAATTGCCGATAATCAATACTATGAAATTCCATCAACACAAGAGCATGCTCATCGACAGGATCTATCGTACGAAGCATCAAAAACAAAATTAAATGCATTGCTGGAAGCTTCCGTTCAGCGCAGACTGGTGGCCGATGTGCCCCTCGGCTCTTTCTTAAGCGGAGGCATCGACTCATCTGTAGTCACTGCCCTTGCCAGCAGACACAAACCAAACTTACATACATTCTCGATTGGCTATCGCGATGAAAAATTCTTTGATGAAACACAGTATGCCAGCGCTGTTGCAAAAAAATTAAACACCGAGCATACGGTCTTTTCACTCACCAACCAGGATTTATATGGACATGTTCACACTATCCTGAATTGCATCGATGAACCCTTTGCGGACTCCTCGGCCATTGCTGTGTACATCCTCAGCAAAGAAACACGCAAACATGCTACGGTTGCACTGTCAGGCGATGGTGCCGATGAGTTGTTGGCCGGTTATAACAAGCATGCAGCTGCGTATCGTGTGTTGCATCCCGGCTTCCAGGAAGCAGTGGTTCGCGCGATAAGTCCGCTTGTAAAAATACTGCCGCAGTCACGTAATAATCCATTGGCCAACACAGTGCGGCAGTTTGTACGGTTCAATGAGGGAATGAAACTCACTTCCTCAGAGCGATATTGGCGATGGGCTTCCTTTGCCACTAAAGAAGATGCATTGCTTATGCTGCATCCTGAACTGCGTACCAATCTTTGGCTAAAAGATTTTGTGTCGCGCAGAAAAGACTTGTTGAAATACCTGCCCGATAAAGAAAGCATAAACGATATCCTGCTAACCGATATGCACCTCGTGCTGCCCAACGATATGCTTACTAAAGTGGATTTGATGAGCATGGCCAATGGTCTTGAGGTGCGTGTTCCCTTTCTGGATTATGAAGTCGTTAATTTTATTTTTTCACTACCCGACCATTTCAAAATCAATAAATCCATTCGCAAACGAATCTTGCAGGATACCTATCGGGATGTTCTACCACCTCAGCTTTATAAGCGACCGAAGAAAGGCTTTGAAGTTCCGTTGCTGAAATGGTTGCGAAATGAAATGAGGTCGCTCATCGAAGATGATTTGTTATCCAGAAAAAAAATAGAAGAACAAGGTATTTTTCATTATCCTGAAGTTGATCGGATAAAGAAACAGCTTTTTTCAAATAATCCTGGCGATGCCCATGCCCGTATCTGGGGTCTTATTGTGTTTCAATGGTGGTACAAAAAATATGTTAGCTGAAATGGGCGAAATACGGAAAATACAATACCACCATCATTCAATTCTGGAAATTGATTACTCCGGAGCAAGTGAAGAAGAGATGATGGCACTGATCAGCCAGGCTGCTCAAACCGGAATGACTGAAAATAATAAAGTGCTGGTGCTGGCTACCCATAGGAACAATTATATCACTCCGAAATTCATCAATCATGCTAAAACGGTTACAAAGGATGTCGTGCATTTGATTGACAAAATGGCTTTGGTAGGATTAACCCCACCTCAAAAATGGATACTGAAGGGCTATAGCATTTTCTTTCAACGCAACTTCAAGGCATTTGACACACGTGAAAGTGCATTGCTTTATCTGACCAGTGAGCATACTACCGACAATGATCTGCCCGACTATTACAAGAAAAAATAAAGAGCTGAGTTTACTTACCTGGAAGATTCTCTATTTTTAATCTGATGATCCGCATACATTCATGAATGTCATGCCCGCCAGCGAGCCGGCATCACCTTGAATAGTGTGGGATCTCGTGTCAACGCCTGCGATGACTCTAAACGCAGGTAGAGATAGGTTTACGGATCAATCGATATTTTTAAAATTACGACTGTTATGAAAAGCGTTTTAACCATTGTGCTGCTGGTGTCCTCTAATGCGTTTATGACGTTGGCGTGGTATGGCCATTTGAAATTCAAAGAAATGAAATGGAGTGAGAGCCTTCCCCTTTTCACCATCATATTAATCAGTTGGGGTATAGCATTCTTCGAATACGTTTTGCAAGTACCGGCAAACCGGATAGGTTTCAAAGGCTATGGAGGACCATTCTCGCTGCTGGAATTAAAAGTAATCCAGGAAGTGATCACGCTGGTTGTCTTTGTTTTATTCTCGCTGGTTTTTTTCAAGACTGAAACGTTTCGAGTCAATCACCTGATTGGATTCGTGTTCCTCGTGTTAGCCGTCTATTTTATTTTCAAGAAGTAAGTATAACTGTTCTCCTTGCTGCTTAACTCACTTCTTCACCAGGTTTTGTTTTCCAGCGCTCGTGCATCCATACCCATTGGTCCGGGTGCTTCCGGATAATATGCTCAATGATGGTGGTGAGTTTCTGTGTATTGTTAATCATATCGGTTTCATCATCACCGGCAATAACCATCGGAACTTCCGGCAAAATGTGCATCTGCTGTAATCCGTCCTCTCGAAGGTGAACATAGGTTGGCACAACAGCTGCCCCGGTTTTCAGGGCTAATACGGTGGCACCAATCGGAGTAGCGGCAGGCATTCCAAAAAAATTAACAAACCTACTTTTAACTTTCGTGTCCTGATCAATGAGCAGGGCCACAGAACCTCCTGATTTCAATACCTTGATCAATCGGAACGTTTCCCTGCCACGCTCAATCGCGACTGCGCCATGCGAATTCCGGTACTTCCAAAGTAGATCATTCAGTCGTGGATCCTTCAATGGTGTTCCAATGATATTGGGATTAAGTCCGCGCATTGCCATGTTGGTTACCTGTAGATCAAAAGCTCCGAGATGGCAGGTCAGAAAAATAACACCCTTTCCTTTGGCGTGCGCGCGCTCATAATGTTCAAGTCCTTCGGTAATCAGAAATTCCTCAAGATTCTCCAGTGTTTTTACCTGAGAACTTCGGAGTATATCGCCCGCATTTTTACCCAGCATGGAGAAAGTTTGCTTGGCCAGTTTTTTAATTTGATCTCCTGACTTTTCAGGAAATGCTAATTGAAGATGGTGCACGGTAAGCCTTCGTGTTTTGCCAGCACCATAATAGGCCAATGCTCCGAAAATTCCGCAAACGGATAACCAGGCTTTACGCGGCATTAAACCCGAGACCAAAATCAAAATACGAATGAACCCGTATACTACCGCATAACGAAAACTTCTCCGAATTTTCTTAGAAACCATCGGCACGAAGATAAGAAGTGTTTTGGTTTTGATAATTTAGAGGTAAATAATAATACCATGAAGACCTTGTATCTGGTACGGCATGCAAAATCAAGTTGGGCTGATCCTGACCAGGCGGATTTTGAACGACCGCTAAACGAACGTGGAAAACGCGATGCACCCCGAATGGCCAAGCGGCTAAAAGAGAAGGAAATCCACCCCGATCTAATATTTTCCAGTCCGGCTAAACGTGCCCTTTCTACCAGCAAGCGGATGGCAAAAATTCTGAAGTATCCAAAAGATGGAATAAAAACAGATCAGAAGTTATACCACGCGTCAGATGATACCCTCCTCAGTATGATTCAGAACCTGAAGGATAAATTTGAATGTGTTGTCATCGTTGGGCACAATCCGGGTCTTACCGATTTTGTAAACTCATTCCTGAGCGAAGAACTCGACATTGATAATATTCCAACGTGTGGTGTTGTGGCTTTCAAGCTGGAAATTGATGCCTGGAGTAAAGCAACATGGGGAATTGGAAAGATGCTTTTCTTTGATTATCCGAAAAGCAAAGAGGACTAGAAAAATTCCTTCGGTATATCCTTCGCTCGTTTTTTCAGGATACCAACTTCCTTAAATCGAAAACCGAATAGAATTTTAAATGATCCCGCTGATGTGGTCAGTTGTAAATTATCAAACTTGGCAGTCTTTCCCTGATTTAAAAAAATTAGTCCACCAAAAAAATGATCGCCATTGTACCCGATCGAAAGACGTGCAGCGGTGTACATGTTAAACTGAATGTCATTACCGGTACCACCATTCTCATTGGTGTACGACAACCAATTATGGGCTGGTCCCAAGGCAAGAAGTCCATTCAAGTAAAAATTTTTGTAAATGAGGCTGAAGGTATAACCGGGCGCGATACTAAAAGCTGTTGCATTAATTTCCTTCGCGCGATATTCCGAACTAAAGCGCGAGGCGTAGGCGTCTCCGATAATCGCGGAGTCACCCCTTGTACGAAAACTACTGACCGTTCCAAAAAGCAGAAATGAACCACCACTCTTTAATTGACGCTCAGCAAAATTATAGGCTGAAGGGAAGGAGAACCGCTGGTGGTTAAAAACATAGTTTGCTGTAACGCCAATATTTCTGGATTCAATGTCGGGTCGCTGTGGAAAAGGTGTGTCTTTGGGTACGGGATTGGCTGCATCAACAATATAAAACCCGGTATATTTCTGATGATAAACTTCCGCTCCAAACCGTTTACCAATTACGTTAAACTGGAGGTCACGTACTTTTGATTCCCCATATATTTCTAAATTCTTTTCATTGATTGGAGCGGAGAATGTCAACTCGAAACCCAATTCAAAAAGATACATTCCAACACCAATACTGTTAGGTTTATTTGATTTGTACGTTAGCCGTTCGTTTTTGACATCGAGATTTCTCATCTCAAAATCAAGCCTTCGTTGCTTCAACACAGGCCATATAAAAAAATGATCTGGAAAACTTTTGATGTACTGTGAGCGCACGGAGTCGTAGGCAACCGAGGGCATAGCCGTAACCTCAACATCATCCTGTGAAAACGCAGTCAGCGAGAAAAAACAAATTAAAATAGAAACCTGAAACTTCATCAGAGAATGAACTCACTCAAATCTTTATTTTTTACAAGAGAACTTAATTTGGCTCTTACCATATCGGCTGAAACCTCAATGTGAGTGTCGGCTTTGATTTTATCCGGCACATCAAAAAGAAATTCATTCAATAACCGGCTCATCACCGTATGCAATCTTCGTGCCCCGATGTTTTCAATCTCGGCATTGATAACAAATGCAGTTTCAGCAATTTCATGAATGGCATCTTCTGAAAACGAAACGTTTACCCCTTCAGCTTCGAACAAAGCCTGATATTGTTTGGTCAATGCATTTTTAGGCTCCGTGAGTATGCGGATAAAATCAGCCTTTGTCAGGTTATCTAACTCGACACGGATCGGAAAACGACCTTGCAACTCCGGAATCAAATCCGATGGTTTCGAAACGTGAAACGCTCCGGCTGCTACGAACAGAACGTGATCGGTATTGATAACACCATACTTGGTATTGACAGCAGTTCCCTCAACAATAGGCAATAGATCGCGCTGCACACCTTCGCGACTTACATCTGGTCCACCTCCACCTTTCTTTCCACCGGAGGCAATCTTGTCAATCTCATCGATAAAAATTATCCCGGCATCTTCTGCCCTGCGAATAGCCTCTTCTTTTACCTCATCCATATCGATGAGCTTGGCGGCCTCTTCTTCCAGCAAGAGTTTTCGAGCTTCCGAAACAGTGACTTTGCGCTTCTTACTTTTCTTGGGCATCATCCCGCTGAGCATCTCCTGTAAATTCATCATCGAAACCTCATCCATCATTCCCGCTCCGATCATTCCTACGTTTGATCCGCCTGAGCCTTTAATGCTTATATCGATTTTACGATCTTCCAGTTCTCCATTTCTGATTTTCTGCCGAAAAATAGTACGCGTTCGTTCGTTTAACTCCTCATCGCTAGAGGGTACTTCGCTGCCTGTCTCATAGGGTGCATCATAACCTGCAGCTTTGGTTGGTGTCGAACGCATCGGTGGAATGAGTGCATCGAGTATACTATCTTCTACCATCTGGGCTGCTTTTTCCTTTACTTCTTCTTTTTTCTTTGCCTTCACCATGTTCACCGATTGCTCGACCAGATCGCGTACCATGCTTTCCACATCTCGGCCAACATAACCCACTTCTGTAAATTTTGATGCCTCTACCTTAACGAAGGGAGCATCGGCAATTTTTGCCAGCCTGCGGGCGATTTCTGTTTTACCCACTCCGGTAGCACCAATCAACAAGATATTGTTGGGAACGATCTCACGTTGAATATCGGTTTTGACATTCATTCTGCGCCAGCGATTGCGAAGGGCAATGGCAACATTTCGCTTGGCTTCATATTGCCCGATAATGTATTTATCAAGCTCTTCAACAATTTGTTTGGGTGTTAAATACTGATCCGTCATCATCATATCGATCGTCTCGTTAAAAGTTTATTCACATTCGTGGACAAGGTAAAAGCATATCCGGCTTGTCCGGCTACATAACCGCTGCGGCTGAAAACAAATTCCACTGTTTTAATTCGTGCCGAGAAACCAAACGTTACACCTGCACCGCCACCTCCGTTACTGAGTTTTAATTCTTGATGACGGAGGTAATTATAGCCTGCCAATACGTTTACATTCCGGTGCAACAACAGCTCAACACCAAAATTGATGCGACTCATTACTTTGTTGAGGGTTGAGGGCTCATCTGTTCCATCGTCAGGATTGTAATATGGAAGTTCACGTTGTGTCAGGTTATAGGCTGTGAGTGAAAAGCGAAAAGGCATATGCTCAGGCTTAAAGGTTGCGCCCAACTGAACATCAAACGGAAGTAACGATTTGCTCGACTCTGAATACTCCGATAGTACAACACCAAAATTCTTAATAACAAGACCAACACGAAAATCCCTATCGGGATGTATAAATACACCGCCAACATCCAACATCACTGCACTGGCTCGGTATCCGGCTATATTTGAAAATGCAAATTTTACATTGGCGCCCATCCGGAAATTTGAAATGCGATGACTCTTACCAACCATCAGCACGGTTTCGCCAGAGGCGAAATCACCCAGTTCTGCTCCGGCAGCATCGTAACTTTTAATGTTTCCATACCGCATGTGCTGAATACCAAACATCAACACGCCAATTTTCTTAAACGGATGAGCGTAGGAAAACGTAGCTTGCCCAATGTCAGCTACATAAAACTGATACGAGGCCGAAGCCATACCCGCTAGTGTATCACCCACTGCGGAAGGATTCGCCTGGAAAAAATTAATATCGCGATCAGTCAATGAAACATTAACGCCACCCAGGGCTGCCAGACGCGCATATCCCGGAACGTTCAGAAATTCAAACGCCTTCTCTCCTCCAATCTGCGCTACAGCTGGAAGGGTGAATAAGCAAAAAACAAAAAGCAATATTCTGTTCACGATTCAGCGAAAGCGCCAAGTTAATGAAAAAGCTTTATCGGCCACGACTTGCGAACAGGCAGCATGCTTAGGAAGCCATCGCTTTTTGATCGGCAAACGTAAAAACCATCTGGTGTTTTACCTTCTCTTTTAATAAAGCAACTTTTAATACTTCATCAACCGTATCCACATAGTGGAAAGCAAGGCCTTTGATATAGTGCTGCTCTATCTCATCAATATCACGCTTATTCTTGGCGCTCAAAACTATCTCTTTGATGCCGCTTCGCTTGGCTGCCAGAATCTTTTCTTTGATGCCGCCCACCGGCAATACTTTTCCACGCAAGGTAATTTCACCCGTCATGGCCAGCTTGGCCTTAACTTTTCGTTGTGTGAAGATGGAGGCCAGCGATGTGAACATGGTAATGCCTGCCGAGGGTCCGTCTTTCGGAACAGCTCCCGCTGGAACGTGAATGTGCAAATCATATTGCTGAAAGACGCGATAATCAAGATTGAGCGAATCTGCATTTGACTTCAGGTATGATAGTGCAGCCACAGCTGATTCCTTCATAACATCACCCAGTTGACCGGAGATGGTAAGTGTACCCTTGCCTTTACTTAAACTGGATTCCACAAAAAGAATTTCACCGCCTACCTGCGTCCAGGCGAGCCCCGTTACCACACCTGCTATATCATTTCCCTGGTATAGCTCTTCATCAAAAATTTCTGCCCCCAATACTTTCCGAACGGTATCTTCCGTAACCATTTTATCAAACGGTTCTTCCATCGCAATGGACTTTGCAATGCTTCTGACCAGTGTTCCTATTTTTCGTTCCAGGTTTCGCACGCCCGACTCACGGGTATAGCTGGTGATTACTTTCGCTATAGCCGCTTTGCTGATTTTTACATCGGAAGATTTTAAGCCATGCTCCAGAAGTTGTTTCGGAATAAGGTGCCGGATGGCAATCTCTAATTTCTCCTCTTGCGTATAGCCGGTTATCTCAATGATTTCCATCCGGTCGCGCAACGCAGGATGAATGGTATCGAGAGCGTTGGCTGTAGCCACGAATAGTACTTTCGAAAGATCGTATTCAACTTCCAGGTAGTTATCGCCAAACGTATTGTTCTGCTCAGGATCTAAAACTTCCAGCAAAGCCGATGAAGGATCGCCACGGAAATCTGCACGTACTTTATCAATCTCATCCAGGATGTAAACCGGATTGGAAGATTGCGCCTTCTTCAGGTTTTGCAAAATCTTCCCGGGCATTGCACCCACATACGTCTTACGATGTCCGCGTATCTCAGCCTCATCATGAACACCACCCAACGACATGCGCACATATTTTCGCTTCAACGCCTTGGCGATGGATTTACCCAACGAAGTTTTACCAACACCCGGAGGACCATACAAACACAAAATCGGTCCCTTCATGTCCTGTTTCAATTTCAACACAGCAAGGTACTCCAGTATCCGTGTCTTTACTTTCTCCAAACCGAAGTGATCCTGATCCAGAATTTTTTTTGCGCGTTTTAAATCAAAATCATCAACCGTATACTCACCCCACGGCAAATCAAGCATGAACTCGGCATAATTCATCGCCACCGGATACTCTGCCGCCTGCGGATTGATGCGCAACAACTTGTCGAGTTCTTTGGCAAAATGATCTTTCGCCTGCTGCGGCCATTTTTTGGTCTCTCCTCTTTTGCGAAGTTTCTCTACTTCCTTATCCGGACCATCGTAGCCCAACTCATCTTGCAGTACTTTGATCTGCTGCCGCAGGAAATAATCGCGCTGTTGCTGATCAATATCGGTATGAACTTTTTTCTGAATCTCGTGCTTGATCTCCAGCATCTGAATTTCTTTCAGCATATACTGTAGCAGCAGCGTTCCCCGATCGTTAAGGTTCTGAGTCTCCAGTATCTTCTGTTTCTCAGAAACATCAACATTCAGGTTCGAAGAAAGAAAGTGAATGAGAAATGACATGCTGGAAATATTATCCAGTGCTACCTGGGCCTCCTGCGGAATCTCCGGATTGAGCTTCAATATTTTCAATGCCGAATCCTTCAATGATTGAACGAGTGCCCTTACTTCTTTACCGTTTACATTCAGTGCCGGTTCGGTAAGCAATTCAAAACGTGCTGTGAGAAATGGATCTTCTTGAACAAATTCCTTTATCTCGAAACGATTTTTTCCCTGAATAATAATCGTGGTGTTTCCATCGGGCAACACCAACATTTTAATAATCCGGGCAACCGTTCCTGTTCGGTACAATTCTTCTATGCCGGGCTCTTCGGCTTGTGAGTTCTTTTGCGCAACAACACCGATGATCCGGTTTCCCTGATAGGCCTTCTTTACCAATCGAATAGACTTTTGCCGGCCCACGGTAATGGGAATAACTACGCCCGGAAAAAGTACTGTATTTTTAATCGGCAGGATGGAAAGTTCACCAGGAAGATCTTCCGGCTTAAGGTCAGTGTCCTGTTCCGGATTTATCATCTGAATCAGATCGTCTGAATCATCTTGAACGATTTGTATCGGTAGGTTTCTAAACATGCTTTTATAAATGCCACTTTGACACGGCTTATCAGATTTGAGATCGTATTTAATAGACGCTCTAACTGGACAATAGTAATGCCAAGGGAGTTGTAAAAGAAGCAAAATTGTGGCAACTTTAACCAGTTGGCTTGATTTTTACCAAACAAAGGTTCTGTGAAAACCTACTTTTTAATCTTATTGGCAGCTTTTTGCCTGCTGACCGACTCGCTGCTCCTGGCCCAAAAGCCCAAAACCAAATTTAAAAAGGGTGGAGTGGTACAGTTGGATGATAGCCTGACAAGCTACAGCCAATCTGACATTTTCAACTTCCCCAACCTGAACAAACTTGCCTTCTATTCTGATGAAGCCAAGCTTAAAAGGATTCGTCAACTCAGTGCTTCGGGTATTGATGATGAACTGTATCCCGCCATGCGGCAGTATGTAAAAAACTTCGGCATCGGTAATTTCACTTCGCAAACAAAAATGATCTGGCAACTGGCCAAACTATCGGAAAAATACGGGGAACCGGGTGAAGCTGTTCTGTTGTATAAACTTCTCCTGAAGCATCAGCGGCCCGATATCGATGCAAAAAAAATGCGACAGGAATTTGACACGCTGGTGAAAAATGAAAGCGATCGATACGTTCCGTTGAAAGAATATTATGAACTCGTAGCCTATCGCAAAGAAATCGACACCCTTCAACCGCCTCATGGTGTTCTGTTGCGGATGAATGACTGGGTCAATTCACCGAAGGAGGATTATGGACCTACCATCGGTAACCTGGATTATATTCTTCTATTCACGTCAAAACGAAACGCAGTTACAGAAGGTCCGCAGCGCAGCTATAATGAAGATCTTTTCTTCACGCGTTTTGTTGACGACATGTGGATGGAAGCCGAACCCTTTACCACCATCAATACCAAATACAATGAAGGCTCTGCCTGTCTCAGTCATGATGGAAAAAAATTATACTTCGCGCGATGCAACTCACCCGACTCACAAGGCAACTGCGACATTTTTGAAGCTGAACTTAAAGCTGACAGTACATGGGGCAATGTGAAAAACCTGGGACCGAACATCAATAGTATCGCCTGGGACTCACATCCCTCGCTATCCCATTCCGGTGACACACTTTTTTTTGCATCCGACAGACTTGGGGGTTTTGGCATGTCGGATATCTACTATTCTACGAAAGACAGAAATGGCAAATGGGGAAAAGCGCAGAACATTGGACCCGTGATCAACACCCGCGGACACGAAGTGAGTCCTTTCTTTCACCATAAGTTTAACGTGCTCTACTTCAGTTCGAATGGCCAGCCTTTAAACTTTGGCGACTTTGATATTTACAAAGCATACAAGCAAGGCAACGTTTGGGGTGAACCGAAAAATATTGGTCCGCTTGTGAATGGCCAGGGCAGCGAATACTACTTCACCATCGATTCAGAGTCGAGTCATTTGTATTACGCCCGTTCGGCAGATGATGACATCAACAACCTTGATCTTCACTCTTTCCCCGTGCCGATGGAAGCGCAACCTGAAGCCGTTGCCAAACTCAAAGGAACACTAATCAACAGCCAAACGAAAAAGCCCTTCCGGGGAATTGTTTCCGTTATTGATCTGGATAAAGGTGTTGAGGTCGCACCCAAGTACCTGCGCGAAGATGGTTCCTTTGATTTCAGCCTGATCAACAAGCGAAATTACTTACTCATTATTCAGGGCGATGACTTCTTCAGGATTGAAGAAATTTTTTACATGGAGGGCGATAAGGAATTAAATCTCGAGACCGATCCGATTGAAAGTAAAATGGCCTTTAAATCACTCGAGTTTGAAAATGGAAAAGCCGATATACTTATCGCTATGCATCCCGACCTGAACAGGCTTGCCAATTTTCTAATTGATCATCCGAAATTTAAACTGAATATTTCCGGTCATACCGATTCGCAGGGAAAAGAAGAAGCGAACCTGCGCCTGTCGCAGGCACGGGCCGATGCCATCAAGGCCTACCTGATCTACGAGTTCCGGATTGATGCCGCACGCATTGAAGCACATGGTTATGGTAGTGCCAAACCCATCGTAAAAGAAGAGACGGAAGAAGATCGTAAACTTAACCGCAGGGTTGAATTTGAGATTGTGCGCGATTGAAAATATTTCACGGAAAAAATTACCGCTTCGAACCTAACTAGAACCACCAATGAAATTCATCGCAGTGCTCACGCTACTTCTCCTGAATGCCTGCTTTTTATTCGCGCAGAAAACCTTCACGGTTTCTTCACCCTCCTCATCCGTTTTGCTACAGGTGTCACAAAAAGTTGATGGTTCACTTTACTACGCTGTGAAATTCAAACGAAAGAACGTAATTATCCCTTCCATGCTTGGGCTGAAATTCAGCAACCCTGCTGTTACACTTTCAGCCTTTCAAATCACATCTGTTGATTCCCTAACCAAGAATGAAACCTGGAAACCAGTATGGGGAGAAACCAGCAGCATACGCAATCACTACAAAGAACTCAAGCTTACGCTGATCGAGAAAAGTGGATCAGATATTCAAGTCACAATCACCTTCCGGGTTTTCAATGATGGTGTCGGATTCCGTTACGAATTTCCGCAGCAACCCAATCTGAATCATTTCATCCTCGCAGATGAGCTAACACAATTTGCCCTTACAGGTGATCATAAAACCTTCTGGATCCCGGGCGACTATGACTCCAATGAATATCTGTATAACACCAGCAGGCTCAGTGAAATTGATGCCCTCACCGCTTCCACCCAGGAACCCGACATCGCAGTAAAATCCGTATTCGATGCGAATGCTGTGCAAACACCCTTGATGATGAAAAGTGCAGATGGTCTTTATATCAGTCTGCATGAAGCAGCTCTGATCAATTACCCCGCCATGAACCTTGTCTTGGACAAAAAGAATTTTACGTTCACCACCCATCTTGTGCCCGATGCTGCTGGCAATAAAGCCTATTTACAAACACCCGCCAGAACACCGTGGAGAACAATTTTGATCAGCGACAAAGCCACCGATATACTCGATTCAAAAATGATTCTGAATTTAAATGATCCCTCCGTTATTGACGATCCATCGTGGATTAAACCCCAAAAATTTATTGGTGTGTGGTGGGAAATGCACATCGGCAAAGGCACGTGGGATCTGGCCAGTGGGAAACATGCTGCCAACACCGAAAATGTAAAGCGCTATATTGATTTCGCATCACGCTTCGGTTTTGATGGCGTATTAGTGGAGGGTTGGAACGTGGGCTGGGAAGACTGGTTTGGAAACTGGAAAGAAAATGTTTTTGACTTCATTACCCCCTACTCCGATTATGACATTCAATATCTCACCGCGTACGCAAAACAAAAGGGTGTTCGCATCATCATGCACCATGAAACTTCCGGATCGGTTACCAACTACGAACGTTGGATGGAAAAGGCTTATCAGTACATGGTGGACCACGACATGAATGCTGTGAAGACTGGCTATGTCGGGAAGATAATACCGCGAGGCGAACATCACGATGGTCAGTGGATGGTTAATCATTACCAGCGTGTTGCTGAAAAAACAGCATCGTACAAAATCATGCTCGATGCGCATGAACCGGTTCGCTCAACAGGCTTGCATCGCACCTACCCAAACTGGCTGGCTTCTGAAGCTGCTCGCGGCAGCGAATTTAACAATGCCGGAAAATTAGGCATGACACCCGAACATACAACTATTCTTCCCTTTACGCGATTATTGGGTGGACCGATGGACTTCACCCCAGGTTTATTCCACCTGCAACTCAATCAGTTTGAAAAAAACAGAACACAACGCGTTCGCTCAACACTCGCTAAGCAACTGGCCCTGTATATCACAATGTATAGTCCATTGCAAATGGCAGCCGATCTGCCGGAAAATTATGAGAAGTACCTGGATGCCTTTCAATTCATTGTTGATGTTCCTGTGGATTGGGATGACTCCCGAACACTGGAAGGCGAACCCGGTGATTTCATCACAATAGTTCGTAAAGCAAAAGGGAAGGATGACTGGTATCTTGGAGCAATTACCGATGAGAATTCCCGCTCGTTGAAAATTACCTTGGATTTTCTGGAGACGGGTAGAAAATATGAAGCATTCATCTATCGGGACTCCGAAAAAGCAGATTGGGAGACGAATCCGGAAAGCTACACCATAGAAAAGCGCGTGGTTACCAGCAAAACCAAATTAAACATCTGGCTGGCCAATGGTGGCGGATGTGCCATCCGAATCATAATGCTTCCAAAATAATCGGCTTTTAGCTCTGTAAATCCTATTGGAACGATGTAACTTCGGTCAACTGATCTGCGTCCAACACCCGTCATGACTAACGATCCGGAGTTTACCTTGATTGACCGAATCCTCGCTGGTGAACGAGAAGCGTATGCCCACTTGGTAGATCGGCATAAAAGTTTCGCGTATACCATTGCCTTTAAAGTTTTACAAAACCGACCGGAAGCTGAAGAAGCAGCGCAGGATGCCTTCATCAAAGCCTTTCACTACCTGTCGGGATTTAACCGGCAGGCTAAATTTTCCACATGGCTTTACCGGATTGTATTTAATACAGCCATCAGTTATAAACGAAAAAACAAACAGCAGTTTCAAAGTATTGAGAACACGATACTTGAATACAGCCAGGAGGGTGATGGCATGCTGGAAAAAACCGATAAAAAAAAATACCTCAACATGGCGTTATCCAGGCTGAATGAAACAGACCGTACTGCTGTCAGCTTGTTCTACCTGGAAGAGTTCTCGTTGGATGAAATCGCTGACATTATGAAAATGCAGGCGAATACCATCAAAGTTCGCATCCATCGCGCACGGCAACGACTGGCCGATGAATTGAAAAATATTTTACATCAGGAAGCTTTAACTTTGTAATGATGAAAAAGATACCCCCACACATAGATGATCAACTCCTCGACTATCTCGATGGAGCGCTGAGTGAGCAAGAGAAAGAAAAGATCGAATTCATGATTCGCAATGATCAAGCGCTGGCCAACCGGTTAGAAGAATTGCGCAGCATTGATCGTTCGATGCAACAGCTAACGCTGGAACACCCCTCTAAAAATTTCACGCAAGTGGTGATGCATAAACTGGATCAGTACCCTCTTCGCAGCGGGCTCACTACTCGGAATGGAATTATTCTGCTGGCGGGCGTTTTGGTGACAACCATTATTGCCACGTTACTTATTTCCGCAGGCGTATTTGATGGTAAAAGCACTACGATCGATTTGAATCAGATCGAACTGACGGGAAAATATATCAGCCGACCACTGCCTTCCATTCCATTCAATGGAAAAATGATTTTAAACGTCATCATCATGCTGAACCTTGCACTCGGTTTTCTGGTGCTCGATCGTGCTATACTGAAACCCTACTTTCAGCGGAGAATGCAGGCTGGTCATTGATTCTAAAAAAATGCAACATCCATCAAGAGTGTGTGGCATTTTTCTTTGCATCAATTATTCATATCTTAATTGCTTATTAAGCATAAGATATGAACCAATCTAACACTGCTTTTCGCAATGCCATTGTAGCCGCCCTGGGCGGTTTTCTTTTTGGATTTGATACAGCCGTAATTTCTGGTGTAGAAAAATCCATTCAACAACTCTGGCTGCTGAGCGATAATGCCCATGGTTTTACAGTAGCTTCTGCGCTGATCGGTACCGTAATTGGATCACTGCTGGCCGGAAAGCCTGCCGAGAAGTATGGTAGAAAAAAAGTGCTACAGGCCATCGGGCTTCTTTACCTGGTAACTTCGCTGGTAACAGCCCTTACACCTTCATGGGAATTATTTGTAACCTTTCGCTTTCTCGGAGGCATTGGTGTAGGTGCCTCTTCCGTTGTCGGACCGATGTATATTTCTGAAATATCGCCTGCCAACAAACGCGGACGATTAGTTGCGCTTTTTCAATTCAATGTGGTGAGTGGTATTCTCATTGCCTTTCTTTCGAATTACTTTCTCTTCGGTATCGGTGAAGATTCCTGGCGGTGGATGCTGGGCGTTCAAGCTATACCATCACTGATTTTTTTCGTCATGGTTTTTATTGTTCCGGAAAGTCCACGGTGGCTGATGAAAAGCAACCGCGATAGTGAAGCAAAAGAAGTGCTGACGGAAATCGGTGAACCGGATGTGGCGCAGGCCATGAAAAGAATTAAAGATTCGCTATATCACGAAGTAGGAACAGTGAAAGAAAGTCTCTTCAATGGCCAGTATAATAAACCCATTATGTACGCGGTGCTGCTGGCGGTGTTCAACCAGTTCTCGGGCATCAACGCGATCATGTATTATGCTCCACGCATTTTTGAAATGACTGGCTTGGCTAAAGATACAGCCTTACTACAGGCAATTTCCATTGGTGTAACCAACATGCTCTTTACCATGCTCGCCATTTCCCTGATCGATAAATTCGGACGCAGAACATTGTTGATCATTGGCTCGGTGGGTATGGTTATTTCACTCGGCCTCGTAACACGCGTTTTCTACACACAGGATTTTGACGGCTATGCCGTAATGTTCTACCTCATTGGTTTTATAGCATTCTTTGCCTTTTCGCAAGGTGCCGTCATCTGGGTTTTTATCTCCGAGATATTTCCGAACAAAGTCCGGGCACAAGGTCAGACACTGGGGAGTTTTACCCACTGGATAATGGCCGCAGCGATTTCCTGGACCTTCCCGATTATTGCTGACTCCTCGAAAATGGGTGGATTCTATTCTTTCCTCTTCTTCACAATCATGATGGCCTTGCACGGATTTTTTGCTTGGAAAGTGTTGCCCGAAACAAAAGGAAAGTCGCTGGAAGGCATCCAGGAGGAACTGCACATTCACTAAAAATAAAAGGAATGGTAATTATAGCTCGGCTTTGAGATGGCTTCGGCCTATTCACGTAGCTGTTTCAACTGATTTTTAAAGTCCGTCTTTCTTCTGCATGGGCTCAGGACAATCAATTTTCCAGTCTTTTGCAAGGGCTAATGAACCGTCCTTCACTTTTTTTATGGCTTCGTCTTTCTTATTATTAAACTTGCAGCCAATATCGACATACCGATATTTGGCACCATCTACCTTAAAATTGAAATGGCAGGTATTGGATGCCTTGTGCATTTTCATGCAGGTAAATTCAATATTATCGCCCTGCTGGACAGGAGCAAATCCGGGAAGAGCCAATATCAGGATAAACAAAATGGTTGAGAGTAGTTTCATCGTGAGCACAAAGATAACAAAAATGAAGCCCAACTTTTGACCTTCGTAAAGTGGAATTAACAATGGAGGGATCTGATAAAAATGATCAGGATCAGGTGGAGTTGAATCACATGATCAATTTGCTGGAAGAAAAGAACGCGCGTTTATTAGAGCGCGAACGTGACCTTGCCGATAAAACGGAAGAACTCTTAGCACAAAAAGAAGAATTAACAGCGGCTATTGAGGAAGTCATGGCCAAAAACCTGTCACTCAGTTCAACGATGAGCCAATTACAAGATCGCAATTTTGAGCTGGATCAGATTCTCTATCGTACATCGCACGACCTTCGAACGCCCTTATCTTCCATCAAAGGCATTCTTCATCTTTTAAAAACGGAAGTACAAACTGATAGGGCCAAAGATTGCTGCGCGCACATTGAAAGCAAAACGGAACAGATGGACAATTTACTTCGTTCGTTGTCATCTTTATCGAAAGCCATCCTGGAGGAGCCGGAATTTTCCGTTGTTCCCTTGATGGAGATTATTCAGGAAGTGATCACCTCGTTGAGTAACATTCGCGCCAGCAGTAATCTGACAATAGAGTTCAACCTGGTGGAGACCGGAATGAAAACAGATCGCGCGCTCTTATCCATAATACTGCATTCCCTGCTTTCAAATGCTTTTACGTTCCGTAATCCCGGAGAAAGAGGAACGATTACAATTCATGCTTACAAGCTGAATAAAACAATAAGCATTGAGATAATAGATGATGGCGAAGGAATTTCCCCTGATATTCGCGACAAAATTTTCCAGATGTTCTACCGGGGCTCCGAACGTTCACAAGGAAGCGGGCTAGGGCTTTATGTAGCACGGCAGGCGGCTGCACGTCTCCATGGTTCTATCGAAGTATCTACTCCATCTTCCAACACGTGCTTCACCGTTAAACTACCTCAAATAGATTAGCAGATACTTCTGGTTGAATTAAGTTTTTGCTCTAACTCTTTAATATACCCCAAACTATCTTCCATCATCAGTCGTTGAGATGAATTCAATTCCTTCAGGTAGTTAATTTCATCTTCCAGGCATACTATTGTGGTGTGATGGTGTTCATCCATCGTACGTAGCCGCTGATCAAATTCATTCATCAGCTTCTGCATACCCATTTCATTGGCTTCTTTAAGCTTGTTTATTTCTGACGCATGATTGGAGGAGAGGCGTTTCACCTCTTCCTCCAATTGATAAATCAGGGCTTCTATTTTCTGCTGAATGAAATGGTCTTGTTGCGGCACAACAATTTAATTTTTAAAAACCTTTTGGAGCAATTCCTGTACACGACCTCCTTGCTCCTGCTGCCCGTTCATGATGTTATGGAAAACCTCCTTATCGGATGCGGTGATATCTGTTTTAAAGTCAACTTCAGCCCCCGCCAGTTTTCTGTTGGCCATGTGCCAGCTTGGAAAAATCTTGGCTGCAATCGGACCGTAGGATACCATAACTGCTTTATCATGGCGTGGATCTTTCTTTATTTTATCATACAAGGCCAACAATTCGTTTGACTCTCCTTCCACATACTGAATAAATTTAGTGTCGGAGTACAGCAATACACCGGTGATGTTAAGTGGTGGATTATTTTTTTTACAGGATTTTAAAATTGATTCAATTTCACTTTCCGTACAGGTTGATTTACGGTTACTGACATAAGCGAGGTGTGCTAGCATAATATGAAGTATAGGGTTTAAAAAAAAGATTGAATAATTATAGGGAAAGTGCCTCTTCAAGTGATTCCGCGTAACGGATATTCATTCGATGGAATTTGCCATCGGGGTACGTCTCGTTAATTTTATTCCTGCCAATCTTAACACTTTGACGAAAGACTTCATCCTTTGGTAAAATCTTGACATGATTTACTAATCCCAATTCAAACATTTTTTCTTTCCACTCCACAAAGTACCACTCCATAGAGGGCTGATGAAACACCGATAAGTTTCTTTTATCAAAAATCAGTTTCGTTACCTTTTCATTTTTAACATAATCACCTATATGTGAAAAAATCAGCTTGAATTGGTCAATGGGTATATATGAGGCGGTTGCCGCCACCACTAAAGTGTTTGAGTCATTTCGTGCTATGCTCACCGTGGCATGTTTAAATTCTTTTACCTTTTCCAGATACGCTGTCATGATCATTATTTTCGATTTTAATACTTGTTATAACACCCAACCAAGATGATTGTTTAACGGTTTATCCGTTTTTTTTTAGAAATTGTTTATGCCGTTAAACTAAAATCTCTATTTATGGGCCATGTTTACACCAAACTCTGGACGCATGCAATCTTCTCAACCAAAAACGGAAAGCATCTCATCATGCCTCCTTTGGAATCGAGGCTGCAAAATTTTATTCATGAACAATTATTGGAACTCGGCTGTCCCTGCCGGGCCATTAACGGTATGCCAGATCACATCCACATCCTATTTCTGCAACATGCCGGCAAGTCGATTGCAGAAATTGTTAGGAAAGTAAAAGGAAGTTCATCGTTCTGGATCAATCAGAATAAACTATGCATTCAAAAATTTTCGTGGCAAACCGGGTACGCTGCTTTTGCCGTGAGTGAATCGCAGGTGCAACGGGTCTTTGAGTATATCAGCAACCAGAAAGAACATCATCAAAAAGAAAATTTTTCAGATGAATACAAGCATATCATTGACTTGCATGGCTTGAAAGCTGCAGAAGAATAAAAAAACCTATGCTTTTTTACCGATTGTCAAGCGCCAACAAAAAATCGAGAGCACAAACGTTACAGGCGTAAAGATGAGTTGCTCCAGGGTATTCTTAGAAAACAGATTGCCAAGTGTGTTGAGTGCAAACAGCACCACCATGATCCACAGCGCGATTTTTATAACCGAAGGTTTTAGTATCCATTGTATAATGCGGGCACGAATGCACACCACACCCAGCATGATTGCGTTGATCAGTATCGCTACCGATTCAAACACCACCATCTGGTCAGGATTTTGCAGTCGGCCACCCCACAACATTTCATACGGAACAATCCGCAGCAGCGCCAATACATGAAACAGTATGATAAAGGAAAAACCTATCAGCAACCCATAGACAGCTATTCGCTCGGTCAGCATCGCGCGCATAATTTGGAATATGGTTTTCTAAAAATTTTAAACCGATGATCCATAAACATACCCGTACCTGCCGTTTAGAGTCATCGCGGGCGTTGACCCGCGATCCCGATCCATTATAGGGTTACCGGCTCGCTGGCCGGCATGACAATTAGGTATGTATCCGGATCATCAGAAATCCTAATGCTTATCCAATTGAAACACCTATTAGTTTTCCTATGCCGAAGGTAATAGCTGCTGCTGCCAAACCAAAAAACACCTGGCGAAAGCCTGAATACCAAACATTCTTACCCGTGAACAAGGTTATCGCGCCACCAATTAAAAATAAACCCATAGCACTGCCGGCCACACTGATGATGATGGCCTGCGTACCCTGCGTAAACATAAACGGCAACACCGGAATAACGGCCCCAATCGAAAATAATATAAAGGAATAGATGGCTGCTTCAGCTGCCGATCCTTTGAGTTCATCGGCATCGATTCCCAACTCTTCTTTCACCAATACTTCATGTGCATGATCCTTATCCTGCATGATAGAAGATGCCATTTCATTAGCCTGATCTTCGGGAATACCCTTGGCCATATAAATCAAAGCCAACTCCCGCATTTCACCTTCCGGATTATTCTCCAGCTCTTCCATTTCAATCTGCATCTGATTCTCGTACAACTCCTGCGAGCTCTTCACCGATATCCATTCACCCAACGCCATCGACAACGCCCCAGCCAGCATACCTGCGAGGCCTGTTAACAATACACCGCCCTCTCCTGCTGTAGCACCTGCAACACCCATAACCAAACTGAAATTCGAAACAAGACCATCATTACCCCCCAACACCGCAGCCCGAATGGCATTACCACCCACCGACCGATGTCGTTTTTCAAAGCGCGATAGCTGTGCCCCGGTTACCTTGTTTTCCTTTTCCAGAATGGCCCGCAATACTTTAACATGATTCGTTTCCGACCCTGTCAACTCCAGGCCGATTTTTTTCTTGGTAACTACAATAGCATTGGATAGACTTTTTTCTGTATCCATTAATACACCCAACACATAATCATAACCAAATACTTTGCCGATGGTATTTAATGTTTTTGCACGCCAGGAGGGCTGCATCAAATCGTGCAAGCTGATGTTTTCTTTTTTCGCAAATGCCTCCGCATGACCTTTTTCGATGTCGCTCATTTGCCGGAAAACATGGGCCACCGTTTCATCTGCTTCATGCTCGGCCAGTTTCTGGTATAGAAAGCTGGCATCAATTTCTGTTTGTATACTCTTATTTTTCATGTGCTAATTCTTACGATTGATAGAAAACGAACTTATAACCATCACCCGAAATTACAGTTTAATTTGATTGGTCGCCTGTAACGTCCGGAACACAGTGAAAGCCAGTACCGCATTACAATCCCGCTTTAAGCCGCGGTACCGGAAATTGCTTTGCCCGATCATCATCGGGATCGCGATTATTTTTATGACGGCTTCTGGTAACTGCGAGCTTCTTTGCTTGACCGTATTAGGATGATGATGCCGGTGAGTATAAACGGTATACTTAACAACTGACCCATGTTTAACACCATGCCTGCTTCAAATTCTACCTGATCGATTTTCAAGAATTCATCCACAAAACGAAGGGAAAAAAGGATGACAATAAACCACCCAACCAGCGTTCCGGTTTTTATCCGGGCGCGATACTGATACCAGACCGTAAATAAACCAACGAAGAGAAACAAGCAATAGATTGCCTCGTACAGCTGCGCTGGATGCCGGGGAACATCATCGATGGATGTAAAAATAAAACCCCAGGGTAGTGTAGTTGGTATGCCTACTATTTCTGAATTCATCAGGTTGCCCACACGAATAAAACTTCCCGTCAACGCTGCCACGATAGACAGCCTGTCGAGTAACCACAAATAGCTTACTTTCGTCTTTCGTGCGAACAAATAGGAGGAAATGAGAATTCCAATGGCACCACCATGACTTGCCAGACCACCTTCCCAAACTGCCAGTATCATCAAAGGGTTTTGTAAATAATGAACAGGATCATAAAAAAGGACGTGCCCCAGACGTGCACCGAGCAACGTTCCGGCTACTATGTACAGCGTCATCGTATCCACTTCGCCTTCCGATCGTCCTTCCTTTTTATAAATAAAGTTCATCATCATCTGACTCAATATCAGACCTACTGCCCAACACAGGCCATACCACCGGACAGGATGATTTAAACCGGGAATGACAAAAATGTCGGGATTGACACTCCAGGTGATATAGGAAACTGTTGCTGTAAACATCATGCAGATGGAATTTTTTTACGATTTAAGCATTAATGAACGAAATCCCTGACTATACATCCAGGGTGATGATTACATTACCTGTTTTCTGACCCGTTTCCACATACTGAAATGCCGTTGCGATTTGCTCAAGCGGATAAACCCTGTCAATAACAGGCATAAATTTACCTTGCTCCATCAGTTGCTGAAGTAGTGTAACACTTTTTTGTGGGTTTGTCGGAATGGGGAAGATCACTTTTTTTCCTCCCATGACCGGAGTAATCAATGCAAAGAAAATATTTTGTGCCATCCAACCGAGCTCAGATGAACTATAAATACCACGCGGTGTCAACAGATGCTTACATCTTCCAAACGAACTTTTTCCCACCGCATCAAAAATACAGTCATACTGTTGATCGCCATTCGTAAAATCTTCTTTTTCAAAATCGATAATTCGATCTGCACCCAACGACTTTACCAGCGAGACATTTTTTTTATTGCAAACAGCCGTAACGTGTGCACCATAATATTTTAGCAGTTGAACCATAGCCGAACCAATGGCTCCGGTTGCACCATTGACTAGTATTTTCTGCTCTTTCGCAATGGTTACTTTGTTACTAAAATTATACGCATAGTGAGCACCCTCTATGCTGGCTGCAGCATGGCGAAAAGATATAGCATCAGGAATAACTCCCATTGCATTTTGCTCAGCGATTGTCATGTACTGGGCGTGAGAACATACCCCCATATCGTTAAACCCAAATACCCGATCACCAACCTTAAAGCGTTTAACATGTTGGCCCGTGGCTTCCACTACTCCGGCAAAATCAGTTCCGAGAACCAACTTACGCGGCTTCCATAAGCCAATAAAAAAGCGCATGATGAAAGGCTTTGCTCGAAGCATGGCACAATCCGTTCGATTAACAGTAGCAGCCATGACACGAATCAGCACCTCGTGATCCTTAGGAACGGGTTTTTCGATATCCCGGATAGTAAGAACATCGGGTGGTCCGTATTTCGTGTAAACGCTGGCTTTCATTGGGGCGTACTTCGATTTTTAGTCAACCTAAATTTGTCAATCGAACCCGATATCATTGATTTTTTATCATAATTCCGTCAAGACTTTCTCGATTTATCCAAAGCATTTTCATTGTAGAGCTATTCCTTCCCTCACGTCCGTTACTTTGCTTGTCATAAAAATCAATAGTTACCAAGAATTTTAAACTGTCGCTAGTAACTTCAACTAGCTTCGAGTCATAAATTTTTTTAATTAACAGTTTGTCTTGGTCCACAATCTCTAAATATTGTTCGTTAAAAGAGCCCTGATCCACATATATCTTTCGCTTTTCTATTACTTGTGATTCAGTTCCATTGAAAGAAATAGTTGCAGTGTCCTGCGGAGTTACATACGGTCTTACCCACTTTGACGTCCGTTTGCTCCCAGCGTTAAAATGTTTAAAATCAATCTTTACTGATTCTCCGATTTGCCTGGCTGTAATGGAATCAACTTCAATATATCCAATATCCCAACTGCCTTGGCAATGCACTCCATACCCAATATGTCCTATTACTATTATTAACAGTATCTCTTTCATATTATTATCAACTTAATGGCCCACAACTTCTTAATATATCCAATTGCCTAAAAAAATCATACTCTCTTAAAACAGAACAGCCCATGGTTATTTCCACAGGCTGTTCTGGCATCCATAAGCTTGAAAAATCAATAGCGGTAGTAATCGGGCTTGAATGGCCCCTTCACTTCCACACCAATGTACTTGGCCTGATCGGCAGATAAGGTTTCCAGTTCCACACCAATTTTCTTCAGGTGCAAACGTGCTACTTTCTCATCGAGGTGCTTTGGCAACATGTACACTTTGTTTTCGTACTGATCAGCATTCGTCCACAGCTCGAGTTGGGCAAGCGTCTGATTCGTAAATGAGTTCGACATCACAAACGAAGGATGGCCGGTAGCACAACCTAAGTTCACGAGCCGGCCTTCCGCTAATAAAATTACCTGGCGACCATTCTTTAACGTGTATAAATCGACTTGTGGCTTTACTTCATCTTTCGTTGCATTCTTGTTCAACCAGGCAACGTCAATTTCATTATCAAAGTGACCAATGTTACACACAATGGTCTTATCCTTCATACTTTCAAAATGATGGCCCAGCACGATACCAAAATTACCGGTGGCTGTTACCACGATATCGGCTTCTTTAACGGCATCATCCATTTTCTTCACTGCATATCCATCCATAGCAGCTTGCAAGGCGCAAATCGGATCAATCTCCGTAACAATAACACGCGCACCCGCACCTCGCAATGAAGCAGCAGAACCTTTTCCAACATCACCATAGCCGGCAACCACCGCTACTTTTCCAGCCATCATTACATCGGTAGCTCTGCGAATGGCATCCACCAGTGATTCCTTGCAACCATATTTATTATCAAACTTTGACTTGGTTACGGAGTCGTTAATATTAATGGCAGGCAACGGAAGCTTACCGTTGTGCATGCGCTCAATAAGGCGGTGCACACCCGTTGTCGTTTCTTCGGAGATACCGCGAATGCCTTGCACCAATTCCGGGTAGCGATCCAGCACCATGTTGGTCAGGTCACCACCGTCATCCAAAATCATGTTCAATGGTTTTCCGTCAGGGAAGGCAAACAAGGTTTGTTCAATACACCAGTCAAACTCCTTTTCATTCATTCCTTTCCAGGCGAAAACCGGAACACCGGCAGCGGCAATGGCTGCTGCAGCGTGATCTTGTGTGGAAAAAATGTTGCAGGATGACCAGCTAACATCTGCGCCCAATTCAACCAATGTTTCAATCAAAACAGCAGTTTGAATAGTCATGTGCAGGCACCCTGCAATCCGTGCACCTTTTAGAGGCTTTTGATTGCCGAATTCTTCACGAAGGGCCATTAATCCGGGCATTTCAGCCTCGGCTAATGTAATTTCTTTACGTCCCCAGGATGCCAGGGTAAGGTCTTTTACCTTGAATTTAAGTTTCTCGTCAACAGTCATTTGAATTTGATTTTACAGTATTGGAACACAAAAATAGCAATAAGGTTTTTAAATAACCACTCTATCGTTTCCAGTTTCAAGTTGCTGGTTGCAAGTCACAAGTTACAGGTTGCCAGTCCCAAAAACCTGAAACCTGTAACTTGCAACCAGTAAACTGAAGGAGAACCGCCTTGAACGATTGCGTAGCTATATCTGTTTAAAAATCGAAACTGAGAAATCATGACCAAACCAACCATCACCATTGATATTGTTTCGGATATTGTTTGCCCCTGGTGCTACATTGGTAAACGCAGATTAGAAAAGGCTATTCATGCGATGAAGGATGACTATACTTTTGTTTTGGAGTATCATCCTTTTGAACTGAACCCTGATATGCCGGCAGCAGGATTAAACCAACAAGAACATCTTACGAAAAAATTTGGAGGCCCTGAGCGGTACGCGCAAATCACAACACATGTAACTTCAGTTGCTGCGCAGGAAGGATTAACTTTTCAATTTGAAAAGCAAACTACATCACCCAATACGCGGGCCGCACACAGCATCGTTCAATTGGCAAAGGAAGAAGGGAAACAATTGGAAATAATAGAAGCATTGTTCAAAGCCTACTTCACCGATGGTGCAGACCTTTCGAAAAAGGAAAACCTGATTGAGGTTGCTACCAATGCCGGACTCGATAAATTCAAAACAAGCCGTCACCTGGAAGATGAAAACGGAGTGTTACAGGTGGCGCTGGCAGAAAAGGAAATGTCTTCCCTCGGCATCAGTGGTATCATCAATAAAAAATACGGTATTTCCGGAGCACAAGCACCCGAAACATTTATTCAGACTTTCAAAAAATTAGATCTTGAAAAGACCTTGACCGGAGAGTCGTGTGATGTTGAAAGCAAGAATTGCTAATGCGCTGTCGGTTGCAGGTCAGTAGTTACAGGTTACACGTTGCAGGTTATAGTGCGTTGACGTGTAACCTGTAGCTACTTAATCTTCACCAAGTCTTCTTGCTTAATTATGGCCGATACGATACTGTTCTTACCCCCATCGCTGCGCGTCCAAATAGGAACGATAATTCCCTTGTAGGCAGCAATACCCATTCGGCCGCCCAGGGTACCACCATCGCTTGTAAAGGAAGTCTCGCTGATTTTGGTTTCTTTAAAATTCAACCCATTGTCAGTTGACCAGGCCAAATACACATTTGTACTCAGGTTATCTTCATCTCTGCGATCGTAGTACACGATGTAAAGATTTCCAGTTGACTGATCGATAGCCATTGCCGGAAGGTACTGTTGTCTGTGTGTATCGTCCTTGTTAATACGTAACGGGGGAGTCCAGTTATCACCATAATTGGATGAGCGCATAAACCAGATGTCGGCATCGGCAGCTCCATTGCGCTGGTCGGCCCACACTACGTATAAGCTTCCCCGGGCAATACCCTTGGCGGTATTGTCAATGAGCAATGTTGGCATTCCGTGCGCCTCTTCATAACCTTCTACGGACAACTTCCAGCCTCCTTTTTGTTCGGTGATGTTGATGTCGTTGGAGAGCCACATACTGCCGCCATCATACGACCTGTCCAGGAATATCTTCTCCTGATTCGACCAGGCAACAAACATTTTACCATCATTGCCAATGGCAGGCACAGCCCCTTTTGCTGTATGACCATCATCTAAACAATTACCTTCAGCCTGCGAGAGTTGAAAAGGTTTGCTCCATTTTTTTCCATTCGAAGATGTACTCATCATAATGCGTGATGTACAGTCCGGATCGGTACTGGGGTAGGAATCAAACTGTGTGAACGTCACCACCAGGTTTCCCTTCGAGTCGAACGACATGGCAGGATTATCAAGCACTTTATTCAGTGTCATTCCGATGGGAGAACCTTCATCCCAGGTTTGTCCGCCATCATCCGATACATGACAAACAATGTGAGTGGTCTTCTGGTCGCCCGCGGGGGCTGAACGATGAACAAGAAAAAAGGTACCCTTACCGTTCGCAAGCAGCACCGGACTACCCGCTATGCCGAAAGCTGTGGTGACAGCATTCTTCTTCCAGGCAAGGCCTCCATCCATGGAGTAATACAGCGTACCCGGACTGGCAATGGCCACAATATTTTTGGGGTTCTTAGGGTTGATAGCAACCGTTGGAGCTTTAGGCGATTCTGCGCCAAGTCCTGGATCAAGTAAAATATTCTTAAACTGGGCAACACTCGTCAGAGTAAAAAGTGTGAGGGTCAATATCAAGCCAATGCTTCGCATAGTAATTCTCAAATTATCCGGAACAGTTTATTGCAATACTATTAAATCTTTGTCTGAATAACACATGTAAAATTATTACCGGCATACCAGAAGAACGATTTTCTTTGCCGAAAATATTCTTACCTGCAAAATAGACCTTCGCAAGCCTATTTTACTTTACTTTTGATCATAAAAACAACTACAGTTTCTGAGGATCAACCCACAACCTGTGAAATCTATATTACTCATTGAAGATGATCCAACCCTGAGCCGCAACATTAAAGCGGCCTTAACAGAAGAACAAATGCAAATTGAAACTGTATTTGACGGACTGCTCGCGGATAAACTCTTGCGAAAAAATTCATACGATTGCATCATCCTCGATATCAACCTGCCGGGAAAAAGTGGCTTTGACATTTGTCGTACGTTTAGAACCTTCAATAGGGATACCCCCGTACTCATGCTGACAGCCTTCGATGAACTGGATGACAAGGTACAGGGTTTTGATAGTGGTGCCGATGATTACTTAACCAAGCCATTCTATATGCGCGAACTACTCATTCGGGTAAACTCGCTCATCAGGCGCAACCACCAAACAACAACCCGCGCTGAACCATCAACACTTATGTCCGGTGATCTGGTGATCAACCTGGTTGCAAAAAAAGTAGTCCGGCAGGGCAAAGAAATTGAAGTGACACCACGAGAATTTGCCATTCTTAGCATGCTCCTGCAACATAAAGGTGAATTGGTTTCAAAAGCGGATATGATCCGCGAAATCTGGGGGAGCGCGTTCGATACCAATACCAATACCATTGAAGTCTACATTAATTTTCTGCGCAACAAAATTGACAAGCCCTTTGGCAAGAGTAACATCAAAACTAAAATAGGATTCGGCTACTATTTTGATGAGCATGGGTCTTAAACGAAAAATATTGCTCTATTTTTCGCTCACCACAATTGTCGTGATGGGCATCGCATGGATCTTCATCTACTCACTATTCTCCCAATATCGCGAAGAAGAATTTCAGCAACGCCAGAAGGATAAAATTATTTCCACTTTGCGGTTTCTGTCTGAAATCAGGGAAGCCGACAATGAATTGGTTGAGGCGCTTGACCGGCTTACCATTAACGACCTGTACAATGAAAAACTATTGATTTTTGACAAGCATAAAAAACTGATTTATAGTAGCATTGATGACACTCCCATACCGTTCTCAGCACAACTGTTAAACACCTTATCCGGTGAAAATCCATGGGTCGAAACGAAAGAAGGCCTCTATGATATAGTCGGAATATACTTTGAACAGGATGCGAGTATTTACTATGGCATTAGCAAAGCGTATGACACATTTGGATATACTAAGTTGAATTATCTCAGGTATATCCTGATGGCAACATTCATTGGCATTTCAGTTAGTATAGTTCTTGTATCCTATTTCCTGGCACAAAGAATCACGCAACCCTTGTTGTTCATTACCCGGAAAATTAACCGGTACAATTTTGACTCGGCATACGAGCCCATTGAAATCAAACCCTCCGGGGATGAAATAACCCAGTTGGCACAACAATTCAACAAATTAATGAAACGCATGCATGAAGTTTTTGCATTTCAAAAGCATGCCATCCATCATATTTCACATGAGTTAAAAACACCGATTGCCATATTGGTATCGAACTTTGAGCGAATGGAAAAAGAAACCGATGAAAAAACTCTTCGGAAAATGCTGCTGCATCAAAAAGAAGATACGATGAGTCTGAGTGACGTCATCAATTCGCTATTGGAAATCGCTAAAGCTGAATCCGGCAATATTCAATTTCAATCGCGCATCCGCATGGATGAACTGATTTTTGATTGTGCCAAAGAAGTAAACAAACTCTACGCTGATTTTACATTTGCCGTTGCGTATGCCAATACCGACAATGAAACAAATCCTGAGGTTACAGGTAACGAACGATTACTGAAAGCAGCTGTGATGAACCTGATGCTGAACTGTATTCAATATAGTAACGATAAAAAGGCAAACATTTCGATTTTGAACAGGGGTGCTATGCTGGAGGTAAATTTTGAGAATTCAGGACAACCCATTGGCGAGCATGAACAGCAGTTTCTTTTTCAACATTTTTTCCGGGGCGAAAACAGCAAAGGAAAAAGAGGTTTTGGCCTGGGCCTTGTCTTCGCGCATAAGATATTGACCTTGCACCGGGGTTCCATCACTTATCAGTTTACTGAACCCGAAACCAACTGGTTTAAAATTATTTTACCCTTAAGCTAAAATTAAACGCCTTTAAGTTCTTTTTAAGGTGCTATGCTGGTTCTTCGTGCCTTTGATAAAAGGCATGAACCTGAAGCATACTTTCCTTGTGGCTGGCCTATGGTGTAGCGGTATCGTAAACGCTTATGATACACTAACGGTAAACCTCCGTCAAGCCGACAGTATTTTTATTCGCAATAATTATTACCTCCTGGCAGCTTCGATGAATGTGGAGGCGCAGCGTGCCCAGATCATGCAGGCCAAACTTTATCCCAACCCCGTTTTCACAGCCGATATCAATGCATACGATCCGGAGAATAACAAAGCGTTTCATGTCGGCTCAACCGGGCAAAAAGTATTTCAATGGGAACAGCTCATTCTGCTGGGCGGCAAAAGAAAGCATGAAATAGAGCTAGCTAAAACCAATACAACCATAGCAGAACTGGAATTCCAACAACTGGTTTGGCGGTTGAAATTTCAGCTGCACAGTGATTTATTTTCGATTGGTCAGCAACAATTTCTACTCGGGAAATATAACAGTCAACTAGAACTGCTGGATACGTTATTGACAGCCTACGAATTCCAGGCGAACAAAGGAAATATTCCCTTAAAAGAGGTAGTCCGGTTGAAGGGAGCCTACCTGAAATTGAATAATGATCGGGCCGAACTGCTAAAGGAATTTTATGAAACCCAATCGAATCTGCAAACCCTATTACAAACCCAATCGCTGATTGAATTTCAATTCTCGGAAAATGAAATCACGAAGTACATCAAAGATATTTCGTTGGTACAAATCAAAGAGGAAGCATTGATCAATCGTCCGGATTACCGCATTGTTCAACAAGACAATGAATTGGCGCAACAATATTTTACGTATCAGAAAAGTCTTGCCGTACCCGATATCAATCTTTTTGCATCGTACGATCAGCGTGGCGGAGCATTCACTAACCAACTCAATGCCGGTATTGCTATTCCGATTCCGCTGTGGCACCGCAACCAGGGCAATATCAAGTCCTCGCAGTTTAAAATTAAAGAATCAGCCTATAGGGTACAGGCTATGCAGGCAGAGATCATGAGCAGTTTGCAAAATGACTATGCTTTTTATAAACAAACCGTATCCGAGTATCAAAAAGCAACCCGGCTATATAATGAAGATTTTGAAATAACTGTAAAAGGCATGACCGATAATTTTCAAAAACGCAATGTTTCCATTGTTGAGTTTGTCGATTTTTTTGAAGCCTACAACACCGTACTGACGGAACTCACGCGGATTAAAACACAACTTGTTATTTCAGGAGAACACCTGAATCTGCTCACTGGAAAAGAACTTTACTGATGAAAACGCTACCAACTCCACGCACAAAAGTAATGCCCGGAATTTTCAGCATCACAATAGCATGCCTTACCCTCACCGCTATTGGTTGTAAAGAAAATATAGTCGAAGAAAAGATCACTGCTTTTTCAATGAGCGACACCATGATGGCACGGTGTGAATTTGTAAAGGCCCGACTCGAAGAGGTTAAAAATGAAATACGCCTGTTCGGAAAGATTACGGCCGACAATAATAAAATGGCGCAGGTGTATCCCATTGTAAGCGGAGTAGTCACATCCATCCATGTTGAACTGGGTGATTACGTAAAGCAGGGGCAGGTTTTAGCCAGCATTCAAAGCAGCGAAGTCGCCACCTTTCAAAAAGAAAAACTGGATGCTTTAAATGATGTTGCTATTGCCGAGAAAAACCTACAGGTGGCAAATGATCTTTTCGAGGGCAAACTGAATTCGGAGAAAGATGTTTCGGCTGCAGAACGTGAACTCGAAAAGGCAAAGGCAGAACTCGCCAGGATCAATGAAATCTATACCATTTACAACCTGAAAAGTGGCTCTGTTTTTAATGTGGTTGCGCCTATAAGTGGATTTGTTGTCACCAAAAAAATCAACCAAAATGAACAGATCAGAATTGATAATACAGAACCGGTTTTTTCGATTGCCGATATCAATGAAGTTTGGGCACTGGCCAACGTTAATGAAAGTGATATTGCGAAAATCCAGGTTGGTTACGATGTCACCGTGCGCACCCTCGCCTTTCCCGAACAGCCGTTCACCGGAAAGATTGATAAAATATTTAATGCCATCGATCCACAAACGAAGTCCATGAAGGTTCGGGTTAAAATTCCCAACACCGATTTAAAACTAAAACCGGAAATGAACTGCACTGTGAGTGTGCACTTTACCAATCAGCAAAAATTGATTGCCATTCCTGCGGCCGCCATCATTTTTGACAAGAGCAAACACTGGGTTATGGTTTTTAAAGACCGTCATAATATTGAGACGCGCAGGATTGAACCCGTTAGCCAATTGGGTGAAACTTCGTACATCAAAAGCGGAGTGTCCGAAGGTGAAACAGTAATTGCCAAAAACGGATTGTTGATCTATGATGCCCTAAATGATTAAGAGGTCATGAATAGTTTTATCAAGAACATCATCAGCTTTTCGCTCAAAAACAAATTCTTCACTTTTTTCTGGGTTTCCCTTTTGGTGATTGCCGGTACAATCAGTTTCGTGAAGATTCCGATTGAAGCCTTTCCGGATGTAACCAATACACAAATTATCATTGTTACCGAATGGAACGGCCGCAGTGCCGAAGAGGTGGAGCGTTTTGTAACCACGCCCATTGAAATTGCCATGAACAGTGTGCAACGAAAAACAAATGTGCGCAGCATCACCATGTTTGGGTTGTCGGTAATCAAAATTATTTTTGAAGATGATGTAGAAGATTTTTTTGCACGGCAACAGGTTAATAACCAGCTTCAAAATGTACAGTTACCCGAAGGTGTCGATCCGGATGTGCAGCCACCGTATGGTCCAACCGGTGAAATTTTCCGTTATGTTCTGCGAAGCGATCAGCGCGATACACGCGATCTCCTCACCATACAGAATTGGGTGATCGACCGTGAACTCCGCAGGGTTCCGGGTGTTGCCGATGTTGTAGCCTTTGGTGGGCAGGAAAAAATTTATGAGATATCGGTTGATCCGGTAAAGCTTCAGCAATACGATCTTACACCACTTGAACTTTATGAAGCCGTTAGTAAATCCAATCTCAACGTAGGTGGAGACGTTATTGAAAAAAACGGACAGGCATTTGTCGTGCGGGGCATTGGTCTGCTCGATAGTAAAAAAGATATTGAAAATACCATTGTTGATATTTTCAATGGCAATCCGCTGCTGGTCAAAAATGTTGCCACGGTTCAGGAGGGCAGTGCTCCACGTGTCGGCCAGGTTGGTCTAAACGAAAACGATGACGTAGTGGAAGGTATCCTGGTGATGCGCAAAGGTGAAAACCCAAGCGAAGTGCTGGCGCGCGTCAAAGAAAAAATTGAAGAACTCAATACCAGTATCCTCCCATCGGATGTACAAATGGAAACCTTCTACGACCGTGATAACCTGATGGCCTATTGCACCAAAACGGTCATGCACAACCTGATAGAAGGTATTATTCTGGTTACAGTCATTGTATTTGTTTTTATGGCCGACTGGCGTACCACGGTGATTGTCGCCATTGTTATTCCCCTCTCGCTGCTCTTTGCATTTTTAATGCTTCACCTGAAAGGCATGAGTGCAAACCTCCTTTCTCTGGGTGCTATTGACTTTGGCATTATCATCGATGGCGCGGTGGTAATGGTAGAAGGCATCTTTGTTGCACTCGACCATGAAGCGCACAAACAGGGCATGGAACGTTTCAACCGGCTGGCGAAGGCCGGACTGATTCGTACCACCGGCATTCAAATGGGTAAGGCTATCTTCTTTTCCAAACTGATTATCATATCGGCACTGCTTCCAATTTTTGCCTTTGAAAAAGTGGAAGGCAAAATGTTTTCACCATTGGCTTATACACTCGGGTTCGCGTTATTGGGAGCGCTTATTTTCACCCTCACCCTTGTTCCGGTTTTATGCTCCATGCTGCTCAATAAAAATGTCCGGGAGAAAGAAAATTTTTTTACGCGTTTCGTCAATCAAACCGTGGCAAATGGATTTAACTGGACCTTTGGTAATAAAAAATTAACACTCCTCATCGCAACCGCGTGCTTTGTGCTGACCATTTTTTCAACGCGCTGGCTGGGTACTGAATTCCTACCGCAGCTCAACGAGGGTGCGTTATGGGTAGAAGCTAAAATGCCCATGAGTTATTCGTTGCCAAAAACCGTTGACATGGTGAGTGTTCTCCGTCAAGAACTTATGAAGTTCCCGGAAGTGAATGGTGTACTCTCCCAAACCGGAAGAAGTAATGATGGCACAGACCCCAGTGGATTTTATTATGTACAGATGCAGGTGAACCTGAAACCAAAAGAAAAATGGGAACGAAAAATATCATTGGATGAACTGGTGAATGAAATGGATGTTCAACTTAAAAACTACCAGGGCATCAACTACAACTATTCCCAGCCAATCATTGACAATGTGGCCGAAGCTGTTGCCGGGATGAATGCCTCCAATGCTGTAAAAATTTATGGCGACAACCTTGATAAACTGGATGAACTGGCCAATCAGGTAATCGCTCAGATTGAAAATGTTCCGGGCATAAAAGACGTTGGTATTCTCCGAAACATCGGCCAGCCCGAAATCAGCGTTCTCCTTGATGAAGAAAAAATGGCTATTTATGGCATTACAAAAGCTGAAGCACAGGCCGTGATTGAAATGGCCATTGGCGGAAAAACGGCCACACAAAAGTACGAGGGTGAACAAAAATTTGATGTACGCATCCGTTACGAAAAAGATTTCAGAAAGAATGAAGATGACATCATGAGGCTAATGATCCCCACCATCACCGGCAATCGAATACCGCTAAAAGAGGTGGCTACCATTTCTCAAATCACCGGGCCTGCTTTCATCTATCGCGACAATACAAAACGATTTATTGGTGTCAAGTTTTCCGTTCGCGAACGCGATCTCGGCAGCACCATTGCCGAAGCCCAACGAAACGTTGAAAAAAACATTCAATTGCCTACCGGTTACCGCATGGGCTGGACAGGCGAGTTTGAAAATCAGGTGCGGGCCAGTCATCGCCTCTCGCAGGTTGTGCCGCTCAGCCTGATCCTCATTTTCGTGCTGCTCTTTATTATGTTCAACAATGCAAAGGATGCGGCCTATGTACTGATCAATGTTCCCTTTGCATTGATTGGCGGAATTCTGGCGCTGCACCTCACCGGAATTAATTTTGGTATCTCAGCCGGAGTTGGTTTCATTGCTTTATTTGGCATTTGCGTTCAAAATGGAGTCATCCTGATTTCTGAATTTCACAAGCAGGCTAAAACAACAGACGACTTAAACCAGGCCATCATCAATGCAGTAAAAGTGCGAATCCGCCCGGTGGTAATGACCGCGCTCATGGCTGCCATCGGACTCTTTCCGGCTGCAATCAGCACCGGTATTGGTTCTGAAAGTCAAAAACCGTTAGCCATTGTCATTATTGGCGGACTCGTAACAGCCACAGTATTTACCCTGCTTGTTTTTCCGATCATCTACCACAAGGCATTACATTTACGGGAAACCAAAAAGAATAGAAGAGCAATAGCCTGATCTACCGAAAAAAATAGTTCGACATGAAGAAGTTATCCCTTGTTCTCATCATGCTCTGCGTCATGACGCCAAAAGCCAGTTCCATTTCTTTTGCCCAATCCAGTTCAAGAAATAACAGGGTTACATCAGCGAGCGGAATTTACCTCACGCTTAAAAATCTGCAGGAAGACAGTATTTCCTTTTTCAGTTCGACTCCATCCAGCACGAGCCTTCGCGTAACAATTGACCATGATATTATTCTCGAACAAAACGGAAACCCCATAACCTTCGCTTTCGGCACCATTGCCGGATATATCAATAATGGTGAACGATACCGTGCCTATGGTAACAAAAAGAAACCCGGTGGTTTTGGTTATTACAAAATTCTGATGGAGGAAGATTTGATTTTCTATTCAAAAAAAGCAATGGCACCAAAATCAGGGAACCCCATGTTTTACTATTACAGTGATACGCTATATGGTCCGCTTCACCGGATCAAACAAGGTGAGCTAAAAAAATATGCCGAACACTATCCCGCCTTTGCCGCGTGTTTGGATAACAAAAATTAATGATGAATTTATGGGCTAATTGATTTTACGATTATCCACAAAGCGTTTTGCTTTTCTGTCTGCTTTTCCCTTTTGCATCAGTTCCAATTCGGGCAAAGTGATAATTTTTATTTCCGGAACAACACGCAACCGCGACTGAAATGCCGATCGCAGGTTCTTCTCAACATCCATTACATCATGATCACCACAATACACATGAATCCGAAGTTCATCGGTATCCAATACACCTGTAAATGCTTCGGCTACAAAGTCGTGCACACCTTCAACCTGCTGAAGTATCTCAAAAATTCCGGAAGGGTAAAGCGTTGTTCCCTTGAGCTTAATCATATGTTGTTTCCTTCCGATTACCGGACCAAGTCGCAACGTTGTTCGTCCGCACGCACATATTTCATTGTGTGCCTTTGCGATATCTCCGGTCTTATAACGCAGCAGCGGCATACCCTCCACGCCTAGGGTTGTAATCGTAACTTCTCCCGGTTCTCCGGGTGCAACCGGATAGTTATGGTCATTCAGTAATTCTACAATAACTAATTCAGGATGATGGTGCCCACCCTTTCCATCACTACATTCCGTGAAGGCCGTCTGCATTTCGGTAGAAGCATACGTACTGAACAAGTGGATATTCCAGACATCTTTTATTTTCTTTCCTATTGTGTTCAGTTCAAAATTCTGCGTGCGGATGTTTTCTCCTATACACACAGCGCTCGTCACAGAAGATGTATTGAGATCAATGCCGTGCTGTTGAGCAAACTCGATCAGCTTGAGCAGAAACGAAGGAACAGCCACCAATACCGTTGGTTGTATCCGTTGAATGGTTTCCCATTGGAGTGCAGGCAATCCCGGCCCAACGCGAATAAGACCTGCCCCTAATTTTCGAATACCTTCGTAATAGGCTATGCCTGCCATAAACTGGCGATCGAGGGTCAACATAAGTTGATAAATATCATCCGCTGTTCCACCCGCACCGGCAAATGAAATAAATTCGTTGTACGCCAGCCGCTGAACATCGTTTTCTGTCAGGGCTATCATCACCGGTTTACCGAGCGTTCCCGAAGTGCTGGTATACTCCACGATCTGGTTTCTTGGAACACACAGAAAATCCCAATTATACTGTTGCAGATCATCTTTTGTGGTCGGGGGAATGAGAACCAAATCGTCCACACTGGTAATACGACTCACTGAAATCTGATGCTGATCAAAATGCCGCTGATAAAAAGGTGAGTGTTTTGAAAGATAGTGCAGCAACACATTCAACCTTTCCTGTTGAAAAGATTTGATCGCCTCACGCGACTGAAATTCAATATCCGGAATACTGTTCATTGTTCTACAATAACTACTGCACACGCCATGGCCTTTACATGTGTGATGGAGAGATGTATTTTATTCCAACCTTGTTGACGGGCATGCTGTGCGAAAATTCCGGACAACACAATCTCCGGCTTACCGGCTGAATCATGCACCACTTCCACGTGCGACAGATTATGTCCCAATGTCAAACCCATTCCCGTTGCCTTCAGAAACGCTTCTTTGGCTGCAAAGCGTGCCGCATAATGTTGTGCTTTTATCTTCTTTGTTTCACAAAATGCAATTTCCCCTTCCGAAAATAATTTCTCCTTAAAACCGTTCTCCTTCATGATCTTTTCAGCGATCCTGTCCACTTCCACCATATCGATACCAATGCCGGCTATCATTTGAGCTTGTCTTTACAATGTTGAATATTTTTCAGCATGTGCAATCGCTCCTGCTGCGTTGCTATTTCCTTTTCCAATCCCCTTTCATAAACCGGGATGGCTTTGGCGTATTCCTCATGCTCATAAAAATAATCACCAGCCAGCATATAAGCGTGATACGAGTCAGGGTTCCAATGCACTATGCTGTCAGGGTTTAAATCACTTCGGGATTGAAATGGAAAGCGGTAGCGACTGAATTTGAGATACCCGGGATACCGTTCATCCAACAAAAAGGAATCAGCAGCAATGGTCCGATCATCTTCATAAATTTCTGAATTACTTGGCAGCCTGTTACTAAAAACAACATTCAAATCATAACAAACAAACTTGCCCAACTGCCAGGGTGCGGTTGAAACCCAAACCAGCTTTTTCTCTGGCTGAAAAATGACTGCATGATGCGCGATTAACTGGTTGACCGATTTTTCATTTCCCAACCCGATATTGGTGTCCATTACTCCAAGCCGATTACGAAGTAAGCCGGCAGTTTTGGTTACCGAGTTCTTGATGTTCTTCCTGAGTAGCTCATCTACCCGTTCGTACCGGTAACGTGAGGCGCTGTTGTTAATGTGTTCGATATTGACATCCTGTTGACCCAAATCCTTACCCTGAAAATGATTGGTGCTAATGATGTAATCTTCCTGACTATCATACCGATCAATATCTTCCGGTGATTTTTCAATGAGCGATGCCCGGCCATCCTTTGCCGATCCGATAAGAAAAGATTCGGATACAAACATTTTTCGTTTCGCGGCAATGGCATACGCCTCATCAATGGTGGCAGCATATTGCAAAATTTCACGGGCTACAATCGATACGGGTGTGGCAGAGGCTGTTGGTATTTCGGATTTGGCAGCGTTGAGGGTTACAGTAAGTCCCTGATCATTCATACCCGACAACACACCCGTCATTCCACCAAAGGTCACCATCATAAATTTGTATCCGCTGGATGGATTGTAAAAGGCTACAATTTTATCGCGGGCAAATTCATCGCCCACATAAAAATCAAAATTCCGTCCGATGATCAGGGAGTGATCTTCCGATCGACTTGCCCAGGTAGCAAAAGATGTGCATCCCACCAGTGCCATATTCTGCAAGGCATGACCAATATCGTGTGCAGCATGGTAATTCAACATACGTTGATACGGTGGTGCGATGGCATCAAATTCATGTGATGCCGATTGTGCTATGCCATAAATTTCCTGCTTGTATTCTTCCGGAACATGTTTATCCAGATCACGATTAAACCAGCCAACAAAATATTTCAGTACACTGAGATAAACATCAGAAGGCACCAGTTGATGAATTTGCCGATTAAAAACTTCTTCCTGATACTGCACCAGTTCCTGCGTGAGTTTTCCATTTGCCACACCGCGTTCAAACGGCTCGCCTTCCACATACAGTTCATACAACCCACTTTCACTTTTTCTAAACCAGTTATTACCGAGTGTATAAAAATTCTTTTCTACCTCCATTCGCTCCTGATTTACAATGGCCACAACAGGAACCTCTGGCACAGCAACCCGTGAAACAATACGCACATACACCACCAACGCCACTCCGAGCACAACAACTGCTAGCAGCAGAAAACCAAGAAAGCGAAAAATTTTACGCCTGCGCATGTTCAATTTTATTCAGGATATATTCGCGTCCAAGAATTTCAGAGCAGGTAATGACGGCACTAACGGTTACGCCAAGCACGCCATGCAAGTTGATGTTCTGTCCGGTGAGAAACAAATTCGGAATTTTTGTCCGGGTTGAAATAAACGTTCGCATCGGGTCACGGTAGTCTTTTACAAAACCATATAGCGATCCATCATTCGTTCCTACATAATCACGCAGCGTAAGAGGTGTAGCTACATAATACTGTTCGATGGCCTCTTTCAAACCGGGTACCCACTGTTCTGCGAAAGCAAAAAGCTTCTCAGCCTTCTCTTTTTTAAAGTTCTCATACTCTTCCCCTCTTCCACTTTCCTCGGTAACGGTATTAAATGTCTTTTCCCATTTCTTTACTTCTTCATACCGCATATACCCCATCAGCGTTATACCCTCCGCATACACCTGGGTTTTAGAAGAAGCTGAGTAAAACAAAGCAAAACCATTTGGCCAGTTTTCCGGTGTGTACTCAATAATGCACCACGGATTTTCTTCACCATAACAATACAGGTTGGAGTTACGGTACTCAATTTTATTTTTCTTTAACACAATGCTGACATAAAACATGGAAATAGAATTTTCCAGGTTCTTCATCCGGTTGCGAAAAACTTTTTTGATCAGTGAACTCTCCGTCATCTCGATGGTTTTGGCAGGATGCACATTCGAGATAAAAAGATTGCCATAGAACCGCTCGCCACTGGACGACTCCGCAAATTGCAACATCCCATTTTCTTCTACCAGTCGGGTTATATGAACATGTCGCTTAATGATACCACCACGCGTAGTAATTTCGCGTGCTAACAAACGCGCTATTTGCGATCCACCATCAACAAAACGCCATGAACTCTCGATATAACTATTGATGATCAGGGCATGAACGTAAAATGGTGTCTTGTAAGGAACACCTGCATATAACAAGTTGGTGCCCATCAGCACATGTTGAAGTTTTTTGTTGGAGGTAATCGACTCAATAAAAGTCTGTACATCGATATCCAACATTCCCTCCTGCTCCAGGTAACTTCCCATCCGCAGGTTATACATGGGAAACCTTTCACAAACCGCTTTAATCCGATCGCAATACTTGCGAATTGCAATTTCTTCATCGGGAAAATCTTCGACCATATTCTGAATGAATCGATCATACCCCTGTGCGTAGCGATAAATTTTAGGATCACCCCGAAACATGACTCCGTCTACCATATCAACATCCATCTGGCGGATGTTCACTTTATCCATGATTCCCAAGAAAGTAAAAAGCCTGTTGAGATTTTGGCCCTTACCCAAACCACCAACATAATGTACTCCGGAATCGAAAATAATTTTATTTCGGGCATACGTCTGCAGTGTGCCGCCAATTTGCTTATTACGTTCCAGGATGCAGACCGAGTACCCTTCACGTGCCAGAATGGCGCCACAAACGAGTCCACCCAGTCCGCTTCCAATGATCACGACATTCTGCTTATCCATTTATTCCATCCGCCCCCGGTTCGGAAATAACAAAAATAACATTCGAAGTATACTTTGTATCATCCTGAATAGAAACATGCAGGCCATGATGCTTTGCTTCTTGCTGAATCGTTTCTCCCGACAGGAATTGCAATGCGTTAACGGACTTGTTAAAGCCCAGAACAGTAACTGAAAAAAATTCAGAAAGTTGCGTACCCCAATGCTTATCCTTTAGCTCGGCATTTCCTTCGCGGATGATTACACGGCCTCCCGGATGCAGCGCAGCAAATGTCTTTCGCAGCATCAAAATCTGCTTCTCTTCGGGAAGATAATGGAGCACATCATTCATCAGAATCACATCATACTTTTCTAACGGATAGGTAGTAATATCGTGACACACAAAATTTAACCGGTTACTTCTGCGGAAACCGTATTGTGCCGTATCAATTTTTTCCGGATCATAATCCACACCAGTAATCATCCGTTCATCAGAAAGAAACTGAAGCATATAACAGAGAAACCCATACCCACAGCCCAGATCAAGAATGGTAGCCTTCCGCGGAATTAAAGCATGAAAGGGTGCATAATTTTTTTCCAGCGAAAGCTTGATCCGCAGGTACCACTCCAGCACAGGACCTTTATAGATATAGTTAGTGATGAGCTTGTACCGGAAATAATCCGGTGTCTCCAACTCCCCAGCCAATTTATTGTATTCATCCCTGAAATACCGGCCAATATTTTTTGTTCGTTCCGAATACATTTCACCGTACTGCTTATCGGCAGGTTCTATGGCCGGTAAAAATTTCAATGTGATATGACTATCGTTGAGGTAAATATCATTTTTACAAATACCATCTTTTGCACCGTGTATCAACAACGGCTGCACCGGCAAATTCAAAACTTCAGCCATGTAAAACGCACCTTTGTGGAAGCGTTTGATCTTACCATCTGGAGACCGTGTGCCCTCCGGAAAGACAACAACCGAATATCCTTCCAGCACACGATCTCGAAGCCGGTCGGTACTATCCTCCGCTCCGTCCATCACCGGGTAATAATCTGCCAACCGAACGACACCACCAAATACTGGAGAATTCCACACCCACTTATTCGTCAGTAAAATAAGTTTAGGATGCAACATGGTTGTCAGCAGAATATCGAGGAAGGAAGAATGATTGCTGACAACCACACTGGCCCTTGAAAAAGTTTGTGGTGTTTTACCGATGATTTTCTTTTTCAGGTTCACCGCACCATAAACCAGCGAAAGGGTATAAAACCGAATCATCGAATGATACACCAGGCGCACCCGGCCACGCCCTGCCGGTATCAGCTTCATCATCAGGCCTACCACTGTGAGAAAGAAAGAACCTGTTACAAAGAAGAAGTAGGTTAAAAACGTCTTAACGATTCCCGCGAAGGTCATGGGCGTTAAACCCTTTTTTACACGATTGCTGATCAGCCAATGAAATAAGAAAGGCTCAACGGTCTGCGACATCACAAAAACACATACAATTCCGATAATGGCGATTGCGGCAATGGATCGCAGCGCAGGGTGCTGTGCAAAAATCAAAACACCCAATCCACAAATCGTGGTAATGGCTGAAACAAATATTGAGCTTCTGATGGAAGGGAGATTTTTTTTACCTGTAGCATACTCACGCTGCAAACCATCCATCGTAAAAATACTGTAATCATCACCTAATCCGAAAATGAATGTTGAAATCATGACGTTAACTATATTGAATTCAATACCCGCCAATTTCATAATGCCAAGAATCCAAATCCAGGTAATGAGCATGGGCACGAAGGCTATCAACGTTAGTTCTATTCGCCCATACGAAACCAATAACGCAACAAAGACAAGAAGGGAGGTAAACGTTACAATAAAGGTAAAGTCATCATGCACATAGGCCACAAACAAATTGGTGAGCATTTGACGATCGAATGCCTGAACCGGTGCTGTCTTGATTTGCTGATACAAATAATCCTTGTTATGTGCAGAAACATTGGCCAGTGTAATCACTGTAGCCCGGTTTTCTTTTTCAATGATATAATCATCAAAGAAGGCTTCACGAAACGGCTGTAAGGCTTGCCGGTTGGCCACGGTATACTCCGTGTAAAGCAGCCTTTCGAAATTCTTAAAAACGGTTTCCGAAAAATTCAATTTGCTGCCCAACAAACGAACATGGGCAACTAGATTTTTTTTCTTCTCCGGAGTCCAGAAAGCATTCCATCGGTTAATGCGTACCTGTTGAAGTGAGTCTGAAATAAGAAATGCTGATACCGCTGCATACGTATGAATCATTCCATCAACTTCCAAAGACGTCAGGATCGGAACAGTCCTCTCCATTTTCCGAAAAGCCTCTTCCAGATTTTTGCCATTGGACACGATGTACACAGAACTAAGTGAAGCTTTAGTTACAGCCTCCAGGCGCGCCTCTGCGGTGCGCACACCTTCCTGCATAAAGTTTAAGCTGCGCATGTCGCTATTGAAAGTGATCTGTTGCGCGAAATAAAAAAACAAAGGTGTGAGCAGAAGAATAAGAATGACCAGATACCAGTTATGCCCAAACGAAAGTAGCGAAGTCCGCTCGAGCCACGTTGAACGATTCTGGTGACGCGTAAAGCTGCTGTGAATAAGGTGCGGTAAAAATATCAGGGAGCACAGGGCAGCACCAATCAGACTGAACCCAGCAAACAATCCAACATCGCGCAGCACCGCTGCATTGGTAAACTGAAGGCAAAAAAATGCCAGAACAGTAGTTGCACTTCCCAATGTCATCGGGCGCGTGAGATCTTTCACCACTTCTTCACAGCTACCCGTGTGTTGCAGATGAACTAAAAAATGCAAGGAATAATTAATGGCTATCCCTAAAATGACAGAGCCGGCAGCAACAGCGAGAATGGAAACAGAACCCTGCACCAAATAAATACAGCATAAGGAAAATAGTCCGCCAAAAAGAACGGGAATAAAAATGAGCAGGGGCACCCAGATTTTCCGAAAGAAACCTACCAGAAAAATAAACAATAACGCTACCGTGAGGCATACCGTTAACCATGTATCCTGACGAAGTTGCGTGGCATTGCCCACCGCCACCGCAGAAGAACCAAAGTAGGACGTAAGAATTTCCGGATGCGCTGCGGCCATGTCGTTAATGATGGCATTTAAACCCGCTACGAGTTTTGTGTTTTGTTTAGTGTCGTTCGGTGCGTAAGCGGAATGTATAAAAAAAACAAGGTGGCGCTTATCACGGGTAACGATATAGTTATTGTACAATTCAAAATTTTCATCATACTGAAGTTCCTGTAACTTTTTCAGAACGATAAAAGAAAATCCTAACGGATCATTGACAATAATCTTTTTGGTGACCAGGCCAGCCGGTGATACCAATTGCCGGTAGTGTTGCTGCAACACCCGATTCACTACCTCCGGCTGAATGAGCGAATCAAGTTGTTTATAATCCCGATCTGTTAAAAAAATTGGCAGATGTTCCTGTACCGTTGCGAATACATCCATCACTTTCGAATCGTCAACCTTACTTACCACGGTGCGGATGTGCGGATGGAGTTCTGTTGTAATTCTGCTAACCAGTTGTTCAGCTACTGCTACCAAGGAATCAGGTTGCGGAGAATAGGAGCTGTCTTTTGTCGAAACCATCACCACGAGTCTTTCGGAAAACCGCGAATGTTGCAACACGTAATTCAATTCCTTTACGCGATCATCATCGGGAAAAAATTTTGTGATATCCTCCTCCAGTTTAATCTGCGATGCACCCACGGCCAGTAACACAACCATGGAAACAAACAGTGACCACAACAATGCTTTTCGTTGCGTAAAGAATCGATATAAAAAGAGAAATAGTGTTTCCATGTGGTATCAAACTACTCTGTTGGAGAGCCTTCACTTTCCAACGCATCCATTCCGGATTTCGCTTGCTTAAATGTTTTCAGGAGCAGATAGGTTAATCCTCCGATACCAATACCGGAGGTCAAAGCCAGTGTTGTCGCCCCGAGTACATATTGAAGAAAATTATCTTCCACCACCTTCCATGTTATCTCATCGCTGAATAAAATTGTTTTAGCCTCATCGCCCATCCACAATCCACCGGTAAGGTGACTTAAAAAAATAATAAACGGAATCATCGGTGGTATGCTGATGTTGGCTGCGATCAGCACCAATGCCTTGTTTAGACGAAACAGAAATGAAAGTGCAATGGCGGTTACTATCTGAAATCCCCAGATGGGAACAATGCCCATAAAAATACCAAAGCCAACTGAGATTGCTTTCCTTAGGTCAGATTCACCCGGTTGTAAAAATATGTCGCGAAGGATTTGCCCGAAGTTTTTTTTTTAATGCTCCGAAAAAAATCGCGGGGTTTAATGTAGAGGAAGGCCCAGGTAACAAGCACCGTATTCAACACACTGATGCGCGAAAAGTCGCGAAAAGGACGAAAGTGAGAAACGCGCTTTTCTTTTTCTGCATAAAATACCCTCACCGGCACTTCGGTGATTTCAATACCAGCCCAGGCTGCGCGCACCAAAACTTCAATTTCAAATTCAAACTTTTCAGTAACGAATGCTAAACTGCTCAGCAACCGAACCGGGTATAAGCGATAACCGGTTTGCGTATCGGCCAGCGTAAGTCCGGTTTCTACCTTAAACCAGAAATTTGAAAACTTATTTCCGAAACTGCTTTTTCCCGGCACCGAGGCCTGATCCATGTTGCGTGCTCCCATGATTATTGCTCCGGGGTGACTTTCCAGTTTTTCCAGAAATTTGGGAAGATCTTCAGCAAAATGCTGACCATCGGAATCAATGCTAATAACATAATCATAACCCAATTCCAGGGCACGCTTAAATCCATGGCGCAAGGCATATCCCTTTCCCCGATTCGGAGCATAGTGTACTACCTGAATTATCGGAAAATCTTGAAGCAGTACCGCTGTTCTGTCTGTGGAGCCATCGTTCACCACAATAACCTGATCCGTATACTGCAAAATGCTTTCAAGAACAGACACGAGTGTGTGGGCATTGTTGTACGTGGGTACCAGTACACCAATTTTTTTTTCACGGAATATCGCCTTTGTTTCGGTCACACTCAGGTGTATTGAAATGTTGCTCTAACTAATTTAAAAAAGGTCACGTTACCATCAAACAAACTGGCGTTCACCAGCACGCTGCCATCCTCTTCTGCATAGGTAACACTAACTTCTACCTGCTTGTTTTGGAGTGGATTCAATACCGCCAAAAATTTCATGTTATCTACTGCTGTTATGCTGAATTTTCTCCCAACCTGAACTTCCAAAATCTCCCGAACAAGTTGCATCATTGCAACTCCCGGTACGATGGGCAGATCCGGAAAGTGTCCCTCAAAAACTGGATGCGAAGGCTCAAGACTGACCACCGCCTTCACGGTGCTGGGATAATGTTCCAGTGAAGAAATGAAGAAAAATTTGTTAAGCAGCATTACTCTTTTTCCAGTTTCGTCAGGCGGATGTGCATGTTAAACGTATGATGCTGAATTTGTACAGAATCCGGTGTTGACGTGCTGTTGCCTGCTACCACCGCTGTGACCAGACGTTTTCGTTTCGAAGCCCATTCCAGTCGATGCAAAGAAGCACAATCCGGTGTTGTAATGAAATAGGCTATCTTCTTTTTTTGTTGCACACCATAAAACACCTCATTGCCCATGCGCCATGCCTGAAGGTTTCCCTGCCGAAAGGGAATGCCCAGCAGGAGTTCAAAATCAGTTTGAAGTGTGCGGATAACTGCTTTCCGGTTCAACTGCTTTATCGCATAATGAACCTTGAATCTTCCGGAAGGATCAAAAGCAAAATCAAAATAGGTTATCCCCGCTTCGTTGGTGAATACCAACCGCATCGCTTCATCAGGCATCCGCTTGATCAGCAACAAACCACTGATATGGTTCTCCATCACATCCACACTGGCATCAAACCACGATGTAGCCAAACCGACAGGCATGCGTTTCAGTACACACGCCTGGTCAACCGGTATCGGCTTCAACGCCTTATAGGATGAAGCGCAAGAAGCCAGCAGCACTAGCGTACTAAAAAGTAAAAACCGCATCCGGAACCGGAACATTTAATTTCTTTTCTCTAAACGTCATGATGGTATAGTCACCAGTAGGTTCATTCATTCGAATGGACGTAACGGAATAATCTGCGCGTTCCACCACCAGCACTATCGTAAGGAAGAAATCTTTTAGTGTTTTCGATGCCGGGGTCATTTCCAATAGATAGGTTTTTTCATTTTCAAAAACGCGGGTAGTAAAATCTTTGCTCGTGAGTATAGTGCCCTGCACACAATCAACAATAATTCGATTGACTTGCTGAAATAACTTATTGGAATTCACATTAATCCGGGTTTCTTTCTGATCATCGCGCACCAATAATTTTCCATCGTTCATAATCATAACATAGGAAAATGGCTTTTTGTATTCCAGGCGAATCTTGTTGCTGCGCGAAAACCAGAACTGACCGGAAGAGGTTATTTTTTCCGTTAGGGCTGTTAGTACTTTTTCCTGGGTGAAGTTGCTTGTAATGGTATGTACTCTTTCTGACTCTGCTGCAAATTGTTTTTTAAAGTCATTAGGATTTTCGATAGGCTTATATCCTGTGTGTTGCGCCATGGCGGAAAATGAGGAAAACAAAACCAAACAGATGACCGTGTGGAGACGATAACCCACAGACGCACCTGGCTGACAACGAACGCTCGAAAGCTTATTGTTCCTGCGTGCTCCCCTATTATCCATAAGCTTTCTCATTCAGTAGTGTATCCACCCTAACAATTTTCAAACCAAGCTTTGATGCGTGAGCAATAACATCGGGGAGTATAGAAATGGTAACATCACAATAATCATGAAACAGGATAACATCACCACCCCTCAGCGATTGAGTAACCCTGTTGAATAATTTTTTTTTGTCCTTGCTGATTGTGTCGAACGACCTAATGCTCCAGCCAACAACCGTAAGATTGAGGCGGGCAACCGCCTTTGCAATCATGGGATTGGTTACCCCGTACGGGGGTCGGAAAAATCGTGGTGTTACGCCAACACATTCGTGGATGATGGTGTTGGTTTCGGCAAGTTCTTTTACCACACCTGTTGCTGATAAAAAATCAAACGTGTTTTTATGGGAATAACTGTGGTTTCCGATGAGGTGACCCTCATCGTGAAGACGCCTGAGTAGTTTGGGATTTTCTTTGATACGGTGTCCAATACAAAAAAAAGCAGCCGGGATCTCATGTTGCTTGAGGATGTCCAGAATTTTTTCTGTCATCCCCGGAACAGGACCATCATCAAAGGTAATAGCAATGGAAGATACAGATTGGGAACCGCTGCATCGTGTACGTAAAAAGTATTGTGCTGATAGTACCACAGCACCATACACATTCATGGAAAGATAAACCAACAACAGGCCGATATACCAATAAAGGGAGATGTTGAACACTCCATCCAGCGAAAGCGAGCCCAGCAAGATTACCAGAAAGACCGTACTGACTATAGCGTATCGCGACATGACTTCAATAGGATAAGCGAATGATGCGTGCCAAAATACGGATTATATAAGAGAACATTGTTCAGCGCACGACCGGTATCGCGGTACACGACAACATCTGGTGTGTGGTGAGCCTGTAACATTCGTGCTGCTAACCATAGGCCAAATGCAGAAGCTGTAGGATATTCCCCGCAAAGGTGTTTGAACAGTCCGATGGAACTAGAAGGAAAAAAAGATGTTGTCGTATTTTCAGTTTCCTGATCATGGGTTGCATCGCCCGATTTTCCAACCAATACCAGGTCAATGGCATCGGGTGATATTCCGGCATCGTCAAGAAATTTTTTGATTCCGGTTTTTAACTGATGCCCATCGGGCTTGTACAGGGTAGTCAGGGCCTCAATCCGTGCCAGATCATGCTCTCCACGCTTTCCTGAAAGAACAAAAAATGCAGCACCTTCCCCGTGAATTGTTCCGGGCTCATCCGATTCAAATAACGTCAGCGTATTGTTTACTTCCCTGCGAAAAACAGGAAAGCGCCTATAAACAGTATGACTGATTTCTGTTATTTCATCAACACCACCTACCACAATATTTTGGTCAGGATAATCTTCCAATTGGAGGGAAGCATCCAGCAGGGCGCTTTCAAACGAAAAAGACTCATGTGCATACGTCTGATTGTACTGCTGGCATTGCAACAGCAACGCCATTTGCGAACCGATGGTATTGTGTGTTGATTGAATGAAAGGCGTAGGGTTCAATGCCATCTCGCTGCTTTCGGTCATCTTCATCAAAAAAATTCCGGTGTCCTCCAGGCATCCTAATCCGGTTCCGGTAATGATACCATCTGGTCTTTCAACACCCGCCTCTTTCAAGGCCATAAACGCAGCGGTAACACCCATCTTAATGATACGGCTCATCCTCCGGATAGTACGGGCATCAATCCATTGGTTGTAATCAGGCTCTATACAGGTAAGCCTGTTGCCGCGGTAGCCAACGGCCTGCGAGAGCAAGGTTTCGTCATCCCAGGTTTTCTGAGGAGAAATTGCGCCCATACCTTTGATGTACACTGCCATTAAGCCTGATCATTTTTAACGGCACTGAAAATTATGGAAGAGCAATTACCTCCAAAGCCAAAGGAATTACTCATCACATGCCTGACGCCTATACCTTTCTCAAACTGAAGTTGTGGTACAATTCCCACTTCTGGTATAGGTTCCTGAAAGCGCAAATTGGGAAACACACATTGATGTTGAATAGCCATTACGGAAAAGACTGCCTCCATACCACCACTGGCGCCAAGGGTATGACCGGTAAACGCTTTGGTGGAACTTACGCGTGGAATCGTATCACCAAATAATCGCTTCACGGCAGTGCCTTCCGATAGATCGTTGTTCAACGTGGCCGTGCCGTGCAGGTTGATGTAATCAATAGCTTCCGGTTGTAATCCGCTTTTCAACAATGCTTGTTGCATGGCCGCGAACGAGCCTTTACCATCCGGAGAAGATGCTGTTTGATGAAATGCGTCATTGGTATTCGCAAATCCGGAAACCGTACATTTCGAAATCAACTTTTCATGCTTCCGCACAGCATCCGAAACCAAAACAACATAACCGGCTCCTTCACCCAGGTTCAATCCGCCACGGTTGGCATCAAATGGCCGACACGGTGCATGGTCTAAAATCAGTAAGCTGTTAAAACCATTTAAGGTAAAGCGCGTCAGGGCATCAGTGCCGCCAGCCACCACAATATCCAGCTTTCCACCAGCAATGAGTCTGGCGCCATAAATAATTGAATTCACGGAAGATGAGCATGCGGTGTTGATGGTAGAAACAAAGTGGTTGACTCCGAGAGCATCCGCGATTAATTCGGTTGACCGACCACAGGCATGATTGACAACCTTACCAAGGTCTCCGGTTGATGTATCCTGAATAAAGTCAAGAAAAAAATCCTCTGTTTTATCCATTCCACCTACCGTAGTGCCCGAAATGAATCCTGTGCGCCATTGACTCCAGGAGGAGATACCGGAATCGTGTTTTGCCTCCTGTGCAGCATGCAGACCGAGCAATGCGGTACGCGTAAGTTCTGCTCCAGCACCTGTGCGTTCCGAAAGTTGTTGGTTGGTCAGCCGGACTTCACCTACCGGCAACTTATTTTTGTGAATTGAATCGAGTACTGTCATGTATCCGATGCCTGAGGTTTCTTGTCGGAACGCCTCCAGCGATTCAGCCTGAGAATTTCCAATGGCGGAGATCACGCCTGCACCAACAACATGCACCCGTGTTTTCAAAAGCTCAAGCGGTTTGATGAGCGGTAATATATGCTGCGATGGTCTTTACCGATTTGAATATTTTCGGTCCCTCCTGGGGATTGGAAATTTTGATATTATACTGTTGCTGCAACAATACGATTAACTCCAGGGCATCTATAGAATCCAGCCCGAGGCCTTCCACAAAAAGCGGTTCATCATCGCCAATATCCTCCGGCTTCAGGTGCTTCAGGTTAAGTGCCTCCACGATCTGCTTTTTCAGATCAGCTATTAATTTTTCCATAATCCAACTGATAAATAGTATTGAGTGTTGCACGAATCTCCTCTGCCGAATTTCCGTCTTCACTCTTTTCCATCAAATATAAGAAAACATCGTGGTGGTCATTCATCACATCCAACCACCCACCCATACAAAGTTTTGTTCCGGGCTGGTCTAAAACCATACCAGCATAATCGGATAGTAGTACCGGATCAAATCGCTCGGCAATAAAAAAAGCATTTTCGCCTTTCAGGTTGTGGCGAATACAAATCTCGCCCGTTACAATGTTGGGTAACGTGTACACGAACAACGCTGGACTGGCTTGCTTTTTTGCAGATTCCCAATAGCGCACATCGGTATCCAGACTTGCGTGCGCGTTCGATAAAATAACAGCAATCGATTCAGGGCTATCAGGACGAATAATTTTTGCATCTCTCCACAACAACTCAGCGGCCAGTATACCAACTTTACTGAGACTGTCCATCTTATAATACCGCGGATAATTCATGTTGATTTGCGTGTACGCTGCGACCAGAAATTCTTCCAACGAAGTTGTTGAAGATTGAATGCACCGTTCGTGATTGACCCAAATAGAAAAATTGCGGATCACGCAATAGCCTGAAATTTTGTAACCCATCATGGCCGCTCCGTCAATTTATCCTCAACATCTACAACCCTTGCAAGCCGCTTCAGTGCAATAGTATGCTTTCGCACAAAGGCATTATCGGCATCCCAAACATATCCGGCCAGTACAGAGCAAATCTTCCGCTTGATTTCCGGGTTAGGATTTTTTGCAAAGAATATTTTCTCAAGGGTACCGTCATACCAGGCCATAACATAACTTCTGAACGTATCGACACCTTGTTGAATAACGTTAGTGTATTCGATCTCCCAATCCACTTTTTCTCCCTGAAGCTTTTTAATTACCAGTTGACTGGCCAACTGACTGGAAACCGTTGCAAACATAACGCCTGAAGAAAAAATAGGATCTAAAAATTCCGTGACATTGCCGGTTAAAACAAAACCATTCCCATAAAACTTATCGGCAGTTGTAGACCACGCTTCCAGTATGCGGGGTTCAAAAATCAACGAAGCATTACCAAAGCGATTTTTTAAATAAGCATTGCCCGCAATGAGTTCGCTAAACTGCTTTTCGCGATTTTCCGAAAAGCGCTGATAAAATTCAGGACTTCCAACAAAACCGAGTGATGTAATACCGGTTGAAAAAGGAATAATCCATACCCATACCTGGGGGGCATACGAAACAATGATGATGCGGTTAGGCTCATCAACATCTGTGCGGTGCATATCTTGCAGATGCGCGAATATAGCCCTACGCGGCTCCAGGTTCGATGGCCTGTCGAGTTTAAAAAGACGTGGAATAACACGTCCATAACCACTGGCATCGATGATGAAGCGAGCTTCAATTTTTTCGATGTCTCCATTGCTGTGCAGCACAGTCGTTACAGAGCGCTCGTCTTCTTGAAATTCAATCCAGTTGACGGTAGTTTCAAAATCAACCAGTATACCTCTGCGCTGAAGTTCTTCAACCAATGTAAGGTCAAAATCAGCCCGGGGAACCTGCCACGTCCATGTCCAGCCGTGCGTAAAACTTTCTGAAAAATTAAAGTCAGCAATTTCCTCCCCCCGCAAAAACTTGGCACCAAACTTTTGCTGAAAATGCTTTGCTGTGATTGCCTCGAGAAAACCGGCCTCTTCCAGTACATCCATACACCGGGGCAAGAGGCTTTCGCCAATAACAAAACGAGGAAACTTTTCACGTTCCACTACCCGTACCTGAAGGCCAGCCCGATGCACAAAAGAGGCTGCAATACTTCCGGCCGGACCGGCACCAATTACCAAAACATCCGTCTTGCTATTCATTGCCTTTTTAAAGGATAGAAAAGTATTTCAACTCCTGCATCGCGGCTACAATTTTATTTCACACGTGAGCAACGTATGACTAACACCAATCTGATCTTTTTGATGCGTTACCTCGAAGCCTGCCAGTTGAACGCAGCGTATCAAATTATCGGAATGGTACATCTGGCTGTTTCCGTTTGCCATAGCCGTGAAATACAGGGAGGTTTGTTGCAGGGAAAAAGCAGAAGCTTCAAATCGCTGGCGATCCCAGAAAGGCTCTAGGATATACACACGCCCATCCGGTGACAAGGCTTTCCGGCAGCGTGATAAAATTGAAATGATTTGTTCTTCCGAAAAACAATCCAGAAACTGACTCATCCACACGGCATCAACACTCTCCGGAAACGGCTGGCTTTCATCCAGCACATTGCACGCATGAAAGTTAATACGCTGCCCAAATCCGCGCTGTTCAATTTGCGTGCGGGCCATCTCTACTTGTCCGGGCAAATCCATGATGGTGACCTTTACATCGGCATCATATTCAAAACATTGCAGCGCCCATTTACCTGTGTTGCCCCCGATATCCAATAGTGATTTTGGCTTTCGTTCAAAAATATGATCAAGCACTTCCGGAAACGCATAATCCGAATAAAAGTGATCAAAACCGAACCAGCTTTTCTGAACGTGTGCGGGGAGTTTAGATAGGGCATCATAGATGGTAGGCCATTGACCGAATACTTTCAGCCCTGCAGGTTTCTCCTGTTCAATGCTTTCATCCAGAAAGAACAAACCCTGATAACACACATCGTGAATAAAATCCATATTCACTTGGGTGAGATCATCATGCAAAATAAAATAGGCGGTTTTCGTGATATGATAGCGTTGATCTTTGCAGGTTAGTAACCCTATTCCAAGGCCGGCTTCCAGCAGTACACGCACACCGTACAACGGCAACTTAACCTGGTCAACAATTTCAGGAAGGGTTAGTCCTTCCTTATTATCTTCAATCAGTTTAAGGATGCCCGTGTTTCGCAGCACCCGTGTGGCCTGAAATACAACTGGTGCAAAAGCAATTCGCTGCGCCTCCTCTTTTGCCTGCAAGGCAGTTCGTTTGTTCGATTCAAAAAAGCTCATGTTCATCTTCAATTTTCTTTTTGCAGAATAATCGCTGCATTACACCCTCCAAATCCTGAAGCGGTTTTCAAACAAGTTTGCAACGGCCGTTTCTCCAGCCGTTGGCTGATTGTAACCGGTTTGGAAACACCTGATCGTTGATAACCTTTGGTTGGGAGAATTTCATTGTGCTGTAACCCATGCAGGCTCATCACCGTTTCCACCACGCCCGCTGCCCCAAGAGTGTGACCAAAATTTCCCTTCAGACTATGCAGCGGTACATGCTGCAAACCAGCATGGTGAAATGCCTTGGCCTCCATCTCATCGTTGTACAAGGTACCGGTTCCGTGCGCTGAAATGAAATCAACCTCGTGCGCTTGTATGCCGGCCTCCTTGATAGCACAGTTCACTGCCAAACTTAACTCTTCGCCTGTGCGTGATGGCCCGGAGATATGATTCGCATCGTTGGTGAGTCCGGATCCACTCAGCCTTACCGTAGGTTTGATTTTCAATTCATCCGGATTAGCCGTCAGCAACATAGCACCAGCAGCTTCACCGAGATTAATTCCCTGCCGTTCGGCATCAAAGGGTTTACACGCTTCTGAGCTCAATGCCATTAGGCTCTGAAAACCAGAGACAATAAATTTACTCAGCACATCAGCCCCAACAACCAGTGCATGATCATACTTTCCATTCTCCAAATAACGCTTGGCAACGATAAGGGCCAATACACCCGAAATACAGGCATTGGAAATAACCAGATGATGTGCCAGTCCGGCATACCGACATACTTTTGAAGCGGTCTCATGAAGATGAATACCCGGTTGATGAACTCCTGAGTCCAGTAAGTTGATATTGCCTTTTGTAGTCGCTAAAATAAAAAGTGTCTTTTCCTTATTTAAAGGTGTTTGTTGAAACAAACCATCTATCGCCTGCTGACAAATAAACTCAAACCGGGTAGTGAGCTCCGGAACATCAACCTGTTGAAACTGCGCAACGTGTACGGGAGTAGGACTGAGTTGAAAATCCTCAACTTGTTCAATACCTGAAAGGCCATTCCGGATGTTTTGGTAATTTTCCGTGCTGGTAAATCCCAATGGGGAAACAACACAATCCGATGCCATCCAAACCTTTCTCATCTCAGTCTTGATTCCACTTTTTCTTCCAGGTTTCAAAGAATGGAGGATTGATCAGGTGCAATTCAAATGTTTTGACATCAACAAAAACCTGAAGCGAGTACCCTGTGGCCACCAACTCCATACTTTCCAGTTCAAACATTTTATAGTCAAACCTCAGTTTAGCGGCTGCCGCTGGCCGATAAATTGTTTCAACCACCAGTGTATTGCCATAGCGCAGTGGCTTCTTGTAATCACAATGCACGGACACTACAGGAACAGCGAGACCCTGATGATAAAAATCCAGATAGGAAACACCATATTCTTTTCCAAACGCTTCGCGACCATCTTCAAAATACCGGATGTAGTGTCCATGCCAGACAATGCCGAGTGGATCAGCTTCATTAAAACGTACTGCGACTTGCGTCTGATGAGATAACATCTATGTGGATTAAGGACGGTAATATTTTTTCCGCCACATTTCAAATTCCTTCTTGGTCATTTTCTCCAAAATAGATTTGATACACCCTGCCCAATAATTTCGAATGCCAAACCCTCCTGGAGGAGCCGTCAACCGTTCGGTGAAAAAAACTTCTCTGGAATCCATGTTGATAAACGTTACCCACACGACACCCTCACCATTGGTTTTGCTGAATGTCTCTACATTAAACATTAAGCCAATACCACTCTTTCCCTGGTAATCATAACTGGAAATAATTTCAGCAATATGTTCGGGCTTCAACCGAAGGTGATCTTTAGAATTCTCAGAAAATATTTCAGATAAATCAAGTTGGGCATTGTTATCAATTGTTACCTGAATGGCGTTTTCAACTTTTACCTTTTGAATGGCGGCTGCAATGTCATATTTATCAGCTTCCTTAATGAGCAGGTTGTTCCAGGCTTCCATCGTATTGCGGATGTCCGACTCTGAACCAAATTTTTCACGATCACCAATAAATTTAGCTCCTGTAAAATCTAGACCCAGCCAGGTAATAGAGGTTTTTCTATCAAAGATATCACGCATATCCTGGGCGGTGGTCAGTATGGAGACCAGCATGATCAAATACAACGTGAGGGCAATTTTTTTAATCAGCATACTTTTAGGATTAAATTTTTACAAATATTTTCATTTCACACGAGCAAAGTACTTGTCCGTTTTGCTCCACCTTTCCCTGAACTACTGTAATGTCCAGTATCTGGTTGGTGACGTTTACGGATGTGGTGATGGAAGAGTTTTGCAACGGCAAGGAGACAATTTTTAATGCCTTGACAGAAGCAATGAATCCGATGGGTACAGGAATATTTTTCAACGCACACCTATACCCTACTTGTGCAGCAGCTGTTTGTGCGATATTTTCCACGAGCCCCGGTTCAGCGAAATACCCATCGCGTAAAAATATATTGTCCGAAGCTATTGTAAAACGTGTGACGGAATGATGATCACTGGCTTCCAGCAATTGATCAATCATGACCATAGGAGGACGTTGCGGAATGTAATGGGTAATTTGATGTTGATCGGCCAGCATATTAATCCCAAAATTTATAATAATTAAACCACTGTTCGGGATACAACTTCACTTTTTGTTCAAGCTCCTGCACAAAGGTTTCCATTAGCCGCTCGGTGTAATCTGTTTTTTGCTCATGCTCCTGTTGCTGCAGGAGTTGGCTTCCGAAGAAATGATAATGTGTTGATGACTCTTTAAAAGCAAAAGCAATCGACACCGGTACCTTAAATGTGGTGGCTAACGCAAATGGCCCCTCCGGAAATTTTGCTTGGCCGTCCAAAAAATTTTTCACCTTCGTTTTATTGCCTTCCAGAAAACGATCAGCATGCAGGCATATTAACTCGTTGTTTCGCAACGCATCGCCAATAGCATAGACATGCGACATATCGGCTTTAATACCAATTACATTAAAATTCCGGCCACCCGTTACTTCATCGAGATAGGCTTTAATACGCTGATGTTCTCCATCAAACATGACCACATTTATTCTGGTGTTGAGTTTGCGTAGCAAATGGCCGGCTGCCTCCCAGTTGCCAACATGGGCGCTCAGTAAAATTCCACCTTTGCCTCGCCTGACCATTTCATGGAGATTTTCTTCTCCGTCAAAATCATAGGTGAAGGTATTGCTGATGCCTGCCATCACAACAATTTTATCGAGCAGGGTCTGGCCAAAAACAAAATAATTCCGGTAAACTTTCAAACACGCTTTTACCTTTCCCCAATGATGACGCTGGCGAAAATATTGGTAGATATGGCGGGTTGAAGTCGGGGAGAAAAGAAAGTAATACAGGGCAACAAAACGCAGCAAGAAGTAAGCTGGTGTAATACCAGCGGTTCGACAAATGAAAATAAAGATTTTATACCCGAGGGGTGTTCCTTTCGATTTACCTTGCCACTCCGGCATGTTCAGGAATTTACCTTCTCGCTCAGGCGATTGGAGACGTAATCGTAGAAGTTCTGAAAGGTAACGATGGGCGCAAAATCTTCGGGCTTAACTTTAAAACCAAAATTGCTCTCAATGACCACAACCAGATCAATATAGTCGAGACTATCCAGTTCAAGGGTTTCGCGAAGGTTCGCTTCCGGCAGGATTTTTTCAGGCTCTACTTCAAACTCCTCTACCAGAAAACCATTGATTTTTTCGATAATGCTTTCTTTGTCCATCACTTTCTGTTATTTCCACTTTCTGACGATCAGGGTAGAATTTGTTCCACCAAAGCCGAAAGAATTCGACAAAAATACATCAATATTCTTATTCATTGCTTTTGTAATAATGTTCAAACGGGCAGAATGTTCATCCGGATTCTCAAAATTTATGTTTGGAGCAATGAAGGACTGCTCCATCATGAGCATAGAATAAACAATTTCACTAGCCCCGGCCATCCAGCATTCGTGGCCAGTCATTGATTTTGTTGAACTGACAGGGGTATTTGCTTCCTCAAATACTTCGGCTATTGCCTGTGCTTCGCTTGAATCACCAGCCGGTGTTGAGGTGGCATGAGCATTTACATAGTCAATTTCAATGGCTTTCAAACCGGAATTCTTCATGGCCAGTTTGAGCGAACGTGCAGGGCCCTGAACACTGGGATTTGAAATATGCTCTCCATTGGAGGAAAAACCATAACCGATCACTTCACCCAGAATTTTTGCTCCCCTGCGTGTTGCCGATTCATAGCTTTCAAGAATAACGGTTGCTGCCCCGCCACTCGGCACCAGTCCGTCTCGATCTCTATCAAAAGGTCGGCTGGCCGCTGTTGGATTATCTTCGCGAACGGAGAAAGCGCCCAGGGCATCAAAGTTTCCCATGGAGTAAATATTTGTTTCCTGGGCTCCGCCACAGATAATACAATCCTGCATTCCATTGCGGATAAACATGGAGGCCAGCCCGATGGAATGTGAACCACTGGCACACGCAGCACTCACACCAAAATTAATTCCCTTCAAACTGAAAATAGTGGCCAGGTTCATGTTGATGGTAGAGTTCAGTACCTGAAATACAGAACCTGAGCCTACCATCATGGTATCTTTTTTGGCGCGGATAATATCGATGGCTTCAATTACCGGTTGGGCTGAACTGTCATTTCCGTAAATGATACCAATTTCATTTTTGTTGATGTAGTCCTGATCGATTCCGGCTTGCGCCAACGCTTCAACAGTGGCTACATAGGCATATTCTCCTTGTTCGGGCAACATCACCCTGGCTCTTCTGTCGAGTACGCCTTTTAACACTGGCCGCTCAACAAAACCTGTCAATGCCGATCGGTACCCCATTTCCTTCCGGGCCAAGTCAAGCACAATGCCCGATCGCCCTTCGTAAAGCGACTTCGATACCTCACTCAGGCTTTTACCGATGCAGGAGTAAATACCCAAACCTGTTATAACTACCCGATTCATGGAAGAATGTTAAAAAATAAGACGCAATGTATAAAGCTCAGCGCAAATTATAATCTGCATGAATACCAATATGCAAAATTGGCGCACTAACTCACATCAAAACCTTGCAACAAACCAAATTTGAAATTAACTGTACAAACCTCCGTTGATGGAGAGTACCGATCCGGTGATATACGAGGCTTTCGGAGAAGCTAAAAAAGCAATGGCATCGGCCACTTCATTCGGTTCACCAAAACGTTGCATGGGAATCAAACTCTTCAGCTCTGCTTCATTCAGATCATGCGTCATATCCGTGCGTATAAAGCCGGGTGCTACCGCATTTACTGTTACACCCCTACGGGCGACTTCCTGTGCCAATGCTTTTGTCGCCCCGATAACGCCTGCCTTGGCGGCAGAATAGTTGGTTTGCCCGGGCATGCCCTTCAATCCCGATAAGGAAACTACATTCACAATTCGTCCATACCGCTTGGTGAGCATACCCGTCACCACCAACCGGGTAACATAATAGAATGCATCGAGGCTGGAGCCCAATACGCTTTTCCATTGCTCATCGGTCATCCACATCAACAAAGCATCCTGGCGAATACCGGCATTGTTGACCAGCACCTCAATGACCTTATCCTTATTATTTTCTATCCAACCACCGAGCATGGCATCCACAGCTGCTTTGTCCGAAACATCAAAGGGAAGCAATTCGGCATCAACACCCTTTTCCCGCACTAACGCCTGCGTGATTTTAGCTTCGGCTTCGTTGCTTTTGTAGTTGATCAGGATATGATACCCCTGTTCGGCAAGTTTGATACAAACGGCTCGGCCTATCCCTCTTGAACCTCCGGTTACAAATGCGTATTTCACTGTTAAAAGATTAAGGTTGAATTCTTCTTCATGAAATGCTGCTTCACCTGTTGTAAATTTAAATGCTTGGGTGAATCTTCTATAAAGGTTGGTATGATTGCCCGAACCTCATCATAAAACAAATGCGTTGATGATGACAGGCGTGAGTGGCATTTCAAATAATCAATGGCTTGCACCAATGCAATTGCCTGAACGGACAGCACATCAAATGTATTATGAATAACCTTGCGCGTCATCAATGCAGCGTTGCACCCCATGCTCACAATATCCTGATTGTCGTTGTTGTTCGAAATGCTATGCAGATACATGGGATACGACAAGGTTTGGTTCTCGGCTGTGGTAGAAGTAGCCGTAAACTGCATGCCCTGCATGCCAAAATTAAAACCTAGTTTACCCAGGTTAATGAACGGTGGTAGTTTTTGATTTAACTTATCGTTCAGCAAATAATTTAATTGTCGCTCAGACAGCATGCATAATTTCGTGATCACTGTCTTCAATTTGTCCATCTCCAGCGCTATATAATCTCCATGAAAATTTCCACCGTGGTATACCATTTCATGGGCATGGTCAATTACCGGATTATCATTTACCGAGTTGACTTCATCTTCTAGCACTTGTCCGGCCTGTACAACCGTGTCGTAAACAGGACCCAGAATCTGTGGAACACAGCGCAGCGAATAATACTCCTGAACCTTATCGGTGAAAACTGCCTCTTCCAGCTTTCGGTTATACAGATGATCCGGTCGCTTGCGGATCAATTTACTATCATGAAGAAAGGTTCGCATCCCTTCAGCAATTTTTTGCTGACCAACATGATGCTTGACCTGGTTTAACTCCAACGAAAAGTGATCGTCAAACGATTTCATTAACTCGTTGGTGATGGCTGAGAGCATAACGGCTGTGTTCAGCAACGTACGCGCCTGAATAATGTTAACCATCCCCACACCCGTCATAGCGGAGGTACCGTTCATCATGGCCAGACCTTCGCGCAAATAAATGTGGAGGGGTGTAATACCCTTTGATTCATAAACAGAAGCTGCAGGTTGTAGCACACCGTTATACCACACGTCTCCCTCTCCAATCAGGTTAAGGGCAAGGTGGGACAATTGCACCAGGTCACCGCTGGCACCAACACCACCGCGTTCTGGAATAGCCGGGGATATTTTTTCATTTAGAAGATGTGCCAATAACGATACACTGTCGGGATGTATACCTGAAGACCCCTGCATTAAACTATTCAGACGGGCCAATACGGTGGCACGTGCCAACTCTTCCGAAAATAAATCACCAGCTCCAGACGCATGACTGCGGATGAGGTTGTATTGCAACTGGCGCTGATCTGACTCTGTGATTTTATACTGCGCCATTGGACCCAGGCCGGTATTGATTCCATAAATTACCTTATCCCTGGCGTATACTTCGAGGAAATCGAAATTGGCTCTCACTTTTTCCAACGCGCGCTTGTCCAATTCAATTTTTGAATCCTGGTAAAGAACATTACCAAAATCTGATGCTGTCAATCTGCTTCCTCCAAGGGTGACCATACTTTCAACGTAAAACCGGCCTCAAAATAAGAAAGGTTAACCGTAAATGAACATCACAGAAAAAAAAACAAGGTTGAAGCTCACGATGTTTAAATTTCAGTAGCTTCAACCCAGCTTTTAGTTATGCGAATTTTTATTGCTGTTTTATTAAGCTGGGCGATTATCTGTGGCGCATCCGCTCAAACATCAACACCCCAAATTGGTCTCACGTTAAGTGGAGGCGGTGCAAAAGGACTCGTCCACATCGGTATTCTCGAAGCCATTGATAGCGCAGGCCTCAACATTGATTACATCACCGGAACCAGTATGGGCAGCATTATGGGCGCATTATATGCTGCTGGGTATTCCGGAAAGGAAATGGAAAAAATTGCGCGATCGCTCGACTGGGGTAATCTCTTCTCGGGTAAGCCACTACTTCAAAATGTCAACATAGATGAGAAGTACGAATTTGATCAATATGCTGTTGAGGTTCCATTTGAAAAGGGAAAACTAAAAATAGGAACGGGTCTGATTGAAGGTCAGGAAATCTGGCTTAAGTTTCAGGAATTATTTCTGCCCATTTACAATATCAAAGATTTTTCCAAATTCAGCATCCCTTTTAAATGTATTGCAACGGATGTCAGCACCGGAAAAGCAGTAGTGCTGGATAACGGAGAAATTGTAACCGCCATCCGTGCAAGCATGGCAATTCCTTCTGTTTTTACCGCCATTGATTACGAGGGAACAAAACTGGTGGATGGTGGTGTGGTGAGAAATTTTCCCGTGAAAGATGCTGTAGCCATGGGCGCAGATTTTACCATTGGTGTGAACTTATCGCAAGGGTTGCTGAAGGCTGACAAACTCAACAGTGCCATTGACATCTTGTATCAAATCGGTTTTTACAAAGATGCCGATGATTTTGACCATGAACGCAAACTATGCAATATTCTGATCGAACCACCCCTGGAAGATTATTCTGCAGCCAGTTTTGGAAGTTCAGATGAACTGATCAATCTCGGAAAAGCCTGGGGTAAAAAGTTTTACCCGCAGTTCAAAAAATTGGCGGATTCCCTTCGCAAGCTTGATCCTGGTTATCAGTTCAAAAAAAACAGACTGCCGGATCACCAGAAAATTATCATCGATGGAATCACGATCAACGGATTGCACAATACAACAAAGACCTTTTTTACAAATCGGCTAAATCTTGAGTCAGCTAAAGCCTATGATGGTCTGGAAATCGCCAGCGCTATTCGAAAGGTTTACGGTTCGCGGAACTACAACCGCATTGCGTATCGCTGGGATCCCACTTCAGCGGGTCATGCCAACCTGATTTTTGATGTCATTGAAAATCCATTGACCTACATTAAAGTGGCGTTGCACTACCACACCTTCAGCAATGTAGCGCTGATTACTTCAGTGGCCGCTAAAAATCTCTTGTTCGACCGGTCAAAGTCTACTGTCAAATTAAATATCAGTGAAAACTTTCGTACACTGCTTCAACACAATCAACTTTTTGGAAAGCAGGATAACAACAATATTATTTTTTCATTCTACCATGAACGATTTAAATTTCCCGTCTACAATAACCTTGAGGAAACCTACCTGTACCGCAGCAATTTCACTCAAACGGATTTACGTGTTCAGCATACCTTTAATCAACGGTCGGCACTGGGCATAGGCACGGCATACGAATCGTTTAACCTAAAACCAAAAGCATCAGGGTCTATCAGTATCGAAGCGGGTAATCGCTATTTCAACTCTTATCTTTATTATGACCTGAACACCCTCGATCAAAAATTATTTCCGACACAGGGTTGGAAAATCCATGCGGGTGCCGGAATCATTTATAAACAAAAACCAGATGATTTGTTTTATGAGATAGCCGGAGAAACAGGTGTTGTTGATACATTGGGATTTAAAAACTACGCACAACTGCGGGTAAAGATAGAACGGTACTCACGCCTCAATCAAAAGTTTACCCTGATCACGCACCTGAACAGTGGCATCAATTTTAACAATGATCAGGCCTATCTTAATTTTTTTAACATCGGTGGCATCACCGATTTTTTGCGCAACCAGATTACGTTTGTTGGACTAAACGAATATCAGGCAAGGTCGAACAGCATTATTACTGCCATGCTCGGACTTCAGTACAAACCCTTCAACAGTTTGTACACCACGCTACGAGCAAATGTAGGCCTGTATGATTTTGCACATCTGAATGCCTCTGAACTAAACTCAGGAAATATTCTGAGTGGTTATGCCTTTACCGTGGGGTATTCTTCCGGGTTTGGACCGATCGAACTATCGGCCATGTATAATGACCAGTCGGGAGATTTTACCGGCTATGTGAATATAGGATTTCACTTCTGATCAATTCCGGATTATTTTCTACTTGCTCACCAATACAGCCTGGTCTAAAATAAAATTCATGTGATCAATGTCGTTCACATTTAGTCTCAGTTTTCCTTTCACCGTAATGAGATCATCGACCTGAAACTTTGGTGTTGACTTGGCAAAGTTTACTTCCGTGATGGATTCGGGACCTCCTCCACCACAAAAAAAACACTGACTCATTGGGAATTTGGAAAGAATAATATAGTTACCATCTTCCGGAGCAAAGGGAACATAAAATCCCTGTATGGTTATTTCTTTTCCTTCTAATGCTTTCAGCTCGGCTGTGAAGTTGGGATGAAAAAGATATTCGCCCAGCTTCTCGTAGTATTTGGGTTCAAACTTGGTTTTGGCAAATTCATTCCATGCGTCAAATTTTCCCTGCGCCAAAAGTGCGACACAACTCACCAACAACACTGTCAACATCAGTACTTTTTTCATATGTGTAGTTTACTTTTCAATTTCCCGCCAATACCTTCGATATATCTGTACGATAGGCCTGCAACGCAGGAATCAACGCGCAGAGCAATCCTAAAAACAAACTCCCGGCCAAAATTATCCATTCCTCCGGGTAGAATACAACACCACTGATTCCGGCTTTCTGTGCCTCCACCACCAACATGGGTAGGAGCAACAACGTTCCGTGTCCCATCAATAAACCAATGGCAGAGCCTAACACTGTAAGTAAACTACCTTCCAACAAAATTGAAATAAACAACTTACTGCGTGTAGCCCCCATCGAGCGCATGATGGCTAAATCATATCTTCTTTCCTTCAGCGAGTTATAGAGGGCAATGAAAATACTGAGTCCGGAAATAAAAATCAGGATGTAGGCGAAGGCCATCAGCACATCAACCCCAATACCTAAAATGGAAAACAACCGTGCCGTTTCGAAAGCCGGTGATGCTGCCTGCATGTTGCTCTGACCGTTTACATAACGTGGAAGCTGAATCGCACCCATTGGCGAACGGTATTGAATCAGCATCGAAGTAATCTCTTTAGTGGAGTCTCCTGCAGCAATAGTGGGAACAAGCATAGAAAGAACAATAGATGAGTCCAGCGCGACAGCATGTTCGCGTTCGGCTTCCTCCGCGTGCACTTCGTGTACTTGCCAGATGCTTTCTACATTGGTGAGGATCAGGTTATCCACCACGTTTCCCATTCTGTTCATGATGCCCTTTACAACAAATCGCTGTTCATCGTGCGCGTGTCCATCCGATGTAAGTCCGTGCGTGCTGGTGAATGAATCTCCAATTTTTAATTTCAACATCTCAGCAACCTGAGCCCCCGTAACAACTTCCATATCGGCCGCCCACCAATTGCCCGTTTGCAGTGTTGCTTTATACAGATCGGCATACGCCTTCGAAGTTCCGATGATGCGGTAACTCTGATAGCTATCGCCCAAGGCCAACGGAATGGCATTTTTGATCAATCTGTTTCTGGCTATCCGTTCGGCTTCTGCCAGGTTAATATTACCCGTTGGAAAATCGATGTGAAAAATGTTACAAAGAATCAGTTGAAGCGGACTGCCCTTCGCACCAACTACCAAATCGATGCCCCTGGCATTATCCGTAATCTTTTGCTGAAGTTGATTGTTGAACAGCAACAGAATCGTAATCACAGCAATACCCAGGCTTAACAATACAATATTCAAGGCCGTGTTGAGCGGCTTTGCTTTCAGGTAACTCCAGACTAAACGAAAGAGGTTCATGATCTATTTCAGGTTTATCTGTTGTTCGATTTTTGATTTCAGGCGTTGGTCGTGTGTCGCCACAAGTAAGGTGGATTGATTTTCACGGGCTGCTTCCTTCAATAAGGTAATAACCCGCTCACAATTGGTATCGTCAAGTGCGGAGGTAGGCTCATCGGCAAAAATAATAGCAGGCTTATTCAACACGGCACGTGCAATGGCCACACGCTGTGCCTGCCCCTGGCTGAGTTCCTGAATGCGCACATCTCTTTTTTCCAGCAAGCCCAGATGTCTCAATACTTCTTCCACCCGGCTTTCATCTTGCTGAAGACCTGCCAGAAAAGGCGCCATCAGTAAATTTTTACGAACTGTAAGCGCACCAATCAAATGATTGCGCTGAAAAATAAAACCGGCATGCTTCCCACGAAAGTGGTCCATCTCCGATTCGGATAATGTTGTAATGTCCGTTTGCTGAATGGTGATGTTTCCCTGTTGCGACCGTAACAAGCCACCGAGCAAATGCAGTAAGGTAGTTTTTCCACTGCCCGACTCGCCCAGCAATAAGCACTGCTCGCCCTTCGCCACACCGAAGTCGGGGAATGTAATTTTTTTGGATGCCTCATACCCGTACGCGAGGCCGCTTACCTGAATCATATTCGCTAGTTAACGAAACACCGAAATATAAAAAACCAACTCGTGTGAATGGAGCAGTTTTCGTTTAGAAGGTTAGCAACGATTTATATCATTCACCTGCCGGTAGATCCTCTTTCGCCCGCCTGGTACCGGCATAAAGTTCATACTCCAGTAAGCGACAGTCTAACTTGGCTGTATAATACTCAATTCTTCGGCTGGCCTTCAACCCGATTTTCTTGGCCAACTCCAGGTTACCGGTAAAAATATACCCCGTATAGCCCTGGCATTTCTTTTTCAGAAAATCTCCGATGCGGGCATACGTGGCTTCCAACGAAGTGACTTCACCGAGGCGTTCACCGTATTCGGGATTGAAGTAAATCACTCCGGGAGTTTCCGGAATTTCCGTAGCTTCAAAATCACAAACAGCAAAGCGGATCAAGTGCTCCACTCCGGCAATACCGGCATTGACTTTTGAAATATCGATAGCGTCTTCCGCGATATCGGATGCGATGACCGTTAGGCCAGGCACGTCAATGATTTCATCCTTTAATCGCTTCAGTTGATGGTGATAAAAAGAATCCTCATACCCTTGCACATGCATGAACGAATAATTGCTACGATGTAATCCCGGCTTACGATTTGTAGCCAGCAACACTGCTTCAATAGCAATGGTTGAAGAGCCGCACATCGGATTGACAAAAGGTGACGAGCGATCCCACTTGGTAGCCATGATGGTAGCTGCAGCCAACGCTTCGAGCATCGGAGCTTTACCCGGTATTTTTCGATAGCCATGCTTGGCCAGCGTTTCCCCGGAGGTGTCCAGAAAAATTTCTGCGCGGTCTTCCCGCCAGAATAAATGAATAACGGTACGATCCAGCTCTGGTCCGGAGTTCGGTCTGCTTCCGGCTTTATGCCGCATGCGGTCAACGATGGCGTCTTTCACTTTTACATTCACATACAAGTTGTTGTTAACGCTTTCGGTCATCACATTACTGGTGACGGAGAAATATCCATCACTGGCCAGAAGATTTTCCCATGGATAGGATTCCAAAGCCCGGTAAACTTCATCGGGATGATTAGCCTTGAATATTTTTAATGAATAGTGAACCTGACTCGCACACCGTAAATTCAGATTAAGAAGAATGCACTCATTCAGTGTGCCCTGTAATTCAACTCCGGTTGAAAACGTTCGATCAGGTTTTAAACCCAATGCAACAACCTCTTGTTCGAGATAAGGCGCTAATCGTTTATTACAGGTGATGACGATCCGGCTTGATAAATTGAAATCCATGCTGATTGTTCAAAAAGTTCTAACTTGAAACAAGCTTACGAATTATGTCACCAATAAATTACTCCATGCGTAAAAATATACTTTTCATCCTCCTGCTAATGATCTCACCAGGCGTATTTGGTCAATCTGAATCAACTGACAAGCAGGCCGTACTGTTAACAGTGCAAAAATTTTTTGACGCCATGACTGCCCACGATTCGCTCGGTGCCAGCCAGGTTTTGCTTCAGGATGGGAACTATTGGGCTACCCGGCAGGAGGCAACGGGCACATACAGCCGCATGAACACGTTCAAAACATTTACAGAACGAATACAAAGGGATACAACCCAATTGGATGAAAGCATGTGGAACCCAACGGTATTGATCCGCCAAACCATCGCTATGGTTTGGACACCGTACCAGATCAAGATCAGTAACAAACTTGCACACTGCGGTATTGATTCCTTTTCACTCATCAAAACATCCGAAGGTTGGAAAATCAGTCACCTCATTTTCACCATGGAGCCCAATGGCTGCAGCGAAATGAAGAAATACAAAATAGAAGATCACCTGAGGTAAGCAATTTCTTTCAAGTCAAAAATTTGCAAGTTTCCCTCCACTTCAACTTGTAACCGTCCGGCAGTATCAATTCCCAAAATCGTTCCCTCAAAATCATTGCCCTGCGAAGTGAACCAATGTTTTTCCAGCCGCCAATACAGACTGGATAGATAATCCATCTTTATTAACTCCATATTCGCTTGCCTGAGCTGAAGGTATCGCGCTTCAAGGCATGAAAGAAGGTTCTCTAACTCGGTTTGAAGGTCATGCGTACACTGGTCAAGCTGACTGAGTGACGTAGCTGTTGGATGATTAAAATGCTGCTGATTGATATTCAGTCCGATTCCAAGAACGGATGTTTGAAGTTGTATTCCCTGTAGTTGATTTTCAATCAGGATACCACATATCTTTTTTTCATTCACCATCACATCGTTGGGCCATTTTATCCTGACTTCGGCAGGAAGCGATTTACGTGAAAGAAAATCATGTACACCAAGAGAAGTGATCATGCTCAAATAAAACTGATCGCTTACGTTCAAAAAGGAAGGCTTTACGATCAGCGAAAACGTAAGGTTCATTCCCGGCTCTGTTTCCCAGGCATTTCCGCGCTGTCCTTTGCCGGCAATTTGGTGCTGGGTGATCACAAGTGTTCCTTCCGATACCTCCCCTCGTTGGCAGAGTTTCAGAGCAAGATCATTGGTGGAGTGACATTCCGGCATGAAAATCAGGTTCTTTCCCAGGAAAAGCGTATTGGCAGGAATTTTATACAAGGATAAATTGGTTAGTTTTGTAGGTTAAAGGCAGTGATCAGGATAAATCAAAAACACAAGATAGTTTAATGGCTAAAAAAAGAAAGGGTGTCAGTTCAGAAACGCTCAGTAAAGTAATTGTAAAGGGCATGCAGGAAAAGAAAGCAACTGACATTGTCGTGATGGATTTGAGGAAAATTAAAAATGCGGTAGCCGATTTCTTTATCATCTGCTCCGGTAACTCCGATAAACAATTAGAGGCGATTGCCGATTCGATAGACGAGGAAGTTTTCAAAGATCTGAAAGAAAATCCCTGGCATACCGAGGGTAAGAACAATAAAGAGTGGATGTTACTCGACTACATTGACGTGGTAGCTCATGTTTTTAAGAAAGACCGCAGAGAATTTTATGCGCTGGAAAAACTCTGGGGCGATGCTGATATAAAGGAAATCGAATAAAGGGTACTGAACCAAAACGACCACAACACGTTATTGATTTGATATTTAATACTTTGACTTGAAACTAAGAATGGCTGACAAGAAAGAAAATAATAAACCTCTTTTACCGAATAAACCGCCCCGCGGCAACTATCAACTTTGGATAATTCTGGGCACACTGGCTCTGGTTATGGGAGTTATGTGGTTAAATAATACAGGGAATCTGAAAGAGAAAGATCAGGCTCAGTTTGAGCGCATGATCAAGGACGGTGACATAAAAAAAGTAGCCCTTATCAAAGATCAGGAGTTGGTTGAAATCACCCTGACAGCCGATGCGCTGAAGAACGCCAAATACCGCGATGACATTGCCGAATCGCCCATGGGATCGAATCAGGCTGGTCCACACTTCAAAATGAAGATCATTTCAGTTGATAATTTTGATAAATGGTATAACGAACTCATAACAAAGGTTGACGTCAGTAAACGTCCGGAATACAAACCTGAAACGCGGGTCGACTATTTCAGCTACTTTATTCAATGGGGATTTTTGTTCCTGCTTCTTTTTGGATTCTGGATGCTGATGCGAAGAATGACCGGTGGTGGAGGTCCTGGTGGACAAATCTTTAATATCGGAAAATCAAAAGCCGCATTGTTTGATGCCGAAAACAAAGTAAAAATAACCTTTGCCGATGTTGCCGGCTTAGATGAAGCAAAAGAAGAGATAAAAGAAATTGTTGATTTCCTCAAAACACCGGGAAAGTTCACCAAACTGGGCGGTAAGATACCGAAAGGCGCCTTGTTGGTAGGTCCTCCTGGTACAGGTAAAACCTTGCTGGCGAAAGCCGTTGCCGGTGAAGCTGCTGTACCATTCTTTTCACTTTCGGGTTCAGATTTCGTTGAGATGTTCGTAGGCGTGGGTGCTGCCCGTGTGCGCGACTTGTTTAAACAGGCAAAGGAAAAAGCACCTTGTATTGTATTCATTGATGAAATTGATGCCATTGGCCGCTCACGCGGACGGGGTCAATTACCCGGCTCTAACGATGAACGCGAAAACACCTTAAACTCATTATTGGTTGAAATGGATGGTTTCGCCACCGATTCAGGAGTGATCATTCTGGCGGCTACAAACCGTCCGGATGTACTGGACTCCGCCTTGTTGCGTCCCGGCCGTTTCGACCGTCAAATCAGTATTGATAAACCGGATATTGTAGGCCGTGAAGCTATCTTTAAAGTTCACCTTAAACCTGTTAAGCTTGATCCTACAGTTGATGCTAAAAAGTTATCAGCACAAACACCTGGATTTGCCGGTGCGGAAATTGCCAACGTGTGTAACGAAGCTGCGCTCATCGCGGCACGCAGAGATAAGAAAGCAGTAGATATGCAGGATTTCCAGGATGCGATTGATCGCGTCATTGGTGGTCTGGAAAAGAAAACAAAAATCATCTCACCCGAAGAGAAAAAGATAGTGGCCTACCATGAAGCGGGGCATGCAGTAGCAGGCTGGTTTCTGGAGCATGCCGATCCGTTGGTAAAAGTGAGTATCGTGCCGCGCGGTGTAGCTGCATTGGGTTACGCACAATATCTGCCGAAAGAACAATTTCTGTATCAAACAGAACAACTGATGGATGAAATGTGCATGGCCTTTGGTGGACGCGTTGCTGAAGATATTGTTTTTGGAAAAATATCTACCGGTGCCTTGAGTGATCTGGAGCGCATTACCAAACTGGCCTATAGCATGGTTACTGTATATGGGATGAACAGTGAGATTGGCAACCTATCGTTCTATGACTCCAAACAATCAGAGTATACATTTAACAAACCGTACTCCGATGCTACGGCCGAAAAAATCGACAGAGAAGTAAAGGGCATTATAGACGAAGTCTACAGCCGCACAAAAAGCCTGCTCTCCAAGCACCGCCAGCACCTGGAGGTAATTGCCAAAGAATTGCTGGAAAAAGAAATTTTGTTTCAGGCAGATCTGGAGCGGCTGATCGGTAAGCGTCCTTTTGAAAAACAAACAACGTATCAGCAGTTTACCAATGGCACGGGGCAATATGAAAAGAAAGACGAACCCAAGCTTGAAGATTCGCCAAAAGCTGAAACACCGGAAACTCCCGCGCCAACAGTAGAAGTCTCGGGTAGTTAATGCAAAAAAATAATAACATCAAAGCCGGGCTAAACTCCGGCTTTTTTATTTTTAGTATCATTGCAGGGAATGATTGAACCCATTAACCAATTACCGGCAGGTAAAAAGCTATTCTTCGCATCCGATTTTCATCTCGGTGTTCCTAATCATGAGGATAGTTTAAAACGGGAAAAGCGGATCATCGCCTGGCTCGACTCCATTCGTACAGAAGCATATTGTATTTATCTGCTGGGTGATATTTTCGACTTTTGGTTTGAGTACAAACATGCTATTCCAAAAGGGTTTATCCGGTTGCAGGGAAAACTGGCTGAGCTTCGCGATGCAGGCATTCCAATCGTGTTCTTCACCGGCAATCACGACATGTGGATGTTTGATTATTTCCCCTCCGAACTGGGTATTCCCATTTATCGCGAACCGCAGGAACTTCTTGTTGGAAATCAGAAACTACTCATTGGGCATGGTGATGGGCTTGGGCCGGGCGATCATTCGTATAAAATCATTAAAAAGTTTTTCAACAGCCGTTTATGCCAATGGCTTTTTGCACGCATCCATCCCAACCTTGGCATAGCGATTGCAAACCGCTGGTCAAGAAACAGCCGCATTAGCAATCTAAAACGCGAAGAGGTTTTTAACGGACCGGAAGGAGAGTTTCTCTGGGCGTATTGTACAGAAATGGAAAAAACACAGCACTACGATTATTACATTTTCGGCCACCGGCATTTACCCCTAAACCTTACGGTAAGTCCGAATAGTGCCTATATCAACCTGGGTGAGTGGGTTCAGCACAACACCTATGCGGTGTACGATGGTAAAAGGGTTGAGCTCATGAGTTTTAATCCGCTGGCATGAAGTTGATAATCATTTTGCCACTGGTGTTCTGCTTTTCGCGCTGCGTAGGGCAGGAAGAAAAAATAAAAACCATCACCACTACGCACGAGATTATTTTTGCTGCGGTGGACAGACCCGGTGACTTCTATGTTGTATTGCAGAATGGCACAATCGAAAAGTATGATAAGAACGGAAAGAAACTGGCACAAAAAGTAAATTCATCAAAACCAACAATTTTTGATCCGCGCGATGGCGCCAGACTCTTTGTTTATTTTCAACATGACCTCCGCTATCAATACCTGAATCCCGAATTAAAGGTGGTCAACGAATTAACACTTGACTCTGCCTTCGCCATAAACCCACTATTATTATGCCCGGCTGGCGATCGGGAACTTTGGATTCTTGATACCGCTGACTACACGTTGAAGCGAACCGTTTTAATGGGCACGAGCCTGAAACAGGAAAGTGAAATCAAACCTACTGCAGTTCATGTAAAACCCCTCTTCACCTACATGCGTGAGTATCAGAACTTTCTCTTTTTGCTCGACAAGAATGCAGGCATTCTGATTTTTAATACGATGGGTAAACGCATTAAAACCATCCATGTACCCGGATTACCCTATTTCAATTTTCTGGGCGAAGAACTATACTATCCCGATGGCAACAAAATTAAATTCCTCGACCTGATATCAGGCGAAACAAGCGAACAACAATTTAGCGTTACGGGCGACTTCATTCTGTTGACTGATGAGCGGTACATTTCCATTCGGAAAAACACCATTGAAGTCTTCCGGTACAAGCGCTAAAGCAACTTCATACAAATCATACTTAAAGACTACAATCACTGTTCAAAATTGAACATCTTTGTACACAGAGGAACACTGTGTCCGTATTAAAACATACCATAGACCCTGAAACAGGGTTGGCACAGTATTTCCTTACATAGAAGACCACCTAAATCAACAAACAACGTGAATCAGGAAGCCACAAAAATTTTAATGATTGATGACGATGAAGATGTATTGCTGGCGGCCAAAATGCTGTTGAAAAAACAAAACCATCACGTCATCATCGAGAAGAATCCGAACAAGATTCCTTTTTTACTCAATAATGATACGTACGATGTCATCCTGCTTGACATGAATTTCAGCAAGGACATCACCAGCGGAAAGGAAGGCTTTTACTGGCTTGAACAAATTATCGGGCATGATCCAAATGCGGTGGTGATTATGATAACAGCTTTTGGTGATGTGGAAATGGCCGTTAAAGCATTAAAACTCGGTGCTACTGATTTTATACTCAAACCCTGGCAAAATGAAAAACTCATCGCTACGATTGCCACTGCTATTCGTTTGAAGCAATCGTACAATGAAGTAGATAAATTGAAGAAGGCCAAAGAAATGCTGGAAGAACAAATCAGTAAACCCTTTGGAGAAATTATTGGCCAGAGTGCGGCCATTAAAGATGTATTCAGCCTGATTGATAAAGTGGCGAAAACCGATGCCAACGTATTGATATTAGGAGAAAATGGAACTGGGAAAGAGTTAATTGCGCGTGCCATTCATCAGCGTTCCCTTCGAAAAAATAACAGTTTCGTTTCTGTCGATATGGGCGCTATCACCGAAACACTTTTTGAAAGTGAGTTATTTGGCCATAAGAAAGGCGCCTTTACAGATGCGCGTGAAGATCGTCCAGGCCGATTTGAATTGGCGAATGGCGGAACATTATTCCTTGATGAAATTGGCAACCTGAGTATGAGTCTGCAGAGTAAATTATTAAGTGCCTTGCAATCCAGAAAAGTTACTCGCGTGGGTGCAAACCAATCCATGGATGTTGACATTCGTCTGATTTGTGCAACCAATATGCCGCTTCACAAAATGGTACAGGAGGGAACCTTTCGGCAGGATTTGCTCTACCGTATCAATACGGTAGAGATTCAGGTGCCCCCGCTTAGCGAACGCGTTGAGGACATACAAATGCTGGCACAACATTATCTTAACCACTATGCCCGCAAGTATCACAAACTGGTAAACAGCATCGCACCCGAGGCGATGGATAAATTAAAGCGCTATGCCTGGCCGGGCAATATTCGGGAATTGCAACATGCCATCGAACGGGCTGTGATCATGACCGACTCGGCTGTACTTCAGGATACTGATTTTCTATTAAGCCGTTCGCTCACTACCGGACCAATGGCCAACACACTTAACCTGGATGAAGTTGAGAAAGCAGCCATCGCCAAGGCCCTGCAAATGCACAATGGAAACATTTCAAAAGCTGCCGATGAGCTTGGGTTAACGCGTGCGTCCCTTTACCGCAGAATGGAGAAGTATGGACTTTAACTGGCGGTCACCGGTTATGCCGCGTGTGGCTATGCTGGCTGCCACCATTTTTTTGTTTTGTTTTTTCGCATTCTCGCGAGGAGATTGGATGTTTTCGCTGCTATTTTTAGCCGTAAGCATATATCAGGTAAAAATGCTGATCGATTACCTCGATAGATCGAATGAAAACATTGCTTCTTTCCTCGATTCCATCCGGTTTGATGATCTCTCCTATTCCTTCAAAACCGCAAGCGATGATCCGGCCGTGCAACGGCTTCACAAAGAACTCAATGAAGCGATGATGAAACTGCGCAATTCGCGCAGGGAAAAAGACTCGGAATTTCTGTTCTTCAAAAATATTGTCATGCACGTAGGCATCGGGCTGATCATTTTTAAAGAAGATGGTAAAATCGAAATTTTTAATAGCGCTGCCCGAAGACTGCTCAAAATAAACCGGGCTGAAACTATAGGAGACATCAAAGACGTTAGCGAATCGCTTGTTACTGTATTTCAAAAACTAAGAACAGGAGGTCGTGAACTGGTACGCACCAAAATCGGAGACGACTTTTTACAATTATCGGTATATGCCATTGAATTAACCCTGCGTGGCGAAAATGTGAAACTCATTTCAATTCAGAATATTCAAAGCGAATTGGAGGAGAAGGAAATGGAAGCCTGGCAAAACCTTGTGCGGGTACTCACGCATGAAATCATGAACTCGGTAACACCCATCTCATCGTTGGCCGGAATTGTTGAGGAAGAACTAAAACACCATCTTCAGGATCATCAAAGCGAACCCCTTTCCAGCGAACAACTCGGTGACATCCACCTATCGCTTCAAACCATCAGTAAGCGCAGCGAAGGATTGATACACTTTGTGAAAGAGTTTCGCAGCCTCACCAGCATACCCAAACCAAGGCCGACATCCATTGACATCAAAACCCTCTTTGATGAACTTACACTGTTGCACAAAAAGGAACTGATTGATAAAAACATTCAACTCAATGTATCCATCTATCCGGAGGACCTGACCATTTCTGCCGACAAGAATATGATAGAACAGGTACTGATCAACCTCATTAAAAATGCCATCCAGTCATTCGAAGAACAGGAAAACAAAGTCATTGAGATACGCGCCAGTCTCAACGAAAAATCAAGACCCGTCATTTCAGTCAAAGATAATGGCACAGGCATCGACCCGGAGGCCCTGGAAAAAATCTTCATACCCTTCTTTACAACCAAAAAAACCGGGTCGGGTATCGGGCTAAGTCTCTCCCGGCAGATCATGCGCCAACATCAGGGAACGCTCACCGTGAAATCAACGGTAAACAAAGGGACTGAATTTTTCATGCGGTTTTAAGTCAAACGAGAGTTTTGCCAATTTTTACACTCCAAACTGAATTTTCAACAAGTTTGGAGGGCAAAATCCGATTTAATACATTTACGCCATAGTAAACCCCGCTATGCAAGATATTCCAAAGAAGGTGACCGAAATACTCAAAGACAAACTCGGCATCGCAGAATCAGAAATTACTCCAGACGCAAATTTTGTTAAAGACCTTGGAATAGACTCGCTTGACTACGCAGAGATCGTGATGGAATTTGAACAATCGTTTGATATCCGAATCCCGGATGATGATGCCGAAAAACTTCAGACTTTTGATCAGGCGGTTAAGTACATCCAGGAAAAAATAAAAAAATAATTAACCTGTTTTCTGCGATTCGAAATAACTGCAAAGACGCAACATTTTCTGAACAACAGTATCAGCCAGCTGCATTTCCGAAGACGACTCCATATTCGTTAAGCGCCATCCATGCGCAACAGAATCCCAGTGTACTACAAATTTCTCCGCCTCCTGTAAAAGAATATCCATATCATAAATCTCATCTCCCTGCATATCCGTTAGCCCTGTAAATTGCAGCAGAATATGATCCTTCTTTTGTAACTCGCCTTTTATACAATCTATGCTGTGAAGACGCATTAATAAATTGGTTTCCATATTCCAGGCTTTGAACTTCAACTTCCGTGGAGAATAAAATTCTATATCCATAAAAATTAGTAATGTTGAAACGTGAACATCGAAGGTAAGCAGGTATTATTCATCGTCAATAAGTTTTCAGGCACAGGGTACCAGGCTGGTGTGGAGGGGAAGATAATTGAAGCCTGTGAAAAACAGGATGTTGAATGCACCATCGAATTTACCCGCGGGCGCGGACATGCCACCGAACTGGCCCAGGAAGGTGTTGAAAAAAAGTTTACGAGTATTATTGCAGTAGGAGGTGATGGAACAGTGAATGAAGTGGCTCAGGGACTCGTGCATACGCCAGTACCGATGGGCATTCTGCCAAAAGGTTCCGGTAACGGACTTTCTCGCCACTTAAGAATACCCCTGACACTTTCCGGTGCGCTTCAAAATCTTTTCAACAGCAGGGTTATCGCCATGGATACCTTTACCCTCAATGACAAGCTTTCGCTCAATGTATCCGGTATTGGGTTCGATGGTCACGTAGCCAACCTTTTCGGGAAAGATAAAAAACGTGGTTTCACCGGCTATGCAAAACTTACTATACATGAATTTTTTCAGTTTAAGGAGTTTGAAGCCTCAATCACCTTAGAAAACCAGACACTGGAAAGAAAAGCTTTCATCATGGCCATAGCCAATTCATCGCAGTATGGAAATAACGCGCGCATTGCGCCTGCGGCTTCCGTTTGTGATGGGCTCCTGCACCTCAGTATCCTGAAAAAGGTTCCGCCCTTCCGGTTGGATTTTATGTATGCCTTTTTTTCAGGAAAAGTAGATCGATCAATTTACTGTGATGTAATCGAAGCTAAAAATTTCACCATCAAAACAAACAAGCCAATGTCTTTTCATATTGATGGTGAGCCTTGCGGTGAAGCCGATCAATTCCATATCCGGTTATTACCTGCATCCTTAAACATGCTGGTACCAGCAAAGGCCATCAATATTTAAGTCCATAAATAGCCGCTAAGCTTCCGGCCTAACCATCGTTGTAAATGTTTCATGAATCACCCAAATCGGGTTAACCGATATAAGCATCTTTTGAATTAAATTTCTAAAAAAACCAATTCACTACCTTATGAAAAAAATTCTAACACTTAGTGTCTGTGTATGCATGACCCTGTGTGGCCTGGCTCAAAGCCTCACCCAACCGCCCAGCGGTGATAATCAAAAAGCTAGCGTAACCCAATGGATCGGCCCGGTAAGTGTAACCATTAACTATAGCAGTCCGGATGTGCATGGACCGAATGGTGAAGATCGTACCGGGCACATCTGGGGAGAACTTGTTCACTACGGTTTTATCGATCAAGGATTCGGAACCTCGAAGTCAGCACCTTGGCGCGCGGGTGCCAATGAAAATACAACGATCAATTTCTCGCATGATGTAACTGTCAGCGGGCAAAAATTAAAGGCCGGTACGTATGGGCTTTTTCTAGAAGTTAAAAATGAGGGGCCATGGACATGGATTTTTTCATCCAATGCTTCAAGCTGGGGTAGCTATTTTTACATTGATAAAGAGGACGCACTGCGCACTCCGGCAACACCAACTGAAGCGCCCTTTACCGAATGGCTTACGTACGGTTTCGATGATCGTCAGGCCAACGCAACTGTGGCGTTTCTGCAATGGGAAAAGAAACGCATTTCCCTGTCGATTGAAGTTCCAAACATCAATGACATCTACATAACCAACATGCGCAACGAATTGCGCAACAGTGTTGGCTTTGACTATCAAAACTTTATGAGGGCTGCACAGTTCTGCGTAGCGAATAAAGTTAATCTGGATGAAGCGCTTACCTGGGCGGAAAATGCAGTGAGCATGCCATTCTTCGGGCGTGAAGAATTCAACACACTACAAACAAAGGCTTCCGTACTGGAGGCGCTCGGCAGAAGCAGTGAAGCTGAAACCGTGATGAGCAAAGCCATCAACCACCCTACTGCCACCATCGTTGACCTTCATCAATACGGTCGCTCTTTACTCGCCCAGGGAAAGAATCAGAAAGCGTTGGAAGTTTTCAAACTGAATAGACAGCGAAATCCGAGTGATACCTTTACTACCTATGTGGGATTAGCCCGAGGATATACTGCTGTTGGTGATACTAAAAATGCCATCAAGAATTGGGAGATCGCCATCAAAAATATTCCGGAAAATCAAAAGGCCGGATTGCCAACCTATCAGGCAGAATTAAAGAAACTAAAAGGAGCGTAATGCTCCTTTTTTTATTCTCTTGTGATCTCAGCTGGTCTCCACAGAGAACTCATACCTTTTTAGTATCTTACCCGACCAATAAAAGCTTCTCCGTATGTCAACAAAACTTTTTACCCTCTGTCTTCTGTCCTTGGCTGTAGTATCCTGTAAAACCACCGAAATGAAAACCATTGGAACCCTTGAGCGTCTTGATCCTGCACTGGACGCCATCATTACCGGTAACCCGGCCGTTGAAGTTATCGGAGAAGGATATAAATGGAGCGAAGGACCCGTGTGGATTGAACAACAAAAGATGTTATTATTTTCTGATGTGCCGAACAATATTGTCTATCAGTGGACGGAAGATAAAGGAGCAACAGTTTATTTAACACCATCGGGTTACACTGGTTCAGTGCCGCATCCGGGTGAAAGTGGTTCGAACGGGCTTACACTTACCAGCGATGGTAAACTAGTGCTTTGCCAACATGGTGATAGGCGTGTCGCAGTAATGGATGCACCACTCGATAAACCTGAACCAAAATTCGTTGCACTGGCAGATGGATATGATGGAAAGAAATTGAACAGTCCAAATGATGCTGCGTTTCGCAGCAATGGCGACTTGTTCTTTACCGATCCGCCTTACGGGCTTCCTAAACAGGCAGACGACTCCATGAAAGAACTTCCCTTTCAGGGTGTATTTAAAGTGAGTAACGGAGTTGTATCACTCATTACCGACTCTCTGACCAGGCCTAACGGCATTGCTTTTCTGAAAGGGGAGAAAACGTTGCTTGTGGCAAACTCTGATCCGGCAAAAGCCAACTGGTATGCCTTTGATCTGGACGACAACGATGCTGTAACGAATGCCCGAATTTTTTATAACGCCACGGAAAATGCCAAAACCGAAAAAGGATTACCCGATGGTTTCAAAGTGGATAAGCAAGGAAATATTTTTGCTACCGGGCCTGGTGGCGTCTGGATTTTTAATGCCGATGGAAAGGTGCTGGGCAAAATAAAAATTACCGAGCCAACCTCCAATTGTGCGTTGGCGGATGATGATAAAACGTTATATGTTACGGCTAACATGTATGTTGTGAGGATACGGTTAAGGAATTAACATGAATAGTCTGTGGATAGATGGTATCGGGTGGTTGGGCTCTATACTGGTGCTGCTGGCCTATGGATTAAACAGCTATCAGAAAATTAAATCAGACTCGCTGCCGTTTCTCTTATTCAATCTAATTGGAGGGATATTCCTGATTATTTACTCTACTTACAAATCTGCTTATGCCAATACATTCATAAATGTGGTATGGGTAATCATTGTTATTCCGGCCCTGATAAAATTCGGCATGCGCAAAAGGTAGTATTGATTACCTTGTAACAAAAACGAAGTTGGACGCTGCACAAAAAAATATCCGGATACAGAAATGGGTGGCCACACTTTCGGTCGTTTTACTCCTTATAAAATTAGTTGCCTATTATTCCACGCACTCGGTAGCTATCCTGACAGATGCCCTTGAAGGCATTGTCAATGTGATAGCCGGATTCATTGGATTGTATAGTCTGAATCTTTCTGCCAAACCCAAAGATGAAGATCATCCGTACGGCCACGGTAAAGTTGAATTTCTGTCTGCATCGCTTGAAGGCAGTATGATTTTCATAGCCGGCATCATGATCTTATATAAATCCATTTCCAATCTGCTTACACCGCAACCCATTCATCAACTTGATTTTGGTATCATCCTCATCAGCATCACGGCAGTAGCAAATTACTTGGTTGGTAGGTTATGTGTGCGCACAGGCAAAAAAAGCAATTCACTTGCGTTGATCGCCAGCGGTAAACATCTATTATCCGACACCTATTCTACGTTGGGAATTCTCGTGGGGCTCGCGCTAATCTATTTCACCAACCTCGCTTGGTTTGACAGTGTTGTGGCCATCATCTTCAGTTTGGTTATACTCAATACGGGCTATAAAATTGTGCGCAGCTCCATTGCGGGCATGATGGATGAAGCTGATCGGAAGTTACTCGAGAAAATGGTTGACACACTCAATCGTAATCGCAGAGTAAATTGGATTGACCTGCATAACCTCAGAATCATTAAATACGGTACACTTCTCCACCTCGATTGCCACCTGACGGTGCCGTGGTTTCTAAATGTACACGAAGCACATGTTGAAATTGATGCCTTGGCCGATCTTGTTCGAAAAGAGTTTGGAGAAGAGATTGAGCTTTTTGTTCACTCCGATGGATGCCTGGATTTTTCTTGTCAGATCTGTACGAAAAAAGATTGCACCGTACGAAAATTTCCGTTCGAAAAGCAATTGGAGTGGACTGTGGAAAACATTTCGAAAGATACGAAGCACCGGATAGGTTAAATGTTGCAGGTTTCAAGTTTCACCTGTAACCAGCAACTTGAAACCATTGTGGTTAGCCAATTTCAATCACTACGTCATCGGTTAGCGGATGCCCAACACAGGTGAGCACATATCCTTCCGCGCGCTCCGATTGCGAAAGTCCTTCTTCTTCATCCAACTTTACCTGGCCTGACAAAGCTTTGCCACGGCAAGCTGTACATAAACCACTTTGACAACTGTAAGGCAAATCAATACCCTGATCCAAAGCCGTAGCCAGAATGGTCATGTTTGGTTCTACCATGATTTTGTACTCATGATTGTCGTAGCGGATAGTCACCTCACGCGGTTTTAACTCGCCTGATGCAGCTGTTTCCTTCTTTCCATCTTTTTCAATGGTTCCCTGAACAAAACTTTCTTTGAAAATCTTATCGTTCGTGATATTGCGGGCTGCCAACAGGGTTTCTACATTTTTCATCATCCCCTCCGGACCACACATCAGGTATGTCGTCTTTTCCACACCCCAATCCGGAATACGTTCAAATAGTTTAGTGAGCATCTCATGATTCAATAGACCGGAATATCCCTGCCAATTCATCGGTGCATTATCCAGAATGTGAATAACATGCAAGCGGCCTTCATCCTGAACCTGCATTTTATCGAACGCATCTTTAAAGATGATACTATCGATATCGCGGTTGCAATAAATGAGCGAGGTAATGCTTTCCGGTTCCTGCGAAAGCATGCTTTTGATCAGCGACATCATCGGGGTAATACCCGATCCTCCGGCAAACATAATGAGGTGACGCTTCCGGTCTTTGCTATATTCAGTTGTAAAGTGGCCCATCGGTTCCATAACCCTCATGGCATCACCTACTTTCAGATTATCCGGCAACCAGTTTGACATCAAGCCACCCTCCACACGCTTCACCGTTACAGCCAGGTCAGCATCCACAAACGGAGAGGAGCATAGCGAATAGGCTCTTCGGACTTCCTTACCATTTACCTGGGCAATGAGTGTTAGGAACTGGCCGGATTTATAGTTTATTTTTCTATCAGCAGGCTGTTCAAAAACAATGGTGATTGCGTCTTTTGTCTCCTGAACAATGGCCTTAACCACTAAATCAAAATAATGAGGCCCGCTCTGTGGCTCCTTCTTTTCCTCTTTCTTATCGCTTCGCTTAAAAAAACTAAATGCCATATCGTATTAGATTAATTCACAATCAAACTATCTACCGCTGTAGCTTCCAGCCATAAAACTTGAAATCGGCTAAATGGTTCACTTTACCGATAGAAGCACAAAAGTAATTGCTTTCAGGGTTCCGGCCACTGAATGTTAATTTGTTTATTTTTGACCTTTAACCCTACGATTGTGACGCTGAATCCGCTAACTGCTATCTCCCCCATTGACGGGCGATATTTTGAAACCGTAAAACCCCTGGCTCCCTATTTTTCAGAATACGGACTGATGCGGTACAGGGTACAGGTGGAGATTGAATACCTGATTGATCTTTCGGCAAACATTACCGAATTGGAAGATTTTCCCATTCACATGATCAATGATATCCGGAAGATTTACAAAAACTTCTCGGAGTACCAGGCAGTAGAAATTAAAGAAATAGAGAAGACCACCAACCACGATGTGAAAGCGGTTGAGTACTTCCTCAAAAGGCAGTTTGAGAAAATGAAGCTTGACCACTTCAAAGAGTTTGTCCACTTTGGTCTCACCTCACAAGACGTTAACAACACAGCCATTCCGCTGCTGCTGAAAGAATTCATGGAACGTGAATTCTACATATTGATGGACCTGTTGATGAATAAGATTAACGCTATGTCCAAAGAATGGAGAGACATACCCATGCTGGCGCATACCCACGGACAGCCCGCATCGCCTACTCGGTTGGGCAAAGAACTGATGGTGTTTATTTCCCGGTTGGAAAAACAGTTTGCGCAGTTAAAAACCATTCCGCACAGCGCCAAGTTTGGAGGCGCCACCGGTAACTTTAATGCGCACCATGTGGCCTATCCGGAAATTGACTGGAATAAATTTGCAGAAGAATTTTGCCATCATCTCGGGTTAAGCCGAAGTTACCCGACAACACAGATTGAACATTATGATAACCTGGCAGCACTTTTCGATAACCTGAAACGAATCAACACCATCCTCATTGATTTCAGTCGCGACATGTGGCAGTACATTGCCATGGAATACTTCAAACAAAAAATTAAAGAAGGTGAAATCGGTTCATCGGCTATGCCACACAAAGTGAATCCGATCGACTTTGAAAACGCAGAAGGAAACCTCGGTTTTGCCAATGCAATTTTTGAGCACCTGTCAGCGAAACTTCCAATTTCAAGGTTGCAACGCGATCTGACTGACTCCACCGTACTGCGCAATATCGGTGTACCTCTTGCGCATACCTACATTGCCTTGCAATCCATTTTAAAGGGTTTATCAAAGTTAGAATTAAACAAGGCCGCCATTGATCGTGATCTTGAAAACAACTGGGCTGTTGTAGCGGAGGCTATTCAAACCATTCTGCGCAAAGAAGGATACCCTAATCCGTATGAAGCGCTAAAAAACCTGACACGAAAAAACGAAAAAATTACCCAGCAAAGTATCGTTGCCTTTATTGATAATCTTTCGGTACATGAGGATGTGAAGAATAAATTAAAAAAAATTACCCCGTTTAACTATACTGGAGTTTAAACCCTAGAAATATGTTGTCAAAATTATTTGTTGCGTTGCTGCTGTCTACTAGTTGTTTCACTGCCTTTTGTCAAAAAACCGAACTTATCTTTTTTGGTGGGCTCTCGAGTTCAATCATGAAAGAGAATGGAAGTAGGAAATCATTTGTGCGCCAATACGGTGGCCATCTGGGAGTTCTTGGTGGGGTGGGATCTGAAAATGTGCTTTTCGAAACAGGCATTCTGTTCTCCGCAAGAGGAACCGCCTTTGAAGAATCAAGCTATATTGGGTTCACGTCAATTGAAATACTACGACTAAATTTTCTGGATATTCCGGCTATGCTGGTCATAGCGCCCAGTAATTTCAGATTATTTTTTGGTCCTCAACTTTCTATTCTTACAGGCGGAAAGTACGAGGAAGAGAAAGTCTCGGCTGCTGATTTATCCCAGGTCTTTAACAAAACAACATGGGGATTCAGATATGGTGGAGGTATTGCTGCGAATGGATTTACAGTTCAACTTCATTTTATTCTGGGGCTTTCTGATTTAACGAAAGATCCGAATACAAATTGGAAAAATAATGCGTATCAAATTGGAGTGGGGTACCGGATACATAGTACCAAAACAACTTCTGCACCACAAAAGGTAAAAAGGAATTCTCAAGAAGATATTATACCAAAACACAGAGTGCTGGATTAATGCTCCGGATGATACAGTAACTGTTTCGTGGAAAAGTCATACAACGTTAATCTGCGCAAATCATAATAGGCTGTCCAGAATGAATTCAGTGCCTGGATGTAGCTTCGTTTGGCATCATCTTTTTCATTCAGGGCGATGTTTAAGTTGGTAATATCAATCTTACCGATGAGGTATCGGTTCTGCGCCACATTGTAGCGTTCACTGGCTACCTCATCCGATTTTTTTGTGATCTCAATTTGTAACCGTAGCATTTCAAAACGTCTGACTTGCGTCATAATTTCCTGCTCAAAGGTGACTTCATCCTGTGCAATCACATAGTCGTTCAATTTTTTATTGGCAATTGCTGTCTGCATGCGCGATTTGTTCCTACCCCAATCCAACACCGGAATACTCAGCGTAAGGTTAAATTGCTGTAACTCCTCCGGATCAACATAAACGTCACTGAACGCAAGACCATTATTATTCAAACCATAAGCAGCTGAAAGATTGGTCTGAAAGCGTTGCCCCCTTGCTTCGGCTACTTCCCGTGCTGCTTCAATGCGCCTACGTTCAAAGGCAATAAAGGCAGCTCTGTTTTGCTTTGCTAATGCCAGCGCTTCATCCACTGTAACATCAAACTGTGGTATATACACTGGTAATACCAACTGAAACTCATCACCATCTTTCAAACCAATAAATGTACGCAGTTGAAGCCTGGCTGTTTCGAGGTCGAGATTTGCCTGTGCCACATCCTGGCGGGAGCGCAACAATTGCAACTCCACTTGCAGAAGCTTATCCTGCGATGTTGTGCCAATATTATATCGGCCTTGCTCAATCTTATATATCGTGTCATTATTGGCAAGATTAAACTGGGCAATCTGTATATTAATCTGCGCCTGCAAAACATTGAAAAAACGTGTCACCGCTTCCCGCGAAATAAATTCCATCTGCTCTACGTATTCGCGTTTCGATTCTTCATAGCGAAGTGGTTCAGTTTTTTTATCCCAGCGCAAATCGTTGTAAGCAAACAATGGCTGGTCAAGGCGAATGCCCATGATGGTTCCGCTCCATTGTTTGGCAAGGGCCGTAGGATCGTTGAAGTCACGGAAATAGCCCAATCCTGTATTCGCAGAGATCAAGCCGCCTGTCCACGGTATGGGCTGTTGCAAACCCAGGTTTATGTTGTTATTGGTCTGCTCAACAGGAATGTATTTAAACGTTCCGTCATTCTGCGGAATCTGATTTACCCGCTTATAATAGCTCGGTAAACTTCCCTCTAATCGCAATTGCGGATTATAATTTGTTTTGTAAAAACGGTATTGCCAATACCGATTTTCTTTCCGCGTTTCTGCCTGTTTGGAGGCTGGTGACTGACCTTTTGAACGTGCAATAATATCTTCCAGCGAAAGCTGATTTTGTGCGTAAAGACCGAAAGATGTAATCAGTAAACTGAAAATGAAGGTGATTCTTTTTTTATTCATAACGTAATGATGCAATAGGGTCCTGACTGGCGGCTTTGCGGGCTGGCGCAATTCCAAAAATTAATCCAACGGTAGCGGCAACGCCAAACGACAATAGAATGGATGAAAAACTAACAATGGTTGGAATGTTGGCAAACTTCGCCACAACATAGGCCATGGTTACACCGAGTATAACACCAATGATTCCGCCGGATACGCTGATCATCACGGCCTCAAACAAAAATTGCTGCACGACATCACTTTTCTTCGCACCAATGGAAAGACGTAGTCCAATTTCTTTTATGCGCTCCAGAACCGATGCGAGCATAATGTTCATGATACCAATGCCACCCACCAGTAAGGAAATACCGGCAATGGCGCCCAACACATAATTAAAAATATCGTTGGTGCGTTGCTGTTGCTTCAACAGCAATTCAGGTATTTCAATCTCATAGTCAATTACATCATAATGCCTGCGTTGCAGCATCCGCGAAATAATCTCAGCCGTTGCACTCAACTGGTTGGTTTCGTTAACCTGTATCACCAGGCGATCTAACTGATGATAATTTTTCTTATCCTTTTCGCTTTGCTCAGATCCACCTGCATTATTGATAAAAACCCTTCCCTGACTTCTCAGGGCTTCAAGTCGCAATTGCTCGCCCGTAATTTTATCGCGATTCTTATACCGGATTAACACCGATTGGATAGGCGCATAAATATCCATATTAAAATCACGGATACCGAGTTTACTGATACTGCTTTCGGACACAGCACGCTCACCTAACACACCGATAATTTTCAGCCAATGTGGTCCGACTTTAATAGTCTTACCAATGGGATTCTCTGTGGCAAAAAATTTGGTTTTAATGGCATGGCCAATAATGCATACCGGTGCTCCGGAGCGTAACTGATCGTCACTGAACATCAGGCCTTCGCGAAGATCAAAATTATAAATCTTAAAATAGCTGGGCTCAACACCTACTAGTTTAGCCGACCGTCTTAAGCCGCTGCGGATAACATACGTGTCAAGAATTATTTCGGGGCTGATGGTAGCGATGCCGGGAATGGTAGTTTGAATATTATGCACATCACGTACCGTCAGTCCGGGCGAGAATTTTTTCTTTTCCTTTTGCCCCACCTGTTCCTCAATCTTTTCTTCTTTCTGCTCGACAATGGGTTTAATCACAATATTGTTGACGCCCACCAGCTTGATCTGATCGAGAATTTCCTGTTGCGCACCGTTGCCAATCGCCAGCATGGCAATAACAGCCGCTACACCAAATATGATACCGAGAGCAGTGAGGAGGGATCGAAGTTTATTCGCAAACACTGCACCTATGGCAATGTATAAATTAGCGAGTACACGGGGTGTAAACATAGGCTTGCGTTAAAGCGATGAGGATGCCGGAACTACCTGAGTTGCAGGCTTTACCTCAGCCGGCTTTTCTTCTTCCTTCTTTCGCTTACCGTTCATCTCGGGCAACAAGCGAATGTCATCATCTTCAATTCCTTTCGGAACGGATAAAAACACACGATCATTCTCCTTTAGCCCGGCTGTAATCACGACATCACTGGCGTTGGAAAGACCAACAATAATTTCCTGCTTAATCGTGTTCATACCATCTTTCTTAATCACATAAGTAATCGTATCAGCCTGGCTGTGTAACGATTCCAGCGGAACAAAGAGAACATTGTCAAGCATGGATGCAACGATCCGGTTGCTGGTGGTCATGGAAGGACGTAGTGTTGGATCTGTTCCATTAATTTCAACCAACACCTCAAACACTTTGGAATCTGAGTTAGGTCGTTGCTCACCCACGTTAGCTACCTGCGTAACCGATCCGGAAAGTTTTTTATCTGGATAAGCATCCAGCCCGATCTCAACTGCTTGTCCGGCTTTTACTTTTCGTACATCCACTTCATTGACATACGTCTTTGACATCATCTTGGTAAGATCAGGAAGCGTGGCTACGGTTGGATCCCACATTTCAATTTGCGATCCTGCCTTAATGGGTTTGCCATCCCAGCCCTTCTCGTATATGACCATGCCGTCTTCAGGAGCGAGAACATTGAAGGACTCCAATACTTTTGTCATGGCGGTAAATTCGTTCTGCACTTTTCTCAACTCCGCTGACACTTCCCGCATTTTCTCAACACTCTGCTGCTTTTTAATTTTATAGTTTTCTAACGCCTGTTCGTGCGCCCGCCTGGCCTTATCCATATTAATTTCATTTTGCTTGATGGTTGCGGGCGGTTCGAACTTGGATTGATCGAGGATAATCTGTTTTTCTTCCAGCGCATATTCCAGGTTGATTAACTCATCGCGCGATTGGCGCATCTGCAAGGTGGTGTCCAGTTGTGTTTGGATAAATTTTGAATTTGCTTTTTCTAGCTCGATCTGCTTATCATTAAATCTACCCTGAAATTCGGATCGATTGAGTGTGGCCACCCAATCTCCCTTCTTTACAACGGTTCCTTCAGCAATAATATCCTGAATGGTAACTGTCCATATCCGGAATTCACGAAGTTGGGATGGTCCTTGAATTTTTACTGAATTTTTGGCCTCAAGCTCGCCTGTAGTTTCAATTTCCACTTTAAAAGGCCCCCGCTTCACATTGGCCAGAATATCGGAAATGTCACCGGTCTTACTGCCTCTGACAATAAAGTAACCGGCAACGAGGAGTACAATTACACCGGAAACAATGAGGAGGTTCTTTTTCATAGGTTGGGAATATTATGCTATACATTACTAAAAACGGGTACAAAGGTTACACAAGATAACACCATCTATATAATCCCTTACCCTCAGGTATAAAAAAATGCTGATGATTTGATCAAGATTGCCTCTCACCATCACCAGCACCTCATTCTAACGCATAAACTATCGGTTTATTGGATAGCGCCTTTTTTCAGCGAAAATTTATTTAAGGCCGCATTCTTTTCCATTTTACCTGATCCAAAGTCTTTCAGCACGGAACCCTTAACCGAAACTTCTAAGGTTGCAGGAATTCCACAATCCTTACACTTGGTTAGGGTAACGTTGAATACTACCACTTCATTGTCGGCTAAACTTTTTAGTGTACGACCGTATTCGAGTATGTTTTCCTTTAGTTCCTGCTCAAACTTTGGATAAATCTCTTTCACCTTTTTATCGCGGGTTTGTTGATCAACATCGTTTAGCCCAAGTGTTGGCATGGCATAGCGCGCATAGTCGATTCGTGTTCCGCTATATACCTGCATGTAATAGATAACACCAAAATCTTTCAGTCGCTCGTAGTAGATATTATCCTCTGTAAAGAATGTTTTCGACAAATCAGAACGGTAAAGTCGGTTGAAGATGCTGGACAATAGTTCCATATCAGGCTCCACCGTATCCACTGCTTCGGTATTGATTATTTTAACCTTGGCTAGCGCCTGATCACGTGTCAGCTTGCCTTGTTTAAATAAGGTGATATCTGTCTTTGTTCCTTCAATGGAAAGGTGCGTTCGTTTGGGCGCGTTGAAATACCGACCCACCCACATTCTGGGTTGCTCACCCTGATTGGTGATTACGATTTTTTCAGTGGGCTGAAGTTGCGTAATGAAATCGCCATAGTCAACAATAAAACTTTTGGCCGCTTCAATAACCTTGAGGTTATAGCCATCGCGTACGCTGTCCATATCAAGGCGTTTTTTCTCTTTGGATTTCTCCTTCAACTTGTATGCGGCATCCTCGCGTTCTTCTACAACGGCTGCTTCACGGTCGCGCTGACCACCAACGCTGTAGGTAACTCCACTTTGTGCGCCACGTTCACCCCAGATAACCACATCATTCGTGGTTGTTCCACTGATCGAAAAGGCAATAGGCGTTGTAAAATCTGCCGGCAAGCGGAAGGTAACACCATAGCCAGGCTGATAACTACCTTTTATCTCAAGCGGAAAGAACATTCGTTGTTGCTCAAATTGTTGCTTGATTAATGTTCCCAAAACATTCTCCGCTACAACAATGTCGCGCTCCATGCGCTGATCATCAATCTTCTGCGCGATTACTTCTGCCTTCAGTATAAACAGTGCCAGCACTACCCCCACCATAACGTTCACAATCTTTTTCATATTCGTCTTGTTTTTTGTTCTTAATATTTTGTTCCCCTGGTGTTATCATTTGTCGATGGATTATTCACGGTGGTAATAATGCTCGACAATATCTGTTCTGTTTCCTGTTTAAACAGATCCGTATTTTTTTCTATGCTATTCAGTTTCATCGTCACGAGTTGCAAGTCATCGTTTCGTTGCTGTTGCAGATACTTGGCAAAATCAACCAATAAATTCTCGATGTATTTTTTCTGATCCGTTGACGTGAGTTGAAAATAATCTTTTACCAATTGCAGATTCTCGGATTGCATACCGCTGACATACTGCCGGATTTGGTCCTGCGATGCCGTGGAAGCCTCTCGTACCAGTTGATTGACAGCGCCCGCATTCAGGGCCAGGTTGCTCTTGATTGATGCATCTAATTTTCGTTGTGTATCATCCCAATTAGCCTGAATCACTGCATTGTTCTGATGCAGGGAGGAGTTAATCATTTCCTGTACTTGCTCGGGGGTAAGTGATGCCATAGACTGATTTGCCGGACCAGCTTCAATTATCCGGGGTTCGCCAAAACTTATTTTCCACTCGTTTCCGGAAAGACTCACGCGTGCATCTGTCAGATTTCCCACCACCATCAACAACAGTAGGGATGCTGCTATACTGATGATCATTTTCATGTAGGGTGCGTTCCACAAAATGCGTTGCATGGCATCACCCAACACAATGGGAGGTGCAATAACCTCCTTATCCTTTACAGCACCCATCATGGAACGAAGATGTTGAAAGCTTTCAAACTCTTTCCGAGCCTCAGCATGGTTAAGTAGGTACTGTTCGACCTTCTCCCGCTCATCGTTGTCAAGCTCATCGTAGAGATAAGCCATCCAATCTTTTTCGTCCGGTTTATAGCTCATAGTTGATCGTTTCTTTATTAATATTCTTACGCTCTAAAATTTTCCGAAGGCCATCAAGCCCGTAGTACATTCTCGATTTCACCGTATTTTCGGAGATGTTGAGCACCTCAGCAATTTCCCTGAATTTTAGTCCTTCATATTCTTTCATGATGACTACCTCACGCTGTTCTGCATTCAACTCCAGCAAAGCCTCGTGCAACATGTCAGAAAGCTCTGCCTGCTGCAACTGCCGTTCGGGATTATCATATCGCTGTGATGAAGATTCCCATTTTGGAGATTCCTCTGCTTCATGATTCCATACCACTTCAAACGACAAGGAGCGGCTTACCTTTTTCTTTCTGGCCTCCTCGCGGCAATAGTTCACGGCTATTGTATACAGCCACGATTTAAACCGTGCAGCATCCTGCAAGCCCCCCACATTTTTGCACATGGAAATGAACGTTTTTTGTGATGCCTCCATGGCCAGGTCATGATCCAAAAAAAACTTGAAAGCGTAATTGTAAATACGCTTATACCACAATTGCACAAGCTTACCCTGCGCATGTTGGTCCCCCTGCATGGCCCGCGAAATAAGGGTATCAGCATGCATCATCGCGATGTCAAGTAAAGTTTCGGCCATGAAGTCAATTTATCGGGATTTAGGCTTGTTGCCGTTTCTGTTATAAAGATGGGAGTAAACACAAAATAGTTTTAACGCGCAAGGCTTTTTTTCGGGGGAAAGAAACTGGTGTAATCGCTCCCCGTGGAATCCTGTTGACTGTGACTTTCTTTATCTTTGTGCGTCCATGAAAAGAATTATTGCCCTGATCATCCGTTTTGTGCCCCGGAAGTACCTGCAACGCGTAAGCGGTCTGGGCTTGAGAATTTTAGGCTTGCTGTATTCCGGCACAGCCGTGGAGTGCCCTATCTGCGAAAAGCAGTATAGAAAATTTCTCCCCTATGGCCGGATCAACCCAAGGCCCAATGCCCTTTGTCCGAATTGCCTTTCACTGGAGCGGCATCGCCTGGTGTGGCTTTATTTGAAAGAGAAGACAACCTTCTTTGATCAGCAACTTCATGTTTTACACATTGCACCGGAAGCCTGCTTCATAAACCGTTTTGAAAAACTACACGGTGAGCAGTATATAACTGCCGATATTGAGTCTCCGCTGGCAAAAGTAAAGATGGACGTCCATCACATCCCTTTTCAGGAGAATAGTTTTGATGTGGTGTTGTGCAATCACGTGCTGGAACATGTGCGCGATGACATCAAGTCGCTATCTGAAATTAACCGGGTTCTGAAATCCGGAGGTTTCGCTATTCTTCAGGTTCCCTTTTTCAACCCCGTATCGGAAACAACCTTCGAAGATAACACCATCACCCATCCGCGTGAGCGTGAAAAAATCTTCGGACAAGACGATCATGTGCGAAAATACGGTAAGGATTACCCGAGGCGAATTGAGCAAAGTGGCTTGCGTGCCCTGGAGGATGAATATGTAAACACCCTGACAGAGCAGGTCCGAATAAAACACGGGCTTGTGAAGGGTGAAATTATTTTCAAAGGCATTAAAGCATAAAAAAATGCCCGGCTCATCGCCCGGCATTTTTCTTTTTAGCAGTATTTACAATACTTTATCCAAGCTTGTCGAGTACATCCATAACTTCGCGCACTGCCTTACGACTGGCTTCCATCAGTGCCTTCTCTTCAGCATTAAGGTCCAGTTCAATTACCTTCTCCACACCATTTTTTCCAAGTACCACGGGCACACCCAGATAACAATCTTTAATACCATACTCGCCATCCAGTTTGATACACACCGGGAATACCCTGCGCTGATCTTTGACGATGGCTTCAACCATTTGTGCTGCCGCTGAGCCCGGGGCATACCATGCCGAGGTTCCCATCAATTTTACCAACTCGCCACCGCCAACTTTGGTGCGTTCCAAAATCGCGTTGAGCTTATCACGGTCAATCAATTCCGTTACGGGGATACCGGCTACAGTTGTATAACGTGGTAGTGGCACCATGGTATCACCATGACCACCCAATAGCATGGCCTGAATATCTTTCGGTGAGATGTTCAGCGCTTCGGCCAGAAATGCTCGGTAGCGTGCTGTGTCAAGAATACCCGCCATACCCATGATTTTGGTGCGGGGCAATTTGGAGGTGATGTGTGCCTGGTAGGTCATAACATCCAGGGGATTCGAAACCACAATGATGATAGCATCCGGTGAATGCTTGATAATATTCTCCGTTACCGACTTCACGATACCCGCATTGGTACCGATAAGGTCATCGCGGCTCATTCCTGGTTTACGGGGTAAGCCCGATGTAATCACCACCACATCTGAATTGGCAGTTTTTGCATAATCGTTCGTGACACCGATCGTACGACTGTCGTACTGATCGATGGGGGCCTTTTGCCAAATGTCGAGTGACTTACCTTCAGCGAGCCCTTCTTTAATATCGACTAATATAATCTCATTGGCTACCTCACGATAAGCCAACACATCCGCACAGGTTGCGCCAACATTGCCAGCGCCAACTACAGTTATTTTCATATTGCTTTATGATTTAAGTTTTGAAAACTCAGAAGAAAGAAGATTGCACGCATCGGCTTGATATTCTGCACGCTTTGGTTTAGGAATGAAGTTACATCCGTTAAAACTGACCGCCAATTTAGACAGCGATTCACGAAAGAAAAAAGACTTTTACACAAAAAATGGTATAACCAATAGCCTTAAAATATGATTTGTATCAGGCGTGACCTTGAATCGGTCGTCTAACCGATAACCAACAACCCAGATAATTTCTCCTCCTGATTCCAACACGGTGACGCTACTTTTATCCGGTAGCGATACTTTCCGATCAATTAAAAAATCGCTGATTTTCTTCTTCTGTTGCATACCCAACGGATAGAAAAAATCACCTTCTTTCCAGAGACGCCAGGTTAATGGAAATTGAACTTTATCCCTGTCCACAAAGGCAATTGAAGCATCTGTACCAAACGTTGCAGCCGCGGCTTCTGATATTCCCATCGTCCATTCGCCAAGTGTTGCTTCCTGTTGCGTTGCTTCAATAACAACATCCATCCAAGCCTCCCTCAACGTAGTTAAAATAAGCGTTTCGCGATCGATAACCAATTCATGGCTTACACTCAAAAAACGCTTTCCCGGATTCCCACCAATGGCCGTTATGATATCATCGCATTGATCACCATTAAAGCCATAGATTTTAATGAGCTCCCACAATACCTGTGACGGATAGGACACATGCAAAGCAAATGATTTCCGTATAGTTATCCGGTTGTATTGATAGACCACAAACTGATCTTTGATGCGTTGCAGCTCCACATCGGCCATCGCAAGCGATGACTTCAATCGGTTAATCGTTTTCAAAAAACCTGCCTCGAGTTTCGGATTCAATTCCGCTAACAACGGCACAACATGATGACGAATGAAATTGCGTTGGTAATCATCGCTATCGTTACTGGAATCCTCACGCCAGCCAATGCCTTGCTCCTTTGCATACTGTTGCAATTCATTCCGGCTGAAAACCAGAAGAGGGCGGATAATATTTCCGTTACGCTCGGGGATGCCGCACATTCCGCGCAAGCCTGTGCCACGCGTAAGATTCAATACTAAAGTTTCTAAGGAATCGTTCACGTGATGAGCTGTAGCCAGCAGATTGTATTGTTCCTGCTCACCTAATTCTTTGAACCAGTCATAACGCAGTTCGCGGGCCGCCTGTTGTATCGATAACCCCTTTTGCGCTGCATAGTCGGCCGTTAAAAATCGCTTCGAATAAAAGGGTACCTTCAACAGATCACATACCTGCCGTATAAAGACCTCATCCGAATCGGATTCCGATCCGCGTAACTGAAAATTGCAATGCGCTACCGCGATTGTAAAGCCAGCGTTATGAAACAACTTCAACATCACCATCGAATCCAGGCCGCCACTCACGGCCAGCATTATTCTATCAGAAGGCTCAACGAGCTTCGTTTTACGAACATGGTTCAGAAATTGCTGGTTCATCCGGATCAAAGATAAGTTTTTACCTAATTTTGAACCTTGATGTCAAAACGATTACTGCTGGCTTTATGCATTCCACTGTTACTAACAGGCCTCACAGCCCATGCCCAAAAGCGTGTGAAAATCCAGAATGCTGACAAATTGAAAGGTGGCTCAGCCAATGGTGAACGTTTTGAACGCCTCCTGGGCAATGTGGTACTCACCCAAAATAAAACCACCATTTACTGCGACTCCGCCTACTTCTATAAGAGTAAAAATACCGTTGAAGCATTCGGGCGTGTACGCATCACGGAAGGCGACTCGGTAACCATTACCGCCCGCAGACTGGATTATGATGGAAATGAAAAGAAGGCAAAACTCCGCAACAATGTGGTGTTCACGAAACTGGCCATGGCAACACTTTATACCGATCATTTGGACTATGAGCGGCCGGCCAATAAAGCATACTACTATAACGGTGGCAGGCTGGTCGATAGCATTAATGTTCTGACCAGCCAACGTGGGTACTACAATGTGAACTCAAACCTTGCATCTTTCAAAAAAAATGTAGTGGTTGTCAATCCCGACTACACTATGATGTCGGATAGTTTGCAGTACAATTCCCGCACAAAAATAATTCTGTTTGTAGCCAAAACCACTGTTGTCAATAAAGACAGTAGCACGTTTGTATACGAGGGCGGACAATACGATACAAAAACAAAGCGGTCGGACTTACAGCAAGGTGCAGGTGAGTCTCCCGATTATGCCATCCAGGGACTTCAATATGATCTGGATGCTGTGCGTAGCATCTACAAAATCCGTGGCAATGTGGTGATGTCTTCAAAGAAAGAGAATCTGATCATCCACGGGCAGGCATCTGATTATTATAAGCTACGGGGTATTACAAAAATTTATAACAATGCCTTTATAGCTAAAGTGACCGATGATCAGGATACCCTGTACATGACTGCTGATACCTTGGTATCAATCGAAAGTAACGATCCGGCAAAAAAACGAATTCTTGCCTATCACAACGTCAAGATTTTTAAGAAGAATCTTCAGGGAAAAGCCGATTCACTCGAATACCGTGCCTCCGATTCAACCCTTTTCTTCTATACCAACCCTGTACTCTGGACAGAAGGAAATCAAATGACAGCTGATTCGATCCGGATGCTGATCAAAAGAAACACCATCGACAAGATAGTAATGGTTGGTAATTCGTTCGTGATTTCGCGCGATACACTCCTTAACTTCAACCAAATCAAAGGAAGGCGCATGACGGCTGAGTTTAATGGCAAACAGATCAATCGGGTTTTTGTGGAAGGAAATGGTGAGAGCATCTACTTTGCACTCGATGACAAGACCTTAGCATTAATCGGGATGAACAAAATAATTTGTAGCAATATCATTATCCGGTTTAAAGAAGGCAGGGTAAATAACCTCACATTTTTAGTTAAACCAGAGGCTAACTTTGTTCCTCCCCATGAATTCATAACAGAAGAAAAGACACTCAAAGGGTTTTTATGGAAGGAGGACGAAAAGCCATCCAAAACTGATGTAGTGAAGAAACCTGATCAGGAACAACCTCTTCCTCAGTCCGCCCGGAAACGATTGTGATGTTATTTTATTGTTATTGACTAAAAAAGTCTGACGAAAAACTATGACAAACGATTGAAAAGTGTAAATTTTGTAAAAATGCAGTTTTTATCATGAAAAAGGTGTTGTGGTTGGCTTCCTTTACCTTGATGGGCTTTAGCCTTGCTGCACAGACTTTTGAGATTACTGGATTGCAGGATAGCTACCGCGGACAAATCGGGGAAACCATCAAAGCACCCGTTCGCTTCAAAAACACTTCTGAAAAATCCGTAACCCTTATCATTCGCAAGGTGAATTCTGAAATTGGGGTTACCCAAAAGAATTTTTTCTGCATTGACGGAAATTGCCTGGATCAAAAAATTGAAGATTATATCGTTAAGGTAGAGCCCGGACAAACGCTTATGTCCTTTCAGGTTGCATTGGAAGGTGGCTTGGTTTCGGGGGTCAGTACGGTTCGGTACCTCGCGTACAACAAATCCAATCCGAACGAGGCTCATGAATTTGAAATAAACTTTGCTATTGAGGAAAAACCGGATAAACAGAGTATTTATACCTCCCGGAACATTTCTATACAGGATGTTTACCCCAATCCTGTAACCGACTATGCCTTTGTGAATTATAAAATCCTGAATGACAAGGCAAAAGCAAAAATTGTAATCCATAACATTCTGGGTAATCCCCTCGATGAATATGAATTGCCCGTTTATGAAACCCGTGTAAAAATCACTTCCGACAAGCTAAATGCAGGGATTTACTTCTATACCCTGTATGTTGACAATGAGGGTGTGATGACCCGAAAACTCATCATCAAAAAGTAATTCAAGTCAATCCCACCATAAATCTTAAAATACCTCGTTTTTCTGTTCTTGCGTCTTATGTTATATTTGCGGGCTTATGCGAAATCTTCAATTCTATTTACTTCCAGCCATCGTCCTCACCATAGGGCTTTCCTGCAGCAAATTCAGGAAAATCGAGAAAAGTCAGGATTGGCGGGTTAAATATGAGGCCGGTTTAAACTATTACAACAAGAAAGATTACTACAAGGCTTCTGTCTTGTTTGAACAGATTATTCCGATTGTTCGGGGTTTACCTGAAGGTGAAAAGGTGCAATTCTATCAGGCTTATTGTCAGTATTATCAGCGCCTTTATCTGTTGGCATCCGAGCAGTTCAGAACATTTTATGAAACTTACGGAAGGAGTTCACTGGCCGAAGAAGCCCGTTTTATGTATGCCTATTCCCTCTTCGAATCTTCGCCCAACCCTAACCTGGATCAATCGGGAAGCATTGAAGCAATGGGTGCTATGCAGGAATTCATAAACCGATATCCGAACAGCAAGTTCCGCGAAAAAGCCATCGAAACCATTTTTACCTCCCAGGAAAAACTGGAAGTAAAAGGCTTTGCCAATGCCAACCAGTACTTTCGAATGCGGCAATACAAGGCAGCGGTAGTTGCCATGACCAATTTCAAAAATAATTTTCCGGACTCAAAATACATTGAAGAGGCCTACTACATTGTCATTGCATCGCACTACAAACTTGCCGAGCAGAGTATCTATACAAAACAACAAGAACGCTATAAGGCAGCAGTAGAGAGTTATAAAGAGTTTGTAGACAAATACCCCAATAGTCCATTTTTAAAGGAAGCTGAAAAATATTATTCCGATAGTTTAGAAGCGTTAAATAAATTCAAGAACAATAATTCGTAAAACCATGGCAGTACAATCATCCATTATCACCCGCGACATTGATAAAATTGCAGGCCCTACCGGGAACCTGTATGAATCTGTTGTGGTGATTTCCAAGCGCGCCCGTCAGATTGCCGTTAACATTAAAGAAGAGCTGAACAACAAACTGGCTGAGTTTGCTACTACAGTAGACAATCTCGAGGAAGTTTTCGAGAATCGCGAGCAGATTGAAATCTCGAAATTCTATGAACGCATGCCTAAACCCACTACCACGGCTACCGAAGAATTTTTGGAAGGCAAGCTAAATCACCGCTTCCGCGGAGAAGGTGAAGCTGAAGAAAAACAGGCATAATAGCCTGGGCGTCATCACGATGACACCGCACCGCTGCTTGTCGACCGAAATTGAACGTTGATATGCTGAACGGAAAAAAAATAATACTGGGAGTCTGCGGAAGCATTGCCGCCTATAAAGCTGCTGTGCTTACCAGACTCCTCGTTAAAGAAGGCGCTGACGTACGTATTATCATGACCCCCTCAGCGCATGATTTTATTACTCCCCTTACCCTTGCCACACTCTCTAAAAATCCAGTACTAACTGAATTTGTAAAAGACTCATCCGGACAATGGAATAACCATGTGGAATTAGGTCTTTGGGCCGATGCTCTTCTCATTGCTCCGACAAGTGCCAATACCTTGGCAAAAATGGCTCATGGCTATTGCGACAACCTTTTACTGGCTACTTATCTTTCCGCACGCTGTCCGGTTTTTTATGCTCCCGCCATGGATCTGGATATGCTACAACATCCGTCAATGCAAACCAATCTTCAGAGAATTCAAAGCTTTGGCAACCATTGCATCGAACCTACATTTGGTGAACTGGCAAGCGGACTAACCGGTACTGGAAGAATGGCGGAACCAGAGGAGATTGTTCAATCTCTAGAAAAACATTTTACCCACCAGCAAAAACTGATGGGAAAAAAAGCGCTCGTTACGGCAGGGCCAACCTACGAGGCAATTGATCCGGTTCGCTTCATTGGTAATCATTCCAGTGGAAAAATGGGATTTGCCATTGCAGAGGCGCTTGCTGATCAAGGCGCAGACGTTACATTGGTTGCCGGGCCCACACATGAGCATACGAAACATCCCAATATTTCCGTTAGATCTGTAACTTCTGCGGAGGAAATGTTCCAGGCCTGCACTAACGTATTTCATGATATAGATATTGCTGTGCTTTCGGCAGCCGTGGCGGACTATCGTCCACAAACTGTTTCGCATCAAAAGATCAAGAAAAAAGATTCCGAGTTATCCATTGCACTCACGCAAACAAAAGATATCGCTGCATCTCTTGGCAAACTGAAACAAAACGGGCAGGTTATTATTGGTTTTGCACTCGAGACAGAAGATGAGCAAGCCAACGCTATAAAAAAGCTCAAGTCAAAGAATTTTGATATGATCGTTTTGAACTCGTTAAACGATGCAGGAGCTGGGTTCCGCTCTGACACCAATAAAATTACCATTATCCATCAGGATCTGACAAGCACATCCTTCGAACTAAAGGATAAAAAAGCAGTGGCTCATGATATCGTTAACGCCATCGTCAAAAAAATACATGGCTAAATACTTCCTGCTCATCACGCTTTCTTTTTGGTTTTGTTCCGCCAAGGCTCAGGAATTGAATTGCACCGTTAACATCAATGCCAGTCAGGTTCAAAGTACAGATCGCGGAATTTTCAAAGACATGAAACTTTCGCTCGAGCAGTTTCTGAATACCCGCAAGTGGACAAATGACAGTTATAAGAATCATGAAAAAATAAACTGCAATATTCTCATCACCATAACAAAAAATCCGGCCATTGGTAGCTACACTGCTTCTGCGCAAATTCAATCGGCCCGACCGGTATTTAACACAAATTACTCCAGCCTCTTATTTAATTTTGCCGATCGTGATTGGGAATTTGAATTTATTGAGTCGCTCCCCATGGAATTCAATGACAATACGTATACGGCCAATCTGACGTCTATGCTGGCGGTATATGCCTACATCATCATTGGTCTCGACTATGATTCCTTCAGCGAGTTGGGTGGCACACCTTATTTCCAAAAAGCGCTCAACGTTGTAACCAATGCACAACAGGGCAACCGACCAGGATGGCAATCGTTGGGCAGCAACCGGAACCGGTATTGGCTGGTGGAGAACCTGAATAATCCGCAAATGCTTGACTTACGAAAGGCCATCTATTCCTACCACAGACTAGGCATGGACACCTACGATAAGACTCCGGATAAAAGTCGGGAAATTATTTTAGCGGGGCTAAAGGATATTAAAAAAGTTCGGGATATCAATCCCAATGCCGTATTGATTGTCAGCTTCTTTGATGCAAAAGCGAAAGAGATTACGAATATATTTTCGCAGGGAGATATACAGGTCAGGCGACAGGTCTATGATGTGGTTACAGCCATTGACCCCTCTAATCGCATATACGACAAGATTATCAAGAATTAATTCTCCAAAAAATATTTCCGAGAAGGTTTCTATCTTTAAACCATGGGCACCCGACAACTCCGGATCAGTGATCCGGCTCAAATCCGAAAAAAGATTCAGGGATTGGCAGGTAAAAAAATTAATATTGTCTGGACTGACAACACGTCTTCTGTTGGTGTGTTACTGAAGGTGAACGAAAATCAAATCACACTTCAAAATACCCGATTGAAAAGCGTTGTCTATCCGTTGAATACCATAGTAGAACTTTATATTGACACACTCGATTGATGTTAAAGCACCTGACCATAAAAAACTATGCGCTGATCAAACAACTGGAGTTGAGTCCATCGCAACATCTGAATGTTATTACCGGTGAGACAGGTGCCGGAAAATCCATTATGCTTGGTGCGATCGGATTGTTGATGGGCAATCGTGCGGATAGTAAAGTACTGTGGGACGAAAGCGAAAAGTGTGTAACCGAAGGTGTCTTCGATATCAAAGACTATAAATTAAAATCTGTTTTTAAAGCGGAAGATCTCGACTACGATGAGCAAACGGTTATCCGCAGGGAAATCAGTCCGGGAGGAAAATCACGAGCCTTTATTAATGATACACCGGTAACGCTTGATGTCATGCGGAAAATCGGGAGCCTGTTGATGGACATCCATTCGCAACATGAAACACTTTTATTGGGTAACCAGCTTTTTCAGCTACACCTGATAGACGCTTTCGCGGAAAATCAAAAATTAGTGGATGCTTACCAATCATCATGGTCTGCTTACCTCGTGGCGAAAAAAGATTTTGAAACGTTGAAACAGGAAGCCGAATCGCTCCGTCAGGATGCTGACTACATCACCTTTCAATTGGAAGAGTTGGAGAAAGCTAACCTGGAAGAAAATGAACAAGAATCTTTGGAGTCCGAGATGAAGATCATGGAGCACGCTGAGGAAATCAAAAGTCGGTTTAATACAGCCCTTGATTTACTGATACGATCTGAATTTGCTTCCAGAAATTCGTTGGGTGAAGCGCGAAGTCACCTGCAACACCTCTCGGCTTATTCTACTGGTTATGAAAATCTATTCCATCGGATGGAAAGCCTTGTCATCGAACTGGATGACATCATTGCGGAAATAGAACGCGAAGAGTCAACTATTGAATTCGATCCGGAACGTGCAGAATTCATTAAGGAAAGACTCAGCACCATGTATCGGTTATTCAAAAAGCACCGTACAAATAATCTTCATGAACTGCTTACCCTACACGCTGAACTTAAACGAAAAGCGTCCATCACATCCAATATTGATGGTGCTCTTTCACACGCTGAATCCATCTTTCGTTCCGCGCTGGAAGAAATGAAACGTTCGGCAGTTGCACTGAGTGAATCCAGAAAAAAAATATTCAATACACTGTGTAAACAAATCACAGCCCTTTTGCGGGAGCTGGGTATTCCGGATGCAACGCTAAAAATTGAGGTTCAGCCCATTGAACCTACAGCCACTGGTGCTGATAAAATCGATATACTCTTTAGTGCCAACAAAGGTATTGCCGCCAGGCCATTGGCGCAGGTAGCTTCCGGAGGTGAGTTCTCGAGACTCATGTTCTGCATCAAATATGTGATGGCTGAAAAAACAGCAATGCCTACCCTGGTGCTGGATGAAATTGATAACGGTGTTTCAGGAGAAATTGCCATGAAGCTGGCCAAGTTGATGAAGGCGATGGCCAAGCGTCACCAACTCATTACCATTAGTCACCTGCCGCAATTGGCAGCTAAGGGTGATGTGCATTACTATGTTTACAAAGACAATTCTTCAGCAAAAACCGTCAGTACCATCAAACAACTTTCAGCCGAAGAGCGCGTGGAGGAAATTGCCAAAATGATAGGCGGTGCAACGCCCTCAAAAGTTGCACGTGAAAATGCACAAGAGTTATTAACGCACTAATAACCTTGAAAAAAATAATCCTTCTTTTACTTCTTGGCAATTGCACGAAAATAACACTGGCCCAGCAGAATTCATCCACGCAATACCTCTATTGGATTCGGTTTCAGAATCAACTCATTTTCTCGCCAAAATTGTATTGGAATAACGAAGTAGACAACCGAAGATATATTGATCCGGATGTGGAAGCTCAGTTTATATATCACTCCCGGCTCCATTATCGCTACAAAAAATGGGACTATGCTGGAGGCCTGACGCTTTCGTGGGCATATGCAGCTCACCCGGAAGATGGTTACGTTAGTCCGACTTTCGAAATTCGGCCGGTAGCGGAAGTCAGCCATGAGCAGCCTGTCGGAAAATCGCTTATCCAAAACAGAATACGCGTTGACAATCGTTTTTTTGAATCCGATCCTGAAAAAAGTATCTGGGAGGAGTCATTTTATGTGATGCGCTTTCGGTACAGACTTCAATGGAGAATACCATTAACTTATGCTGAAGAATCAATACCCCGCATTTCATTGCGTTTCATGCAGGAAATCATGGTTAACAACAAAGAGAATTTTTTTGATCAATACCGTTTTTATGCTTCCACTGAGTACTACCTCAATAAAATTTTTTCACTTGAATTCGGCTATCTATACATCTATCAACAACGCTTTGGGCGTGATGAATTTTTCAACCGGAATTGTTTTCGGTTTTCCGTGCTGCATCGTGTGACGGTTCATCATTAATTAGAACTCTGGTTTTTCTGGCGCTCGATCAATGACTCTTGCTGTTCTTCCTTTACACGTTTGCCCATTGTTCCGCGAAAGCGTTCCCAAAATCCTTCCCTTTCCTTAATGGATACAAAGTCTGCACGGAAGGCATCGCGTGGTTCGATGACAGGCAATGCCCGGTTATCAAAAGAAACAATATCGAACACAACGGGAACAGAAGCTACGCCCGGACAATAACGCTTGATGAAACTTTTTAACATCCTGGATTGAAATGGATCGGTGGCGAGGGCTATTTTAGCAAAGCCCATTTCCTTGGCCATCTTCCACGAATAGTAAATATTTTCTGTACTGTGCTCGGCCTTTGTTTCAGAAAACGTAATGGCTGCTGGAATCCCCAGTGAATCGGCCATGATTTTCATGACGATACCTTCTACATACGGACTGTACACAGCTGAACCGGAGAAAATAATATGACGGGTATAGCCGCTGTCGTACAAATGCTTTGCCCAGAGCACTCGCATTTTCATCACCGAAGAGGATTCATCTTTTTGATATGGAACACCCGGCACGATGATGACATCGTACGGCTTTTCCTTTCCGGCTCGTTCGTATGCTTTCTTTGCATAATGCGAAAATGAACAATGCGTCAGCAGCAAGGCCATCAGTAAGAAGCCATGGACGTAAAGAAAAATCCTGAGTATTTTTTTTATAATCGGTCGCATCGAAGTTCTAACATGGTATTAGTCAATTTGTTCTCGCAAGGCCAAGCCTCCAGTTTACATCGTATACGAGGATTGCTTCATCAACCATTTCACGTACTACATCCACAAACAACTCGTGGTGACGTGGTGCAATCCGCTCTTCCAATTGTTCAACGGTAAGCATTTGCCGTGCGAGTATCGTGATGATCTCTTCTCTGATCTCTTCAAAATCGTGCATGTTATCCTGCTTTCTTTTCTCAACACAGCTATCGCAAATACCACATGTATCATCGGTGTCTTCATCAAAGTATGCCTGCATCATTTGCATACGGCAACGGTGACTGGAAATAACATAATCGATCATGGCCTTCATTTTGGCTAAGAGCAAGGCCTTTCTTTCTTCCAGCCGAATCCTGTTTACGGGAAGTTGTGCTGCATCCTGCCGGGGTAATACAAAAGTTACCTGGGGCTTATCCTTTGATGGCTCATAAACAAGTATTGATCGTTCTGCCAATTGCTGTAACACGGAAATGATTTCCTTCTGTGACGTTTTCATAGCCTTGGCAAGATAAGCTTCTGATATCCGGACAAATCCTGAAAACATTTCGCCACCGTACAAGCGCAACAGCATCTTAATGATGGCATCATAGCGGGCATGGGCAACCTGAAATTCATAAAGCCTGCTGTGATCAGTGATAATGTGTACCTGAGAGGGGCTATAGTAGCTCTCGTTGAATTGAATCAGACCTTCCTCTTCAAGTTTTTTAAGTCCGCCATACACTTCTATTGGATGGAATTGAAAGCGCTCAGCAAAATCCTGCAGATCAAAATTATAACTCTCACCTTCGCTGCTGCCCAGTGCCAGTTGATAATAATTGGCCAATCCCTGGTAAATACTTTTAAGGTATTCAATAGATGGTTGTGACTGCTCAACTTTTAACTGCAGATTCGTTACATCAGCATCCTGATACAATACTACAGCATACGAACGCAAACCATCTCTTCCTGCCCGGCCTGCCTCCTGGTAATACGACTCTATATTTTCAGGCAAATCAAGATGTACCACCAACCGAACATCGGGTTTGTCGATACCCATACCAAACGCATTAGTCGCCACCATGACCCTGGCTTTATTTTGAATCCAATCATCCTGCCGACTGGCACGTTCATCAAAGGTAAGTCCTGCATGGTAGTATAGTGAATGGATTCCTCGCTTTACCAATATGCCTGCAATTTCCTGTGTTACCTTACGCGAACGAACATAAACGATGGCACTACCGTTTACCTTCTGTAAAATTTCCACCAGCTTTTTTTCTTTGTGCTCCGTTTTGCGCACAACAAATGAAATATTTTCCCGTGCAAAAGATTTCTGAAATACAGTCGAGGAATTCCTGAACAAAAGCTTCTCCATGATATCATCCCGAACCTGTCGGGTTGCCGTGGCCGTTAGCGCAACAACAGGTGTATGCGGGTGTACTTCCCGAAGTGCAGCAATCTTGAGATACGGAGGCCGGAAGTCATATCCCCATTGCGAAATGCAATGTGCTTCGTCTACAGCAATCAACGAAATTTTCATCTGCTTTAACCTTTCCCTGAAGATTTCAGTCTGCAGGCGTTCAGGGGAAACATATAAAAATTTTACCTGTCCGTAAATGCAGTTATTCAACAATACATCAATGGCATAACGGCTCATGCCGGAATGTATGGCTACAGCAACAATTTCTCTTTTTTTCAATTGCTCAACTTGATCTTTCATCAGGGCGATGAGCGGTGTGACAACAATACAAAGTCCATCTTGCAGCAATGCCGGTACCTGGAAGCAAATTGACTTGCCACCGCCTGTAGGGAGTAGGGCTAGCACATCCTTACCCTCCAGCACTGCCTGGATAATTTCCTCCTGCATGGGTCGAAATTGACTGTGCTTCCAATAATGTTGCAGTATGGTTAGCGGAGTTTCCAATACCCGAATATAAAATGAAAAAGCGGGCTCACCACCCGCTTTGAAACTTTGATTTCTGGAACTGCTATTTCTTCACAGACTGCATAAGCTTTATCCCTGCTTCACCAAGATGCTTGACTAAAATATTCTTATAAGGAGCTGAGGAAAAATAATTGGTAGAGGTGAAAAACTCATCCAGCACCGGAATCCAATCACTGTTAGCCGGCATGATAATTCCAAACTGCTCAGCTGCCTGATCGCCCACGGGATGACGCTTGACCATTTTCTTCAATTGCAATGCTTCGAGATAAAAGGCCATATCCAGATAGGCGAATCCGTTCGGATCGGCAAACACTTTCTCCAGTGTTTCCTGGCTGGTGGTGGTGTACGTGATTTTCATCGCTGGAAAATACTTTTGCTTTACCTCCAAGATACGCTTCTCGTTGAGCGTACCTTTTGCGGTGTACGCAGTAAGATTTGCAAATGTAGTGGGCATGTCCTCCAGTCGTGCGAGCGTTGCCACACTGGTCTGCGAAATCAGAATGGCGGTATTGGTAATAAAAGGCTGACTGAATTTAACTTCTCTCTTTCGCTCTTCGGTAATGGTAACGTTACCCAATCCAAAGACTCCCCCATTTCCCGTTTTAACTTTATCGTACATTCCACGAAAGTTGGAACCATCACCTATGAACCGTGAGGAAATGGCAACACCTTTCTTTTCGTTGCACCATTTCACAAAATCGTTCATGATGTCAACACAAATTCCCGTTAACTTACCACCATCGGCCTGGTAAACAAAACTCGGAGTTTCTACATAAGCCAGTGTAATGTTGCCAGCACCTTTTTGCTTTGTTTGCGCCCACGTATCACCCGTGTACGACTGTGCTATACCGGACATTGTAACCAACACCATCATCATCACCATTATTACTTTCATAGCTCGATTAATTTGATGGCATGAGTTTATAGAAATTCTCAGACTAAAAAGCAATGGAGGTAATATTGGTGTGCCTTTTTCGGTGCAATTAAAAAATTACCACGATAATTTTTGTTTGTTAAGAAAGGAGGCAATGCCTTTGCGGCAATCATCACTGGCGCGGGCTTCAGCATTCATGCGCGATGCAAACGTTAGCGATTCCTCAAGGCTCAACGATTGAATGGAAGCAATCATTTGCTTGGTGGTTTTCATTGCCTCACCGGAATTTGTTGTAATCAACCTTTGTGCAAAGGCGTTTACCTCATGTTCGAGTGCGTCCTTCTCCACTACACTATTCACCAAACCGATCTGTTGCGCTGCCGGTGCCAAGATTTGATCACCACTCAGCAATAATGCTTTCGATTTGGCTTCACCAATCTTCCGCAATAAAAAAACCATGACGATGGCAGGAATAAAACCAATCTTCACCTCCGTATACCCAAACCTCGCCTCGGGCACGGCAAAAATAAAATCACAAACAGAAGCCAGTCCACAACCGCCTGCAAGGGCATGACCCTGTACCTGAGCGATGACCACTTTATTCAAGGTGTAAATCTGCAGCAATAAATCTTTCAGGCGTTCGGAATCAGCTACGTTCTCGTCAAACGAAAATTGTTGCAGTTGTTGTAAATACGCAAGATCGGCACCTGCGCAAAAGGCATCCCCATGCGCTTTGAGCACAACAACCTTTACCTGATCATCTGCTTCAGCACGTGAAAAAGCTTCTTTCAATTCAGCAACCATCTCATACGAAAGTGCATTTCGTTTCTCAGGCCTGTTCAGAATTATAAAACCCACTCGGTTCGCTGTGTGATACTCAATGTACTTCATCTTCATTAGATTTTAATTTTCGCAAGGTCAGTTGCTTTACTAATTCAGTTGCCATTCAAAGGCTCCCGCATGGAGAACCGATACAATTTTTATTTTGTGCGTAACTCCCTGCCGCAGCAGTCGCTCAGCGAAATAGGACGAATTACTGCTATCCAGAATTATTTCACTTGCTGTAACATCCTTCACTAATTTTTCTAAATTCTCCACGCTGTTATGACTAATAATCAGTAAATCAATTGCCAGATTCTCCGGAACAAAAAAATCCCTTTTCTGTATTTGCAAAATACTGATTCCATTCCAGTGTATAAGTTGGCAACCTGAAAATTGTTGTGCGATTTCCTGCTGCTCACCAGAGCGGATGACCGATATACCACTTTGCAAACGGTTAGGTCGAATGTGAAACCTTAATTTCTCAGCATTATCCGCTAATGCCGAATCTATTAAATAAATTACACGACCACGATCCATGAGGTCTATCGCACTGTGCCCTGGTACACGATAAATTGTGACCTTCGCTTCATTTGCTTGTCGGATAAAATGCTGCCATTGCAAACTTGAGAATACTAGTGCAAGTCCGAAGGCCATCCACAAAAATTTTATTTTTTTATACTGAAAGAGCAACTTCAGAGTAAGACTAACACCCATCAACAACCAACACTGCACCGTAGTGATATGAATGTTTTCAATCAGGCTGAAGGGAAACGACTCAACTATAAAAACAATAGTATTTAGTATGCGAATCAGAACTTCCAGCAGAAAACCAACGCCACTGGCGATGGGCTGAACAAACGAAAAAACCAAAACCGCTAAGCCCATTACCAATACACTAAAGGCGCCCGGAATCACAAAGAGATTCGAAAACAAAAAGTAATTTGGAAATTGATGGAAGTATAACAACCCAACGGAAAAGGTAGCGATTTGAGCGGCCATGGAAACACAGGATACTTCCCAGATTTTTACTGCCATAAAATGGCGGGGTTCCCAAAACGTGGACAAAAGAGGCTGCAGATAAACAATCCCCAAAACAGCCAGAAAAGAAAGTTGAAATCCTACTGACATGATGAGATAAGGCTCATACACCAGCAGCATAAAAGCCGCTACACCCAGCGTATTGTAGATGCTTGCATTTCTGTTCCAAGGCTTCGCCAATGCCATCAGGGAAAACATGGTAACCGCCCGGAGCACAGAGGGCGATAAACCTGTAATGAAAGCATAGCACCACAAAAATAAAATACTGATAAACGCCAGCACCCATTTACCGGACACTGAGCGAATTAATGGCTTCAGCACGAACGCGATCAGAAAATAGATGATACCCACATGCAGACCACTCACAGCCAAAACATGCATTGCACCGGTTGCAGCATATGCGCGAAGAACCTCATTATCCAATCCATCTTTAACACCCAATACAAGAGCTAAGGCAATGGCCTGTTCACGATGACCGTGAATATATTTCTTCAATGTTGTTTCAGCCCACGAACGGACTGCGATAGCAGCAGCCATCATGTTGCTGGGCGGATCGTTTTCCAGAAACATGACTTCCGGCTTTCTTAAAAATTGCTGATGATAGATTTTTCGAAAGGATAAAAATCGCTTGTAATCAAATTCACCCGGATTGGAAGGCGGTGATACCAGACGAGGACTGCCTTTAATCAACAGCACATCACCATATCGAAAAGGTTCAGCGAAGTTATCCTTGGAAAAATACAACATGACATTTCCGCTGTAGCGCTCCCAGTCTTTTAATCGTACATCCATCACGCGGGCATCCATTTTCCATGATCGATCTTTATCTTCTGCTACGTCTGTAATTACTACCCGGTAGAAGTGTATTGAATCCTGACAGTGAAGTATATGATCACGTTGACGTGAATCTGTTTTCCATAAGAGGTGAACATAACCCAATAGAAAAATGACCGGTAATGCAATAACGCCAACATTTAGCTTTTCGCGGTGTAGAAAGTGCTGAATAAAATAAATTACAATGTAGATTAGCGTAAGCAGAACAATCGATACGAGTGCAGTACCTAACGAAATATAATCCGGCTGGTAAATACCTAACAGTATACCCGCAATAAAAAAAATCACAACACGTACAAATACGAATGGCAACCAACGGAGCATACTGGAAATTACAAATCTTTAGTGAGACAACGGTAAACAACAACGTGTTTTCAAAAACCTGTTACAAAATAATAGACCATCACCAGGCATGTGACCAGCTTCAAAAGCGTTCCAAACAGAAATCCGATAAAGGATCCAAGGGCTGCTTTCAGCGCCTGATTAGAATTGGTGTTGGCAAATAACTCACCCACAAAAGCGCCAATAAAGGGGCCCAAAACAATACCCCATGGGGGAATAAATAGCCCAAGAAAAAGTCCCACGGTGCAACCCCATACTCCATATTTGCTGCCGCCAAATTTTCGTGTTCCGTACAACGGAATGGCATAATCCAGCACGGTAACCACCAACGCTATTCCAGCCCAGAGAATCAAAAATTTAGTTGAATAGGGAACATCTGTTCGAAATTGCTGCACCCACAACCCGATAAAACAAAGGGGCGGTCCTGGCAAAAGCGGAAGGATGCAACCCGCAATACCTACTACCATAAATACGATACCCACAATAAGCCAAAGTAAATCCATACCTTAATGATTGATCAAAATTAGGTAGATTTCACCAGTTAACGGATGTTCATCTCGTCCATGCATAAGATGATTAGTACATATTGCCGCAACTTCATTACTTCCTTGGGGGAAATCTACGAAGAACTTCCCTGGAAGATTACAGCCGAGGCCCCTTCCATCATTCAATCAAAAATAAAACCGCTGGGTGCTGAATATGTTGTACGCAACAGCATCGCCATTCATCGCAATGCCCACATCGAAGAGCATGTTACGCTGAAAGGTCCGCTGATTATTTCAGCGGGATGTTTTATTGGGGCACATGCCTATTTGCGTGGTGGTGTATTTCTCGGAGAAAAGGTAGGCATCGGTCCAGGGTGCGAGGTAAAATCAAGTTTCATTTTGGATAACAGTACGCTGGCCCATTTCAATTTTATTGGAGATTCCATTATTGGATCGCACGTAAATATGGAGGCAGGCTCTGTTATTGCAAATCACTACAACGAACGAGAGAAAAAAGATATTGATGTACTCGTTGATGGAAAGAGAATTTCTACAGCATCACAAAAATTTGGCGCCCTGGTAGGCGATGAAACCAAAATCGGAGCGAATGCGGTATTATCGCCTGGAACAATTTTACTCGCGCATTCTATCGTGAGGCGATTAGAACTTGTAGAGCAATGCCCAATGCCTTAGCTATTTTTTGCCAGGAATATCATTCCGGAATTTCTCCATCCCCTTTCTATCTTGCAGCGTAACAAATACCGTCTTACCATCCTTTCCGCCAAACACCAGGTTACTGCAATTCTTTCCTTTTAGTGCAACTTCAAAAAGTTTCTTTCCTGCTGAAGAAATCACCGCTACGGTTCCTTTACCATAGCGTGTAACATAAAGGTTCCCTTTATTATCGCATTTCATGCCATCAAAACCAAAATCCGGAAATTCAACAAAGAGACGTTTATTGGAAATATCTCCGCTTTCGTCCACATCAAAGGCCCATATTTTACGCTGCACACTTTCATTCACGTATAGTATTTTCTCATCCGGACTTAACTCAATGCCATTTGTTGTGCCCATTTTATCAGTTAACAATGTTGCTTTACCTCCTGCATCGATACGCCAGATTTTACCTGTACCCTCCTTCCAGTTTGGATCAGAAGCAAACAATTGATCCTTTCTGTTTATACAAAGATCATTGGGTTGATTGAATTCATTGCTGTGTACATAAACACTTACCTGCTTTGTTTTCATATCAACCTTCAGGACATTGTGCCCTGTAAAGTCTGCGAGGTACATATCACCTTTCCGATCAAACTTAATGCTGTTGGCAGTACTGCCCTCTGGTAATGTAAGAAAAAGCTTCACCTCACCTGAAGGTTTCACCAGACCAATGGTTCCATCTTTTTGAAAATTTACCACGTACAGGTTTCCCTTTTTATCAAAAGCCGGACCTTCAATATTGTTGGTGAAGAGATTTTCCTGTGTGTGATCGACACACACATGCAATGTTCTATTGAAATCCTGGGCACCAACAATAAAACTTGCAACCCATGAACCACAAATAAAAACAATTCTCATAATAGATCATTTCAACATCAATGATAAGAAAAGTTTCATGCAAGCCGATGGCCATTCATCAATTACTTTCATGAGAAAAATTCACTTCAGTATGCCCAACTTATACTGAAAAACTCCAGCAATGCTCCGGGCGCGTGCTTTCACTTCATCTGCCTTGTCGCCTGAAAATTTTTCGTCTACAGTTTTCTGAAACAAAACCAGCCATTGGTCAAAATGAATCGCCTGAATCGGAAGATCAATATGTTTTTGAAATGGATTACCCCGATAGGTTAAGTCGCCCAACAGCATGGAAGCCCAGAAATCGTACATAACAGGTAAGTGTGTCGGCCAATCAACATGGCTGAAAACCGGAGCAAGCAAGGCGTCTTCCTTTACTTTTTCATAAAAAGTATCAACAAGCACTTTTATATCCTCACGATTTCGAATATCATTCATATCCTATACGTTACAAATCCTTCTTACTGAAAATGCGTAATGAGCCTAACAAGGGCAGCAAAATCCATAGAAATAAAATAGTGACCGAAAAGGTCATGCCCACGTAGCTTCCGAAAAAATCTTTGTAAAATGCTCCTGTATATCCCATTAATGCAGAGATATCCAGCGTCAACAACATCATGATGCGGGCAAGATCAACCGGGTTCAGGGCCACCAATCCCACGGTCACTTTCTCTAACGGATATTCACTAAAGGTATAAACCACCCACAATAACAATCCGTCATAAATCAGGGAAAAATAAAACCAGAACAGTAGTGCTATACCAATAGCCTTTGCCTTATCGCGCGTGAGCACAGAAGAAAAAAAGGCAAGGGATACAAACACCATCGTCAACATGGTACCCGTAAAAAGCAAGGTAATGCCACCCGGATTAAAACCATACATGGCAATAGGAATGCCCACACCAGCGATATAAGCAAAACAAAGAGAAAACGCGACAGCCACGTATTCGCTTAAGAATATAACACTGCGATTAATCGGCTGTGCCAGCATTAATTCAATGAACTCGTAGGAGTTAAAAAAGTGAATGGTGGTAAAGACAATACTGACCAACGGAACCACCATCAGTACAATATTTACTAAACTGAGCACAACTTTTCCGGAATCACTATCCAGTTGGTACATGGCCATTGTACTCACAAAAAGAAAAATAGTGTACAGCAGAATAAACCGTGTACGCAGAATATCATAGAAAACATATTTGATTACACGTGTCATATCATTCGCTTACAGAAGCCAGTAATTCTTTTTGATTGATCATGCAGGCAATGGCTTTACCCAATCGTTTTTCTCCAGTCTCTTCTTTCAGGGATTCAATGGAATTATTGTACTGAACTTTTCCTTCAAAAATATAGACCACTTCCGTGGATAACTCATCAAGATCACTCAGGATATGTGATGAAATCAGCAGCAACTTGCCCGCTTGCTTTTCGCGAATTATTTTTTCTTTGAGTACTTCTACTGAAACGGGATCAAGACCTGCAGTCGGTTCATCCAGAATCAGAACAGGAGGTTTGAAGAGGAATGCCAATGCCGCGCTCACCTTCTGCCGTGTACCACCCGACATGGCGTGCATGCGTTTATCATAAATTTTATAAAGTTTAAAGGCGTCAATCAACTCTTCATCCATGGGAATATCAGCCGTCCGGATATTCTGCATCATATCGATCAACTGTCCAATACGCATATTATCAGGATAGCGACCAATCTGTGGCATGTATCCAATCTTCTCGCGGTACTTCCAGTCGTTACGTATGCTCTTGCCGTCAAAAATAATTTCACCGGAAGTAGGCACCACCATACCCAAGATACTCTTAATCAGTGTTGTCTTACCCGAACCATTTGGACCAATCAGCGCATAGGATTTCCCTCCCTTCAACTCAAGTGAAACTCCGCTCAAAGCATGGAGCTTTCCGAAATTCTTATTTACCTGGTAAATGGATATCATGTGGTCGCATGGAAGGTGATTCATCTTTTAAATTCTCCGGAGTCATAACCGGAATGGCTTTCTCAGCCCGGTCCATCAAAAAAACTAAAAAGCTTCTCCACAGCAGCACCGCTGTAGGAATTCGCTCCACAATCATAGCATACATACTCACAGGGCGGAAGGGCACATCACCAATTCCATCTCTGTTCATATCGTACCCCTCGTATCGGTCCCAATAATTATTGGAAAGCGTATTGAGCACCATATTACCATTGGTCGCAATATCAAATGTATTGGCTGAGAAATTATTTCTTTCAAACGTATTGTCATCACAACTTGCCTGGAGTTTCACAGCATAACCATTTCTTGAAAAAACATTCTCTTTAAACTGGGTACGGCTGGTACCTTCCATGAATATGGCCGTGCTGTTTTGAATGAAGGTGTTATTATTCACATGACTGTCGCGAATATCTTTCAACAACAAGCCGTAGGCCGATGAGCCCCAGTTGTGTTCAAAGTGGTTGCCGATCATAGTTACATTTTTTGTATACATTACGGCAACTCCGGCACCGTTATTAATGAACGTATTGTCCCGGTACTCATCATTGTGCGAGAACATAAAATGCAATCCATAACGCAAATTCCGATCACTATGATTATTTGTAATCAGTGAATTGGTTACAAATTCAAAATAAATACCATCCCGGTGTCCTCGGATACTATTGTTGTTAATTGTGATCTGATCACATTTCCACAAATGAATGCCATTGCCCATTTGATGCTCGGCTTCTGCGTTAGCTTGTAGCTGGTTATTTTCAATCCACGACCTGGTAGTGTTGGCGAGGTATATTCCAAAAAAAGTATTGTTGAATTGATTTCCTACAATTTTCACATGCTTTGAGTCCAACACTTTAACAGCAGCTAAATCATTTACGCTGGCAACGCCTGTATCCTTAAAGGCAAATCCTGTTACCACAACACCATTGGCATGAATGGTCATGATCTCATACTTATTTTCACCATCCAGCACGGGAAAATTATCACCGCGCAGTACAATAGATTTTTCCAATATGATATTGCCTTCGCGATAAACCCCACGCATGACGAGAATAGTATCACCATTTTGCGCCAAATTGATGGCATCTTTGATGCTGCGCACAGTACCACTAGGGTTGACAATGATTGTTTTAGCAACGCCTACCTGAATGGCTAAGCAAAAGAATATAGTACCATATAAAAAAAGTCGGTTTGTCATTTTTTGACTGTCATCACTTTATCAAGATCATTTAAACTGTGTTACAACCTCACCCCAAGTCAGGTAAATACCATTGAATTCTTTCTTGAAAGAATCACTTTTCGACTTTTCTTCAAAGGCAGCAACCTGACTGGCCATGGGCGTTTTGAGCTGATCGGACTTAATGTAAAATGCGTTCTCAGCCATTACGAGTTTCTCCGGTGTATTAAAATCAATCACCAGGCGATGGGCAATATTCGCTTCTTCAAGATAACCGGAATTCAGAAAACCAATCATGCAGTTTGCATCATCAAATTTGAAAACTTTTCCTTTTGTACTGACAACTTCTCCGCCAAACCGCTTATCCATGATGGTCATTTTGCAGGTAAAGCAACCATCTTTTCCATACTGAATAGGTTCAGGCTTCACGCTACAAGCGAAAAGAAATATTCCGATGATTAGGAGTTGATTTCGAGTCATGATTTTTTTCGGGATAAGTAGAACTCATAACCAAGTGTTCCAACGGCCAATAATCCGGCTGCCATAAAAATCCAGCCACCAATATCGGGACCTGAGAACGCAGTGAAATTCAACAATTGTTTGGTCCCAATCAACGGTGGTTGGTACGACATACCCGGAACGACAATGGGTGCTGTGGGATCAAGGTTATGGCCGTAATCGTAACCCCACATGTAAAAATCAACCAACGCTCCAATACCACATGCAACAATCAATACTGTATAGATAACGACCATACTACGTCTGTTGATGAAACTTGTCACCAACCCAACACCAATCAAAGCTCCAACGATGTAAATCATATACTGAAATTCCGGAAACATACTCACCTCAATGTGCCGCATGCCAATGTAGTGATTGAGCGCACTGATAATTTTCACATCACCGGTGATGTTATTAATCCAGATTTTCATTTCCAGACCTTCCGGATATTGGGGTGCCCACATCAGAATTTGCCAGAGCGGGACAAAATAAGCTGCCACCATCAGGAGCGTTGATAGTGCAATCAGAAGGCGTGATAACGGTGTGAGATTTTTCATCTTTAATTTTTAAGTAAGCCCCGTCCCAATCGCGGTTGGGATCGGGGCACTTTCAACCTGTAAACTATGAAATATGTGATCTACCTGCCTGCTCCAGGAGACGGGCTTTCAATCACTCCGGTTGAAAATTTCAATGGCGTGTTACTTCCGGCAGGCGATACACGCAAGTATCCTGACATTTCCTGATGGAGCGCAGAACAGAAGTCAGTACAATAAAATGGTATAACCCCTGTTGCCTCTGGTTTATACTTCAAGGTTTGTGTTTCACCCGGCATAATTAATATCTCAGCATTCGTTGCACCACGGATTGCAAAACCATGCGGAACATCCCAGTCTTGTTCCAGATTTGTAACATGAAAATAAACTTCATCACCCACCTTAACGCCTTCAATGTTATCGGGGGTTAAGTGCGAGCGAATGGCCGTCATGTACACATGCACCTGATTCCCTTTTCGCTCAACTCTTGCCTGGCCTTCTCCTTTGGCAGCATAAGGATGTTGGTTCTCTTCAATTTTATAGAACTTTACTGAATTCGGTTGAACAAGACTTGCCGGAATAGCTTCAGCATAATGCGGCTCACCGGTTGTAGGAAAGTCGAGTAGGAGTCTCATTTTATCACCGGAAATATCATATAATTGAGCAGACTGTGTTAGCTCAGGTCCGGTAGGCAGGTAACGATCTTTGGTGATTTTGTTGTACGCAATCACATACTTACCATGTGGCTTAGCCGTTGGTCCACCGGGAACGCTCAGGTGACCAATGGAATAATAAGTCGGTACCCGATCCAATACTTCCAATGTTTTCACATTCCATTTTACAATTTCAGAAGAAACAAAGAAGGATGTGTACGCATTTCCTTTTTCATCAAACTCGGTATGCAACGGACCAAGTCCTGGTTTTTTTACTTCACCATGCAAGGCAGATTCATATTTTAATACCGGTATGCCACTGAAGTCAGACTCATAATCTTTATTGGCGATGGCCGCTTGAATTTTGCTGAAGGAAAATACCGGCATGACGGCTGCCAGTTTACCACTTCCCACAATGTATTCACCGGAAGGATCAACATCGCAACCGTGTGGCGACTTGGGGCAAGGAATGAAGTAAACAATATCCGGTAATTCCAGTACATCCAAAATTGTTACTTCTTCTTCAATGGTAGAGGTTGCCGAATGTGTTTTCTCATCATACACGTTGTGTGCATAGCGCGTCTTTTCTTTTTTTCCTTTACCCTGCGCAAGGTATTCCTCGGCCTTCTTCCAGTTTACAGCCATAATGAAATCCTTATCTTTCTGCGAAGCATTAACTTCCAACAAAGTGTACGCTTGTTCAGTGTTATAGCACGAAAAGAAAAACCAGCCATGTGAAGGGCCTTTCCCTGCGCGGCTCAGGTCGTAGTTAAAACCTGGAGTACGCAACTGAAAAGCGATGCTTAACCGCCCGGTTTGCGGATCAACTTTTATGAAACTAATTGAACCTTTAAAATTTTCTTTATAGGAACTGATCGGAACATCTTTATTACCCATTGGTACACTGAACCGCGTTCCAGCCACAACATACTCGGTATTCTCTGTAATAAAAGGAGAAGAATGATTGCCACCACTATTGGGAAGCTCAATGATTTCTTCTGTTCGGAATGTTTTGAGACTAATGCGTGCCACGCGTGGTGTATTGTTTGCGTTGCCAAATACCCAGCGGCCATCATGTTCACCTTTGGTTGTTGACAGTGCGGGGTGATGGAGATCATCCCAGGGAACAAAACCGTGCGAAGTGTTCAGCATGGGCTTCGTCTCCTCACTAAATCCATAACCACTTTCAGGATTTACAGAGAACGCAGGTATTATTCTGAACAACCGGCCTGACGGAATGCCGTACACACTCATCTGACCATTGAATCCACCGGATACGAAATTGTAGAACTCATCGTATTTGCCCGGGGCAACATAGACTTTCGAGGCTGCATCGCCCATGGCTACATCAGCCGGGCCTTTTGGCTTGCAACTATTGAATACGATGGCCGAACCGATCAGTATCAATAACAATTGAAAAAAGTTTGCTTTTGTCTTCATAATATTTTTTCCGCAAAGTGATTAACTATTTTTTATCCGGAGGAAGTAATACGGCATCGATAACATACACGATACCGTTGGATGCCTTGACTACACCCAGTACATTGGCACCGTTGACGGTGATCTTTCCATCCTTTTTGTTGAGGGTAACATTATCCAGGTTTACCTGATTAAGGGTCATGCCATCCTGAATATAATCTTCCTTGATTACCCCAACGAAAACATGATACTCCAAAATATTACGCAATGCATCCTTACTGTCCGGCCTTAACAAGCCTTCCACAGTGCCGGTTGGTAGTTTTGTAAAAGCTGCATTGGTAGGAGCAAATACTGTAAACGGTCCGGCATTCGAGAGTGCATCTACGTATTCAGCTGCTTTCAATGCCGTAACCAATGTTGTGTGATCAGGAGAGCCAACAGCTACATGCACAACATCAGGCTCAGAGGTATTATCCTGAACAGAAGATTGACCTCCCCCGGGTTCGTTAGCAGACGAGTTTTCCGTTGCGGTAGATTGCTGCTGGCTGCATGAAAACAATGCCAGCAACACACCTATAAAAATTAAATGTTTCATATGTTTAAAGGTTTGGTTGATCTATTTTTCGCCATCGTTCTGGCGCATGAATTCAAGTATGTCGCGTGCATCGCCAATGGAAACATTCTGGTTCGGCATGCGCATCAGGCATAGCTCCAGTAATTTTTGTGCTTCGGGATCCTGATCCAACATCATATCGACATTGGTAATCATATTCATGATCCACTCTGGTTTCCGCTTCTTGGTAATGTCTTTCCAGCCGGGACCAACAACCCGCATATCATCCAGTTTATGGCACGCTGAACATTTCATTTCATAAATAGCCTTGCCGCGGCCAATCCGCTCCTGTTCTAACGGAGTGTTCAGTGTAACACTTTTTACCTGCCCAAGACCTTTCGTTGGGTCGGCTATTTCGGCTACAGCGTTTTTAGATTTTCCATGAATCTCTTCATACGATTCGTCCTCGCCCATTTTGGGCTTATCAGGCGCGCATGCCGCCAACAGGGCCAGCGAAATGATGGTGATGATTAACTTTTTCATAGTTTATTTATGGTTGAGTAGGTGAGCCTAAGCATTCTTGTTGCTTATTTCCAGGAGCAAGGTATCTGCTACATCAAAAAGCCCTTATGATCCTGATCACAAAGGCTTCATGATTTACCTCAAAACGCAAAACACTTTTTGAAAATAGTGATGAATCAAATCGCTTTACTGAACAGCGTAGTTGAGCCTGCCTCTCGCTGCAGGCGCTGATCGAAAACACTACAGATATTGCGAATGAATATCCGTCCAATCTCTGTTACTCTTAATCCTTTTACTGTCAAATCCACCAAACCCTCTGAGCTCATTACAGACAACGTAGAGAGTATATCGTGGGTAACAGCCTGACGCATCAATTCTCCGTCTAATTCCCCCTTGCAGGCAATTTCCAGAATGCACTTGCGCAACAACAAATCTGCTTCCGTTTGAATGTGCCCTTTCCAAATTGCAAGCTTTCCAGTTGCAAGGGCATCCTGATAAGTTTCCACACTTTTCAAATTCTGTGCGTAGGCATACTTTGCATCACTAATAGCGGAAGTACCCAGGCCAATCAGCAGGTCTGTTTGTGTAGTGGTGTAGCCCATAAAATTCCGATGCAATCTTCCCTCCTGCCGGGCCATGGCGAGGGTATCGGAAGGAAGGGCAAAATGATCCATACCGATATCGAGGTATCCTGCATCTTTAAAAAGTCGCCTTCCTGTTTCGTAAAGGCTTCTTTTCTCCACATCCGTTGGAAGGTCAGCATCTTCATACCCACGTTGACCTGGTTTTATCCAGGGAACATGCGCATAACTATAAAACGCAATGCGATCGGGTCGTAATGAAATAATTTTTTCAACGGTGTGTGTGATTGTATCTGTTGTCTGGTATGGCAGGCCATAGATCAAATCAAAACTGACTGACCGGTAGCCAATGGTACGACTCTGGCGGGTAACGCGTTCAAGGTTTTCGAAAGGTTGAATGCGGTGTACGGCCAGCTGAACTTTCGGATCAAGATCCTGAACACCATAACTCACCCGTGAAAAGCCTAAGCTGTACAACATTTGTAAATGCTCGGCCGTTGTGTTGTTCGGATGTCCCTCAAAACTGAATTCGTGGTCATCATGAATAAAAGCATCTTGCAGAATCGGCACCAGCAACTCTTTTAAGTGCTCTGGGCTAAAAAAAGTAGGGGTGCCTCCACCCAGGTGAAGTTCCCGGATAACGGGAGTTTTTTTTACGACATCCTGATACATGCGCCATTCAGCAAATACGGCTTGGTTGTAGGGATCCTCAACATTGTGATTTTTAGTGATGCGTGTATTGCAGGCACAATAGGTACACAGACTTTCACAGAAGGGAAGATGAATATATAAACTGATACCTTTTGTGTCATTCGATTCATCGAACGAACGCTTTACAGCTTGAATCCACTGATCGGAAGTGAAGTGATCAACATCCCAAAAAGGAACAGTCGGATAACTGGTATACCGTGGAACCGGAACATCATACTTTTTTATCAAGTCATCTACGCAGGCCATGGCTGTCACTCCTTTTTCTTTTTGTCTTCAAACAGCATGCGGATAGATGGTGTATAGGTATCGTCATACTGCCCACTCTTCATATTCCAGAAAAATATTGCCAGGAATACAATAGCAATGGTTAAGCTGATAAGAATGAGTATGACGATAATGCCCATGTTTAAAATGTGGTTACGGGTTTGGTCTGATATAAATTAGAACCGGTTGTTACACGATAATCTAGCGAGGTTGCAGCATTCAGTTTATGATTGGCAACCCAGTTGACGGCAACCGTAGTAAACACCACAACGCTGATGCTGCTGATCGGCATGAGGATGGCCGCAACTAAAGGCGTAAGGTGACCGGTTACTGCAAAACTTAAGGCGATGGCATTGTACAGGAATGAAATCACAAACCCTGTTTTTAAAATTATAGTTGACGCTTTGGCTAATTGCATGAATTTATCCAGGGAGCTAATTTTATCGCCTTGCAAAATTCCATCACAAGCCGGTGTAAAAACTCCGGTATCATCCGTTACCGCAATGCCTACATCGCTTTGTTTCAGCGCTCCGGAGTCATTTAATCCATCGCCCAGCATCATCACCTTCTTTTCTTCCAATTGCAACTTGCGAATGAAGTCCAGTTTATCATGTGGACTCTGATTAAAAAGTAGCTGAACCGATGGGTGGAATAACCCCCCCATGCGCGCTTTGTCTGCTTCGTTATCCCCCGAAAGTAACGCAGCGCACACTCCACCCAATCGGCTCAACATATTTTTAATATCCTTCCGTATGGAAGTCGTAATCGTAAAATATCCTTTCACTTCCTGATTGATCGATACAAAAACTTTGGAAGACATGTCATCGAGCGTACCTGTAAATCCTGTAAAGGCCGGTGATCCGATCTTAATAATACTTCCATCTATTTCACCTTCAATTCCTTTTCCAGGAAACTCTTTGAATTTTGTTACTTCACCAATGCCCGGTTTGCGAATTGATTTCGTAATGACATTACTCAGTGGATGAGTGGAATAACTGGTGAGCACTTTTATCCAGCCCAGTTGGTTATCGTTCAGGTCACCTTCCCATTGCACATCGGGCGATTGACCGTGTGTTACTGTGCCTGTCTTATCAAACACCACAGCGTTTATCGTGGCCAACCGTTCTATCACATCAGCATTCTTCAGGTAAAAATTATTTTTACCGAATACACGCAACATATTTCCATACGTAAACGGTGCAGCCAGCGCCAATGCGCAGGGGCACGCCACCATGAGTACAGAAGTAATAATCAACCACATTTGTGAAGGATCTACAGCATACCAATAGCCTGCTGTAATGACGGCAATGCCCAATACAATCCAGGTAAATCTTCGTGCCGCGCGGTCAATTATTTTTTTATACTTACTCTCTTCAACTTTTTGAAAAGCAGCATGATTCCATAAACTGGTGAGGTGACTTTGTGAAGTTTTCTTATCTACTACCATTGTTACCGGTTGCCCGATTAATCTGCCACCGGCATATACCAATTCGCCTAGTTTTACTTTTACCGGACGAGACTCGCCTGTAACAAAACTGTAATCGATAAACGCTTCAGCATCCAGCAGTAAACTATCGGCTGGAATGATTTCCATATTGCGTATTCGGATTTGATCTCCCTTTTTCAAATCGTAGATCACAACCGGTTTCCATTCAAGGCCCATCAGCTTGTGAATCGCCAAGGGAAAATAGGATTTAAAATCACGATCAAACGCCAGGCTTTCATACGTTTTACTTTGAAACCAACGTCCGATCAATAAAAAGAAAACCAAGCCGGTGAACGAATCCAGATAACCCGGACCGAAACCAGAAACTATGTCCCAGATGCTGCGTGCAAACAGTGCCAATAGTCCTACGGCAATGGGAACATCAATATTGATTTGCCGTTGCTCAAAACTCTTCCAGGCCGAACGGAAATAATCAAACCCGGAATAAAAAAATACCGGAATGGATAGCACCACATTCAGCCACGAAAACGTAAACTTCAATGATTCGTCACCCTGATCCAGTCCCAGGTATTCCGGAAAACTGAAAAGCATAATGTTACCAAAGCAGAAACCCGCTACCGCAAGTTTTATGACTAATGATTTATTGCTGCTAACTGATACAGTGGCCTCCTGCTCCAAACTAATCTGTGGCGCATACGCTAACGATGCCAGCAATCGGGCCACGCCACTTAATTTTACTTTCTCAGGATTAAAGTCTAGCGTAACTGATTTACGCGCAAAATTTACTTCCGAGCGTAGAACACCGGTGTTAAGTTTTTGAAGATTCTCCAGCAACCAGATGCAGGAAACACAGTGTATGGCCGGAATATAAAACCGAACACGTGAAAATGAATCGGAGTCAAATTCTACAGTTTTTCTGCGAATATCCTTTTCATCGAGGTATGCATAGGTTTCTTCGCTGATTTGTTTCAGCTGAATACCGGGATTTTTATCCAGATCATAATATTCACATAAATCGTTGGCGCTTAGAATTTCAAAAACGGTTTTACAACCGTGGCAACAAAATGCCTTATCCTCCATCCACAAGGTATCCTCACATGCCTGTCCGCAGTGATAACATTTTATATCTTGGTCAAGAACTACCTCCATTGTAATCTGAGCTGGCTGACTATTAACGAAAATCTATTGATTAATCTTTCTTGATTGAATACGTCCAGATAGGACAATCGACATGGTTCACCACATCCTCGGCAACACTGCCACTGAGTACATGTGCCAGCCCTTTTCGTCCATGCGTTCCCATAGCAATCAAGTCTGCATCTACATGGTGAGCAAAATTGATGATGCCTGATTCTTCATATGGATCATTATAAACATTAATAGTGAAATCTTTAAACATGAAACGTCTGGCAAATGCAGTGAGGCGATCGCGTGTAACAGCATCGCGCGTAAAATTACCCGGGGTGTTAACCCAGACAATGTGCAACGTTGCTTTAAAGAAATTCTGTAAGGCTTTTACTTTCATCACCAAATCCTCCTGATGTTCGGTATCCAGTGTGTTGGGGAAGACAATATTTTTTATGCTTCCGTTTTTCGGATATTTCTTTACTGCAATCACTGGTACAGGCGAATGGCGTACAATTTTTTCAGCATTCGATCCGATAAGCAATTCACGCAGTCCACTGGCACCATGGGTACCCATCAGTACCAGGTCGATGTTTTGCTCGGTGATGTAGTCGAGCAACATTCTACTGGTGGGACCGAATAAAACCGTGTGCTTAACTTTTTTACCTTCAGCCTTCGGCTTGTCGGTAAGTTTCTTGAAACGTTTTTCTGCACTTTCGCCCAATTCTTTTAACAACGTTTCTTCAAAGGTCATCACGGGCATCAATACAGTATCGTGCATGACCGGAAGTTCAATAACATTTACCAGGTGAACTTCGCCCTTTGCCTGCGTGGCGATGTCCAGCGCGAACCGAAAAGCATTGATAGCTTGTTCGGAAAAATCGCAGGGAACCAGAATTTTTTTCATGACTTTCGGGGATGATGAACCAAAAGTACATGGAGATGAGCCCGCCTCCGCTGAGGGGTGTCATTGAAAAAGGTGATTTATATCATGTTTTCGACAGGCTTCAGGAAAGCAGCATGCCCAATCCAAAAAGGAGAACAAACAACAGCGTGGAGAGCGCCATTTGCTTCAGGTAAGGATCCAATTCATGCGATGACTTCCGGCTCACCGCCATTCCATTTTTAATAAACAACGGAAGGCTCAGGAGGAAAAGAAATTGCCAAACTGATGTGAAATGCAGGAAACTATACAACGCGGCAGCAGAGATTCCAGCCACCAACAAGAACCAATGGTACAACACTGCCTTCTCCCTTCCTATGCGTACCGGAATGGAATACTTACCAGCTTTACGATCGGATTCGATGTCGCGAATGTTATTCACGTTCAACACCCCGATAGAAAACAATCCGCAGCTTAAGGCTGGCAGTATTTCATAACCGCTGATGTGTTGAGTGAATAGATAATACGATCCCAGCACACCTACCAATCCAAAAAAAATCAACACGGAAATATCGCCTAAACCAATATAGCCATACGGCTTGCGGCCAACAGTATAGGCAATGGCCGCGAGTATACTTAATACGCCAAGGCCGAGGAAGAAAAGAAATGCACGCCAATCCCAACCGAAGGCAACAAACAAAAGAATGATGCCACTTGCGAGACAAAGTATAGTAAAAAAAATGACTGCATTGCGCATTTGCTCTTTTGAGATCGCACCCGACTGCACCGCCCGGCTCGGACCCTTCCGATCATTACTGTCCGCACCATGTATGGAGTCGCCATAATCGTTGGCAAGATTAGAAAGTATCTGAAGAAAAATGGTTGTGGAAACGCACAAGAGAAAAATACGCCATTGAAAGGCCCCTGCCGATGAGGCCAGAAATCCACCCATGGCAATACTCGACAACGCCAGTGGTAGCGTGCGCAAGCGAAAGGCTTTAATCCAGATTTTTACAGAACTCACTTGCTTAGAACATCTATTATTTGAGCATCGAGTGGACTAACCTTCGAAGGATAAAACCCCACGACCGCACCATCTCTATCAATCAGGTACTTGCAAAAATTCCACGAAGGTGCTTTGCCTGATTTTGCTTCCAGCCATTTGTAGAGCGGATGCTGGTCTCTTCCCTTCACGGAAAGTTTTTCAAACATTTGAAAGGTCACCCCGTAATTCTTTTGGCAAAATGTGGCGATTTCTTCGTTCGAGCCCGGCTCCTGCCATAAGAAATTATTGGCCGGAAACCCCAATACTGCTACGTTATCACCAAACTGCCCATGAAGTTTTTCCAGCTCGGCATACTGTGGAGTATAACCACATTTCGAAGCTGTATTGACGATGAGCACATACTTTCCTTTAAATGTTGAAAAGTCGATCTCTCCACCTTCCAGCGCATTTACCTTAAAATCGTAAAAAGATCCGGAAACCTGACGAGTACCTTTTGAAGACGATAACTTACCTGAAAGAAATGCTGCTAATCCCATACCTACCAATATTACTGTGCCCGTGATAATAATTTTCCGTTTGATCAATTTCATAACCTCCTCACGCGTCACTAAAGTTCATCAATAATTTGCTTATCCATCGGCTTAACGCCAGAAGCAAAAAATTTAACCGTGCCGTCAGGCTTAATCAGGTACTTACAAAAATTCCAGGAAGGTTCTTTTCCTGTTTTCTCTTTGAGGTATTGAAACAAGGGATGTTGATCATTTCCCTTCACGGAAATTTTTTCAAACATCTGGAAGGTCACCCCGTAATTCTTCTGACAGAAAGAACTGATTTCGGCATTGGTGCCCGGTTCCTGCCCGCCAAAGTTGTTAGCCGGAAAACCGAGGATAGTGATTTTGTTGCCATACATCTCATGCAACTTTTGCAATTCGGCATACTGGGGTGTATATCCGCATTGAGAAGCTGTATTTACAATTAACAGCGTTTTGCCCTGATAACTTTTAAAATCAATCACCTGACCGTCAATGGACGGAATTTTAAAATCATAAAGGGAATTCATGGGCGTGATAAAAGAAAGAAAAAACAATACACTTAAAATTTTCATACTATTTCGGTTTGCTACTATAACACCAACAAGATAAGAATGTTCGCTTGCAAAGACTATGAACCGGCTTACATCCTTTCCGGAACCTGAATGCCCAATACGGCCATGGCACGTTTGATCACATCTGCAACAACCGATGAAAACGCGATACGGAATTTCAGCTTGTCCTGATCGGCTTCATTAAAGATTGGAATGGACTGATAAAACTGATTATACCCCTTCGCCAGGTCGAAAGCAAAGTTTGCAATTACCGCTGGAGAATAATCGCGTGCTGCTTCATTCAGCTTGTGAATGTAATTGCTGATCAAAAAGATGACTTCACGTTCAGCTGGCTCAAGTGAATTAACGTTCTTCCAGTATCCTTCGTCTGGTGAAATGCCCATCGTTTCTGCTTTGCGGATAATCGCGCGGATGCGTGCATGTGTGTATTGTATGAACGGACCGGTATGACCTTGCAACTGAATGGACTCATTCGGATCGAAGAGCATGCGTTTCTTTGGATCAACTTTCAACAAGAAAAACTTCAATGCCCCCAAGCCAATCATTTCTGAAAGCTCTTTGATTTGCTGATCTGTTGCCTCTTCAATCTTTCCAAGCTCACGCGATTGCTTCTCTGCCTCATCCACCATTTCCTGCATCAGGTCATCGGCATCTACTACGGTACCTTCCCGTGATTTCATTTTACCGGTTGGCAAATCCACCATGCCATACGAAAGGTGATAGCATTCCTTCGCCCATGCATATCCCAGCTTGGCCAAAATCAGGAATAAGACTTTGAAGTGATACTCCTGTTCATTGCCAACCGTATACACTTGCCGGCTGATCTTCGGGAAATCACGAAAGCGTAAAATCGCTGTACCAATATCCTGCGTCATGTATACCGAAGTACCATCCGAACGGAGCAATACTTTCTGATCGAGTCCATCGGAAGTCAGGTCAACCCACACGGAGCCATCATCTTTTTTAAAGAATGCACCGTTGTCCAGTCCGCGCAACACTTCGTTTTTCCCTAACAGATAGGTTTCAGATTCATAATACAATTTATCAAAATCAACGCCCATGCGTTTGTAGGTGCTGCCAAAACCTTCATACACCCAACCGTTCATGGTCTTCCACAAGTGAACCGTTTCCGGATCTTTTGCTTCCCACTTGCGCAACATATCAATAGCAAGTTGCATGATGGGTGCTTGCTTCTCGGCATCTGCTTCACTCACACCTTGCTGAATCAAGTCTTTAACCTGAGCTTTCAGGTTTTTATCAAACTCCACATAATACTTCCCAACAAGGTGATCGCCCTTGATACCGCTGCTGTGCGGAGTCTCACCCTTTCCGAACAACTTCCAGGCTGCCATACTTTTGCAAATGTGGATGCCGCGGTCGTTGATGATTTGAACTTTATGAACAGTGTAGCCTAATGCTTTATAAATTTCTGCGACAGCGTAACCGAGAAAATTATTACGCAAATGACCGAGGTGCAACGGCTTGTTGGTATTCGGTGACGAATACTCGATCATAATTTCCTGATCGTTGGCAGGAAGGTTGCCAAAATTCTTATTGGCATAAATGGAATGGAATACCTCCATCCATACACGATCGGCTATAACAAGATTCAAAAATCCCTTCACCACATTAAACCGGCTAACAAAGCCAGTATGCGTTACCAAGTATTCACCAATCAGACGTGCCGTTTCTTCGGGTCCCTTCTTTGAAATTTTTGCAAGCGGAAAACAAACCAGTGTATGCGAACCTTCAAACTCCTGGTTGGTGGGTTGCAACTGCACATGGTCTACCGTTTGATTAAAGAGTGCAGTGAGTGCTTTTTGTATTTCCGTACGTAATGATTGATCAAGATTCATGCATCAGCCCTTAGCCTTCTCCGGGGGAGAAGAAAAATAGTTACGAAGTTCCTCTCCCCCGGAGAGGAACAGTGATTTACATATCCAGAATATAGGCGAAGATCAGGGGCGCCACAATGGTAGCATCACTCTCAACAATAAACTTGGGTGTATCGATGCTCAGTTTACCCCATGTAATTTTTTCATTGGGAACAGCTCCGGAATAAGAACCATAACTGGTTGTTGAATCACTGATCTGGCAGAAGTAGCTCCAGAACGGCACCCCATCGCGCTCCAGATCCTGGTGCAGCATCGGCACCACACAAATCGGGAAGTCACCAGCAATACCACCACCAATCTGGAAAAATCCGATTCCATCGTTACCAGCATTGTTGGTATACCAGTCGGCCAGCCAAACCATATATTCAATTCCACTTTTCATGGTAGAGGCCTTCAGTTCACCGGTAAGTACGTAGGAAGCAAAAATATTTCCCATGGTAGAGTCTTCCCATCCGGGTACTACCATTGGCATATTACGTTCGGCTGCTGCAATCATCCACGAATTCTTCGGATCGATCTCGTAATATTGTTTCAAATCACCGCTGTTAATCATGCGGAACATGAACTCATGCGGGAACAGACGCTCACCCTTATCCTCTGCATCCTTCCACACTTTAAACAAATGTGCCTGTAATCTCCGGAATGCTTCTTCTTCGGGTATACAGGTATCCGTAACGCGGTTCAAATGATTTTGCAACAAATCCCACTCCTGTTCTGGCGTCAGATCACGGTAGTTCGGAATTCTTCTATAGTGTGAGTGCGCCACCAGGTTCATGATATCTTCTTCGAGGTTAGCCCCCGTGCAGGAAATGATGTGCACTTTATCCTGACGGATCATTTCAGCAAAGCTGATTCCGAGTTCGCCCGTACTCATGGCTCCGGCCAGGGATACCAGCATTTTTTTTCCATCGGCAATATGTTTTTTATAGCCTTTGGCTGCATCTACCAGGGCTGCGGCATTGAAGTGCAGGTAATGCTTTTCAATAAATGATGAAATAGGTCTGTTCTGGCTCATGATGGTATACAAATAGGAGAAATACTACTGTTTTAGTGGGGCGAAATTAAATAAAAACGAGGAAGTTTCGAGAAGTAATTTCCCTTGCCGGATAGATAATGAACGGGATTTAGACAGAGTTTGCTGCTTTCAAAGTCTGGCCGTATACTGGTGGGTAGATGAATTGGGTTAATTCGTCTAAAACACTACATACCCATCCGGAATCGATTGTTTAGATTTATACTTTTTCTAGATTTGTTAACAACCCAACAGGCATTTGAGCAACGCTATTGTTATTATACCTACCTATAAGGAGCGTGAAAATATCCGTTCCATTATTGATGCCGTTTTTGGCCTGCCGAAAGATTTTCATATTCTCATTGTTGATGATAACTCTCCGGATGGCACACCGGAAATTGTGGAAGAACTTCAGGAAGGCTACAACACTGCCGCAGAAACGAAACTTCACATGGTCAGGCGACCCGGTAAACAAGGTTTGGGTACAGCCTATATTGCCGGATTTCACTGGGCACTGCAAAAGGGATATGATTACATTTTGGAAATGGATGCGGATTTTTCGCACGATCCCAAGGACTTGATCAATTTATACCTGTCGTGTGCGGAGCATGGAAATGATGTAGCCATCGGATCGCGGTATGCTACCGGAGTGAATGTAGTAAACTGGCCGATTGGCCGTGTCTTACTTTCGTACTTTGCCAGCAGTTATGTTCGATTGATCACCGGCATGCCCATTCGCGATACAACAGCCGGTTTTGTTTGCTATCGGAAAAAAGTATTGTCAACCATACCGCTTGACCAGATAAAATTTGTGGGGTATGCCTTCCAGATTGAAATGAAATTTCTGACCTGGAAATTTGGTTTCATCTTAAAAGAAGTACCCATTATTTTTACCGACCGCACCCGCGGAGAATCCAAAATGTCGGCAGGAATTTTTAAAGAAGCTTTTTTTGGCGTATTGCAAATGACCATTCAAAGCTGGTTTAGGAAATATGTGCCCACCTCCTGAAAGGGCCCGAACTTTTTTTTCTCAACCGGACTTTCTCTACCTTTACAACTTGTTTCACCGGACAGCCTTTTTGCTTGGTCATCTCCTTGCTCAGCTCAATTCCTGCCCATATTAATTATCAAAAACAGACGTATATGCAAATCACCAAAGACAAGGTCGCCTCTATTCATTACACCCTGCGCGACAATGAAGGAACCATTATCGACTCCAGCGATGGACGCGATCCGCTACATTACCTCCACGGTGCTGGTAACCTGATCATGGGCATGGAAGAAGGCCTGGAAGGAAAAGTAAAAGGCGATAAATTCGATCTCAAAATATCACCTGCTAAAGGATATGGTGAAGTCGATTCTTCCCTTATTCAAAAAGTACCCCGTACGGCTTTTGGTGATCAGGAAGTAAAATCCGGAATGCAATTTTCTACCAACCAGGGTGGTGTGATTACGGTAAAAGAAGTTGGACTAGAATCCGTAACCGTAGATGCCAATCATCCACTGGCCGGTGTTGAATTGAATTTTGCGGTTGAAATCATGGAAGTACGCAATGCCACTCCCGAAGAATTAGCGCACGGACATGTTCATGGTCCGGGTGGACATCATCACTAGACTGAAAAAATTTTAAATACAAAAAGACCGTTCATCGGTCTTTTTTTTTACTTACCGAACAACTACAACCTTACCCAACTTCGTATAGGATTGACCATCGTAGAGAATTACGAGACGGAAAAGATACAAACCAGCAGCAACAGGAGTACCGTTATCCGATGCTCCATCCCAGAAAATTTCATTCGTGCCTATAATTAAAGGTGTAGTATTATCATCATTCAGATCACGTACAACCTTACCATTAACATCCAACATGACAAGTGAAAAAGAGTCCGGTTCCTTTTCACCAGATATTTTGACACGGAAAGTCGTGCTCAATGCAAATGGATTCGGATACGGATAACTAATGGATACCGCGGATGCATAATCAACCACAAACATAACTTCATAATCACCTTCGCTCACATTACCACGGGCATCTGCTGCACTTATCCGCAGCGTATATTCACCTTCTTCGAGATTGCGCGGTTTAAAAACAATTCGAAAATCAGCTGAAGCGGTTGCGGCAAACCATTGAACATCACTGCGCGAAAAATAAATTGGCGTAGGGATACACGTACCCGAACTACACGGATAGGTTAGAAAGAGTTTGATGTTGGTGGTATCTGCTTTCAAGAGGTAGCGGTTTTCATCCCACAACCGGATTTCAATAACAGGATTCGGTGATACAAAATCGCCATTGGCTACCAGGCGGCCATCAATCGTTACATCCATCACCGGTATATAGCGATCATCAACAACATGAAGGTATTCGTTCATCTGAAGAACATTGTTGTCATAATATTGCTCCGGCACGATCCGCTGATTGACAAAAACAACAACATCATTAAAACCGGATTTACCGAACGAATTAAATTCAACCTGAAACCATGTTGTATCACCCGGTGCTGGAGATGCAATGGAAAAATTTTCCGCAACTGATGTGCGGGTTGTTGTATTAAAAGTTTGGTACGTCACATCGAGCGGAGAGGTAAATTGCTTATCACTTATATTCACAAAACCAAAGCGTCCCTTCCAGGTTTGGCCTTCAACTAAAACTTGTTGTGCCCCCGGCCCTTCAAAAATCAACATGCCCTCGGGTACCGGATCATAGGTAACGATCCATTTTTTAAGTTGAGCTGGCGTAAGGTTAACATTGTCTTCAGCTTTGAAGCGGAGCTTCAGGCTAGGATACGTTACCGGATCAATGGCACTCAGATTTAAATTGCCCTGAATATCCGGAAACAAAAGTGTTTCATCACCATTCAGCTTCACCCCTATCACATCTATTCGGTGCACATCAAAAGCCTCCACGTGCTTTACTGTTGAAAAAAGTTCTTTCCAGTGCAAGGCAGGGCCAATGGGTACGGATGTCATCATACCCGAAGTATACCGACCCGTAATGGTTTTATTCACCAAAAGTTCTTGCTGATCCGCTGGTGCAAGTGCTGATCTGAAAACAGTTGCTGATCCGGGCGCCAGGCCTTTGCGTCCGAAAATAACAACGGGCTCACCCGGAAGAAGATTATCCAGCTGGGAAATGCTAATACCCAATTCACCCAATTTTGTTTTAGCAGCAAGCGGCCATGAAGCATACCCCGCATCACCTATAGTATAGAGCACGACTGAATCACCTGCCGCAATGTTATTTACATAGGCAATGATGTCGTCATTGTTACCGGTTACCATTTCTGCTGGTGCAAAGCTATTGATTACCCAAGGTTCACGGCCACATGCTCGGCCAGCCCGATTATACCATTTAAACGGAACCCCGATGTAAGGTACAGTTGATCTCCGATCGAAAGCAATGAGGTTAAGCGTGTTGTAACGACACACAAAACCCTGTGTTACCAGGTTGTATTCTGCTCCGGCAATTTTCACACTGTAGTCGGTAATAACGGTCGGCTTACTGGCACCAAATATCCGGATGGCTACATCGGTAACCGTTTCCGGATATGTTAATTCGCGTATCTCCGAATCGTACACCAAACCTTCTGATGCATTTTCCAGGTACTGTGGAAAGTGAAGTTGTGCCCACCCTTCGGGACTATCCTGAATGTAGGTAAATGAACTCATGGTCCATTCCGTACTTTCACCAGGCATGGGATCGGCCAATTTTGTGCGCCAATAGTAAGCCACTGAATCCTGGTCAAGTAAAGAAACGAGCTGCCGCGCCAGTACCGTTCCGGTGGTATTGAATTGTTTCCTGAAAGGACTAGTAAAGGTATTCACGGTATCCAACTCAATACTAAAATCACGTTCACCTGAAAGTAAGTCGGTACTCTGCCATGAGAGATTCACTTGTTTTTCATTGACAATAGCATACGGATACGGGAATAAATTGCGCGTACCGTTAGAGGGAATAAAGAAGTTTACGCTTGCCGTATTGTTGGCTTTCGTCAATTCTGGTATGATGCCGTCAGGATCAATGGTAACGGTCAGGATATTATTTCCGTATCCGGGATTGCGCTCTTTCCGAATGATGAAACGGATGGTGTCGCTGTATAAAACCGGGGCAAACAACGAATCATAGATTACCACCGAGTTGTCATTAAAGGTTCGCTTCACTTCAATACGAAAATTTCCTTCTTTGGCCTGACCAAAGTTTCGTACAATCATTTTCAATGCAAACGAATCGGATAACGCTGTTACCGGCAATCCATTAAATGATTCAATGGAAAGATTGTCACCGGTAATGTCATAATCGGGTTTTTTAGCTCCAAATAATTTAACAGCCGGATCACCCAGCAATAGCATTTGTTGCACCTGCGTGACATTTACAATAGAGGGTGCGGAAGTGGACATATATTGTCGCGCTACTTCCTTCTGAATATCACCGATACCTTTTTGAATATAGGTTGAATCACCATACCCCACACGATAAAATACATCGGAATACTTCTGCAGTGTTCCGACTAATCCAAAGTATGTATGAGCAATAAAACCAACAGCGCCCTTGTTTTCCGCATTGATCCAATCTTCTCCCCAGATTTGTCCATTCAGAAAAAATGACCCGGCATTACAACCATTAATCAGAAACATCGGATACTTCCCCTTATTGTTATATCCTAAAACCGGATTGCTGACAAAGCCGATATCGAAGTCGAGCGTACCGGCTGAGGAATGACCAAAAAAAGTAATCAGGTTAAGTCCGGCATTCACTTGTTTTGAAACATCAATGTCCTGCAAGATTTCGCGCGATTGTTTGGCTATGGGTGTTACACTACCGCCAAGGTGATAATCTTCTGCCACGGTTTGAAAGCTTCCAAGAATTTGCCGAAAGTATTCAGGCTCTCCCAATTCAATGCCTCCACTCAGGTGGAGAATATCCTTTCGCCAAAGCGTATTGAACGCCATTGATTCTGTTTCCTTTACTTTATTGAGATAAGCAGCTACCTGAACAGGGGTTGTTGCCGGAATTCTGCCCGTTGGCACAGCCGGCTCATAGGTTGTTGAACCAAGTCCGGCTGTAAAGAGCATATCAGCAGCTGGCATTCCTGCCGATGGAACAAAATCTTTGTAGGTTGTAAAGCCAGCCGGATTCCGGTAATAACCATAGTTCACGCTGAGACCTTTACCGATTAAAAACAAATAATCCGGAATATGCGATGCCGCTAGAAACTTCATGAAATGATAGATGGCCAGCGGTGATGTTTCGCCATAGTTAAATTGATTGAATAATAATTGCATCTCCACCACGAGTGTATCATACCCTCCTCCTTCTGCAGACGCACGGTATTCCGCATAGGCCTTTACAGGATTACTATAACCAGAAGCCGGTTTCATCAGCAAGCGGTTACTGATGATGATGAAGTTATGTTGGGATGGAATGATCTGCCGAAAGGTCACACGTTTGATGCTGGTAGTGAGAACCATACTCGTAGCAAAAAGTTTTCGGGGTACAGCCGCGGATTGTACCAGTGCATGTAGTGTTGTTGTACCCGATGTTCCGATCGTGATAACGTTGGCCGGATCGGTAACATCAAACAACCGCATGCCAGGCGATGGGTTTTCAATTTCGATGTAGGATTTTTCAGCCGGACTTTCATTTACTACAAATAATTTTTCGGACAAGCCTGATGCATCAACACGTTGGGGAAAATTTACTTGTATGTAGGATGCACTCAGGCGGTCATTTGCACCTGTGGCTCTTATGCGAACGGTTAACTTTCCATCGGCAGCGATGTCAGTCCAGTTAAAAGAATGCGAAAATGTTGTGGTTTGATAGGAACTGAAAGCCGGAGCATTACCCAACAAACGAAGGGAAGATGCATCCGGACCAACATAAATTTCGGCCTGGTGACTCACCGACCAGCGACCGACCAGCAGTATTTTCAATTGTGGCAATCCATCCGATGGAACGCCCTTTACTAAATCCGTCAATAGATAATCCCGAAACTGATTTTGTGTTATTTGAATACCTGTCCATCCCTCGCCCTGATCAAAAAAAGCATGCTGAACATCACTGGTTGTAAATCCTGTTGCGTATTGCTCCTTGAGTATGACCAGAATTTCTTCCTGATGAGAACTTTCTTTTGGAATTCCGGAAGAATTAGCCTCACTAAACGTTGGCATCCGCTTACCCGCCTGCGCATGAAAAGTCAGGAAGTAAGAAGTTGTGTCATTGTAAAGATTATAGAAAGTGTGTGGTTGTACCGTTGCTGGTTGGTAAAGCTCAGCATCCAACGTTCCATCATTTTTACGGCCGTAAAACTCAATAAAGTCTGCCGGGTTGAATTGGGCATCGCCCTCTCCTTCAACATAAATAGCCTGTTCAACACCCCGGTGAAAAAGCTGGAAGGTCTGGGGATTAACGGTATTTACCGGAACACCGGCTTGCTGAAGATCGGTATAGCGTACTTTATAGAGACCATTTTTTGCAACCGGAATTTTATAATACTCCTGGTTATAATTGATCCATTCGTGGCCCAATTGGGCCAAAACAGGCACAAAAAGGCAACTCAGTACAATACTAAAACCGGTCTTAATCATCAAAAAACGCATCAGCACACCTTCATCAAACTAAATACAAAGCTAAAGTTTAAAGTAAACAAAACCTGTCTGATCAGCGGTTGAAAGATGGCATCCAAAAATAATTCGAAAATTTTCATACAGTACTTGGCCATACATAGTACTTTTCCGTATATAGTCACAGGATTGATTTAAAACCGGATGTATGAACCTTGAAAACACGCAAGTACAAATGAGAAAGGGCGTTTTGGAATTCTGCATCCTCCACATCATAGCCCGTGGGGAAGTTTATGCGTCCGATATGCTGGACGAACTAACGGCTGCTAAAATTATTGTGGTGGAAGGCACCTTATACCCCTTGTTAACCCGGCTGAAAAATGCGGGGCTGTTGGAATACAAATGGGTGGAATCGAAATCGGGCCCACCCCGCAAGTATTACAAGCTAACCGATAAGGGAAGCAAATTCCTGGAAAAACTCTCAGAAACATGGGATGACCTGATTCATTCCACGCAAATGATCACAGCAAAATCTCAACTTTAACCTCACGATAAGTCATCATTGTCATGAAAAAGAATATCAGCATCAATATTAGTGGCATCATCTTTCACATTGAAGAAGATGGTTTTGACACCCTGAAAAAATACCTGGACTCGATTAACCGATACTTCTCATCATTTGAAGACAGCAGCGAAATTCTGGCCGACATTGAAAGTCGTATTGCCGAAATTTTTCTATCCAAACTCAATGAAGAAAAACAAATTATCACGGCCGATGATGTACAGGCACTGGTTGCTACTATGGGAAGTGTAAGCGACTTTAAGGCTGCAGAAGAAGAAAATTATTCCAAGACGGAAACCACTTCGGAAGATGCACCCTCCGAAGATGAACCACAGGCCAACACATCCTCTGAAAGACGTAACAAAACATATACCCCGCCCAAACAATTGCAACGCGATCAAAAGCGCAAAATTTTAGGAGGCGTATGCTCAGGGATTGCCAACTACATGAACGTAGATGCAGTTTGGATCAGACTTCTTTTTGCATTGTTGGCTTTTGCCTACGGCTTCACCATACTGGTTTATATCATCATGTGGATTGCCGTTCCTGGCTCTTACGAGCTGGATGAACCTGAGATCGGAAAAAAACTCTATCGCGATAGCGAACGGAAAGTAATTGGTGGTGTCTCCGGGGGATTAGCAGCTTTCCTCAATATTGACATTGTTGCTGTACGTGTGCTTTTCATTTTATTCACCTTCCTCGGTGGACTTGGTTTCTTTACTTACGTTGTCATGTGGTTGGTCTTACCCGAAGCCAAAACCCTGACAGATAAAATGCAAATGCAGGGCGAACCTGTTACACTTTCCAATATTGAATCAACATTAAAAAAAAATCAAACGGATAAAAATCCGGAAGAAGAAAGTATCATCACTAAAATTCTGCTCTTTCCATTCCGGCTTCTGGGCACGATCTTGAGTGCACTGGCAAAAATCATCGTACCCATTTTTGAAGTGTTGCGTGTGGCCATTGGCGTCATGGTAGTCTTCATGGGTATTGGATTTATTTTCGCCACGATTGTTGCCGGTGGTATTACACTCGGCATTTTCTCCGGAACAGCACTGTCTGTGCCCTGGTTTGTTGAGCACAACGAATTCAGCATTCCCATTGATGCTTTTACACGGGCCATCCCCGGATGGGTAATCTTTTCAGGTTTCCTGGCAGCCCTGATCCCCAGCATCGTAGTCATTCTGTTAGGTGTCAGCATCGTAGCCAAGCGCATCATCTTCAGCGCAGCCGCGGGATGGTCGCTCTTTGTTATATTTTTCATTTGCATCGCCATGCTGAGTGTGGGCATTCCTAAAATTGTTTTTGCCTTCAAGGAAAGAGGTGAGTATAAAATGGAAACAACGTACAACCCGACCGGCAAAACTGCGGTGCTGAAAATTAATGAAGTAGGCCTTGATGATTTTCATGGAACGCAACTTACCCTGAAGGGATATGATGGAAAGGATTTTAAACTCGTTCAGGAATTCAGCGCCCAGGGTAGCACACGACAAAAAGCAATTGAAAATGCACAGATGGTAGATTATCATGTTGACGTTCAGGACTCAGTCTTTACATTCGACAGCAACATTCGCTTCAAACCAGAGGCCATCTTTCGCGGCCAGCATCTTTCCATGACCATGTACATTCCCTACAACTATCCGTTTATCATGGACAATGGCGTAAGTCGGTTTATCACCCAGTATGTAAACTGGGAGTACATGGATGGTAATACCTGGAAAATGACGGAAAAGGGATTGGAGTGTATTACGTGTCCGGTGGAAGAAGAGCCAGAAAAAGAAGAAGAAGAGAACCCCATTACCTTATCCGACTTCAACGAAGTGGAGATCAGCGGAAAGTTTGATGTCAGAATTATTGCCGGACAAGAATACGCGGTTGAGCTGATCGGTACAGAGCAAGAAAAGAGTCGCTACAAAGTTTATCAGTTAGGCAAAACATTAATCATTGATTACGAAGGGAAGAAAAAATTCAATTGGGATATTAAGGATCTTAAGATTGATGAGATGCAGATCACTATCACGATGCCATCCCTTGAAAAAGTTGAAGCTGTCGGGTATGGAACGGTTCGTTTTGAAAATTTCAATGCCGACAATTTTGAAATAAACCTGAGGGGACCAGTGAAACTTCGTGGTGAACTTGATGCACAGAATCTCATTCTTAATATGAGCGGAAAATCGGAAGCCGATTTATCGGGCCGATCGAACAGGATGAATGCGGATATTGAATTCGCATCAACGTTAAAAGCCTACAACCTGGAAGTAAATGATGCCATGGTAGAAGTGAACGGAGCATCGAAAGCGAAAGTTAATGTTACCGGCACACTGGAAATCGAAGAAGGTGTTGCCAGTGATATCGATTTCCGGGGCAACCCACGTGTCATCAAAAGAAATTGATAGCAAACGCACTGGATAAATGATTTTAATTCTTCTCCTTTTGCTGCTGTATCTGATTATGGTCGTATTCGCCATTTAAAAATATCAGGATCGTGGAAATCCCTGATCCTGATATTCATTAACTTAGTGGATGCGATTTACCAGCGCTATACTTCTCGTTTTTGGATATTTCCTCGCTGTTGGGCAATCACTGAAACAGGGGATTCAAGGTCAGGTTTTTTGGCTGAGCGGAAACCAAATGCCTGGGCCGGAAAAAACCGTGGCTCCACATCAAGGTGTGGTACGCGAAATATACTTTTACAAAATTGCTACGGCCAATGAAGTTGTTCAGGAAAATAATTTTTTAACGGAAATCAAAACTGAGTTGGTCGCTAAGACAATCAGCCAACCCGATGGTTCATTCAAGATAAAACTTCCTCCCGGTGAGTACACTGTGGTGACCAAAGAAAAAAACGGACTCTATGCCAACTTGTTTGACAAAGACAACAGGATTAATCCTGTTTCGGTAAAACCAAAACGCTACAGTTGGGTAACCATTACCCTCGATTACGAAGCCGCATATTAGCGATCTGATTACTGTGTTCTGTGCCGGTTGTTGCTTGGCTTATTGCTACCAAAACCTTTCCGATTTCCGTTCCGGTTAAAAGGTCGTTGACCATTACTCCTGCCGCCCGAAGCTTGCTTTTGTTGTGCCTGCGGATGCGCAATACTGGTATTACTCATCGGATAAGGATGATCGCCCACCACCGGTATTGTCTTCGCGATAAGCTTATGAATATCACGAAGGAATTCCTTTTCCTCAGCATCGCAAAAAGATAAGGCTATACCACTGGCACCCGCTCTTCCTGTTCGCCCGATACGGTGAACATAGGTTTCTGGCACATTGGGTAATTCAAAATTAATAACATGCGAAAGGTTATCGACATCAATGCCCCGCGCGGCAATATCGGTAGCTACAAGCACCCGGGTTTGTCGTGCTTTGAAATTACTCAACGCACGCTGACGCGCATTTTGTGATTTATTACCATGAATCGCTTCAGCCTTAATGCCTGATGCATTCAGTGTCTTAGCTACCTTATCAGCACCGTGTTTGGTGCGTGTAAATACCAATGCGGAGTTCACCGAACGGTCTTCCAGCAAATGCGACAACAATTTGCTTTTATCCTTTTTCTCTACAAAATAAACTGCCTGTCGGATAGCGTCCACTGTGGATGATACCGGTGTTACTTCCACCTTCGATGGATTCACCAAAATTGTATTGGCTAACACCTGGATTTCAGGGGGCATAGTAGCCGAGAAAAATAACGTTTGTCTTTTCGCGGGCAGCTTGGCGATAACTTTTTTCACATCGTGGATAAAACCCATATCGAGCATGCGATCTGCTTCATCCAACACAAATAATTTCAAGTGCTGCAGGTGAACATATTTCTGGGCCATCAGATCCAGCAACCGGCCGGGAGTGGCTATGAGAATATCAACACCAGCCCGCAACGCATCCGTTTGTGCTTTTTGAGAGACCCCACCAAAAATAACAGCATGGCGAATTCGTAAATGTTTTCCATAGGCCGCAAAACTCTCCCCGATCTGAATAGCCAATTCACGTGTTGGTGTGAGCACTAACGCTTTAATGCCGTGCGGGCCTTTCACAAACTTTTCATCATCATGCAAAAGCTGCAAAATCGGAATGGCAAAAGCTGCAGTTTTACCCGTACCGGTCTGGGCGCAACCCAGCAAATCTTTACGCTGCAACAAAATTGGGATAGCCTGCTCTTGTATGGGTGTAGGTTTGGTGTAACCCTCGTTTTTTAATGCTCTTAAAATGGGTTCAATGATTTGTAATTTTTCGAATGACATTATTTCGTAGGAATAAAATTGATTTTCGGACTAGTAAGATAAAATAGGATGTGGAGGAGTAAAATGCCCTGGAAATGCATTAAAGGGCTAAATTGATCTGCTTATAGAGATGTTGTTGTTAATTGTGTTGCAAATATAACGATACTTAACCGTTATACCGAATGAGCCTTTACTGTACCTGCAAAATCTGGTAGCTCCGCTGGTTAACTGTAAACGAATCTCCTTCTTTCATTCCCATCATTTTCATACCAATGGGGGTACCGGGCGAAATCAGCCAGTAGGTAACGCCATCGATGGTACATTGTCCGGCACTGATGGCCAGAAAAAAATTTCCGTTACTTGTTGTCACGACACTACCGGGCCGGATAGCCCCTGGTGTTATACCCCCATGCACCTGCTCCAAGACTTGACTTAATTTTTTTGCCTCAGCGAGCTGGGTCATATTTTTCTCCACCTCCAATTGCATCATGGCACGTCCCGTCTCGTATTTATCACCAGCACTGCTTTTTGTTTCATCGCGTGCTGAAGCCTGCGCCATGACAATAGCGGCTTGAGCTGTATCGATTCGTTGCTGGACGTACGCCCGGCAAAAATCCAGCAGTTGTGCTTTAGGCGGATGCATATTCCATGGCGAAAAGGTGAAGTAAACCAATAAAATCGTTGTAAGATAAAAATTTCTTATCCCATGCAACCCTCGAGTCCGTATACGCATCTTGGGGTTGTTACTATTAAATGGAGTTAAAAATCTACCGGTCAAAAGAGGAAGAACTGATAAAAGGCTGCCGCGGACGTAATCGAAACGCCCAGCGACAGCTTTATGATATGTATTCGTCACGCATGTACGGGCTTTGCTACCGGTATGTGAAAGACTCCATGGAAGCGGAAGATGTACTGGTTACAGCCTTCATGAAAGTATTCGACAAAATAGAGCAGTTCAAAAACGAAGGAAGTTTTGAAGGATGGATCAGGCGAATTGTAGTCAATGAATCGCTTACCTATCTGCGCAGAAACAAGTCGATGTATGTGGAAACTGAACTGGAACAAGCAGACCGTGAGCCAAACCTCGACAACCTCAGCGATCATCTCGAAGCAGAAGATCTCTTGAAAATGATTCAGGAACTTCCCACCGGTTACCGAATTGTTTTTAATCTTTATGCGATCGATGGCTATTCCCACAAGGAAATTGCCGAACAGTTGGGCATCAGCGAAAATACTTCTAAATCACAATTAAGCAGAGCCCGGACCTACCTGCAAAAAATGCTGGCCGATAACGATTGGATCGCCAACCAAAAATTTAGCAACCATGAATCAGCAACCTGACAAATTCTTCCGCGATAAACTGGAAGGTTATCAAAAACCGGCACCCGCATCTGCATGGGATAAAGTGGAACAGGGTCTTGCCAAAAAGAGCAATAACAACATATGGTTGCGAGCAGCCGCTGCCATTTTGCTATTGGCCGTTGCTGCTTTCTTGTTGTGGACGAGCAGCAGACAATCTGAAATTAGACCCATGCAGGCGGAGGTTGAAAAACCGGAAATACAACTTCGGCCTCAACACCAGTCGACTCCAATAGCAGAAGAATTTCAGGATAGGGTAACCGAACAAAAAGAATCATACGCAATCGCTCAAAAGACTTCCACACCCAAAAAAGTTACCATTCTTATAGAAGAAGATATAACGCCTGACGTACCGCAGCCACAAATAGACAATCAGGAGTTCATTGCATCCGCTGAACCTGACGAATCGCTGATCCTTGTGCACCACGTTGACAAATCGATTGAAAACACGGAAGCCAAAACCGACAACACCATTACCCTGGTTTACTCCGCGAATGAAGTCAATGAAAAATATTTTAATCAAGATGCATATGCACAAGCAACCACTGATAAGAAGAAAACATCTACGTTGAAAAGGCTGCTCAACAAAGCTTACGATCTGAAAAACAATCAGGATCCTTTGGGCGAGTTGAGACAGCGAAAAAATGAAATTCTCGCGCTGAATTCAAAAACTGAAAAACAACGTAATGAAAACAAATAAACACATGATCAGGAAATTATTTTTTATTGTGCTGATAAGCACCGTTTGCCTTTCTACAAAGGCTCAGGAAAGTAAACGTGATACCGTAAAAGTGTCGCTGGCCAAAACCAGTGAGGTTATTTTCACCATCAAAGACCGGAGTGATCTGGAAATTTTGAAACACTATGATTTTCAAAGCATGTTTCAGGACATCCTGTTAAAACTCGAAAAAGCCGACACAACCCTTCAACCACAAGCAGAAGGCGATACCACTGAAACTATTCTTGCTGAAACTGATGAGAACTGGGATGCTGATCACCATGCGTACCATGAAGATGATGATGATGATTATCAGGACTGGGATTGGGACAACAATCGGAATCATCGCAGAAGAACTTCTCAATCCTTTAACTTTGACCTTGGCACTAATAATTACCTCGAAAACGGAAAATTTCCAGATGCCGAAGATGCCAATTATTCCGTTCGCCCGTGGGGATCATGGTACTTTGCCTTGAACTCTACTCAACGCACACGACTGGCTAAAAATTTCTTTCTGGAATGGGCAGGTGGTATGAGTTGGTATGCCTTCAAATTTCAAAAAGATAATATCCTCATTGTAAAAGATGAAACTGGTGTTTCTTTTGAGCAGCTAAACGATCCCAATGTTGACTATATAAAAAGTAAGCTCGGTGCATGTTATGTCACTGCCTCTATTGTACCGGTGCTGGATTTTGGAGGTCATAGTCGTAAATCGAGAATGTGGGATAGCTATGGAAGTAATTTCCGGATCGGCATTGGCCCCTACATCGGTTACAGAATTTCCAGTCGATCGAAGCTGGTATATGAAGTTGATGGCGAAAAGGAAAAAGACAAAAACATTGACAGCCTTTACCTGAATGGATTCCGTTATGGCGCGAGGCTGCAACTTGGCATTCGCTCAACTGATTTCTTTTTTAACTATGATCTGAACGAACTATTCGCAACCGGAAAAGGCCCGAAACTAAATGCCTTTAGTTTCGGAATAATTTTCTGACAACCAGCTTAACAAATTGAAAAGACCCGTGATTCTTTCCGGGTCTTTTTTGTTGCCAACGGCCATCCGTAATCACCTCATCCCTGTTATTTTTAGTTCCGACTTTCAAGCATTCAATCGGAATACTACATTTAAGGTGATTTTATGTAACTTTAGAAAGACAACCAGAAGTTATGAGTGAAGCCTTAACCAACCTATCAAGAAAAGAACAAGTAATCCGAAAAGCTGCCGAGCTTTTCAAAGAGAAAGGATATGCAGCCGCTTCCATGCGCGATCTTGCCCAATTACTGGGTATTGAGGCTGCCAGTTTATACTCTCATATCAAATCAAAAGAAGAAATCCTGCGAAGCCTTTGTTTCGACATGGCAGCAGAATTCAGAAAGTCATTGGATGAAGTAGAGAAGCAACATGTTTCTGCCAGCGAAAAATTAAGGCTGGGCATTATTGGGCATATCCAGGTGATGGCGAAAGATCTCACGGCTTCGGCTGTATTCATGAACGAACACCGCCATTTAAGCGAGCCTTTTCTGCGCGATTTTTTATTGCTGCGCATTAACTATATCAACCGGTTTAAAACCATCCTTGAGCAGGGCGTTCGCGATGGTGAATTTAAAAGCACCATCGATAAAAAACTGGCTGTGATGACACTCTTCTCGTCACTGAATTGGATGCCCATGTGGTACGACCCTACCGGGATTATCGAGCCGGTTGAACTCGGAAAACAGTTGGCCGACATGCTGGTGAACGGTATCAAAAAAACTTCTTAACCCTATACTAACATCTGTTTGGTCTAAACGTTATAATGTCGTAAATCGCATTATAAATCGTTTGCATTGAATTTTTTTGAGGTTTTCTGCATTCGGATTAATCACCAAAAAGCAAGAACAACATGTACGGTGAAGGCAACACCTTTGAGGGTATTAAGAACGATGGCTTGGCGCAGGAAGACCCTATTCAACTCTCGGCCTTTGAAGCACGCATAGACCGTGGTGAAAAAATTGAGCCCACCGACTGGATGCCGCAACTTTACCGGAAGCAACTCATCCGGATGATTGAGCAACACGCGCACAGTGAAATTATTGGCGCGCTTCCGGAAGGCACGTGGATTACACGCGCACCGGGCTTTAGAAGAAAGCTTGCTTTAATGGCCAAAGTTCAGGATGAAGTTGGCCACGCCCAACTGCTCTACAGTGCGGCCGAAACACTTGGTAAATCGCGGGAGGAAATGATCACTGATCTCCTCTCCGGGAAATCAAAATATTCAAACATCTTCAACTACCCCGCCTTCACGTGGGCCGATTCATGCTTCATCTCCTGGCTTGTTGATGCCGGGGCTATCGTGAACCAATTGGCCAATTCAAAAGGAAGCTATGGACCTTATTGCCGTGCATTGGAGCGGATTTGTGCAGAAGAATCTTTTCATTTAAAGTACGGTCATCACTGTGTCATTTACCTGGCGGCCGGTACTGCCAAGCAGCGTGCAATGTTTCAGGAGGCGCTGAACAGATGGTGGCCACCCATGATGCATTTCTTTGGTCCTGCTGATAAAATTTCAGCGCACACCGAAGTGCTGATGAAATGGAAAGTAAAAATGTCGAGCAACGATGATATGCGTAATCAGTTTCTGGATATGTACGTTCCTAAAATCTGGGAACTGGGTTTCACCATTCCAGATCCAAAATTGAAAAAGAATATCGCAACAGGACGATGGGAGTATACCGAACCGGATTGGGAAGAATTCAAACGGGTAATCAATGGCGATGGCCCCTGCAACAAAGAAAGGCTGGAGGTCAGGCGCATTGCAGAAGAGCGCGGTCGCTGGGTTCGCGATGCACTTCGCTCTCCAAAAGCTACGTATGTTTCACCGCTGGCCTGACAGCACTATGGCATCCATCGACCCTCGTGTAAATCGCCTGCCTGAAATTGGTAAACCCGGATTAATCCAGCCCAAAGCACCATTGGATCAGTTGGGCACGTTCGAAGTATTCGTGCAACCAAAAGAAGGCAAACCCTTTCAGCATGAAGGGTCCGTTCACGCACCCGATACCGAAATGGCTTTTGTATTGGCCAAGGAAACGTTCACCAGACGATTTACCTGCTCGTCATTGTATGTTGTCGATACACGCGATGTGTACGTTTCTCCCATCACCGAAGGTGATCGGAATGTGTACGAACTGATTCACGATGCAGCCGCCAACGATCATGAAAAATATACTTTTGAAATCTATCATTTAAACAAACGCGGAAAGCAACACACCCATGCCGGCACAGTAAGCGCTTCCAGTCATGAAGGAGCCATGGCAAAAGCCAAACAACAATTCAACAGCGATAAAATAATCTATAACATCTGGTCTATCCGAACGGATACCATCCGGTTTACAGCAGCTGAAGAAATGGATTTATGGTTGACCTTACCCGAAAAGAAATTTCGGGATGCAGCCGATTATAAAGGTGGAGAGAAATTGAAGGAGTTTCTGAAAAAGACTAATCATGCCTGAGCGAATCAATCGATATTCAGTCATCGTGCATCTCACCGCAGTGGCGGGCATCCTGCTCCATCTTGCTGGTATTCCGTTGGGCGGATCGCTTATGTATGTTGGATTCTTGATGATTGGAGTTTACTATTTTGTTACCAAGCTAAAACTCCCCGAAGGCAATCTATTCCATCGCATAATTTTGCTTTCGCTTGCGGCCCTGGTCATGTTGTTATCGCTTCTAAGCTTCATCCGCGAAAGCAGTAACTTCCTGTTGATCGTCCTCATTATTTTACTGTATGGATTTCTTGATCAAACCCTGGCAAAAAAAAATGAACAATCTCGCACTGAAAGAACTCCTCTATAAAATAGCCGATGACCAGCTTATTCTGGGCCACCGTAATTCAGAGTGGACCGGCTTTGGACCACTGCTTGAAGAAGACATTGCGTTCTCCTCTATGGCACAGGATAAAATCGGACAAAGCCAGGCGCTCTATACCTTACTCCATCAGCTTGGTGAGCAGCAACCTGACACCCTTGCCTTTATGCGAAACGCCAACCAGTTTCATAATTGCATTCTCGTGGAGTTGCCCAACGGTGAATATGACTTCAGTCTGATTCGCCATTTCCTGTTCGACACCGCAGAGGCTATGCGGTTTGAATTGCTGAGCAGCTCTTCGTATCAGCCGCTGGCCGAATTAGCCCGAAAAGTACGCAGTGAACTGCGCTATCATACACTTCATGCGAACATCTGGATGAAGCAGTTGGGTAGTGCTACGGAAGAAAGTATCCAGCGTCTACAACGATCGCTGGAATTTGCCCTTCCCTACGCACTCGGTATGTTTGAGAAATCGCCCTACGAAAGCGACCTGATTGCGCAGGGAATTTTTGAAGGTGAGGAGGCGCTGGCAGTACGTTGGAAGAAAAAAGTGGAAGACATCCTTCAGCAAACCAGTCTTCACCTGCCTGAGTGGAAAATTCTAACTCCGGTGTTGGGAGGAAGAGTTGGTGATCACAGTGAACACCTCCAGCCACTGTTGGATGAAATGAGCGAAGTATTCAAGATCGATCCGCAAGCAGAATGGTAATGGCCATATCAAAATGGAAAATACAACTGCCGAACTAGCCCAGATAGTCAATAATTTTTCCGCACGGTTAAACACCTTGGCGGATGTAGAATTTACAGCCAAACCCGATCCTCAAAAATGGAGCAAGCAGGAAGTACTTGGTCATTTAGTTGACTCCGCGCAAAATAACCTCAGACGATTTATTGTCGGACAATATCAATCGACTCCCCCTAAAATCGTTTACGATCAGGACTTCTGGGTAAAGGCCAACGCATATCAGAATATGAAAAAAGAGGATGTTATCATGCTGTGGAAATTTATCAATGAACGCATTATTGATGTGTTGAACACGATGCCTCCCGAAAATCATGCAAGGTTATGCGATACAGGAAAAGATACTGTTCAACTTCACACGATAGAATGGCTTGCTTCAGATTACGTCCGGCACATGAAGCATCACCTGAATCAAATCTTTCCCGAATCATTTGATGTTGTTTACGTTTAGTAATCATGCAGACACCTTCCGTAAACGATATTTATACCTGGCTTGAGGCCGTAAAGGATCCGGAAATACCCGTTTTGTCTTTAGTGGACCTGGGTGTTATCACGGATGTTTCGGTTGTAAACGGAGCAGTGAAGATAACCATGACCCCTACATTTGTAGGCTGCCCAGCCCTGGAATTCATGAAAAATGAAGTTATTGAAGTTTTGAAAAAACACCACATCGAGCAATTCAACGTTGAGGTAAATTTCAAAACTCCCTGGACTTCAGACCGGATATCAGCGCGCGGAAGAGCAGCCTTGAAAAAATACGGGCTTGCTCCACCTCCAGCCCGTCAGGTTTTTACAGATCTGGAAATACTTGAACATGCACCCTGCCCCCGTTGCAATGGCACAAAAACAGAAATAAAAAATCCTTTTGGCCCTACTTTATGCCGGTCAATCCACTATTGCCATGACTGTAAAGAAGCTTTTGAGCAATTCAAACCCCTTTAGAGATATAAACCTGCTTTCTTCTTTATAAAAAAGAATTCCAAGCGGAAAAACATTTTTATACTTTAGCCCGTATTCGAAAGTCAGAAGCCCAAACCATGACCATTAAAGCCAACCTTACCGAACTATTTCCTTTATTTTTTGTAGCCGCCCTCTGCAGTTGCGGAAATAAGGAAAACCAATCACAGCAAACCATCTGGACAAAAGCTGATTCATTAACGGAAACGTATCTATCGCTTCACGACAGTCTCCATCAGGCATGGAATGTCATGATGCATGATGAGAACATGAAACTCAAAGCCATGCACAGCTTGTTACACGAGGTTTCACTAACCAGTCCCGGTGAGCAGGAAACCCTCCATAACCTGGAAGAACGTCTTGAACAACTTGCCCACATTCGCTATACACAAGAAGACCTTGCCAATGCCGAGGTAGTGGAGGAATACGATTTTGCCTCCAATGTATTGGTGAGTGAACTGACGGCATTAGCGGAATCACGAAAAGAATTTGAGTACAACACCACCATGCAAAAATTAGTAAACACCATCCTTCATGCCGATCAGCGTGTGAGCAATTACCGCCAACACTATGATGAAACAGCCATTCGGTTTAATGCATTTATCGACAAGAACAGCAACCTGTTAAAAGAAATAGATCAGCAAGAATTGACTAAAAAGCCGCTCTTCCACATGTCTGCTGATGAATGAACATATCCTAAAAACAGAAAAGGCCTCTGCCGGAGCAGAGACCTTTTCGTTACAGGTTAACGAGTTTCAGATTAGTAACGAATTACTTTCGTGTTACCGGCAAGATCAGAAACTTCAAATGTTACTGAACCGGTTACATTTTTAAGTGCATAAACCTGTGCGAAATCGCCATTGATAACTTTTGATTCTGTATGAATCAAGTTGTTTTCGTTGTAGATTTTTACACTGATTTGCTCACCAGCAGGATTCGCAATGGCCAATAAGTATTTGCCATCTTCGTTGGCAAGACGCGATACGCGTACAACACTTGCCAGTTTTTTAGTAACGTAGTTGATTTTTTCAACTTTCTTACCCGATGCATCTACAAGTTCTACCGTATACTCACCAGCTTGTAAGCCTGTGAAGTTCAAGGGACGGATAAAACCTTCGCCTGCATTAATTGATTCTGAAAAGATGATCGTTCCTTTAGCATCGTAAAGATTCAGCTTTACGCGACCAGCAGTCTCACCTTTGTATATTACTTTGAATACCTCAGATCCCTTTACAGGTACTACGGCCAGACCAGCTTTAGTTGGCTCTTCCTTTCCAACTGCTGTAACTACGGCACCTACTACTATAAGTGCTGCGATGAAAAGTGATGTTGATTTCATAATTGTTTTTGTTTTTGTTTATGATACAAATGTACGGGGCGTTTCAACGCGAGTTGGCCGGCTGTAAGAGAAGTTGATTATTTACCTGAAAAAACGTTTGCGGATTTTATGCAACGACTATAGGTCACAAATCATTGTTACAACAACCTAAATCGGCATGAATGCCGGAAAGTTTTCATCCAACGTTTGCACTGATGGCAAATTCCTCCCTCAAATGACTATATAACAAAAGAAGCAACCACAGTGGGTTGCTTCTTGTTACCGACTACAAATGGAAGAGAATCTATCTTCTTTAGAATATCCTGCGGCTATTGATACGTTAATACCAATGTTGTTCCGCTTTTGTCTGTAATCTCCAGTGAAAAATCTCCCTTGAGGTTAGTCAAATCAAAAACCTTCGAAAAATCATTCGAAATTTTTTCCGTTCCCTGATACGCAAGATTACGCTTACCATCTAAAACCTTAATATCCACCACGTCTTCACCCCTGTTAGCCAGCATGAGCATATACTTCTCTGTATCTTGAATCTTTACCAAATGACCCAGCTTTTTGAAGGATGCATGGTGATAATCTATTTTTTCAATTTGCTTACCGTTTTCATCAGCTACTTCAATGGTATAATCTCCTTCAGGAAGAGAAGAGAAATTATAGGGTCGCATAAAACCATCCAGCTTCTTTATATTCTCTGTCAGCACAATGGTGTTATGCCGATCATAAATCGTAACACGTACTTTAGCAGGCTTCTCACTTTTGTAAAAAAGTTTAACAATTGTACCCGACTGAACAACAGCCATACCGGTGGTGGATGTTGGATGAACAGGCTTATCAGCGCTGCGTGCAACTACAGCAACACTCAAGATCATAAGCGCTGCAAAAATAGAGAGGGTCTTTTTCATAATGTTTCTTTTGTTTTGATTAACAACAACGATAAGACGACTGCCACAAGATGAAAGTTGCAGTGCAATCGTTAATTATTGTTAATGAATTTTTGGTGCATCATAATATACCGGTAACAAAAACCAGAAATCAACGAAAAGCCAATCATCTTTCGGAAGATTTGTAACACAGTATGGGGGATGAATCGATAAGAAAACGGAACCTACGGTAAAGTTCGCGTTAGGTTACGTGCAAAAAAAATTAATTCAAATGATACACATCTTTACTCTTGTCTTCTTGCTGAAGAATGTGAATTTGAAATTTCAGCCGACTTACCAAAAAGCTTTCACGTTTCTCAATCGGTGAGGTGAGAAATTTATAGCGATCGTGCAGATCAAGTCCGAGCTCGTTGGCAACCTCGTATAGATTAAACAAGGAGGAATGTTCTGTAATGTTGCGCAGATCCTGGTACATCAGAAAAAGTTCGTAAAGATGCGGGCCCGGTATGGGTGCTTGATCAACTTCCCACTGCCGCACATCGCCACCCGGATAAAGTTTATTTTTAAAATTCCGGTACAACCTATCCATGGTGAATACATCGATACACTTTACTATAATATCAGACTCCCCACCGGGATATCGCTTGATAATACTTTCCAGACGCATGAGCGACCCAACTTTATCTACATTGATCTCATGATTGAAATGGATACCAAACGTAACGTCCGTAGTCTCGGCATCCTGAAGCAACTGCCGATAGCGTGGTTCAAAGATGTGCAGCGGTACAAGTTCGCCCGGCAGCGGCATGAGCGAGAGCGGAAACATTGGTATGTGTTTAGGAATGGGCATGTACGACTAACAACGAATGCGGCAGAAGGTTAATATTTCACAAGATACTGCGGTTTAACTCCAAACCGGTCGATAAGGTTTTTCTCGCCCGGTAAAAAACCAAGATTTATAAGAAAGGAAAATCCGGCCAACTCACCTCCGAAGCTCTTAATCAATTCAGCAGCCGCACCTGCCGTTCCACCGGTGGCCAGCAAGTCGTCATGCACCAACACCCGCCAGCCGGGTTGCACCGCATCGGTATGCATTTCAATGGTTGCCGTTCCGTATTCCAGCGCATATTCCTGTGACCGTGTATGAAAGGGTAAGCGGCCTGCCTTCCGTACGGGGATAAAGCGACACTGCAGCTCATGCGCCAGGATAGCCCCAAAAAGAAAACCCCTGGCTTCGACACCGGCAATTGCATCAATTCGCAAGGGCCTTAGCTCCTCCACAAGATGCATGGTTATCGCATGCACTAATGCCGGATCGGCCAATACCGGAGTAATATCTTTAAAGAGTATTCCGGGCTTCGGGTAATCCTGTACATCGCGAATGGTTTGGATGAGTTTCTCGGTTAGCTGCATGCGAAATTTATCTATATTGACTCCCGTCAAAAATACAGGAGAGAATCCCGTATTCATAACAAGCACTATACTTTCGCTAATTTTTTAAATTATGAAGATCATTACACACATGCTGGAGGATAAGGTTTATGAATCATCCAATGAAGACGGAAACAAACTCGTTATCGATATGCGGGCCAGGGAACTCAAACAACAACAGTCACCCGTTGAGGTGTTACTTTCTTCTGTTGCAGCCTGCGCTGCTGTTGACATTGTATTGATGCTGAAGAAGCGAAAAAAAACTATTCAGCATTTTACCATTGAAACAGAAGGCACCCGCAGAACGGAAACTCCGCGTTCTTTTACTTCCATCCATTGCAAGTATAGCATTACCTCTGCCGATGTAACCGAAGAAGAACTGACAAAAACGGCACGCCTCGCACTGGAAAAATATTGCTCCGTAGCTGACTCCCTCAAGTGTAAAGTAGACTTCTCTGTGGAAGTAATTAGACCTTAGTTGCTTTTCTCTTCCATCTTTATTCTGCTACTTTTATGCTGAATTTTATAGACCAATGCCTATCCTATCCAATAAAGTAATCTGGCTAACCGGTGCTTCTTCGGGCATTGGTGAAGCACTTGCCTATGAACTGGCGCATCAAGGAGCGAAACTGATTCTTTCCGCACGCAGAAAAGATGAACTGGAACGTGTAAAGGGAAATTGTCCAACTGCAGCACAACCGAATGTGCGCATACTTCCGCTGGACCTGAGTGAAACTTCTACCTTACAGTTGTGCACGGAAGCGGCCATTCAGTTTTTTGGCCATGTCGATATTCTCATTAATAACGGAGGTATCAGTCAGCGAAGTCTGGCAAAAGATACCGTGTTATCGGTTGACCGCCAGATAATGGAAGTCGACTACTTTGGCTCCATTGCGCTCACCAAATTCATATTGCCGCATTTTCTCCAACGAAAATCCGGACACTATGTAACTATAACAAGTGTAATGGGGATGATTGGTACACCGTATCGCTCAGGGTACGCTGCTGCGAAGCATGCGTTGCATGGATTCTTCGATTCGCTTCGCGCTGAACTGTGGAAAGAAAGCAAAGACATTCACGTAACGTTAGTCTGTCCGGGATGGATCAACACCAACCTGAGTATCGCAGCACTGATGGGAGATGGATCACCACAAAATCGTAAGGATGATACGCATGAACAAGGCATGAGCCCGGCAGTGTTTGCGAAAAAACTGGTACGGGTAATTGAAAAGAAAAAACAGGAAGTCTACATTGGTGGTGCCAAAGAAGTACTGGCCATTTACCTGAAACGATTTGTTCCCGGGCTCTTTGCCAACATCGTACGTAACGCAAAGATTAAGTGAGCTGGTACGAATATCCCATTATTATTGCCGTAGGATTTCTTGCAGCCTTTCTCAATACTGTAGGCGGAGGAGGATCACTTTTCTCCGTTCCCATACTCACCTTCATGGGTCTCCCCATTACCATGGCCAATGCTACCAGTCGTGTAGCCATACTCTTTCAGAACATTTTTGCCGTTGGCGGCTTTCGCAGCAAGGGTATTGAATTACCATGGCCCTATAGTTTATACCTGGGCATCGCCTCGTTGTTTGGTGGCCTGTTGGGAGCAATGCTGGCTGCGCACATTCCGGACGAAATCTTCAGTAAAATTTTTGTAGGCGTAATGATCTTCTCGGTAGGAATGATTCTCTATGATCCCTTTAAATCAAAAGGACAAGAAAAGCTGGACACGCGAAGTCAGGTAATTGGTGGAATTTTCTTCTTCTTTATTGGCATCTATGGTGGATTTGTTCAGGCTGGTATCGGTTTCCTCGTGATTGCCGTACTGAGTCTTGTGAACAACTTAAACCTGGTAAAGAGTAACTATGTAAAAGTATTTGCGGCCATTGTTTACACCGGGATTTCCGTAGCGGTTTTTGCCTATGAAGGAAAAATTATCTGGACCACCGGTTTAATCCTTGCCATCGGCCATGCGCTGGGCGGATGGTATGCCAGCCGGTGGAGTGTCGACAAGGGCGAAGTTTGGATAAAACGGATTATGATTGTATCCGTCATTGCCATGGCGATCAAGCTTTGGTTTTTTTAAACGAACATATCGAATACGATGATCATTTTAAATTTTCTACTCTACTATCTCGTTATCATTCCCATCTCTTTATTGCCTTTCCCGGTTTTATATAAAATCTCTGATCTGCTCTACTATTTATTTTATTACATCATTGGCTACCGGAAAAAGGTTGTCTTACAAAACATACAGCAGTCGTTCCCGGAAAAAACTAGTGCGGAACACATTGCGATCTGTAAAAAATTCTATCGTCATTTTTGTGACCTCATTCTCGAAAGCCTGAAAGTTTTCACCATCTCCGAAAAAGAAGTTCGGCAGCGAATGGTCTTTAAGAATCCGGAATTTCTAAACGCGTACTTTCACCAGAATAGAAGCATCATCCTGGCAGGCGGACACTACAACAACTGGGAACTCTTTGCTGTTGCCGTTGACGCACCCATGCTGCACAAAGCGATTGCTATTTACAAGCCCCTGAGCAATCCGTTTTTTGATGCGAAGATGCGTGCAACACGTGGCAAGTATGGCTTGAGAATGATTTCAACAAAAGTAGTCGGACAGGTATTTGAAGAAGAAAAAAAGAATCTAACCGCTACCATTTTCGGGATAGATCAATCTCCCTCACATCTGGCGAAAAGTTATTGGATGAATTTCCTGCACCAGGATACAGCTGTGCTCTTTGGTACAGAAAAGTATGCGAAAGAATATAATTATCCTGTTGTATTTGGTCACATTAACAAAGTGAAACGCGGACATTATAGTTTTGAATTTTTCAGCGTATGTGATGAGCCACAAAAAACTTCGTATGGTGAAATCACAGCAAGCATCACGCACCTGCTGGAAAAGGACATCATCCAACAACCTGAATTTTGGCTCTGGAGCCACAAGCGCTGGAAGCATAAACGGCCATGCACCCTTGATACGCCTGCACTCGTCCAGTAACGCTTAACAAAACGGTCTGATCACTGCTTCACGGCAGCCACTGGCTCACGGTGCCCGACCCAGGTAAAGCGTTTCGTTACATACTCCGGGTTAGTAAAGGATGCATTACCTGATGGGTTTCCGCCCGTCACATGAAAATCGGAGAACGCAGCGTTTTGATTCATATAAATGCCGCCCACCAGGTTGAACGAAACGGGCGTAGCTGCCAGGGCCATCTCATCTGCAATTTTTTCCTTCACAACAGAATTGGTGGTGTACGCACCACAGGAGATTGCGCCATGTTGTATCGCCATCTGCTGCGCCAACGCGATCGATTGATCTGTATTTTTTGTCTTGATCAGCAATGCAATCGGACCAAAAAGTTCTTTACTAAAAATTTCCAGCTTTGCGGCTTCAACTTCTACAACAACTGGTGAAGCCATGCGTGCATTTTTAAACATCGGATTTTCAATGCTGCGCGATACGAGCCAAACTTTACCCGGAAGTTTTTCAGCTTCTGTAACCCGATCGCAGGTCTTTTTATTCTGCACTGCGCCCATCACAAAAGCACCCGCCTTCGGATTGTCTACCAGCGCAGTGATGTTATCACTAAACTTTTGTGCAAACTGATCGAACGACACTACTCCCGTTGGCGTTTGAATCCCTCCTTCGGGGATATAAAAATTTTGCGGTGCTGTACACATTTGGCCGCTGTACAACGTGAGTGCAAAAGCGAGGTTAGCAGCAACCTTATCAACGTCTTCAACGGAATCCAGAATTACAGAATTCACTCCCGTCTTCTCCGTGAATACTGTTTTACCATGCAAAGCTTCCAGGTAAGATCCGAAAGCTGAATTGCCCGTGAAATCAATCAACTTAACGTCAGGATGCTCTGCCAATTCTTTGGTGATCATGTGATCAAACGTATCCACCGCCAACTGGCAAATATTTGGATCAAGGTTGTTCGCTGCTAGTACATGTTGAATCTCGGCCACAAAAATGGCAATGGGTAATATTGCTCCCGGATGTGGTTTAACAAGTACCGCATTACCCGTCACCAGACTGCCATAGATACCGGTTACAGAATTCCAGGTAGGAAACGTGGAACAACCAATCACAACGGAAATTCCTTTTGGTACAGCACGCCATTCTTTGTTCAACTGAATATTAAATTTTCCCATCGGCTTATCCCATAAGGCTTTCGCGGGAAAACGCTGCAACTCTTCATACCCGGCTGCAATCGCTTCGAGTGCACGATCGGCCGCATGCGGACCCGATGCTTGAAAGGCCATCATATATCCCTGACCCGTAGTGTGCATGGTGGCATACGCGATTTCGAAGAACCGTGACTTGATCCGCTCCAATGATTCTACCAATATTCCTGCACGCTCCTCTGCACTGACTTTTCTCCACGAATGAAATGCAGTTTTACTCCGATCGATCAGGGTTTGGGTAGGAAATATCGGATACGAAATTTTTAATGCATCCTGCAAGTACGGAGACTCTTCTTGTCCTGCCCACGCCTGGGGACCAGCCTGTTTTAGCTCCTCAAACTTTTTACAAAGGGCAGCTTTAAATTTTTGCTGACCATCGGCATCCGCAGTTTCACCGTAAACAGCAGTAGAAGGCTGCTCGGTAAATGCTGCAAAAAAAGTTCTTTCATGCAATGCCGTGATGGCACGATGAATCAAATCACTGTGTTTTTCAAAAAGGCTCATAGTTGAAAATTCAGAACTGCGTTAAATAATTTTATAAAAGAATTTATTGTGTATCTCCGATACAGAGCCGTACGAATTGATCGTCTCTGTTTTTTCTGTTGGTAAATTAAATTCATTGTACTGATACACAATATCCGTGATCGTATGCGGGATGCCATCCAACGTACTACGTTGAATAATCTTCACAACATTATTGGGCGTGTTGTAATTATTGATCAGATCGTATGGATCCGGAAAATTGGCCTTCGGATTATCCTTCTCATCGTATTCGTAATTGACAACAAAATTAAAGATCTCATCTTCACCCTCAATGGTGTAATACGTTGTTTGAGATACATTTTTGTTGGCATCGTATTCCAGTACGAAGAAACTTCTATGCTCAACACCAAAATAAGAGGTGATATAGTCAATACGAGAAATTTTATCGCCATCCCAGGTAATGAAATACTTTGTACCTGCAGGTCCACCCAGTGTAATCTTATCATTCTGACCGCTTGCATTATAGGTTAGTACATCCTCATATATCTTAACAAAAGCACCGGAGGCTTTCTTTTCAAAGTATGCTTTGGTTACAAGCTTTCCTTCCCTGTTGTAGATGAAATCGTAATACTCTACCAGTTGCTTGTCGAAGTAATATTCATAGCGCATTATTTTTCCATCGCTGTTGTACACATACTTCCCTACCTGATCGACATTTTCATGAAAGATGATTTTATCCAGTACACGCTTGTTCAATGCTTCATCTTTCTCGCAGGATGAAATTCCCACCAGTACAAAAGCCATCAGCACAAATCGGAAAAGTTTAGCGCTCATCGGGTTAGTATTCACTTTCTCCATTTAAAAAAAACGTCACTATTTTAATCTGCTTAATACCAACAGCGCTAACTTTTTAGCACCGGCAAGATTGGGAACGTCACCAATCGCCACCATCACAAAGTGATTACCCTCACGTACCCATAGTTGCTCAGCATCCGGACCATTGAACCGATACGCCTCATCACCCACACCACCAACCGTTTCGGAATCACTTTTATTTTTTTCAAAAGCTGCCTGGTCGGGAACAACAACATAGGCAAAGTAGGCATTACCGCTAGTATCCAGTCCAGCCGAATAGGAGCATCCTTTGCCACCCAGATAGTCTTCATTAATTTCCACAGGTTCCTCATCCAATGCACGACCCAGTACAGCTTCTATTTCCGCTTTTGTGAGAAATCCGCACAACCCGTTTAGAGAGGGTTGCTCTTGCTTGGACGGCTTACCGGAACATCCGGCAAGGATAACCAGAACGATGAGTCCGAATTTTTTCATAGCCCTATTTTTTATAACCAAACACTTTTTTCAAAAGCTCCGTTGTACGCGCTCCCGGATCTTCGCGTATTTTCTTTTCTTCACCGGCAATCAGCAGGAACAAACCATCCATTGCTTTTGTGGTGGCATAGTCATTCAGATCGGGATTAACCTTTTCAACAAACGGCACTTTATTATAGGTGGTGACAATGTCACCATAGTATTTTGTAGCACTCACTTTATCGAGTGAATTGGCAATAACCGGTTGAAACTTTTCGCGCAATTGTGCGGAGGTTGTTTTCCGTAAATATTCTGTAGCCGCATTATTATCGCCCTTCAGAATGGCCCAGGCATCCTGAATGGTCATTTGTTTGATGGCAGCAATAAAAATCGGTTTAGCCTCTTTGGCGGCATCTTCCGCGCCTCTGTTTAAAGTCATGATAAACCGGTCTACCTCATTGTTGAGTCCGATCTGCCGGAGTTTGTCTTCCACTTTTTTTACATCCGGAGGAAATGGAATTTTTATCTGTGGGTTTTTAAAGTAACCATCCAATTGCGATGCCTGGTCTGATCCGTTGGAAATCCCATTGATCAGCGCTTGCTTGAGACCTTCGGCTACTTCAGCAGTCGTCAGGCCTTGCTCACCTCCCAGGGTTTTGTTTACTTCACCAAGGGTTTGGTTGAGTTGCGCTGTGGTGCAGCCCGATAGGGTAAACAAGAGAATCCAATGAATCAATCGCATAATACTTCAAGTTGATAAGATCTAAAATTATGCGAAGGTTTTCCAATATCCTATTGAATTTATCCGTACCGGATCAGCAAATGTGAAATTTAACTCAGTCATTGTTTTACAATTCCTTAAAGTGCAACTGCGGAAAGTGGTGGCATAAGTTTGCCCAACCCTATCCAACTTAAAATTGATAGAGCAATCCCATCGCTAAACCCGCATGATGAGGTGCAATGGAAAAAGGCGTTAGCAAACCCTGTTGTGTGCTAATCGATCGGGTAATTGTGGGCTGCACGTACAACGTCATTTTCCCGGAGATAGCATACTGCATGCGGTACAACAACTGATAGTTAACATAACAAGAATTCGCGTTGTCATAGGCTTCCCCATCTCCTTTCACCAAACCTTGCTCGTATTGAATACCCGCTCCAACCCGATGCTCCAGCTTACCTGTCTTAATAGTGTATAACAAGCCGGATGACACGCCAACGTTGCGCATTGCATAGGAAACTTCACTTAACGCCTGGTGGGGTGTGATGGTAACACTCATTCCATCGTTAGAGGTAACAACATCCATTTGTCCGGAAGTGAGATGCCGGTAACCGATGGTCAACTGTTGTGAATAAAATGATACACCAGCATACCATTCAAAATTTTTTGAAAGTTGTTTTTGAATTCCTCCCTCGATACTCCAGGCGATTCGTTCCGTGGCAAATATTCCGGGCGATTTAAATCCAGAAACGCGAACTTCATCCCCCTGATAGGGAGAGGCTTTATAGTATGCCAATGCCGGAGAAAAAGAAAAATAAACCTGTGGACGTGCCTTCTTTTTTAATTCCCTCTCGTTTTTCTCTTTTGTCCGTAATGACACAGCATCGTGTGGTTGTTCTGAAACCACGGCAGTGTCAGTAGCTGGTATTTGTATTAAGATCTCAGGGCTCTCCCCGGATACTGTTTTTCTTTCCGCTAGCGCTGTGTATCGATCATCTCCTTCAACAGGGAGATGTACATTCCTGCGATTTAAAGTGACCAAAGGCACTGTTCGGCCCTTTTTAAGTGAAGAATTGTTTTCTGATGGAGATGGAAGATGCGCTGAAATCTCGATTGTTGCATTATGCAACGGAACTTCTTGAACGCTTTTAACTTCTTCTTTAATGGTGACCTCCGGAATAGATTGATTGGACAGGACAACATCCGATCCGGTAGTAGAAACTAGTGAAACGCCAACCAACATCAGTAACGCAATGGCGGCTGCAACCAGGCTTAAGCGTTCTGCCCACAGCCAACCCATTACATTTTGATTTTTCGGCAAGGCTGCTGCCACCTTATCCCAGGTAGATTCATCCGGTTGCTCTTCATACTGACGAAGTCGACTCTCCAGTTCATTGAACAATTCTTCCTCAGGCAAATTTTTCATAATAGTGCGCCAGATTCTGGCATTTCAGTTTTTCTTTCAATAAATACTTAGCATGGTGAAGTTGCGAGCGCGAGGTGCCTTCTGAAATCGATAACATGTTTGCAATTTCAGCATGACTGTAACCCTCAATCGCAAACAAGTTGAATACAATGCGGCAACCATCGGGTAACGCATTGACCAACGAAATCAGATATGCATCACTCACACTTTCCAGCGATTGAAAATCTTCCTGCTCTTCGGCACGCTCAGAAGTGCTAAACAGGAGCATTTTATTTTTTGTAGCATGAAAAGCACTAATGGCCGTGCGGACAACAATCGCCTTCATCCAGCTTTCCAGTTTTTCGGGTGCATCCAGTTGATCAACGTTTGAAAAGATTTTAATGAACGCTTCCTGCAATACATCTTGCGCCTCTTCTCTGTTTCGGGTGTAGCGTCTGCATAAGCCCATGAGTCTTCCTTTGAACAAATCATACAATATCCGCTGCGCTTTAGCATCACCGGCTTTGCATTGCGTATAGAGGTCCAAGAGGGTCTTCATGAAAAACAGCAGTTCTGCCGGTATGCCGACAGAACTGCTTTATGCGTTTGGTTATATACTACGGTACTCGTTTAATATCCACACTCGTTGTACTGGACGAATTATTCCTGGTGATTTTGTATTCCAGCTTATCATTCACTACCTGATTGTAATCGGGTGTATAGGCTATCAACTTTTTACCATTTTCTGTTACTACAGTGGCTGTTCCATATTTAGGATCAAGTGAAAGGGAAAGGTTTACAGAGGTGTCACACAACTCATCATTGGTAAGCACATTCAGGTAAATGACCGATGCAGTAAGCGCTGATATATCCACGCTGTCTGCAAAAGCCCTCAGGGTACAGACGTCTCCATTATTGCTATCTACACGCACAGTCACACTGGCCGTCTTACACGTTCCGTCAATGCATACCTTATAAATCAAGGAGTCCGAGAATCCATCGGTAGCCAATACATAAGGTTGATACACCAGCGTGTCGGACTCAATGTATGCGGTACCGTTGGTCGGATTCTGCGCGATGGTTACGCGGAAGCTGTTGATCGACTGACATAATTGGTCATTGCCCAGAACCGGGATGCGTATTTGTGTAAACTCCTCCGATGAAACTTTTAAGTCGTTGGTTAACGTAAACGAGCACGCTTGTTCACCCGTGAGGTAAACCAATCCGTACGATGCAATGGAAGGATCATTTTTAGGCGAAACCCTATACACTACTTTATCCACTCCGCTAAAAGAACTTCCGGCTGTGTATAGGATTGCAGATCCTGAAACCTGTGCCGATCCCGCATAGGGAGGAAATTTATCTTCCGGTGCATAGATGGAAACTTCCAATTCGGCAATTGTATAGCCACAAACCAGATCGTTATCCAGTACATTGATTGTTGTGGAAACACCAGGGGATATGCCAAAAATTATGTCATCATTCGGATAAATACCGCAGGGCAAATTGGTAGAATCACTTTCTATGGTGATGACTACCGTATCTTTTGTGATCAACTGATTACTCGCAGAATAGACAGAAAATTCAAAAGAATCGGAGTTCGCACTTCCTGCTGACGTATACTGAAGAAGTCCGCCCCCCAGGTTAGTGAGAGTGCCTTTTTGAGTTGACGATGTTACCGACAGTGTTACCGGCTGATTAGCCTGAACCTGTGCTTTCAGGTCGATAATGGCCGTGTTATTGCCTTGAACAAAAACCTGAAGGTTCGATACTTTTGCATCCGGTACTTTTAAATCCTCATCCGCTTCCAATACATCACACGATGTTGCAAGGGTTATCATACTCACCACTCCAAAAAAAAGAGAAGGAATTCTGGTCTTCCGTGATACTTTTGTAGTTTCCATTTTAGTGTTGTTTGCTTTCATAAGGGTAGACCAGAACGAAAAGCAAAACGTTGGATGAAAAATCAATATATTTTATAAAACAAAAACAAACAAAAATGGTTACGGCCGAACTGCTCACCATAGGAGATGAAATTCTGTACGGACAAATTATCGATACCAATTCGCAATGGATGGGTGTTGAACTGAGTAACCTGGGCGTCAGGCTAAAGCGCAAAACAACCATTGGCGACAGTGAATCAGAAATCCTTACCGCCTTCGCGGAAGCTGAAAAACGTGCCGACATCATACTCATTACCGGTGGCCTCGGCCCCACCAACGATGACTTAACGAAGCCCTGCCTCGCACGCTACTTTAATTGCGAAATAAAAATGCACGAAGAGGCGCTGACCGAAGTCACCGAGTTTTTTAAAAGCCGCGGCCGCGAACTGACAGAACTCAATCGCCAGCAGGCCGCGCTGCCGGAATGCTGCGAAAAAATCACGAACAAAATGGGCACCGCTCCCGGTATGTGGTTCGAGCGAAACGGAAAAGTGTTTGTTTCCATGCCGGGTGTACCACACGAAATGAAACGCATGATGACGGACATCATTTTGCCTAAACTTCAGCAGACATTTAAGATGCCCGTAATCTATCACCGCGTTATTCGCACAGTGGGAATTGGCGAATCCTTTCTGGCCGATAAAATTTCTGCGTGGGAAAATGCACTGCCATCACACCTTAAACTCGCCTACCTTCCCAGTCTCGGTGAAGTAAAACTGCGTGTAACGGCCTTTGGCGATTCGACCGAACAATTGGAAGCCGATGTGAATGAACAAGTTCAAAAAATTCTTCCCCTGGCGGGTGAATACATTTACGGATATGGGAACGATCCACTTGAAGTGGTGATTGGTCAGACCCTGCGCGAAAAAAAACTTACCCTCTCCATTGCCGAGAGTTGTACAGGCGGATACCTCTCGCACCTCATCACGAGCGTTCCAGGAAGTTCCGATTATTTCTTAGGCAGTATGATTCCGTATGCCTATGAAATTAAAATGCGCCAACTCGGTGTGAAACCCGAGACGCTTGAAAAATATGGTGCCGTTAGCGAACCCACCATCATTGAGATGGCCAACATTGTGCGCGCCAAGTTCAGCACCGATATAGGTGTGGCCACCAGCGGTATTGCCGGACCAGGTGGAGCTACTCCGGATAAACCGGTCGGCACCGTGTGGATTGCGTATTCGGACAAGTATCATACAGTGACGAAGAAATTACAACTCTCTAAAGACCGGCTGATCAACATCAAACTGAGTTCTGCGGCTGTGCTGAACTTAATCCGGCAAAGCTTGCCAAAATAAATACCGAACCGTCATGGCGAGGAACAGGCGAAGGAACGTGAGATGGTATGACGAAGCCATTTGTAATCGAAGCATAATATCATCAGGGATTGCTTCGTCACCCTATTGAATCTCCAGGTAAAAAAATTTAACCTTTTTCCGTCAATAGGTGCGGTGGGTGGTAAACGAAAAGCACGGCACAATCGGGAAAGTGCGCTGGAAACGGTTAGCGCAGGTAGAATGGGCTTTTTTCGTTCTGCCTTTTCCTTTGTTTCTTTTCTTTTGGGAAAAGAAAGTCATCCCGTAATGGAGATTACTGTCATGGGATTGCTTCGTCAGTGGTGACGAAAACCAACCCAATTCCAAGCATTGACAAAATCATAATCATTTCATGAACTGACATTTATCATAAGTATTCTCTGCTTCCTGACCCTATTTTATTGGCAGAAAGGAGAGGGTGTATGAATACAACATCAACCGGAAATAAAAATTTTTCCATTGAACCCGATCGCTCCAGGTTGCTGGCCGAACTCTGGTATCATCAACTTGATCAGCGATACATTTCCAACAAGGCCATACACGCATTGGCGCAAACCCACCAACTGGCAGAAATTGATGTGGAAGGTGTGGCAACTTTCTATCATTTCTTTCACCGTCAGCCGGCAGGCAAACACACCATCTACCTCAACAACAGCATTATCTCCGAGCTGCGGGGGTTTGAAAGAATCAAAGAAGCATTTGAACGCGAAACCGGTGCGAAAGCCGGAACCGTTGATCAAACCGGAACGTTCGGTTTCTTCATCACACCCTGTATTGGCCTGAGCGATCAGGAGCCCGCGGCCCTGATTGATTTTTATCCGTTCACACACCTGAATGCCCTGAAAGTAAAGGAGATCATTCATCATTTACGCCAAGGCCGCAAGCCGGAAGAAATTTGTGATACTGTTCAGGATAACATCCGGTACAAACCCATTGATGAGCGTACACTTTTCTTTGCTCCGTATACGCGAGGCAAAGCCATCGGTAATATTGATGCGCTGAAACCGGAAGGTGTTATCGAACAACTGCGCATATCACAACTGGCAGGACGCGGTGGGGCCTTCTACCCTACCTGGCAAAAATGGGAAGCCTGCCGCAAGCAAACAGCATCCCCAAAATTCATTGTATGCAATGCCGATGAAGGAGAACCCGGAACATTTAAAGACAGAGTACTGCTGAGTAATCAACCCGGCTCATTGTTGGAAGGAATGATCATTGCAGGCTACACGGTGGGTGCTACTTACGGCATCATCTACCTGCGCGGTGAATACCGGTGGCTGGTAAAATCGCTGGAAGAAGAAATTGCACAATTCCATGAACACGGATTACTCGGCAAAGACGTAAGCGGAATAAAAGGATTTGATTTTGACATTCGCCTGGAGATTGGTGCCGGTGCATATGTATGCGGAGAAGAAACAGCCTTACTCGAATCGATGGAAGGCAAGCGCGGTGAACCCCGCACTAAATGGTTTTATCCGATTGAGCGCGGCTACCTGCAACTTCCTACAGTAGTCAACAATGTAGAAACGTTCTGTGCTGTTGCCCGCCTGATTGAAGTCGGATCATTTGAATACCTCAAGCGCGGCATTCCCGGTTCACCGGGAACAAAACTGATCAGCGTATCCGGTGATTGTAAACTACCCGGCCTCTATGAAATTGAATGGGGTATGACGGTAGCTGAACTGCTGGAATTGTGTGGAGCTGATGATCCATACTTTATTCAAGTGAGCGGCCCTTCGGGCGAATGCATCTCCATAAAAGAAAAATACAGGCGCATTTCCATGCTCGACCTGCTCGCACAAAAAGACATCCGCTGTGGCGGATCGTTTATGATCTTCAACCGCCACCGCGACATTGTCAGCATCCTGATGAATTTTTCCCATTTCTTCAAACACGAATCGTGTGGTGTCTGCACACCCTGTCGCGCAGGCAACTTCATCATCCAGCGAAAGTTGGAACGGCTGCAAAACGGATTGGCCGATATGAACGATCTCACCGAAATGAAAAACTGGGGCACCATCATGAAAGCCACCAGCCGGTGCGGCTTGGGCAAGACCGCGAGCAACGCCATTCTCCAATCCATCGATAAGTTTCACGATTACTTCGCTGCCCGCTACAGTGTAACGGAAGATGGCGCCAATAAAAAATTTGACCTTGAATCAGCCGTTGCCGACTACGAGCACTATAAACCCTGAATTGTATGGCAAACAGGATATCGTTTTGGATTGATGGAAAAAAAATGGAGGCCGATGAAGGCAGCAACCTGGTGGATGCTGCCAAAGAAAACGGAATCTTCATTCCATCGTTGTGCTACTTCAAACACATTGATCCACCGCTCGGCACCTGCCGCACGTGTACGTGCAAGATCAACGGACGGTATGCACCTGCCTGCACCGAGAGCCTCCGCGAAGGACTAAAAGTTGAAGTGAATACACCCGAGTTGATGGATATGCGCAAAGCATTGGTGGAGATGATGTTTGCTGAAGGCAATCACTTTTGCCCCGCTTGCGAAAAAAGCGGCAGTTGTGATCTGCAACACATGGGCTATGAACTCGGTATTTCCACCACACGCTTTCCGCATCTTTTTAAAGACAGGCTGATTGATTACAAACCCGAACGCATGGTGATGGAACACAACCGCTGCATCAAATGCCGCAGGTGTGTGGAGGAAGTTTTTACCGATGACGGTAAACGTGTGTTCATGTACATCAACCGTGGCAATGAAACCATGGTGGGTATCGACTATGAACAGGAAGCGAAGCTTACCGAAGAACAGGCCGAACGCGCCATGACCCTGTGCCCAACCGGTGCCATCATTGTGCGCGGAAAAAGTCTGGCGAAACCCTTTGGCGACCGCATCTTCGACATGCACTCCAGCCAGGAACACTTCCACCGGAAAATTTTGAAGCGGGAAAAATCCGCCAACATGGAGAAAAAAATAATCGCTACTGTTTCCTTAGCGGGATGCTTTGGCTGCCACATGTCGATGCTGGATATTGATACCGAGATTCTCGACCTGGTTGATCTCGTATCCTTCAATAAATCACCGCTTACCGATATCAAAACCTTTACCTCGCGCTGCCACCTCGGCATCGTGGAAGGCGGCTGTTGCAATGATGAGAACATTGAAACGCTGAAAGAATTTCGCAAGATGTGCGACATCCTGGTAGTAATGGGTGAGTGTGCGGTGTGGGGCGGACTCCCGGCCATGCGCAATACCATTCCGCTAAGTGAATGCCTGGAAGAAGCATACCTGAATAGTGTTACCAGCGAACCGGGTGAAAACACCGTTCCCTATCACGAAGATTTACCCAAGATACTCGACCGCATTTATGCGTGCAGCGAAATCGTGAAAGTGGATTACTTCATACCCGGTTGTCCGCCAACGGCTAACCACATCTGGAAAGTAGTGAAGAGCTTATTGTGGGGAGAAGAATACTCGCTGCTGTACTCGGAATTTAAGTACGACTAAAAAGCCTGATCATGCAAAAGAAAATAACCATCGATCCTGTAACCCGCGTGGAGGGTCATGGCCGCGTTACCATCCACCTGGATGAATATGGAAAAGTTGAAGACTCCTTCTTTCACATTGTAGAGTTCAGGGGGTTCGAACGCTTCATACAAGGGCATCCGTATTGGGAAGCACCGGTACTCGTACAACGCCTCTGCGGTATTTGTCCGGTGAGCCACCACTTGGCCGCTGCCAAAGCGATCGACCAACTGGTGGGTGTTGATCCCGAAGATCTATCGCCTGCTGCACATAAACTCCGAAAGTTGTTACACTACGGTCAGATTTTTCAATCGCATGCGCTCCACTTCTTTTACCTCGCCTCACCCGATTTATTATTTGGTGTGGATGCCCCGGTGGAAAAACGAAATGTATTCGCGGTAGCCATTGAAAATAAAGAGCTCGCCCGCAAAGGCATACTCATGCGAAAATTCGGACAGGAAATTATTCAGGCCATTGCCGGAAAAAAAATCCACGGTGTAGCCGCTGTGCCCGGTGGCATGCACAAGACACTCGATGCCGCTGAGCGCGAATATTTTCTGAATGGAAAAGATATACCGAGCATCGATACCATGATCGAGTGGTCGCAGGAGATTGTTGACTTCATCAAAGGCTACCATGAAAAACACCGCATCATGATGGACAGCTTTGCGGAATTTCCATCCGGTCATTTGGGCATGGTGGACGAGCAGGGAAACCTGGAACTCTATCATGGAAAACTGCGCGCCATCGATGGCACCGGCAACATCACGCTGCCCGATGTAAACACGCAGGATTATCAGCAGTATTTTGCGGAAGGTGTTGAACGGTGGTCGTACATGAAATTTCCATACCTGAAAGAACTCGGTCGCGAAAATGGATGGAACCGCGTAGGGCCGCTGGCGCGGATAAACATCTGCAACACCATTCCTACTCCGCTGGCGGAAAAAGAAAGGCAAGCCTTCATTGCCTTTACGGGTAAAAAAGTAAACAACAGCACTTTGTATTCGCACTGGGCACGTCTCATTGAAATTTTACATTGTGCCGAAGTGATGCGCGATCTGCTGCACGATGATGAAATTATGAGCTCCGATCTGGTGCGCGAAGGCAAACCACGACTGGAAGGCATTGGCATCATTGAAGCACCGCGCGGAACACTCACCCACCACTACCAGATTGATGAGAAGGGAATGATTACCCGTTGCAACCTCATCGTTTCCACCACGCATAACAATGAAGCCATGAACAGGGCTGTGCGGTGGGTGGCGAATAATGTGATCAGCCAGAAAGGCGCTATCACCGATGGCATGTTGAATCAGGTGGAGGTGGCCATACGCGCGTATGATCCGTGCCTGAGTTGCGCTACGCAGGCACTCGGACAAATGGCCCTGCAGGTAGAACTCTATAATTATGAAGGAGAACTGATCGATGAACGCATCACCTCCGGCAACTAAAATTCTGTTGATCGGTATCGGCAACAGTGGCCGCAGCGATGATGCCCTGGGCTGGAAATTCCTCGACACCTTCGATGCCTTTCCATGCTGGTTTGATTTTGAATACCGGTATCAGCTCCAGGTAGAAGATGCCGAACTCATAAGCCGTTATAAAAAAGTAATATTTGTAGACGCTTCACGCGAAGTTATAAAAGACGGAGCCTCGCTTCATGCCTGCATACCCACGCCCTCAGCCTCCTTCACCACCCATAAGCTTGATCCGGGAACCGTGCTTTGGCTGGCACGCGAATTATACACTGCCCAAACCGAGGCCTATGTGATGGCCATTGCCGGAACCGAATGGGAACTGCACCACGGGTTGAGTACTATAGCGCGCACCAATCTTCAAAAAGCGCTTTCACTTTTTTTAGATTTCATCTTGCACGCCAACCTGCTGCAGCCGAAAGCAGAAGCTGTTGCTTGATTCATTTCGCGTTCCAGGATAAAACCCAGGTCATTTTGATACCAAACCCGGCTTTCATAATTTAGAAGATAACTCCACCGCGTACCGCCTAGCATACCAAAATTGGGCTTATAGGCGAAGGTTTATAGCGGGTATAAGAGAGTTAGCGGTAATGTTAAAAACGACAAACAGACATCATAAATGAGTATAGATAAATACGAAGCAGGAAGACAAACTTTAGAGTCATTAATTCAGGACTTTAAAGAAATTCAAATTGAAAAATTCAATGAAGCGGACACTAGATTTCGTTTCATTGATAAAATCTTGACAGAATGTTTGAATTGGGAGCCAAAGGACATACATAACGAAGATGTAAGGGATAATCATTATGCCGACTATAAGCTAAATTTATTTAGACCAGTTGCAGTTTGGGAAGCCAAGAGAACAGGCAATTATTTTGAATTACCTATTGGAACTTCGAAATTAATAATGCCTTTAAAATCAATATGCAAAGACAATCCCAGTATTAAAGAAGCATTATTACAAGTTAGTGGTTATTGTCACGAAAGGGGAATTAAAATTGGCATAGTTTCAAACGGCTGGCAGTTTATAGCTTTCATTGCAAATAGAAATGACTCTATTGCCCCTTTAGACGGTGACGGTCTTGTAATACCATCATTAGAATTCTTCCGAGATAATTACAAAGAAGTTTGGAACTGTCTTTCAAAAAATGGATTTCAAGAAGATTACATTTCAAAAAAGCTAATAGGTGGTTCGGAAGAACAACTACCTCCCAAACTTTCATCAACTGTTACTAATTATCCAGGAATAAAAAATCGAAACCCTTTTCAAGTAGAACTTGAAATTATAAGTGACCTTGTTCTTGAAGATGTAATTAAAGAAAAGTCAATAGAAAGAGAATTTTTAAAGGATTGCTACTGTAAAAGTGGTTCACTGTCTCAGTATTCCTTATTAAGTAAACAAATACTTAATACAAGATACTCTTACCTCTTTGAAGGCAACGACAAAAAAGCTGTGTTAGAACAGATAGCATCAAAAAAAGGGTTGTCATCTGATTTAGTTGAACTTTTTGCTAATAGTCTAAGTAAAAGACCAATTTTGCTTATTGGAGATGTTGGTGTTGGAAAATCTACATTTATAGACAACTTGTTACTCGTAGAAGCACCCAATGTTTTTGAAAAATCTGTAACCTTCAAAATTGACCTTGGCTCTAAAGCCATTATTTCACTTGACTTGAAGGAAGCTGTATTAAAAATCATAAAACAACAGCTTATTGACATTTACAATATAGATATAACGGAAGATAATTTTGTAAGACACGCATACTTTATTGAACTTGAAAAGTTTAAAAAAGGAGTTACTGTTAAACGTCTCTATGAAGTTGCTCCAGTTCAAGCGGTTGAAAAAGAAATAGAGTTTCTTTCAAGCTTAATTGAGAATGAAGCAGAACATTTAAAAAAATCACTTCAATACATTTGTAAAAACCAACAAAAACAGGTCATAGTATTTATTGATAATTGCGACCAAAGAAATGATGTTGACCAACAGACAGCATTTCTTATAGCACAAGAATTAGCTTCAGATTGGCCTGTAATAGTATTTGTTTGTCTTAGACCAGAAACTTTTCATAGAACAAAGAAAAAGGAAGGGGCTTTGAGTGGATATCATCCAAAAGCTTTTACAATCGCCCCACCACGAATTGATGATGTAATCAATAAAAGACTTTTGTTTGCTCAAAAGATTACACGTGGAGAAATTCCTCTTAGTAAGTTGAATAATGCAACCAGCTTTTCAAAGCTTGACATTTTAATTCAATGCTTTATTGATTCTCTCGCCACAAACAAATATCTCTTTACTTTCTTTGAAAATGTTTCAAACGGTAACATTAGAAAAGCGGTTGAGTTGATTAAAAAATTCTTTGGTAGTGGACACGTTAATACTGAAAAAATAATTGGTTTTATTCAAGAAACAGGAAAATATACCATACCAGTTCACGAGATATTACGCAGTGTTATATATGGCGACAATGAACATTACAGCCCTGTAAATTCGGAAATTACTAATCTATTTGATGTTAGAACCAATGCCCCAAAAGACCATTTTACAATTCCATTGATTTTAGGTCTCCTACAAGACTATGCAGTGAATAATCGAAATGAAGGCTTTGTTTCAATAAAGGATATTTATTCTTATATGCAGAAACTTGGTTTTCTTCCTATGACAATAGATGTTGCACTTAACTTTATGTATTCAAGAGAACTATTTGAGACATCAGAAAAAGGAAATTATTTGAATACAGACAAAAATGAATTAATGCTTAGAGCGACAGGAACGGGTATTTATCACTTAACACATTTATCAAACAGTTTTACATACATAGATGCAATTATTATTGATGTTCCAATTTTTGACAAAGACACAAGAGAAAAAATCTCAAACACCTTCGACATAAAAGAAAGGCTGGACAGAGCGTTAATTTTTGCTACTTATCTTGACAACATTTGGGACAACGAAAACTTCAAAAACACTCACTTTATTTGGAAACAGAAGTCACAAGAGTTACGTGCAGACATTGATAGAATTAAAGAAAGAGTCAAATAGAAACACTACCGCCAACATGCGTTTGGCGCAATGGGGGGTGCCGTGCAAAATTGAAAGTTCGTGTTTCTATTCAAGTGCAGTGCTGGGTGACAGTTTAGTGCTTCTAAGTCCCCCACTGCGCCAAGCGCAAAAACGTTGGGCGCAATTTTAAACAAGAATCACGCGACTTTGGATACTATAGACTACGACAATTTTGCTGAGAAATGTGCTGAAGACTTAAAACAGCTTCAGGACAAATTCGACAAAGACTACAATATCTCTGTTTATGAGAACTGGTTCTATAACCAAGCTACTGGACTGCTGACTTTTTCGACTGGAGACAACGAAATAAATTTCAGATATGCTGACGTAGGTAGCTTTTCCGAAAAATCGAACACCTGGAAATGGTCGTGGGACAATGAACACACACTCGACAATGTTAAATCAAAAGCTGAATTAATAAGAGAGTTTGGACAGAATAATAATTTCTCAAAATTAACAACCGGATTCTTCGAAAGTAACGAAGTAGAGGCGTGGGAATTCGCTGCTATTGCAGCTAAACTCGTAAACGGACTTGGTGTCTATCGACCTGTTAATGACAATCAACTGAAAATATTTTTGGTTGTAACTGAATTCGTTGACAACGAAACCGCTAAAACCATAAAGGACAAATTTGTTCAATGCAATGCTCACGAGTACAAACGAAGAGCTTTTGTTTGTAGACATCTTAACAAAAAGGACAAAGTCGGATTCGAAGAATCTTTCGAGACATTCGAGAATATGGAACTTGGAGATGATGATGATTTTCAAGCATGGTGTAATGAGTGCGAAGTAATTCGACAACGCGAAGACGGATGGAATGATAAGTCAATGCGATTTGCAGACATAAGACTGGTTTGTGAAGAATGTTATTTTGAGATGAAAGAGGCTAACCTTGGACATCGGTGAAAAACTGCGCCCAACACGGGTTTTGCGTCAGGCGGGCTGACCCCGATGAATCGGGGCAGGCTGTGCAAACTTAGAGCTTTGTGTCCCGCCCTAGCGGGATTCAGTGCAGGTTGACAGTTTCTTGCTCCGATACCCGCCACCCGCCCGAACACCAAGCCCGAAACCGTTGTGCGTCATTGTACAGACCTGCCCAAATGACATTCGTTTGATCTTGATGAAATAGAGCTGAAGTAAGAATAAAAAATACTTATATCGACATTAAAGTCAAAATAGACTTGTTAAGATGTGTTTATTTTTACTATTTTTGTTTAAATAAAATATTTCATGAGTATTTCAAGTCTTATTCCGACAGAGAAAATAGTAGAGCGTTTACGCTATGAAAACCCCTGGTGGGTTAATAAGCAAATTCCTGAAGCATACAGTTCTATGGCAAAACGACTCTACTTTAGTTTGTTTTATCCATACGTGATTGAAAAAAGTGTACGTAGAGCCTTGGTACTTATGGGACCAAGACGTGTAGGTAAAACTGTAATGCTTTTCCATAGCATCCAGCAACTGTTAATTGAAAATGTAAATCCCCATAAAATTTTCTTTATAGGTATCGACAACCCTATTTATGTGCATTTAAGTTTAGAGGACATTTTAAATCTTTGTAAACAATCACTCAATCAAAACAACCTAAATGGTTGCTTTGTCTTTTTTGACGAAATCCAATATCTAAAAGATTGGGAAAGACACCTAAAAGTATTGGTTGATTCCTATCCCGAAACCAAATTCATTGTATCAGGTTCAGCAGCCGCTGCCCTAAAATGGCACAGCACAGAAAGCGGAGCGGGTAGATTTACCGACTTTATGTTGCCACCGCTAACGTTCCAAGAGTATATTCATCTTAGAAATATGAACCATCTCATTTATAACGGGAAAACAAATTATGGCGGCAATCAAATTCCTTATTGCCTTGCACACGACATAAAAGCGTTGAACAAAGAATTTGTTCACTACCTCAATTTTGGCGGTTATCCCGAAGTTGTTTTGAGTGAAAAAATTCAGAGCGATATGGGTAGATATGTGAAGAACGACATCGTGGACAAAGTGCTGTTACGGGATTTACCAAGTTTATACGGTATAAAGGACGTACAAGAGTTGAATCGATTTTTTACTTACATAGCTTACAACACAGGTTATGAGTTTTCTTATGAAACAATGAGCAAAGAAAGTGGCATACAAAAAGAAACGTTGAAAAAGTATTTAGAATATTTAGAAGCTGCTTTCTTAATCAAAGTGTTAAACAAAGTGGACGTAAATGCAAAACGCCTAAAACGTGTAACAAGTTTTAAAGTTTATTTGACAAATCCATCACTACGCACAGCTTTGTTTTCACCAATAAGCGAAACTGATAATGAAATGGGCAATATGGTAGAAACAGCCGTTTTATCACAATGGATGCACAGGGAAAAATTAGACTTAACTTATGCACGTTGGAAAGAAGGACGTAGCGAAGGCGAAGTTGATTTGGTATTGGTTGACGACAAAAAATATAAACCAGTTTGGGGTGTAGAAATAAAATGGAGTAATCGCTATTTTGACAAACCAAACGAATTAAAAAGTTTAATTCAATTCTGTAAAAGCAATAATTTTAAGCAAGCATTGGTAACATCTATTGACCAATCAGGAGTGAAACAAATAAACAATTTAGCGTTTTCATTTTTACCTGCATCGGTTTATAGTTACAACATTGGCGACATAACTTTGAAAATGAAGACAAATTAAAAGAAGAAAACAACGAACGCACAACAGCGGTCAGGCAAGAAAACAACTGCTAACTCAATGTAACAAAAAGTAAATTTAACTGACAGCTATAGAAAACGACAATGACAAACCTATACCTCCAGCAAAATGATTTCAGATAAAAATTTATCCCGAATTGCAGGGTTTTGCTACTTAGTAGTGATTGCGACAGGTTTGTTTTCGGAAGTTTTTGTAAGGCAAGCATTAAGAGTTTCAAATAATGCTCTGGCAACTGCACAAAACATTCAAGCGAATGAAATGCTTTTTCGTTGGGGTTTTGTGGCTGATCTTATCAATTTTGTAGTTGGCTTACCCACCGTATTGATAATGTATCACTTTTTCAAAAAATCAAATAAGATTCTACTTCAAATTGCTTTGGCATTAGTTATTATTCAAACGGCAATTATTGCAGTAAATCTATTAAATCAAATTACACCATTGTTGCTATTAGGCAATGACACCTACTTAACTACTTTTCAACAAAGCCAATTAGCAACACTTTCCCTATTGTCCTTAAATATTCAATCACAGGGTTATGGTATTGGTTTAGTATTCTTTGGATTTTATTGTAGTATAATTGGATTTGTGATTTACAAAACTAATGCGATACCGAGAATTATTGGCGTATTGTATGCAACAGCGGGACTGTGCTACTTGATCAATAGTTTTACAATGTTTCTCTCAAAAGGATTTTCGAATCCGATGTTCATTTACCTTGCAATTCCAATTTTTATAGGGGAACTCTCTGTTTGTTTGTGGTTGCTCATAAAAGGTATTGACACAACAAAATTAGAAAACAAAAGATAAAAGTTAGTAAATTTAAAAATGCCCGAACTGTTAACACAGGTTTTGCGTCAGGCGGGGTGACCCCGATGAATCGGGGCAGGCTGTGCAAACTTGGAGCTTTGTGTCCCGCCCTAGCGGGATTCAGTGCAGGTTGACAGTTTCATGCTCCGAAACCCGCCCGAACGCCAAGCCCGAAAACGTTATGCCTCACCCTAAAGACAACCATGCAACATCAAACAAACAAAATATGACTTGGACATTAATTTTTAGTATCCTGACATTTTACGGAATACTAATAGCAGTAAATATTCCTGCCCCATTTATTGGACTTGACTTTGACAGCGGTGAAACACCAAAACTTTGGTACGCTCCACCAGGCTTTGTCATACCAATAGTTTGGTTTATCTTATTTACCCTCCTTGGAATAGGGAGATATAATCTTATTCAATCAGAATTCAACAATTACCAATGGTGGCTTTTCGGACTTGCACTTTTATGTGCAACTTATGCCTATTACACTTTGGGTTTTGCAAAGCTGACCAACATTTCAGCGTTATGGTTCGGACTTATTGGAAACATTGTTGTCATTTTATTTGCTGCATTTGTGGTTTATAAACTTTTACCAATCAGTAAGCCAGCAGCCTTACTAACAATTCCGGTAATTGTTTGGACAGCATTTGCAAGTTTGATAGTAATTGGAGAAATGAAAATTGAAAAACTTATTTGATTTTATGACAACTGAAAAGATAGCGATCATCACAGGAGTAAGCCGGGAAGACAGCAAGACAATTACGGCAATTGGATTTAAATGGGGTTTTGATGAACATAGTTGCTCTCAAATTTGTATACAAACCTCTTGAACTATACCACCGCGAAGGTGGCAGTAGGAAACTTACATTGATGCGATGAAATGGGCTGACACTGGAAACTTTGAGCTTGCCAGGGAATTAATTTGAATTTGAACTTTAACTAACAACAAAAAAATGAAAAAACTACAATTCAAAAAAGAGATAAACGCAAGTGCGCAAAAAGTTTATGAAATGATGCTGGGCTTGAAAGACAAAAGCACCTACGAACATTGGACATCGGCATTTAATCCTACTTCCTCCTACGAAGGAAGTTGGGAAAAAGGAAGTAAAATTCATTTTGTTGGCGTGGACGAAACCGGAAAAAAGGGCGGAATGGTTTCTGAAATTGAAGACCATCAACCTGCCACATTTATATCCATCAGACATTACGGTTTTCTGGATGGTGATACTGAAATAACAACAGGTGAACAAGTCGAAAAATGGGCAGGTGGACATGAAAACTATTCCTATCACGAAAACAATGGCATAACAACAGTAACAGTAGAGATGGACACGATAGACGAATACTTGGACTACTTTAAAAACACTTATCCGTCAGCATTGGAAAAATTAAAAGAGATTTCGGAACGCTAGCTCGGTAGCTATCGGGAAGTTCAGTTTTCAATTTAACATCCTGAATATGAAACTGTATCAAATTGGACTTGTCGCTGTACTTTGCAACCTGTTGATGGGCTGTAACGGACAGACGAAGGAAAACAAAAAAACTGCTGACAAATCCCAATCCGTTGGCGGTGCGTTTGAAAACCGTGAATTTACCTACTACGGTATTCCTAAAACAATCAGTTCCATTGACACCAGTGCAGGCTGGAAGCTAAACGGGCAGAAAATACTACTGACAGGCATTGTGTATCAAATTGACGGAAAAACTCCCGCACCTGATGTTCTGCTTTATTATTATCAAACCAACACAGTCGGAAAATATTTGCACAAACCAGACGAAAGCCGAAGTATGCCGCCAAACCACCTTGGTCAGACACACGGATACATTCGTGGATGGGTAAAAACAGATAAGGAAGGAAACTATTCTATCTATACAGTAAGACCCGGAGCCTATCCAACGCATGATGAACCTGCACACGTTCATATTACGGTGAAAGAACCAACTGACATAAACGAATATTACATCGATGATTTTGTTTTTGATGATGATAAAATTCTGACTTCTGCGCGAAGAAAGAAAATGGAAAACCGTTGTGGCAGCGGAGTATTACGATTGGTGCAGAAAGGTGACTTACAGATTGGTGAAAGAAATATAATTCTTGGTTTGAACATTCCCGATTATCCTAAGAAGCCAACACAACCGATAACCTCCGGAAGAAATATCGGTGAAGATGTTATCTCCTTTATTCCGTATCACGCCTGGGGACCTGACAAAGGGACAAGAACTTGCCCGATTTGCAAATATGGTTGGTACCACGGAATTCTTTATTTTGTTGGTAACCACCCGAATTGGAATGAGATTAAACTCTGGTTGACTTTCTTAGAAAATGAAAGTAAGCAAAGAGAGCAATATTTAAAGGTGTATTTTGTTTATGGCAACGAAAACGGATACACTAAAAATGCCAGAGAAAAAGAATTGGCAAACCTTGGCAAGGAGTTACACCTCGAAAAAGTAGCCTTGACTTTCGTTCCTTCTTTTTCAGACAGTGCATCAGAAATTGATGTAAACAAAATTAATCCAGAGGTAGAAAATACATTTATCCTGTACAAACGAAGCAACGTAGTCGACAAGTTTATCAATTTGAAGCCCAATCAGGACAACTTCAACCTACTAAGCACGCGGCTTGACCAAACAATAAATGAATACTTTAACCTACCTAAAACAGGGCAAGAATGAAAGAGGGTAACAACCTACAGTACAGTTGTTAGAAAATTGCTTTAACAGACAAAAATGAATTGGATTATTTTAATTATTGCCGGACTATTTGAAGTTGCCTTTGCATTCTGCCTGGGAAAAGCAAAAGAAACCACAGGAATAGAAATGTATGTATGGTATACAGCATTTATGGTGACCCTCTCGTTCAGTATGGGACTTTTAATTAAAGCAACCCAAACGTTACCCATCGGTACAGCCTATGCCGTGTGGACAGGAATTGGAGCCGTTGGTACTGTTCTGGTAGGGATTTTGGTCTTTAAAGAACCCATGACCTTTTTGCGATTACTTTTTATCATAACTTTAATAGGATCCATCATCGGATTAAAAGCGGTTTCACACTAACGGATAACCCGAAGTACCATGCCCAAAAATCAACGGAGCAGTTCATGACAGAACCATACATATACGACAAGACATATGAAAGAAATGAATTTTCGCAAATACCCTTGACGAAAGGTGAATACGAAAATTGCATTTTCAAAAACTGTAATTTTGCCGACACAGACCTTTCCGAATTTAAGTTTACGGAATGTGAATTTAATGGGTGCAATCTAAGCATGGCGAAACTCAACAAGACTGCCCTTCGGGATATAAAGTTCAAAGACTGTAAAATGTTGGGCCTTCGGTTTGACATGTGCAACGCGTTTGGACTTTCAGTTTCTTTTGATGGCTGTCAACTCAATCATTCTTCCTTTTACAAGACAAAACTTAAAAAGACAGTTTTCAAAAATTCGCAATTGCTGGAAACGGACTTTGCAGCGTGCGACTTGACAAGTGCTGTTTTTGAAAACTGCGACCTTACCCGGGCATCGTTTGAAAACACCAATCTTGAAAAAGCAGATTTCCGGGCTTCTTACAATTATTCCATTGACCCGGAAATGAATCGAATTAAGAAAGCACAATTTTCCATGTCAGGTGTTTCCGGACTTTTAGACAAATACGATATTCGCATTGAAAAATAAATCCAGTAATAGAACTTGATAAGCGAGTTGATTTCAATGGCGATTTACAAGCCGATATATGCTGCGGACTTAAGCCGGATTACGTAACGGGTACGAGGTTAAATTAAAACGATATACTCCGCGTAGGAATTAGTATGGGAAAAATTGTTTTGACATTAGCAGTAACATTGGACGGTTATATTTCAGGGCCCAATGGAGAAATCGACTGGCTTGTAAAAGACGAAGCAAAAGATTTTGGCGATACGCTGGCCGAAATTCTTGATGGAGTCGATGCTATTTTTTATGGACGGATTAGTTATGACCTGTGGGGAAACTATCTGCCTGACGAAAAGGCGAGCGCTAAGCTTAAAGAATCGTATGCAGTATTGCATAGCAAAACAAAATATGTTTTCTCCAAAACCAGAGAAGGCGATACTGGCAAGGCAATTTTCATCACGTCAGATATAAAAGAGAAAATCCTCGAAATCAAACAAAAAATGAATGGAAACATTTGGCTTTATGGTGGCAGCAAATTGATTACTACCATACTCAATCTAGGTTTGGTAGACGAATATAAACTTGCTGTTCATCCTGTCATCCTCGGAAAAGGAATACCTCTTTTCAAAGACATCAATGAACGTATCAGCTTAAAATTGCTGGATACTCAGCAGTCAACATCAGGTGTCATCGTGTTGAACTATGAAGCTGTAGCGGCAAAGCATTAACTCTTTTTGAAACATGAAACGCAGTACTGCAAAAGATCGACAATGACAACAGATGATTCCTCGTTATACCTTGAAGTAACGTTCGAGAGCGCTGTAGAAAAAGTATGGGATGCATGGACAAACCCAATGGTAATAATCAATTGGTTTGGATCTGATCCAAATGGAAAAGTTCTGAAAGCAATACTTGATGTACGGCCAGGAGGATATTTTGAAATAACATTTCAAGACGCAGACCTGACCCGGCATAGGTGCAGTGGAATTTATGAAGAAGTACAACCGTTACGTAACTTGACGTTTAGCTGGGAGTGGAAAAGTGAACCTGGTGTAAAATCCTCTATTCGTATCGCGTTAACTCCAGAAGGCAAATCAACCATCATGCAGTTCGAACATAAAAATCTTGGTCTTGGCTCAAAACATGATTATGCTAAGGGGTGGCAAAATACTTTTTTAAAACTTGAACGCCTGTTAGCTGCTTCAAGCTAATCCTGTAAGTAGAAATAAACCAAACAGCCGACACCAAAAATTGAACTCGACCAAAGCAATTAACCTATGATACTCATTACGCAACTGATTTACATAATTAAAGGGCAGGAAAAGGTCTTTGATGAATTTGAATCCATAGCCATCCCCACAATTTTAAACTATAACGGACGACTTCTATTGCGGATCAGACCAACACACGAAAACTTCATCGAAAGCAACATAGACAAACCATATGAAATTCATCTGGTAGAATTTCGAACCCAACAAGATTTTGAGAACTTTATGAAAGACGAAGAGCGAAAGAAGTTTTTGCATTTAAAAAACCAATCTATAAAAGAGGCCATTTTAATTCAGGGAACAAAGCTTTAACGTATGTCAACAACAGATTCTGCCACACATTTTGCCCCAGAACTACACATTCCAAACGGAACGTATACTATTGATTTCTACATAAAATTCGGAGCAACTGAACGTTTCTGTTTCAGAAACAATGATGAAAGTATTCATGTTGCCGAGTTGGAAATCAACGGTGCGATTTTTCATGTGCATGAAACCATGCGTGGAGCACTTGAACCCATACATGCAAAAGGGGTGACATCCATCATCGGTTTGTTTGTGCCGAATGTTGACGAAGTAATGCATCAAGCAATTCAGGCTGGTGCCATTGAGATTAATCCTGTGACAGATTACGATTATGGATACCGCCAAGGAATGTTCAAAGACCCATTTGGCCATATTTGGCAAATACAAAAACGAATCTAAATGAGAATAAAGATATACTCGGTTATCAATTAATACTAAACACTTGCTGTCAGAATGAGTGTGGTTACCCAACCATTAGTCTTCAAATAAATTTTTCATACTAACCCTACTCTGTATTCTGGACTAAAACCACTCTGCACGCCATGCGCCAATCATAAATCACTGTGAGTTTTTTCTACAGTGGCATTCTTCACACACATTCGTCTCGAACGAAATTGGTCCATTAATAGCATTTGCATGCTTATGTTCTTAGCTTTATCAAATGATTGCAAAAACCATCACGATACTTCTTGCCGATGACGATAATGCCGATTGCCTCCTGTTCAAAGATGCCCTGGAAGAGCTGCCGCTAGTCGCACATCTTACCACCGTGCATAATGGTGAACAGGTGATGGAAGAACTTACCAAAAAAGGAAACAAACTGCCCGATGTTCTGTTCCTTGACCTTAACATGCCGTTGAAAAACGGCTTTGCTACGTTAGGTGAAATAAAACGAAGCACTGAACTGCAGAATCTCCCGGTTATCATATTCTCCACCGCTTCATCCCAGGAAACGGTTAAAAATGCTTTCAGAGATGCAGCGCACTATTACATCTGCAAGCCCGGTGATTTTTCACAACTGAAAAAAGTTATCTATGAGGGGCTTACACGGGTAACACAAAAAAGTAACCCCATGCCGCTCAAAGAAGATTTTATAATTACGGGCAATTCGATAATAATTCCGGGTGACAACGGAAGTAAGACCGTGTAGGCTATAACCGCTGGAGGCAATGCGATTTCTAAACAATGACATTGACTGAATGACTATAAAAAAGAGCAAATCAAAAGTCGTCATAACCAGACCACGCCCAACGTCTCGTAGCCATTTTCCTGTGGTTGCCATTGGCGCCTCGGCAGGCGGGTTGGAAGCCATGATGGAGTTATTAAAATACCTTCCTCACAACACCGGTATGGCTTTCATTTATGTTCAGCACCTCAGCCCCGACCATAAAAGCATGTTGACTGAAATTTTGTCGAAGAAGACAAAAATGAAAGTGCAGGAGATTGATGACATGGATAAAATAAAACCCGATAACATCTTTGTCATTCCGTACAATAAAGGAATTGAAGTAACAGACGGGCACATTAAATTAATTCCCCGGTCTGAAAGCAGCACAGCAATTTCTATTGATATTCTTTTCTCTTCACTTGCCCATGCACAAAAAGAAAGAGTTATTGGCATTGTCCTTTCCGGGAGTGCCAGCGATGGCACCGTTGGCATAAAAGACATCAAGCACGAAGGTGGATTAACCTTTGCACAAGATGATACCGCAAAATTTACGAGCATGCCGCACGCTGCTATTGCCGCAGGTGTAGTTGACTTCATTCTATCACCTAAAGAAATTGCGCTCGAACTGGCACGACTAAGCAAACATCCGTTTGTAAAATCTGCTCAGGTAGGAGTAAAAAACGTTAGTGAAGATTTGATTGACAACAATAATCCCGACTTAAAAATCATTCTCAACCTATTGCATAAAACCACTGGCGTTGATTTTGGTGTCTATAAAATGAACACCATCAAGAGGCGTATTATTCGCAGAATGTTGTTGTATAAATTAACCACACTCAAACAATATGCGAAACTCCTTACCCAAAAAAACGAAGAGACCGATATCCTTTACCAGGATCTGTTGATTAATGTAACCAGTTTTTTTCGAGACACTGACACCCACAAATATTTAAAAGAAAATATTTTTCCAAAATTACTGAAACGAAAAAAAGAGGGCGAGTCGCTGCGGATATGGGTGCCAGCCTGCGCAACAGGCGAAGAAGCCTACTCCATTGCCATGATCTTGCTGGAAATTCAGGGAAGTCAGACCACCAACACGCCCGTTCAGATTTTCGCAACCGACCTTAGTGGATTTGCCATCAGCAAAGCCCGCCTTGGTGTGTATACCAAGCAGGAGTTAGAAACGGTTTCACCCAAGCGCATCCAGCGTTTCTTTACAAAAGCTGACGGTAGTTTTCGTGTGAACAAAGCCGTACGCGATATGTGCGTGTTCGCACAGCATAACATTTTAAGTGACCCGCCCTTTTCGCGTCTTGATTTCATCAGTTGCTGCAACCTCTTTATTTATCTGGATACCGCAGCACAAAACAAAGTTATCAACACGTTTCACTACGCGTTAAACAAGGATGGATTTTTGATGCTGGGCAAATCGGAAAACATCAGCAAGTCAGCGCGTCTTTTCACCAGCTCCAATAAAAAATTTAAAGTATTTTCACGCAAAATAAATTCAGGATCACAGCAGCTACCTGTGCTTTCGCCCCGTCTGGTTCAGCACGCTGTTTCCGGAAAACATACTACAGCTGCAAAGCGAAATAAAAACCAAACTCCAATGGTCATCGGAGCGGCCCATCAGTCCGGGCTTGACCATGCCATTGATGCCGTGCTGGTTTCAGAATTTATGCCTGCCAGTGTGGTTATCAATCACCAAATGGAAATCGTTCAGTTTCGCGGTACAACCGATCTGTTTCTTACACACCCAAAAGGCAAAGCCACTTTTAACATCTTAAAAATGGCCCGACCTGAAATGGCGTTCGAATTGCGCAATGCAATTTCAAAAGTCATTAAAACAAAACACCGCATTCGTAAAACAGGAATTGAACTAAAGCTTAATGGGGTTGCAAAACACATAGGTTTAGAGATTGTTCCGCTCAGCATCGAATGGAACGAGCCGTTGCTCCTTATTCTGTTCACCGAACAGGAGCCAGTAGAAATTTACCCACAGCGGGGGAATAGCGGAAAAAATAATTCACCTGCAAAAGACCGCAGGATAAAGCGGCTGGAACAGGAATTAGCAGAAGCCCATGCGGATGCACTTTCTGTAGCGCAGGAGCATGAAGCATTTGCCGAAGAGTTACAGAGCGCAAGTGAAGAAGTGGTGTCGAGCAACGAAGAGCTGCAAACTGTAAATGAAGAATTGGAAACTTCAAAAGAAGAAATAGAATCGGCTAACGAGGAACTCACCACCACCAATCAGGAATTACAAACACGCAACGACCTGCTCACGGAATCGTATGAATATTCAGATGCCATCGTTTCCACCATGCACGAACCCATGCTTGTTTTAGGAAAAGACCTCCGGGTAAAATCAGCTAACAAAGCATTCTACAAAAAATTTAGTGTTACCGAAGAACAGACAGAAGGCGTGTTGCTCTATGATTTGGGTAATAAACAATGGAACATTCCCGCATTGCGCGAATTGCTGGAAGACATCATTCCCAAAAATTCTAAGTTCTTTAACTACGAAGTTAAACACACCTTTTTGAACTTAGGCGAAAAAATAATGTCACTCAATGCCAGGCGTGTTATTCAAAATGCGCACCGTGAACAATTAATTCTTCTGGTTATTGCTGACATTACAGAAGTAAGGCGCCTGATCGTGGAGAAAGAACTGCGGGAAAAAGAGGTGCTGAAAAAAGAACTCCGGGAGCGAAAAGCAGAAAAATCCAAACTGGAAAAGGCTGTTACCGAAAGAACACATGAATTAAAAGAAGCCAATCAATTACTCGAAGCTAAGAACACCGAACTTCAAAATATGAATAAAGAACTTGAAGCCTTCGCGTATGTTTCAAGCCACGATTTACAAGAACCGCTACGCAAAATACAAACACTTGCCAGCCGCATCCTGGAAAAGGAAAATCAAGCCTTATCGGATAGCGGAAAAAATTATTTCAGGCTTATGCAGCAGGCCGCAGAAAGAATGCGGCAACTCATTCAGGATCTACTCACCTTCTCCCGCATCAATGCTGCCGAACGTAAATTTGAAAATATTGACCTTAACCTCATTATAGAAGAAGTAAAATTGGACTTTAAAGAACTCATTACTGAAAAAAATGCTGTGGTGGAAGTGAAAGAAATCTGCAATGTCTACGTTATTCCGTTTCAGTTTCGTCAGCTCATGCACAACCTTTTAAGTAATGCACTCAAATATTCAAATCCAACAATACCGCCACACATCACTATAGAGAGCCGCAACATAAAACGTAGTGAACAAAATAGTATAAACCTTCCTGATCAAAAAGAATATTGCCGTATCAGCATTACCGATAATGGCATTGGCTTTAAAAAAGAATACAGTGAAAAAATATTCGAAGTATTCCAAAAGCTTCACGGAAAAGAAGAATATGCCGGCACAGGCATTGGTCTTGCTATTGTTAAGAAAATAGTTGAGAACCATAATGGCATCATTACGGCAACAAGCATAGTGGATGCCGGAACAACCTTTGATATTTACATTCCCGTTACACCATAAAAAAAACCACGATGGACAACGAACCGTTCCTTATTCTCCTGGCTGATGATGATGAAAGCGACAGGCTGCTTTTTATAGAAGCATTTTCAGAAATAAAAATCAAAACCGTTGTCGAAACGGTAAATGATGGAGTTCAGCTAATGGAACGGCTCAATGGAAGTGAAAATCCCATACCTTATTTTCTTTTCCTTGATCTGAACATGCCCCGCAAAAATGGATTAGAATGCCTGAAAGAAATCAGAAGTAATGCAAAACTAAAGGATATTTTCATTGCTATTTTTTCGACATCCGAAAATGAAAAGGATATGGAAGAAACATTTCTCCAGGGAGCCAATGTGTACATCATCAAACCCAATGATTTTAATGCCCTCCAACAATTACTATACAAAGCCGTTGCCTCTACGCTTATCTATGAAGGAAATACATTTAACAGAGATAATTTTTTGCTTCGGATTTAACGATATTTTTGTCTACCCTTCTCCCTGAAGGATGCTTATTTCAGGCCGTGATACCAAACCCGTAGCAAAAGTCCAGTTCAAAAAAAAATAAAAAGCACCCACGCGGTAATCCAAAATTTGGAGCGTTATCAACTTTTTTTAACTTTTGTGGAGATGCCTTGATTGAATTTAAAATAAATCGATGATCCGTAAACATACCCATACCTGCGTTTAGCGTCTTCGCGGGCATTGACCCGCGATCCCAACCTATTCAAGGAGGTGCCGGTTCACTGGCCGGCATGACATTCAGGTATGTATGCGGATCATCAGACTAAAAAATAATCAAACAGGCCATCACCTGACGTATCCACACTATTTTCAAACAACAGTGAACAAAGACATTCAACGCTATAACGACACGCAAACTACGGCTGATAAAGAAATTTGCGATTTGCTTAGTGAGTCTATCGACAGCGAACTGACCGAAGCAGAGAACAAAATCTGGCACGCCCACCCTGTTTGGTTTCTCGAGGGCAATCCGGTTGTTGGCTACAGCAAACAGAAAAAAGGAATACGGCTAATGTTTTGGAGCGGTGCAGACTTTGATGAAAAAGACTTGAGTGTAAGGGGGAAGAAATTTAAAGATGCTTCAATATTCTACAACACGGTAGCGGAAATTAAAACTTATGATTTGAATCGGTGGTTGAAAAAATCCAGAAAAATTCAATGGGACTATAAAAACATAGTGAAAAGAAAAGGCCTGTTAGAAAGACTGTAATAAAATGAAAACAACTCCTGAACATGATGAACGAATGGCTAACATGACATTTTCATCGGTGTATCCTCACTATGTAACCAAGGTTGAGCGCAAAGGCAGAACAAAAGAAGAATTGCACCAGGTTATAACATGGCTTACAGGCTTTGACAACAAGAAACTAAAAGAGCTGATTACTGAGAACGTTACATTTGAAACATTTTTCAAGCAAGCCAATTTAAACGCAAACGCCCATCTGATAACCGGGGTAATTTGTGGCTATCGAATAGAAGAAATAGAAAATCCCACAACCAAACACGTGCGGTATCTTGACAAGTTGGTTGACGAATTGGCTACCGGCAAAAAGATGGAAAAGATTTTAAGAACCGGATAAACTACGAAACCTCAGCAAAAATTGTAACCGATGTAAGTAATTAAAAGTGCAGAGTCACCACCTTTATCAGTCACGACATACACATGAGAAAAATAATTGTTCTATCGTTCGTTACACTAGATGGAGTCATGCAGGCACCCGGTAGACCCGATGAAGATACAGCTGGCGGCTTCAGGTATGGCGGCTGGGTTGCACCCTATTTTGACGAAGTGGGTAGTGCGATTATGAAAAAACAGATGGAGGCTGCCGATCTTCTTTTGGGTAGAAAAACATATGAAATTTTCGCATCTTACTGGCCTGAACGTGAAAGTGGATGGCCGGGTATTAATGATGTCACCAAATACGTCATATCCAGGACGATGAAAAAGGCAGACCTGCCTGCCGGGGAGGCAGGATGGAAAAACTCAATTATCCTTGAAAGCCTGGCTGATATCGAAAAGCTCAAAAACTCCGAAGGCTCCGACATAAAAGTATGGGGTAGCGGTAACCTTGTTCAGCTATTACTGCAGAACAATTTAGTGGACGAACTCTGGCTCAAAATTTATCCATTGATTCTTGGTACGGGAAAGAAATTATTTGATAGCGGCACAATTCCGACTGCCTTTACACTAACCGAAAGTACAGTTACACCAAGCGGAGTGATTATTGCCAATTATAAGCTGGCTGGAAAAATCAAGACAGGCACGATTGGCGCTGAAGGAGAAAAAAAATCAGAAGCCAACTAAAAAAATCATAGTAATTTTAAACTCATAACACGTGATCGTATGTGGCAAACAGATTCACTATGGTTCGAGATAGCCATTGTAAGTGTAGTCTATGCGTTGGGAAACATCCTCATGGGACACTTTGAGGAACAAACACCCAAAATTCGCAGAGTTGGGAAGTATCTCCTTACACTTATAATCGTATGTGGAGTTTCCGTTTTTGCTGGAAGAGAAATAGCAATGATGCTGCTTTCTCTATTCAGTATACCATTACTCTACATTCATGCCTACTATTTACCCCGCAAAAAAGGAATACATGGTTGGACAGGAGAGCCTAAACGTAAATATTATGATTTTCGTAAGTGGGACAAAAATATTTTTTCTAAATGACCAACAGCCAAGAATTAATTGTTAACCCCAAAAAGAATAAATTACCAAGCGATTATGAAAACGAGAGACAAAATCATTTATTGGGTTGCTACCATTTGGTTAAGTTTAGGGATGGCAACAAGTGGCATTGTTCAACTCATTCCAATGAATGAAGAAATAGAGAGAATGAATGCATTAGGCTATCCCAACTACTTTCTGACCATCATTGGCGTTTGGAAAATGCTGGGAATAGTAGCTATTCTGATTCCAAAATACCCGCTGGTTAAAGAATGGGCGTATGCAGGATTTTTCTTTTTACTATCAGGAGCAATCTTCACCCATCTTGCCGCTGGTGATGCGGCCACGGAATATTTTGGTCCTACCCTATTGCTGGTCTTGACAATTGTTTCCTGGTTTTACAGACCGGCTGATCGTAAACTTTCAACTCGTAAAGTATGAAAATAGAACTCAATCCGCAGGTCGATACGTATTTGATGGATGGCTGCATGCGGTGCAAATATGGTGCAACGCCACAGTGCAAAGTCAATACGTGGAGAAAGGAATTAGAAGCCCTCAGGCAAATCGTTTTAGAAACAGGCTTGAAAGAAGAAATAAAATGGGGCGCTCCTGTTTATACGCTCAACGGAAAAAATATAGTTTCAGTAGGGGCGTTAAAAGAATCCGCCAATCTTGGCTTTTTCAAAGGCGTGCTATTGACCGACAAGCAAAAAATTCTACAGCAACAAGGTACTATACAATCAGGCAGAATAGTGAAATTCACCGATGCTGACAAAATCAAAAAACTAAAGTCTGTTTTGAAGTCCTACATTCTGGAAGCAATAGCCATTGAAGAAAGTGGAAAGAAAGTAGAACTTAAAAAGAACCCTGAACCTATCCCTGCCGAGTTGACACAGGTATTTGAAAATGACCCGGCTTTTAAAAAAGCGTTCTATGCCTTGACTCCCGGCCGCCAAAGAGGCTACATTATTCATTTCTCTCAACCCAAGCCGCCACAAACACGAATAGGCAGAATTGAAAAATATAAAGCGCAGATTTTTACTGGAGTAGGGTTACACGACAAGTATAGTAGCTAACCACAAAAAAGGAACGATTGCGCGGAACACAATTTCGCGTAAAGCAAACATCAATGACACTGCTTACATGATAGAGATATTACGCAATCATATAACCAAAAGGCTTGGAAACGACCTTGACAACCTGGACAAAGTTCTCTCGACTTTTACACACATCAAAACCAAGCGTAACGAACAACTCCTACAACAGGGCGAGACCTGCAACTATGTTTATTTTATTGTCCAAGGCTGCTTGCAGGTTTATGTTCACGACAAAGATTTCAACGAAACTACGCGAGATATTGTCATAGAAGATAATTGGTGCTCGGAACTGCAGAGTTTTGGCAGTGGTAATCCAGCAACAGAAAACATACGCACCGTTGAACCTTGTGAACTTTTTGCAATAGACAGGCAAAATTTCCAACACATGATGGAAACTGTTCCGCAGTTTGACAACGTGTACAAACAAATTCTGGAAGCATCGTATGCAAATTCTGTTTATCGTATCAACACATTCGTTTCGTTAACTGCGTTGGAAAGAATAAAATGGCTTATGGAATACCGCCCCACCCTGATGACAAGACTCTCAAGCAAACTCATTGCATCGTATTTGGGCATCAACAAAGATGTTTTCAGCCGATTGAAAGCCCAGTTGTAAAACATGAAACCTGTTGAAAATAAAAATACATTTTACGCTACGAGTAGCACTGCCTGGAGGAATTGGCTAAAGAAAAACCATTTGAGAAAGGAAAATATCTGGCTAATTATCTACAAGAAAGAAAGTGGTATATCCTCCGTGTACTACCCGCAAGCTGTAGACGAAGCTCTTTGCTTTGGTTGGATTGACAGCGTGCCTAACAAGAGAGATGCCAACAGTTATTACTTGTTTTTTTCTAAAAGAAAGCCACAAAGTTACTGGAGCAAGGTCAATAAATTAAAAGTAGCGCAATTGATCAAGTTAGACAAAATGATGCCGCAAGGTATGAAGATGGTAGAACTTGCTAAACAAAGTGGAACATGGGAGGCGCTGAACAAGGTAGATGAATTGGTGATTCCGGATGAAATGGCCAACCTGTTTAGAAAATACAAAAAAGCAAAAATTAATTTCGACAACTTCCCTCCCTCAACAAAGCGAGGCATTCTGCAGTGGATATACAATGCCAAACAAGATGTGACAAGGTTAAAAAGGATTACCGAAACAGTTGCCCTGGCCACGCAAAACATACGGGCAAATCAATACCAACCGAAAAAATAGAATTTTAAAACATCGACTTTTGTCATTGTTCACAGAAGGTTTGATTGTTGAATTTTGAATCATTATTCACAATCAACTTTCAAAGCAATGACAGAATTTTTATTATTATTTCGCAACGCCAGTGCCGAAGATGGTTACCTGGCAACTTCACAGGACATGACTGAAGATATGCCGAAATGGCAATCGTGGATTGGCCATATAGCGATGCAAGGTAAACTGAAGCATACCGCTCCCGTTCGCTATGACGCTACTAAAGTAGATAACGCGGGTGTTTCAGTCGGACCGCACAAAGAAATAGACAGCGTTCTGGTTTCTGGATTTTTAATCTGCCAATCCGATAATGTGGAAGAAGTACAGGAATGGAGCAAAACCTGTCCCATTCTCAAGTATCCAAACAGCTCGGTAGAAATCCGGCCACTCATCCCATTTCCAACCACGTAAACCGTACAACAATGGATAAAATTCTTACTTCAGGAAGATACATTTTTCCGCTTTCGTTTTTATTGTATGTTGGCTTGCATCTTGGTAAACCAGATGTCGGTGCTTCGTTCGTACCCGACTACATTCCCTATCCATACTTTTGGAATTATTTTACGCTGGTCTGCATCCTTCTCTTTATTACAAGTGCAGTACTTGGCAAGTACGATACGTTGGCGTATTCGTTAATGGCCTTGTATGTAATGCTGATGGCTGTGCTGGTTCACTTGCCACGCGCATTGGGGTACGAAGTAGGGACAGAGAATATGATGTCAACTATAACCAGAGAAAAAGAACTTGAGATGATCAACTTTTTCAGAAACATAATGGTAACCGGTGCATTACTCGCGTTTGCTAAATTTGTAGCAAAAGACAAGCGCGCAGTCCGAAAATAATAATTTATACTGTAAAGAGGCTGTCTCCAAAATTGTTCGATCACCTCGGGCATTGACCCCGCAATCCCAAATTTGATAAGTAGAATGTCATTCCGGCTGAAAGGCCGGCATGACATTTCAATTTTAATTGCATTTTGAAACAACCTCTTTTTTGTACTTTAGTACAGTGAAAAAAGCATACACCTGGCGGTGGATTCTGCAAAAAGACACTTGCACAGAACTCAAAAGCAATCAGACGTGATACCCAACACGGATACATATCCCAAGCAATATCTGTATCGACAAATGGTACGCGCGAAGCTATTTATCGATGAAAATTATGCGAATAAAATCGAGGTGAGCCAGATTGCTGATAAAGCGTATTTTTCGAAATTTCATTTCACCCGACTTTTCAAAACCCTTTACGGTTTAACTCCAAATCAATACCTGATACAGGTAAGAGTTGAGGAAGCGAAACGACTGCTACAAATAGGTATTCCTGTAAAAGAAGTTTGTATGTCTGTTGGGTTTGACAGCATTAGCACCTTCAAAGGTTTGTTTAAAAAAGTGACGGGAAAAACACTGACATCTTACCAAAACCAAGAAAGAACTGTGCTGCTAGCAATGAAAACCAAACCGTTTGCACACATTCCAACTTGTTTGATAGCATTCAAGGAACGTAAGAAAAAGCAATTTTCAAGACCCTTGCCCGTCTTAAAATAACGAACTTTACCCGAAACAACTTAAAAATGCGAAAGGTAATTTTATCCATGATGGTATCGGTAGATGGATTCATCGAGGCCAAAGATCCCAACTACAACTGGCACAATTGGAATGAGGAAATGTCGGCCTACATGATGAATTTTTTTAAGCGCGTTGACACATTTATCTATGGGCGCAAGTCGTACGAGGATATGATTACGTATTGGCCAACCCTACAGGATGAGTTTGCACAAATAATGAACAATACACCAAAACTTGTTTTATCCAATACACTCACAACTACAACCTGGAACGCTAAACTGCTTACGGATCCAGCAACAGAAATCAAGAATGCTAAAAGTCAACCTGGAAAGGATATGGTACTTTTTGCCGGTGCTGAAGCAGCCAATTTTCTGATAAACAACAATCTCATTGACGAGTATCGCCTTATCATAAACCCAATACTACTAGGAGGTGGCAAACAATTGTTTAAAGAAAGAGAAGCATTGAAAGCCTTACAACTGAAAGAAACGGTTTCGTTCCATTGCGGAAATATACTTGTAGTGTACGAGCCAAAGAAGTAGAAATGATTACACGAATGACGCATTGCTTTATCTATGTCCTGAACCTTGATAGCGCAATAAATTTTTATACCACGAAGCTTGGCTTGAAAATTAAACAGGACATCACTGTAAACGGTGAACGCTGGGTGACCCTCACGGCCACTCAACAATCAGAACTTGAAATTTTGCTGGTAGTTGTGGGGGAAGGAATGATTTTTAAAAGCAATCAGGTTAAGCAAATGCAAAACCTGATTGCAGAACAGACCCTAAGTTTTGGTGTTTTTGAATGTGACAATCTATTGACAACCTATGAGGAGTGGCTGGCTAAGGGTGTTGAATTTTGTATTGACCCCTACAAAAATCCGGAGTTGGATAAATATGAGGCTGCCTTTTTTGACGATAGTGGTAATTGGTTCAGAATAACAGAAAAAGAAACAATAAACAGCTAACAGATACCAACGTGACAGTTCGGTGATATCTATTTTCTCTTGTGAGATGTTTATTGCAGAGTAAGGAAGTAGCACTTAATCATAATATATGCATACAGGAAGTCATTACAAAATCAAAGAATTTCTACAATGGACAAGGCGTGATATTTACGTCTTGCTACTGTTAGCAACCATTCCAACCATTCTGTTTCAGGTAGCAGACTTAAAATGGATCGCGATTCCCTGGGTACCCGTAGCATTGGTGGGTACAGCAGCGGCTTTTATCGTTGGGTTCAAAAATACGCAAACTTACAACCGGCTTTGGGAAGCCCGCCAAATATGGGGAGCCATCGTAAACACAAGCCGCACATGGGGAATCATGAGCAAAGACTTTGTCGATGCCGATAAATCAGAAATACAAATACTCATGTACAGACATTGCGCCTGGTTAACTGCCCTGCGCTACCAATTGAGAAAACCCCAATCCTGGGAAAACTCATTCAAGCCGTACAATGTTGAATATCGAAATTATTTTAAAGTACCTGAATGGGAAGGAACGTTAGAAGAAGAATTAAAAAAATACCTTTCGGAAGAAGAACACCAGTATGTGCTCGGTAAGAAAAATAAGGCAACGCAATTGATTTCTTTACAATCTGCCCACATCAAAGCGTTACGGAAAAACCAACAAATAAACACGTATGAATATGTGGAAATGGAAAGGCGTTTAGCTGACCTGTACGACCATCAGGGAAAATGCGAACGCATCAAAAACTTTCCCTACCCCAGGCAATTTGCCAGCATCAATATGTTTTTTATCTGGCTCTTTGTTTTGATGCTACCGTTTGGAATGCTTAATGAATTCCAGAAATTAGGCGGCAATTTGGTCTGGTTAACGATACCCTTTTCTGTCATTGTCGCCTGGGTATTTACATCAATGGAAAAAGTGGGAGAAGCTACCGAAAATCCATTTGAAGGCGGAGCAAATGACATTCCCATGGCAGCACTCAGCCGAACCATAGAAATAGATTTGAGAGATATGCTGGACGAAAGTAATCTGCCGGAACCAATTGCACCATCAAACAATATCTTACTGTAAATTCAATACCTTTTTACTATGAAGAAAAGAGAAAAATTAGCCATCATTCATTCGTGGTACCCCAACGCCATAACCACCATTGACAGCGTTAATAAAATCATTGACTTTGTGGAATACGACCTGGACTTAGAACCCAAACAGGTCATGCTTGCCGATAGTGTTTGCAGTGATGATGTGAACAGTATTCAATACCCCGCAAGAACACAGGAATTTCTAGGGCCTTTTAAGATGGGCGGCTTAGACGGCTTCCCATTTACAGGCTTGACAGGCATGGGAGCTTTTGCCAGTCATGTTCCGGATAACGGTGCGGTTTTCATTTACTATGGCCCGCACGTTGGAATAACGAAAGATGGTACCCTTGGCGAGATTCACCGGTTTGGCCAAAGTAAGAATAGCGGTTGTTGTGGTGCTGCCAAGGGAGCGTTAGCCAAGCTGGTAAACAATCAAATTAAAGCCGGAAATGTAAGTGAGTTGGATTACCAAATGAACACCATTGAACAAATTCTATTCAACGAAAAGGAAAGAGTGCTTAACGCACCAGCTCCCTTATTTACTGCTACAGAAGTTATATATGAAGCCATTGACAAACGTATTAATGAATTAGTAGACAAAACAAATTACACCTGCAAGTATGTAATTCTTGTTGGCGCCATTCTCGTTAATAGCGACAGTGACATGGGTTCGTTTACCGAGATCAGACGCTTTGACGTGATTGACCTTACAACCAAAAAAAGACAAAATAATATTGAGCGCTTTAATCAACACAGTTAGCCTAAATATTTGCTTCAAAATAAAATATCATGAAAAATAAATTATTCAACGGAATCTCTATCGCATTTGGAGTATTACTCCTTAATGGAGGCGCAAATAAGTTTCTGAATTACATGCCCGTTCCTGATAACCTACCCGAAGCCCTGGTAAAGGACAGCCTGGCATTAGTAGAAATTGAATGGTTAATGCCATTAATCGCTATTGCAGAAATTACAGGTGGTTTACTAATCCTATTCCCTAAGACAAGGGCACTTGGTGCATTGGTTGTATTTCCGGTTATGATAGGCGTATTACTCACACATATTACGGTTGCTCCAAGTGGCCTTCCGATTGCAATAACCATCTGGGGAATTCTGCTTTGGATTTTGGTTGAATACAGAACTAAATACATTGCGTTGATCAAGTGACTATAAAATGGAATGGCAGTCTCCATAAATAATTTATACCTTCACCAAACCTAATCAAGTACAGACTTAAAAAATATGCTTACAGCCATCCATCCGAAGTTGCCCATGCGCAACAAATCAGCAACAAGGAACTTTTACATGAACGATTTGGGGTTTCAGGAATTTGGACGTACTGACGTTGCTGGTTACCTGATGGTACAAAAAGACAATATCCAACTTCATTTTTTTGAGTTTAAAGCCCTTGACCCAAAAGAAAACTATGGTCAAGTGTACATCCGAACAGATGCTATTGATACGTTGTATCAATCATTGTTAGACAAGAAAATAAGGATACATCCAAATGGACCGCTGGAAACAAAACCATGGGGTCAAAAAGAATTTTCGTTGCTGGACCCAGACAACAACTTGCTGACATTCGGTCAAGGTTTGTAGTAGAATATTTTAATAAAGAACGGAATGATAGTGACTAAAGAATTGATTCAAACCCTTCATCCGCAAGCGGGTAAAACCAATAAAAAAATAGCATTAGACAAGTATACCTTCATCAGCAAAAATATTATTGCGATTTTAACTTCCAATGAACTGACCCATACTGAGCTTATGGAGGAATTACACTCACGCGTAAAAGATAGTTTCGAAGGTGGGGTTCAGTGGTATGGTGAAACTGTTAAGCTTGACCTGGAAGCAAGAATGATCATTGAACGTACTAAAACTAAACCTGAAAAGTACAGATTGAAAAGATGAAGGTACACTCTATCCCAATCACAATGCGGGTAATTAAAGGATTCTTTCCCCCGACCAATAATTCTTTATGAATAATGGGATACCAGAAATCTGTCATGGTATTCCATAAATAGCAACTTCCATTTTGTTACCACTTAGTTTTAAGGGTTGGTCAGCAATGGACATTACATCTATTTCGTTACCATTTACGATTAGCTTTTCGGCCGTCCTGTTAACATGGAACAGTACTTGCCAGTCGGCTTGGGTTTGAGCTATGTGGTATTCAAGATGGTCATTCTTTTGCATGATTGTTAAGCTTAAGGCATTATCACCGATCCTCACATTTTTAATAGACACCTCTTTCCAATGGCTGGGTAAGTTGGGTGAAATGGAAACACTTTTTGTGTAGGCGCTTGGCTGTATGCCAAAAAAATAGTTAATGATTGGAACAGCCACACCATAGATATTCCAGGCCTGTGTCATCATACCAAAGTCGGGTGAAACTTCATACATGGAACCTGGCAACGCATAGCTGAATGATTGATGAAGCTTTGAAATATATTCCAGTGCATCATCAGCCGTTCCGTATTTTGCTGCTGCTACAGCCTGCACACCTGTGGGTAATGTCATCACTGCACCCGTGTATGAAAAAGTTTTCTTCCGTGATTTTAACACCACACTGTCGGGTTCAGTGGTTCGGTCTATGCCGGTAACAAAAACGCCATATGGATTTTCGTAGGTCTTAGCAGTTTTAAGTGCTGCTTTAGCTTTGTCCGGGTCAGCAATACCAGTTTCAAGGGGGGTATTCACCACCCAGTTGTGGTAGATAACATGCGGAGTACTCCGATGACTACCAATCTTCTGTAGTTGCTTTTCCGTTGCTTTCAATTGAGCTACCGCCCATGATTTACCAAGGGTATCGCTACGAACCAACGCAGCCTTAAGTATCGGAATTGCTTCTTCCATTGTTCCTCTGAAATCGCCAAAAGAGTTTTCCTTTGGATTCCACCATTCTGTATTGATGCTTGCTTTCAGCTCATCCGCCAATGTTTGATATTCCGCTGCAGTATCTGGATCATCAAGTGCGCTGGCTAATGCGGCAGCACTGGCAAGTGCTTGCTGCGTGTAGGCTGCTACATCAATCATTTCCAATTCCGATTCTAAGCCCGGTATTTCCATCATGCCACTACCATTTGGGTAATGGTTACCATCGGGATCACGTTCTTCCAACAACCACTTTAAGCTCTTCTTTATGTCGGGAAATAGTTTTACTACCAACTCTTTATCGCCAGTCCATTGATAGTAGTGGTACACAAGGGTAACAAACTGAGCTGTTTCATTTACGTTGCCCGGATTATACACAGCGCCATTGGTGGATACTTCATGAATAATGCGGCCATTATTGTTTGTATTCTGCGAGATCGTGTGCAATAACAGAATAGTTTTCTTAGCGATTTCGTGACTGCCTGTCGCAAGTACACCTTGAAGTGTATACACGGCATCACCACCAAACCACCACGGGTAATCGGGCAAACCTGCACTAATACCCGTGCCAATTTCAGGTACCTCACGAATGAGCCAGTCGGTGTTATACTTGAGCCAATCATACATTTGTTCAATGTCTTTATCCGGTATCGTGAGCTGTGCTGTGCGTGTAATGTTTTTATAGCGAGCTATCTTTTGCAATAACTTTTCCCTTCCCTGACTTTTTAAGGTTTCGTATGTTAAGCGAAGCTTTTCTTCAGAGGCGTAAGAGCCGGCCATAAACACCGGAATAGTTACTTCGCTGTTTGCTTCTATGGCAAGTGAATACGATAAGGTCCCATTCTTGCCCAACCCTTTTCGTTGCGTGTTAACACAACTATTTTCTGATGTTGAGAAATCTCCGATGAACGTAGAACCAAACATGGTGTACCAGGGATTGTTTCTATCTTTTGCTATAATGGCCGAAGATTTTTTATCAAAAGCGATTTCATCTTCGGCATCAAGCATATTAGTGCGTTCGCCCAACCAGGTGGGTCGAAGATCAATCATGCCAGTAAATGCGAAGGAAACGGTTTTACTTTCCTCAGCTTTATTCATGATTCTGAATTCCACTATTGCGCCTTCAAGACCATCGGGTATAAATTGAATCCGCTCCACTTCAATATTCTCCTGTGCCCAGGAAAAATGGTGACAATTAGCCAGTGGATAATTCGTGAACGCATCTGCCTCATTTAAGCAAAGCGTGCTTTCACCAACACGCAGTTGAGCAGCGAAACCATCCATCAGTTTAATGGGGTGATCCCATACACCACCCATCTCGCCCTCGATATGCCAACCCAACTCAGGAAAACTTCCATCCTGGTGGCCAATAATGTAAACCCGATCGCCTGCAGTTACGAAAGGTGAAGCTAAGTATTGGGGTTTCCCTGCAATGGAAGTAAGGGTATTGATATCCTGATAGTAGTTACCATTGGGTTGCTGCTCTGATGTTGAACATCCTGAAAGCATGAGAAGAATGTATGCTGCTAGTATGGTTGTCAGTTTCATCATGCTAAGGTGCAAAACCTATAGTGGTATTTGTCAAACTTTTCTTAAAGATTTCATAAATTTATTGAAAATCGCCTGAAAAAAGTGGACACTAAAAAATCTACAAAAATGAAAACCAAGGAGTACTTGAAAGAATTGAGTCTAACCATTTTAGGTGTATTGATAGCGTTGTTGATTGATAACTACCGAGAGGATGTACGGGATGAGAAAATCGTTAGATCATATCTTGATATTGTTGCTGAAGATCTGAACTTTGATATAATCAATTTAAATAAACAATTAAAGCAAGATACTACATATGCAAAAGACCTTAGTTATCTAAGTGATGTGTTAACAAGCAATCAGGATCTGCCCTATCTGAAATATAGTTTAGCGAGTTGGACGAAACAGAATGCCGTGCCACAGCGGAAATTGAGCACCTGGGATAGTCTTGACTATTACACCCGTAGTCTGTATTCAAACCATGAATATACGATTAGAAAAATTGGCTTTTCAACCATTGTGAATTCCGGGCTTAGTCATCAAATTGAACAGGATTTGCTAAAAAAAATAACCATCTACTATACTACCGATTCTGACAATTTAGATTTTGTGACGGCCATTGATGAAAGATGTCATTGGCTTGGAATTGAGTTTCTAAACAAATATCAAGGATCATTTAAAGACATTATACTAACCGATAATTTTAATGTTACTCATCTTAGAAATGAAGCCAGTGGCCGGTACAGCACAACACTCACTGAAATGAGGGTCAAGAAAATGACCATTGAAAAGGCTAAGGAATTGTTAACAAGTATTGAAAATTATTAACCAGAAAAAACTAAGGACAAAATTTACAGCAACAGAATAAATGATAGAGCGCAAGTGTCAACAAACGGCAATGTTTCTCTTTATAGCATTGGTCTTGAACAGTAAAGGCGCCCCACTACTACACTAACTCCCGTTAGCTACTTATCATCCTTCTCCGTATTTTTACAGCTCGTCACTATTTTTTTATGCAGTCAGAAACAGCAAGCACGGAGAAGAAAAAAGAAACCAATTTGGCAGGGCATCAGGCACCAGAACCGTATAAACCAAAAAATAAAGTCCGGATTGTTACCGCTGCCAGCCTGTTTGACGGGCACGATGCCGCCATCAACATCATGCGCAGGATCATTCAGGCAACCGGATGCGAAGTCATTCACCTGGGACACGACCGCAGCGTTGAAGAAGTTGTAAACACTGCCATCCAGGAAGATGCGCAGGCCATCGCCATGACCAGCTATCAGGGTGGGCACACTGAATATTTCAAATATATGCATAACCTGCTGCATGAAAAAGGTGCAGGACACATTAAGATTTTTGGTGGTGGTGGTGGTGTAATTCTTCCGGAAGAAATAAAAGAACTCACCGACTACGGGATCACGCGAATCTATTCGCCCGATGATGGAAGAGCAATGGGTTTGCAAGGCATGATCAATGACCTGGTGGAAAAAAGTGATTACGCGGTAGGTGATATACTTCAGGATGAACTGAAAGAACTTCCCTCGAGAAATCCGGTGGCCATTGCGCGACTGATTACTGCGGCAGAAAACTATTACGATCGGCATGCGCATGTGTTTGCAGAAATCAATGCACTGGCTTCTGCATCACAGGCTCCCGTATTGGGCATAACCGGAACAGGTGGCGCGGGTAAGTCATCCATGGTAGATGAAATCGTTAGACGATTCCTGATCGACTTTAAGGATAAAACCATCGGACTAGTTTCCGTTGATCCATCCAAACGAAAAACTGGCGGAGCATTATTAGGCGATCGCATTCGCATGAATGCCATTAACAATCCGCGCGTCTTCATGCGTTCACTGGCAACACGGCAATCCAACCTGGCCCTGTCAGCTTATGTGAAAGAGGCTATCCAGGTTTTAAAAGCTGCCCGCTACGATCTGATTATTTTAGAAACATCCGGCATCGGACAAAGTGATACAGAGATTCTTGATCACAGTGATGTTTCACTTTACGTGATGACACCCGAATATGGTGCCGCCACGCAACTCGAGAAAATTGATATGCTCGATTTTGCGGATGTCATTGCACTGAACAAATTTGATAAGCGTGGTGCGCTTGATGCCTTACGCGATGTCAAGAAACAATACCAACGCAACCATCAACTGTGGGATAAAAAAGCAGAAGACATGCCGGTGTTCGGCACTATTGCTTCTCAGTTTAATGACCCAGGCACCAACCAGCTTTATCAGCTGTTGATGGCCTACATAGTAGAGAAAACCGGTAGCGATCTGCATTCCAATTTCCAGATCACCCGCGAAATGTCTGAGAAAGTTTTTGTGATACCACCAAACCGCACTCGGTACCTGAGTGAGATTGCTGAAAACAACCGGAAGTATGATGCGTGGGTGAACGAGCAGGCCGAGACTGCACAAAAACTGTATGCGTTCAGCAAGACAATAGCACACCTGAAAGGATCATCACTGGAAACAGTACTGCAAGAAGAAGCTGATAAACTGAAGCTAAACCTTGATCCTAAAAATTGGAAACTGATTGAAGAATGGTTGGCAAAAGCTCAAGCTTACAAAGAGCCTGTTTATACATTTAAAGTCCGCGGTAAAGAAATTGGTATTCAAACCCATTCGGAATCATTGTCGCACACACAGGTTCCAAAAATTGCACTACCAAAATATCAAGCCTGGGGCGATCAGTTAAAATGGATGCTACAGGAAAATGTGCCGGGCGAATTTCCGTTTACCTCAGGAATCTATCCGTTCAAGCGGGAAGGCGAAGACCCAACACGCATGTTTGCCGGAGAAGGCGGACCCGAACGCACCAACCGAAGATTTCACTATGTGAGCCTGGGCATGCCAGCGAAACGTCTCTCCACTGCTTTTGATTCCGTAACGCTTTATGGAAACGATCCGGATTACCGTCCGGATATTTATGGCAAAATCGGCAACTCGGGTGTAAGCATTTGCTGCCTTGATGATGCAAAAAAATTGTACAGCGGTTTTAATCTTGCCGATTCGAAAACATCGGTATCGATGACCATCAACGGACCGGCACCCATGCTGTTGGGATATTTCATGAACGCAGCGATTGATCAACAGTGTGAACTGTACATTCGAAAAAATGGACTCGAACAGGAAGTCAGCAAAAAAATTGCAACCCTTTATAGCGGAAGAGAAAGCGAACGTCCTGCCTACCAGGGATCTTTGCCAAAGGGCAACGATGGATTAGGTTTGATGCTTCTCGGAGTTACGGGAGATCAGGTTCTTCCAAAAGATGTGTATGAAAAAATAAAAGCAGAAACACTTTCGCAGGTGCGCGGAACAGTACAAGCCGATATCCTGAAAGAAGACCAGGCACAAAATACCTGCATCTTCTCCACCGAATTTGCCTTGCGCCTCATGGGCGATGTGCAGCAGTACTTCATCACCAACAACGTCCGCAATTTTTACTCTGTATCCATTTCGGGCTACCACATAGCCGAAGCGGGAGCCAATCCGATAACGCAATTAGCGTTTACCCTCGCCAATGGTTTCACGTACGTGGAATATTATTTGAGCCGGGGCATGGATATCAATGAATTTGCACCCAACCTATCATTCTTTTTTAGCAATGGCATCGATCCTGAATATGCTGTGATTGGAAGAGTGGCGCGCAGACTCTGGGCAAAAGCCATGAAGCAAAAATATGGCGCCAATGACCGCAGCCAGATGCTGAAGTATCATATCCAAACCTCTGGTCGTTCGTTGCATGCCCAGGAAATTGACTTCAATGATATTCGCACAACCTTACAAGCATTGTACGCGATATATGACAACTGCAATTCGTTGCACACCAATGCCTATGATGAAGCCATCACAACACCAACAGAAGAAAGCGTACGCAGGGCAATGGCCATTCAACTCATCATCAACCGGGAATTAGGACTGGCGAAAAATGAAAATCCGTTGCAGGGATCTTTCATCATTGAAGAACTGACTGACCTGGTGGAAGAAGCGGTGCTAACCGAGTTCGACCGGATTACGGAACGTGGCGGTGTTCTGGGAGCGATGGAAACCATGTATCAGCGTGGAAAAATTCAGGAAGAAAGCCTGTATTACGAAACCCTGAAACATACGGGTGAGTACCCCATTATTGGCGTCAATACGTTTCTGAGTTCAAAAGGATCACCCACCATTCTTCCACAGGAAGTTATCCGCGCTACAACAGAAGAAAAGGAATACCAGATCACCATGCTGCACCGCTTGCATGCTTTTCAGGGAAGCAAGGCTGCTGAAAACCTCGAAGAAGTGCAACAGGCTGCCATTCAGAATAAAAACATTTTTGCAGCCCTGATGGAGGCAGCCAAGGTTTGTTCGCTGGGGCAAATCACCAAATCGCTGTTTGAAGTGGGCGGACAATACCGCAGAAACATGTAGGGCCAATTATCATCTCTCTTCCTGATGATTGTCAGGAAGTTGTAACGGGGTAACTTTTATATTGATATATAAAAGATCACTCATGGTAAAAGCACTACGAGATTTCTTTTTGATCACCGGCAAAATCAGTCAGTTTGCAGGACGGTACTTTCGGGAAGTTCTATTTCCACCGTACGAATTCCAGGAGTTTCTGAAACAGTGTTACTATATCGGTAACAAATCGCTAGGTCTGGTTGGTACCACCGGATTTATAATGGGCGTTGTGTTGACGTTGCAGTCACGGCCTACACTAATCGAATTCGGAGCCGAATCATGGATGCCCTCCATGGTTGGGATTTCCATTGTTCGTGAAATTGGCCCAGTGATCACAGCATTGATCTGTGCCGGTAAAATAGGATCCGGTATTGGCGCTGAGTTGGCCTCCATGAAAGTAACCGAACAGATCGATGCCATGGAAGTTTCTGGAACAAACCCTTTTAAGTATCTCGTCATTACACGGGTTACGGCAACCACCATCATGATTCCTATACTGACTATACTCGCTGATGTAATTTCCCTTCTCGGTTCAGCTGCTGTGGAGTCTCTGAAAGGTGGTGTAACATTCCAGTTATACTTCAGACAAGTGTTCGAGTACCTCCAGTTTGGAGATTTCAATCCTTCCTTTATCAAATCATTTTTCTTCGGCTTCACCATTGGTATCATTGGCTGCTACAAAGGGTATACATCAACAAAAGGAACCGAGGGTGTTGGCCGAACAGCCAATCAGGCTGTGGTAATCAGTTCCATGCTGGTTTTTATCCTTGACTTCTTGGCTGTGCTGGTAACTGACATCTTTTATGACTTGTAAATATGGCAACTGTTGTTAATCATAATGAATCAACGGTTATTGAAATTGAAAATCTGCATAAAGCTTTTGGCGGCAATAAAGTATTAAAGGGATTTAACCTTACACTACAGGCAGGTGAAACTCTTGCCGTGATGGGCAAGTCGGGCTCGGGTAAATCGGTATTGATTAAGTGCATCATTGGGCTGGAGAATATAGACCGGGGCAAATTGATGGTCCTAAACCATGAGGTTCCCCAATTGAATCGTAAACAACTCGATGAACTGCGGACCGATATAGGCTTTCAATTTCAGGGAAGTGCTCTGTATGATTCCATGACAGTTCGCGAAAACCTGGAGTTCCCGCTGCGCAGACATCCGGATAAACTTGGCACTGACTATCATCCGGATAAACTGGTGAACGAAGCGTTGGACGATGTTGGATTGCTTCACGCTATTGATATGATGCCGTCTGAATTATCAGGTGGAATGAAAAAGCGTATCGCACTCGCCCGTACACTCATCATGCGTCCGAAAATTATTTTATACGATGAGCCCACCAGTGGACTGGATCCGATAACGGGAAAAGAAATTAGCGCGCTGATCAATGCAATTCAGGAGCGCTATCATACAGCGGCTATTGTGATTACGCATGATCTTGCATGCGCACGCATGACCAGCAACCGGATGATCATTCTGCACGATGGGAAAAATTATGCAGAAGCAACATACCACGAATTAGCTCAGGTTGATGATCCGAATGTAAAAGCCTTTTTCACGTGACCGCAGCTTGAAGTTTTAAATTGACGAATATGGAAAAGTCAGCAGGGAGAACAATTCGATTAGGAATCATGGTGATTGTAAGTGCCGTGTTCTTTACAATTACTGTTTATCTTATCGGTCAGAAGCAGGATATGTTCAGCAACACCTTTAAACTTCGCGTTCAGTTCAGCAACGTGAATGGGTTGCAACCCGGAAACAATGTTCGCTTTTCTGGAATCAACGTTGGCTCGGTCATGTCGGTCATGATTCAAAATGATTCCACCATTGAAGTGGTGATGCGGGTGCGCGAAGATGTGCGACCCTTTATAAAAAAAGATGCACTCGTCACCATTGGCACCGATGGCTTAATGGGCAACATGCTGGTGAACATCAGTCCGGGTTCTGGAAAAGCTCCGGTTGTTGAAAATAATGATGAATTGAACGCCTTTAGCAGGATCAAAACCGATGACATTCTCAAAACATTAAACATGACAAACGAAAATGCTGCCATGCTCACCCGTAACTTACTGGAGATTACACAAGATATTCAGCATGGAAAAGGAACAGTTTCCTACCTGGTTTATGATACAACTCTTCGCCAACAACTTTATCTGGCAGTATCCAACCTGAGGGTTGCAACAGAACTTACCAACCGGATGTTAAGCGGAGTTAACCAAATGATGAAAGATGTTGATCAAGGAAAAGGTCTTGCAGGCTATTTGATCAGAGACACGACCACCGCGCAACAAATTAAAAAAACCATGGGCGAGCTGCAACGCGCTTCCTCGGATATTCATTCCAGTACCGACAGCCTGAAAACTTTTATTGGCAACCTGAATTCAGGAAATGGCCCCATGCCAGCCATGATGTATGACACCGCCATGGCTGAAGACTTACGACAAACTTTAAAAAATCTGAATACCGGAACGGCCAAGTTCGATGAAAATATGGAAGCGTTGAAACACAGTTTCCTCACCCGGAAATATTTTAAGGAACAGGAGAAGGAAAAGAAAAAAGAAAAGGAATAACTTTTCAGGCGCAAAAAAAGAAACGGCCATCCAAAGATGGCCGCCATGAGGAATGATTCAAAATTACATTATCCTTTACCCGCACGTTTGCGCTCATTCTCATTAAGAAAAATTTTACGCAAGCGAATTGATTTCGGTGTTACTTCTACATATTCATCTGCCTGAATGTATTCCAGTGCCTCTTCCAATGTATGTTTCAACGGAGGAGCGATCTTCATTTTCTCATCCGATCCGGAAGCACGCATGTTGGTTAGTTTTTTTGTCTTGGTCACGTTAATAACCAAGTCACCACTGCGACTATGTTCACCAATTACCTGGCCTTCATAAACTGCTTCACCTGGGTTGATGAAAAACTTACCGCGATCCTGCAGGTTGTGCAAACTATAGGCAATGGCTTCACCTTGTTCCATCACAATCAATGAACCATTGATACGTCCAGGAATTTCACCTTTATACGGCTGATATTCCTTGAACCGGTGTGTTACCACCGCTTCACCTGCAGTAACGTTCAATAAGTAATTTCGTAAGCCCATGATTCCTCTTGACGGAATGAGGAATTTCAAAATCATACGATCTGCTTTCGGTTCCATGTTTAACATTTCACCTTTGCGCATCGATACGGTTTCAATGGCTTTACCCGCAACTGTTTCGGGTAAGTCGATTGTTAATTCTTCAACGGGTTCACATTTCACACCATCGATTTCGCGGAAGATTACCTGCGGCTGACCGATCTGTAATTCATAGCCTTCTCTGCGCATGGTTTCAATCAACACCGACAAGTGAAGTACACCACGTCCAAATACCATAAAGCTATCAGCCGACCCTGTTTCGCCTAATCGCAACGCCAGGTTCTTTTCTAATTCTTTTTCCAACCGCTCGCGAATGTGACGGGACGTTACAAACTTTCCTTCCTTCGCATAGAATGGTGAGTTATTAATCGTGAAGAGCATACTCATAGTAGGCTCATCGATAGAAATCGCCTTCAATCCTTCTGGTTTTTCCAAATCAGAAACCGTATCGCCAATTTCAAAACCCTCGAGTCCTACCAACGCACAGATTTCTCCGGCATTAACCTGCTCAACTTTCTTTTTATCAAAACCTTCGAAGATATAAACCTCTTTGATACGAGTCTTTACAATGGAAGAATCGCGCTTCACAAGCGCAACCTGCTGTCCCGCTTTTACCGATCCGCGGTGAACTCTTCCAATAGCAACGCGGCCAATGTAGGCTGAGTACTCCAGGGAAGTAATCATTAATTGCGTTGGTCCTACTTCAACATGAGGCTGCGGAATATGTTCTATAACACCTTCAATCAATGCTGTGATATCCTCTGTTGGAGTCTTCCAGTCGGTGCTCATCCAACCTTGTTTGGCGGAACCGTAGAATGTAGGGAAGTTTAATTGCTCTTCCGTGGCATCGAGCGAGAACATAAGTTCGAAAACCTGCTCATGCACTTCATCGGGTGTACAGTTTTTCTTATCTACTTTATTAATAACCAGAATTGGTTTCAATCCTAACTGCAAAGCCTTTTGTAACACGAAACGTGTTTGTGGCATAGGGCCTTCAAAGGCATCCACTAACAACAGGCAACCATCAGCCATGTTCAACACACGCTCAACCTCCCCGCCAAAGTCGCTGTGGCCCGGAGTATCAATAATGTTGATTTTGTAATCTTTATAGCGAACCGATACGTTTTTGGCCAAAATGGTAATACCCCGCTCGCGCTCCAGATCATTGCTATCCATAATCAACTCTCCAGGGTTCTCGTGATCCTTAAAAAGATGACCTGCATGTAATAGTTTGTCAACCAGCGTTGTTTTTCCGTGGTCAACGTGCGCAATAATGGCGATGTTTCTAATCTTGTTAACTTCCATAAAACCTTAAAATCCTCGTAATTTCAATAATTGAGGCGCAAAGATAAGATTTTTAGCCGCTAAATGGCAGTGCAGAACAAACTTGAAGATAAATTATTGTACGCGCTCAGAAGACAAATTCTTGTTGCTGGAACAAAACGGAACGGATCATACCCATCAGCCTTCCAGACTCCTCATATTTACCGTTATTCAAGGTAAACCCTATTGTTTCTTTGGTGTCCGGATTAACTATCCAATATTCGGGTACCCCGAATTTTTCATACAATTCGCGCTTTCGAATAAGTTCGTGATCGGCATTTCCGGGTGAGAGGATTTCAATAAGCAAATCAGGAATGCCATGAATGCCGGAGTTTTCATGGACGATACTGCTTTTCTCCTTTGAAATAAAAATAATATCGGGCTGCACGGCACTGGAATGTTCATCCAGAAATACATCACAGGGTGAAAAAAAGACTTCACCGAGACCTCTTACTTCAACGTAATTTGAAATGGCAAATGCCAATTTACGGACTATCCGCTGGTGTTTGGGTGTTGGGGATGGTGACATATAAATGGTTCCGTTGATAATTTCCGCTAACGTTCCCTCCGGAAGAGATTTAAAAACTTCCATGATCGTACGGGGAGGTGTGGTAATCGATTGCATCACTAAAGATAAAGATTTTTGATTTTATGAAATCACTGTTTAAAGCGTAAAAACGTTCCCATCGGGAGGTCGCGTTCATGCCTGGATTTCAAATAGAATTCTCCATATTCGGGCCGTGCCTTCGGAAAATGAGTCTTCACCACATTCAACCCTACGATTGCTGAAAGGCCTACTGCGTACATGCTGAGAATAAAAAAAGATTGCTGCTTTTCCAGTATCTCACTACTCATCTGTACAAGTTCGTTGAGTTGCTCCTGCAACGTCCACTTCTCTCCCTCCGGACCGCGACCATACGGAGGCGGATCCATAATGATACCGTTGTATCTTTTTCCCCGCTTTACTTCTCTGCGCACAAACTTAAAAGCATCTTCATACACCCAGCGGATATCAGTCAAACCATTCAGCTGCATATTTTGGTTGGCCCAGTTTAATCCGGGGCGGGAGGCATCACAATGAACCACCTCAGCACCTGCTGACCGGGCCACTACGGATGCACCACCTGTGTAGGCAAATAAATTCAGCACTTTCGTTTTTTTTCCTTTCCATTCCTGAATGGTATCATAAATAAAATTCCAATTGTTGCCCTGTTCCGGAAAAATACCCACGTGCCCGAAACTGGTAAGTGCCAACCGAAGTGTAAGCGAAAGATCACCATGCTGATACTGCACATTCCAGCTATCCGGCATTTCCGGATTCTTTGACCACCCGCCCTTCACCTCATCGGAGAAGCGAAAATTATCTTTTTGTTCACGAACAAATTTAGCGTGTGCCATTTTTTTCCAATCCTGTTCCGAAAGCACTTTTGTCCAAATGGCCTGCGGTTCAGGGCGGATGAGTATGAATTTTCCAAACCGTTCTAGTTTCTCAAATCCACCTGAGTCAATCAGTTCGTAGTCTTTCCAGGAAGATGGACAATATAGTTCCATGATGTTCTTTTTTTACGGATGTGCGAATGTGCAAAATTTTGATGTAATTAAGCTTCTCGATTCAACAATGAATATTGATTAATCTTTCATGCATTTTCTGATCACCAGCACCCAAAATCCTAAAATTAAAAGTCTGCTCTCGCTTGAGAAGCCACGTGAGCGTAGAAAACAATGCTTGTTTGTAATTGAAGGAAGAAAGGAAATGGCCATGGCAATAGAAGCCGGATATAAAATTGGTAACATTTTTTTTTGTGAAGAGCTGATTCAACCGGAGGAACTTAAAACATGGATTACCTCCGATAAACTCCTAATACCCGTTTCCAAAGAAGTGTTTGATAAAATCGCAGTACGCGAAAATTCCGGGGGAGTCATCGCAGTAGCGGAACAAAAAGCTCATGCACTGAGTCATTTGAAAGTAAGTGCCAATCCATTGGTTCTGATTCTGGAAGGTGTAGAAAAACCCGGTAACCTGGGGGCCATTCTTCGAACTGCCGATGCTGCCAATGTAGATGCTGTAATCATTTGCGATCCACAAACTGATTTTTATAATCCCAATGTTATTCGCTCAAGCCTGGGATGCGTTTTTACCAACCAGATAGCCGCTGCTTCATCCGATGAAACCATTCAATGGCTCCGGCAACACCACATCAAAATCTATTGCACGTATTTGCAGGCCTCTAAACCGTACCACGAAACAGATTTCACGGCCCCGTCTGCTATTGTAATGGGAACGGAATCTACCGGGCTCTCCGACACCTGGGTTCGGCAATCCGATGCCAATATTATCATTCCCATGCTTGGTAAAATTGACTCCATGAATGTATCAACGGCTGCTGCTGTTGTCGTTTTTGAAGCCAAAAGACAACGGAATTTCCGCTAACGTTGACAAAATTATGTCAGTTGGGTAAAATGATTTTCCTGCCTGCCATTTAATTTCTACCTTAGAAGTTGAAGCCCAATTGTGAATGGAACGTTTTCCATTATCTGATAAATTTGCCCAAGAAGACAAGTTCTTAAATGCACTTGCAGAAGCCTATCGCCTGCAGGAAGCCATTATCAGCGCCACCGAACTTGCCGTAATTTCTACGAATGCGGAGGGGATCATCACCAGCTTTAACAATGCCGCAGAATTTTTGCTGGGGTATTCATCAGAAGAAGTTATCGGAAAGGAAACTCCGTTACTTTTTCATGATGGCGAAGAAATTAATCTGCGTAAGCACGAACTGGAGAAGGAACTTGGCGTAACCATTCAATCGCTGTTCGATACATTTATTATCAAATCGCTGGTAACCAAAACAGCCGATCGCCAGGAGTGGACGTATATCAAAAAAAATGGGACTCGGTTTCCGGTATCACTCTCCATTACTTCGTTGTACGATGACAAAGAAAACCTGATCGGGTATGCCGGCATTGCAACCGATATTACAGAACAAAAAAGGAGTGAACAAAAACTAAAATCCTCTGAAGCCCACCTTCAGGCACTGCTGAATTCGGTTGATGATATTGTGATTGAAGCAAACCGGCATGGTGTATACACCAATGTATGGACCAAAAAAGATCATATGCTCTTTGTTCAGCCACGGCAAGAATACATTGGCGCCAGCATTTACGAGGTACTGAAAGAACCCTTGCTTTCACAATATCTTGAAGCCATCGATCGGGTTTATAAAACAGAACAATCGCAACACATCGAATACCCGGTTGGTGATGATCAGTGGCGATCATCAAAAATTTCTTTCATCGATCAAGACAAGGTTATAATTCTGATCCGGGATATTACCGAAAAGAAAAAAGCGGAGGTTGCCCTTCAGCAAAGTGAACAAAAATTCAGACTGCTGGCCGAGAATCTTCCCGGAACAATTTACCTCTGCAACAACGATCAGGATTTTTCGATGATCTACCTGAACGAAAAAGTAGAGGATCTGTGCGGATATTCGGCATCGGATTTTCTTTCGCATGAAATAAACTTTGTGAAGCTCTATCATCCGGATGATGCCGAAAGGATTTTTGAGGTAGTGGAGAATGCGCTGCAGGAAAAGAAAAACTTTGAACTGGAATATCGCATCCGACATCGTTCAGGCGAATGGCGGTGGGTAAAAGAAGATGGTATTGGTGTTTACGAAGATGATAAGCTAACGATGATTGAAGGTTTTCTCATCGACATCACCGAACGAAGAAAAGCGGAAGCAGAACTGCTTCGGTCTAAACAAAACCTCGAATCTGTTGCGCTGAAACTTCAGGAGCAAAACCGACAGTTAGATGAATTTGCACACATCATTTCGCATAACCTCCGATCACCCGTGGGGAATATTAAGGCCCTTATCAATCTTTTAGATGCTACCAGTACCCTTGCGGATTATCAACTCATTTTTGAAAAGCTGAAGAATGTCGCCAGTAACCTGGGCGAGACCATGAATGAACTCATGGACACCCTGAAGGCGAAAAAGACCACTGAAATTGAGCGTGTGGAAATCCGCTTTGAAGAAATTCTGCAAAAGGTTAAGCAGTCGCTGGAAGGAGAATTAATCCGCAAATCCGGAACTGTACACTACAACTTTGACCTTGCGCCCTCCCTGCTGTATTCACGAACCTACATTGAAAGTATTTTCCAGAACCTGTTGAGCAACGCCATCAAGTACAGTTCACAAGACCGAAATCCGGAAGTCTTTTTTGAGACGGAACAACTAGATTCGTATATCGAACTTCGGGTGCGCGACAATGGCCTCGGCATTGATCTGGATAAGTTTGGCGATAAACTATTCGGTTTGCATAAAACCTTTCACGACCATAGTGACGCCCGAGGAGTTGGATTGTTTCTCATCAAAACACAAATCGAAGCCTTAGGTGGCTCCATCGTTGCCGAAAGCAAAGTCAATGAAGGAACCACCTTCATCATCCGGTTTGCATGCTGATACGCCAATACCCTTCCTGTCATTGAGCAGAGGTCTCATGCTCCCTATCAAATCGGTCATCGCGGGTCAATGCCCGCGATGACCGGACGACTTTGAGACAGTCTTCCTTTCCAAGCTAGATTTTAACTGCTTTCCATTTTCCCTGCCGAAAAATAATAATTCCGGCTATAGCCATGAGCGATTCTGCAATAGCAATGGCAGCATAAACACCTACGGGACCTGTATGAAAATAATTGGCTAACGTATATGCTAAGGGTATTTGAAAAATCCAGAAGCCAAAAAAACTGATAACTGTAGGTGTACGCGTATCGCCAGCTCCATTAAACGATTGGTTTATCACCATACCGTAAGCATAGAAAATATAGCCCAGCGAAACCACCTGCAGGCAGAGGATACCGTGTCGCAGCACCTCCAAATCCTTCGTAAAGAAATTCAGGATTGGTGAAGCCATACTAAAAAAAATGACCGTCACAATTCCCAGAAAAATCATGTTGAAAAACGCTGCTTTCCAAACAGATTTCTCTGCACGCTCCGGATGCCCCGCTCCAAGATTTTGTCCAACCAGCGTGGCGGCTGCGTTGGCCATACCCCATGCCGGAAGAATTGCAAAGATGATCACACGGATACCAATGGTATACCCTGCCAGTGCTGCACTGCCAAAATCTGACATGATGCGTACCAGAAAAACCCAACTGGCAGAACCAATCAGGAATTGTGCCGTACCTCCTGCAGAAACCTTGATCAGGTTACTGATAATATTCCAGGCTATCAGAAAATTCTCAGCGTGAATCTTAATAAGACCCTTGCCACGGAAAAGATGATACAACTGATAGGATACCCCTATACCACGCCCAATGTTGGTGGCGATTGCAGCGCCTTCAATTCCGAAAGCGGGAACCGGTCCAAATCCGAATATAAAAATCGGATCGAGTAACATGTTCAACCCGTTGGAGATTATCAAGGCGCGCATGGCAAGGGAGGCGTCTCCAGCTCCGCGAAAGATTGCATTGATCAGGAACAACAACATTATGGTGATGTTTCCGCCCAGCATCCACTTGGTATAGCTGGCACAAGTTTCGATGATATTTTGATTGGCGCCCATGAGCCGAAGAATATCTTTCGAGAAAAAGAAACCTGCCAGCATAATAACGATCGATAAAAATACACCAAGGTACAATGCCTGAACGGCCGCTACACTTGCTGCCTTTTCATCCTTCTCTCCGATCCTACGGGCTACCATAGCAGTAGCCCCCATGCTTAAACCGATGGCAATAGAATAAATGAGTGTGAGTACAGATTCCGTTAGTCCGATGGTGGCAACGGCATCATTATCGCCTAATTGACTCACAAAGAAAACATCCACCACTGCAAATAATGCCTCCATGGACATTTCTAATATCATGGGAACCGAAAGCAAAAAGATGGCGCGGTTGATACTGCCTTCAGTAAAATTTTGTTCGTCACCCCGCAGGGATTCTTTTAGTAATGAAAATATAGTACTTGCTTTTGTAAAGAATTTCATGGTCAGATGATTAAAATTAAAAACGGAACACCTCTTGAAGAGGCGACTTGCAATTATAGTGGTGCTTAACCAACAGATTCAACCTGAGCGTAACGCGAGCAGTTGAATTAAATGACCAGAATCATAGGCGTGATAATTACTTGCGTAGAACAAGCTTACGGTAAAGATGAAGAAAAAGTTTTGAAATTAATTTAAGCCAATCGGTTTTTTTCTGGTTTGCAGAGGGTGATTCTCTACTCACTTGCAAAAATGTTTACAATAAAAAAGGCTGACGGGTAGGTCAGCCTTTCAGATTCTTTCGAAACTATTCTATCCGATGCTAACACGCTTAAATTCTGCAACGGTTAAGCCCTTTGTCACACTGTCCAGATACTGCGCAACCGTCTTCGTATTATCTTTTACGAAAGTCTGATGAACCAATGTGCTCTCCTTAAAGAACTTCTGAAGCTTGCCCTGTGCAATTTTTTCCACCATGTTTTCAGGTTTTCCTTCTGCAAGGATTTGGGCTTTTGCAATTTCAAGCTCTTTCTCAATAACCGTTTTATCAACAGATTTCTCATCCACCGCTACAGGGCTCATGGCTGCGATTTGCATTCCTACATCTTTACCAGCATCGGTAACGTCTTTTCCATTTACACCTTTCAACGACACCAATACTCCGAGTTTAGAACCAGCGTGGATGTACGGAACTACCACTTCTCCCTGCATATGCACGTATTCACTCACTTCAATTTTTTCTCCAATCTTTCCTACCAGTTCAACGATTCTGTCATTCAACGAAAGTCCACTCACCGCTAAGGCCAGTAAAGCCTCTTTCGTTGCGGGTTTATTGGACGAAGCAGTCTCAACAATCAATTTGCCTAGTGTCTGAAATTCCTCATTCTTTGCTACGAAATCTGTTTCGCAGTTCAACGCCACGAGAAAAGCTTCCTTTTTATCTTCGCTAACTTTCACAAAAACAGAACCCTCTTTTGCATCACGATCTGAACGGGAAGCTGATACTTTCTGACCTTTCTTACGAAGTATCTCCACGGCCTTTTCAAAATCACCTTCAGCCTCAGAAAGGGCTTTTTTACAATCCATCATTCCGGCACCCGTCATTTGACGGAGCTTGTTTACATCTTGTGCTGTAATTGCTGACATATTTTTACGTGTTAAATTTTGAGTTTAGAACCCAACTTTCGTTGGGGCTTTTTCCTGATTGGGCACCCTATAAAAACCAAACATCGGCTATTGACCGATGTTTGATTGTTTTATTCACAACCGAGTTGTTCTGATGCGATCAGAACCATCGGTGATTTGGCTGGTTAAGCTTCTTCTACGGCTGCGTCAACTTTTCTTTTTTCGTCTTCATCCTTTTTGTGGGCAGCATCTTCTTTATCCTTTTTGCGCTCATTCAAAGCCTCTTCAATCACCTGTCCAATATGATTGGTTAAAATAGAAATTGACTTGAAGGCATCATCGTTCGATGGAATAGGGAAATCGACACCACTAGGATCAGAGTTCGTATCCACCAAAGCAAAAACCGGAATGTTTAATTTTTGAGCTTCTGTTACTGCGATATGCTCACGCTTTACATCGATTACAAACAACGCTGCAGGAAGACGGTTCAAATCAGCAATACCACCGAGCAATTTCTCGAGTTTTGCTTTTTCACGGGTAACCATCAAACGTTCACGTTTTGCAAGGTTGTTGAACGCTTCGTCTTTCATCAACTTTTCAATTTGAGAAAGTTTCTTCAGCGACTTGCGGATCGTAGCAAAGTTCGTCAGCATACCACCCAACCAACGCTCGGTAACGAATGGCATGTTGAGGCGCTTTGCCTCTTCTGCTACCACATCTTTAGCCTGCTTCTTGGTTGCTACGAACATAATCTTCCGGCCTGAACGAACAATGTTCTTCAACGCGAACGTTGCCTCTTCCAGGCACGCCATTGTTTTGTTCAAATCAATGATATGGATGCCGTTGTTTTCCATGAAGATGTACTCTGCCATCTTCGGGTTCCACTTTCGGGTAAGGTGACCAAAATGTACACCTGCATCCAACAGATTCTGATATGTTAATTTTTCAGCCATGCTCTTGATACGATTAACGCTTGCTAAACTGGAATTTCCTTCTTGCTTTTCTTCTACCCGGCTTTTTACGCTCTACCATACGGGAGTCACGTGTAACTAATCCTTCTTTTCTGAGAGAAGGCTTGTTTTCCGGATTGATCTGCACCAACGCACGGGCAATTCCTAAACGAACTGCCTCAGCTTGGCCACGGATACCGCCTCCTTCAACATTTACCGTAACATCGTAACTGCCTTCCGTTTTGGAAATCTGGAAAGCCTGTTTTACCAATGTCTGGTGAATTTCTGAAAGAAAGTATTCCTTAATATCGCGGTCGTTAACCTTAATATCACCCTTGCCAGGCATAACATATACTCTGGCGATGGAGGTTTTTCTTCTACCGATTGTATTGATGATCTGCATTTATCAGAACTTTAATTCTTTGGGTTGTTGTGCTGCGTGAGGATGTTCAGTTCCGGCATAAACATGCAGGCTTCTGAAAAGTTCACGTCCTAAGCGGTTCTTGGGAAGCATTCCGCGAACGGCATGTTCTACCAGGCGTTCAGGATGTTTCTCACGAATCGTAGTAGGTGTATGCTCACGCTGTCCTCCTGGATAACCAGAGTGAGTAAAGATTACGCGATCAGACCACTTCTTTCCTGTCATTCTCACCTTTTCGGCATTGATAACGATAACGTTATCACCGCAATCAACATTGGGAGTATAACTAGGCTTGTGTTTACCACGAATAATCATGGCGATCTGGCTTGCCACTCGGCCCAGAACCTGAGCGTTGGCATCGACAATAACCCAGCCTTTTTCTACTGTAGCCTTATTGGCGTAGGTTGTTTTATAGCTATTATGATCCATTTTTTTTGTTAAAAATCAATAAAATGCACCCTTCCTTTTAAAAAGGGACACAAAGGTAAATCGAGAATGCTTGAAATGCAAGACTTGTAAAGAAATTGCTTAACGATGCTCGAATAGGGTTCATCTGTTTAATTCTAACTGCCTGATTAAGGCCTGAATATCCTTCGGGTAGGGTGCCGTAATTTTTTGCTTTGTTCCCGCCAAAACTTCAAATTCAAGCGAAAATGCATGCAGTGCCATCCTTTTCATCAGCGGTTGCTCATCGGTAAGTTTCTTAAGATTAAAGCCTCTTTTAAGAGTAGACAGAAACAATGACTTCCCTCCATAAGTCTCATCTCCGGTAATGGGTGCCTTCAAAAGCGACAAATGAACGCGAATCTGATGCATTCTGCCTGTAATGGGGCGGCACTCTATTAAAGTATTGTTGCGATATGACTTCAAAGAAGTGAACCAGGTCTGAGCAGGCTTACCATCCCGTCTGGAAATTTTGGCAATACCGTCATCCTGTTTCAAAATAGGCTCATCCACAAAAACGTTGTCAAACTGGTGGATACCATCCGCAATGGCGTGATAAACCTTTGAAACCTGCCGATGTTCAAACTGCATGCTCAGGTGACGATAAGCCTCAGGGTTTTTCGCGATTGCCAGAACACCAGAAGTGTCCTTATCGAGACGATGACATACCTGCGCATCGCCTACCTTCTCCCTGGCAAGGGCCAGCAGGTTCCCTTTTTCGATCCTATCCTGCAAGGTTGATAAAAAAGGGGGCTTATTGACAACAACATAGTCGTCATCCTGCCACAAGACAAGGTCTTCAAATTTGATTTTGTTCGATTTCAAGGGTTAATGCTTTATCGACTCGAAACTATCGGGATGATCCGTTTTTTCAGGTTTAACACGCGGCAATTTAAAACTAAATACCGAACCCTTTCCAGGTGTGCTTTCTACTTCAGCTTTTGTGCCGTGCCCCTCCAGAATATGTTTGACAATAGCAAGGCCAAGACCCGTTCCGCCTTTTTCTCTGCTTCTACTCTTGTCAACCCGATAAAACCGCTCAAATATCCTTGTAATGTGTTCAGATGGTATGCCTTCGCCAAAGTCCTTTACACTGGTTATCACGTTTTTCTTGACAATGTCAAAGATTACGATAACCTCCGAGTCTTCATACGAGTGTTTGATAGCGTTTGAGATGAGGTTGGTCATCACCTGACTGATGCGTTGCCAATCGGCATAGACCAAAACTTTATGAGGCGGGCCGTCAATTCGAAGTTTGACATCCTTTTTTTCTGCTTCCTCCTCAAACTGCTCGAAAACCTCTTCCGTTAGCTTGTACAAATCGATTGTCTCAAAGTGCATTTTGATCTGCCCTGTTTCAATATGCGACAGGGTCAACAAGTCCTGCACCAGTACATCGAGTCCATCCAGACTCTTGGCTGCTTTCTTCAGAAATTTGGTGCGCACCGTTTTATCATTCACAGCGCCATCGAGCAGCGTATGCACAAAACCCTGAGCAGCAAAAATAGGAGTCTTTAACTCATGTGATACATCAGCAATAAACTCCTTTCGAAAAGCCTCCAACTTCTTGAGTTCATCGATCTCCTTTTGTTTTAGATCCGCAAAGGAATAGATTTCTTCATTGATGGTTTTCAATGGATTCAGTACGCCAGATTTCTGCTTATCAATACTGGAAAGTTCTTTCTTTTTTAGTTTACCAATGAGTTTATAAATCTTATTGATCTCTCGAAAAATCAAAAATTCCAACACAATGAAGATGAGTAAATAGGAAACGGAAAATCCGATAAGGAAAGCTACCAGCAATGCAGTAGGGCCAACACTCTGAAAGAGTGATAAAAAAAGTGATGTAATCAGCGCAATGCAAAGTGCCAGCAATAATGCAAGCACCCGTGAGCTATAAACCATGCCCTAATTTAAGCTGAATTTATATCCAACCCCTTTAACCGTGGTGATATAATCTTCGCCAATCTTCTCCCGAACTTTACGGATATGCACATCTACCGTTCGGGCCAGCACATAAACATCCGATCCCCATATATTTTGCAGGAGGTCTTCGCGGCTGAATACTTTATTGGGATTTTGGGCCAGGAAAAAAAGAAGTTCAAATTCCTTTTTGGGAAGGTTTATCTCCCTTCCATTTAATTTAATGGTATAACTGGTTCGATCAATCGTCAGATCGCCAACGGTGATCAGGCTGGTGGGCGAAGCCTTTTTCGAATCTCGTCTGAACATGGCATTAATGCGACTCATTAACGCCCTGGGCTTAATTGGTTTGGTGATATAATCATCAGCGCCAACATCAAATGCTGCTACTTCGGAGTACTCTTCTGAGCGAGCCGTAAGAAATACAATGAATGTCTTCTGCAGTTCCGGAATATCTCGTAAAAGCCTACAGGTTTCCACACCATCCATCTTCGGCATCATAATATCAAGTAATACAAGATCTGGAGTGAACTTCTTGGCGATGTCAACAGCCCGCGCACCGTCTGAGGCAGTCTTTACATCGTAGCCGCTTTTCTCAAGGTTATACTTGAGTAATTCCAGTATTGGTTCTTCGTCATCCACTACAAGCACTTTGTGCGTTTGCTTGTTTCCCATAGGTATGTATTTGCTCAAAATTAGGCAGATAAAGAGTGTATTAAAAATGAACGAAGGTTTATTAACAATTCCTTAATGCACTACAAAAACGGATATTTTTCACTCATGTGCCGAATATAGCCTTTCAGGTCTTCATGAAACACATCCTGGTACTCTGACCAAAAGTCTGTCTGTCTGGATTGGTATCGTCTGAAATTCATAAAGTAGGCATTGTTGGGAAGTTTGTCTTTAAACCGTGAAGATGGTTTATACTTCACGGTACTGAGGGAGAGTGTATCCAACGAAGTGACGATATGTTGAATCCAAATTTTCTTCTTTCTTAGTTTCCCTGCGCGGTCCTCGCTAGCTTGAAAAGACGCATACAAACTATCAAGCGTTTCAGTTCCGCGCAGCATGTGATCAACATATTTCAGGTAATCCACATCTTCGTAGATGTAATCCTGATAGGCTGGTGAACCCGGACCATAGAGATGAACGAGGAATTTCTCGGCTCCCCGATCGCCAATGAAGGTGGCGAGGTTCTCATTAAAATCAATACTGTCTTTAACAAAAATGGTAGCGTGTACCATCTCATGAATAATCAGGTTGGCAAGATCGCCAATGCTTCGCTCCAGCATTTTACTGAGAATGGGATCTGTAAACCACCCCAGCGTTGACCAGCCGCCCGGATTACGGATGCTGACATCCCATCCGTCCTTCTCCAATTCTTCTTTTAAAGCAATGGCCTTTTCTTTTTTAAAAAAACCTTTGTAGGGCACATCGCCAAGGATGGGAAACGTCCATTGTTTTGGTTTTAGCTTAAATGGCTCGCAGGCGGTAACAACCCACATTATCTCTTGTCCCTGCTGATCATACATCGTTTTATAGTTTCGGGTATCTTTCAACCCAAGGGAGTCGATGGCATATTGGCGTACTTGTTCAATTAGCCTCAGCTTGACTTTTAATGAATCCGCGAACGCAGGATCCTCCAGAAATTTTTCTATGGGCTTTGCATTCCAGATGATCCTAAGCTGGCCCCAACCCTGGCCTAAACCATAACCCAACAGATCGCGGTAAACGATACTCAAAACCACTACCCCACCCAGCAAAACCAACAAAACCCGTTTCACATTTTTCCAGATTGATCTACGCATACCAACGTTTTCCTATAGTATTACGCAGCAAAGTAAAGCAATTTGAAGAGCGAACAACAACTGACAATTATTGTCGCAACCCGATTCTTCAATTTGTTTTTGGAGAGTGATGTCGTAATTTCAGCCCGTTAATAATTTGATATAACAAACGAACAAGAAGATATGAGTGACGCGAAAGAAAAACTGAAAGCGCTTCAACTGACCATCGATAAGTTGGAAAAGACCTATGGAAAGGGCACCGTGATGAAGTTGAGTGATGAAAAAGTGATGGATGTGCCGGCCATTTCCACAGGCTCATTGGGATTGGATATAGCACTGGGTATTGGCGGTATTCCGCGCGGCAGGGTAACTGAAATTTACGGACCTGAGTCTTCCGGAAAAACTACCCTTACGCTTCATTGCATTGCTGAAGCGCAAAAGAAAGGTGGCATGGCAGCCTTTATTGACGCGGAACATGCCTTTGATAAATCCTATGCGGAGAAGTTAGGTATTGACACCGAAAATCTATTGATCTCCCAACCCGACAATGGTGAGCAGGCATTGGAAATTGCTGATCACCTGATCCGCTCCGGAGCTATTGATATTATTGTGATCGACTCTGTAGCAGCGTTAGTTCCCAAGAGCGAACTCGAAGGTGAAATGGGTGACAGTAAAATGGGTTTACATGCCCGCCTGATGTCACAGGCGTTGCGTAAACTCACCGGAACAATTAGTAAAACAGGATGTGCCTGTATCTTCATCAACCAATTACGTGAAAAGATCGGGGTGATGTTTGGTAATCCGGAAACAACAACCGGTGGTAATGCGCTGAAATTCTATGCTTCTGTTCGATTGGACATCCGCAGGATTGGCCAGATTAAAGAATCTGCTGATGACATTACCGGGAACCGTGTGAAGGTAAAAGTCGTCAAGAACAAAGTAGCACCACCTTTCAAAGTGGTGGAGTTTGATATCATGTATGGACGAGGAATTTCAAAGTCAGGTGAAATTGTTGATCTGGGTGTTGAACTTGAAGTAATTCAAAAATCCGGTTCATGGTTCTCGTATAGCGGTAACAAATTAGGGCAAGGCCGTGATGCTGTAAAACAATTAATTGAAGATAATCCTGAACTGATGGAAGAACTGGAGAAAAAGATCAAGGATAAAATTTCGGGTGGCGATAAAAAAGTGCTGGAAGAAAAAGAAGCGTAAGCATTATTTTCACCACTCTCTCTCATACATACATGGGCTGTTTCAAAAGAACAGCCTTTTGTTTTTTTATCGCTATACTATTCATGCCGTATAGCTTCTACCGGGTCAAGCCTAGATGCCCGTATCGCAGGATAGGTACCGAAAATTATCCCCACCAATACGGCAATGAATGAGATGATTAAAAAGGTATTGAACGTATACGCAGCCTGAAAGGGAACCTTAGTAATTGCTTTAACAATTGGTATTGCCGCCATGGTAAAAAGTGTTCCCAAAATAAGCCCAAGTAAACTTCCAAAAGCCGAAACTGTAATCGATTCTGAAAGGAATAATAAAATAATATCCCGTCTGTTCGCTCCTACTGCCTTTCGAATACCAATCTCAGCCGTGCGTTCTGTAACTGAAATTAACAATACGTTCATAACACCAACCCCTCCAACAATTACTGAGATGCCAACAATCAAGCCCATAATAATCCGGAATAGCTTGATACCTTTTGTTGCCTGTTCGATGCGCAGCTCGTTTGTTGTGATTTTAAAATCGTGTTGACCTGAAAATTTTTTATCCAGATAGACCTTGACTTCCTCTTTTAGCAAGACCACATCTTCTACGTTAGTAGCTTCCACTATTAACTTTGGTGGACTGCTTTTGATAGCCTCTGTCGCTAACAAAGTAAAAGGAAAAAATAACTCAGGGCCTTGCGCATGTTGAAGCCTGATAACCCCGATGATTGTCAGTTCCCTATCGGCTAACTTTATTTTTTTGCCAACAATATTTTGCACTCCTGCTGCTCCGGTAAAAATTCTGGCGAGTGATTCTGTCACTACTCCCACTGGATTTGTACTATCCGCTTGATCAAGGGTTCGTCCAGCCAATACCGTGTCCGCCTCTAGCCCCACAACCGCAGTTGTATAACCCGCAGCTTTTATTGTATCATCGGCTATTGTTAGTTCACGCGCCTCCCGTACAAACATGTAGCACGTTGCTGGTCGGCTCAAATTGGATTGAATTTTTTCAAAGTCGCTATGCTGCAAAAACGTTACGGAGTCTTTCCGAATTGTAATCGCATTGACGCGCTTATATAACTCAGCATCCACCGAGATCATATTCAAGTTTGTAGTCGTTGAAATCTGTTGCTTAGCAAACTCCTCCATTCCATCAATCAGGGAGAGAATAGACACCAACGCTGCCACGCCAATCACAATGCCGAGAACAGAAAGAATTGTATGGAAAAAATTAGCACGGATATTCTGCAACGCCAGCAAAAACGATTGGGCTACTCGAAGGATCATAAGAATCGTTTGAAATATATGGTATAGACTAATTTAACCCTTGTTTTGTTACAAAGGGATTTCTATATCGTTACAAAATGCCCCGCACAATTTGATGTGCCCTGATAAGAATGTGTCGTAGAACAATCTTCCAATTATTAATCTTGATGAAAACCAAAACAACTGCAATGCATGTGCTGGAAACTTTGTGATTCTTCATGCCACGGAAAGTTCTGGTTATAGCCATTCTGCTCCCAAAAAAAAGATGACCGCTTTCGATCATAATTACCAATCTCATTCAGTGTAGCAGCCTCATACATTCTTCCATTCACCATCGTGTATACCACAGAATTTGAGTTTTGGATATTCTCCAACGGATTTTGATCCAATACGACAAGATCGGCCAGCTTTCCAACTTTCAATGAACCAATCTGTTCATTCATCCCAAGATAATGGGCTCCGTTTATAGTAGCGCTGCGCAGCGCTTCATGATTGCTCATTCCTCCCTGCGCCAGCATCCAAAGTTCCCAATGTGCACCTAGTCCTTGTAATTGCCCGTGTGCACCAAGGTTTACTTTTACACCGGCATCGCTAAGCGCTTTGCAATCCTGAGAAACAAGTATATGTCCGTTCTCATATTCTTTTTCCGGTGCCATGGTGCGGTGACGGCTCCTGCTATCAATGATAGCACGGGGAGTAAATGCCAACAACTTTTCATTCTCCCACACATTCGTGTGCTGATACCAATAGTTCTCACCATTCAGTCCACCATAATTTACAATCAGTGTAGGGGTATAACCAGTCTTGCTGTTACTCCATAATGTGATGACATCTTTATAAACAGACGTCACCGGAATATTATGCTCAATACCGGTATGACCATCCATGATCATCGACATATTATGATAAAAGGTTGATCCCCCTTCCGGCACAACCTGAATGCCAAGTTCGCGTGATGCCTGAATAACTTGCTGACGTTGTTCCCGTCTTGGCTGGTTATAACTCTTCACCGAAAAAGCACCAAACGCTTTGGTTCTTCGAATGGCACTTCGGGCATCGTTCACGTTGTTGATAACGGCCTTGAAATCGCCATCCGCACCATAGAGAATAATTCCGGTTGAAAAAATGCGAGGACCAACCATCTTACCCGCCTTAATCATTTCACTCTGACTGAAAATCATTTCTGAATTTGACGAAGGATCATGCGCGGATGTAACCCCATAGGCAAGGTTTGCATAATATTCCCACTGCTTCTGAGGACTTAGGCCATACCGGAAATTGCCCAAGTGAGCATGAACATCAACCAGTCCGGGTATGATTGTTTTGCCCTTTACATCATATAGTTTTGCTCCCGCTGGTATTGGAACATCGCTGTTCTTGCCAATCGCTTCGATTTTATTTTTAAAAATGATCAATGTACCATCCTCAATAACTTCCTGGCCTTCCATGGAAATAATGCGTGCACCGCGCAACACAATTCTGCCTTCTGGTACGTCTGCTTTTACAGCAAGATTAATTTTCACACCAACGGAATCTATGGGCGGAATGGTATCCGGGGCCCTATCCAGAAATTTAAAACGATTCTTCAGATCATTGGAAAAATATTCATCGCCCAATGTCCAGAAAATGCGCTTGCTATCGGCAGACCAATGAAGGTTGATTCCCGCATCGCGGGAAATCTGACTAACGGGAAAACTGTTTGTTTTGGAATCAAGATCAATAGTCTGACCGATTTGTGGCATAGTGGCTACAAACGCCTGATGAAGTTGTGTGAAGGCAACCCATTTATCATCGGGGCTAGGTACGAGGCGATTCGCATATTTCGATGTGAGGATGGTGCGCTCATCACTGCCATCAGTCTTCACACTCTTTAATGTTTTGGTGAGATTACCAAAGAAATATCCACCGGTTTGAAAGTAGATGCGTGAACCGTCACGATTGAATTTTGGATACGCCCCATCATTTTTAACCTTGATCATCTCACCACCTTTTGAAGGCATCCAATAAATTCCGGGTTCTTTCGTGTTCGTGAACCCCTGGTGTGTATTTCCACCCTCGCGCACAAAAACAATTTTTGATCCATCCGGAGAAAAAGATGGCGTCCTGTATATTGATTGTTGTGACGTGATCTTCACCGGCTTCACATCTTTTGCCTTCATATTCAGCCGAACGATTGCACCTGAACTCACATCATTCCAGGTAGCGAAAACGATTTCATTTCCATCCGGAGAAAAGCTGGGTTCGAATTCAAAATCGGATGAGTTGGTTACACGAACGGGAGTACCGTTTGGAATACTTTTCTTCCACAAATAACCCATGGCGTTGAACACAATCATTTTGCCATCTGGTGAGGTTACTGCATGGCGGATGACTTTACTAGTAAAAGATTCCGTGAAGGCTTCATTTTTAAAGTGCAATGCGTCTGCAATCTTTATAGTAGTATTTACCTGAATGGGAATATCGGTTACTTGCAATGTATTGACATCAATTTTTTTAATTTTCCCTTTCGACCATATGACAATTGCAGCGTTATCGGGCATCCAGTTAAATCCGGTATACGCACCGAATATCGCCCAAGCCTCAATCTGATCTTTACTCAGATTATCATACAATGGTTTTTCCGCTCCGGTCTGCAGATCGTGTACAAACAAAACTGTTTTCTCACGAACACGTTTTACAAAAGCAAGTTTCTTTCCATCGCGGGATACTTGCGGACGGAATGCACTACCCGGACCGCCTGTAATTTCCTGAATGTCGCCTGTCGTCAGATCGTATCGCTTGATAACATAAATCTGAGAATTGGGATCTTTGTTGTACTGAAAGAAACCACCGGGGTAAACATCTTCGCTGTAATACAAATACTTTCCATCAGGCGAGAGACTTGGTTCATTCACATCCTGCTGATCATTCTTTCGTTTGGTAAGTTGAATGCCACTTCCTCCGGTTACATGATACATCCACATTTCTCCAGCGCCCAGAGAACGCTGGGAAGTAAAGTGTTTTCGTGCAATAAGGTAATTGCCATCGGGTGTCCAGATGGCGTTGTTCAACAGGCGAAAATCCTCTTTCGTTACCTGTCGTGGTTCTTTACCGTCCCGCTTCATTACCCAGATATTATCACCACCACCTGCATCACTGGTGAAGGAAATAAATTTTCCGTCAGGACTAAACCGGGGCTGGATTTCAAACGGCAATCCGGTGCGAAGTGGTTGTGCCTCACCACCGTTGATGGACACTTTGTAGATATCACCCAGCATATCAAAAACAATCTCTTTACCATCCGGACTAACATCGATATTCATCCAGGTGCCTTCGGTAGTCGAAAGTTTTACTTCTTTAAAGCTCCAGTTTCCGGGAGGATTGGAAACATCCCATTTCTTTTCCTGTGCCTCACTCAAAGCAATCAGGCCTGCTGCCAATAGCACGGTAAAAAGTATGCGCATATCAAATTCGTTAGGTTAACAATTCGAAAGTAAAAAAGGTCACAGAATAATCCGTGACCTTTCATCAAATCATCGTAGCCACACCTATGTAGCGCGAATGGCAATAACGGGATCTAATCGAGCCGCCATGGCAGCAGGTACAATACCGGAAACTAGTCCGATAGCTGAGGAGACACCCAGACCCAATGCAATATTCTTTACGGTTAGGGTAACCACGAGACTTCCCATGGGAATAAACGTGATCAAGTACACCAGGAATAAACCAGCCATTCCACCAATCAGGCTGAGGAAAATTGCTTCAAACAAAAATTGAAACAGAACAAAGTAATTCTTGGCACCGAGTGATTTCTGTAACCCGATCACACTCGTTCGTTCTTTCACGGAAACAAACATGATGTTGGCAATTCCGAAACCGCCAACCAAAATAGAAAACCCGCCAATGATCCATCCTGCAAAACTGAGTATATCGAAGACACCACTGACCAAACTCATAAAGGCTTCAGGACGATTCAGAGCAAAATTATCCTTTTCGTTAGGCTTTAATCCCCTGCGCACGCGCAGCAGTCCGCGGATTTCATTTTCAAGTTCAACCAAACCAATATCAGATTCTACACCTTTTACACCAATATCTGATCCTAGTTCATTCCACCGGCCAGAGCCGGTTTGAAATAACTTGCGAAAAGACTGATACGGTATGATGACATTGAAATCATTCGTGGTTTTACCCAAAAAACTCTGGCCTTCTCGCTTGATCACACCCACCACAACATAGCGAAGATTACGAATCTTTACATGTTTCCCGATGGCTTCTTCTCCATTCGGAAAGAGCGCCTGTGCCACTTCAAAACCCAATACGGCTACATTTCTTCCGCCTTCAATTTCATCAAGCGTCATGTAACGACCCAGCTCTACGTTGATCTCAAATAGCTGATCATAATTTTGCGATCCTCCAATCAATTGCACTTGCCCGATACTATTGCTTTCACGTTTGATAACCTGTCCACCCCGATCGGCAAATACCGCTATGTTAGAGCTGTTTTTAAGGGTGGACTGCAGGAATTTAAACTCATTATAGGATGGATTCGGTCGATTCCAATATTCCCACCATTTGAACTCTTCACCTTGGCCAGGGAAAGGCCACTTGCCCACATAAATCACACCCGACCCTAAAAAACTTAGACTATCCTTGATGTTTTTCTCTAATGAATCGACAATCGTTAAGACCGCAACAATGGCGAAAATACCCACCGTAACTCCTAATAAGGAAAGGATAGTTCGCAACAAATTTGATTTGAGCGCCCTCCAGGCAAATCGGAAACTCTCGTAAATCTGACGTAATGTATACATCGCTAGGGTTTAAAACTGTGAATCCGAAGGTTAGTCGGTAACTCCAAACGTAAATTACTCTCTTACAGACTTAAAAAAACGATTTTTTGTTACACTTTTTAAAAAAAACGGGGTCATTTGTCGCAAACGCCATTTGTCACCTTATTTTTGCAACCGCTTAAAAATTTACCCTTTCATGGGAATACTTTGTCCATAAAATATGAAGCTATCTGAATTCAAATTCGAACTCCCCCAAAACCTTATTGCCAACCGACCTTCCGAAAACCGCGATGAATCCCGTTTGATGGTTCTTCACCGCGACTCAGGCAAAATTGAGCATAAGATTTTTAAGGATATTGTGGAGTATTTCGGAAATGGCGACATCCTGGTAGGAAATGACACAATGGTTTTTCCAGCCCGGCTGTATGGACGCAAAGAAAAAACAGGTGCAAAAATTGAAGTTTTCCTGTTGCGCGAACTCAATGCTGAAATGCACCTGTGGGATGTTCTCGTTGATCCTGCACGTAAAATACGAGTAGGTAATAAACTGTATTTTGGCAATGGCGATCTGGTTGCCGAAGTGATTGATAATACAACTTCGCGCGGCAGAACAATTCGTTTTCTTTTTGATGGCGACTCGGAAGCATTTGATAAAGTGATTGAAACATTAGGCGAAACACCACTTCCCAAGTACATTAAAAGAAAAGTAGAAGCTGACGATAAAGAACGCTTTCAAACTATTTTCGCCAAGAATAAAGGCGCAGTCTCTGCACCTACTGCCGGACTTCACTTTACCAAGCAATTGGTAAAGAGATTACAGCTGAAAGGAGTTGATATGTCCTTCATCACGTTACACATCGGTTTGGGAACCTTCCGCGCAGTAGACGTAGAAGATCTGACAAAGCACAAAATGGATTCTGAGAATTTTATTGTCGGGCCGGAAGTGGTTAATGTGGTCAATAAAGCACTTGATGATAAGAAAAAAGTCTGCGCTATTGGCACCACCACCATGCGCGCGCTTGAATCAGCTGTTTCGGCCAACAACAGGTTGAAACCTAAAGAAGGCTGGACCGACAAATTTATATTCCCTCCCTATGACTTCAAGATCTGTAACTCCATGATCACCAATTTCCATATGCCGGAATCAACGTTGCTGATGATGACAGCTGCTTTCGGAGGATTTGATCTGGTGATGGAGGCCTACAAGGTTGCTCGGAAAGAAAAATATAAGTTCCTGACGTATGGTGACGCCATGCTGATTGTTTAACAATCACATTACACGTTACAACTGCTTGGTGAGGTAGAGGAAGAGCGAGATGGCCACCGGGTAAAGTAAAAAATACTGCGGTGTTGCTCCGAAAAAATTAAAGAACATTCCGAAAGGAGCCAACAGCAACATGATTCCCCCAATCATGATGGTTGCTTTCTTTGATCGCGCCATCGGCTCTTTCGCCACATGGAGGAGTTTGTAGATTAAGAAGGTTACCACCACAACATTAAAAAGCAAAAGAAGAAACCTGAAGAAAACCATGCTCCTCGTATTTTTGCGAACGCTCACTTAAATGTAACCCTAAGCACGTGAATTTAAAAGAATATGCATTGATCGTTGCCGGTGGTAAAGGAACCCGCATCAAAAGCAAGGTACCTAAACAGTTTTTAGAACTGCAGGGACTTCCTATATTAATGCATACCATCGAAGCTTTCTTCCGGTATTCTGAAAACATACGTATCGTTTTGGTATTGCCTGAAGATGATTTCGAAACCTGGGAAGTGCTTTGCCGAAAACATCATTTCACCCGACCTCTTGTACTTCAAAAAGGTGGTGACTCCCGCTTTCAATCGGTTAAAAACGGATTGGATAAAATTGAAGGAGAAGGATTAGTTGCCATCCATGACGGTGTTCGCCCACTGGCTAGTGAAGACATTATTGGCGCCTCCTTCAGACTGGCAGCCGTTCATCAGTCGGCTGTTGCAGCCGTACGGTTAAAAGAGTCTATTCGGATGACCGACCAGGACAATACAAAAGCCGTTGACCGATCACGGTTCAGGCTCATTCAAACTCCACAAACATTTACTGTGCAACTGATAAAGAATGCATATCAGATGAAAGAGGATTCTAGCCTGACGGATGACGCCAGTGTTGCCGAACGTGCAGGGCACACCATTTGTTTATTTGAAGGAAGCTACGAGAATATTAAAATCACCACACCCGAAGATCTTATCATTGCCGAGGCCCTGATGAAACAAAAAAGCTGACTATACGGCCAGCTCTTTCAGTTGTATTTCAAATTCTTGATTCCCTAATATTCATCTTCATTAAAGAAGAAGTCTTCTTTGGTGGGATAATCCGGCCAAATCTCTTCAATGCTTTCGTAGGGCTGCCCGTCATCTTCAAGTTCCTGAAGATTCTCGACAACTTCTAAGGGAGCACCCGAACGAATAGAGTAGTCAATCAACTCATCTTTGGTTGCCGGCCATGGCGCATCTTCCAGGTAAGAGGCAAGTTCAAGGGTCCAATACATAATTTTAGTCCTCCTTTAATTTTCCGCAAAAATAGAATTAATTAGCCCATAGTCAATAGACAGTCGTCCATAGTTTCAAAATCAAAAAAGTAACCCTTTTTCAAAAAGGCAATCCCTACCCCATACTATGCACTATGGACTAAAAACGCCATATTTGCGCCTTCATTATAAAAAAAACCATGGCTGACGAAAAGATTATTTTCTCGATGGCTGGGGTAAATAAAATTTACCCGCCCAGTAAACAGGTTCTTAAGAATATCTACTTGTCTTTTTTCTATGGCGCCAAAATTGGCGTGCTAGGCTTAAACGGATCGGGTAAATCATCTCTCCTTCGCATTATTGCCGGTATCGACAAAGAGTTTCAGGGTGAGGTGGTATCCGATCTCAGCTTTTCTGTAGGATTACTCGAACAGGAACCTCAGCTCGATAAAACCAAAACAGTAAAAGAAATAGTTGAAGAAGGAGCAAGTGAAGTGGTTGCCCTGCTTAAAGAGTTTGAAGCCATCAATGAAAAGTTTGCTGACCCGGCTCTCATGGACGACCCGGATGCGATGGATAAACTGATAGCCAAGCAAGGTCAGGTTCAGGAAAAACTGGATGCTGCCAATGCCTGGGAATTAGATAACAAACTCGAGCGCGCCATGGATGCTTTACGCTGTCCGCCATCGGATGCAAAAATTGAATACTTGTCGGGTGGTGAAAAACGAAGAGTGGCATTGTGTCGGCTTCTGTTGCAAGAGCCTGATGTTTTGTTACTGGATGAACCTACCAACCACTTGGATGCTGAATCCGTTGATTGGCTGGAGCAACATTTAAAACAATATAAAGGAACGGTTATCGCGGTAACCCACGATCGTTACTTTTTAGATAACGTAGCCGGATGGATTCTTGAACTGGATCGTGGTGAAGGTATTCCCTGGAAAGGAAATTATTCATCCTGGCTGGATCAGAAGCAAAAGCGCTTAGCTCAGGAAGAAAAAACCGAATCAAAACGACAGAAAGCACTGGGGCGTGAGTTGGAGTGGGTGCGCATGAATCCGAAAGGAAGACAGGCGAAAGGAAAAGCCCGTTTGAATTCGTATGAAAAACTATTGAGTGAGGAAACAAAAGAGAAGGAAGAAAAACTGGAGCTCTTTATTCCTCCCGGACCCCGCCTGGGAAATAAAGTTATCGAAGCAAGTGGTGTAGCAAAAGCGTATGGCGACAAACTTCTATACGAGAACCTCAACTTCAGTTTACCACCGGCCGGTATTGTTGGCATTATCGGACCAAACGGTGCCGGTAAAACAACACTCTTCAAAATGATTACCGGCAAAGAAAAACCTGATGCCGGAACATTTTCAGTCGGTGAAACGGTGCAGATTGCCTATGTGGATCAGGAGCATGATGATTTAAACCCGGAGGATACCGTTTGGCAAGCCATCACCGGAGGTAATGAACTGATTTCCATCGGAGGAAAAGAAATGAACTCCCGTGCCTATGTCGGTAAGTTCAACTTCGGTGGCAACGATCAACAAAAGAAAGTAAAGGAACTTTCTGGTGGTATGCGAAACCGCGCACACCTGGCCATAGCATTAAAGCAAGGCGGAAATTTGTTGTTACTGGATGAGCCTACCAACGACCTGGACGTAAACACGCTGCGTGCATTGGAAGAAGGTTTGGAAAACTTTGCCGGTTGTGCCGTGATTATCTCTCACGACCGCTGGTTCCTCGACAGAGTGTGTACGCATATTTTAGCTTTTGAAGGCGACTCACAAGTATTCTGGTATGAAGGTACCTTCAGTGAATATGAGGAAAACAAAAAGAAACGGTTGGGTGATGATCAGCCACACCGGATCCGTTATAAAAAACTGGTGAAGTAATTTATTAGAATAAAATATTAAGAGGGTACTTTTTGTGGAAGTACCCTCTTTTGTTTCTACCGTTTCGTACTGATTTGTTTCAGCAACTCTTCCACCGCGACTTTTAGTTGTTCATCCGTTCCGTTGGCAATCCAATCAGGTGGGTTGTTCACCAGAATATCCGGAACAGCCGGACCAAGTTCCTGGTTTTTATCGGTAGCCTTTGTGTACCAGCCACGGAAAGGCAGCCGCACAAAAGATCCATCCACCAACGGCCTGCCTCCGGTTGAAATAACAGAACCATTTGTTGGTACACCAACCAGTTTTCCGATGCCCAATGTTTTGTATGCATGCGAAAATATTTCTGCATTGGAATAACTTCCCTCATTACACAATGCAATAGAAGGTTTCATCCACGGAGAATAGATCAGTCGTTCACCGGTAGGATAGTAATCCCTAAATTTTGTCTTCTCTCGCTCCGGATTATCGCTCGCACCGCGTGGGATGGTGTACGCATGCTGTTTGTAATTGAGCACGGCCATGAGGTAATCTGTTGTTGATCCTCCGCCATTGTAGCGAACATCCACCACTAAACCCTCCTTTCCATAACCTGCTGCCTGAAGTTCACGCTCAAACACTTCAAAACTCGGCATGCTCATCGCCTGGATGTGGATGTAACCCAGCTTTCCATTTGAAAATTTATCGACTAGTTTTTTGCGGTCCTTCACCCATTCTTCATACATGAGCTGTCGCACGGAACTCACCGGACGAACAGCCACTTCTCTGCTTTTTCCATCAGCACCTGAGACAGTTAACAGCAGACGATCATCGACTTTCATGTTTAGCGTATTGTAAAAATTTTCTGAAAGACTAACGGGCTGACTGTCAATGGCCGTAATCACATCATTGACAACCAGTTTTGAAGCGACCTTATCAACCGGTGAATTTGGAATAACACGAATCACTTTCATACCCTCTTTCACCGGTACTAATTCGGCACCCAGCATACCGGTTGCATCTTTTTGCGTTTCAGCCTGCACGGGTGTGGTCAGAGCCATGTGACTTGAGTTTAATTCGCCCAGCAAATAGTTAAACATGTCACGGAAATCTTCGTTGGTACTGGCCATCACACAAAGCTCCTTATATTTTGTACGGAGTGCATTCCAGTCCTTGCCATGAAACTGCGGATCATAAAATCCATCGCGGATAGTACGCCAGGCTTCCTCAAAAATCTGGTTGCGCTCAGCTGTGTAGTCGATTTGCTGTTTGACAACGTAGGGAAGTGTTTCGGTTTTTTCTCCTTTGATATCGATTCGGCTAAGCGACCCTCCTGTTTTCAGGTAATACAGGTACTTGCCTTCACGATCCATCAAAACACTGGAAGGATTAGAACCACTTTTGGTTAATTCTTTTAAATCCTTTCCATTCCATTTTATACTATACAAGTCGCGGCCTTTTGCCGTACTGCTTTCGGCTGTATAAAAAAATGTTTCGCCATCTTTTGCAATGATGAGATTACCTTCATTACCAGAGAAACTGGTAACCTGAACAACACGCTCATGAATATTTTCAAAATCAATTTTTAGAGGTTTCTTCTTCTCATCCTTCTTATCCTTATCAGCGGGTTTATCCGGTTTATCATCCGCAGCATCTTCCCAATCCTGTCGCGATTTTTCCCAATCTTCCTTCTTTAACCATATAAACCAGGCATCGTTGTTCCGATTGTTGCGGGCAGAAATAAACCCAAGCTTTGAGCCATCGGCACTCCAACACGGCTGACCGTCATAACGCGGATGCATACTCACATTAACGGGTTTACTGGAGTTGTCTGCAGCGTGAATAAATACCTCTTCATTAAAGTATAAATCTTCCAGGGTGTAAGCCAGCCACGAATTATCCGGACTCCATTTTATTCCTTCGGGAGAAGCCCAGCCATCCAGTAATATTTTTTCATTGGTGATTTTTCCGTCTGGAGAAATATCACAAACCACCAGCGTGCCCCGGCCGCGAACGTACGCCAGTTTCTTTCCATCACCGGAAACAACCAATGAGGATTCGTCCTGGCTGGATTTTGTCACCCGAATGACCTGATGCTTCAGCGACTTAAAAATGTTGGATTGTTGTGAGTCTGCTGATTTCACCATGTAAATCTCAAAATTATTGTCCTCGCGATCGGATGTGAACAAGGCAATGGAATCATTCATCCAGGTTACATTCATTTCGCGGAAAGGATTATTTGAAATATTCTCGGTACTGCTTTTTTCCTTATTTGCTTCTTTCACATACGCTTCACCACGCAACCCTAGCGCCAGCAATTTGCCGTTTGGAGATACATCATATTCGTTCACTTCGCTAGTCGCTGTTTTATTCACAACAGGATCGAAGCGTGCATCGGCACCCATTTGAATGGCTACTTTTTGAATCGATTTTGAATTGGTGTTCATCAAATAAATAGCTTTATCTCGTTCCAGTACGATGGTCTTACCATCCAATGAGATAGAGAAGTACCGAATAGAGTGGTCATTGTAGTTTGTCAGTTGCTCGGGTGCACCTACAGGTTTACCATTTTCGTCAAGCGTAAGCTTGTAAAGATTATTTCTACCGGAGTTGGTACTCAAAAAATAAAGCGTTCGGTTATCACCCCATCGCGGTAAGATGTCGTTGGCATCAAATGCTGTGATTTTTGTAAACGATTTGATTTTGGTATCAAACAACCAGATGTCGCGGTTAGAAGATCCGCGATAATCTTCCCGAAAGATCGGATTAATATCACCCCGTGTAAAGGCCAAAAATCTACCATCAGGGGAATACATTGGATCAAACCCAACGGCATCCAATATCCGTGATTCAGTCCCTCCTGTTGGTGCGATGGCATATACTTCCAGCGGTCGTTCAATTTGTTGAAACTCACGTGATGTTGAAAACAAAATGTTCCCCGCGTTGCTCCAACTGGAAATATTGTCGGCACTGGAATGATACGTTAAACGCTTTGCGATTCCCCCTTCTGTGGGGATAACAAAAATATCGTTGTTGCCGTACCGCGCTCCTGAAAACGCAATGCTTTTTCCGTCCGGACTAAATACCGGCATCATTTCATATGCCTCATGTATGGTAAGCCGGGAGGCTCTGCCTCCGCTTGCCGGAACTGTCCATATATCGCCTTGAAAAGAAAATGCGATAAGCGAACCCGTTGGATTGATGGCCGGAAAGCGAACCAGATTCTCCTGCTGCGCTAAAGCGGATATGCTCCAAAGCGATAAAACAATAACTAAAGTTTTTTTCATATGGCTGAATAGGCTTGAAAATTTAATTTATCAAACTCGTGTACAGAAAGCATTACTTCCGACTTCTTCCTACCTTGAGTTTCGGGCAAAAGCTAGTGAACTTTCAGTGAAACCAAAATGAGATTATCCACCATCGGTTATAGTGTTATCGTGATAACGGCAATGGCTAACTTTTCCTGCAAGCGAGTGAAGCCAATGGCACCAGAGGCAACTACACTTGATTCTGTTCTTGTTGCACCTGTTTCAACCATTAATGTTCCTATTCACTATGAAATTGCCAAACTGGAAGAAATCGTCAATTCTAAGGTTAAGGGTACGTTTATTCGCGATCAGTTTAAGCTGAATGATAAAGGTGATAGTCTGTATCTCGAAGTTGAAAAGAAAGGGCCAATACTTTTATCGTGGAATGATCACACACTATATTATTCAGTTCCCTTAAAAGTATCTGCCAAAATTCTCAAACACATTGCCGGCATTAAAGTAAGAAATGCCAATCCTGTAGAAATGGAAATGGTATTACACCTGGCAACCCGTTTGGCATTGGATGACCAATGGAACCTTCGGCCGCAATCATCGCTTGACGACATCAAATGGGTAAAAGAACCAACATTAAAAGTTACTGTCATCAAATTCAACCTGAAAAAAGTAGTTGAAGAGGCCTTAGAAAAGAATAAAGATAAACTCATTCCAAAAATGGATGAAGCCCTAAGTTCGCTCATCGATACACGGAAAATTGTATCTAAACTGTGGAATGATATTCAGAAGCCCATCCGGGTCAATAAAAAGGAAAAGCAACTCTGGCTGAAAGCCTACGCCACCAATATTACAGCACGACTCGCCAATGCTGGTTCGGATAAAATTGTGTTACATGTTCAATTGAAAGCCCGGGTTGAGCTAATTATTGAAGGTCAATCTATTCCTGAATCCAATACGGAATTGCCTCGTTTTAAGAAAATTGAACACACAGCGGATAGTCTGCTGATTTTTGTTTTGACTAGAATTCCATACCACATTGTGAATGAGGTGCTGAATGAGGAACTCAGCGGCAAGAAAATTTCAGCAGAGGGATACGCTACTACTATCCGCAACGTGGAGGTGTATGGAACCCCGGGAGGCCTGGCTTTAAAACTTAACGTTCGTGGTGATGTCAATGGCCGCGTGTACGCAACAGCCATCCCGGGATATGATTCCGCACAATCACGGCTTTATGCAGAAAATTTTTCCTTCGACCTGGATACAGAAAGTGCGCTGCTCAATTCTGCCGACTGGCTATTACATGAGCATGCTTTGGATTTTATCAGCAACCAGCTCACACTAGACGCTCAACCGCTCATAGATTTATTGCCAGACCTTATCATGCAAGCCATTGAAAAGGGCAAGGTGGGCGATAAAATTGATTTAGGTATGAGCTCGCTTTCCATCTGGCCTGCAACCATACTGGTAACAAAAAAAGAACTTCAAATCCTCTTCCAGGTTGAGGGAAAAGCGGATATCGGACTGAAAAGAAAGGTATTTGCTGGCAAAAAGAAGACTAGTGCCAAGAAATGATACTTACGGGAGTTTGCTCCATTCCGCAGAATAAATCTCATCTCAATTAATTCCAATCCTAATAAGGTTCTGCAGGAGCCTGTTTTTTAAAAATATTATAATGAAATCACGTTTTCGGTTAAAATTACACCCTACCTACAACGATTTCGTTAATTTATTTCGAAAATAGGGTCATTTTTAACCCTATTGTTTAAAGATTTGTGATGAAAATCATATTTAATCTTTAAACCGACACCTATGACTGAAATGATTACCGATTCACTAGCTGTTAGCCCATCACCAGTAGCCCTGGCAGATTCGCTGCAAGTGGTGATGACAAAACTTGCCGAAACAAATGCAGCCGTTGACAATGCATTATTCACGACTAACAACCTATGGATGATGATAGCCGCAGCCCTGGTTTTCATTATGCACTTAGGTTTTGCATCCGTGGAAACAGGCTTCACGCAGGCAAAAAACACAGTTAACATCCTGTTTAAGAATAGTGTTACAGTGGCCATTGGCATACTTTCCTATGCTTTTGTTGGCTTTAACCTGATGTACCCGGGCTTTGAAGCAGGAAGTTACAGCTGGTTTGGCTTTGCCGGATTTGGATTAACTGTACCCGATGGAGGCTTAACCTCTGCTTACAATCCGGGCTACACCTATTGGACAGATTTCCTTTTTCAGGGAATGTTTGCCGCTACCTGCGCTACAATAGTTTCAGGAGCTGTTGCCGAACGTATCAAAATCTCAGCATACATCATTTTCACCGCTATTTATGTAAGCCTGGTGTACCCGATCATCGGTTCCTGGAAGTGGGGATATGGTTTCCTCAATGACATGGGCTTTTATGATTTTGCAGGCTCAACCCTAGTACACTCCGTTGGAGGATGGGGAGCGCTGGCTGGTATTATCGTTCTGGGTTCACGCCTCGGAAAATTTGTTGACGGAAAATCACAGGATTTCCCTGGCTCATCAGTTCCCCTGGCTACGATTGGTGTTTTCTTACTGTGGTTAGGCTGGTTCGGATTTAACGGAGGTTCTGTTTTATCTGCTGATCCTGGTTTGGTTTCGCTGGTATTAGTAACCACTACCATTGCCGGTGCCGCAGGTGCTATAGGCGGACTGATCGGTGGCATGCTTGTTTTCAAACGCATTGACTTTGGTATGGTGCTTAACGGTATCCTGGCAGGCCTTGTAGGCATTACTGCTGGTGCTGATCAAATGGGCCCATTAGATGCCACCATCATTGGAATACTTGCCGGTGTATTGGTTGTACTCTCCGCAGTATTCATCGATCGCGTGCTGAAACTGGATGACCCGGTTGGAGCTGTATCGGTACACTTAACCTGTGGTATTTTCGGTACGCTTGCCGTTGGCATATTCGGTGCAAAAGCGGGATTTGATCAGTTCATCACACAACTCATCGGAATTGCTGCTTGTGGTGGTGCAGCCTTTATCGTGGCCTTCGCCATATTCAAAATCTCTGATTTGATCTATGGAATTCGCGTGTCAGGCGATCATGAGAAAAAAGGTATGGATAGCCACGAACACGGTATCCGTGGTTACACAATTACCTATGAAGATTAATCTATAACGAGTCCGGAAGAAATTCCGGACTTCATTAAACCCATCAACAGGGTGTGAGAGACCCGATGGGATGTTCTGGTTTATTGTTTACTAAAACACACAACGAAATGAAAACTAAAAAACTAAGTACTTTAATCATTGCCGCTTTATTTGGCTTAACCGAATATGGTTTTGCACAAGAATCGATTCTGGCCTCTGCCATCAAAAAAAATAAAGAAAAATCTGCCGAGTCTGCCACAACCCCGGTAACACCAGTCGAGGCCGGTGTTGAAGAAGTGAAAGAGGAAGAAGAAAAAACATTCACACTATCCGGTTCTGTGGATGCGTACTTTCATACTTCATTTGGTTCCGATACCTATGCTCCTGCCACATCCTTTGCTAACCTGAATGGTTTTGGATTGGGTATGGTAAACCTTATTGGTTCATATTCTGGTGAGAAGGTTGGATTTACTGCTGACCTTGTATTCGGTCCGCGTGGTAAAGACGCTGTCTTCGCTAATCAATACACATCGCAAAGCATCATTAACCAATTGTTTGTGTACTACAAAGTTTCTGATGTTGTAACCTTTAACATCGGACAGTTCAACACCTTTCTGGGCTATGAGGTAATCTCCCCCACTGTCAACTTCCACTACTCAACCTCTTATATGTTCTCTTATGGCCCTTTCAACCATACAGGCTTGCGCGCAGACTTTGCCTTTAAGAATGGAATGGTTGCTAAACTGGCGATTATGAACCCAACTGATCTCGTTGAGTTTAATCCCGTAAATACCTATACACTCGGTGGACAAATTGGTTATGCCAATGACGCTGGTGGAATCTGGTTCAACGTGCTGGCCGGTGATCAGGACGGAACGTTGGAAAAGTATGACCTTGATGAAGATGGGTATTCAGAAGGAAGTACTTTTCAGGCCGACATTACAACAGGCTGGAACCTATCAGACAAATTCTATCTGGGTGCTAACGCTACCTACCGCACCGTAGCAAAAGGAGAACAGTTTGTAGGTGATGTCATTGAATCTGTCGATGAACCAACAAAAGGATTTTTAGGATTCGCGCTCTATCCAAAAGTATCCATCTCAGAAAGCTTCGCCCTCGGTGTTCGCGCAGAATACTTCGCAGTACAAAAAGGATATATCGAACCAATCGGTTTAGATGATTCGGGTGACGGAAGTGTAATTGACATTACCCTGTCTGCAAACTATAAGGTTGGTGGATTAACCATCATCCCCGAGTTCCGAATTGATTCATCATCTGAGAATTCTTTCCTTAAAGATACATCATACTCCAAGTCCTTGTCAACATTCACACTTGCTGCCGTGTACAAGTTCTAAATTTCTTTGGCGTCTGGTTGTTTAGTTAAGGTCAGGCTGAAAAGCCTGGCCTTTCTATTTTTATGCCCTTCAGCACAACCAGAGCGAATTCCAATGTTAAGAAATTGTTAAGTTTTTCGTAATTCATGGGAATTTCACTTGCCTTACTTTAGACCCAGGACGTTGAAAATTTTACGCAATCGTTTGTTTAGTGTGGTTTCTAATGATCTCATAATTCTAGAAATCATACCTTCAGAAATCCAAATAAGGTCATTCAGACCCTTTCTTTTAAAATAAGAAATCACTCAAAAATTGTGTAAAAAACTGCCCGTCAGTACGTTAGTAAATTACAATACTTCTTTTTCCTAATATCGTCATATCAAAATATCACTTAAACACTTTTTAATATGATGAAGACAGCCATTGATATGAATCGTAGGGAGAATCTGAAAAATGAATTAAGAAATGAATTCCCCAACCTTTCGGATGCAGAGTTAAACAGCATCGATGAATCATTCGAAAACTTTATTGAGAGCGTTTCGCTTAAGGTGAATCGCGATAGACAAGAAGTGGCCCGCGTGGTTGAAGAAAGATTGAATTACATCAATTCAAAAGCCATCTAATCAGATACTGGATTTTAGAATTCAAAGGAGACTTCATCAAGAGGTCTCCTTTTTAATTGATGCCTATTAAGTGTGGTTTTGTTTGAACGATAAAGCAATCGTTTCCAATAAATTTTTATACCGTTAGGCACAAATAATACCCAATTCAATGAATTTTTCATAATTTAAATCAGAGAAGGATATGTTTTTTACCCTTCCATTTAATAATAGAATCATTAACCTAACCTATACTTAACCTATGCAGAGCACCCTACTTATCAGAAGCGATTGAAATTATCCTTCGCAGAAAGAATCATTTGCAAAGCGAACGATTCCATTCACCAAAGAGTCCCAGTGGGTGTGAGAGACCCGCTGGGATTTCTTTAGTTTATTGTTTACTAAAAAACACAGCTCTAAATAAAATACCCGGGTTCTTTCGTCAAACAGAATTCGGATAAGCCGTTGATCTGTGCTGAAAAAGGAATATCGCTTATTTGACTGGCAACTGTTCACGAATTCTGGAACCAATAAAAAGGGTCAGGTCTGCTTCGACCTTTTCACGACTCTGCCAATAATTTCTACTGAAGATCATTTGAAAATCCCAATGCTTTTTTGCGAGGAGGGATGGAGTATAAGCATGGGGATCTTTAATGTTTTGGCTGATCAAATAACGGGTGTCATCTGTCAGAATGATAGCAGCACTGTTTTGATTGTGCAGTATATGCATATCGGAAAATGGGAGTGAATTAATTTCAAACTGACTGTCGGGAAACTTATGCTTTGCCCAGTTTACTAATCTGCTGCTCAGATACCAGGCAGCTGACTGATGCACTTCATACTGTACGGCTGGCTTAAAACTTTTCCTATCCACATCGCGGGCATACGCCAAATACTGCTGTAAAATTTTGGGACCTTCATTTTTCAATTCACTTGTACGCAAATCTTCCGGCCAGATACTACTCACCAGTATAACTTTTTCCCTTGCTCGTGTTACCGCTACGTTTAATCTATTCTCACCGCCTGCCGCATTGAGGCTACCGAACTGCATCACCATCTTTCCCTTTTTATCGGGGGCATAACCAACCGAAAAAATAATAATGTCTTTTTCATCGCCTTGTACATTCTCAATATTCTTTATAAAAAGAGAACTTGGAACTGCGCGACCGGCTTGTTGAAATACCTCCTCCACCAAATCCATCACCAGCAATTGCTGGGCAGCGTTGAAGGTTACAATACCAATTTCCTTGTCGGAATTTTCCTGAAGAAGCGTAAAAACTTTCTCTGCTACATACAATGCCTCCACACGGTTCGTATTATTTTCCCAAACACCCTCAACTTTACAATAGGCAATTCCAGGTTCGCGTTGGTTTAGCACGTCACGATCGGGTAACATCTGCAATCTTCCCCTATAAAAAGTACGATTCGAAAAATCGATGAGCTCCAGTGATTTACTCCTATAGTGACCCTGTAAGTGCACGGTAGTCAGGTACCGCGCTGACAAGTCCAATAAAGACTCTACCTCGAGGTCTGGATGATCGGCCTCTTCTTCCCAACGCACCTGATAGAGTTCGTTCGGTTTTAACTGCATCGTATCGCCTGCTACTAAAACCTGTTTACCGCGATACATGGCAGGAATACCCCGCTCAGCAAAACATTGCGAAGCCTCATCAAAAATAACAAGATCAAAAAGATCTGTCATGGGAAAAATTGCCGAAACCGATTCGGGCGATGCCAACCAGCATGGCAAGAGTTGAAATATATCCTGATCGAACGCTGCAATAATTTTTCGCAGTGGCCACACTTTCTTCTTTTTCGTTATCTGATGATGGAGATCGCGGTAGGTTATGCGATTGTTTAACCGGTTATATTCTATTGCATCACACACGCGCTCACGTGCACGCAATAATAAAATTTCCTCGCTTAGTTTCTGCTTCTCTACAATACGTTGCTGTAATTCTGCTTGAAGCTCCGTCATCTTCAACGAAGAGACCGATCGTAAAACCGGGTACTTTACTTCAATGTGATCAATCCAGGCCAACCTAATGCTGTTCTGAAAAAGTCTCTCGAGTTGCTCGGCATCCCAGGTTGCAGTGGCATCATTTAACTTGAGAATAACATCTTTTTCATACGGCTGGATACTTTCCTTCAGTTTATCAAACTCACAAAGACTGTCAAAATCACGCGAAAGCGTTTGTAAGAAGTTTTCTTCCAGTGCTGGATTTTGTGTGAGCTGCATCACTTGAAAAGGCGATAAATACGTTAACCAACCTGCTTTGTGTTGCGGAATATATCGAACTGCGCGTATGATTGATTCTATTAAACTGACAAAACCATCTTGTGTGTATTGTTGCGCATTGATTGCACCGCGCACTTCCCGCAAACTGGCAAAAATTCGCTTGGCCCGTATGGCCAACTTTTGGCGATCAAACCATTCCTGAAAATTTTCTGCCTGATAATTCTCAGGAAGATCAATTAACCACTTCTTTTCGTTCAATCCCGTAAGGAGGTGTTCGAGATTAAGTCGGTTGTCAAGGCGCTGCTCAAGGGATTGGAGTCCGGATTTATTGTACAAGAGTCCATTGTTAACCAGCACCCTTTTAATCCAGAATTTATGTTCAGAGAATAACTCCCACCACAAAAGCCGGAATATATTTCTTCTGGCTTTCATTCTCTTCTGAAGCGCTTCGAGAAATTTACCCAAATCGTGATGGAGCAAGGAAACTTCCGGGCCCGCATCCTGAAAACAATTCATGGTAACCCGTTCAACATTGGAAAACCAAAGTGCGCTTGTTTCATCTTCTGTTTCCATTTCCATGGCAAGGAAGTAGCGATACGTTTCTGGATGTTGCAATAACGCTATCATACCCAGCATATCATCTTCGCGTGCGCGAAGGGCATCACAATCCTCCAGGGTAAGAGCTGTTCCAATCAATGCTTTAATCTGATCGCTTACCTCGCGCTGGAAAACAGGAATATCCTTCACCGTCTTTTGAATTTCTTTCAAGTCAGATAACTGATAAGCAGCGAACGATTTCCGGTCGCGCCAGGGGTAATCTTCCTGTTCTATTGTAACAGCATAGTGTGCATAGCTCTTCAACTTCCGAAGAAAATCATGCAGCATGGAAAACGTAAAGTACTGGTATTCCTGTCGGATGTTGATAGACGGACTATTTGGATCGGAGGTCAGATAAAGTTCCTTGATGCTTATGCCGCACTCACGCTCATCGAACAGGTAGTTTTTAAAACTTCCCAGCTCTTCTGCAATCTGATCGATAATGCGGCTACCCTGCAAAAAACTCCGTTCCATTTGAATGGCGTCCACACTTCGGTTACGTGCTTTATAGGCGTCAATACTTTCAATCTGGCGCGCAACTTTTGAAAAAATATCCTTACGGTCATTTCGAAAATCATGTACCAATCCGAGAAAATCACCAAGATTTATTTTTTTTAATCGCTCGTATACAACATCCAATGCTGCACGCTTCTGGCATACCAGAAGTGCCCGCTTACCAGAAGCTATAGCATCTGCAAGAAGGTTGGCAATCAATTGCGACTTGCCCGTACCCGGTGGACCTTGCACAACAACGGAATGACCATGCTTACTGGCTCTGATGGCATTTTCCTGGTATGCATCCAGCACAAAAGGTGTGTACATCTTCTCTTCCTTCACCGATAAGTCCATGAAACTATCCGTAGCTGTCAGTGACTCACTTTCGGGTGCATGTCGGGTTAAAAAAAATTCTTCCAGGTCAGTTATGCTTTCATTTTCGATCAACTGAAGATAATCGGGTACAAGTTGTGACGCAGCCTGTGGAAATATACCAAGGACGGCTTCCGGAAATAATTTTAACTCACCGTTACGGTGCGATTGATCGAATTCTTCTTTCTTAAAATCCTGAAATTTGATGAGCTCATCGCGAAAATTATCGGGGTTAAAGTTGATTTCAATTTTATCCTTCAACAACTGATACACCTCTGTTCGAAATACTGTACTGTCTACATTAAAATCTTCAAAATCTGTCTCCAATAAATCTTCTTCCAGTGTTACCTTGTTATAAAATGAATAGGCTAATAAAAAAGATTTATTGAACGTGATGCCTGCGTCTTCGCGCAGATGGAGAATCCAAGATTTGTTTTCCTGGAGTAATGCAACAGGAAAAAATAATAACGGACACCTGACCATCGTGCCATCAGAAAATTTCCCCTTCACAAATGGCCAGCCAACATGTAAGTCGGTTGAACCGCGCTCTTCAAAAATAAAGTGATCAATACGTTGGAGCTTCTTCAGTCGTTTGCTGACTTCATTGCTCGCTTCCATGCGACTATCCAGAACCGGACAAAGCTTTTTTTCTTTGCCTGCAATCAGCGCATTGATGATGCCAAAGGAACGCTCACCATTCAGAAAGCTGAGATCATGGAGGTCAAGCAATTGCTCGGCATGCAGGCGCAATAAGAGCAATGAGCGATTATTCCCTGTAAGGTTGGTGAGCTTTCGAAGGTAACTGCGAAGAATCTTTTTGGTTGTATCATTCATGGCTGCTACTCATTAGCGGACGGCCAGGTAAGGAATGAGCTTGTCGGCTTCCTCTTTACGAATACTGTGAATGTTACGAATTTCCTGAGCATTCTGAAACGCACCATGTTGAAAGCGATAGGTAACAATTGCCTTTGCCATTGTTTTGGAAATGTACGGATGAGATGACAAATCTTTCTCAGACAGCGAGTTAATATTTAGTGTTGCAGGCATAAAGTTATCTTCGATAAACGATGCATGCCCTAATCGTGCAATCACCAGCGAATCCAGACCGTAAACCTCTTTGAGTTGCGCTGGCTGGATAAAACCGCCAAGAAGTTCACGGTACCGAACAATTCGCAAGGAAAGTTTTTCACCAATTCCTGAAATCCTTTTTAGCTGGGCTGTATCAGCTGCATTCAAATCAAACTTTTCATTAAGCTTCTGAGCAGCATTCCGTTTAATTCTTGGTATAGTTTCCTGGATAGTATGAACATCAGGTAACTGAATGTAGGGGTAAACTTGCTGAAAAAACGCTGAATCCATTCCGTAAATTTTCAGAAGATCGGACTTCACCCTGAACTGACCTCCCTTCAACCGATAATTGGCAATTCGGGTCGACAGACCCTTCGAAAATCCCAGTGCCTGTAATTGCTCTATAGTCGCACCATTCGGATTGAAGGGAAACAACTCACTACGAGTAGAGTCCTTATGATCAGTTTTTGAATTCTGTTGCACCCTAATGTTCCACAATAGCACCAGGCTGTCAAGTTTCGCCCTATCGATCGAAAAGTCTCGTGTTTCTCTTGCCCTATACCAGCGGTAAACTGGCTCTGAGAAAAGTATCAGTACCATGAGGGGCAACAAAATCACAAAACCGTTGGTTTCTGTTCTGGAGAATCCAAAGAATCCGCGGATCCACTTCTTTATTTGGTTCATCAAATCATAGTTGCTAACGTCTTTCTACGAAGTTATCAATATCCGAAAAAAAATCTCAAAATTGAATCACACACCAAGCTGTATTGAGTTCTAGATCACTTTATTTATACTCATTCTAAATTGCGATTTTGTTGATCTTTGTCAGGTCCAAATTTCGTTCACACAGTACTTTTGTAGTTCGGTATGACGCAGCATTTCAAATCTTTAGTTCTTACGTATAAAACGGCACCGGTTGCGGTGCGCGAGCAAGTAGCACTCACTGAATCAAGTGCCAAACGCCTACTTTTATTCCTGAAGGAAATCACCCCTGTGACAGATGCTTTAGTGGTGTCTACCTGTAACCGAACCGAAGTCTATTATAACTGCGAAAGAGATCTTTCGCATGAAATTTTCAGCGGTCTGCGATCAATCAAAGGGATTGAAAAAGGATTTGAAAAGCACTTCATGGTAATTTCGGGCCAGGAGGCCATTCAGCATCTTTACGAAGTCGGCATAGGGCTTGACGCGCAGGTTATTGGTGACCTGCAGATTTCCGGCCAGGTAAAAAATGCCTACCAATGGAGTGCAGATGAAAACATGGCGGGGCCCTTCCTGCACCGGCTGATGCACAGTATATTTTTCGTTAACAAAAGGGTGGTTCAGGAAACCGCTTTTCGCGATGGAGCTGCATCGATATCCTACGCAGCAAAGGAATTAGTGGAAGATCTCACAGCCAGCTTTCGCAATCCGAAAATACTTGTTATAGGTGTTGGTGAAATCGGGCAGGATGTATGCCTCAATTTGATGGGCAGCAAACTGAATGATGTGACCATTGTAAACCGTACCCTTGAAAAGGCGGAGAAACTTGCCGCGCGCTGTGGATTTATAGCAGCAGGATTTGACGATCTAAAACAAGAAATTGCAAAAGCAGATGTCATTATCAGCTCCATTTCCGGCAATGAACCCCTGATCACTCAAACCCTGGTAAAGGACCTGAATATTCTATCGCATAAATTTTTCATTGACCTCTCCATGCCGCGAAGCATTGAGTCGACTGTTGATAATCTTGATGGAACTGTGGTTTATAACCTGGATGATCTCCGGGAAAAAACCAATGAAGCATTGGAGAAACGTAAGGCTGCTATTCCCTATGTTCAATCCATCATCCGGGAAGCGATTCAAGATTTTGAAGATTGGTCAAAGGAAATGGTTATTTCACCTACCATTCAAAAGTTAAAAAGTGCGCTGGAACAAATCCGCAAAGAAGAGCTTGCGCGCTACCTGAAAAATGCCACATCCGCTGAAGCAGAAAAACTCGATGAGATGAGCCGCTCCCTCATGCAGAAAATACTGAAGTACCCCGTGCTGGAACTCAAAGCTGCCTGCAAACGTGGCGAAGCCGAAACACTCTCGGTTATGCTGAACGATCTTTTCAACCTGGAAAAACTGACTGAAAAGTCAGGGAAGTAATTTTTCCAAACCAAACCAAACCACTAAACAGCCTCCCTAACCTGTAATTTTCTTTCTTTACCTTCGACCTATTGTTCAACGATCATCTTTGGTGACTGAAGAAGAAAAAAAATTCATTAACCTGATTAACGAACATCAGGGTCTGATCCATAAGGTGTGCCTTATGTATGAGCATGACCCGGAAATTCGAAATGATCTTTTTCAGGAAATTGTACTTCAGCTTTGGAAATCCTTTTCAACTTTTCGGGGTGAAGCCAAGATAACCACCTGGATGTATCGCATAGCCCTGAACACGGCCATCTCCGGATTTCGTAAACAAACGCGGAATATCAAGACAGAAGATTTACGGGAGATACACTTTAATATTTCGGATGCCGGTAGTGATGGACTAGAAGAAAACTTTCAACGGTTGCAGTGGGGCATTCGGCAACTTTCTGAAATTGAACGCGCTATGGTCATGATGGCGTTGGAAGAAATTCCCTACGAGGAAATAGCCGAAACCATTGGAATTACCCAAAATAACGTGCGAGTACGGATGAACCGCATTCGTGAAAAACTAAGAAAACTGATGAGTATGTAGCATGGAATTGGACGACCTGAAAGACATTTGGAAAAATAACAGACCGGAGTATCGGCCTAAAGAAGAGCATGAGATTGCGCTGATGCTCAATGGGAGAAGCAAATCCATTGTAGACAAACTCAAGCGAAGTGTTTGGTTTGAACTCATTTTTACGCTGGTGGCGGGTGTGGTTTTATTAGGCTATGCCCTGACGCTAAAAAATGGCGCGTTAAAATGGACATCCATATCCATTCTTATTCTCTTTGTATTGTATTGTTTTTACTATATCAAGAAACTTTCCTTGCTGAACCGGTTCAATCCGGGACAGGAGAATTTGAAAGCGCATATTGAAGCACTGATTGAAAACCTTTCCAGCTATTTACGCTTCTATAGACGAAGCTATACCATCCTCTACCCAGTTTACTTTTGTCTTGGTCTTCTCTTTGGCGGACTGGAGCGCGGTACAGATGAATTTCTCCATTCACTGGCAAAGCCAGCTGTCATCCTGTATCTGCTGTTGGTAGCGGTTTTGTTTTTCTTTTGCAGCACCTGGCTCACCAACTGGTATCTGAAAAAACTATATGGTAATCACCTTGAAAAACTAAAAGGATTATTAACTGAACTTCAGCTCGCATGAACATCAAAAAAGTTTCACTTCTGCTGTTCATCGTTTCATTGTCTGGCGTTGAGTGTGTTGCACAACCAGGAAAGGAATCAGAAAATTCAATCTTTTGGCAAGTCAGTGGTAAGGATTTGAAAGAGCCCTCCTATCTCTTTGGAACATTTCACCTGTTGGGAAATGTGTATGTAGACAGCTTACCGAATGTTAGCAGCACATTTAAAAAGTGTAAAACCGTTGTTGGTGAGATGCTGATGGATAGTACCCTGGCAATGAAAATACTGATGGCCTCACAATTAAAAGGAACATCCATCGATAAACTGATCACTCCGCAACAATACAAGCAAACGGCCGATTGGTTAAAGGAACTTTCGGGACATGATTTAAAAATGTTCAACAACCTGAACCCCATCACCATACAGGTACTGCTTATGACTGTGATGCAGCAAAAATATTATCCAATGAATTCAGCCAACGATATGCCGATGGATTTGTATTTCCAAAAAGAAGCAAGACGAACCCAACGAAAAGTAATTGGACTGGAGCCATTAGAAGTACAGCTTAAAGCACTCTTCGGACAATTCAGCTATGAACGCCAGGCAGAAATGCTGGTGGAATTCGTCTCCGAAAAAGAAAAGGCACATCGGGAAATGGTATTAATGAACAAACTCTATCGAGAAGGACGCCTCGATCAATTGCAGGAATTAATGTCGAAGCAAACCTATACCAAAGAAGAGACTATGATTTTGCTTGACAATCGGAACCGTGAATGGATGAATAAACTACCACAGATTATGCGGGAACAGTCCGCTTTTATTGCTGTGGGAGCCCTTCATTTGAGTGGACCAAACGGCTTAATCAACCTGCTTAAAGCGAGTGGTTACACCGTAAAACCTATGCGGGTAAAATAATTCACCCCAAAATCTTCAAAAAAGTTTCTGTTCGCCACAAAAGTTCACCTTTGGCCACTGAAATTCCGTAAGGTGCAACAAACGTATCCTGCATGGGCATTTTCTTAAGAAGAACTCCAGGTATGGAAACGAAACGCGATCTTGCATCCAAAATACAGGTAAACAAATAACATGAATCTATTGGACCATTTACGGAAACCCTTTCCGTACTACCTGAATGATGATAAAAAGAATATTGCGCTGATTACAGCCCTAAGTCTTTTTGTTATTTTTTTCATGACGGTTTATCGGCCCGACCGCGAGTTTAATGAACACCTGAACTTTCCTGTGGTTTGCCTTTTCGGTGGTATTACCTTTGTTATCCTCAGCATCAGCATCATCGTTCTTCCGAAAATCTTTACGGATAGTTTTGATCCTGTAAAGTGGACATTGTTTAAATATATTCTCCAGACCATTGGTCAGTGTTTTGTCATTGGAGTGGTTTCATCCTATATCGATTTGGTTTTCATTTGTCCGGATAAAACGTTCTGGGAGGTGGTTGTTCATGCCTTTACACAGGTTGCTTTGATCGGCATTATTCCGGTAACGATTATTACGCTCTTGCTGAAGAACAACATGTTGCAACAAAACCTGCGAAGTGCAATTAAAGCCAACCAGGAACTGGAAAAAATCACGGTACTTAAAAATGAAACCCCGAGACACCATCCTAAAAGTTCGGGTTTTCTAACACTCTATTCCGATACGAGCGAAACATTAGGACTCAATCTTCCCGATCTGCTCTTTGTTGAAGCCGATGATAATTACTCAACCATTTTCTGGAAAAATGAAAACGGAGTTCAGAAAAAGTTACTTCGTGCTAATCTGAAAAACATTGAAAGCCAGATCGATAACGCTTTTGCCATCCGGTGCCACCGGTCGTACCTGGTGAATATCAATGCCATCAGTAATATCACCGGAAATACAAACGGATATAAGCTTCAGATTAACGGCACTGAATATGCCATACCGGTATCTCGCCCGAAGGGAAAAGAAGTCATTGAAAAAATCCAGCAGCTGCGTAATGTGATGGAATTGTATTGATCCGTTTGCCCCAATCGTACGTTGTTCACCCCATTGGCTTTCACCTGACCACAAAGGTACGACCGCTCACCTCTTCTGTACAATAGATAGGAACTCCGGTGCGTCCTTCGCGTTAGCATCATAAAAAAACATACTATGAAAAGACTTATCCTCCCCATGATCGTGCTACTACTTGTTAGCACAACATTCGTTTCAGCTCAGGAAATTCCAAGTTCGGAGTTCACCATTAAACTTTCTGAAAGCGAACTGATTCTAAAACCAGGCGATACCAGGAAGGTAACGGTGTCCATTTTGCGTTCAAAGAGTTATAGAAAATCAGAAGCCGTATTAGGATTATCTTCCGGATTACCAGAAGGAGTAACCGTACGTTACGAACCAGCATCAGGGCTGATTGAAAGCAGTGAGGCTACCATAGCCATTGCCGAACAAACAAAACCCGGCACATACATGATCATTCTGAAAGGAACACTTAGTTACAAAAGTAAAGGAGCAACCTTAAAATTAGTAGTAAAAGAAGGTGCGGCTGAGGCTGTCAGCTCACTGAACTAAGCACCGTATACTTTCCGTCAAGGCCTTCGTTAACTCGGCCTCTAATGATGTACCAATCAATTTTTGGTTAACCTCTACTTCAATTCCCAGGTACTCATTGCCTGGGAATTTTTTTCGCATGGCTGTTACCAGTCCGTCATCGGTTCCCTTGTAGGGCTCATTAAATAATATCCGTAATTCAGGAAGCCTCTGTAACAGTTCGCGTTGCAGCTTTTCACAAAAAATTCTTTCCATCTCCCGTTCAGGATCAAACAAAAGTCCGATTTCCAATTCACGAACCAGATCCATCAGAACAGGTGTGAACGAATGAATAGAAAGATGTAAAACAGGTTTGGGCTGTTTTAGCAACGCTTCTTCAACTTGCGTGCGATAGGGAAAATAAAATTGCCGCAGAACATCTTCTTTCTCCTGTACCGACAAGCCTTTTGAGAACTCCGAAAAAAGTTCGTTACTATCAATTGATCGGTTAGCCTCCACGAGCAAGCGTGTAAACGCAGTTACAAACAAGGGCACACCCAATGTCTGATGCATATGCGCTGCTAAGTCTGCTGCTCCGGGATCCCAGCCACGATGTGATTGAAGAACAGCCTCATGGCCTGCAAAGAGAAAACGATATTCCTCCGGCACAGCATTACTGGCGTGTTCGCAGGATATAACCATCATTCAATAAACATCTTATTCTGTGCCAGGCAGCCACACAGTTGACGATACACGTGCACAATATGTTCATGTGAGACATCCGCTCCGAGTACCCGCACAATACGCTTTGCAAGCGTTCCCTCTGTCAGGATGATATTCAATTCCGGCTTCCATTTTTCTAATGCGGAATTGCCGGAGCGGACAAGGTGATTAAAAATGTGTTGCCACAGTTCACCAGCAGTACATTGGTGTTGTGCGAGTCCGAAAATGTTTAGATAAGGTTCGTCCAGCACGGCATCCTGTCCTTTTTCAGTGGTAAGATCAAGAATATGGGCAAGGATTTCTGTTTTCCATTTCATCTGCGCTTCGGTATCGATAAACTTACCGTTCACGAGAGCTTTGATGGTTTCAATCACCAATGTAACAATGGCTATATCGGCTGATGGGCATTCCTGAACATCCATCAAGCGGATTTCAATGGAGCTCCGGTCAAAACGTGGAATGGCCCCGCGTGAATTAACCCAAATAGGATTTAATACCTGCTCTGGATCATACGGAGCAATGTCATTTCTTATTTTTTCATAAATGGTATTCAGGTAATTCCTTTTTGAAAAAACTGCCTCCGGAATAACCTTACCGGCAATGGATGGAAGTTTAGCCTGATTCGTTTTATAGTAGCGTAGCCGCGTATCGAGTGAGCCCGTTAGTTTTCCATCAAGTACTGGTGAGCTGGCACAAAGTGCAGGGAGTATGGGAAGAATTAATCGTATAGCAGCATGCAGTTTGGCAAACTCTTCATCATCATAAAAAGGAAGATTGAGGTGTGTACTCTGCAAATTTGACCAGCCATGTCCACGACAATCGAAAATCGAATTGTAAATCGCATACACATCATTGTTTTCGTGCGGCCAAAGTTTTGTTTCCACCAGTGGATTCATGAAAGGATGTGCAGCCGAAGGCATCAGCATGGCATTCCATCCTGTAAGGATGGCATTGATTCGCTGGATATTTTCTGAAAAAGCATTTCCCAACGCTGTGAAATTAGATTCCGGCCGGGTGGATTTCAGTTCCACTACATGCAGTACCAACTCGTTCGACCAACTCACGATTCCATTTTCAAAGTCACTGCCGTACTTACCCAGTTCATGTTTGAGCAGTTCATCGGTAATGGGTTTGATCTGCAGCGTATCTCTGTCAACCAACATATACTCCAACTCAATGCCGTAGCCTTGAAACAAATGAATGCGCGGAGGTTGAAGCATTACTTATCGGATTTGATCTTATTCAAAAATACATCCATGATAGTGGAATACAATTTATCCTTCAGTATTTTATCTTCTATACCGGCATCAATGTTTGGATTGTCATTGATCTCGATCACATAAAATTTGCCGTCTACCTCTTTCATGTCGACACCATATAAACTCTTGCCAATCAAGGCTGTTGCCTTCAAGGCTGTCTTGATCAACCCGGATGGTGCCTGATCGGGTATGATGGACTCCACTCTGCCTTCGTGATTCTGTTTTTCAGAATTCCAGTTAACGATCTGCCAATGTTCGGAAGCCATAAAATATTTACAGACATACAAAACCTGACCATCAATGATACCTACCCGCCAATCAAATGGGGTAGGAAGAAACTCCTGTGCAATCAGCAATTCTGATTTCTGAAACATACTGGCCGTAACGTGCTTGTACTGCTCGGCATCCATAATTTTGAATACGCCCTTACTGAACGCCCCATCAGGTTGTTTGAGAATAAACGGATAGGTCATTTTTTGTGGCAGTGATTTATAATTCTCTTTGCTGATGACAAACGATGTTGGTGTCAGAATTTTATTGGCATTCAGTAACTCATACAAATAAACCTTATTCGTGCATTTCAGGATTGAATCCGGATCATCAATAACAGCAAGGCCGAGAGACTTCGCTTTTTTTGCGAACTTAAATGTATGGTGATTAACAAACGTGGTTTCCCTGATGAACAATGCATCAAACTGAATGAGTTTGTCAAAATCATCTTTTGTAATCAGTTCAGCATAAAATCCTGCCTGGTCAGCGGCTTTGATAAACCGTTGGATGGCTTTATCATCAGAAGGCGGATTGGTGTCTTTCGGATCGACCAAAATAGCGAGATCATATTTCTTTTTGTCGGGACGGATATCGCGCTTGCGTAAAAAATATTTCTCCAGTGCCCTTCGCAATAAAGCACGATCACTTTCCGGAACTTCACCTAAGCTAATCGGTGTAATGCTTCGCAATACCCACTTCGATCGTTTTGAAAATGTAGCGCATAATGAGGGAGCCTGAATGTATTGGAATAACTGACCAGCAAGTTTGTTGAGGTGCTCGAGCTGGGTTATTCCAAAATAAATATTAAACTCAACACGGTCGGCATGTTCATGTTTAAAGCTGTTCTGAATGAGGTCATCAAAATCCTGTGAGTCCTCCCGCAGAATAGAGGGAAACCGGAAATCCTGAATAGTGGCAACTCCGGGAAGGACTTTATGTTTCCTGGCTTCGGCCAGCAGCGAAACATAGTAACCCAGACTTTGATACTGAAACGACTTGCACAAGTTGAGTACTTTTAATCCTTTCGTTTCCTGGTAGGTACGGTTGGAAATATAATTGGCCGGAGTAACCACTTCAACATCATCCAGGCTAAACTGCCAGTAGTCTGGATTTTCGACAACAATAACTTTTTCCATTACTGAAAGAGGGTCTGCGAAGGTTTACGATTCCGGTTTTAATTCGTTTAGTTTACCGCTGCCTTTTTTAGGTTCAATCACCAGCAGGTTCGCATCATACGTTACAATGCCGAGCATAATGCTATTAATCAATCGTGCAAAACTCACACTGTACACCTGGCCTTTACCCAGAGGATTAGGCTCCATCGGGTCGGAGAGGTAAACACAACTCTTATCTTCATCGTATCCACTGATCACCACAAAGTGTCCGGCTGGTTCACCTTTTATGCTGTCATAGATATCAAACTGAGGAATTTCACGTGGTGTTCCGTATAAGTAGGTAGCACTTAATCCCGTGAGGATGGGAATACCACGCTTGAGGTATTTCATTATCAGGTTGGCATCCAATTCGGTATTATGCAACGTGCCACCGGCTTCCAGAAACTTAATGTACGCGCGGGAGGCCACCTGAAGCTTTCTGCGTTTGAATTTAAAATCCATTTGCTGCTTCAGGCTTCGAATCATTTTACGGGATGACTGTTCAAACCAGGTGGGATCAAACACATTCAGATTGTAGGTATAAATATGCGCTTTATATCCTCGTTTAAGCGCATGGTTACCCAGCATCACGGCCAGCGTACCCCCGGTTTTCAACTGCTTCACCTCCTGTATCACCTGCTTGAGCGGAATGGTATCACCATAGTGATTATATAAAGCCTGCAAACAGGTTGGTCCGCAGGTAACTTCATCGGGTTGTGCCTGAATATCGAAACCCAAAACAATTTCTTTGCGCATAAACGGATTAGAGAAACTTCGTGAGGAGCAGATCAAATACTTCTACCAGGATGAGGATAATAATAATCATTTCGAGCAACTGACTTTCGCGCTGATGGATGATCTCGCGGAATACAGAAAGATTATCTTCGATGATGCGGAGGGTATACTCGATCTCGCTAAAGCGTACGCGCAAATCAAAATGTTTCATTAATCCCTGATGCAAACGGTCCAGGTATTCATCATCCCAAACCTGATCCGGTGCATCGAAAATATAAATATTTTCAGCAATGTCATTTTGTGTATTGAGTGCCTTACCGATAAACCGCATCATGTTGATGCGACTGATTTTTAATTTACCGGTAAGTTCAAGCTGATTTGAAAATCCTTTCACTTCCGTTAATAGATTTTCGCTTACCAGGTGATATTGATCAAGAGCAACGGATTGAGCCAGGTTCAGCATGGCGATACGAAGCACTTTATCATCAAGTCGTCCCACAATCATCGCATCAAACTCAAATTCTGTTTCCCTCCCATCTTCAACTTCGATCTGAAAATCATCACGAAGCCAGGTTGGCATCGGGCTACGCTGATAGTTTTGTATGGCCTTCACATTCCATTTCATTTCTTCTTCGGTATAACCGGAAAATACAACTACACCATAATTGAAGTATTGCTGATATTTATTTCCACTAAAGCCATAAAGAATCTCTGAGGAGGAATCGGACAATGGTTTAATTTCAAAAAAGGACTTAATACCTTTAATATCAAGTTGATTGGCAACGAGAAAAGCAGTGAGTTTTACCGAACGGGACATAACATTTGACCTTTCTTAAAGGTAAATTTAAAATCATGCACAGGCAATTCTGAATTAACAGAAATTCAGGATATTCGCATGAATTTTAATATCATGAACAAACTACTCCTTTCTTTACTCTTAATTAGTATTTCCTATACATCGTTTGGATGGGGTGCCACCGGGCATCGGGCTACGGGGCATGTTGCTCAAAAATACCTAAACAAAAAAGCACGTAAAGCAATTAACCGGATCTTGGGTGGCGAATCCTTAGCCATGGCCAGCACCTGGATGGACGAAATTAAATCTGATTCTACCTTTAATTATATGTCTGATTGGCACTGGGTTACCATACCCGATGGATTAACATATGAGCAAACCGAGAAAAACCCTAATGGTGATCTGGTGATGACGTTAGAACGGATTATTGCAGAACTGAAATCAAAAAAACTTAACCCAAAAGATGAAGTGGAACGCTTGAAGATGCTGATACACCTGGTTGGCGACATACATCAGCCCCTCCATGTTGGCCGGCCTGATGCGGGTGGCAATGCTATTAAAGTTACCTGGTTTCGTACGGACAGCAATCTTCACCGTGTGTGGGACAGCGATATGATTGATGATACCAAATTAAGTTATACCGAATTGGCTGAGGCTGCCGGAAATCCTGCTGAAAATCAACTGCAGCGCTGGCAAAAAAATTCAGTCCGTGACTGGGCCCGCGAAAGCACAACTTTCCGTGAGCAAATCTATGCTATTGGAAACGGTAAACTCGGCTATCGCTACTCTTACCTGAACTTCCCAACCGTGCGCGAACAAGTGCTAAAAGCCGGTGTACGACTGGCTGGCATCCTCAATGATATTTACGGAAAGTAGCATTTACATTTAAACCCTAACGATGCACCGTTAATATCGGATACGCTGCACACGAGGCGATTTCCTTTACAACACTCTTGTGAAAGAGTGATTCAATCAGGCTGCTCGTGTGGATGGTGAACAAAATGACATCGTTCTCCAACCATGTTTTAACATAGTGATCCAGGCACTTGGGCACATCTTCATAGTAAACATAATCGAAACTAATATTGCCCATACCCCACTCCTTCTGAAAAGTATTAAAATCCCGATCCATCTTTTGTTCCAGTGAAGGTGTATAGTGCTTCACGATTGAGAGAAATCTCACCTCAGCATTAAACCACTGCGCGAGGTTTTTTAATTTTTCGAAAGGGGGCTGGTGATCACTTTCAGGATCAAGCGCATATAAAATTCTGGAAATCTTGTGATAGTTAAAATCAGCAGGGATCAACAACACAGGGCAGGAAGCCTCACGTAGAATTTTAAAAATACTGTTACCATTTACCAATTCACCTGTAAGCAAATCCTGTTTCACGCCTAGAAGGAGTAAATCAAAACTATTCAACAATTGAATAATATTTTTCATTTCATCCTTACCACTACGTTCAAGATAATCGGTTGGGACATGATAAATGCTCCTGATTTCATCACAAAGCTCTGCCAAACGCTCTGGTCCATCCTCCAGCGTATCAACCGATACTGCTGATGTTCCAGTGTGTTGGACGCCTGATAAAGAATGGGTTGGCAATAACACAAGCTTAGCAGCGGTATCTTGTGCCATGTGAACAGCATATTTTACAAGCTGGTCATGGGAAGTAGAAAAATCAATGGGAAATAGTATGCGCTTCATGGTCGTTAAATTATTGTCAAAAGATATTGATCGGATAACACTTAAAAGTATACTCAAAGTTTTGACATCGCCATGATTTATATCATCTCACTACGAAGACAAAATTCATACACTCGTTTGATTAAAATACCCTGATAACACAATAAACTTAATGACATTTGTCATGATGCCGATTGACAGTAATCAGCAGGCATCCGTGAACAGAACAATAGATTTGATTACAGCCTTTCCTGCCCTTACCCCTTCAGGAAGGCTCTATTAGGGTGGTAAACCCGTTCAAAATACCACATGAAACGGGCATTGACTGGCTGCTTCTCTTGACCTCTGACACAAACGTTTAATCAGATGAAATCAAAAAGTACTGATCTGGCTCTTTTTACCCTGGGAGTATTGCTCACCGCTACAATCTTCTTGTCGGAAATAATCTCGGTGGTAAGTTTCCTTGGTGCAGCAACCTATATTCTGGTAATCATTTTTATTCTTTGGCTTCCCGGAAAAAGTTCATACGCCACAGCATTGGGGATCATAACAACGGTTGCCATTATTGCCGGATACCTCATTACCATAGAATGGTTAAACATCACTTGGGATGGTGTTGATCACCGCATATTCACTATCGTGATTCTCTGGTTAGCGATATACTTTACCATGCGCTATAAAAATTTTACTGAACACGAGCGTCTGCAAAAGGAAAAGCTCAATGCGGATCTTGAAATACGAGTACAGAAACGAACGTATGAATTAGAAGAAGCGCTGATCGGATTGGAGCAGGCTAATCAGAATCTACAACAGGAGATCAGCGAAAAGCAACGAGCAGAAGAGAAATTGCGCAGCAGTCAACAGTTGCACCGGGCCATGGCGCACAACTTTCCCAATGGCATTATTGGTGTTCTCAACGATGCGCTAAACTATGTTTTTGTTGATGGGAAAGAATTGGAGCTCATTGGCCTTTCAACAACAAAACTGATTGGAAAAAAAATATTCAACGATGTATATCCAACGCTGAACAAGCATGCCGAGCCCTTTCTTGGTAAAGCTTTTAGCGGTGAGACAGCATCCTTTGAAGTTTCACTCGCAGACCGGGAGTATAATGTAAAAGCTGTTCCGCTACCCGATACCAATGGTCAGATTCATGAAATACTGATCGTCATCAACAATATTACACCGCTTAAAAAAATGCAAACCGATCTCCTGCAGGCACTGGAAAAGGAGCATGAACTTGGTGAGTTGAAATCACGATTCGTAACCATGGCTTCACACGAGTTCAGAACACCCTTAAGTACCATTCTATCTTCCATTTTTCTACTTGAAAATTATACCGGTGAAGACTTTGAACGTGAAAAAATGACCCACATCAATCGCATTAAACGATCGGTAAATAACCTGACAGAAATACTCAACGATTTTCTATCACTGGGCAAACTGGAGGAAGGTAAGGTTAAAGTATCCTATGCCGATCTCCACATCGAGGATTTCATGGAGATGTTGATTAAAGAAATTGAAGTGGTTAAAAATCCAGAACAATCCATCACGTATACCCATTCCGGCAATCAAATTGTAAGCACCGACAAACACCTGTTGAAAAACATTATGCTTAACCTTATTTCCAATGCCTTCAAATATTCACCGAAGAGTGGATGTGTTCTGGTTACTTCAAAAGTAACGGCTGATTTGCTCACCCTGAAAGTTACGGATACAGGTATTGGCATTCCGGAAGATGACCAACGCCATATTTTCAAACGTTTTTTCCGCGCGCAAAATGCCATGAATCTGCAGGGAACAGGTCTTGGGCTTAATATCGTTAAAAAGTATACCACCCTGCTATCGGGCAAGGTTGGGTTTAAGAGTGCGCTGGGCAAGGGGACAACATTCGCAGTAACCCTACCCACTCATCAACGCCTGCAACACGAAGAATCAAACAAACACAAAAATTCGAAACTATTAAATCAACAAGTATGAGCAACAAGATTTTGGTGATCGAAGATAATGAGGAGATGTGCGATAATATTGCCTCCATCCTTAAACTTGCCCATTATGACGTTATCAAGGCTTTCAATGGTAAAGTCGGTGTAGAGATTGTTCAGCAACAACACCCTGATTTGATTTTATGTGATGTGATGATGCCGGAGCTGGATGGCTATGGTGTGTTACACATTCTCGGGAAAGATCCGGATACGGCCGATATCCCCTTCATCTTTCTTACTGCCAAGGCAGAGAAAAGTGATTTTCGAACCGGAATGAATCTTGGCGCTGATGATTACATTACAAAGCCATTTGATGGATTAGAATTACTGAAAGCTGTTGAAGTCCGGCTGAAAAAAAATGAGCTTATAAAAACCACTTTCCACAACAGCCTGGACGATGTAAATGAATTTTTTAACAAAACACGGCAGCTTAAGGAGTTTCATAAACTGTCTGAAAACAGACCGTGTCGGCATCTCAAGAGAAAAGATTTTCTGTTCATGGAGGGCCAACAACCCAATGACCTGTTTTTCATTTCCAAAGGAGAAATCAAGACATACAAATCAAATCCACAAGGAAAAGAACTGATCACCGGACTACATCACGCTGGTGAATTCATTGGTTATGTTCCCTTACTGGAAAATAAAGCGTATTGCGAAAGTGCTGAGGTGCTGGAAGATGCTGAGGTCTGTATCATTCCGGGGCATGACTTTACCACACTGATTTATTCGAACAAGGAGATAGCCGGAAAATTCATTAAGCTTCTCGCCAACAATTTATTTGAAGCAGAGCAACGGTTGGTCGACCTGGCCTACCAATCTGTTCGTCAGCGAGTAGCCGGAACATTGCTAAAACTTAACCACACAAACACAAATGATACTGTGAAAACAAATCTTATTCAGGTTTCCAGAAAAGATATGGCTAATATTGTTGGAACAGCAACGGAATCGCTCAACCGGACATTGGCCGATTTCAAAGATGAAAAACTCATTGAAATCGTTGATTCAGGAATCCGGATTCTGGACCAAACGAAACTGGCCAGGATCACGGTGTGACACTAAAAATGATGGAAGAAAATTTTCAACTCCTCTCACCTTACCTCACCGGCCTGCTTGTTGCAACAGGCATTGGTTTCATAATCGGGTTGGAACGGGAGTTTAAAGCTTCTACTGAAAAAGATGAGTTCGCGGGTATTCGTACCTACCCGCTTATCTCAGCCTTAGGTTTCGTGTGCACCACGTTATCGCACGCACTTGGCAAAGAAATACTAATGACTGTTTTCCCATCCATTATTGTGCTGATTGGCATTACCTATTATGTAAGAAGTCAGAAAGGACACATGGGCCTCAGTTCAGAAATAGCCCTGATCATTGCTTTTGCGTTGGGCTGCATGGCCGGATTACAATTGATTCGGGAAGCACTGGCTGCCGCGGTTATTACCACTACACTGCTCTCATTAAAGGGTCAGTTCAAAGCCTTTATCAATCAGCTGACGCAAGATGAAATTTATGCATTCATCAAGTTCATCATTCTTTCCATGCTGGTACTGCCCTTCCTGCCCGATACTGATTATGGTCCTGCAGGAATATTGAACCCCAGTGAAATTGGATTTATTGTAGTGATTGTCTCATCGCTGAGCTTCATCGGATACCTGCTTGTAAAATTTATTGGGCCAGAGAAAGGAATTTTACTAACTGCACTTTTCGGAGGACTATTTTCCAGCACGAGTGTAGCGTGGGTATTTTCATCACGAAGTCGGGAGGCCGACCAACTACACAACACTGCGTACGCAGCCGGAATACTATTGGCCTCTTCCATTATGTTTTTGCGTGTCGCTGCCATTACAGCTATTTTCAACCTGGAAGTTTTCAATATGATTATACTTCCCACATCCTGCATGGCCATTACCGGGCTGCTGGCTTCGTGGATAGTTTTTAATAGAAAGAATAACGATAGCATCCCTGACACCACAACCGATACACAACTTAAACTGGGTAACCCGGCTAATATTGTTAATGCCTTGTCGTTCGGATTGCTCTACATAGCGATCTCGCTCATGGTCTACTATGGGAATCGATTCATGGGCGATAAAGGACTTCTCGTTACAGGATTAATTTCAGGATTGGCCGATGTGGATGCCATATCCATCAGCATGTCAAAATTTGCACTTGCCTCCGTTAAGCTCCCCCTCGCGATTCTGGTCATTATTACCGCCATGCTGAGCAACACCTTTGTAAAAGCCATGATCTGCATCACCAAAGGATCACTCTTCTTGCGGAAACGTATTGCTTTCGGACTGGGATCGGTTATTGGTGTTGGTTTACTTTATGTAGTGATTTTCATGATCCGCTCATGATAGTGCCAAATCAATTTGGATATTATTCATGAAAAACAAATACCGGATAGCGGGCCATGGAACTGATCGCCCTGATGACACTCTTGTGAAATAATTGCAGCAATCCATGATGATGGGTACATAACGCCAGCATATCTGCATTGGTCTTCAACATGTACCGGTTGATACTTTCAATAACATCAGCAGATCGGATGGTATCAAAACGGAGCGCTACTTCATCTTCGTATAAGGCTTTCAATTGTTCCTGCATCATGATGCGTTCATCCTCAGCTCGTGCACTGAACGATTCCACCATAACATCCAGTACACAGATTTCACTTTGAAGATTCTTCACCCAGGGCAATAACTGCCGGAATGGAAGCTTTCCATCTTTCAGGTAATCAAAGGCATAAATAATTTGTTTGATTTCCGTAAAAGAACATTCCAGCGGTACCAACAATACGGGAATGGATGATTGCCTGACAACGTGATACGCATTGCTTCCGAACACTGCCTGATAATAATCATCAGCGCCATTTGTTCCCATCACCAGTAAATCATATTCGCGGGCAGCAGAAGCAATATTTTTGGCCAATGATGATGCCACCGGCTGAATTTCACTATAGCATGAAATTTTAAAGGCCTTGCTTACTTCCATACTTTGTGCTTCCAGTTGCCGGGCTAACGCTTCAATAGTTAAGGCTTTACCCCGTATCATGTCAACAGGAGTCAAGTCAAACACAGATTGTACATTGAGCAAAACCAACTCAGCCGCTGTGCGCTGCGCCAACTTCGCGGCAAAGGCAATTGCATTATGAGCGATATCAGAAAAATCCGTAGGGCAAAGTATTCTTTTCATGTGGGTGTGGTTAGTGCTTTCCTGTCGATACTATTCCAAAACAGTCACTTCAATGCTTTCAATACAACAAAAGAACCTTCACCGTATCCCCTTCTCGCAACTTGCATGGTTGTAATTTCCTCAAGCGAACCAAAGAGAGTCTGCGTAATCGTGATATGCCGGAATCCTGCTTGCGTTATTGCTGATACAATAGTGTTGACCGGATAAAATGCAACACTCCTGTAAAAATTATCGTCAGCTTGATGATCAGCCACCGCACGACCAAGGGTACTGTTATTATCCAGGAATCCAACCACAAGCGCACCTTCGTTTTTCAATACACGATACGCTTCTTTAAAAGATCCAGCCAGTTGATGAACAAATCGTTTACAAAGTGAAATCAAGACAATGTCAAACTTCAAATCTTTATATGGGAGTGATTCGGCAGAGGCATTCATTACGTCAATGCCACGCCTGACTGCAAGGGTCCGCATCTTTGCAGATGGTTCAACACCTTCCATGATACCAAGCGCCTGAGCCAAACGGCCACTGCCCAAGTAAACCTCTATTCCAGTTAAGGACTTCCGTTCAGGAAGCATATCGCGTAATGCTTCTACTTCGGATTTGAACACAGCAGGATACTGATCATACCAGGCTTCGTAGTCGGCAACATGTTCATCGAATACAATCGAACTATTCATATCTTTCTATTCATGTAAATACACTATGCAGAAGGTGGTGGTGGAACCTCTTTTGGACGCGGAGAAACATCTGGTTCCTTGCCAGGCCGAATTTCAGGGTCAGTTTCAGGCCACACAGGAGTTGCAGGTTCCGGTGAAGGAAGGATTTCCGGTGAAGGCGAAGGGAAAGGAATTTCAACTGGCTTGTCTTGCGTCCAAAACATCATGTATGGAAGTAACAAAATAGTTTGCCGCAAGCCCATGATGCCCATCATAAATCGAATAGATTATGATCATCGTTTAAACATTCAAAATAAAATTAACCAACATGACTTTATCGTTGGGTTTCGCTGCCATGTTGAGAATTTGCATTTTACAAAGCTTAGCCGAAACGTTATGAAATGGAAAAAAACAAAGACTGCTTTAAACACATCGCCCTGCATCATCATAATGCAGGGCGACTTGTTCAACTATCCCCAAACTACAAAACCCCCGCGTTAAGCCAGTTCCAAAATAGCGGGGTTAACCTCAATTTTATTGTCGACCATCACCACACCGGGTGCTGCCCATGCAGCTTTCTCAGCTTCCTGACGTTCAGCCCACGAGCGAACTTTTCCTTTCAATATGACACGGCTTCCGTTTACATCAACCTTTACATTTCCGGAATCAATAGTAGCGCTTCGGTGAAAGGTTGCTGCAATCTTCGATTTAATATCATGCGCATCAAGCGAGGGCTTGATATGAATACGGTTCAATACACCCTTTACACCAATCAGATCGCGAATGGCTATTTCAGCGGCACGTTTCTGATACTCCCATTCTACCGTACCATCCAGGTAAATCCATCCGTCTTCCACTTTCACTTCAATGACATCTTCATTCACAGAGGCATGCCATTTCAATGCATTACTTACAGCCTGAGCAATTTCAGTGTCAGTACGTAACAATGTTCCGGGAAGCTTAACTACAATATCCTCGGCTACCACACGAACACCTGCTACACGTTGGGCAGCCTGCTCAGCGGCCAATTTTTTACTGTACTGATCAACCCGACCGGAAAGGGTTACGACTCCGTCTTTTACGGAAACTCCGATTTCGGAAGCCACGGTGCGCAGCGAAGGATCCCATTTAATTTCCTCCATCACATCTTTCTGAAGTTCATAATCGGTTTTCATAATGTTGCTTTTTTTTATAGAACGAATTACCAATAATTCATTTCACTTTAGCGATGATCGCCATCATGATCATCATGAACTGTAATCATCTATCAGGTCAGCTACTCTTTACAACCATTGTCCAGATAGGGCACTTCACATGGTTCACCACGTCTTCCGCTACGCTACCAATTAAAAAGTGAGCCAGACCTTTTCGGCCATGTGTAGCCATGACAATCATATCTCCCCCGGTTTCATGGGTGAAACTGATAATGCCATCCTGTTCAAAAGCATCGCTGCGCATGTTCATCGTACAATTGGTGAGCTTATGGTGCTTCACAAATTTTTCCATTTCGGCCTTCACTTCCAGATCACGTTTAAAGTTGTTGAGGGTATTGACATACAGAATATGAAGCCTGGCCTTGAAAAATTCCTGCACTATTTTTATGCGCTTTATTAATTCTGGTTGTGCCTCCAGCATCGTTGGAAAAATAATATCCTTGATAGCCGATAGGCTCACTGCTTTCCGAATGGCGAAAACAGGAACGGGAGAGAGTCGTACAATTTTCTCCGTATTCGATCCTACAAAAAATTCCCGCATACCACTGGCTCCGTGTGTACCTATTACCACCAGGTCAATTTTCTTCCGGCTGATAAAGTCAATGATCATACTTGTTACGTGACCATGAACATAGGAGAATACAATGTTGCTATCATTCTTTGAATAGGTCTTCAGCATCTTCTCAAATTTCCGCTGTGCATCATCATCAATTTCTTTTAAGGCAGATGCCTCAAAGGGAATTGGCTGAAAGCCGAAGGCCGTTTCATAGTAGGCCGGAAAATCAATAACATGAAGTACGTAAACCTCGCTGTCATTTTTGGCAGCCAAATTAATTGCAAATTTGAAAGCCTCGTGTGAGGGCTCTGAGAAATCGCAAGGAACCAGTATCTTTTTCATTGCTGTTAATTTTTTGAAAGGTAAATCTCAAACAACCAGCATAATATGATGATCGTCCCAGATGATGATGATTTTAATCGTCCTGACAACGGGAATTTTATCAAGGCTAATCGGGTTGGAGTGATTTAGGTCGAAAATTCTTACTTTGGAGAATTAACCTTCGCTCCGTAAAAATGATGATAACCAGAATTGCCGTACTCCTTTTCGTATACCTGCTTTCAGGGTGTTCTCCCAACGACCCTCAACGAATCATTAATCGGGCTATTCAGGCACACGGTGGTAAACGTTTCGAACATGTTGATATTGAATTTGATTTCAGAGAACGACACTACACAGCACACCGTGATGGAGGAGTATATAGCTATACCCGCGCGTTCACCGACAGCACAGGAAACGTGAAAGATATCCTGAACAATTCAGGATTTCAGCGATCAATCAATGGAACAAGGGTTACTGTACCGGCTGAACGAGCCAACGCATTCAGCAACTCCATTAACTCCGTAATTTATTTTGCCCTGTTACCATTCGGTTTAAATGATCCTGCTGTGCACAAATCCTTTGCCGGTGAAACGGTGCTGAAAAACAAAAAATACTATTTGATCCGGATAACGTTCGATGAGGAAGGCGGTGGCAAAGATCATGAAGACGAGTTCCTGTATTGGATTAATCAGGAAACTCATCGGGTAGATTACCTTGCCTATAACTATACAACTGATGGCGGTGGAGTTCGATTCCGTCAAGCCATCAATCCACGCATGATGGATGGTATACTCTTTCAGGACTATATCAACTACCAGGCAGATAAGGATGTGCCGCTGGAAAAATTACAGGAACTTTTCGAAAAAAATCAGTTGCAAGAACTTTCAACGATTACGTTGGAAAATATCTCCGTCAAGAAGCTCAAGTAGAATTACGTTATACCAAAAGCAATTATTTCGTTAAAATCAAAAACTCCACACGTCTGTTCAATTGTCTACCCTGATCGGTTTTATTATCAGCAAGCGGCTTTGCTTCACCGTAGCCTTTTGCAGTAAGCCGACTGGATTCAATACCTTTCTGCAGCAGGTAATTTTTTACCGCGTTCACACGGGCTTCCGATAATTTAAGGTTAGACGCATCATCACCTACATTGTCGGTATGGCCGCCCAATTCGATTTTCATGGATGGATTGCCGTTCATAAATTCCACTAGACGGTTTAACTCGGAATAGGATTGTGGTTGCAGATCAAACTTTGCAAAATCGAAAAACAGATTATTCAACCGGATTACCTGATTGACTTCGAAGGGAACCAAATACAAATCCCGTTTGATTTCCTGATAAGCCGACAAATCTTTCAGGTTAATGCTTTCACTAACCGGATAGTATCCGTTGGCGTTCGCGAGGAATCCATATTCGTCTCCGGAAACGAGGGCAATCTTATAGGATCCGTCAGCCGGATTGGTGCGTGCTGTCCCCAATACTTTTGCCTGAACAAGCGACTCGTACGTAATTTCTGCCTCCAGAATTTTTTTCGTCTTCGCATCAAATACCTGACCCGATACCAGCACAACTGGTTTAGGCTTGGCGCTTTCTGGCAGTTTCATTCTGAAAATATCCGTTGAACCATTATCGCCATAGCCAACGAGGTAAGCATAATCGCCCTTTGCCGGAACGGAGTAGTACGCCTCCCAGCCGGCAGTGTTAATCGAAGGTCCAAGATTCAAGGGCTCCGACCAGTTCAACCAGGTATCATCCAGTCTGCGGGTGATATAAATATCATGACTTCCAAAACCCTTCTTTCCATCTGTTGCATAATATACGGTTTGTCCATCGGCTGCTATGAAGGGACTCGCCTCACCGGAAATAGTGTTGACAACCGGACCTAAATTTTTGGGCTCTGTCCAACTCGCATCATCCCGGAGAAAACTCACATATATATCTTTCGATCCCCATGTATCATCACGCTCGATACAAAGCAGCAGTACTTTTCCATCGGGCGAAAGCGCATATTCGTTGTACGCATTCCGGTTATAGAAATTTTCAATCTTCAATGCGATGGGAACTGACCATCCACTTCCTGTTCGATGGGTAATGGAAACTCCTGATGAGCCGGGTGAGCCATCGGCCAGATATTGATTGCCGACCAGAAGTGAATTTCCATCAGGTGTAGAGGAGATGACGAAATTATAACTGTTGTTATTCAGCGGCTTGCCGATGTTTTGCGCATCGCTCCATGTATTGTTTGCCAACAGGTTTGAAAAATAAATCTCATCAAATGGATCCGTTGGATTCTTCCGATCGAAATATAACGTTCTGCCATCCGCAGAAATAATGGGTGCTACCTCCCCCACGGCACTGTTCACAGCAGGACCCAGGTTCTCCTTTACAATATTTTGAGGAATGTTGTCGATAACTTTCATAGGGGACTGGTTTTGGCGGAGCTCCAGGTAATCGACTTCGATATGCATATTGTTGTTCACAACAAACCCTGCATAAAATCCTTTCGGGTGAAGTGCTTCAGCTGCAAAAATCTTTTTATTATTTACAAAGAATAGCGTTGAATCAACACGATACTGGATGCGCAACACATTATCCTGACCCATTGGTTTTACCTCGTTTATTTTTGTCCAGGCCTTGAAAGCTTCATACTTGCTGTTCACATATTTGAAAACATTGAAGTGGCCATTTGTGGAAATATTAAAAACGTATGCGTTTTTCAATTCATCCGATCCCCAGATCAAACCATAGCCATGATTATCGATTCCGGATACCTGGCGGATAGACGCTTCCAGCACAAACTCCTTTCCTGTTTCCAGAAATAAAGATTTATAAAAAAAGAAATTCCCTGTTTCCGTAGTCTTGTTGATAAAGTAGCGACCATTCTCGACTCCGCAAGTTCCAGCAGAAAACGAAGTGAACCACTTGTTTCGGTTATCCACAAAATCATCGCGAAAGATAATTTCCTGAGCAGGTGTGGCGAGCGAAGTCATCGCCAGCAACATGCTAAACATTACTTTTTTCATAGTTTAAAAATGCATGCTTTTTAAGCACTGTTAAAATACCGTGCACAAGGCATTCACCTATCCGTACCAGTACGGATAAAAAAAGCGCGAAAGTTTCCTGACGCGCTTTTTTTACGTTTCAATTTTACTTCGCCCACGGCACTTGCGTGGAAGGATAATAGTCGATACCCATTACTTTCCACCGTGGTGCGTGCTTGGCTAGCCGAACTTTGTATTCTTCCCATGACCGGTTCGCTGTGGTTGTCCATCCGATTTCTGCAATGCCTGGAAGCCTTGGAAAAATCATGTATTCAATGTCATCCATGGTTACAATGGTTTCACTCCATAGCGGGGCTTCAATACCCACAATATTTTCTTTTGCTACACCATCAATCAGCGTGGCCGGATCCCAGTTGTATGAATCGGCAACTTCAATGTATGCAGCCCAATGCAAACCAAGGCGTGTGGCGGAATCATACTGCATATCGAGGTAAACCTTTTTGGCTGGTGACATCACTAGTCTGCTGCCTTTCTCCACGGCCAATTGACCAAACTCTTCAGAATGCCAGAGTTGAACGGTTACAGTAGAATCAATAGTGCCTTGTGCGATTTCATCCCAGCCAATCATCCGTTTACCGTGCGATTTTACAATCTCATTGAACCGGTTAATAAATACAATATACTCTTCCTTTTTTGTAACCGAGGCTTCATCGCCACCAATGTGAATATACGGGCCAGGTGTTAATGCACTCAACTCACGAATAACATCGTCAACAAATTTAAAAGTAGCTTCCTTTTTCAATTGGAGTGTGCTAAAACCAACTTCTGTACCTGTGTAAAGTTGGGTGGGTTTTGATTTGCCATCAATCACAGAAGTTTTAGGACTCAGATCAATACGACCTTCAGCAGGAACGATGGTTATTCCCCCATTCAACTCACCATACGATGCCAATGCCGAATTAATGTGACCCGGCATATCGATTTCCGGAACGATGGTAATGAAACGTGCCTGTGCATAGGCCACGATACCTGCATACTGTTCCTGCGTATAATAACCGCCTGCTCCGCCACCAACCTGCGTACTGCCACCGTGTGTTGCTAAATTCGGCCAGGATTTAATTTCAATACGCCATCCCTGATCATCACTCAGGTGCAGGTGAAGAACATTCATTTTGTATAAGCTGATCAGATCGATATAGCGCTTCACATCAGCTACACTGAAAAAATGGCGCGCCACATCCAGCATCGATCCGCGCCAGGTATATTCCGGATGATCGGTTATTGTTCCCGTGGCAATTTCCCATGTTGCTGTCTGCACAGCTGATTGCTCAATCGCAGCCGGCAGTATTTGACGAAGGGTCTGCACACCATAAAAAAGTCCGGCAGGTTTATTGGCCGAAATTGTTACCTGTTCTGTAGTGACAGCCAATTCATAACCCTCATCGCCTAATGATTTATTATCGATAATAGAAAGGACAATGGCTCCCGAGCTAGCTTCGTCTTTGCTTTCAGAAAGTGGCAAATTAAATCCGGTTGCCGGGCGCAACAGATTAACCAGGTAATTTCCAACTTCCATGGCGGAAGGGTCAGCGATTACGGTGGTTTTATCTGTTATCAGGAATGCATTTCCGGTATGCGTGGCAGAAACCGGCTTGGGTATAACACTTTCGAAGGCCGCAATAGCTTCCGGTGAAGCGGATGGAGGTGTGTTGCAGGATTGGATTACAAAAGCGCCTGTTAACAGGACGATAAAATAATAGAGCTTCTTCATAAGAATTTAAGAGTAAGGAATAGTTAGACCAGACAGAAAATTGTCCGTCTGGATTAAAAGTAAGGGATATGCGGTAAAAATAGAAACCGTTCAAAAAAATCAAGAACAGTTATAACCTAATTTTAGTGAGTAATACTATTTTATAAGATAATCGAGGAAGGCTTTAGTGCTTTTTTGCTTTATAGTGAATCACTTCAGCAGCCTCCATTGTAATTAAAGCACCGCAACCCGCTTCCTCGATCATGTTATTGACCTCTTCCGGAAAGTGGTCAATCTTCTCATGCGAGTCAACTACCTCAACAACAATCGGCAAGTCACTGGACAAATCAAGCAGTTTAGCCGTATGGATACGACTGCTGGCACCAAACGATAATATTCCGCGGATTACAGTTGCTCCGGCCATGCCTTGTTTTTTTGCGGCCATTACCAGTGCCTCGTATAAGGGTGTTCCATGATATTTATCGAGTTCCCCCAGGCAAATCCGAAGCAGTTTCGAGTTTCTTTCCAGTTTCATAAGGCTCGTATTAAAGTGATCGCGAGGAACGTTGCCAGTATACCAAGAATAACGCTTGCGGCAATGTAAACTGAAACGTAGAGGTATTGCTCTTCACGCATCAGGTTGTATGTTTCATAGGTGAAGGTAGAGAACGTTGTAAATCCTCCACAAAATCCAGTGGTAAGAAACATACGCCATTCGGGTGAGAGTACATTACCCCGATCTGCGAGAGCATAAAATACTCCGATCAGAAAGCAGCCAACAATATTTACTGCGAGTGTACCAAACGGAAATATAACCGGAAGAAATTTGCTGATGCTCTGTTGGGCAAGATAGCGGGCAATCGTACCCAAAAAACCACCCGCACCGATTAGTAACAATATTCTCATCTACAAAGCAATTACAAATTTTGTTGTATCAGATGATGAGCGACTAAGACATTTCAATCTGCACGCATCGAACAAAAAATCAAAAAGTAGTCCCGAGGTTACGAAGATCGAACGATTTTATAGTGAACTTGAAAAGATTCAGCGAGTTGCCCGATTAATTCAAATTCATTAAAAAGCATTCATGATCGTTAAAAATCCTTCACTTGTAGCCCCAAGGTTACGAATATCGAACCAGTTTATTGAAAATTTAAAGAAATTTTCAGACTTAAATATTTAAGATTTTGAGGATGTATTTAGATGAGCGTCAAAATCAAAATTGTCTAATCTGAACGCTTTCAATATCCCTTCCGTCTTGTCACCTGATACCAAAATTGAAGAGATTGCCCCATCCGAATCAGCTATTGGTGCCCCACTTGCTCCCTCGTAATATTCATCACCCTGGAATTCACGATTTGGTTTGAAATAATTAAAATTCTCATCCTGAAGTATCAATTCCATACCCACTTCATAACACAGGTAAACTGGTACAACATACCCATTTTCATCCTTAGTAAACTCATAGTTATTAACAACTGCAAAAGCATGAGGCTCCTTCGTATCCGCATTTTTGAAAGTTGCCTGGTATTGTATAAAATCTATTCCATCATACTTCTCGATATCCTTCTGGTATAACTCAATTGGAAGCTCACTAAAAGCAACATCAATTTTGCTCTGTTTATAGAAAACCTTGAATTTTCCGGCATTGATTTGAAGCATATGACCTTTGTCGTCTTGCATCCGTGTTTCAATGAAGCAACCATTCTTTGGCATTTTATGACCTGCGGTAATTAGCACTGGCCTGTGTGTTTTGGGGTTCCTATAAAGAAAACCAGACGACCGCCCTTCCAATTTTTGTTGCTTGCTCCATTTCGCAATTCTGAAAGTCAATTTCGTCAGAGCATCGACTAATGCTCCAGCGTTTGCATGAATTCTCTCCTCCTGGGTCATAAAGCGAATTGGTTTGGAAATGTGATAATAATGAAAAAGGAGCTACACTCTCGCATAAACTCCTTTTCGGGCTCCTACATCAATATTTTGGGCAAAAATAATAGCCTTTCCTAAATCACAGTCATTAATCCACGAATAAATCCTACCTCGGTCAGGTATTCGACCTGGGGATCGCTTAGACCTTTTTTATCAGTCGTGGATACAATTTCAAAAGGAACAATCAGCTCGCTATCCATGAACTTTTTAAGTTCCTTAGAGAGTGCCCTTTGGTTGTCCTTGGTAAAAATATACTGGCC
>JAEUUG010000010.1 GCA_016787565.1 Cyclobacteriaceae bacterium
AACCATTGAAACTATGGCGAAAGATTTACACAATCTCAGGAGAATTTACGATCGTACCGATGGCAGGTGTCACCTCTGCCATTGCAAACTCAGCTTCAAAAATCACGGCATGCGTGGTATGCGCGGGGCGTGGCACATTGAGCATTCCAAAGCCCGCGCAAATGGTGGTACAGATCACGGCAATAACCTGCTTCCGGCCTGTATCGACTGCAACCTCAACAAAGGTGTACTAAAGAGTCGCGCTGTACGCAAACAATACGGAACAACACGTGCCCCGTACAGCAAGTCAAGGAAGGAAAAGATTCGTGAGAACAACACCACCGCAGGGGCTGTGATTGGCGGAATCATTGGTGCTGTTGGCGGCCCCGTTGGATTTTTTGTATGCGCCACGATTGGCGCGATTATCGGCAATGAAACTTCACCCCGTGTTTGATTATGGAAGGCAAGCCATTTAAAATTCTTTCCATTGATGGAGGTGGCATAAAAGGACTCTATTCATCAAAGATACTGGAGCACCTGGAGGATCGTTACGACTGCGCAATCTCTGACTACTTCGATATGATATGTGGAACATCGACAGGAGGTTTGATAGCACTGGCTTTGGCGCTAAAGATTCCTGCGAGGGATATTAGTCTGTTTTACGAGCAATACGGAAGGAAAATCTTTCCTTACCGTACCAAGATCGGTGGTATCATTCGTCAAACTCTTTGGGGAGGCAAGTACACGGACAAGCCCTTGCGAGAAGCTCTTGAAAAGATTTTTGGGGATATGAAGATGAAGAATTCACATAACTTGCTCTGCATTCCTTCCTATTCCTTAACCGATGCCCGCCCCTGGGTTTTCAAGTATGACCATGATGGAGATCCAACACAACCTTTAGACCGCGACAACAAAGCTCTTTGTGTAGATGTTGCACTCGCTACAACAGCAGCTCCCACATACTTTCCGCTTTGTGAAATCGATTACTACGATCATAAACAATTTATTGATGGCGGTGTATGGGCCAACAATCCTACTTTGGTGGGGGTGATCGAAGCGCTTACCTATTTTGTTGGAGCCGATAAGGAATTTGATTCGATCCAAGTATTGTCGGTAAGTAGTTTAAATAATACAGCCGGTAAACCTGTCGGATTAAACAGGCATCGGTCTTTTGTAAGATGGAGGAACGACTTGTTTGACACTTCGATTATCGGTCACAGTCACTTCACCGATTACATTATGAACAAACTTTGCGCACTGAATCAAATCAAGATTCAGTACTGTCGAATTCCTTCCGAGAATATTTCAGCGGAACAGCAGCACCTGGTTCAACTTGATGTAGCTACAAAAAAGTCAATCCGTTTTATAAAAGGGAAAGGCAACGATAGAGGGGAGCTTGCAAAGAAGGATTCGGAGATTGCTAAATATTTTGTTCACAAAAAAACTTATCAAATAGATCATGGCAAACTGTAACGAACTGTTTCACGAATATAATAGCACGATCAGGCTTTCCGATGACAAGCGGATCGAACTTATCGGAGTGCGAGACAATTTAAGGGGGCGTATTCAGACCGGCTACCAAATCGTTGCCGAGAACTTTAACCACCGTCATCAACTTGAATTCCAAAGTCAGGGTTCATTTGTAATGGATACAATTATACGACCAATACATGATGACTATGACTTAGACGATGGTTTGTACTTCATCGGAAGTTTGCGTAGAGAAGACAGGCCCTCGCCTGAAGACTTTCATAACTGGGTACGTCAGGCACTGGATCGTGGGCATGATGATATTGAAAAGATAATCGATAAGCCAACTTGCGTTAGGGTACGCTACAAAGAGGGCTTTCATGTCGATATTCCTATTTACTACGCCTCAAATCTGAATGCACCAGATCTCGCAGACAAAGTGAAATGGTGGATACTTAGTCATCCTATAGAGTTTATAGCGTGGTTTGAGAGTAAGATAAACTCTGGGTTTCAAAAAGCATTCTTGCTTGAATCGAAGATGTATTCGGAGTTTGAAAAATGGACTAATGATATCCGTAAAGCTGATCATCAGTTACGAAGGATCGTTCGTTACATGAAGAGTTGGGCTGATCTCAGACGGGAGGAGATGCCATGCGGAATTATAATGACCATTTTAGCCGCAAACCATTATTCGCCTCATCAACGTGATGATATAGCGTTGAAAGAAACATTGGTTAACATTGAGGCTGAGCTGAAGAAAAATTTCAAATGCGAACGGCCCACAACTCCGGAAGGAGAAGACCTGCTGATAGGGTATAAAAACAAAGATGCGTTCATGCAATATCTTCGATATTTTATTGATAACGCCAAGGAAGCCCTTGAGGAAAGTAACCAAAAGAAGGCATGTGCACTTTGGCAAAAAAGCCTTGGTGAAAGGTTTCCTTGCCACTTAGCTAAAGATGACATTAAAGTCAATTTAGCAACGTCAAGTCTTGCAGCCGGAGCAACAGGGAATAAACCATGGGCAACTTAAATACCGGAAACAATGAACGATTTGTTCAGGATATTGAAGAGGCCTGCAAACAATTTCCAAAATTTGAAGCCGCGTCCAGAGATGATGGAGTCGTTTTTCTGAGAGGCGAACTTGATATTGTTGATAGAGATGGGAAGTTTTGGGAGAGTTACCAAATTGAGATACATCCTACTGATGAATACCCCTCTCGATTTCCTCTTGTGTACGAAACCAGTGGTAAACTTCCTCCTATTGGCGATTGGCACATAAACGAAGACACCAAGACATGTTGTATCACTGTTTTGCCGGAAGAGATTTTGATCTGCAAAGGTGGTATCACTTTATCACAATTTTTGCGGAACAATGTAACACCCTACTTCTTCAATCAGACATTCAGGCGGGTGGAAGGATACTACTGTAATGGAGAATATGCACATGGAACTTATGGCGTTTTTCAATATTATGATAATATCCTTTCATCAGGAAATGATCTTCGGAAGGCGATCAAGCTAATGATTCAAATTGCAAGGGGACAGCGGCCTGGCCGTACGCATAACTGCTTCTGTGGCTCAAACGTGAAGTTTCGAAAGTGTCACCGTGAGGCATTTGACAAATTAGAAGGAATCGGGAAAAATAATCTTTTAGGACATGCCTATGCATTTGCCAAAGAATCTGGTCACGTTGATCTCTGTCGATTAATTGAGAAAGAGTATTAATTCTTTCAAGGAATTGAATTTATTCCTTAGAATCAGAAATATCGTAGTTGAGTTATATCAAATTAAATATCAGCACTTGGCATAGGTCCTTTTATTCAACACGTATCAAAAACTGATGGCAAGCCGATGCTGCAGCAATGCCCTTCCGAGCACTCTATTGTTACTTTTTTATCACTTTTTAGTAACAACTCCAACTCTCAACTTCCGCTTGACTATACGTTTTACAAAATCGCGTCACTTAGTAAATGTAAACAACCCATAGCGCAACATTCAGGGCCGGATACTCCGGAGAGCATCCGGCTGTTCTTCATATGTTTAGGTTAAGGAAAGGCGTCCGGTTCCTGTTTGTTGGTTATCACAAACGTATTGTTCTTCACCCATGACCTCATGCAAAAAGCCAACCAAACTGATCGACCGGATGCAACGGCTTGTTACTTATCTCAACGAGCGGAACAACCTGATTCTCCATCAACAGGTAAATCAATTCTTCTACATGCAGAAGATTGAAGAGTTGAAAATGCTTTTGAAGCAATTGGAGGAAATCAATAAAAGCCTGGATGCGGTGACCTTGCGTATTCATGAGCACTACAGCCTGTGCTTTGCGCA
>JAEUUG010000014.1 GCA_016787565.1 Cyclobacteriaceae bacterium
ATTCAATGAACGTTCTATCCCAATAGTCTCCCATCAGAATAATTGTAGTCTCTAAACTCTCTCTCAAGACCATCTAAAATCCAAAACTCCAATATCCTCTCCCAAATCAGCCTCCTACCGTTTTGGGAGTGCAAAGGTATACTTTGAATTACCTCTTTGCAACAACTTCTTAAAACTTTTTTAGAACTATTCCTCTTTTTTCAAAAGGGCTCCAAAGGTAAATCTGATAAGGTCAGGAACAAAAATTTTAACAGAAATAGTTATCCACAATTGTGTGATGGGTTATTGTTTTCTCTTATAAAGCGGGACTGTGCTACATGGCTCACCAAACATCAGGCTTGCGGCTATCGGTCTTAATTTGTTTGTGACTTCAACGTATGCAGAAAGTGGAACATCAACTTTACTGCAACCCTTAACAACAACCTTAGCATCCTGGTAAACAGACCAATTTACCTTTGCCAATTCATCTTTATACAGTTGCTCTTCCAGATCGTGGAGATCACCAAAAACAATCTTGCGTGCAAATGGCTCTAAGGCTATTGCTAATAGCATATATGCCCATGTGGGAATAATCGCATCTATTGAACAATAAACAGCAACCAATTTATCCTGATACTGAGACCAGTTATGTGATTTAATATGCTCCCGAAAATCTTTTTCCTTTATGATCAAGTCCTGAAAGAGCAAATCCCTCACATCAATCTGAACACGGTCACCCGGTTGAAAATATTCTTCCAGATCAAACGTGACTAATGAGCTAGTCAAAACACGGTTCATAATTTCTTTTTCTGTCTCCATAAATTAAGAATCATTTTTAGAAAGCTCCTCATGGATTCAGCATCGGCTTCTTTGCTATAAATTCTTTTAGATAAAACGGTTCGAAATGTTGAAGGTCTTCTGTGTCTTGTCGCACGTATTTTTGGTGTGCCATCAAGCCCAGGTAAGCTGCTGCTGGAAAAATGTTATCGAAAAAGATTGCATTCGGATGCTGAATTATATTCCGGCATTTCAAGGCCCCATCGCCAAAAAAGAAAACTTTCTTCCTGTTCAAAAATTCCAGAAAACTTGTTTCATCAATGACTTTAGCTTTAACACCCTGTTTAATATTCAACGCTGAGTCGATCACATGACAGTAGACCTCCATTCTTCGGGCATCAATCATGGGGCAAAGAAAAACGTCTTCGGTAACATAACTTTTAACCTGACTGGCCAATAAGTCTAGTGTGTTGACTGCAATCAGCGGAATATCCAGTGCGTAACATAGTCCCTTTGCTATGGATGTTCCAATGCGAAGGCCTGTATACGATCCCGGGCCGGATGCGATGGCAATTGCATTCAATTGCGTTGGATGTACTTCGGCTATGTTCAAAATTTCCTCCACTAAATTAGCAAGTTTTGCCGCATGTGATTGTGGTTTGTGTACCTCACTCGTTGCCACGATTTTTCCATCCATGTGCACAGCAACTGAACACACGGTAGTGGATGTTTCCAGACTTAAAATTAACGCCATTAATTAGGGGAAAGAATCCGTTTATATTCAGCAGCATCGTTTAAAATCTCCTTTGCTTCATTTATATCGCGATCTTTTCGCAAAGTGATTTCTGATTTTCCATGTTCCAGCGCATAGTGGAAGGCGATTTGTTGTTCGATAACAGCAGTAATCTCGCTTTTAAACCGAATCATATCGGATGCTTTATTTCCTTCAACCTTATTCTTCAAAGCATTCAATTGGCCCTCTATTTCCGGAAAGTACTTTTCTCTTTTAGCAGCTTCCAGAAGGGACTTTGTATGCTCTTCCAAATCAGTTGAATAGCTAAATTTTTGCTCCTTTACCCAGACCATAAAGCTATTGTAGTCTTTATCTAACAATCGAAATGTTTTAAGCTCAGGCTTTACCGGATTTTCAGCGCAATATTTTGATGCGAAATCAAATATTAAACCAGTGCTGATCAACTGATTGGTAATGGCGGCAAAATTCTCATCCGCTACTACGATATCGGGGTCAAGGCCTCCACCATCGAATACCGCTCGCCCATTTCGGGTTTTGAATACGCGCTTGACAGAATCAGCAATCTTTCCGACTGAACCATCCGTTTTACGGTTTGTATAATCGAGTGCCTGAATGCACCGACCACTAGGAATATAGTACTTTGCCGTTGTCACTTTCATCTGCGTGTTATACGATAATGGACGTGTGGTCTGCACCAATCCCTTTCCATAGGTTTTCAACCCAATCAGAACGGCACGGTCATAATCTTGCAGTGAACCAGCCACGATTTCAGAAGCCGATGCACTTCCTTCATTGGTGAGAACAACCATTGGTATGGCTGTGTCAACAGGGGCATTGAGCGTTTTATATTGCTTGTTCCATTCTTGCACTTTCCCTTTCGTAGAAACAACCTCAAGCCCTTTTGGAATAAAAAGGTTGACAATGTTGACGGCTTCATTTAATAAACCTCCCGGATTATCGCGCAAATCAAGGATGAGTTTTTTCGCTCCTATATCCTTCAGGTACTTTAACGCGTCTGCTATTTCGCGCGAAGCGCCTGGTGTAAAGTCATCTAGTTTTATGTAGGCAATATCCGAATCAATAAGTCCGTAGTAGCGAAGATTTCGCAGATTAATTTTCTCTCGCCTAATTTTAAATATCAGTTCTTCTTTCTGGCCATATCGTTTCACCTTTACTTCTACTTCCGTTTTTGGCTGACCTTTTAGAAGCGAACTTACTTCAGTGGTTGGTTTACCCTGAATGCTTCTACCATCCACAGCGATAATTTCATCGCCTACCTTCAAACCGGCTTTGTTAGCGGGAAAATCAGGGTAGGGATGAGCAATAACTGTCTTCTTATTGGCGATGCTGATCAGTGCCCCTATTCCTCCGTACTGACCTGTCGTTGAAATCCGAAAAGATTCAACTTCATTTTCAGCGATGAATTGGGTATACGGATCCAGTGATTCCAGCATGCCATGAATGCCATTGCCGATCAATTTTTCGGGATCCACTTCATCAACATAATAGGCATTCACCTCTTTAAACAATGTGGTGAAGATGTCGAGGCTCTTGGCGATTTCGAAATACCGTTCTGCCGGGCGTTGAAATGCAAGGGCCACCCCTACCATAACTAACAACAACAATGTCCATTTACCCTTTTTCCACATACACCAGCTTTTTAAACGTCTTGACAAAACGATCATGTAACTGACCTGACGGCAAAATCTCCTTCGCACTATAAATATACGCCAGAAGCAATCTGTTTTGTGCAGGAATTAAAGCCTTGTTCAGGCGATAGGCCTCACGCATTCTTCGTTTAATCAGATTCCTGTCAACAGCCCTTTTGAAATTCTTTTTAGAAACCGAAACGAGCACCTGATGAAAGGCATAGGCCTGATCAGGGTTAGGCATAAAAAACACTTTAAAGGGGTACAAATAAAAAGAGGAACCCCGGTTAAAGAGTTCCTGTATAGATTTTTCTTTGGTAAGTCGTTCTTCCTTAGAGAAAGTATAGTTCCCCATGAGATTAAAATAGTTAATCTCCTTCGGGGAACAGTGCCCGAAAGGGATTATTTATGCTTTAAGGTTTTTTCGTCAGAAACAGTAAGCTTCTTACGGCCGTTCTTTCTGCGGTTTGCCAATACCCTGCGGCCATTAGCCGTTGCCATTCTTTCGCGGAAACCGTGCTTGTTTTTGCGCTTTCTTCTGGATGGTTGAAATGTACGTTTCATGTTATAAGCGGTTTTACCTTACCTAAATAAGGGCTGCAAAGATAGCCACGTTTTGCGTAAATCCAACCCGCTCTATTATTTTATCGGCCAAAAGACATGAATTTTTAAGCAATCAAATCGGCCAGAACCTTCTTTGCCTGTACCGGTTCCAACCTTGGGCCAAATTGAGAAACAACCCTGGAAGAGGCCAAAGAAGCCAATTTACCTGCCTCGGCATAGCTATGTCCATGCGTTATCCCATATAAAAAAGCTCCGGCAAACATATCTCCCGCACCATTGGTGTCCAATGCGCGAACGGCATAGGGTTCAATCGCAATAAAAGTATCGCCATCGAAGATAAGGGCCCCGTTAGCCCCTAATGTAATTGCAAATCTCTTGGCAATTTTTCTTAGCCCTTCACGAGCGCTGGCCAATGAATCGGCTCCTGTGATGGTGAGCGCCTCCTCTTCATTACAAAAAAGTAAATCGACACTTGCTCCGATAACATCTTCAAACTGTCTGGAGAAGTACTTCACCATATTGGGATCAGACAGTGTTAACGAAGTAGCAACCTTGTTTTTCTCCGCTATTTTCTTGGCTTCCTTCAGGGCTTCTAATCCTTTTGGGCTTGCTACAAGGTACCCTTCCAGGTATATATATAAGGATTTCCTGATAGCTTCCTCATCGATGTGCTCGGGTGACAGAAAAGAACTGATACCCAGAAACGTATTTAATGTCCGATCGGCATCAGGAGTTGTCATGACCAGGCACTTTCCTGTAATACCTTCCGGCAATTGATCGTAGGACCAGCGGGCATCAACACCATTACGTTTTAAATCTTCAAGAAAGAATTTTCCTAGCTCATCTTTTGCTACCAGAAAAGAATAGAAGCTTTTTCCGCCAAACTGATTAACAGCAATCATGGTATTGCCGGCAGAACCTCCACACGACATCTTACTGCGCTTCATATCGATGGCTTTCATCAGCTGGTGCTGACGTTTTTCATCAACCAGCGTCATAACACCTTTCTCCACCTCATTGGCAGAAAAAAAATCGTGATCAACTTCTGTTACCACATCCACCAGTGCATTGCCGATTCCAAAAACATCATAGTTGGCCATAATCCCTAAGAAAAATTTTGCAATGATAGGAATAGATTCCGGATTCCATGCAGATTGTTGACGAACTTATTGCAGTGCTCATGCCGACCAATTTATTTTTTTGCCCCGTTTCGCTGAATGTTCAATGTCAACTTATACTTCCGGGCGCGATCGGGATAGTCTGTAATAAAACCATCGACACCCATTCCTTTCATGGAAAGCATTTCGGATACTTCGTTTACTGTCCATGGAATGACCCGGATTTTTTGCTGATGGAGATAATTGACCTTCTCTTTGTTCAATAGTTTAAAATACGGGCTGTAGATGGTTGGTTTAAAGCCAAGGTCTGCCAGGTTGTGATCAATGGATTTTGTGTTCTCAACCAGCGCTGCCAATCGTACCTCCGGATGTTTCTCATGCCAATATTTCAATACCCGAAAGTCGAACGACTGAATAACCACACGGTCCATTGGTAGGTACTGATCGATGAGGTTAAAGACCAATTCTGAAAATTCTTCCGGGGAAGGATGAAATTTATGATCGCCTTCTTTCGTGCTCTTGATCTCAATATTGTAGTCAACTTCATAGCGCGTAAAGCTTCTGATGTGATCTTCAACGGCCATGATAACATCTTGCAACAATGGTTTATGTACGCTCATCTTCTGTTGCTTTGGAAATTTATTGTTTCCAGCTGAGCCGCAGTCAAACTGTCTGACTTGTTCATAATCCATCTGATAAATATTGTACATCTTTTCCTCTTTGTGCGTGAAGGGCTCTCCATTTACATCCAGGCAAATCTCAGATGACATCACTGGTTCATGTGAAACTACTACTCGCTTGTCGCGTGAAATAACAACATCCATTTCCAGCGTGGTAACACCTGAATCCAATGCCATTATGAATCCGGGAATGGTATTCTCGGGCTTCAAGCCGCGCGCTCCACGATGTCCCTGAACATCAAACTTGGGTGTGTATTGAGCATTCGCAAGAAGTGTTCCTACAAGAAGAGGTGCGAAAAGAAAAAGTTTTATCGTCATCATGATCTGCGAAGATAAAACTTTGAAAATTGAATTCAGGGTAATATCGGTTTCAATTTACAATCATCATCCGCATGCCTCCGCCACCGGGTCTTCCACCACCCATCGGATTCAGTTGCTTGTTGAGGGCATAAGTAAAGCTCAACATAAAATACCGGCCCAGGTTATTGATGGTTTCCTGCTGATAATAGTTTGAGGTAGCCGATTGTGTTACTCCTAAACTCTTATCAAACGCATTGATCAACGCTAGTTTAATTTCTCCGGATTTATTCTTCAAAATAAACCTGGACATGGAGAGGTTTAGCAACGGAATTGTTTGGCTGTAATTGCTGGTCTTGCTATCATAAATAAGGTAGTCAAAGCCAGCATTAAATGCGTAGTTTTTCAAAAAATTCAAATTGGTTTCTGCACGATAAGTCTTGTTAAAGAAAACCTGGTCCTGTTGTGTATCAAATTCATAGTGTGTTTGCTGGTGGCTCAGGTTAGCGCTTAGATCAACCGTTATGAAATCTTTATAGCTGAAATTGTAACGAACCGTTCCCCCAACGGTTTGTTGACGAGTTGTGTTTTCCTGATCGTTCAACAAACTAATGGAGCGCGATGCTGATGCCGTTGGACCAACATTCACTCGACTGTTTAATTTCTTAATGGGGAATCCAACATTGACATTGGCGGATACATTCAGGTTATCCTTAACATTAACCGGTTGCGTTACACGAACCAGGCTGTCGTTTACCGTTTGTGAGTTGGTTATGGCATTTGTAGCGTACGTTGTGGTTAAGAAAGCAAAAAAGTTAATAAACCTGCCCGGATCGAATGTCGTAAAGTTAAGAACACCACGATGAGAATATGCCGGCTTCAGGGCAGGGTTACCCACATAAATATTCAGCGGATCAGAATTATCTACCACGGGTTGAAGTTGCGTAATGCTGGGCTCCTGTATAGCGGTTTCGTAATCAAATCGGATATGTTTAAAATTAGAAAAGTCGTAGTTGAATCGTATGGATGGCAATACATTCTGAAATGTCCGGTCAATTGACTGTGTAATGTCTTGCTGCACCAAGTCGCCTTTCAACTGCGTTTGCTGATAGCCTGCCCCCATAGTGAGACTGTATTTTTGTCTGTTCATTCTGAAATTAATTCCGGGTCTGCTGTAAATGTAATTACTGGAGTACAGGTTACTGAGTTTGATGTTGGTAACCGGTAACCCATTTTCGATATCATACACTTCCCGATCCACCTCATTACGGTTTGTGCGGAAATTATAACTGGCCTCCAAATACTTTCTGCCTCCCAGCGGTTCGATGTAGGTTACATTCGCTCCGTACGATTGCGTTTGGGTTGATTGTGTATTGGTTTGACGTATCTCCTGCTGCTCTTCCGCGTTATCATAATATTGGTTGTCGGATTGCAAATTGCCTTCACTATCTGTCTGACCTAAACCGAGGGTGAGATTGGCAGACAGGCTTCTTCCTTTCTTTGCAAAGCGATGCCGAAACAACAAATTGGATGACAGGCTTAGATTATCCTGCGCATTGTATGTACGACTCACACTTTCATTCCGAAGCATATTATCAGGCGTCATGGTCTTACTTTTGGTAATGGCATTTTGCTCAGATTCTGAATACGTTGCATTAGCCGTGAATTTGAGTGAATTGGCAGAATCAAGTTTATGATCCAACGTCAGGTTTACCTTATGATTATCGCCCTGGCTAAGTTGCTTTGTATTCTGGTTGAAGTTATAACTGCCCTGAGGAAGATAGTTAATGCGGTCAACCGATTTCGCGATATCCTGATTTAAATTGCTGTAGAAATAACTGGAGTTGAGGATCGTATTCTTACTCAGGTCGCGGTTAAAATTCACACCCCCTGCATAATTTGTCAGAATACCATTTTGTCTGCCTCCGGTGCTTAACGGAACACTGCTGGAGTTATCGCCTCCTATTTGAATCGTTACGCGTCCGCCACCGGAAGCACCCATCATTTGCTGTGAACCACCTGTGAAGTTCATAAATTCACCGATGGAGAAACCTTGTTCATTGGTGTTATTTGCCATACCCAGAAACGACAGTTGCTTTCCTTTGCTGAAGCGGTTGATGCTGGCCTTCGCCTGAAAGCGTTCTTCTGTACCGGCTCCTCCCATGATATTACCAAAGGCACCGTTTCTCTTTTCCTCTTTCAATTCCAGGTTGATTGTTTTCTCGGTCTGCCCATCATCGATTCCCGTGAAAACGGCCTGATCAGATTTTTTATCAAATACCTGAACTTTATCAATCGCATCAGCCGGTAAATTGCGGGTTGCTAGTTTGGGATCTCTTCCGAAAAATTCACGACCATCTACGGTTACCCGTTGTACCTGTTCTCCCTGCGCTTTAACGGTTCCATCACTCTCAACTTCAATACCCGGCAGTTTTTTAAGTAGGTCTTCAACGCTGGCATTGGTACTCACTTTAAAAGAGCCGGCATTAAATTCAATGGTATCACGCTTCACTGTAACGGGAGCTCGTTCACCCCGCACCACCAGTTCCGCCAATTCTTTTGTTATGGGCAACATCCGGAGCTGACCGAGTTGAACCTCTGCGTCCGATTCGGACGTTGTAAATTTTTTTACATAAGGAGCATATCCTGTGTAGGTAATTTTTAGCTGATACGTACCCTTCGCTACATTCTTAATTTCAAAAAATCCCTTTGTATCACTGATGCCAAAATTAACCAATGAAGAATCTTTCGGATTGAGTAACATAATGGTTGATGACGGCAGCGGGGCAGCAGTTGAATCGGTTACCTGACCTTTAATAGAATACTTCTGTGCAAAACCTGCAAATGACAACACACACAACAAAATAAGGGACGGAAATTTTTTCATAAATGATAAAGCCATTGGATACGTTCGTGAATGCTGTAATCTGATTAATGAGAATATTTAGTTGCGAATGATCATACCCCGATTACCCATATTCTTCATTTGCTCGTCCACCAGTTTACGATACTCGGCCCGGGTTACTTTCGCACCTGTCGTTGGTTTCTTTAACTCATTCTTCTTGAGTTCGCGCGTTTCAATCTTCTGCGCAACAATAACCCGTTCTCCATTATTGATATCCACGGCCAATACTGCACCTGGCAATGTATTGAACCGATCCGGCCCAAGGAATGGGCGTAATTTATCCGTATACCAGGCTGTTATTTCCTGCTGTTGCGGAGTGGCTACAGGCCCGCTTGGACCCATCACCATCATTTGAGTCTCTTCCGTAAAAAAGGCTTGCTTACACTCATATCCTTGAATGGTTTTTGTTTCGGTCCCAAATTTCCAGGGCGACATTTTCAACGTGTCTTCAATCAGGTATTCCTTACCCATAAACTCTTGTTTCGATATGAAAATCGTTTCATTCTGATCCATGTAAACTTCTGTATTCGGCTGGCGCATGCGCATCTGAAAAGTTCCGCCACCGGCTGTCCCAACAATATCCTCTTCTTCATCTTCAATCAGGGGCTTGAATAACGATTCGCTGCCTCTAAAAAAAAGTTGTTCTTTGGTTGTTCTGAACTCCGGTATCATGGCCTTCATCTCCTCTCGCTCTTTCGGAAGGCGTCTATGAAGATTGATTTTTGTCTCGTAGGTAATAACGCCCTGCGTCACCTGACCGAAAACAACCTGGGCAGCGGCAAGCGATACCAGCACACCCAGCAGGATAAGTATTCGTTTCATGGTTATTGAGATTTGCATTTATGTTTTGCGATACGGGTGTAAATGTACGGCTGAGGATGAAGCTCCTTGGTTAAAGGTTCTGAATGGAATGTTAATTAAGGTTAAAATGAAATCTGGTGTACAGATAAGTGCGTTACCTTTGTGTTGGCCAAAAAGAATTCGGTCCGACTGAAATTCTATTTCATGAAACAGCATAAAAATACTTTAGCGCTCACACTCATGATCAGCAGCATTGTACTGTTACTGATCTTACAAATTTTTTGGTTGAGGAGTTCGTATGAAAAGGCCTTCTATGATTTCAGAAGGGAGACGAATGGTCTATTCAGAAATACAGTATACGCAATCCGCGATTCCATCTTTGCAAAAAGCATTGAGCCGGTAGTGACAGACTCATCCATTTCAATGCATGTTGGTGGTAAGACTCCCGATTCAGTCCAATGGACTATTACCAGTCGTGATAGCACCAGTAATTCTTTTAAGATTCGTGATCACGCCACCAGCGTTCAGTTGTTTATACGTTCTACCTCGGATGGGAATGATTCTGTTGCCAGTCTATTAAAACCATTGGCCTCACACATGCAGGGCATGCAGGGTCAGCGAAGCTTTATTATTCGGTTGCAACCTGATTCCTTAAACCTGGATTCACTTGCCCGAGCTTATTCAAAAGCTTTGAAAAATGCCAGCATAACAGTACCCGTCCATATACGTTCTTCGGAAAAAGATTTTAATCTCCCGGGCCCATTGGATTCGCCCGGGTCCTTTCAACGGACCATCCTACGCGAACGAAGAATGGAACCGCCACTCGACCGACCAGAGAAACTAAGTATCTTTCGGGATACTCTTCTGACTGATTTTGTAGGTGTTAATCCGGTTAAACAATACCAGGCAGTGCTCACCAATATACGCATGCTTACGCTGAAAGAAATTACACCACAAATTTTCTTCTCGCTGTTTTTAACAATCATCACGGTTACTTCCTTTGTGCTGATGTACCGCAGCATGCGTTCACAACAACGCCTGATGGAACTCAAGAATGATTTCATCAGCAACGTAACACACGAACTTAAAACACCTGTGGCCACCGTGAGTGTCGCGCTGGAAGCGCTGAAGAATTTTCACGCCCTTGATAAGCCTGAACGCACCCAAGAATACCTGGACATTGCTCAAAAGGAATTGAACCGCCTCACCCTTATGACGGATAAGATTCTAAAGACTTCAGTATTTGAAAGCAAAGGCGTTGAATACATTCCGGAAAATCTAAACCTGGAAACCATAATCGAAAAGGTAATCGCCTCGATGAAATTGATTTTTGAAAAACGTCACGCCACGGTTTCGTTTACAAAAACAGGAAACAACTTTGTCGTAACGGGAAGTGAAATTCACCTTACCAATGTGGTGCTCAATCTGCTGGACAATGCCTTGAAATACAGCACTGAAAACCCGAAGATTAGTATTTCCTTATCTGAAGATGTGCATCAGATTCAACTGACGGTAAGGGATCAGGGAATTGGTATTGAAGCTTCCTATCAAAAAAAGATTTTTGAAAAATTCTTTAGGGTGCCCAGTGGAGACATTCACAATACTAAGGGCTATGGACTAGGATTGAGTTACGTAACCAGTGTAGTGACGAGTCATGGTGGAAAAATAACCGTGAGCAGCGATTTTGGAAAAGGAAGTACTTTTACGGTGACGCTGCCAAAGCAAGTTTGATTCCTGTTTTTGGGGAGATATGGACAAAACAAAAATTCTTTATGTAGAAGATGAGCCCTTTCTGGGACGCATTGTAAAAGAAAGTCTGGAGAGTCGCGACTATGAAGTATACATGGTGTCGGATGGGAAAGACGCACTCGCTGTTTTCACCCAACACCAACCCCATATTTGTGTATTGGATATCATGTTGCCCGGTAAAGACGGATATGCCATTGCCCAGGACATTCGCCAAATCAATCCGGTTATTCCCATCATTTTTGTAACAGCCAAAACGCAAACGGAAGATTTATTGAAAGGCTTCGAAGCCGGTGGCAACGACTACATCCGTAAGCCCTTCAGCATGGAAGAACTTATTGTTCGGGTAAATAATCTCTTACACCTGGCGCAGTCGAAAAAAAATAATGGTTCATCCGATTCGATTGTACTCGGTCTCTACACTTTTTTTCCTAAGCGATATGAACTGCGGCATGACGAACAGGTGAAAAAATTATCGCACCGCGAATCAACATTACTTCAACTGTTGGTTGAAAACCAAAACGCCACCGTTTTGCGAAAAGATATTCTCATGAAGTTATGGGGCGATGATTCCTTTTTTAACTCCCGCAACCTCGATGTGTACATTACCAAACTGCGCGACTATCTGCGCGAAGACTCCGCCATCCAGATCATCACCATAAAAGGCATCGGGTATCACTTTACGGTAGGGTAGAAATTACGCTAACCATTACAGGCTTCGCGGATCGATAAATTTTGTTAGGTTTTCTTTGTAATGTTCACTGATTGGAACCTGCGCTTTGAGTATGCTGATTCTTCCCTTCCGGATAGAAACTATTTTGCTTAATGAAACGATATAAGATTTATGCACCCTCACGAACTGATCAGACGGAAGTTTTTCTTCCAATGATTTCATACTCATTCGGGTTATGATAGGGCGTGCGGCCGAAAGTAAAAAGATTTTCACATAATCCTTTAAGCCTTCGATGTAAGCTATATCGTGAAAGTCAATTCGAACAAGGCTGTATTCTGAGTTAACAAAAATAAATTCTTCGGCAGCCGTTGGTGAGAGTGCCCGTGCAGCGCTGGATTTAAATTTATCATGGGCTTTGTTGATGGCTTTTAAAAGTCTTTCGAATGAAACCGGTTTCAACAAATAATCAACTACATCAAGGTTGTACCCGTCTATCGCGTACTTCTCGTAAGCCGTTACCATAATAACCAAGGGTGGTTTTTGCGAAAGTCCTTGCAAAAACTGAATGCCTGTAAGCCCAGGCATTTGTATATCCAGAAAAACAAGATCAACAGACTGTGCATGCAAAAACTGATTGGCCTGAATGGCACCGCTGCATTTCCCCACCAATTTTAAGAAAGGAATTTTACTGATGTTGTCTGCCAACAAATCAAGTGCAAGTGGTTCATCATCAATGGCCAGGCAAGTCATCATTCCGGAGTAATTTTTAATTCAGTAACGAACCAATGATCATCAGTAGTATAGCTATTCAGGGTATACATATTTCTATAAAGCAGATCCAGTCTCCTTCTTACATTTTGCAGCCCTATACCGGAACTGGAATCCTTTACTTCGTTATTCAAATGATTGAATTTATTTCGAACGGTAAATGAAATCTGATAGGCTGATGCCTCCAGAATGATAATAATCACCGGGTTTTCAATCATCCCCACACCATGCTTGAAAGCGTTCTCAACAAAAGAAACCAGGAGCATCGGCTCGATCTTTAAATCCCTTTTTTCAATGTTCACCTGAAAGTGCATGTTAACAAACGCACCAAACCGCAGCCGCTGTAATTCAATGTAGTTGTTTAGGTACTCTGCTTCTTGCTCAAGCGAGACTTTCGCATCAAGCTGATATAAGGAGTACCGCATTAACTGAGACAATTGAATAATTGCTGACTCTACCTGATCTGATTTTTTTCGTGCCAATGAAGCCAAGCTATTCAAAACATTGAACATAAAATGAGGGCTAACCTGTGACCGGAGAAAAGACAATTCTGATTTCAATCGTTCATTTTCCTGCTCTTTAAGCAAGCCTTCAAGCCTAGTCCGATCTTCAGTAATGCGCAAGGCAAAGCTCAAACCGAAGATCACCAGAAAATTCGACACACCCATAAAAAATGGAGGGTTAAACCTGGCCATAGCGGGCGGAGAGAAATTGCTCCGCAACAAATAACCTGCTGCTAAATACAGCATCAACGCCAACGCAACGATTGTAAGGTAGAACAGCCAGCCCCTTCGGTTCAGTATTCTTGGAATGAGAAGATAAATATTGATGTAAAAAAAAATTGCCAAAAGCGTGGTAGTGACCACCGATTCAATTCGTAGCCAGGAAGGATCAAAATCACTAAGATCCATTTGTGGTGGCACACCTCCCGGCTTAAATGAAGGCATTCGCTCTATAAAGAGTTCGGGTATCCGTGCAATAAACCGGAATGGTGCAATGTAAAGCAAGGACCATCCGCAAACATGCAGACCAATCACCAGAATTTTATTGACAACTCTTTTATTCAAATTCACACAGGCCGATTTAAATCAGTCATTAAGTTTACTCAAAATCTTTTTTCCCTGCTGATTTAAATCCCTGACTGTGATTTATCTTGTATAAAATTGCTTCTGCGCGCGTGTCGGATTTCATGACACACTATTTTGAGATGGCTTCTAATTATCTTCATCGTATTCTTCTTCCGGCTTAAACTCCCATACATCATCGTACCGGCTCGAACCATTCAAGCCTGTACCGACAAAAATTCTATTGCTCAAACCAAAGCCCACCGCCAAACTTCTGGAAGATCCTTCAAATGCGGTTCGGTCTGTCCACGCAAAAGTGGCAGCATCAAACTCATACACCTCTCTGCTCACCGCACCGCTTGATGCTACCCCTCCTACAATGAACGCCTTCATTCCGGAAGTAACAGCTACTGCATTGTAACGGTACATGGCTCCCTTAAAATCGTCATAATAGGATTTGTCACTACTTGGAGTGCGCTTTGTCCAGGTAGCCACAGCTCCGTCTATCCCAGGAGTAAACTCCCAAAAATTTGTTGAATACGATCCATTATTTCTACCTGCACCGATGTACGCATTGCCACCAATTACAAACGCAAAACCAGATTCAATTTTTTCACCAGGAAAACTAATGATCTCTGTCCAGCTGTTTTCTTGGGGATCGAATTGCCAAAAATCACTATTGTAATTTTTACCGTCATATCCCGTGCCCACATAGCCTAAAGAACCAATGGCAAAACCAACCGCATTATAGCGGGCAGTACCGCCAAAATCAGCTATGCGACTCCACTCATCTGTCTCCGGATTGTATTCCCAGAAGTCACGTAATTCCACTTTATCAAGATCACGGTTATAACCAAGTCCAATGTAACCCTTACCATTAATACTGAAGGTTACTGCACGCTCGCGTAACGTGCCTGGAAAATTTTTCAGACTTGACCAGAAGCCCAGTTCAACATCGTATACATAGAAATCAGAAAGATACTCATCGCCATCATACCCAAGGCCAACAAATGCTTTTGTATCAATAGTAAAAGAAATGGCACCAGCACGCGGACTACCCTTGAAGGGAGTTATCTTCGTCCAGTTTCCATAGGTAGTCTCTTCGTCATCCGTAGTACAGGAACTGATTGTGAACAGTCCTGCTAGGCAACAAAAAGTCAAAAGTATAGTTGCGGATTTTGCTATCATGCGTTAATCGTTTACGGTTGCGTAATAAATTATTAAACGTGTTTTATACTCGGCACCAGGGTTAGCCAGGTGCAGGCGGTTGACAGTAGCACTGAAATTGCCCATCAGAAAAAGTAAAGCATTTTCATTCAATTCCTGAAGTTCCATCTGGTCTATTACAAACTGGGTAACATTCAGTGCAAACCGTGTGTCCCTGCCCATATCCGTATCTTCCAATAGACTGGCAGCGGTATGCTGCGCATTGATATCATTACGCTTATCAATGCGGTATACCGTTAATGCTTCCGGCAAAGGGAATAAGCCGGCAAATGATTTCTTTACCGGGTAGATTTCCAGCTCGGCCCGAATCAGATAAAAATTCTCGATTTGTTTTAGTTCGCGCAGGTAAGGGATGTCGACACGGAGTGCCAGACCGGCACCAGCCTGAATGTACGCTTGATTGTCGGTGTTTGCTGCAGGAAGCCTGGCGCGTGCACTCAATGCTGTGATTTTTGTGTACCTGCGGTCAGTTGATATATTAGTAAAATATCGACTTGTTTCGATAGAGAAATACTTTTCTTTTGCAGGCGTTTCACTACGATCGGTATAATACACCCGCAACTCAGGACTTGCTGTAAAGCCGATTACACCGGTAGTATTATCAACTTTCGGAACAAGCACCATCCCACGCATGTATTTCAGAAAGGCAGATGCTAACAATTCACTGCCGCCCTTCTTTGCTCTCTGAAAAATATCCAAACCAAATTCATCTGAAAGTTTTACTTCAACAGAATCATCCCGGTTGGGTCTTGGACTGATGGATAGTGAACCGAGCGATTCAGGTTCAAAAAGAAAGGTTGAAGAATTGTATAATGCACCATCTTCTAATTTCATTTCTTCGCTCAGGCGATGAACATTAAAAGAGAGTGTAGCAGTGTCATAATAAGCATACTGATCATAACGCAACACCAATGCGCAATAGTTGTACGAAACATTTTCATCGCGCAGATCAATCGTTGATGATGCACTCAATTGAACATAGGGAGTGGCAACAAGTTGCCCGAGTTTGTTGTCAGCATATCTACCCAACAACAAACGTTCGGCTCCATTGGTGGAAAGCTTATCTACCTGTATGGTTGATAACCTAACTGTAGAAGTATCAATGAAAGAAAAATCAAGAACGCCACCGTTAAAAAAACCGGTGCCTATTGCAGATGAACCGGTCTCGCAACTCCACATCCCAATCAATGATAGTATCACCAAAATCCGCCACATATAATTTCGCTCAGGTTGCAAATGAACGATTTGATCAACAGCTTCAAAACCACAGTAGACAACACCGATCTATTTCGCTACACATGCGCTGTAAAGTGCGACCAAGTAGAATATGCGGAAAAAATAACTACTCAAGAAAGTTGTCCTATTATTTCTACTGAATGGTAGCTTGATTTATGTGTGTTGTCGCAATTACCTGCATGGAACAGATTAAGAACTCTACCTTTCACGTTCTTGCACGAATATGAAAATGAAGTATACGATACCCCTATCGCTCGGCTTGCTTGCATTACCGTTCTTGCTGGCTGGGCAATCTATTTCTACATCACCCTATTCCATTTATGGTATCGGACTTCTTCAGGACCGATCAACCTCCTTTACTCGCTCGATAGGAGGAACCGGTATTGCTGTTCGGGATGAACATAATCTTAATCCCATCAACCCCGCATCGTATGGAGCAATATCTTCTCCCATCAGTCATCTCTATGAAGCAGGATTTTATGTGGACGCTAACCGCTTTGAAAATACTTCCCTTTCGGAATCAACGACAACCGGGGGAATGAGCAATCTTAATTATTGGTTCAAAATGAAACCCTGGTGGGCATCATCATTAGGGATTGCTCCGTTTAGCACTGTGTCATACAGCATTTCCGCTAATCGCCAACTTGGAATCTCAACAGCAGATTATCACTTTACCGGCAGTGGAAATGTGAATCAACTTTTTTGGGGAAACAGTTTTTCGCCCATTAAAAATCTTTCGATAGGATTTCATGCATCTTTTATATTCGGCACCATCACTAAAAAGGAAACGATGGAACTCACCAATCAATCCTCTGTACTCACACTTGAAAACAAAATTGCTACACGAAAATTTGACAGGGACATTGGACTCCAATACAAAATCAACATTGCCGAAAAAAAATCACTGATTATTGGTGCGGTCGCGAATACCGGGATGTCATTAACCGGGAAATCAAAAAGCACTTTATTGAACGAGGCCTACGATACCCTTACAACATCGGCAACACGAAGTAAAGAATATACCTTGCCTGGCTACGTTGGTGCTGGACTTTCCTTTCAAACACCGCGCTCTACAATTGCTGCTGATTTGCGTTTTGAAAACTGGCAGGATGCCAACTATGCCGACAATACCATTACGTTCCGTGATTCATGGAAAGTTTCAGCCGGCTATGCTTATCATGGAAATCGTCAGGCATCCAACTACTGGGGACTTATTGGTTTACGAGCGGGGTTCCATGCACAACCCTATCCCATTGCAATTCGAGGGGAAAAATTTCCGTCATGGGGATTATCGTCAGGTATATCCGTTCCACTGTTTGATGGCCGATCTTCATTAAATCTAACTTACTTGTTCGAACAATTTGGAACAACCCAAAGCGGATTGGCTCTTCAAACTTCACAAAAAGTCATGGTTGATCTTGTTATCCGGGATATCTGGGGAGCTAGGCGAAAGTTTGATTAACTAAATCGGGCATTCAACCTGGTAATGAATTGCCAGGTTTTATTTACTTTCATTGCCTGGTAAACCCCACCTTCATGGCGCAATGGAAAATTAAGCTCTCACTCTTTCTGAATTACTTTGTGTTCGCCATTCTGTTGAACAGTGTAGGCACGGTAATCTTACAGGTACAAAGTAATTATGGTGTTTCAGAGTCATCGGCCAGTGTGTTGGAGGCCTTTAAAGATCTAAGCATTGCAGCTGTTTCTTTTTTTGTGGCCTCTTATATCGCGCGAATCGGCTATAAAAATTCCATGCTCATTGCATTGGGTATTATTTCACTCGCCTGCCTGGTCATGCCTTCCCTGAACAGTTTCTGGATGACCAAATTTCTCTTTGCTGCAACGGGCACTTGCTTTGCGCTGATAAAAGTTTCTGTCTATGCAACCATCGGCATCATCACAACCAACAAAAAAGATCACGCCAGCTTTATGAATTTTATTGAATCCTTTTTTATGGTGGGCATCCTCACTGGGTACTTTATTTTCAGTGCATTTGTCAGTGATGCTGAACCTCAATCTACCGAATGGTTTAAGGTCTATTACCTTCTGGCCGCAATTTCCATTCTCGCCTTCCTTTTATTGTTCAGCACAACCCTTGATGAATCATCCGTTCAGGTTCAACAGGCCAGGCCACTCGTTCAGGATTTCATTGATATGTTCAGACTGGCTATTACACCGTTGGTATTGGTGTTCATCATCAGTGCGTTCACGTATGTGCTCATTGAGCAAAGCATCATGAGTTGGCTACCAACCTTCAATAGTAAAGTACTCAACCTCCCGACATCATTGAGTATTCAAATGGCGAGTATTTTAGCAGCATCAACAGCCATTGGTCGGTTCACAGCAGGAATTGCCCTGCGGAAATTACATTGGTTTATGGTGCTGGTTATCTGCCTCGTAGCGGCTGCCGTGTTGGTGCTTGTGGCTATTCCACTGGCTAAAAATTCGGGTGAAGAAGTAACGGGCTGGGGAAACGCTCCGTTGGGGGCTTTTGTTTTTCCGCTAATCGGATTATTCATTGCACCCATCTACCCGGCTATCAATTCAGTCATTCTCAGTACACTTCCCGCGCGACAACATGGGCCGATGTCAGGGTTGATTGTGATCTTCTCAGCATTGGGCGGTACAACAGGATCCATTATTACCGGAAATATTTTTGAAGCTTATGGCGGACAGACTGCCTTCTATTTTTCACTGATTCCCATCAGCATATTAGTGGTGTGCTTGTTTTTCCTAAACAGGATTCAACGAAAGTCAGAAGTACAAATTGAATTCAAATCTACAGGCGGGCATTAAAAAATGTCATATGAAAACAGTTGAAATTCATAACCTGGGCGAACTCTTCGAAGCTGTTCAGCTGAATATGATTTTGGGTGATGGAAAAACTTTTCCGGATTGCATGCCACGATACGCGCTGGAAGAAATTCGCAAACGCTACGCTCAACAAAAAAATAGTAACGGTTTTGATCTCACTCACTTCGTTCACGAAAATTTTGAATTACCAAAAGCTTATTCTACCGGCTATCAAAGCGATGTCACCAAACCTATCGCCAGGCATATAGAAGAACTCTGGCCCATACTTACGCGAGTGCCCGAGCCTGAGAAAAGCTCGTTGATCGCGCTTCCGCATCCGTGCGTTGTGCCAGGTGGACGTTTCCGGGAGATCTACTATTGGGACAGTTATTTTACCATGTTAGGCCTTCGCGTCTCTAACCGTGTTGATATGATGCAACACATGGTTGACAATTTCAGTTATTTGATCGATAACATCGGATACATCCCAAACGGAAATCGTTCTTACTTTATCGGACGGTCACAATCACCCTTCTTTTCACTGATGATCAAACTCCTGGCCGCTGAAAAGGGGAGCTACATCCTGAAGCAATATCTTCCATACCTCGAAAAAGAATATCGCTTCTGGATGACGGGCAGTGAAGTGTTAAACGATTCAACGCCTGCACTTCACCGAGTTGTGCGCTTACGCGATGGCAACATATTGAATCGCTATTGGGATGAGGCAGCAACACCACGACCAGAAGCATATAAGGAAGATGTTGAACTCGCGCATCAGTCAAAACAAAAGCCCGAAGAACTTTACCGGCACTTGCGCGCTGCCGCTGAGTCGGGTTGGGATTTCAGCAGTCGCTGGTTTAAGGATGCGCATGCCTTTGTAACAATCCATACAACCGATATCATTCCGGTTGATCTGAATTGCCTGATGTTACATCTGGAGCAAACCTTGCTCGAAGCGTATCAACAATTTAATGATGGTAACAAGGTCAGCTTGTTTGCGGGACTGGTTGAGAAACGTAAAGCCGCAATTCAAAAATACTGCTGGAATGAAACTGAAAATTTCTATTTTGATTACGATTTCCGGGAAGAGAAATTAAAAAATCACTTCACCCTGGCTTCAGCATTTCCGCTATTCTTTCGGGTAGCTACACCCGATCAGGCGAACGGAGTAGCTAGGGTTCTACAAAATAAATTTCTGATGCCGGGTGGTTTGATCACGACACTACAATTTACCGGGCAGCAATGGGATGCTCCAAATGGCTGGGCTCCGTTGCAATGGATTGCCTACAAGGGTTTAGTACACTACGGTTTTACGGAGGTGGCAAAACGCATTCGAACAAACTGGATGAGCATTAACAAAAAAGTTTACGAACAAACCGGGAAGATGACTGAAAAGTATGATGTATGCCACGAAAGTGGAGAGGCTCGTGGTGGAGAATATCCGAATCAGGATGGGTTCGGTTGGACAAATGGCGTCTTTCTTGCCTTGTTCAACGATGCAGAAAAAGTTTAATGTTGAATCATTTCAACAAGTTGCTTTGTGGGATGTACTGGACTCGAACCAGTGACCCCTTGCCTGTCAAGCAAGTGCTCTGAACCAAACTGAGCTAACACCCCAATACGTAACGGCTGTCAAGATAAACGGAAATTATCTTAATTTAAATATGGAGATGTGATTCTATCAATCAATTTTCTGTTGCAGGTTGAGGGCTCACTAAGTACATTCGGATTATGAAAACTATTATCACTTCTTCCTTCTGCCGCTTCGGGTGTCTGCTGAGTTTACTACTTGTCACGGCTTGTGGAAAAAATTCATCCAACAGCCCGGAAGCGCAGCCAACCTTTTCACTCATACCTTCCGAAAAATTCATCTTCAAATCGTTTGTGGACTGCAACATGGCTGCCGCCTGGATTGGCGACACCCTTCGAATTTTTCCCGGAAAATACGGTGAAGACCCGGTGTGGGGAGATTCACGCGAATTAAAATATGCTGACGGATTAAATGCCGATGAAGTATTTCTTACTCCGCATGAAAAATTTATTGAACCTGTCATGCCGGCCAATGTTCCCGTTGGTACACCAGGGTTGCATGGCGCAGTTTGGTTTGAAACCGTTTACCAGGATCCGAATGACCCTTCGGGCAAAACACTTTTTGGAATCTATCACAATGAAAATTATCCAGAAACGCTTCCTTATGATGAAGCCACAGGCCTGGGATATAAAAATGAAAATTGGCCACAAGGACTTCGCGGTCCGGAATCTGCCGCAGCGGTGTGCCGCATCGGTGTGATGAAATCAACGGATGGCGGTAAGCGTTGGGACAACCGCGGAATTTTTATTGAAGACTTACAGCCGCGCATGATCCTGAAGCCCCACAACACTTCCAATACATTTGCCGGTGGGGTGGGCGATCCATCCGCTTTTGCCAGTGGCGATTATTTGTATTTGTTTTATGGTGAATACAGCTATCCCGAAGTTTATGATTCTGCTGCGTATAATCCTGAAACAGAAGCAGCGGGTCAATGCATTAGTGTTGCGCGAATAAAAATCAGTGATCTTGAAAATCCGGAGGGAAGAGCAAGGCGCTGGAATGGCAAAAGTTTTTCTGCGCTTCACACCGATGCAGGATCACCCATACCATCACTTCAAATTCCTACTGAAGAAGGTGGTGGTCCGGCTTCTGGCAAAGGTCAGTATCATTGGGGGCCATCTGTGAGTTGGAATTACTACCTGAACTGCTGGGTCATGCTGATGGGAAAAGTGGAAGACTATTCGTGGCGCGGTAGCAGCATTTATATTTCATTCAATACCAATAAAGACCTTGGAAAAGATGATCACGCGATTCAGTGGAGCAAACCACAATTGCTGCTGACCCGGCCTGGCCGCGTATTGTGGTATCCTGCATTACAACCATTAAATTCACCTGAAGATATTGCAAATAAAAATACATGCCTGAATCTTGGTCAACGGGCGAGGTTGTTTGTAAAAGACAGCGAAGCCAATGAATACAGCTCCGAATACATTATTGAATTTTCGCGGCCGCGCTAATCATTCCCGTTACGTATGCAAACTGCTGAATACTGGATTGGCCACTTGCAACTAAAGCCTCATCCGGAAGGAGGTTTTTACCGCGAAACGTATCGCTCAGCTGAATCGATTCCTGCTACTGGTTTACCTTCTCGTTTTGAAGGAAGTCGCAGTTTTTCAACAGCCATATATTTTTTACTGCGTTCGGGTGATCGATCTCTTTTTCATCGCATCAAATCAGACGAGCTCTGGCACTTTCATGCCGGAACTTCATTATCCATTTTTGTACTCCATGAACAAGGGCTCACCATTCATCGTTTGGGCTCTGATCCCGAAAAGGAAGAAGCATTACAAATTGTTATTCCGGCTGGAAGCTGGTTTGGTGCACAGGTAAATGAACCCAACAGCTATACACTGTCGGGTTGTACAATTGCTCCCGGATTTGACTTTCATGATTTTGAATTGGCGAGCAGAAAAAAACTAATAGAAGAATTTCCAGCACATCGATCCGTTATTGAGATGCTGACGGATGAGGATCCATGATCGATGTGCTGCATTACTCGGCAGGGGCTTTTACCCGAACGTATACATGCTTAATGTGACCTCTTTCCGATTGACGTTCATCAATCTCAAACTGGTGAACACTTTTGATCAACGGCAACAGCTTTTTAAATCCGTAATTGCGTGGATCAAAGTTCGGTTGCTTCTTCAAAACAAGATTACCTACTTCACCTAAAAATGCCCATCCACTTTCATCTGCTATATCATTGATACTGGTGCGAATCAGTTTGATTACACCTTTATCTAACTTTTGAAGCGTCTCGCCTGTCGGTACTTTACTTTTTGTACTTTTTGTTTCAACCTGTTCAGGCGTTGTTAAGATTTCCAGATAAATAAATTTATCGCAGGCCGTGATGAATGGATTTGGTGTTTTCTTTTCACCCATACCAAACACACGCATCCCTGCTTCCCGTAACCGGATGGCTAGTCGGGTAAAATCGCTGTCGCTGGAAACGATACAAAATCCTTCTACACGTCCACTGTATAAAATGTCCATGGCATCAATGATCATCGCAGAATCCGTTGCATTTTTACCACTCGTGTAGCTATACTGTTGAATGGGCGTTATAGCATTTTCCAACAAGACGCTTTTCCATCCCGATACAGTGGGCTTCGTCCAGTCTCCATAAATACGTTTAAAGGTTGGATTACCGTACTTGGCAATCTCTTCCATCATGGCCTTAACATTCGCATACGGAATATTATCGGCATCAATGAGCACGGCTAAACGTAAATCTTTCATGTCTTCCATCGGTGTGAGAAATAATGGATAAAGCTAATGACAAATCATCAGGATTGATGACCAATGAGATTTTATTCCTGGCTGGAACCTGTTAATGCCGTCTATTCCATTACTAAACCCGAGCGGCTAACCTTCAAATCCAATCTTCTTGTGCGAACCGTCACAGAAAGGTTTATTCCCCGATCCTCCGCAACGACAAAAGGCGGTGACATTGTTTTTCTTTGTGAGGTTTCCGTTGATATCTTTTACGGTTACATTTCCATAGACCATCAAAGGTCCGTTCGGCATGGTTTCAACAATGGTCTCGGCTTCAGCCTGAACTGAACCTTCCGATGCATCCCGATTGAGGTAATAACTCAAGGCTCCGGAGGGACACTTTTTAATTTGCTCAATTATTTTTTCAGATGTTGAACCTTCCGGAGTAACCCACGGACGCTTCCGCGGATCAAAAACTTCTCCCAATCCCTTAAAGCATAGTGTCGAATGGATGCATTCGTTAGGCTTCCACACCACCGTTACTTCTCCATTGGAATATTTCTTTGTGATGTCCTTCATCATGTAATGCGTTATGCAATTGAAAGATTGGTTTCAATCGCGATCGGATTCGTTAGTACCTTGTGCACCGGACAAAGCTTTGCGATTTGTAACAACCGCTGGCGCTGCGCCTCATCTAAAGTACCAAAAATTTTTATATCCGTTTCAAATGCAGTACCACCTTCTACATCCTTTGAACTAACAGACACCTGAATTTTTTCAACAGCAAAGTTTTTCCGGTTGGCATACATACGCAGGGTGATAGCTGTACAAGATGCCAGTGACATGCGCAAAAAATCGCCCGGCCTCGGGCCAAGATCCTGCCCGCCAACTTCTGTCGGCTCATCCGCTATAACGGAATGGGAACGGGCAACTAATTCTGTTTTATAGGTTTGCTGGCCAATAGTTGCTACTGCTATTTTTTCTTCCATGTATCAGAATACTTTATTCATAACAAAAGATTGCTGGGTCTGACGAACCCGCGGAGCCAATTCACGTTGTTTCAAATGTTCGGGCAGAACGTCAGCATTACCGGGATAACCAATGGCCATGATCACAACGGGCTCGTATGTATTGGGCACATTTAAGTTTTCAATAGCACGATGGCGGTCATATCCTCCCATCTGGTGAACATTCAAACCAAGCTGAGTTGCCTGCAGCGAAAGAAAGGCATTGGCGGCTCCAACATCATAGTGTGCACTGCCATTTGGATTTCCGTTCCGTGAAAAACTCTTCCGCGCCAGACTCACCACAAGTAAAGGAGCATCCTTTGCCCACACCTTGTTGCTCTCATTTAAAACATCCAGAATTTTGTTCCACAACTCCGGCTGGTCATTGGTGGCATAGATATAGACCCACGGCTGTTCATTGATACTGGAGGGTGCCCACCGCGCAGCTTCAAACAAGGATTGAATTTTTTCTGCTGATACGGGAGTTGACGCATAAGCACGTTTACTTCTGCGCTTCACAATAACATCGAGTATTGGAGCCTCCACGTCAACTGAGGTGATTACTGGGATACTTATTTCCATTTCATTTCATTTGCATCTTCTAACAGCGAAAAGATTGATTGGTTCACTTCGACCATTTCGGAATACCCCATATTGCCAAAATTCCGGAAATGGCATGCATCGGACCAACCAGCATGGGGAAAGTGTTATCCAGAACGGTGCCATCCGGAAGCTGTGGTGTATTGAAAACGGGATAAAAACTGAATAACGTAAACCCAATGCTCAGCACCAGCCATACAATCTTTCCGTTGGGTACAAACGTCACAAAAATAAAAAACAGTATGGCTCCGATAAGTACTGGAAAAAGCGATGACATTGTTACGGCCAACGCAAACCCTTTTGGTACGGTGGCACCCAAAGCATTTGCAATGAGGCTCCAGATATTGTTCAATCCGGCACCAATCAGACCGGCAATGGCTCCAGCCTTTAGAGCATTAAGAAATGTTACGGGTTGTGTTGACATTCGTGATGAAGTTTAGATTTTGTGTGTTACTCGGCATTGACCAATTATTTTCAGGATGATGTTAATTTTCAATTAACGCACCCATCTTACCGATCTGATAATCGCGCATGGCTTCCATGATCTCCGTTTGTGTGTTCATGACAAACGGACCATAGGAAACTACATTTTCATGAAGCGGTTCACCGCTCATCAGCAGTACTCGTGTATCCTCTACTGCTTCCAGTGAAATTCCATCGCCATCATTTTTGAAATGAACGAGGTACAAGCCATCTACCAAACCAAAACCTTCAACTTTCATTTTTCCATCCAGTAAATACACAAAAGCATTATGCGAAGAAGGAAGTGGAATGGAAATGGTGCCGCCACTTTTAAATTCCAGCGTAGCAGCATTAACAATAGTCTGTGAGGGAATGGGTCCTTTTACACCGCGTATCTCGCCTGCGAAAACTTTACCTTTCACGTTTCCATCATCACTCGTCAGTACAGGAGCTTCATCCGAACGCAGAGGAAAATAGGCGGGCTGATCCATTTTATGTTTCGCTGGAGTGTTAATCCACAACTGAATGATTTCCTGGCGGCCACCTACTTCATGAATATCATGGGGCGGCCGTTCACTGTGCAGAATGCCCATGCCTGCATTCATCCACTGGGCACCTCCTGCATAAATGGTACTGTTGTTACCACGACTATCACGATGGTGTACACCACCTTTGAAAATAAAGGTTACCGGTGAAAATCCTCTGTGGGGATGTGGGCCTATCCCGGCATGATCGGGTTCGACATGTGTTGGTGCTTTCACATCGGCATGATGCAACAACAGAAACGGATCAATTTGTTGAACCTGTTGCGTGGGCAATGGTTGGCGAATGGGCATGCCACCCATGTCAACCTGTTGCGCATAGAGTAAGCGAGAAACCGTTCTTGTTTTCATACCTAGTTCATGGGTACTTCCATCAATAAAATTTCGGCATCGCTATCGGCAACAATAGATATCTTCTCGACATCCCAACTACCAAAACCATCACGTTTATTCAACTTCTGACCATTGATGGTTACATCACCTTCGATAAGAAACGCATACACACCATTCCCTTTTTGGCGAATGGTATAGTCGGTTTGAAATCCCTGTTTCAAATTGCCCAGGTGAAACCAGGCATCCTGATTGATCCAAACCCCTTCATCATCCTTTGAAGGGCTCACAATCTGCTGCAGTTTATTTACACGATCTTCGGGTTTGAATGTAATCTGATCATACCGTGGCTGAATATTTTCCACTTTTGGAAAAACCCAAATCTGCAAAAAGTTGACTTTCTTGTCGGTGTTCTTATTGTACTCGGAATGGTAGATGCCTGTCCCGGCACTCATTATCTGAACATCGTTCTGACGAATGACGGCAACATTGCCCATGCTGTCTTTGTGCTCCAGATCACCGGATAGTGGAATCGAAATGATTTCCATATTATCATGCGGATGGGTTCCGAAACCTTTTCCACCATCAACAACATCATCATTCAAAACCCGTAGTGCACCAAAGTGCATGCGCGCAGGATCATAGTAATGAGCAAAGCTAAAGGTGTGATTCGTGTCGAGCCAGCCGTGATTCGCATGCCCACGGGTGTTGGCTTTGTGCAATACAGTATTCATAGTTTTTTCAGTTTTCGTTGATACATGTTCAAATCCCACAATAGAATCGAAGCGGTCTTTCTCCCTGACCTCTCCTTTTACTACCCAGGGAATACCCGCCAGAATGGGAGCTGAAGCTGCGCTTTTCAAAAATGCTTTACGATTCATCGTTAACAAAGTTATATACAATTGTTGTATATACAACTATTTGTTAAAAATTGTTCCCGAAAGCATGATTCAGTAACAATCTTTCAGGATTGGCTTCTTGAATAAAAGGGGGCCTTTAGAAGAATGAATTCAACGTTTCAATAACTTAAAACCAATGTCACGACCCTGTCCACGCATCATGGCGAGGTTGATCCAGAAAAAGGCGAATTGCTCCATCAACTGAAATTTATCGTTGCCGCCCACATCATAGCACTCGGCAAAACCGGCATCCAAGGCCAATTGACGAACCATCTTCTTTCCGTTGTCACTGTCGCCTGCCATAAACATATCGATGGCCATGTTTCCATACACTGGGTTTTTCATGTTATTAAAACCCGTAGTATTAAAACTCTTCACCACATCACGCGTGGAGGTATTGGCCAGTATGGCGTCAGCGGTGGTGTTAAATCCGGCAGGACCACGGCCCATTACAATGTTCATCGCATCGATGATCACTTTGTTAGTAGTATCGCCCAAAGATTTAGCCACTTCCATAGCAGCGGGTGCCGGTGTGGCGATAAATATTACCTCTGCTTCGCGTGCAGCTTCGAGAATGCTGTGCACCGAAGTGTTGGTATTATTTAACAACTCTTTTCCTTTAAAATTTCCGACATCCTGCACTCCCAATAATATAGTGTGCCCTGCTTTTGACCAGGCGGTAGCCAGTGCCCCGCCTACATTACCGGTTCCGATGATAGCGATTTTCATAATAGATAAAATTAGTATGGTTTATCTGAAAACTTCAACATGCATAGCTTCATTAAATCAATTAAGTACCTGGTCTACCGGTTGTAGTTTTTCAGGCAAAATTTCATCTCCCAGCATTTCTTTTAAGTCGCGCTCAATCGTGTTGCATAAAGCGGTTAAGGGCACATCAGTAATCCGGTTCTCAAAAGGATCTTCGTTAACTTCACCCACTTTAGCAAGTATAGCAAACACAAAGGAGATGATGAGGGTAACCGGGACCATCAGGTAGTCCGCACCCATACGATTGAAATCCGCAATTAATGAAAAAGGTAGTAGCAACATGAATGCATAAAGAAACAGTCGGGTGAAGTAATCATACTGCCTCAACAGCGGGGTATTCTTGATGCGCTCACAACCGCCCTGGTAGTTGGCTAAGGCCAACAATTGACCTTCCATCTGAAAGGAATCAAATCCGCCCAGCGTACCGTTGGCCATTGCCCCATAGATCTTTTTGCCCATCAACAAATGCAAGAGGTTGGGCTTATTCTGGCTTTGCCTTACCGCTTGAAAATCTTCTTCACTTAAAAAAGGCCGCAGTACATCCCACTCCTCTTGCTTTCGCAAATGCAAACGCAACGCATGAACCCAGGCAATACACGCATGAATCATTTGCTTTTTAAACGTCTCACTTCGCGTGGCATCGTAATTGGTTTGATGGGCGTGACTGTCGGTAAACGTGATGATCAACCGCGCCAACACTCGACTGGAGTTAACAATGCCACCCCATAGTGTACGCGCTTCCCACCATCGCCCGTAAGCGCTGTTATTTCGAAAGGCTATAAAAATAGCCAATGCACTACCCAATATAGCAGCGATAGAAAAGGGTAGCGAAACCTGGCTTAGCGCAAAGCGGTAAAGCAGCCAGACGAACATGGAGATGACAAGCGAAAAAAAGACTTCGCTTTTTACATAACTCAGTACACGAATGGGATTGAAATTTCTTTTGAGCAGCATGGGTAATTAGTTTTTAAATTGATAGCTGATGCCGAACGTGAAGATGCGATCGTGTTGGCGGATGGTGGATGCCACAACCTGTTCGTAGGTATAGCTGTATTGCGCTACCATATTCAACCCCTTCCAAACCGGAAAATCAATGCCTACATCAACCTGCGCACGATGATTCGTAACTTCATCTAACCCCGGCTGCCAATACGCACTGTAAAAAAGTTTGAGGTGATGATTGAAAATGTGGTGCCAGCCTGCCAGATACACGGTTGTACGCCAGAGGTGAATATCGTTGCTTCCATTGTAATATACTTCATTGTACTCTGCATTCCGGAAGTTTGTACTTTCATATACAAGACTTACAGAAAGTTTCAGATTAGTAGTTGGCTTTTGAACTAACTGACAGGTTGCACCCGCCCCACCAAACCAGCGAAAATCAATTTGTCTGCGAAAGTTGGTCTGTGCATACACCATTCCAAACGGATAAACCGTGTGAAATGGATGATAGTAGAAATAATTCCGGCTATTAATATCGTTATCAGCTTTGTATCCACTGAACGCCTGGTACAAACTATTGTTTTGCGATTTAAATACAAACGGATTACGACTGTTGGTTACAAGTTCCAACCGGCCACGCAGCACCACCAAGTCTACATTTCCCCTCTGCCATGCCCCGGTTGCACCGACACGAAACTGAAACCGTGCGGTGTCACTTTCATTTAACTGGGCAACAGCAGGAATGCACATAAGCACTCCTGATACTATTGTCATTAAATTAAAAGCGACTGACTTCATCTTACCTGGTCAGAAGTTCCACCACCATTTCGGCCGCAGCCGCCCCGGAGTTTTGTTGCTGACCGGTTACCAGGTTGCCATCGGTAATGGCATAGGATGAAAAGGGTGCTGCTACTTTAAACGTTGTTCCTGAAATTTTTCTCGCTTCTTCTTCAATGCGGTACGGTTGAATTTTCATCCCTACGGCTTTGTCGGCAAATTCTTCTTCGGCATCTGCAAAGCCTGTCCATGTTTTACCCTTCACCAACAATTCACCATTCGATTTTTTTGCCTCGAGTAACAGCGTAGTGGAATGACACACAGCCGCTGCTGGTTTATTGGCTTCGTAAAAGGAAACAAAAAGTTTTTCCAATTCTTTGTTTCCGCGAAAAGTGTACATGGGACCCTGGCCGCCTACCAGAAAAATGGCTACATAGCCATGCTGTTTTACTTCCGTCAGTTTCCTGGTGCTCTCCAGCATTTTATTGAACTCCGGTTTTTGCAAATAGCCCAATGAAATAATGTCGTGAGAAGAGTATCCACTGGCATCAGCAGGATTAGAATAACCGTCCATTTCCAGTTTACCACCTTCCGTAGAAACTAATTCCACTTCATAACCCGCTTCCTGAAACACCCGTAGCGGGTGCGTTAACTCAGCCGCCCAGAAGCCAATAGGCCAGCCCGTTTGCTTTGAAACGGATGGTGAACTGGCCACCATCAAAATTTTTCCCTTGGTAGGTGCACCGTGAAAATGCACATAGCTTACTCGTTCTTTTACCTTTTCCATTTCTTGATTGATTTAGTTGTTCGTTGTGAACACAAAGATTGCTGCTGTATGTTACCTGAATCAACATATTAACATTTAAGTAGGATACTGCCTTTTAGGAAAGTATTGGTAATTTCAAGCAGAAATGAATGAGTTTTGAAAATCTAAAACGTCTATGCCTGATTTTATTTACGATAAGAAGATATATTACAACCCGGTAGAGTTTGCCATGGATCGCATTGGCGGCACCTGGAAGATGCCCATTTTGTGGCGCCTGCGCGAGAAGACATTGCGTTACAGTGATTTAAAAAAAGAGCTGCCGCACATTACCCATAAAATGCTATCCAGTGTTTTGCGCAGCCTGGAAGCCGAAGGTTTTATTACCCGAAAAGTTTACCCGGTAGTGCCGCCTAAGGTGGAGTACTCGATTACTGCACGAGGGCAAAAGGCTATTCCCATTATTGAAGTGATCCGAAAATATGGAGTTGATCTGATGAAAGAGTTTGGGGTAAAGGCAAAGGAAACGGAGAAAAGTTAACTACCACGGAATGATCTTGCGATCGCGAAAAAACTTGCCGGTTTCTTTCATTTCTGCAGTTGCTAACCATACGGCAGTGTCAGCACCTTGTGCTACTGATCGCGGAGCCGACTCCCCGCCCATGTCGGTTTTAACCCACCCCGGGCAATAGGCATTTACGGAAATATTTCTGGATGAGAGTTCATATGCTAAATGGCGCGTAATTGCATTAAGTGATGATTTTGAAACACAATATACAGGCGACCATCCCCCGACAGGATCCGTCATGCTTCCGCCAGCACTTGACGTATTGATGATCCTTCCACCATCAGAAATAAGCGGAAGAAAATGCCGGACCATTTGTACCGCGCCAAACACATTGGTACGCATGGTTTTATGAATAACTTCGGCTGTTCCTTCTGATAAGGACTGGTCTTCACGAAGCAACACAGCCGCATTGTTAATGAGCACATCTAATTTGCCAAACTGCACACTAACCTGGTGGGCTGCTTGTTTGATACTTGCTTCATCGGTCACATCCATCAAAAGAAAATGTACATCAAGTCCTTCTCCTTCTAACCGATCAACCGCTTCTCTCCCCTTTGCGCTATCACGCGCACCAAGAACTACGTTGTGTTTCAGTGTAGCCAACTGCCGTGCCACTTCGAAGCCAATGCCTTTGTTGGCACCTGTGACAACAATCGTACGCGCATCGGTATTCATGCAGGACTATTAATTCAGGTGAACTTGCTTGTTATACTTGTTGCGGTATTCAACCGGGGTAAGACCCGTTACCTTTTTAAAGGTATTACGAAATGCCTTGGTATCCGTATAGCCCACATCGAACATTACTTCATTAATATTTTTACGGCTGGACTCAAAGGTGCGTTTGGCAGCCTCCACTTTTATGCGCTGAATATATTCCAATACCGAATTATTTGTTGCCTGTTTAAACCTCCGTTCAAACGTTCTGCGTCCCATCCCAAACTTTTCCGCCAGTTGTTCAACGGTGGGTCGCTCATCAATATGTAGTTCAATAAATTCCTGGGCTTGCCTTATAGTAGCATCGGTGTGCGATTTCTGTCCCTTAAACATGGCGAAGACCGACTGGCTTTCACGATCGATATCAATAGCAAAATATTTTGCCGCCAGAATAGCCATATCTCGATCAGTATATTTTTCAACCAGGTGCAAAAGCAAGTTCCAATACGAAGTTGCACCACCGCTGCTGTACAGATGATGTTCTTCCGTAACGATTCGCCCGTCCACTAATTCCACTTCCGGAAACATAGATCGAAACTGATTAGCAAAACCCCAGTGCGTTGAACATTTCTTTCCATTCAACAAACCAGTAGAAGCAAAAAGAAAAGCACCCAGGCAAAGCGAAGCAACCTCAGCTCCCTGTTTATGCCGTTCAACAATCCAAGGAATTAATTTTTTGTTGAGGGAAATCGCATGCTCCATATCGCCAAATAATGCTGGTATGATCACCAGATCGGTTTGCTTTACATCATCTATCAACACTTCGGTATGAACAGCGTATAATCCATCATTAAGGGTAATTTCTTTTTTTGCCCCGACCAGCTGAACATCAAACAGAGGCTCTTGGCCAGACTGAATTATGAAATGGTTAACAGCAGAAAACAAATACTGGGGATCAGCAATGGCCTGCATTACCGAGGATTCCGGAACGAGAATGGAAACGTGCTTCATGGATTAAATCTACAAAATAACTTGTCGCAAAGCGCCCCTTGATTGTCGTTTTTGCACATTCTGGCACGTTATCATCCTGACTATCTTTGATCCTAAATCAGGAAACAAAATGGAAACAACATCCAAAACCAAGATCACGGTGCGCACCACGATCAACGCACCTGTAGAAAAAGTATGGAAATTCTGGACTAGTCCGGAGCACATCACGCAATGGAACAACGCATCAGACGATTGGCACACACCCCACGCCACTAATGATTTACGCATAGGCGGTAAATTTCTCTCGCACATGGCCGCTAAAGACGGTAGCTTTAGTTTCGATTTTGAAGGAACCTATTCCAACGTAGACCTTCATAGGTCTATTGAATACACCCTTGCGGATGAACGCAAAGTAAAAATTCATTTTACAAACAAGGGAAACGAAACCGAAGTGGAAGAAACGTTTGAAGCCGAAAGTATGAACGCCATTGAATTACAACGGAGTGGCTGGCAGGCAATACTTGATAATTTTAAAAAATATGTGGAGTCCAACTAACCCTAAACTAAAATTCTATGGCACGCGTAAGTACTTACCTCAACTTCTCGAATCAAACCGAAGAAGCGTTTCTGTTCTACCAATCCATTTTTGGTGGTGAATTTATTGGCGGCATTCAACGCTTTGGCGATATGCCAGCGGCAGAAGGTATGCCCCCGCTACCCGAAAAAGATAAAAATCTTGTTTTGCACATGACGCTGCCTATTCTCGGAGGCTATTTGCTGATGGGATCGGATGCACCTGAATCGATGGGGTTTAGCGTGAACTTCGGTAGTAACATGCACATCAACCTTGAAACTGATACCCGCGTAGAAACGGATCGATTGTTCAATGCACTTTCTTCCGGAGGTAAAATTACCATGCCTATTCAGGATATGTTTTGGGGTGATTATTTTGGCAGCTGTACCGATAAATTTGGCGTGCAGTGGATGGTGAACTGCGCATCAAAATAAAATATAAACACATGACACAATCTATTTATCCGTGTCTCTGGTTTGATGGTCAAGCCGAAGAAGCAGCTACTCTATATTGCTCCATTTTCACCAACTCGGCTATCACAGAAAAAAATCCAATCGTTGTGAGATTTGAATTGGATGGCTTCCGCGTGATGGGATTGAATGGTGGTCCAAAGTTTCCCATCAATCCTGCCATTTCATTCTTTGTGTATTGTACCAGTGAAGAAGAAACCGAAAGCATCTATAACGCTTTGATTCCGGAAGGTAAAGCCATGATGCCGTTGGATACCTATCCGTGGAGTAAAAAATATGGCTGGTTACAGGATAAGTTTGGTATGACCTGGCAACTATCGGTAGTGGACAAACCCGGTACACCATTTTCAATTAAGCCATGTTTTCTATTCACTTCATCACAATTTGGCCGCGCAGAAGAAGCTATTAATTTTTACAGTTTCGTTTTTCCAAAAGCCTCCACCGATTTGCTTATTCACTATGAGGAAGGTGACGCAAATGCTGGTAAGGTGATGTATTCGGAATTTCAACTAAATAATTATACGCTCATTGCCATGGATGGACCGGGTGAGCATGGCTATACCTTTAGCGAAGGTGTTTCACTGGTAGTTGAATGTGAGACCCAGGAAGAAATTGATCATTACTGGAACAAATTATCGGAAGGCGGACGTGAAGACATGTGCGGCTGGCTGAAAGATAAGTTTGGTGTATCGTGGCAGATCGTTCCCAGTATGTTAGGAAAGTTGATGAGTGATCCTCAAAAAGCACCTCGAGTTATGCAGGCTTTTCTGCAAATGAGAAAATTTGAAATAGCAAAATTACTAAAAGCCTGAGGAAGAATGCCTTCACTCACAGCCTATTTAAGTTTTAATGGCAACTGCCGGGAAGCGATGACGTTTTACCATGCTTGTCTGGGTGGTGTGCTGACATTTCAAACTGTTCACGAATATTCCAGTGCTCCTGGAGATGAAGAATTGGAAAACTGTATTCTCAATGCAACCCTTATCCGGAATCAGCTTGTCCTCGTGGGAACAGATCTACTTCCCGAAGATTGGAAAAGAGGAAATAGCATTTCATTATGGCTAAGGTGCGAAAGCGAAGTATCCATGAAAAAAAGTTATCAAAAACTTGCATTAGGTGGAAAGCAAACACAGCCGCCCATGCGCACCGTTGATGGTGCGTTATTTGGAACACTGACTGACAAATTTGGAAATGAATGGCTTATCAATTTCAGTGTTAAAAAACTCAGGGATGGTAGAAGTTTTTAAAACCAACATAACGCAGGCAGCTGTGGCCGAAAAAGTTACAACAGAACTCAGTCGGATGTTGCCGTTGGCAAAAATTAACTTCGACCTGGAAGACTGTGATCATATTTTACGAATCGAGTTAAATGCAAATGAACCTTTCCCTCAAATACAGCAGCACCTTCAGCAAGCGGGCTTTGTGTGTGAAGTACTGGAGTAACAACCAACTATGAAAATGAAAGCCGATTTCAAAAACATTGATGCCTACATCAGTACTTTCCCAAAAGATGTTCAGTCCTTACTGCAGCAGCTTCGCGAAACCATTCAGAAAGCTGCACCCCAGGCAGAAGAAGCCATCAGCTACCAGATTCCTACGTTCAAGTTAAACGGCAACCTGGTTCACTTTGCCGCGTACAAAACTCATATTGGTTTCTACCCGGCACCATCGGGGTTAGCAGAATTTCAAGAAGAAATTTCTAAATACAAGAATTCGAAGGGCGCGGTTCAATTCCCGTTGAATCAACCCCTTCCGCTCAGTTTGATCAAACGAATTGTAACATTCAGGGTCAATAAAAATCTGGAAAAGGTGAAGGCAAAAAAGAAATCAGTTACATCAGGTGAAGATTTTCTTTCAACCTTAGCTGCCCCGGCAAGGCGTGCACTCGAAAATCAAAAAATCAAAACACTTAAACAGTTGTCATCCTTCACCGAGGCTGAAATTCTAGGGTTACATGGTGTTGGCAAAAGTTCATTACCTAAACTTCGGATGGCCCTACAAGTAAAAGGATTATCATTCAAAAAAAATTAACCACAACAGTCGTGGCAAAGACTAAAAAGTTATCCGGTAAAGAAGAGGTTGATCAGTTTATTGAGAAACTCACGCATCCTCTGCTCGATGTCATAAAAGAAGTACGTGAAATTATCATGGGTGCCGATACGAATATTGGAGAACACATTAAATGGAATGCACCGGCTTTTTATTATACAGGCGAGATGAAGCCTTATAATCCGAAAGAATACAAGCGGGATATTGTGGTAATGAATCTAAACAAAAAGGAATTTGTATTGCTAATCCTCCCAACTGGCTCAAGGCTTACCGTGGCCAAAGAATTAAAGCAGGAAAATCTTCCAGACGGGCGCAAAATTGTAAAAATTCATAGTCTCCAAGAAACCAAAGCAACACGAACAGCGTTGCAGTTACTCATTCAGGAGTGGATCAGTTTGGTAGAGAAACCGTAACGATTACGGTTTCTCCTGTGTGATCAGCTAACTATCTTAAAATTAAACGCGCCATTTTGTGTAGCGCCCCATACACGCAACCAAATGGGCAATACCGCTTCCGTTCCGCGGGCATTTGAAATGTCCCCGAGATCAAGGATATTCTGCTCCTTCCATCCAAACTCCTTTAACAGTGCTTTCACTTGGGATTTTGCATCGACATCGTTTCCACAGATAAAATTTGTATGGTCGCCTCCGCCAATCATGCTAGGGTTTACCATCAACCCGCACCACATTGTATTTAAGGTTTTTACAACCTTAGCGTTTGGAAACGTCTTTTGAATTTCTTCGCCTAATGAATTTGTATTCGATAATGCCGGAAGTAAACTTGCCGGCTGACCTTTACTGAAGTCGAGTGGGTTAGAAATATCTACGATAATTTTTCCGTTGATGGCATCTCCTGCCAGCTTCAGTGCATCAATTGAGCTTTCTCCTTTTGTGCAATTGAAAATTACGTCTCCAAATTTTGCGGCATCTGCAAATGTGCCAGCGCTTGCCCCTGTTTTATGCTTGCCTACAAATGCCAATGCTTTTTCATTGGATGCACTCCTGGATCCCATCGCTACCTGATGACCCAATTCAATTAATCGTGAACCAATGGTTTCTCCCACCATTCCGGTTCCAACTACAGCTATTTTCATTTTATTATATCGTTTAGTTATTTACTTTCAAAAGTATAGCTTTGTATGCCTACTGGCAATACCGTGTCGGGATTGAAAGGCACTATCAACCTTGACGGAATTGGGTGATTGCACTTAGAATCCAGAAAAGAAATCTGAAAAAATTTATGAAAATTAATGACGAGCAGTACAAGTTTATCATTGATGGCGCAGATTATCACTGCGCCCTGGATATTACTTCCGCATTTATCGGGGGAAAATGGAAAGCCGTAGTGCTGTGGTACCTGCGAAACACCAAACGAAGGTTCAGCGAATTGAAAGACGTTATTCCCGATATCACTGACAAAATGCTTTCACTTCAACTGCGCGCGTTGGAAGAAGATGGATTAGTAAAGCGCACCATCTATCCGGAAGTTCCTCCCCGTGTGGAATATGAACTGACCAAAGAAGGACAATCGTTACTTCCTGTTTTGGAAGCTATGGCCTTGTGGGGACGAGCCAAAGCAAAAAAGGATGGTAAAATGGTTAAGGTTACTGACCGCTGAGTATTCCCTATTAAACATATAATCGCAAAATTGATTTAAACGCTTAACCATGCATCTGCTTCGCCTTTTGTTTATTCTATTTATCGCAACAGCTTGTAGCAAAGAGTCCGATCCGGATCCCCCCGCTTCAATATTTTACTTTCCATCTATCGGCTCCTCCACCTGGGAAACCACTGACCCGGCCAGCCTCGGATGGAACACAACAAAAATTGCTGAACTCGATGCCTTCATGGTAAGCACCAATACCCGCGCGATCATCGTTTTGAAAGATGGAAAAATGGTGATTGAAAAATACCAGGGTAAACAACTTGTCAATACGACACTTGATTTTACTGTAAGCAGCAATTGGTATTGGGCATCAGCCGGAAAAACACTAACGGCTGCTGTTATAGGTATAGCCGAGGCGCAGGGAAAAATAAATCTGCAAACAAAAACTTCTGATTATCTGGGCACTGGCTGGACGAATCTCACCTTAGCGGAGGAAAACAAAATTACTGTATTTCATCAGCTCACCATGACCACCGGCCTGGATGACGGTGTTTCAAATCGCGATTGTACTGACCCGTCATGCCTCATGTTTAAAGCCGAGCCCGGAACCCGCTGGGCATACCATAATGCTCCTTACACGTTGCTGGATGGCGTGATTGCCAATGCCACAGGCAAAACATTGAACAACTATTTAACTGATGAAGTAAAATCAAAAACCGGAATGGACGGCCAATACATACAAACCGGTGATAACAATGTTTTCTATAGCACACCACGATCCATGGCGCGCTTTGGCTTGCTTCTGTTAAACAAAGGCAAGTGGGATCAAACGCAGGTTGTTCCTCAAGCCTTTGTCAACTTGATGAGCACCACTTCACAATCCATGAATCCATCCTACGGCTATTTAACCTGGCTCAATGGCAAATCTTCCCATCTGCTTCCAGCCCCCGGTCAAATCAACATCAATACTGCCATCACTCCCAATGCCCCGATGGATATGTTTGCTGCTATGGGCAAAAATGGACAACTTATAAATGTAGTGCCCAGTCAAAAGCTGGTAGTGGTGCGCATAGGCGATGCCCCCGACACCAGCCTGGTGCCTTATGTTTTTCAGAATGATCTTTGGGCGAAATTGAATGAAATTATACCTGACTAATCTCTATCACACCTTTTATGGATGTCACTTACACTATGATGTAAACCAGTGTAGGATACTTTTTTAATCAAGCTGTGGAAATACAATTCAACAGCAGCTACATGTTGGGAAAGAAAAACGAGCTAAATTCAGCTTGCCAGTATCATTTGCTGATGGTGTATAAAAATTCATCCTTAACCCATGTTCCATTTTTCTCTCGATCTAAAACTACCCGAAGTTGACTTTCATCTAATCGTTCGTAGATAAGCTTTACTTTTTTATCAGCTGATTCAAAAACGGCTTTCCTTCCCTCAAGTTGAGCTAACGGATATTCAAAGGGCTTATCTTTTTCCTCCCACGCAATATTGCCCCGATTAAAATGCCGAAGCTTCATAACCGGCACTCCTGTTTCAGATTGTTCAATCACAATAAATTCATAAAACATTACTTTTCCATCTTTCACACAGCGAAACGCGCAAACCATATTATCGCCCATGGGCGCACTCCAATATTCCTCCATATCACCCCAGTCCATCGTACCAACCCATTTACCGGCAATAAAATCAAGTTGCTTGAGTTCGGTTTTAACTTGTGCAAATGAAGCGACACTTAAGAAAAGAAAAACACCTGTAAGCTTATTCATATAGTGGTTAAAGTTACAACCAGAAAGTAAAATGACCTCATCAAACATTACTATAACTGAGGTTTTACAAACTCAGTTAAATTCATCGGCATTTGACCACTACTTAATTTTTTAACCAGATTCTATCCTTATAAATTCATCTTATCCTTCGTGATGTGGCTATTCAACGCTCATCCTTCTAACATGTGCTACCACGGCACGAAGTTTTCCATAGCCATATTGCCCCTGTAGCGTATCGTACAAATGCTTGGATGTAAAATCTGTTGGCAACAGTTTAATGGCATCGGTTATTTCATTCAATTCATCTTCGTTCACAAATTGCAAAATATCCAGATGAGAATTTTCAACGGCCTTGGCTAAATGCGTTTCTATCGTTCCCATGGTCAGGCTGCGTTCGTGGGCTATTTGTTCAGGAGACAATCCCGCATTAAAATAGTCCAGGGTAATATCAACTGTACTGCGGCCATCAGCTTTCTTCGACTTACGCACCTTCCGAGGTTTTTTTCTGGTTCCGGCAGTAACACTACCTTCATATTGCTTTTGGACTTCTGCCACCATCGCCAGGCGTTCCTCATTTCTTTTCTGATGAAGCGTTTCAAATTCAAACTCCTCGCGATTTTGTAAAATACCTTCTGTCAGGAGATACGCTTTATCTACTTCTTCCAGTTTTTTGTTCAGTGCCTGATCTAACTCAGTTAGGTGATTGACATACGTTTTTACCCGCTTCATTTGCTTTACCAACTCCAGGTGCTCCAGCAACTGTCGCATGGTGCCCAGAAAAAAAGACCGGTAGTAATTTCTTCCCCGTGCAATTCGTTCCAGCAACAAGGCATGGTTTCCTTCCAGCAACAAGTCTGTTAATTGCCTCCGGAATCGCTCCGAATTTACTTTTTCAGTCTGAATTGCTTCAGCAAGTTGGGTGAGAACAGGCTTCATAGTTTCCTCCGAAAAGCCTGATGACTCCTTCTCGTTTACATACAGTATATTGTTCACGAGAGAACCAAAATCAAATATCCTGTCCAATTCATTTTGCAGGAATGACCGTTGCTCGGCTTTGATAACTTCGCCTAGCCGATGAGGCTGATGATTTGCGCGCGCAAATGCAGCTACATGCTTATCGGTACTAATGGCTGAAGTCTGGATTCGCGTTCTAAGGATAAGTCCTTCGAGCGATCGAAGACGTGATAGTGCCACATACACCTGACCATCGGCAAAAGCCTGCCCAACATCAATGATGGCCTTGTCGAATGTGAGTCCCTGACTCTTATGCACCGTAATGGCCCACGCTAGTTTGATGGGATATTGTTCAAACGATCCGATAACCTCCTCTTCCAAGTCATGCGAAACATCATTTACCGTATATTTTTTATTTTCCCACCGCTCTTCCTTGAGCAGGTATTCCTCATTCGTTTCGGCCATTGTTACCCAAACTTCCTCATCGGAAATCTTTTTTACGGTAGCCAACTTTCCATTCACGTACTTCTTATCTTCTGATGTATCATTGCGCACAAACATTACCTGAGCACCCTCCTTCAGTTCAAGTGTCGCCAATACCGGGTACATGCTCTCCGGGAATTCACCTTCAATATGAGCATCAAAAAAAAACGATGGTGCCTGTAAATGTTGTAATGCTTTCTTGTTGAGGTCATCCGCTTTATAATTGTGGGTCGTTAACGTAATCACTTCTTTCACATTTGCGATTTCAGCTTCTGTGCGGTGATGTTGGTTGAGTAACATAATATCCTCGGTTGTTGCTGTGTTCGCCCGAAGGTTATTAAGAATGTTAATAAACTGCGGATCGTGTTGCCGAAAAATCTTCTCCAGCTCAATGTAAATCAGGGGCTCAAATTCCAAGGCCTTTGCCTCATAAAACCAAGGGCTTTTGTAGTAGCGGTGCAACACCTGCTGCTCATCATTTCTGACTACAGGGGGCAATTGAAACAGATCGCCAATGAACAATACCTGAACTCCACCAAAGCTCTTTCTGAAATTTCCACGTGCAGCCCGCATGCGGTAATCCATCGCATCCAGCAAGTCAGCGCGCAGCATACTCACTTCATCAATCACGAGCAGATCAATAGAACGAAGTACTTTTTTTCGCGCGCTAGTCAGCGGATGTTTCCGAGCCAATGTATGTTGGTTTAAAAAATTCCCTTCCGGTGAAAAATCTTCCGACAACGAACGATCGGGTAAAAAAGTAGAAGGCGGCAGCAGAAACTGAGAGTGTATGGTAACGCCTCCGGCATTTAAGGCAGCAATACCCGTGGGCGCCACCACAATAAAATTCTTATGGGTAACCTTGTTGAGATTCTTCAAAAAAGTAGTTTTACCTGTACCCGCTTTTCCAGTTAAAAAAATATGGCTGGAGGTAGTATTGAGGAAACGAACGGCTGTGGTCTGAATATCTTCCATAACTGGGATAAATAATAGATCGCTGAAACAAAACGGGGCAGGAAGATACAACCGTAAACCAATTTCTTAAAACAACACCCGGTCTAATAAAAATTACCGCACTACACGTGACAATAAAATTTTGAAGATTTGCCATCTTTAGGAAAAGATTTCTCTACATAATGCATACGCATGACCTGCCTCCGTAGAATATTTTTCTCCACCCTTCTTGCTGCAACCACAATATTTTCCACAGCTCAACAGAAAATTAAGTTTGAGGATGCGCCTCCGTCTCCCCAGGTATTTGCGGAAACCTTCATCTCGACATCGCTTAATGAGCGTGATTTCGCTTTATCACCGGATGGCACCGAATTGTATTTTACAATCACGTTACCACAATCGGCTTTTCAAACCATTGTAGTCAGTAAGCAAGAAAAGAAAGGGAAATGGTCAAAACCTGAAGTGGTTTCCTTTGCCGGAAATTTTAGTGACCTGGAACCCGCTCTTAGTGCCGATGGGAAAAAATTATACTTCGCCTCCAATCGTCCAGTGATGGGTAACTTGCCTAAGGACTTTGACATTTGGGTTGTTGAGCGTGTTGGTAAAAAATGGGGCGAACCAAAAAATTTAGGTGCATCCATCAATACGAAGAGTGATGAGTTTTATCCCTCCATTGCAAAAAGTGGTAATCTGTATTTCACCGCGCAGTACAATGATGGTGTAGGTCATGAAGACATTTATATGGCAGCCTGGAAAAACAATGCCTATGAAAACCCTGTCCCGATGGATTCGGCCATCAACTCAAAAGGCTATGAGTTCAATGCTTTTGTCGATCCGGATGAACAGTTTATCCTTTTCACCGGCTATGGCCGAAAAGATGATAGTGGTCGGGGTGATTTATATATGAGCGTAAAAAATTCGAATGGTGAGTGGCAGCCCGCCAAAAATTTAAAGTTGCTTAATTCAACTTCATTAGACTACTGCCCGTCTGTCAGTCCAGATAAAAAAATCCTTTTCTTTACAAGTGAACGGTCGGTGCTTCCAACCTCCTTCGAAAGGCCCACATCCTACACCACGATTAAAGAACTTAACAATAGTGTGTTGAACTCAAAAGGAAACATCTATTGGGTGCTTTTTGAAAACGTTATGAACGTGGTGCAAAGCGATTAAGCTCTCAGCTTATCCAAAATCCGGTTAAGTTCCTGAGCCTCCGGTTTGGTGATGCCCTTCAACACTTTCAGCCAGTCTGCTTCTTCGGTATCAATTTTTTTCAATACAGCTAATCCCTTATCGGTAATCGAAATATCCACCTGCCTGCGGTTGTTGTCGCATATTTCTCGTTTCACAAATCCCTTCTGTTTGAGTTTTTCAACCAGGCGTGTGGCGTTGCTGCTCTTGTCAATCATGCGACATGTAATATCGGCCAACATCATTTTTTGAGGGTAACTTCCCCGAAGTATGCGCAGCACATTAAATTGTTCAGGCGTAATACCATAGGGTTTAAGTCGCGATGCATTAATGTTGTAGAGCCAACTACTGGTGAGCAAAATATTGACAGCCGCTTTTTCATAATCGTTCTGAAATTTCGGCTGCTTAATGTCCTGCTCAATACCCATCGGGTAAAGGTATCAACAATAGTTGTAATAACAATTAAAACACAGATAACGATTTCTAGTCGCTATGCGCCTGGATGACCAACAAGGCTACAATCAATATAACACTATACTCCATACCACCCGTGCCAGCCCCCACAACAAACCAACCCTGGTTTAGGTGCACTAAAAGAATTCCTGTTACCAGTTCCACCATCCACACCATACTGATCCAACGGGTTGCATAATTGAAGAGCATGAAAACACCACCCAGCAATTCAAAAAGGGTTACACCCCAGGCTATCGCTACGCCAATTTGTAATCCAAATGAATTCAGAAATTCTCCAAAGCCTCCCACCGTTCCCAAATACAAGCGTGCTACTGCATGCGCAATCATTGAGCCTGACACCATCAGCCGCAGAAAATAGATACTGTGTGACTTTGAAAGCAATATTGGAACCTTCATTATACACGATAAGTTCCTTAAAGTTTTCGGGCTGGGCAATACCCCTAGGCAGATTTTTCAATGTTGATTTCAATTCTTAATTTGAACACATATTAGGCATAATGATCACGTATAGCGCCACCATTAAAAAATTTGATAAGCAGGGCGAAAAAACAGGCTGGACATATATTGAAATCAGCGCAACCCAGGCCAAAAAATTAAAAGACTCCAAGGTTTCCTTCCGCGTGCGTGGGACGCTCGATGCTTATCAATTGGAAAAAGCTGCACTGTTGCCCATGGGTGATGGCAACTTCATTTTACCGATTAACGCAACAATCAGAAAAGCAACCGGCAAACGACAAGGCGATAAATTAAAAGTATTACTGGAAGCAGATGATCGTAAATTTATAATATCGCCTGATCTTATCGCCTGCCTCAACGATGATCCGATGGCGTACAGCAACTTTAAAAAACTTCCCGGATCACATCAACGCTACTTCAGCAAATGGGTAGACAGTGCAAAAACTTCTGCCACCAAAACAAAACGAATTATCATGGCGGTTACAGCGCTGGCAAAGAATCAGGGATACGGAGAAATGATTCGTGCGAACAGAAGCAGTTGATGTTAGTGTTACTTCTTTTTTGCCTTCGCTTTCGTTGCCGATGCAACCTTCTTCTTACCCGTTTCACTCATGGCAAAACTCCGCGTCATAGACTTTATATGTTCAGCCTTCCGAAAGCGCAACGCACTCCAATCCGCATCAATGGCAACCAGGCGTACCGGTTCAAATCCGTGCTTGCCTAACTCATTCCATCCCGTATCACGATTGAAGTCGCAGGAATAATTTTTTGAGGAACCCTTCGGATAGGCAAACCATAAAAGCGCATCACCTCCCAGTAAGGGAGTAATTTTTTTTGTCAACGAATCCACTTCGCTTTGCTTCGTTACAAAGGCGAGAAAAAATGCTACAGATTTCACTCCGGAAAGGGAAGTTTTAATACTGGCGAGATGAGCCACCTCGTTCATTTCCTTTTTAAAAATTTCAGGCGCATTGATAATGTGCAACACTCCCTGATCCTTATAGTTGAGTTTCTTGAAAATAGCATTCATGGCTACGTATTTAATCCAATCAAATGTAGAAATAGAAAGGTGGCAACCTGAATAACAAAACGGAAATTTTATCATCTTTATAGAGAATCATTACAATCAGAATAATGGGCTACACCTTTGGATGAGTACTTTTAAAAATAAAACTGCAATCGTTACGGGATCCGGGCAGGGCATCGGGCTGGAAATTTGCCGGCAACTTGCTGCTCAGGGTGCAAGCATTATCCTGAACGATCGCGAAACAACATTAGCGGAAGAAGCAGCACGATCCATTAAACAAGAACATGGTATCTGCGTTCCCATGTCAGGTGATTGCGCGGATGTAAGCTTCATCCAGGAAATGATAGATGAAGCTGTAAAACAATTTGGTCATGTTGATATCGCTATTGCCAATGCCGGGATTACCCTATTCGGAAATTTTCTGGAATACAAACCGGAAGACTTTGCCACCGTAATGAAGGTGAACCTGGGCGGAAGTTTTTTTCTTGCACAACTGGCCGCGCGACAAATGAAAGAACAGGGAAATGGTGGAAGAATTTTATTCATGTCTTCTGTCACCGGGCACCAGGCCCACAAAAATCTGGCAGCGTATGGTATGAGCAAAGCTGCGCTCGAAATGCTGGCCAAAAATCTGGTCGAGGAAGTGTCCTGCTACAATATAACCGTTAATGCTATTGCTCCTGGAGCCACCATCACCGAACGAACCAGGAGTGATCCGGAATATGAAAAAATATGGTCGCGCATCACACCCATTGGCAAGCCTGCCAGTACACACGATATTGCCAGTGCGGCTCTCTTTCTGGTATCGCCTCAGGCCGGCCATATCACCGGACAAACACTTGTGGTGGATGGTGGCTGGACAAGTGTGAGTCCATCTCCTTATTAGAGAAAAATAGCAATTAAAATAATCATAAAGTTTTTCCGCCCACCCTCCGCTCAGGGTAAGTTTTTCTTACCTTCATCTCCCGAAATTAAATCCTTAAACCATGTTTTGCATCCCAAAAAAAAATCTCTTACACGTTGCCGTTGTCGTGCTGCTCGTTGTTGGTTGCACTGTACCCGATTCTTCTAGAGAAGAGAAGTCGCTTTCGCTTTCAGAGAGACGACAATTCGAACGCAGTGATAACCCGGCCATCGAACAAAAAATTGATGACCTGTTGCAGGAGATGACCATCGAAGAAAAAATTGGGCAAATGACACAGCTCAACAACTCCACCATTGTAACCGAATCTAATTGGGGTGCCGGCAGCGACTTGAGCATCACCACAAAAGTGGATACCGCGAAGCTGCGGAAAATTCTGCGCGAATATTATGTCGGATCATTTCTGAATGGTGTTGCCGAACCACCTGCAACGTGGTATCAGTTTTACAAAGACATTCAAGAAGTAAACATGGAAGTATCGCGTTTGAAAATACCGATCATCTATGGTGTTGATCATATGCACGGGCCAAATTACCTGGAAGGCGGAACAGTATTTCCGCATGCTCTCAACATGGCTGCAACCTATAACAATCAGTTCCCTGCTGATATGGCGCACGTCACAGCAATTGAAACAGCTGATATCGGACATCAATGGCTTTTTGCTCCCGTGTTGGATCTGGCCCGCACTCCGTTGTGGGGCCGCTACTATGAAACCCTGGGCGAATCTCCCTATGTATCGAAGACGATGGCTTCCATTTATGTAAAAACCGTACAAGGAGAAACAGAAATTGCTCCGTACAAAATTGCTGCAACCGCCAAACATTTTCTTGGTTATTCCGATCCCAAATATGGTTGGGATCGCGGTGAAACCGACATGTCGGAACAAGCCATGTACGAATACCACGTGCCTTCCTTTAAAGCTGCTATTGATGCCGGAATTAAAACCGTGATGGTGAACAGTGGCGAAGTAAATGGCGAACCGGTTCACGCTTCTACACGATTGCTCACCCAGCTTTTGCGCGATGAATTAAAATTCAAAGGCGTTGTTGTAACCGACTGGGAAGACATCATTCGATTATACCGCAATCACCGAACAGCTGTTGATGAACGTGATGCAACCTACCAGGCCATCACGGCAGGAATTGATATGGCCATGACTCCTTACACCACTGATTTTGGCGATCAGCTTCGCGCACTGGTAAAAGAAGGAAAGATTAGCGAAGAACGAATTGATCTATCCGTATCGCGCATCCTGCGAATGAAACTGGAAATTGGTTTGTTCGAAAATCCTTATCCGCGCAATGATCGGTTTAACCGGATTGGTTCACCTGAAAATCGTGCGAAAGCATTGGAGGCTGCACGCGAATCCATCGTGTTGATGAAGAATGACAATACACTTCCCCTTGATCCATCAAAAATCAAAAACCTTGTGGTTGCCGGACCAAATGCCAATTCAAAAAGTGCCCTGGGTGGAGGATGGACCTTGCGCTGGATGACCAGCGATGAAACACTTTACCCGAAAGAGATGCATACGGTTTTCACCGGATTGCAAAAAGAATTTTCCGGTTCACGTGTAACCCTTGCGGTCAATGCAAATGAACTGAAAGCACAGGGATCAAAAGCTGATGCCATTGTGGTAGTTGTAGGTGAGCCTGCCTATTCAGAAGGCTTCGGAAGCATTCAGGACATTAACCTGCCCGAAGATCAGTTGGCGTTGGTGCAACTAGCACAAGCCACCAAGAAACCTGTGATTCTCGTCATGATCAGTGGAAGACCACGCGTGATTACGAAAATTTATGAGGGCTGTAATGCTGTTCTTTTTGGCGGACTACCCGGCTTTGAAGGCGGGCAAACTGTAGCCGAAATCATTAGCGGAAAGGTAAATCCCAGCGCGAAAATGAGTTTCAACTTTCCCAAAGAAGTCAATCGTTTAGTGCCCCACAATCACAAGATCAGTGAAGTATTGCTGGCGCATGAAATTCCAAATCCGATTTGTCTGGTTCCGTTCGGATCGGGATTAAGCTACACCACGTTTGTGTACAGTCCTGTCACCTTGAGTGATTCGGTAATCACTTCCGATTCAGGAGAAATCAAAGCAACCATAACGGTAAAAAATACGGGGAATCGTGAAGGTAAAGAAGCTGTGCTGTGGTTTCTGCACGATGAGGTGGCAAGTCTTTCACGCCCCGTTCGTGATTTAAAATTTTACGACAAGAAAGTAATCAAGCCTGGTGAGTCTACTGAGTTCTCCTTCATTATTCGTCCCAATGAAAGCTTATCATTCCCGGATAAAACAGGTACGCAGTTGCTCGAAGATGGATACTTTACACTAACCGTAGGCAATCAAAAAGCAAGATTTCAATTGAAGAGAAAATAATGGATTGAACGTTCCATATAAAAGCTTCGGGAGAACATTAACCCGGAGCTTTTTATTTTCAACTCAAGCCGAAATCGCCTTGCTTACTTTTCGATAGATATACGAATGATAAATGTGTCTGCGTCCGAAACGATCGGGCGTATCGGAATTAACCAATTTGATATAGATGTTTTTAGGAACACCAAAATATTCATAGCTGCTACCATCCACAAAATTGATCTGCAAGGTCTGGGCTTTGTATTGAAAGTCAACCATTCTGGATGAGGTAATAACTTCCGTATATTGTTCCAATTGCTGGGCATGCGTTTCAGGTGCAACACTTACCAATAAATGATAGGCCTCAATAAAGGCTTTGCTTTTTTCTTCAGCTTCCAGCTTCGCTTCATGGTTATCCTGAAATCTATCCGGATGCCAGTCCTTCATCAGGTTACGATAAAGGGTCTTCAATTCCTTTAGATCAACCTCTTTATCTACACCAAGAAGTTTTCTGGATTCTATTATTTTTTTCATGCGGGCGCAAAAATATAACTTTTTCAGGCAATCGTTGCCTCCTGCTCGTGCATTAATGGCAACATGACATATAAAGATCAAATCTCAACTTTTTCCTGGTTGCCAGCATCTACCATGCAACCCGATGGCCTTGAAAAAAGTCATTGGCAAGAACATCAGGCTGAAAATAGTTATCACCTTTTGTTAACCTTTTCAGTTTAGATCAGTATACCGAGATAATCCCACCGCCATGTTTAAAAACTATGTTTTGATAACTGTACGAAATCTGTTCAAAAACGGGTTTTACTCCTTTATTAATATTGCCGGACTGGCCATTGGCATTACCTGCAGCATTCTCATTTTGCTTTGGGTTGCCGATGAAAAGTCGTTCGACAAATTTCACCCAAAGGCCGACCGTCTTTACCAGGTGTGGGTGAAAGCACATTTTGATGGGAAGATTAGTTCTTGGACTTCTGTGCCGCTTCCCACCTATGAAGCCTTCAAAACAGCCGATAGTAACATCAAACGCATGGTGGTTACCGATTGGGGTGGCGATCACTTGCTGACCGTGAATGAAAACAGGCTCACGAAAAGAGGGTATTGGAGCAGTGAAGAATTTTTAGAAATGTTCGAGTTTCCCTTAGTGAAAGGAAATGCAGAACAAGTGATGGACGACCCGCGCTCGATTGTCATCACCGAATCAACGGCCAGGGCGTTGTTTGGAGATGAGGAGCCCATCAACCAGATCATCCGGATTGACAATGAGCATGAATTGAAAGTAACGGGTGTTTTAAAAGATATTCCAACCAACTCTTCCTTCCAGTTCGATTTCCTGATGCCCTGGAAATTTCGGGAGCAAACCAACGACTGGGTGCGGAGAAATACTACCAACTGGGGCAACTACAGCTTTCAGGTCTTTGCTGAATTGAATGACCCCTCCAATCATGCTACGGTAGAAAAATCTGTACGCAACATGCTGCAGGAACATGGCGAAACAGACACCAAGCCCGAGTATTTCCTTTATCCGCTGCTGCGGTGGCGGCTGCACAGTAATTTCGACAACGGCATCGAAACAGGCGGCATGAATGACTACGTGCAAATGTTTACCATCATTGCCATTTTCATCATCGTTATTGCCTGTATAAATTTCATGAACCTGGCAACAGCCCGAAGCGAACGCAGAGCACGTGAAGTGGGGATTCGCAAAAGTGTAGGTTCCAGACGACACGAACTCATATTTCAGTTTATTGGTGAATCTACTTTTATATCGCTCATCGCCTTTGCTATCGCGATACTGATAGCGCAATTGCTGCTGCCATACTACAATGACCTGGTGCAGAAAAAATTATTCATCGACTACACGTCTTCACAATTCTGGATTTTTTCGCTAAGTATGATTTTCCTAACGGGGATTATTTCCGGAAGCTACCCCGCTTTTTACCTCTCATCTTTCCAACCCGTACAAGTGCTGAAAGGAAAACCTACTGTTGGCAAAGGTGCAACCACACCACGCAAGGTATTGGTCACCTTGCAATTTGGTTTTTCCATTTTGCTGATCATCGGTACGATTGTGATCTATCAACAAATACAGTTAGTGAAGGGCCGCTCACTTGGATACGATCAGGAAAACTTAATGGCTGTAAGTTACACCAACGAAGTAGCCAAAAATTATAAGGCCATCAAACTCGACTTGTTGAATTCGGGAGTAGTGGAGGCTGTAACCAAATCGAACAGTACGATTACAGACATCAACTCCAATAATTTTCTGGGATGGCCCGGCAAGCCGGAAGAACTCAGAGTAATCTTTACAACCATCGCTACCGAATATGATTATACCAAAACAATGGGGATAAAAGTAATTGAAGGACGTGATTTCTCCGAAGACTTTAAAAGTGATACGGCCTCCATTCTCATCAACAAAGCCGCACTCCAACTGATGGCGCTCAAAGACCCGATCGGTACTGAACTCGACCTGTGGGGTGGCAAGCGCAAACTGATTGGCGTGGTGGATGATGTGCTGATGGGATCTCCGTTTCAACCGGTCAAACCCATGTTTATTATTCTCGATCCGGAGTGGATTGATGCCGTTACGGTACGGCTGAAAAAAACACAGGACTTACCTGCCTCCATCCATACGGTGAAAACTATTTTTGAAAAACATGCACCCGCCTATCCTTTTGAATATCGCTTTGCGGATGTAGAGTTTCAGAAAAAGTTTACAACACTCAACCTCACCAGCACACTGGCCAGTTTGTTTGCAACACTCACCATTATCATCACCGGACTGGGATTGTTTGGCCTCGCTTCGTTCACAGCTGAACAGCGCACGAAAGAAATCGGCATACGAAAAGTTTTGGGTGCTTCTGTTCCAAACCTCGTTGGATTGATGTCAAAAGATTTTTCAATCCTGGTGATAATCTCGTTTCTGTTGTCTTCTCCATTTGCCTGGTGGGCACTGGACACATACTTGGAGCGTTATACTATTCGCACGGAAATAGCGTGGTGGATTTTTCCGCTTACTGGAATTATTGCCCTTACCTTTGCGCTGATCATTGTGAGCACACAAGCCTTGCGGGCAGCACGTTCTAATCCGGTGAATTCATTGCGCAGTGAGTAATTTTATCAAGGGCCGATCGGGATAATCTGCTCCACAACATTCCATCCTGAAACACGGATCGAAGCAGGTTTATCCTGAGCGGAATCCAGCCACACGGTAATCGTTTGCTGCTCACCCTGCTTCAGGGTTACGTAGTTATCCGACCAATACGATGGCAATAATTCATCGCCCGAATCATTCAACAACTGGGCGCGCGTAAAGAAAGCCAAAGCAGTGGAGTTGTTTTGCAGTTGAAGAGTAATTACCCGATTACCAACTGATGGTGTGGATGATGCTTTAACTGACACTGACGCCTTGGGCATAGTCGAAAGTGATGTGAAATTGTTTTGGTTTTCTAACCAATAACAATTCGCATTGATCAGTTTATCTTCCTTATCGCGCAAGCGAAGCAATACAAACTGAATTCCGCTTGTTTTTTTCCAGGATGATAGCGATATCCATTTCAGTACAGAAGGTCCTGCGATCGTCAATTGGTCATGTGCACTAAAAAGTTTTTTGCCCTGAATATCCAACAACTGGACTTCGGCTGTCATGGTTTGCGTTTGGTAGGTGCGGTTCACCAAATCAATGTCATTAGTCGTGCGGTTAAATTGAAGGTGCAGCGGGGCAACAGAATTCCGGATGAAATAATATCCGGCATTGGGCAACATGTACCAATCATAAATTTGCCAGATCACGCTGGGGAAGGCAGGATTCAATTTCCACAACATCACGCCACCGGTTTCATTTAGCCGTGATTGAGCTGCTTCAAATATGCTCTGGTATCCCATGGCATTCATCAATTGCATTTTGTCAGAAAAATCCTCCATCGTTGTTGGCTTGCCAAAGCGCTGCACCATTTCTTCATAATACAAATCATAGCGCCCGTTGCCTGTAGCGGCATCGTGGTAGCCCCACGTGTCATTGAATGGAAAAGGTGATTTTCTATCCCAAACGAGGTTAGGAATAATTTTTGGTAATGTTGTGAAGGGAGGCTGCGATGGAATTCCGGTTTCATCTTTAAATACCCAGTCGGGTGATTTCGCTACAAGATCATAATAGACCGCAGGATCTTTCCAGGTATACGGACCACCACTATATACTCCGGAAGGTTGATTGTCAGGCCATGACCCCTTCCAGCCTGAAGGGAGTTTGGCAAAACCGGACGAGCTTGGAATAAAGGGACGCGTTCCATCTATACCGGCTACACTATCGCGCATGGCATCGTACAACGGCTTGCGTGCATGACCTTCATTGCCGCCTGTCCATACCAGTAAACTCGCATGATGGCGGATGCGATAGATGGTACTCGTTACATTATTAATGAACACATGACCTTCCAGCGGCCAGTTGGGCGATCCCTTGAATTCCCCTTGCGTATCTCCCGTTACCCAGAAGTCATTCCACACCATCAACCCCAGGCGATCGCACAAATCAAAAAATATATCTGAAGGGGTGACACCTCCACCCCAGATGCGTACCAGGTTTAGACTTGAATTTTTAACGAGCTGAAGTTCGCGGGCAATGCGCAACGAATCATTTTGGAGCATCATGTCGGGAACCCAGGCACCTCCTACCAAATGGATGCGCTTTCCATTCACAAAAAAATCTCTGCGAACTGAATTTTTAGTTTTGACAGCGCTTGACGATACGGTTCGTATACCGGTAAAAATGGTTTTCTCATCACTTACTCCCGACACCGTTTCAACCTGGATGGTGACGCGATAAAGGTTAGCCTTGCCGTATCCTAATGGCCACCACAACGCAGGATATTGAATGCGCAGTTGCTTTATCTGAGCAGGTGTGAGTTTAAGTTTTGTAATGGACTGTGGCGTTAACTGAACAGCGTATGTAAACGCAATGGCATTACCGGTGAAGTTGTCAGGTCGTATGTTCACGTTTAGTTTACCATCCACAGGTTTGTTGCTCAGATTCTGTAACGCAAGTTCAAGTGTGAGACTGGCCGAAGAGGTATCCGGCAGCGAGAGCTGCGTGCTGATAGTGGGGTAATTAATTTTTACATCACCTGTAGTGCGTAAATAGACCGGCTGCCAAATACCCATGTTCCGATCCCGTACGGGGGGCATCCAATCCCAACCGACAGAGCAGAGCATGGTCACATTTTTACCGATGTCTCCGATAGGTCCACCATTTTCATAAAAGTCATCGAAGATTTTGAGTTGCTCACGTGCCGGTAAGCCGGGAAAATCGAGTGGATAAATCTTGATGGCCAGACCATTCGCTCCACTCTTGATATGTCGGGTTACGGGCAGTTCATATTCAGCAAACATACCCACCAACTGCGTTGAGTCCGCGATGCGTATTCCATTAAGCCACACCTCTGCCCGGTAGTTGATGCCTTTCAACATCAGGTGATAATTATTATCGCCCGTTGTGGATACATGAAATGTTGTTCGAAACCAATACGGTTTCTTCCACGGATTACCAATGCCCGGCAGGTGACTGTATTTCTCCAGTTGGTACTGTTTGTTGAATTCATCCGAGGCATCGGGAATGAGCATGTTGTTAAGACCTTCATACGGATTAGGATAAACCCGATTGGCGACCAGGCCGCTGAGCACAGTGGTGGGAACCCTTACCGGAAACCAATAAATGGGTGAGCGATACGCGGGATCAGACAATTTACTGCCATCGTCAGCCACCAACGCACTCGCCTGCATGGTAAAATCAGTAAGTTTTTGTGGGGAATAAGCGGTTTGGGCAAGGAGTGTATTATTCACTAAAATCCCTGAAATGAGGATTACCAAGAATTTCTCTTTCATACCAATAATTTTAAAGTGTATAAAAATGAAAGAAGATACGTTGGGAAGCACTGATAAAGGTCAGGTTTCAAAGTACAGAACCGCAAGAAAGCGTTTTACGAAAAGAAAAAAGCCTCAGCAAAGTGAGGCTTTTGTGGGAGTTGAGGGATTCGAATCCCCGACCCTCCCGACTTATTGGTCGGGATGCTCTGAAACAGCTATGAGCTTTTCAATCCGCTTCCTGCTTTTCCATTTCTTTATTTCCCGCTCACGGGAATAAGCTAATTCTTTGGATAAAAATGTCTCAGCATAAACAA
>JAEUUG010000009.1 GCA_016787565.1 Cyclobacteriaceae bacterium
AACGTTGTTCCAGATCGGAAGTAAAGCCGACATAGGTCTTGTTAAAGGTTGGACTGTAAAGAATGTAAACATGGTACATAACAACAAGTAGAGCAGCCGAAGCTGCTCTGAATTGTAGCGCGGGGGAGAGTTGAACCCCCGACCTTTGGGTTATGAATCCAACGCTCTAACCACCTGAGCTACCGCGCCATAAACAAACAATAAACTTCTTTCTTTTAAGGTTGAACTCCCGTCCGCCTGTGGTGGATATGAATCCAACGTTCTTCCCGACAGCTATCGGGACAGCTTAGCCTGCCGAGAAAGCGCCAAAGCAATTAACTTCCAAATAATAGGATAACCTCCGTCCGAGGTCAAACTCCAAACAAACCTTCAAGGGGATGCTTCCCTTCTGCTTTTTGGGAGCGCAAACTTACAAACTTTGATTACATTCTTCCAAGTCCGATATTTTTATTTTACTGTGTTTAAAAAATGGTTAACTTAAAATCGAAACAACAAACACATGGCTACCCTCAGCATGGCGAAGAAAAGATTGTTCACAGCCGATTATGAGATACACGCATCAATCAAGATGCTTTATCCATATATACAAACAGCCAGCGGTCTGGCAGAGTGGTTTGCGGATGACGTAAATATTAATAATCAGGACAAGAGCTACATATTTTTTTGGGACAATGACGAGCACAAAGCAAAGCAAGTGGCACACCGTACCAATCATTTTGTCAGGTTTGAATTCCTTCCAGAAAATGAACAGGATGAAAAGGATCCTTCTTACTTTGAATTAAGACTGGAGTTCAATGAATTAACTCAATCCGTTTTTCTTAAAGTTTTTGATTATTCTGATTTTGATGACATGAAAGAACTTCAAGACCTTTGGGATAGCCTGATTGATGCGCTTCGAAAAACTGTTGGTGGCTAATATTTCGTTTTCTGAAGCCTATCTTTGGCTTTATTTTTGAGCCTTTTGGCCAGCATGAAAAAGATCGACAAACTAGTACTTGACTCCTTTGTTGGGCCGTTTATCATCACCTTTCTGGTAGTCGTATTCATACTGCTGAACATCAATATGCTTCGGTATTTTGATGATATCATCGGAAAGGGTTTAGACTGGGGAGTAATTGGTCAGTTGTTTTTTTACTTCGCGGTATTTACTATCCCTACAGCCATGCCGCTAGCTGTTTTACTATCCTCTCTGATTGCCTTTGGAAATCTTGGCGAGCATTTCGAACTAACAGCTATAAAAAGTGCGGGCATATCATTGATCAGGGTGCTTCAGCCGATCTTTCTCTTCGTTGTGTTCCTTACGGTCATGGCATTCCTTGCCAATAATTATATGGTTCCAAAGGCGGCACTTGAAGCTTATAGTTTGTTATATGACATCAAGCAAAAGAAACCAGCACTCGAACTTCAGGAGGGTGCGTTTTACGATGGGATTCCCGGTATTAGTATAAAAGTCAATAAAAAATTTCCAGATGGTATCACCTTTAGGGATGTAGTCATTTATGACCATCGCAAAAACGATGGCAATAAAGAGGTTACCATTGCTGATTCGGGTAAGATGTATACTATTCTGAATGAGCGGTATCTGAAACTTGAATTGTTTCGGGGTTACCATTACACCGAAGGCTCGAGTAAGGAACGTGAAATGACTGGCCAGCGCGGAAAGTCAGCTGAGTCTTTAACACGAAGTAGATTTGATAAGACACAGGCTGTTTTTGATTTATCCTCATTTCAACTGGAACGAACCGATAAAAAATGGTTTCAGGGAAACCGGATCATGCGCAATCTTAACGAACTCAATCAGGATATTGATTCGATTCAAGCACAGGTCATGCAGCAGCGCCTGAATCATTACAAATTCCGGCAAACTTTCTTTTCTTTTTTTTCGCGAACAGAGACAGTTATTATGCCTCCGGAAGTCATAGCATTTGAAATAAAAAAAGACTCCCTGTATACCAAAAGGTATGGTGGCTCAGTCGTACCTGATCCTGTTATTCAAAATCCCATACTCCAAGAAAAAGGAAATCCGGCCGGCAGAAAACTAAGCAGGAATAAGGAATTGGATAGTGAAGAAGGCAACAATCCAGATTCGATTGTTCTCGATAGAACTAAACAAGAACTAACCCGAAAGGAAACACTTGGGGATTCAGTGACCCTAAAGTTGCTCGACAGCCTTTTTATGATGAACCCTGATAAGAGTATTGTTAAGAGTGCTACCAATATGGCTCGCCAGATAAAAAGTCAGGTCATGAACACCAATAGCCAGATTGATAATTACAACAAAGAGCTAACAATTTATGCTATTCAGTGGCATAAGATTATTGCCAGTTCATTGGCATGCATTGCCATGTTCCTGATTGGCGCGCCTCTTGGTGCGATTATCAAAAGAGGCGGATTGGGCATGCCGTTTCTCGTCTCGATTCTCTTCTTTATCATCTACTATGTCCTATCCATGCAAGGTGAGAAAATAGCCAAGCAAGGGTTCTTTCCAGTAGTGACCTGTATTTTCGCGGCAGATGCTGTACTCTTTCTGATTGGAGCTTTCTTTCTGCGGCAAGCTCGGATTGATGCTCGCTTGTTCGAGTCCGATTTTTATGCGGTTGTGTTTGATAAAGTCCGCAAATGGCTGGAAACACGTAAGAAGGTGTCGTGGAAACGTGCTTAAATTCATGAAAATTTCCAGTCAGATTTTGATTTATGAGCATATTTCGAGTACATTTGCCCCCTGAAATAAAGAATAAAATAATTTTTTGCGATGTATTTGACCACTGAAATCAAGCAGGATCTGTTTAAGAAACACGGCTTTGGTAAGAAAAAAGAAGACACTGGTTCACCAGAGTCTCAAGTTGCATTGTTTACGCACCGTATTAATCATTTAACGGAGCACCTGAAAGAGAACAAGAAGGATTTCTCCACTCAACAAGGTTTGATGAAATTGGTAGGAAAGCGTAAGAAACTCCTCAATTTCCTTCAAAGCACTGACATCGAGCGCTATCGATCAATCATAGCAGAGCTCCAGTTAAGAAAATAACATTCCCCGGGGAACCAAAACAATGGTTCCCCTTTTTCATTTTTAATCCAAGGATGGCCTGGTGAAGGCTCTTCCTTTAACTCATCATTTATGAATTCTACAGTCATTTCAAAATCGTGTAAACTACCCGATGGCAGGGAAGTTACCCTTGAGACCGGTAAACTTGCCCGCCAGGCAGATGGTTCAGTCGTATTGCGTATGGGTAATACCATGTTGTTGGCAACCGTTGTCTCATCACAGGACGCAAAAGAAGGTATTGACTTCCTTCCATTATCAGTTGACTATCAAGAGAAGTTTGCTTCTACGGGTAAAGTTCCCGGAGGCTTTTTGAAGCGCGAAAGTAAACTGTCTGATTACGAAATTCTGATCAGCCGTCTGGTTGATCGTGCTATACGCCCACTTTTCCCAAGTGATTATCATTCGGAGACCCAAATGATGATCTATTTGATTTCAGGAGATGCAAATGCATTGCCTGATTCATTAGCAGCCTTTGCTGCATCAGCTGCATTGTCTATTTCGGATATTCCGTTTCAGGGCCCTATTTCTGAAGTTCGGGTTGTTCGTGTGGATGGCAAGTTTATTGTCAATCCAACCATGGCCGAAAAAGAACGAGCCGATATTGATTTGATGGTGGGAGCATCCATTGAAAATATTTTGATGGTAGAAGGGGAGATGAAAGAGGTAAGTGAAGATGATATGGTAGAAGCTCTTCGTGTAGCCCACGCTGCTATTATCGACCAATGTAAAGTTCAAATTGAATTGGCCGAGGCCGTTGGTAAGACTGTAAAGCGAACCTATAGCCACGAAACAAACGATGAGAGCCTACGTCAGGAATTGTGGAAGCTGATGTATGACAAAGCATACGAACATGCTTCAAAGCTGACGAAGAATAAGAAAGAGCGGGGCGATGGTTTCAAGAAAATCCTCAGCGACTATTTAGAATCTCTCCCTGAAGATACAACCATCAATAAAGACCTGGTAAAGAAGTATTACAAGGAAATTGAGAAGAAAGCAGCACGCGATCTGGTACTTAATCAAAACGTTCGTTTAGATGGTCGTAAGACCAAAGAAATCAGACAGATATCATGCGAAGTTGATTATCTTCCTTCACCCCACGGATCTGCAGTCTTTACCCGTGGTGAGACACAATCGCTTACAACGGTTACGTTGGGAACCAAGATGGACCAACAGATGATTGACGGAGCCATGATCTCAGGTTCCAACAAATTCATTCTTCATTATAATTTCCCTGGCTTTTCAACAGGTGAGGTAAAACCAAACCGAGGACCCGGAAGAAGGGAAGTTGGTCATGGAAATCTTGCTCTGCGGGCACTGAAGCAAGTGCTTCCTGCTGACGCAGAAAATCCTTATACCATCCGAGTTGTTTCTGATATTCTGGAATCAAATGGTTCATCATCAATGGCAACGGTTTGTGCTGGTTCACTCGCCTTGATGGATGCCGGTGTGCCGGTAAAAGGCCCTGTTTCTGGTATTGCTATGGGTATGATTTCCGATAGCGAAACAGGTAAATATGCTATCCTGTCTGATATTTTGGGAGATGAAGATCACTTGGGGGATATGGACTTTAAAGTTACGGGAACTGAGAAGGGTATCACAGCCTGCCAAATGGACCTTAAAGTTGACGGACTTACATATGAGGTTTTGAAAGAGGCTCTTCTTCAAGCTAAAGAGGGAAGACTTCATATCCTGAATGAAATGAAGAAAGCTTTAGCAGCACCCCGTGCAGACCTAAAACCTCATGCTCCTCGTGCTCATACACTCACCATTGAGAAAGAGATGATCGGTGCAGTAATTGGTCCTGGAGGTAAAGTGATTCAGGATATCCAAAATACTTCAGGCGCTACAGTGGTAATTGAAGAAGTTGATGGAAAAGGAGTGGTGAGTGTTTTCGCTACTGATAAAACGGCAATGGATAAGGCCTTAGGAAGAATTAAAGGCATTGTGGCCATTCCAGAGGTTGGCGAGGTTTACGATGGTAAAGTTAAGTCTATCATGCCGTTTGGCGCATTCGTTGAATTTATGCCGGGTAAAGATGGCTTGTTGCACATTTCAGAAATCAAATGGGAGCGTCTGGAGAATATGGAAGGTGTGATGGAAGTAGGTGAGGAGGTTAAGGTTAAGCTTATTGAAGTCGATAAGAAAACCGGTAAATATCGTCTTTCCAGAAAAGTGCTCCTGCCAAGACCTCCAAAAAAGGAAACATCGCCAACTGAATAATCGTTGTATCTTCGAATTGACAGGAACTATCTTTTAACACTATATTGTTCATTAATCGAATCTAACATAGCATGAGACAGCTTAAGATTAGTAAACAAATTACCAACCGTGAGAGCCAGTCGCTGGACAAATATCTTCAGGAGATTGGCAAGGTAGATTTGCTTACTCCGGATGAGGAAGTTGAATTAGCGAAGCGCATTAAAGAAGGTGATCAGATTGCCTTGGAGAAGCTTACAAAAGCTAATCTTCGATTTGTGGTTTCTGTTGCGAAGCAATATCAGAATCAGGGCCTTTCATTGGGCGATTTGATTAATGAAGGAAACCTTGGTTTGATTAAAGCTGCTCAGCGATTTGACGAGACACGTGGTTTTAAATTTATCTCATATGCGGTGTGGTGGATTCGTCAATCCATACTTCAGGCATTGGCAGAACAATCCAGAATTGTTCGCTTGCCCTTGAACCGTGTAGGATCGTTGAATAAAATATCAAAGACTTTTTCTGAACTAGAACAGAAATACGAACGCGAGCCTTCTCCGGAAGAACTTGCTGAAGTACTTGACGTGACAACCGCGGAAGTTGTTGATACCATGAAAATCTCCGGACGGCATGTATCCATGGACGCTCCATTTGTTCAGGGGGAAGAAAACAGTCTGCTGGATGTTTTAGAAAATGACAGTGAAGAAACACCTGACTCAGGCTTGATGAATGACTCTCTCCGGAGAGAAGTACAGCGTGCGCTTTCTACCTTGACCCAACGTGAGGCTGATGTTATCACCTTGTATTTTGGTCTGAATGGTGAGCACGCCATGACTCTCGAAGAAATCGGGGAGAAATTTAACCTCACCCGGGAACGTGTCAGACAGATCAAAGAAAAGGCTATCAGGCGGTTACGACATACATCCAGAAGTAAAGCTTTGAAGCCTTACCTGGGTTAAAGATTACTGAATTTACCAAAATTATAAGGGTCTCCAGTGAGGCCCTTTACTTTATCAACTTTTTTAACATTTGGAAAATATGAACACCGAATCTGTAAAAGTTCTCATTATTGGTTCTGGACCAGCAGGTTATACGGCTGCCATTTATGCAGCGCGAGCCGGTCTAAAGCCAATCCTGTATACAGGGGGCCAGCCCGGGGGCCAACTCACCACTACGAATGATGTTGAGAATTTCCCCGGCTATCCAGAGGGTATCAATGGCCCACAGATGATGATGGATCTACAAAAACAGGCCGAGCGTTTTGGTACCGTGATCAATTACGGTATGGTTACATCGGTTGATTTTTCAGGCTATCCACACAAAGTAGTTGTCGATGAGAATACTGAAATCATAGCGGAGACTGTTATTATAGCTACAGGTGCAACTGCAAAATATTTGGGAATTCCATCGGAAGAAAAGTTTAATAACAAAGGTGTTTCTGCCTGTGCTGTTTGCGATGGATATTTCTATCGCGGAAAGGAAGTGGCTGTTGTTGGTGCGGGAGATTCTGCTGCTGAAGAAGCAACTTACCTCTCGAAGCTTTGCACCAAGGTTCACCTTATTGTAAGACGGGATGAGATGCGTGCTTCTAAGATAATGCAACAACGGGTAATAAATACTCCAAACATTGAAGTGCATTGGAATACAGAAACAGATGAAATACTCGGTGATGACTCGGGTGTTACCGGTGTGCGATTGAAGAATAACAAAACAGGCGAGTCGAAAGAAATTTCAGTGCAGGGTTTCTTCCTGGCCATTGGGCATAAGCCCAATACTGACATTTTCAAAGACTTTCTGGATATGGATGAAACCGGTTACATTAAAGTGATTCCGGGTTCATCCAAAACTAACATTGAAGGAGTTTTTGCTGTAGGTGATGCTGCAGATAAAGTTTACCGCCAGGCAATTACAGCCGCAGGAACAGGTTGCATGGGAGCTCTTGATGCCGAGAAATTTTTGGCAGCTAAAGAAATGGAGACTGCCCACGCATGAAAGTAGATATTCTTGTCATCGCAGCTCATCCTGATGATGCCGAACTGGGTGCTGGTGGAACAATTGTCAGTCATGTGGCGATGGGTCATAAAGTAGCTGTTGTGGACTTGACGCGCGGTGAATTAGGTACACGCGGCACCGCTGAAATACGGGATGAGGAAGCGGCAGCTGCTGCCAAAATTCTAGGTTTAACCGTGAGAGAAAACCTCCAGCTAAAAGATGGGTTCTTTCAGAACGATGCGGATACACAGCGAATTGTTATTCAGGCTTTGCGCAGGTTTCAGCCTGATATTGTTTTAACAAACGCTATTTACGATCGTCACACCGATCATGGAAAGGGTGCTTCGCTCGTTGCTGATGCCTGCTTCCTTTCAGGACTGGCAAAAATTCTAACAACTGACAGAAATGATCAAGAACAACAAGCCTGGAGACCTAAAGCCGTTTATCATTTCATTCAAAGTCAGTTTATCAAACCAGACTTTATTGTTGATGTTTCGGATCATTGGGAAACAAAAATGAAAGCCATCAGAGCATTCAAAACCCAATTTTATGACCCTGCGAGTAATGAACCGGAGACCTATATTTCCAATCCCGGTTTCCTGAAAATGATTGAAGCACGCGCTATTGAATTTGGACACGCGATTGGCGCTAAGTACGGTGAGGGCTTTACCATCAGGAGGTTCCCAGGTGTAAAATCCCTTTATCACCTTCTTTAATCAAGGCGCAAGCCTGTGGATTTTCCAGGAGTTTTCCACTTTGGTGAATTGAATTCTGTCATGTAACCGGTTGGGGCGGCCCTGCCAGAATTCAAACAACATGGGCTCCACCTGATATCCTCCCCACTGATTGGGGCGTGGTAGTACGGCAAATCCTTCAAACTTTTTAGTCATCTTCACTACACGTTCCTCCAGTATTTTTCGATCCTGAATCATCAAGCTTTGCGGTGATGACCAAGCTCCAACCTGCGATTCACGGGGGCGGCTTTGAAAATATCGCGTAGATGCATCGGCATCAACACGCTCGGCAAAGCCCTCAATTCTTACCTGTCTTTCTAAATCAGGCCAGAAAAATGTTAAGGCACACGCAGGATTTAATTCCAGTTCCTTTCCTTTTTGACTTTGGTAATTGGTGTAGAAAACAAATTTTCTGCGTTCAATACCCTTCAATAGAACGACACGTGATGTGGGGCGACCATGCTCATTAACCGTTGCCAGGTTCATGGCAGTAGGTTCGGCAACATCAGCTTTCAGGGCTTCACCAAACCAATGTTCAAACTGCAGCACAGGATCCGGATTAACCGTTGAGATGTCGAGCGATTCTTTTGTGTATTCTTTTCGGATGTCAGCTAGGTTTTGCATACGGTTGCATTTATGTTTCAAATGTTATCAAAGAAATAAGATTTGCATAGATGAATATGAAGTATTTTATTCAAGTGATGAAACGTAGACTTCATGATTGATTTCTTCAAATATAAGAACCAGGTAAAACCGGAAAAGGGCAGGCTTCTGATTTCAGAACCGTTCCTTCCTGATCCGAATTTTGAACGTACAGTTGTCTTGTTGTGCGAGCATAATGAGGATGGGTCTTTTGGATTTGTCCTAAACAAACCATCTATTGTTCGAGTTAATGAAGTAATGGAAGATTTGAAAACGTTTGATGAAACCGTCTATATTGGTGGGCCTGTCCAACAGGATACGCTGCATTTTATTCATCGTCATACTGCTGTCGATCGCGCAGTTGAAGTTGCAACAGGTATTTATTGGGGAGGAGATTTTGAGAGTCTGATTCTTCAGACAGAAACAGATCAGATTAAGCACAGTGATATCAGGTTTTACCTTGGATATAGCGGATGGGGACCTGGTCAGTTGGAAACTGAATTAGAGGAAGATTCGTGGATTGTATGTGATTTCGTGACAGATTCATTGTTATTTGATACTGATCCAAAATTGATGTGGAAAAGTGCATTAGACAACATGGGAGGTCGGTTTTCCGTGTACTCCAACTATCCAGTAGATCCACGATTGAATTAATCATTTTTACTAACTTAGCGCTCTATCGTAGCGAAATGGAAATTGACCATGGAAATCGAAAAGGAAAAAGAGTTGGAACAAGCACAAGGGGCAGGATTTGAAGGTGACCATGTCAATGGCGTTATTCATTCTGAAGTTGACTTATCCGAAAAAGACGAATCTTCCGAGGGAACGCTGGAGGATGACCACAAACAAATTGACTACAGCAACTATTCTAAAGCGCAACTCACAGCGCTGATCACTGATCTCTCGAAAGACGATAACATTAAAAAAGTTGATCTGATCCTCAAAGAGATTAAGCCTTTCTTTGATGAAATCAAGGAGAGAGAAAAAACTGAAGCACGCTTAAGGTTCGTGCAAGACGGTGCAAATCCCGATGACTTTGAATATAGAGGTGACGATCTTGATACTGCATTTGAGGCCAACTTTAAATTGATCAAGGACAGAAGAGCACAATTTCTTCGTCAACAGGAGAATCAGAAGCAGGACAATCTGCGTAGAAAAATTGAGATTATCGAAAAGCTTCGAGAGTTAATCGATTCGCCAGAAAGTTCGCAACAATTTGAAATCTTCAAAGAGCTTCAAAAGGAATGGAAGTCAATCGGTGCAGTTCCGGGTACGCAAGCAAAAACATTGTGGGCGAATTATCATGCGTTGGTCGACAGGTTCTATGATCACCAAAATATCTACTTCGAGTTGAAGGAACTCGATCGAAAGAAAAACCTGGAGGCAAAGTTGGAATTGTGCGCCCGTGCTGAGCGCCTGCTTGCGGTTGAAATCATCAATACTGCGATTCGTGAACTGAATGAATTACATCACGAATTCAAACATACTGGCCCTGTTCCAAGAGAAGATAAAGAAGTTGTTTGGCAGCGTTTCAAAGCTGCCTCCGATGCTATTTATGCCAGGCGTGATGAGTACCTGAGTAAAATGCAACAAGACTTGCAGGTTAATTTTGATGAGAAATTAAAGTTAGCAGATGAAGTTCAGGAATTTGCAACCTATCAATCCGACAGAATCAAAGAGTGGAACGAGAAAACAAAAATAATTCTTGATATTCAGAAACGCTGGGAAATTGTGGGTGGACTACCACGCGCTAAAGCGAAGGAAGTCAACAGGAAATTCTGGTCTGCCTTTAAAGCATTCTTCAACAATAAGAACAATTTCTTCCGGAAGCTTGATGAAGAACGTGAGCAAAACTTACAACGCAAACAGGAGTTAATTCAAAAAGCCATTGCGCTTAAGGCAAGTCACGATTGGGAAAAAACTTCCAATGAATTGAAGTCACTCCAGTTGAAGTGGAAAGAAATCGGACCTGTTCCGGAAAAGCTGCGGGAAAAAATATTCAAAGAATTTAAGGATGCCTGCGATTATTTTTTTGAACAACGAAGAGAGCAGCATGGTAAATTAGAACAGGAGCAGGCAGCAAATCTTCAACGTAAATTAGAGCTGTTTTCTGAAATAGAAAACCATATTCAGGCAGGAACAGCCACCATGGACATTCTAACCTCCTTGCAGGAGCGTTATACTTCCATCGGCTTTGTACCGCGGAATGATATGAACAGCACGAAAAGCCGTTACGGAGAATTATGTGAGAAGTTTATTGCTGCAATCCCGAATCTATCTGACGATGAAAAGAGCAAAATCATCCTCACAAATGAACTTCAGGATCTTAAAAATGATCCAATGGCTGAGCGGAAACTTTATCAACGCGAGCAGGGTATCCGTAAGAAAATTCAGAAGATTGAAAACGACATTGCGTTGTGGAAAAACAATCTTGAGTTTTTCTCGCGATCATCCAATGCGGATAGCCTTCGGGCGGAGTTCAACGAGAAGATCAACGATGCTACCGATCAACTAAAGCAATTAAAGGATCAACTCAAACTTCTACGAACTGTATAATATACAAAAACCAAAGCAGCGAAATCGCTGCTTTTTTCTTACCGCTCAAGTCACAGATAATGAAAATACTGAAACTTGTTGTATTACTTTTCACGATGGTAAGTACCCAAACCTGGGCACAGCAGAAACCATATTGGACTGAAATACAGGAATTCAAAAAGCAGGATAGTATTCAATTTCCACCCCAAAAAGCAATTCTGTTTGTTGGTAGTTCATCCTTCCGGATGTGGAACTCTGTTCAACAGGATTTTCCCGGATATACCATCATTAACAGAGGCTTTGGCGGATCAACATTGTCCGATGTCATGTTGTATGCAAATGATATCATCATCGCGTATAAGCCGAAACAGGTAGTAATCTATTGCGGTGAGAATGACCTAGCTTCAGCAGGTGAGGTAACAGCCGAAATTGTAACGGAGCGCTTTATTGATCTCTTCACGGCTATTAGAGACAAAATGAAGAAGGTAAATATTGTTTTTGTTTCGATAAAGCCTAGTCCGAGCAGAAGCCAATTGATGCCAGCGATGGCGCTTGCCAACAAGCAGATTGAAGCCTTTTTAAAAATTCAGAAACGTACGGCTTTTGTTAATGTTTACGACCGCATGCTTACCGCGGAAGGTCACCCGAGAACCGAATTATTTATCGATGACATGCTGCATATGAATGCCGAGGGTTATGCCATTTGGCGGGAGGCTATTTTGCCATACCTGAAGAAATAGCATAATCCCGGCTTCATGATGATTTAGTTTTCATCCACGATAACAACTTTCTCCATCACATCACCACCTCGAATTTGGTCAATAACGTCTAATCCCTCATACACTTTTCCAAAGACGGTGTGGTTTCGATCAAGATGTTTGGTTGTGTCGCGGGTGTGGCAGATAAAGAATTGAGACCCCCCAGTATTGCGCCCGGCATGTGCCATAGAAATAACACCGCGATCATGGTACTGATTGCCTCCTGTCAACTCACAATCGATGTGATATCCCGGGCCGCCATTGCCAATACCATTCGGGCAACCGCCCTGAATCATAAAGTTGGGGATCACCCGGTGAAAGGTCAATCCATTATAAAAACCTTTTTCAGCCAGATCAATAAAATTCTGTACTGTTTTCGGGGCGTCCTCAGCAAAGAACTTTAGCTTCATGACTCCCTTTTTTGTGTGAATTTCTGCTACCTTCATTTTAACGTTTAATTTGTCCGGCAATTTAAGCTGAGATTTTGATTTCTACTACCAACGTTTACAACTAACGAACACCAATACAATGGCATCCTGCAGTAGTGGTAAAAAAATGTATGCCAGTGAGGCCATTGCGGAAGACGTGCTGATTGAAGCCTGGACCCGGTATGACTATGCACCAAACCACGGACCCATTGCCATTTACCTGTGTGAGGATTGTGGTGCCTATCACCTTACTTCTAAAGGTGTGATGAACGAAAAACTAGCACAATACATCAAAGAAGGAAAAATCAGTCGGCAGAAAGAAGCAGATCGTTGGCTAAATCGTCTGAAAAAGAAATAGCAATGCCTCAGAATAAATTGATGTGGTACACATCTTTTTCATTTCGTGGAATGTTGGTGATATGAAATCCACCCGGTTGCGGAATTTCTTCCTTTAAATCAAACTGCCGACAGGATTTTGGTAATCCTGCAAAAATCAATAAGAATGAGTAGGAACTACTATCCGGAATCATCGTCCAATAGGGCGCGTAGGAAATATTTTCAGCATGCACCAGTTGCGACCGTGTGCCGCTGGTAGCATCAATCAGGAAAGTAGTTTTCCAAATCCTTATAAGCATTCCTTCTACCTGCGAGTCGCAATGACAGTGAACGTACACAAAGGAGTCTTCGAGCATTTCAGGGTCAATGGATGTCATGACTTCCGTATCGACAGAAGGTTTTGGCTTTACCACAGGTTCCAGAACCTTAGTGCCCGCCTGAGGTTGAAATAGACCATGACTATTCATGATAGTTTTTGATTTCGAAGTTTCAAATTTCGCTTCTTTTCACGGCTGCATCAAGTTGCTAACAGATTTCTTCCGGATTTCATAGCGTGTTGATCGAAAGCAGAAATTCTTTTTTAACTTCCAAACGGATATGAAGATTGTTGTACTAGACAGCTATACCCTTAATCCCGGGGATTTAAACTGGGACGCATTGCGAGCTATGGGTGACCTTGTATTGTATGACCGTAGCACACCGGAGCAAGCACTACCACGCATGCAGGAAGCTGAAATTGTCTTAACTAATAAAGCTCCTATTACACGTGAAGCTGTACATCAATCACCCCAACTAAAATATATTGGTGTGTTGGCCACCGGGTATAATGTTGTTGATGTTCAAGCAGCCTCTGAGCATAACATTACCGTTTCGAATGTGCCGGCCTATGGAACGGCATCAGTGGCGCAGCATACATTTGCCCTGATCCATGAACTGGCATCGCATACCGGCATGCATGCGCAGAGTGTGCGCAGCGGTGATTGGTCTGCTCAACAAGATTTTAGTTATTGGCGAAAACCCATACTTGAGCTTGATGGGAAAACCCTAGGCATCATTGGACTTGGAAAGATTGGTCAACAGGTGGCCCGCATTGCCCTCGCAATGGGCATGAAAGTAATTGCCTCCCATCCACATCCTGAGCGTGACAGGATGGAGGGCGTATCTTTTGTTGATTTAAACACATGCTTTCGCGATGCGGATATTGTTTCTCTGCATTGTCCTCTGAATGACCAAAACAAAGGTTTTGTCAACGACTCATTATTATCAATAATGAAACGTTCTGCATTTCTCATTAACGTCAGTCGCGGTCCCCTGATTAACGAACGTGATCTTGACGATGCCCTCAATAGCGAACGGATTGCTGGAGCGGGTCTTGATGTTTTATCTCAGGAACCACCGCCACCGCATCATCCGTTATTGACGGCAAAAAATTGCATCATCACACCACACATTGCGTGGGCATCGCAGGCTGCCCGTCAGCGACTGATGGACATTGCTGTTCAAAATGTTCAGGCATTTCTTTCGGGCAAACCACAGAACGTAGTAAATAAAAAAAATGATTAGCATTAAACATGAATAAGGTATTTGCATCGATGGTAGTACTGCTGATCGTCTCTTGCAGTAAAAAGGAAGTAGCACCACCGGCTCCGTTGAGTCCCGTTCCAAGTGAAGCACAGATGGCATGGCATGAAATGGAGCTTACATCGTTCGTTCATTTTACCATCAATACATTTACAGGATTAGAGTGGGGAATGGGCAGTGAAAGTCCATCGTTGTTCAAACCCGATCAACTCGATGCCGAACAGTGGGTGAGTGTTCTCAAGGAAACCGGGTTTAATAGTTTGATACTTACCTGCAAGCACCACGATGGTTTTTGTTTATGGCCAAGCCAATACACCGAGCACTCAATCAAAAATTCGCCCTATAAAAATGGGAAAGGAGATCTGGTACGTGAAGTTTCGGAAGCTTGTAAAAAATATGGATTGAAGTTCGGCATTTACCTGTCGCCTTGGGATAGAAATCATGCGGAGTATGGAGGACCTCCATACATTACTTATTACCGCGATCAGCTGAAAGAATTATTCACCAACTATGGTCCTGTTTACGAGATGTGGTTTGATGGCGCTAATGGCGGAACAGGTTACTATGGTGGAACGAATCAAAAGCGCAACATTGATGGTAAAACATACTATGATTGGCCAAACACTCTTTCCCTAGTAAAATCCATGGAACCCAACATTATTTTCTTTAGCGATGCCGGACCCGGAGTGCGTTGGGTGGGGAATGAAAGGGGGATTGCTGGCGAAACAAATTGGAACAGCATTACACCCGATACGTTGTATGCGGGCAAAGCAGGAATTGAAAAATTATTAGGTACGGGTGCCGAAAACGGAACAGCATGGATTCCAGCCGAAGTGGATGTCTCTATTCGGCCAGGTTGGTTCTATCATGCGGAAGAAGATTCACTTGTTAAGTCTCCAGAACAGTTATTCGAAATTTACTTGTCCTCGGTGGGAAGGGGTTCTACACTGTTGCTGAATATTCCCCCGGATAAGCGCGGGTTATTTCATGAAAATGATGTGGCTTCTTTACGAGGATTTAAACAGTTGCTGGAGCAAGAGTTTACAACCAATCTGGCGGCAAATGTTACTGTTACAGCGAGTTCCTATCGTGGTGATGCAGAAATATACTCGGCACGGCAGGTAGTGGATGATAATAAAAAAACGTACTGGTCTACCGATGATGGTGTTACCTCTGGTCAACTCGAATTAAACCTGGTCAGTCCTCAAAAAATTAAATATGTTGTTCTTCAGGAATACATTCGATCAGGTCAGCGTGTAAAAAGTTTTTACGTAGAGGCCTGGGTAAACAATGCCTGGCAGAAAATTGCAGAGGGTACAACGATAGGTTACAAGCGCATACTCCGGGTAGCTCCGGTTGAAACGTCTGGAGTTCGCTTAGTTATAAACGAAGCAAAAGCCAGTCCCATGATTACAACGATAGCGTTGTACTAGAACTCCAAATGTGATTCAAGATGTTACGTGAACAAGCCTGCTGATGATCGCGATCAAACTGTTGACTATTTTCTGGAGATTGCTTCGTGCTATTTTTTTTTTTACTTCCCGGAATATTGTTGTTTATATGTTGCCGGACACCACAGCCTGTTTACACTCATCAGCCTATGCCAAAAGCTAATCGCTTTTCAGATGAGATTATCTTTATGACCTTCAAAATTTATCAGGACAGTACATCGATAAGCAAAATTGAATTACTCGAAAAAAAATCTATATCCGGCACGCTGAAAGGAACTCAAACGAGCGTACATGCTGAAAATCGTCTTATCATTAAACAAGAGGATGTTCAACATCAAGTAGTAAACGAGATGTCGATTGAGCACCCGCTGTTTAGGTATGTAGAGTATGGAAACCAGGTTGGAGAACTTGAAACCAGATTGGTCGAACAGAAATCTGCAGAATTTTTTATTCGTGTAGCCCTGCATCCCAAGACTTATTATATTCGCATTGACGAAATTCGCAATGATGAGAAGCGAACGTCAACAGCAATGAAAATCCGGTAGCCTATGAAACTAACTATACTATTTGTTTTGGTTTTGATTTCGGCTACCGCATCAGGTCAAATTTTTCCGGTAGACACGTTATTTAAAAATGGCAAACTGGAAGATCGCATTAATCTTGTTTTTTTGAGTGATGGATATCAGTCTGGTGAATTAGATAAATACATTTCGGATGTACAGGGTTTACTCAATAGCTTGTTTGATCAGGTTCCCTTTGTGCACTATAAGAATTACTTCAACGCGTTTGCCGTAAAGGTTCCATCAAATGAATCGGGAGCCAGACATCCACAAACTTCTCCTGACAGTGACTGTTCACCGGTACCACAAAAAACTGTAGTCGATAATTATTTTGGTTCCACGTTTGATAGTTTCAATATTCACCGGTTGTTGGTGCCTGTTAATGGAGGTGCCATTGCAAGTGTGTTGGCCAATAGTTTTCCCTTATACGATCAGGTTTTTGTTTTGGTAAATTCACCCTACTACGGAGGTTCGGGTGGAGCAAACGCTACATCGTCTACACATACGAGTGCCCATGAAGTAAGTATTCACGAAATCGGACATTCCTTTGCCGGGCTGGCGGATGAGTATTGGGCCGGAGCCAGTTATGCGGCTGAGCGTTCTAATCTTACCCAACAGAGTAATTCAGCACTGGTAAAATGGGCGAGTTGGGTCGGTAGTTTTGGTGTTGGTGTTTATCCGCATGCTGAAGCACCAACGTGGTACAGGCCGCATCAAAATTGTAAAATGCGGTTTCTTAATGTGCCTTTTTGCAGTGTTTGCAATGAAGCATTCATTGAACGGATACACACACTTGTCAATCCATTAGTATCGTACGCACCAACAACACTTTCTATGGAGGTTGGTGATCAGCCGATTGAGCTTTCATTGTCTTTGATTAAAACTGACCCAAACACGATGTCTATAACCTGGAAGCGCAATAACGTCACATTTGATTCAGACAAAGAATCGGTAGTGCTTTTGCCCGCGAGTTTCACGTCTCCTGAAACGAAGATAAAGGCGATTATTACGGATAATACATCGTTATCGCGAAGTGCAACGCATGCTTCTGCTCATGTTTATGTAGTGGAGTGGACGATTACGACTGATAATCCTTCTGATCCGGTTGTAGGCCTTGATATCAAAGGTGAGAAATCTGAATACCGGATTCAGGTTTATCCAAACCCGGCTAAAGAAGATTTTAATTTTTCCTATACCATGCCAAAAAGAGGAAGTGTACATGTTTCAGTATATGACCTGAATGGGAGAAAAGTAAAATCACTGCTATCAACGTATCAGGATGCAGGGGAGCACAACTATCAGTATAGAACATCTGATGTATTTCGATCCGCAGGAGAATACATCGTTGTTTTTACTTTTGGTGATGTGGCTATTTCCAAAAAGGTAGTCCTGATTGACTAGTCCCTGAAAACTAAAGTCACTTAAATCGCCTCTGAACCTCTTTCACCCGTACGAATACGAATAACTTCTTCCAGCGGCTGAACAAATATTTTACCACTTCCGATCAATCCTCCTTCATTTGCTTTTGTTGCGTTAATGATGGCATTGCATGTAACATCAACGAAGTCATCGTTAACGGCAATTTCTAACCTGACATTGGGAACGAGGTTGGGTATAATTTTCTGTCCACGGTAAATTTCTTCGGTCTGTCTTCTTCCGTGACCAGAAACATGGCTCACGGTGATTCTGGATACACCGGCTTCGATAAGACTTTCGCGCACCTGGTCCAGTTGGTTTTCGCGAATGATAGCGATGATGAGTTTCATTGTCGTGTTTAATTAGGATTGATCATTCCGTAACCTCTTTCACCATGATAATGGTTGTCGAGGCCGCGCATTTCACCTTCTTCGCTGGAGCGTATCGGTGTGAACTTATTGACTACAAACAATATGATCAATGTACCCACACCGGCATAGGTTATCGCGATGAGAACGGCAAGTGATTGTACACCGAGTTGTTGCCAAACTGACCAGCTTCCCCCGGCAATCGAGGCGGCATCGGCCATCCAGGATTCGCGAATAAAGAATACCAGAAAGATAGCGCCCACAATACCACCAACTCCGTGAATACCGAAAGCATCAAGCGTATCATCATAGCCCAATTTGTTTTTCAGCATGATGGCAAGATAACAGATAATGGTTGCCAGGGCGCCCAACGCCATCGCGCCCACAGGTTGTACAACTCCGGCAGCAGGAGTAATGGCAACTAATCCGGCCAGAATACCACTAACAAACCCGAGTGCAGTTGCTTTGCCCTGATGAAAGCCTTCGATGATAACCCATACCAACGCACCGGCTGCGGCTGCAATTTGCGTTGCGGTAAGTGCTTGGGCTGTGCTGAGTCCACTGGTGATGCTGCTTCCGGCATTAAAGCCAAACCAACCCACCCATAGGAGTCCCGCGCCAATCATGGTCATCACTAAATTACTAGGGCGCATGGGAAGGTGAGGATGTGATTTGCGTGCACCCAGCCAGATGGCTGCCACCAATCCGCTGACACCGGCAGAGATGTGCACAACAGTTCCTCCGGCAAAATCGATAGCCCCCTTTGCACCCAGATTGAATAAGAATCCATCGGATGCCCACACCCAATGACAAAGCGGATTGTAAATGAGAATACCCCATGCCGCAATGAAAAAACAATATCCTTTAAAGGAAACACGCTCAGCAAAAGCTCCGGCAATCAATGCCGGGGTGATGATGGCAAACTTCGCCTGAAACATGGAGAAGATATATTCCGGTATGCCGCCTTCCATGATACTCTCATCAATACCGGAAAGCAGAAAATAGTCTGGGTTCCAACCGAACCAACCTCCCAGAATATTGCTTCCGAAGGCCATGCTGTATCCGCAGATTACCCACAACACGGTCATGATGCCCATAGCAGCAAAGCTGTGCATCATTGTACCCAATACATTTTTTGTGCGGACGAGCCCACCATAAAACATAGCCAGTCCGGGAATCATTAACAGCACTAAAGCCGTTGAGGTTAACATCCAGGCTGTAGCACCAGTATCAATTTCAGGTGTGTCAGCCGCTTGGAGTTGTGCGAGGGGCAGGAGAAATAGGAATAGAAAAAGATAAAATACTTTCTTCATGATTGGTTAAGGTATAGGGTTTGGTAACGCGAAATTAACAGAGGAAAAGAATTTAGCAACCAGCAATTTATTTTTATACCCAACCGAACAAGTGTTAAGGAGTGAGCTTATATTCATATGGATCATCCGTTGTGGGATGAAGTGTCATTTACAATAAATATTTTTAGAGATAGAGAATCAGAGTCGTGCAAACGGGTAACTCAATCAGACTGAATGGAGTTTAGAATAATAACCTATGTCTTTTGCTTCTTCCGCCTGGCGGATGGAAAGAGCACGTTGTTGAGAATCAGGCGGTAGCCTGGTGAATGCGGCACTGTGTTTAAATCGGTGGATGCCCTGCCTCGCCCCGGTGAACCTTCGGGATCATGACCTCCATAAAACGTCCAGTGACCGTTGCCCATTTCACCGTAGATATAGCGCACGTTACTTTCGGTTCTGCTTTCTCCGAGGATCAGCACATCGGGCTTAACAACTGCTTTATTGAAGGCTGTTGTGAGACCGGTGAATTCTTTAATAACCTGTGTATGGTTTTGCGTGAGCAGCGTTGGGATAACATCCCACTTTGCAGAAAAACTAAACAGTGTAAAATAACCTTTGCTGCTTCCATAAAAATTGCGTCCTGAATTGATATCGGAAAATCGCCTGCTTTGGCTCTCCTCAAGCGAGAAATTTTCAAAGGCGAAGGTCTTACTGAAATCAAGATGGTACTCTTCTTCAGCATTGCTTTCCATGGCAGTACTGATATCAGAGGCTAATGCAATATCAAGTGTTTCGGCAGCCGAGCACATCGCAAAGAGATAGCCTCCCGAATTACAAAAAACTTTGATTTTTTTTGCGACAGCCAATTTCATTTCAGGCACAGTGGTGTAACCCAGGCGAAGTGCCAGCGTCTCCTGAAATTTTGATTCAATAACGGATGACTCGCCTCTGAGGAATCGCTCATGCTGGCCGGTGAAATCCTCATGGTGCAGGTGCAACCAATCGTATTTTACCAGTTCATCTTTCAACACTTCTTCATCGTACAATAGCAAAAACGGTATCTCTGCATAGTTGAGAACGGCAATTACGGCATCGGTATCGTCTGTGATGAATTCGTTCTTGGGCGAGTACACTGCAATGCGTGGTGCTTTTTCAAGTTTGATTACATCCATGTTTACATTGGGGCTTGAGATTTGCTGGAGGATGGAATTAACCTGAATAGCGGTGAGCTTTTCAACGGTAACTCCGCGCACGGTACACTCATTTTCAAGCAGGGGAGTAGCATCGATCAAAAAACTTCCACCACGATAGTTCAATAACCAGTTGACTTCCTGGTTTTGCTGCAAGGTGAAGAAAGCGATACCGTAGGCCTTCAAATGATTTTTTTGAGTGTCATCCATTGGAATGAGCAACGCTCCGCTATAACTTATAGTCATCACAAAACTTAACCATACGGTAAAAACCCATTTCATTGACTCGGTATTTTTGAAGGATACCTTAAGATCGTCAATTTTCCCTAACGTTCGGGTAATGAAAAGGAAAGATGCGAACGACAATTCCCTGAATGGGTCAAATAAGAGAAGAATGGAGGGAAGTCAAAAAAAACATCCCGGCATCTTTATGGAAATTTACGGGTATCTGCCTATCGATTGATGGAATACTTCCACAAAGACACCAGGATGCCAGCCTTTTTTTGGATCACACAACGTCAAATGCAACTCAGTTATCGATTGCTTGAGGCTTCCTCATTTTGTTAACATCCGCCAAATCTTCCGACTTGGGTCTGCTAAACTTTACTGATTTCAAAAGTTCATCCATTTTCTTTTCTACCTTATCGGTGAATTCATCAACAAGGTCTTCTCCTTTTTTCACAATTTTTTTCCGGGTATCTACGCCCTTATTGGGGGCAAACAATAAACCCAAAGCAGCACCTGCAGCAATCCCTGCTACAACAGCCAATAAAGCTTTTCCGGTAGTCATATATGTGTTTTTTAATGGTGAATAAGTAATCTTTAAAACGTCTAAAAATAGTTTTCACACATCCATTTTGCGATGATCTTCATCATTGGCAACCGGGATTTTCATCGCCCTATGGCGGATGATAATTTTAGTTTACATTTCGGAACACGGTACAACAGCCGGCACGGAATGGAGACTTCCCAAGACACACCACAAGGTGAAATACTGCTGACGATTGTTCGGATGAAGATGCCCTTCGGAAAATACAAGGGAACTGTGCTTTGCAATTTGCCGGTTAGTTACCTGGAATGGTTTGCCAAAAAGGGCTTTCCTCCCGGTAAGATAGGTATGTTGCTGGCAACCTTGTATGAAATCAAAATGAATGGATTGGAATATCTGCTCGAACCTTTAAAAAAGCAGCGATGATCGTTTCTGCTCATTCTGGTTTGCTCCCTTGGTGCGGTCTCACTATCTTCCCGTTCAACAGGTAAGTTTGCATGCAGTCATTGGGTAAGAAGTTCTGGCATCATTTCCGTATTTATTCCAGTTGGTTTTTGGGTAACGTAATCGGCTTCGGAAAATGGCTGAGGCGAGAGTTCTTAAAAACTGCAGACTACCTCGGCTCGCACCCGGCAGATCGGAAACGCGCAATTATTTTTGGTCCGGTTGGTTTTTTCTTTCTGGTGTTGTTTTTCGTTGTGCTGTTCGAAACCCCCAGCATTCGTAAAATCAAGAATATCCGCAATCAAGTGGCTTCTGAAGTATACAGTGCCGACAGTGTGTTGCTGGGACGTTATTATATTCAGGATCGCACGGAAGTGAAGTATGAAGATATTGCTCCCGTCATTTTTGATGCCCTGATCTCGACCGAGGATGTGCGGTTTTACCAGCATACCGGTGTTGACTTTAAGAGCCTTGGGCGTGTACTTGTTAAGTCAATCTTTTTACAAGACGAATCATCCGGTGGGGGAAGCACGCTGACACAACAATTGGTAAAGAATCTTTATCCGCGTAAGCGATATTGGATTTTATCCATGCTGATCAATAAAATGCGTGAGGTTATCACGGCCAGCCGCCTTGAAATTATTTACACAAAGAAAGAACTGATAACACTTTATCTGAACACGGTTCCCTTTAGTGATAATGCTTTTGGTATTCAGACTGCCGCTTTGCGTTTTTATTCCACCACAGCAGATAGCATTCGAACAGATCAGGCAGCTGTATTAATTGGTATGCTAAAGGCCACAACGAGTTACAACCCACGGTTATTTCCGGACCGGGCACTACAAAGGCGCAATGTGGTCTTAGCACAGATGGTGAAAAATAACGTGCTCAGCGAAGATAAAGCCGATTCGCTCAAAGCACTTCCGATAGAATTGCGCTACAATCGAACAACACATCATCATGGATTGGCGCCCTATTTTCGTGAATACCTGAAGGCTGAATTGCTGACATGGTGCAAAAACAATAGGAATGATGATGGAGAGGAATACAACCTCTACACCGATGGATTAAAGATTTACACTACACTCGATTCGAGACTTCAGCACTATGCTGAGCAGGCTGTTGCTCAGCAAATGGCGGAAGTCCAAAAACAATTTTTCGATCATTGGGGAAAAGAGAAACCCTGGAAGGGCAAAGAAGAAGTATTGGAAGAGGCAATACACCGGTCATCACGGTACAAAGTCTTAAAGGAACAGGGGCTCTCGGACGAAGAAATACTGATCGAAATGGAGAAGCCAATTCCGATGAAACTTTTTTCGTGGCAAGGGGTTCAAGAGGCTGTTGTGAGTCCAGTGGATTCTATTGTTCATCACCTGCAATACCTCAACGCAGGATTTCTTGCGATGGAGCCATCCACAGGAATGGTAAAGGCCTGGGTGGGTGGCATCGATCATGATTTTTTTCAATACGATCATGTAAAAACATCCACCAAGCGACAAGTAGGTTCCATCTTCAAACCCATTGTATATGCTACTGCTATTGAAGCCGGTATTGCGCCTTGCGATTTGATTCCTGCCGGGCAGCAAACCTACATCGACAAAGAAGGAGAGAAGTGGACACCGCGTAATATGCAGAACGATTATCAGGTGCAGTACACCATGCGTGGTGGACTGGCATACTCGGTGAATACAATTGCCGTTAAACTGATTGATAAAGCAGGGGTTGACAATACGATAGCCATGGCCCGAAAAATGGGTATTACCAGTGAACTGCCCGATGTCCCTTCGATAGCATTAGGATCCTCTTCAATTTCATTGATGGAAATGACAACTGCCTTTGCTTGTTTTGCCAATCAAGGTATGTCAACCAATCCGTATTATATTTCTTCCATTACCGACCAGTACGGTAAAATGTATTCAAATTTTAAGTCGACTCAGCCCGTGCAACAGGCCATGGCGTCAGCGACAGCTCAACTTGTTACAGCACTCCTGAAAACCGTTGTACATGAGGGAACCGCTGCGCGTATTCGGTGGAAGTATGGGGTATTAAATGACATGGGTGGTAAAACCGGCACAACACAATCAAATGCCGATGGTTGGTTTATGGCCATTACACCCGGATTGGTGATGGGTTCATGGGTGGGCGCTGATGATCCGCGCATACGCTTCCGGTCGAGTAAACTTGGACAAGGATCGAACACGGCTTTACCAATAACAGGCTACTTCCTGAGTCAACTGAATAAGGATACAAACTTTCGAACTGTAACCGATGCCCGATTCGCACAACTTCCTGCTCTCTTACAGCAAAAACTCGATTGCGATTTATACGAGTTAAGCGATGAACTGAAATACAGAATTCAGCTTATGGCATTCAAACGCGATTCGCTCATGCGGGCCGATACACTTGCTGTTATTCCTGATGAATCATTTCTGGAAACAATCTACAAGCGAAAAATGAAAATGATTCGTGCGCAGGAATTGCGTGACAGCCTCCGGATTGAAATTGTTGAAGACCTTGGAGGATGATTACATGAAGGCTGCCACGGTACAGGAGATTAAAAAGGAGTTAAGCTTTCTTGAAACAGAGAAGATACAGGACCTATGCCTTCGTCTGGTAAAGTATAAAAAGGAAAATAAAGAATTACTTACCTACTTACTGTTTGAGGCGCACGATGAACAAGGCTACATTGACGGTATCAAGCAAGAGCTTGAGCAGGAATTTCAAACAATATCGAACCTGAATGTATATTACGTTAAGAAAAGTCTGCGGAGAATTTTACGGTTTGTAAACAAGCAAATAAAATATTCAGGGGTGCCCAAAACAGAAGTAGAATTGCGCATTCATTTTTGTCAGCAAACGAGAGAAGCCGGAGTTCCGATCAGCAAGAGTCAGGTGCTCATTAATCTATACCAGCAACAAATCAATAAGATCAACCAGGCAATGATCAAGCTGCCTGAAGATTTGCAGTACGACTACCAAAACGAAATTGAAAATTTGAGTCTTTAGATATGGCCGAAATGCAACCTAATAATCCCCTGCATGGAATTACGTTAGAAATGATTCTCCACCATTTAGTAGACCGCTATGGCTGGGAAGAATTAGGCGAACGCATTACGATAAACTGCTTCATACTCAATCCGAGTATTAAATCCAGTTTAACCTTTTTACGCAAAACACCCTGGGCAAGGAAGAAAGTTGAAGATTTGTATTTGGAATCATTGGATTGAAGAAACACCTTTACCTTGACAGGATAAAATTTCTCATCGCATTTACGAAAGACTTACTTTTTCTACTTTCGAGAATACGTTTATCTTGTCGAAATTTTCATTTATAGAAATCACATGAATCAGGAAAAGCATTGGAATAAAATTGCACCGAGCTACGAAGATGAAATCTTTGATGTTTTCAAAAGTGATACGTTGAAGATACTTCCGAAATACTTTAAGAAACATGCTGATAAAAATAATCTGGCCATTGATTTTGGGTGTGGTGTGGGAAAATCCTTTGCGTATTTATCGCCATTATTTAAAACGATTCTGGCTACTGATATTTCTGCTGAATGTATTTCAATCGCTAAGCAAAAGGGATATCCCAATATCCAATTCAAGCGGGCTGACCTGACCAGTACCAGGCTAAGCTTTCCGCAAGCTGATTTTGCGTTCTGTTGTAATGTGGCCATGTTGCCGGGCATTCAAAGCAACATTGCTATTTTTAAAAACATCCAGAAGGCATTAAAACCGAATGGTCATGCTGTTATTGTCATTCCTTCGCTGGAATCCATTCTCTATGCTGCCTGGCGGTTGTTGCAGTGGTATGAAACGGAAGGTGTTAATCAGGAGGACGTGCCCAATTCAGAATTAAACTACTTCAAGGGATCAAAAAAAGATATCATTCAAGGTCAGGTTTATATCAATGGTGTGTTGACAAAACACTATACGCAGGAAGAGATTCATGTGCTGCTGAAAGGAGTGGGGCTTACCGTTACGGCAATTGAAAAAGTGCAATACAACTGGTCTACAGAATTCAGTTCACCGCCTGCTTGGATGCAGGATCCCTATCCATGGGATTGGCTCGTTGCGTGTAAAAAATAATTTATTTCATAGTTAAGCTGCTTACACCACTTTTCTCCACTCGGAGTAATAGAGTGGTATTCTCTTTTGTATTTCGGGGTTAACTTTTGCGCAGCACACACTTCTTTTTCCGGATACTGACTAAAATCATACTCGCTGCTGATGCATGACAGCATGCGGTAAAACGGGCTGGACTAATTTTCACTAACGATTGAATGTTATGAATTGGCCCACCGCAATATCTGCCTATAAAAAGATCGCATGCCTGGCCATTCTGTTTTTACGCCAACAAAAATTACACACAGATGAAAAGTAAACCCACGTACATTAATACCGATGGCAATTCAGCAGTAGCCAACATTGCATACGGATTCAGCGAAGTAGCTGCGATTTATCCCATTACACCCTCATCCGATATGGGTGAGCGGGCGGATGCATGGTCGGCTGAAGGACGAAAAAATATATTTGGTGAACGCGTTGATGTGGTTCAAATGCAGTCAGAGGCGGGAGCAGCCGGTGCTATTCATGGAGCCTTAAGTGGTGGCGCCATGGCCACAACGTTTACAGCATCACAGGGACTGATGCTCATGGTTCCGAATATGTTTAAGATAGCCGGTGAGATGATTCCCACCGTTTTTCATGTTTCGGCACGTTCATTAGCCTGCCAGGCGCTTTCTATTTTTGGTGATCACTCCGATGTAATGGCAACCCGCGGAACAGGCTTTGCTATGCTGGCTTCCGGTAACGTACAAGAGGCACAGGATTTGGCCGTGGTTTCGCACCTCGCTACGTTGGAAGCACGTATTCCATTCCTTCACTTCTTTGATGGCTTTCGAACCTCACACTCCATACAAAAGATTGTTCCAATAGAATATGAAGAACTGAAATCCATGCTTGACATGAAGTATGTTGAAGCTTTCCGCGATATGGCATTGAAGCCTGAAGCGCCTGTATGTAAAGTGGGTGCACAAAATCCGGATGTGTATTTTCAGGGAAGGGAAACGGTTAATCAATATTATGATGCTTGTCCAGGTATTGTGAAGAAGTACATGGACCTGTTCGCCAAAAGAACCGGTCGTCAATATAAATTGTATGAATACATTGGCGATCCAAAAGCTACTAAGATTCTTGTCTCTATGGGATCGTCTATCGAAACCATTGAAGAAACCATCAACTACTTAACGAAGAAGGGCGAGAAGGTCGGAGCGATTAAAGTAAGATTGTACAGACCATTTGCTCTGGAAGATTTCACGTCAATTATTCCTACCTCCGTCAAGAAAATTGCCGTACTGGATCGCACTAAAGAACCGGGATCAATCGGAGAGCCGCTCTATATGGATGTGTTGGCTGCACTGCGCGATCGCCCCGAGATCAAAATCATTGGAGGACGCTATGGACTGTCGTCCAAGGAGTTTACACCATCCATGGTAAAAGCCGTTTTTGATCACCTCGAAAATAATGGCTTCCATGGTTTCACAGTAGGCATCAACGATGATGTAACGCATAAATCCATTTCCGTAAAAGAAGATATTGATGCCGAGCAGGAAGGTATCGTACGCTGCAAGTTCTGGGGATATGGATCGGATGGAACCGTAAGCGCTAACAAGAACTCAATCAAAATTATTGGCGAAAGCACTGATCTCTTTGTACAGGGGTATTTCCAATATGACTCAAATAAGTCGGGTGGCTATACCGTATCGCATTTGCGATTCGGCAAAAAGCCTATTCAATCAGAATACTTATTGAACAAAGTTGATTTCGTAGCACTGCACCGGCCGCAATACATTGGTCAGTATGACATTCTTGAAGGCATAACCGAAGGCGGAACCTTCCTGATCAACTCTAGTCAGAAACCCGAAAACATTTTCAGACTATTTACCCGCGATATGCAGGAAACAATCTGGAAAAAGAAAATAAAAGTTTATGCAATTGATGCATCGAAGATCGCCAAGAGCGTGGGCCTCGGAGGCCGCATTAACTCGGTGATGCAAACAGCTTTCTTCAAAGTTTCAGGCGTAGTGCCGGAAGAGGAAGCGATTACGCTGATCAAAAAATATGTCGAGAAACAATTCGCCCGTAAGGGAAAGGAAATTGTGGAAATGAACTGGAAGGCCATTGATGCATCTGCGGAGGCAGTAACACTCATTCCGATTCCTGCTGAGGCAGAGAAATTTGCAGAAATCACAGAACTTGTTCCGGCTGGGTCGGGTGACTATGCCCAATTCATCATGGATCCGATTCTTCGGTTGAAAGGTGATAGCATTCCTGTATCGCGCATGCCGCTGAATGGCGCTATCCCTACGGGAACGAAACGATTTGAATACCGCGGTGTGGCGGGCAATCCGGCAACGTGGATTGATAAGCTTCCATTCGTGCAAGAACCCTATACTGCTGAGCCCTATATCGAATACCCTCCAAGCTGTTCAGGTTGTGGCGAAGTGCCCTACATCCACCTGGTAACTCAGTTGTACGGTGACCGGATGATCATCGCCAATGCCACAGGTTGTACCTCTATTTATGGCGGAACATTTCCCGCTACGCCTTATACAAAAGATAGCCGAGGAAGGGGACCGGCCTGGGCAAATTCACTCTTTGAAGATAATGCTGAATTTGGTTTTGGTATGCGCCTCGCAGTAGATGCTAATCGCAGACAATTGAAAACAAATGTTGAATCGCTTTTGGCCAGTCTGAAAGACGGTACGCTGAAAGAAGCATTACTGCGGAGTCTTATACTTTTCAACGAAGTAAATAAGGAAGCGAAGGAACATGCCGATACCGTAAAGGCTATACTGGCCGAAGCTCAAAAAGATATTGATACTGCTTTAAAACCTACGTTAGAAAAGATCATCGAGCTTCAAGATTACTTTGTTGATAAGAGCGTGTGGATTTTTGGAGGTGATGGTTGGGCCTACGACATTGGCTTTGGTGGACTCGATCACATCATGGCCTCAAACCGGAATGTAAATGTGCTGGTCATGGATACTGAAGTTTACTCCAATACGGGTGGTCAGGCGTCAAAGGCAACACCCCGCGGAGCCGTTGCAAAGTTTGCTTCCGATGGAAAAAAACTCGGTAAGAAAAACCTCGGCCTCATGATGACAACGTATGGCAATGCCTACGTGGCCAGCGTGAACATGGGTATGGATCGTGAGAAAACAGCACTGGCGTTTGTTGAGGCTGAGAAGCACAACGGGCCGTCCATCATCATTGCGTACTCGCCTTGCATCGCACATGGTTATAGCATGAACCAGGCAAAGAAACAATCTGAAAAGGCAACCAAGAGTGGCTACTGGCCGATGTATCGTTTCAATCCGGATTTGAGAGCGGAAGGACTGAATCCATTTACATGGGATGTTCAAACAGAAGAGGTAGTGTCATTTAAAGATTATCTGGAAGAAGAGATTCGATACAAGACACTGAATCTCTCTAACCCGGTGGAAGCTGAACGCCTCATTGAACTGGCGAAAAAAGATAATGAACAACGTTTCCACGACATTAAACATTTAAGTGAAGTTTAAAACCAACACATACCAACATGGCCGATTTAAAAACAACATATTGTGGATTGACGCTCAAAAACCCCATCGTGGTTGGAGCCAGCAATCTGGTTACAGAAGTAGATAATCTGGTAAAACTTGAGAAGGCTGGTGCGGCTGCCATTGTATACAAGTCTCTTTTTGAAGAACAAATTCAGTTGGAAACACTGGAGATGGAAAACACACACGATGACTACAGTAATTGGGACGCTGAGCACGATTCATTTTTTCCAAAATTAAAACATGGTGGCCCTGCCGAGCACTTACTTCGGCTGCGCCAGGCGCGCAATGCTATAAGCATTCCACTGATTGGCAGCCTCAATGCGGTGTATCACGACACATGGGTTGAATATGCGCAAAAAATGGCGGACACCGGAATTGATGCACTGGAGTTGAACTTCTACGCCAGCGAAAACGACTTTGAAGCAGATCCCGCATCAATCGAAAAAAATCAACTTGAAATTTTAAAGGATGTGCGCAAAGCCATACGCATCCCGGTAATAGTAAAATTAAGTCCATACTACACCAACACGTTATCGCTTGTTTCACGAATGGATAAAGCGGGTGCTGCAGGCTTTGTTTTATTCAACAGGTTGTTTCAACCCGATATTGATATTGAAGGTCAGAAACATCATTTCCCCTATAACTTTAGTAACGAAAACGACAACAGGCTGGCACTGCGCTATGCCGGACTTTTGTACAGCAAAATTCATGGCTCCATCATCGCCAATACGGGCATTTTAAACGGTCACGATGTCATTAAAATGTTGTTGGCCGGTGCAGATGCTGTACAGGTAGTAAGTGTGATTTATAAAAAAGGTATCGGATACATTGAACAATTGCTGGCTGATCTTGAGAAGTGGATGGAGAAGAAAGGCTATGGATCGATCAATGAATTCAAAGGAAAATTATCCAAAGAAAATCTTACCGATCCCTTTGCTTACAAGCGCGCACAGTATGTGGATATCCTGATGCGTTCCGAGATTTTTATGCAGTATCATCCCAAGCGGGGAGAGCTGCATGATAAGCATGAAGATTATTCAGAATAAATTTTTATAGAACATAAAAGATAAAACGAAAACTATGGCAAAGATTGGAATTTTTTACGGCTCAACGGAAGGTAATACCGAAAGGGTCGTTACGCAGATTCAGGCTCAACTTGGTGGCGAAGCCGAAGCGGTATTGCATAACGTTAGCTCAGCTTCTGCGGATGATATGCAGCCCTATTCATACCTCATTTTGGCTTGTCCTACCTGGGAGATTGGCCAGCTTCAGGAAGATTGGGATACGTTCATCGATGAACTGGCCGATGTGGATTACACAGGTAAGAAAGTAACCTATGTGGGTTTGGGAGATGCAGATGGTTATCCGGATACATTTCTGGATGCGATGGGCCTTATTCACGATAAGATCAAAGACAAGGGTGCATCTTTTGTCGGAGCCTGGCCAACCGATGGGTATAACTTCGAAGCTTCAAAGGGTGTTGTGGATGGAAAGTTTCTCGGCCTGGGTATTGACGAGGACAATCAAAAAGATTTAACGGCAGGAAGAATTGAGAAGTGGGTCGCACAGCTTAAAACTGAATTTGCATAAGCTGAAATCATGGCAGGCATTCGGTTCAAAAAACCTTCGTATCCAGTCAGTGAACAATTACGACAATACCTGACTGAAACCAATCGGGAGATTGATGTACCGATTGCCTACCGCGATCTATTGCATTACAACAGCGCCATTACCTTGTATGATAAGAAGGGTGCCGATACGCTTTGGGAAACGCTGATCTATTCAGAGTCCGATCGTCATTACATTCATGACAGCCTGCGAAAAATCTATGCGCAACTAAAAGTGGGTGGTGATGTCAGCACAATTGAGCACCTCTATATTGACCGCGTGGATTATTGCCTGTACGCCAACACGCATCCCGTTCGGGTGCGGATAGTAAACAAGCTAAACGATCTGTTCGATTATTTTTACATAAAGGAAGCAGATGCTTCACGCATTTATGGGATGGAGATTGAGCATCTCTTGTCGCCCAACAAAATCAATTACCTCGTAAAGGGAAATACGCTTATAGAAGAACATATTCAGGGAATACCGGGCGATAGCTTCAACCAATATTATTTGAAAGAGAACCACAGCTTTAATCCGCTGCGCATCGCCAAGGAGTTTGTTAAATTCAATGAGAGGAGCCTGGTGCAGTTACTGGGCGATATGCGAAGGGATAATTTTGTTGTGGAAATTATCCCCGACTTTGATGAGATGTATTTTCGGTTGCGCGCCATTGATTTCGATCAGGAATGTTATGAAGGCAACCGCGCCATCTACATGCCGCAATATTTCAAGGAGAATAATCCCATCATCAACCTGGGCTTTAAAACCATGTCGGCAGTGTTGGAGCTCCAATATCAAAAAGAAGAACGCACCCGGATACTCAATCGGGTAAAAGCTTCACAGGAGCAACTCACACGCCTGTTGAATGCTATGGTTGAGGATACACTCTCAACACCCGATAATGTAAAGCAACTGAGGGAAGAGTTAAGTGACTTGTATGGTGATGATGAGTTTTTATCATGCCGGTCGATGGGAGAAATTGTTCGTGTTAGTTTACGCATGCTGGAGAAGTATCCGCAGCGTAAGCGAAACACAGTAAAAGCATTTGTCAACTGAGCTATGGAAGAGAAATCCTATATCCAACATGCTGGTTTTGTGGTAGCGCACGAGAAAGGTAAACTGCACATTTCCCTTCTGGAAACAGCAGGCTGTTCATCGTGCCACAATGCCTTATGCCTATTGGGTAACACCGGATCGAAGCAAGTGGAAGTACGGGATTCCACGAGTCATTTTCTTGTTGGAGAAGAAGTGGTGGTTCGCATCAATCCTGCCTCCGGCTATGCAGCTGTAGCGTGGCTATACATGCTTCCGTTTGCCCTTATCATGGCGGTTATGATTTTGCTTTTGCAACTGCAATATGCTGAAGGCATAGCCGGGCTTCTTTCCTTTGGTGTACTTGTTCCGTATTACGGCACTTTGTATCTGTTGCGAAAACAATTTCGTGGCCAATGTAAAATTGAAATTGCAAAACGATGAATCCAGTTATTTTTTATACCATCATCAGCCTTGTCGGGATTGGAATCATCGCAGCGATTGTTCTGTATTTTGTATCCAAGAAATTCTATGTTCAGGAGGATAGCCGGATCAATGCCGTTGAACAAGTTTTACCCAACACAAACTGTGGCGGATGCGGTCAGCCCGGATGCCATGCTTTTGCACAAGCGGTTGTAAAGGCAGGTGATCTTTCTTCGTTGCATTGCCCCGTAGGAGGAAATGACGTGATGAAGCAAGTGGCTGAAATACTGGGTGTGAAGGCTGTTGAAAAAGATCCCTACATCGCAGTGGTACGGTGTTCCGGCTCATTTGAATATAGAAAAAAAACGAATGTATACGATGGTGCTGACTCCTGCAAGGTAGCCGCCTACCTCTATAGTGGTGATACAGGATGTGCCTACGGATGTTTAGGCATGGGTGATTGCGTTCAGGTGTGCGACTTTGAAGCCATGTACATGGATGAAAAAACCGGGCTTCCGGTAGTCATCGAAGATAAATGTACTGCCTGCAACGCCTGCGTCAAAGAATGCCCAAAGGGTATACTGGAGCTTTGGCCAAAAGGTAAGAAGAATCAGCGCGTTTACATCGCCTGCCTCAATGAAGAGAAGGGCAGCACAGCTCGCAAAGAATGTGCTGTTGCCTGTTCAGGTTGTTCCAAGTGTTTTGAGGCTTGTCGCTATGATGCCATCACCATGGCGAACAGCCTGGCGCACATTGATCCTGAAAAGTGCAAGTTGTGTATGGAGTGTGTTGATACGTGTGATGTACACAACATTATTACAGCAAACGTAACACCTGAAAAAATACAGGCTGCCAACGAGCAGCGTCTGAAGCGTGAGGAACGTGCACGAAAGAAAAAGGAAGAAGAAAAACTGGCTGCTAAACAACAAGGTGATGAGCACACAGAACAAGCTTAAGACATTTAACATCGGTGGCGTGCACCCGGATGATCATAAGATTTCGGCTCGTATACCGATTACAACATTGCCATTGCCCAAAACCGTAATCATTCCCGTGGCCCAGCACATTGGGACACCGGCAACCATTGTTGTTCAGCGTGGTGATTCCGTAAAAGTCGGGCAGGTATTGGCAAAACATCAGGGTTTTGTTTCTTCTAATATTCATTCCTCTGTCAGCGGAAGAGTTGGGATTATCGAAGAAGTAATGGATAGTTCCGGATTTAAGCATACAGCCATTTCTATAAAAGTTAAAGGAGATGATTGGGAGGAAACCATCGATCGAAGTGATAATCTCGTTGAGGACATTTCCCTGGAGGGAAAAGAGATTGTAACCCGCATCATGGAGGCCGGAGTAGTGGGTATGGGTGGTGCCGCGTTTCCATCGCATGTTAAGCTGAGTGTTCCCGAAGGAAAGCATGTGGACTACCTGTTGATCAATGGTGTGGAGTGTGAGCCCTATCTTACATCCGACCACCGCATCATGCTCGAAAAACCCAGAGAAATAATAGTCGGTATAAAAATTCTCATGAAAGCATTGGGGGTAAAAAATGCCATCATTGGGATTGAAGATAATAAGCGTGATGCAGTGGAAAATTTTAGCGACCTGCTTCAACATGAAACAGGCATTGAGGTTCAGCCACTCGAAGTTCAGTATCCGCAAGGAGGAGAGAAGCAGTTGATCCAGGCGCTCTTGAATCGTGAAGTTCCGTCTGGTGGTTTGCCCTCGGATGTGGGCGTGATTGTGCACAATGTAGGTACCACCTTTGCGATCTATGAGGCTGTACAAAAAAATAAACCACTGGTTGAGCGTGTGGTAACCGTAACCGGAAAATCCGTTAAGCAACCGGGTAACTTTTTAGTTCGAATCGGCACTCCTGTAATTGACGTACTGATTGCTGCGGGTGGCGTACCCGAAGATACAGGCAAGATTGTGAGTGGCGGCCCGATGATGGGAAAAGCCATTGCCGACCTCGATGTTCCGGTGGCAAAAGGAACTTCCGGAATTTTATTAATTCCAAAGGCCGAAGCACTGCGCGCTGAAATTTATAATTGCCTCCATTGTGGTAAATGTATTGAAGCCTGCCCGATGGGACTGGAGCCTTACCATCTGCTATTGATGACAAAAAAAGGAAATTATGATAAGGCAAAACACGAGCACATTATGGATTGCATTGAATGCGGATCATGCTCGTTCGTTTGTCCATCGAACCGCCCCATACTGGACTATATCCGGTTGGGTAAAACTGAAATTAGAAAACCGAAGAAAGCATGAGCGAACAATTGCTTGCCGTTTCACCGTCACCCCACATTCATACGGAACTTACCGTGCCGCAAATTATGAAGGGTGTAATTATCGCCATGTTACCGGCATTTGCGCTTTCCATTTACAATTTTGGAATTACATCGCTATATGTAACCGTATTGTCCGTTTCGTTCTGTGTTGCAGCCGAGTATTTAATCACCCGGTATTTACTAAAAAAATCAGCGAGCATTCAGGATGGTTCCGCAATCATTACAGGTATGTTGCTGGCCTTTAATGTACCCAGTAATTTGCCGTGGTATATCATTCTGATCGGAAGTCTTGTATCCATCGGAATTGGCAAGATGAGCTTTGGTGGTTTGGGAAACAATCCCTTTAATCCGGCTTTGGTTGGACGCGTGTTTTTATTGTTGTCGTTTCCGGTACAGATGACAAGCTGGCCCGTGGCGAAGGCAACCTTATCCTTCGATGCTGTTACCAGTGCAACACCATTAGGTTTATTGAAAGAGGGTATTCGCGCTGGTGATTCGATGGACACCATCATGCAAACTATGCCAACGTATAGCGATTTCTTTTTCGGCTTTCAATCCGGATCGCTTGGTGAAATGTCAGCTTGTGCATTACTCCTTGGATTAGGATACATGCTTTACCGAAAAATAATCACCTGGCATATTCCGGTCACCATGCTGGCAACTGTTCTTATTATGACCGGAATATTCTGGCTGATCGATCCCAATCGATTTGCAAATCCGTTGTTTCATGTATTGACGGGTGGTGTTATGCTCGGTGCTGTTTTTATGGCAACCGATTATGTTACCTCACCGGTATCGCATCGTGGAATGATTGTGTTCGCTCTTGGTATTGGTGTGCTGACAGTTTTGATTCGGTTGTTCGGTAGTTACCCGGAAGGTGTATCCTTTGCTATCCTGATTATGAATGCTTTTGTTCCCATGATTAATACCTACATCAAACAACCTCGGTATGGTGTGCAAAAGGAAGGCAAGCCCCGTAAGGAACCAACACCCATTAAAGCAAATTGATTATGGCAGCTATTGCTTCATCGTTTAAAAATATGACCATCACACTGGTACTTGTCACGCTGGTGGCCGCTGTTTCAATGGGGTATGTTTTTCAATGGACAAAGGTACCCATTGCTGAAGCAAGATTAGCGAAACAACTGAAGGCCATTGAAGCCGTAGTGAAGGGATATGATAATAACCCGGTATTGGAAAAGTACAAGGTGATAACTCCTGATGGAAAAGATAGTCTTGAGTTTTTTCCGGCAAAGGCCGATGGCAACCTTATCGGCATGGCAGTAAAGACACGTTCCTCAAAAGGCTACAGTGGTGATATTTGGCTGATGGTAGGGTTCTCGATGAAAGGCGAAATTCTCAAGGTATATGTAGTGGAGCACCGCGAAACTCCCGGCCTCGGCTCTAAAATGACAGATCTGAAATTTTATCAGCAGTTTGTCGGAAAAAATCCGGAGCAGATGAAATTGAAAGTCAAGAAGGATGGAGGAGATGTGGATGCCATCTCCGGAGCCACCATTAGCTCACGTGCCTACGCTGAGGCTGTTCAATTGGCATACGATACGTTTAAAGCCGCAAATTATGGTGAAGCAAATCAGTAATAAAGAAAATTTTCTGAAGGGAATCATTAAAGAGAATCCCGTCTTTGTGCTCTTGCTGGGGTGTTGCCCGACACTGGGCGTAACATCATCTGCCATTAATGGATTGGGCATGGGCGTGGCCACCATGTTTGTCTTGATCATGTCCAATGTGGTGATCTCGCTGGTGAAAAATGTTATTCCCGATAAAGTTCGTATACCCTCTTTCATCGTAATAATTGCTGCCTTTGTAACCGTTGTTCAACTGCTGATGGAAGCTTACACACCTGCGCTACACGAACAATTGGGATTATTTATTCCCCTTATTGTTGTGAATTGTATTGTGCTGGGAAGAGCCGAGGCCTTTGCATCGCGTAATACACTTTTTTCAAGCATGATCGATGGATTAGGCATGGGTGTTGGGTTTACTTTTGCCCTTGTATTGCTGGGAAGTATACGCGAGGTGTTGGGGAGTTTGTCATTGTTTGGCTTTCGGTTCGCAGAAGCAGATGGCATGCTCATTTTTATTCTGGCACCTGGTGCTTTTATTACCCTTGGATTTATTATTGCCGTGATGACCTGGATAAAAAAACGTAAACCAAAAACCACTTCTTAAGTACAGACAATACTATGGAATACATCATCATTATCATATCCACGATTTTCATCAACAACATTGTATTGGCAAAATTTTTAGGGATTTGTCCTTTTTTAGGCGTCTCCAAAAATACATCAACTGCTGTAGGCATGGGAGGCGCTGTCATTTTTGTGATGACCATCGCCACCATCATGACCTACCTGGTGCAGCATTATATTTTAATTCCGCTTGACATCGAATACCTTCAAACCGTTACCTACATTCTGGTGATTGCTTTTTTAGTACAAGTGGTGGAAATTGTTCTGAAGAAAGTAAGTCCGGATTTATACCAGGCACTGGGCGTCTATCTTCCGTTGATCACAACCAACTGCGCCATTTTAGGTGTAGCCATTCTGGTTATTCAAAATGATTTTAACCTCTTGCAAAGTGTAACATTCGCCATCGGAAATGCCATCGGGTTTACACTGGCCATCGCTATTTTTTCAAGCTTGCGTGAGCAGTTGGAGAACGCTGATCTTCCCGAATATATGCAGGGTGTTCCGGCTGCCCTCATCACGGCCAGTATTCTTTCGATGGCATTTATGGGCTTTGCAGGTCTGGTATGATCTGCTACAGACTAAACTGATTTCTTAACCGATTGTATGGTGAAATCGCAATATAGTGTGTGTACACGTTCTACTATTGTGATTACATCTTTTACTTCGAGGAAAATTCGGGTCTGTAATAATCCCAGTTTATTGCCGATATCATTTTTTTGAATATCAAGGATCAGGCCGTCAATAGCGATGTTGATGTAAGCAATTAATTTATCGTGTTTATCCTGAATGATGGCGTCATTCTCAACAGATAATTTTTCAATGCTGATCACAGCCAAATCAATGTAGCTCTCTAAATCTTTCTCTAACTCGCTAAACACTTTCTGGTATTTTTTTGTGGGAGGCGAATGGTGATTGATCACATGGAAGGAGCAGACTTCATTCACAAGTTGGGCACTTTGGTACAGGTCCTGCATCAGGTCAAACACCAGAATGTACAATCTGCCGGCAGGCAAATTTCCTTTTTCCATTTTCTGAACATACTTGATGAGTTTGCCGTGCAGTTTTTCATTCTGCTCTTTCAGTTTTTTAATTTCCTTTCCGGACTTATTCAGGGCGTTGCCGTCTTCTTTTAATAGTGATTGAATGCTATGCAGCGTTACTTTGCGTACTGTCTTTAAATTTTTAATGGTGTTGCTCTTGCTTTCACTAATAACCTGATGGATATCGGCTGATGGGGATTCTAGAACCTGATTTGAAATTTTTTCTTCACTGGATTTACGTTTAAATACAACGTGACTACGGATAATAAGAAAACCTGCCAGACCACTCAATGCCAACATGCCTATGATACCTGTATGATACATGATGAGCGCAAACAATCCGCTGGTAAGTATGGCAACGATGGCGGTAATGAGCCATCCGGCTATCACATTCATGACACCCGCCACGCGGTATACAGCACTCTCTCTTCCCCAGGCCTGATCGGCAAAGGATGTACCCATCGCTACCATAAAGGTTACGAATGTAGTTGAAAGAGGTAGTTTCTGTGAAGTGCCATACGCAATTAAGGCACTTGAAACAATAAGATTTATAGAGGCCCGGATAAGATCGAAAGATGGTTTTTCAGGATCCTGCTTAAGTTTCTCCTGGTCGAGATTTTCTTTTTTGAAACGAACCAGCATGACCTGATTGATGTATTGCGGAACAATACGTTGCACGCCACGGCCAAGCCACATCGCACTGCCTACTAAGGCACGAGACAAAAAATTGGGTCTGAATTTTTCGTCACCATCATCCTGGCGGGCCAGCGAAATTTCTGTCTCTGTAACCTTGCGGCTTTTTGCATTCGTCCACAACGTAATGGTCATCACGATTCCCGCACCAACTAAGATCAATGTAGGCGTTACAATTTTTTCATTGAGTATACCCATATTAAACTCACTGGCAGGAACTCCGGAAGCACTCCAGGCCTGAAAGGACATTAGCCCGGCTACTGAAACACCAATAAAATTGACCAAGTCGTTTCCGGCAAAAGCCATAGCAAGCGAAAAGGTGCCCAACAAAACAATGATTTTCAGCGGGTTTACATCTTGCCACCACATCAGCACCTGAATGAAAATAGACCAAAAAATAACGAAGACCACTAAGATCATTCCGGTATTTTTCATGATCCAGCTAACCTGACTATCGGTGACAAGTGCACTTCCTTTTACGCCCTTGATCAACAAGAAGTAAATAATGGTGGTGATGGCGATACCGCTGAAAATTGCACCATACTTTTTAAGGTTCCGTTTGAAATTGAAGGTGAAGATTAAGCGGGAAACATGTTGAATGATAGTCCCGGTAATAAAAGCGAGAAACACTGACAAGAATATCCCTACAATAATGGTTATGGCGCTGGAATAATTAATAATCTGTTTCCAGGTCTCAAACCCCATTCCTTGATCAAAGGCATACAATAATCCGGTTACAAGGGCTGCACCGAGCAGTTCGAAAATAAGAGATACGGTAGTAGAGGTTGGTAGCCCGAGGGAATTGTAAAAATCAAGTAAGATAATGTCGGTAATCATCACTGCCATAAAAATGATGATGACCTTATCGAAAGTGAAGAAACTTGGATTAAAGATGCCACTTCGGGCAATTTCCATCATACCGCTGGAAAACAGGGAGCCCATCAGGATACCCAAACTGGCAATGATCAGAATAGTTCGAAAAGAGGCCACTTTTGACCCGATCGCAGAGTTTAGAAAATTAACAGCATCATTACTAACACCCACGATAAGATCGACCACAGCAATGGCCATCAGGATGATGACGAGGACAAGATAAATATTCATGCCGAAAATTAAGCTATGCGATTTGCGTGCGGCAAGAAAGTAAATTAATTTATTGTTACCAATACGTAGTTACCGTTGTCTTTTCACTACTTCCTTACTACACCTCCCAATAATTGCTTCCCTGCAATAAGGATTCAAGGTTGCCCTCACCTTTCTCTTTAATTTCGTTTTCAATCTGATCTTCAACCTGTTGCTCATAAGATGATTTGTCGATGTTTTGTAATACCCCCATTGGCCTGGGCAATTCTTCAGAGTAGGTCATGTTCGCTAAAATGAACGCCAGTGTTGTATCATTTTGATTATGCACCATTACATCGTTCAGGCTTCTGCCATCCCCATCGAGGGCCACAACACGTGGCGTAAAGCCATCCATGATGAGTCCTTTATTCTTAGTCTTTCCGAAAACGAGAGGTTTTCCGTGCTCTACAAAGATTGTATGGTCATCACGAGTGTCTGCATTTGTATATTGATCGAATGCTCCATCATTGAAAATGCGGCAATTCGTATAAATCTCTATAAATGATGTACCCTTATGTTGATAGGCCTGTAACAATAAGTTTTGCAACTGCTGGCGATCTTTATCATGACCACGGGCCACAAAGGTAGCACTGGCACCAAGGGCTAAAGCAACAGGATTGAAAGGATCATCCAGCACACCAAGGGGAGATGACTTTGTAATCTGGCCCCGATGAGATGTGGGTGAATATTGACCTTTCGTTAAGCTATAGACTTCATTATTGAACATCAGGATGTTCAGATCAACATTCCTGCGGCAGGCATGAATAAAATGGTTTCCACCGATGCTCATGTTATCGCCATCACCGGTTACAACCCATACGCTTAAATCGGGTCGCGCAATTTTCAATCCGCTGGCGATGGGTAATCCTCGTCCGTGTATACCATGAAATCCATAGGTATCCATATAATAAGGAAACCGGCCGGAACAACCTATACCGGATACAAACACAATCTTCTCCTTCGGGATTCCCAGGTCAGGCATTAAGCGCTGGGCAGGTGAAAGAACTGAAATAGCGCCACAGCCGGCACACCAACGCACATCCACATCGGGTTTAAAGTCTTTTGATGTAAGGTGGTCTTCGCCTACATGGGGTTTTTCAAGTATCTGATCAATGATTGTTTTCATGGTAATGCTTTATTAAAGGTCAACAGGGAGATCTATTTTTGAACTGGCAGGCCACTTCTTAATATCTCGCATGGAGATCAGCATCGAGAGTTTTTCTTCCAGTTCCACAGCCTTAAAGGGTTTGCCTTGTACTTTATTGATGCCAATGACTGGCTTCAAATATTTGGCCTGAATCAGGCTTTTAAGTTGTCCCAGGTTTAATTCAGGTATGACAACACGATCGAATTTGTGTAGCAATTCACCCAGATTTTTTGGAAAAGGATTTAGGTACCGCAGATGCGCAAAGGAAAGATTATGCCCTTTTGCCTTCAGGTGTTCGACAGCGGTTTTAGCCGCGCCATAGGTGCTTCCCCAACTCAGCAGCAGTAAATCACCTTCGTGTTCACCGAATACTTCGAGGTCGGGTATATCATTGGCAATTCCATCAATCTTTCGCTGCCGGATTTCTACCATTTTCTGGTGGTTCATCGGATCGTGGCTCACCACGCCACTACCATCTTCCTTCTCTAATCCGCCAATGCGGTGTTCCATGCCCTGCATACCAGGAATAGCCCAAAGTCTGCTCAGCGTTTCCGGGTTTCGAAGGTAGGGTTTGAAGGTGGTTGAGTCATCCGCAAAATGCGGAGCAATTTCCGGTAATTGACCGATCGATGGTATTCGCCAGGGTTCGGATGCTTGACCTATGTATCCATCGCTCAATAGCATAACCGGTGTCATGTATTTCAATGCGATGCGGGCAGCTTCAAGTGTCATATCGAAACAATCGGCTGAACTGGCTGCGGCCAGCACCGGAAGTGGTGCTTCACCATGCCGACCATACATGGCTTGCATCAAATCACTTTGTTCTGTTTTGGTAGGTAAACCTGTTGACGGACCGGCACGCATCACATTCACAATAATCAATGGCAACTCCGTCATAATAGCGAGCCCGATGGCTTCACTTTTTAGGGATAGGCCAGGTCCACTCGTTGTCGTTACCGCCAGGCTTCCGCCAAACGCAGCACCGATAGCACTGGCAATACCGGCAATTTCATCTTCCGCTTGCAAGTGCTTGACACCATACTTTTTGTAACCGGAAATGGCATGAAGGATATCCGTGGCAGGCGTAATCGGGTAGGAGCCCAAAAAAAGCGGGAGGTGTGCTTTTGTGGCGGCTACCACTAAGCCCAATGCCACAGCCTGGTTTCCGGTGATGCTTCTGTATTTTCCCGACTCCAATTGCGATCTGTCAATGATGTATTGCTTTCGGAAATCCGGGTTTTTCTCAGCAAAGTTCCAACCCCCTTGCAGGGCATGCACATTAGCGAGAATAATATCTTCTTTGCCTTTAAACTTTTTATTGATCCACGATACCGTTGGTTCCAGCGGACGGTTGAACAACCAATAGGTTATACCAAGCGCAAATATGTTTCGGGTTTTTTGCACCAGTTTTGAAGGAACATCCAATTCAATGAATGCCTTCTTCAGCTCCTTATTTAAATCAACAGGAAAAACATTGTACTTCGCCAGACTTCCATCCTCCAGCGGATTTTGGGTATAACCGGTTAGTTTCAGGTTGCGGTCATCAAATCCATCTGAGTTGATGATGAGTAACCCTTGCTCGCGAACATGTGGAAGATTCACTTTCAGACTGGCAGCATTCATGGCTACGAGTACGTCTACAAAATCGCCAGGCGTATGAATGTTTTTGGTTCCGAAATGCACCTGGAATGCACTGACACCATAAAGCGTTCCTTCCGGAGCGCGAATTTCGGATGGATAATCCGGGAACGTATTGACTTCATTTCCGGCAAAGCCGGATGTGTCCGAAAATTGGGTGCCAATCAATTGCATTCCATCACCGGAGTCTCCGGCAAACCGGACGGTAACTTCTTCGAGGTGTTCAATAACTTTATTCATGGCGGGCTGTCGTTTGAAAGTATGTGTGAATCGTACATAAAAGATAGAATCATCAGTAATACCAGAATATGACAATAATCAGCCGTGTACCTTGATTTAAATCCTAAAAAACAGGAAGTGATCAGCACATGTCGACAATCGGAGATTTAGATTAATTTTGATTTCTATGACCGAAATCACACTCGACAAATTGCTGGGCATCAACTACCCGATTATTGTGGCGCCCATGTTTTTGATTTCCAATACCCGAATGATTAAAGCTGCCCTGGAAAATGGTGTGAGTGCAGCTTTCCCTGCACTGAATTATCGCACAGATCAGGAATTAAGAGCCGCCATTCAGGATATTAAACACGCATCCACCAATCCTTTTGGTGTTAATCTTATCGTTAACAAATCCAATCCAAAGTATAAAGGTCAGTTGGAAACGTTACTGGAATTGAGAGTCGATTATATCATTACTTCGTTAGGCAATCCAAAGGAAGTGATTGAGCGATGCAAACCCCTTGGTATAAAAGTTTTCTGTGACGTTGTTGATCTGGCATATGCAAAAAAAGTTGAATCACTTGGTGCCGATGCCGTTATTGCGGTGAACAACAGGGCAGGAGGCCATGCCGGAAATATTTCACCCGAGGAATTAATCAAAAACCTGAAACAACATTGTACCATACCGGTTATTTCGGCAGGTGGAGTAGCAACCGGAGCAGATGTAGCCCAAGCCATCAAGTGGGGTGCTTGTGGCGTTTCGGTAGGAACTATTTTTATTGCCTGTGAAGAATCGGATGTTTCGCCTGAGTATAAACAAGCCATGATAGATTACGGAGAAAAAGATATCGTACGAACGAATAAGTTATCCGGCTCACCACTCACGGTGATTAATACACCTTACGTTCAGCAAATGGGTACCAAAGCAAATTGGCTGGAATGGATATTGAACAACAACAAAACATTAAAGAAATACGCCAAAATGATTATTGCCCTTCGGGGGATGAAGCAGGTTGAGAAAGCCGCAATGGGTGCAACCTATAAATCCGTTTGGTGTGCCGGCCCAGCGATTGAGCACGTACATAGTATTCGCCCGATGAAGGAGATTGTTCAAACCCTCACGGCAGAATTTGATAAGGCTAAGTCTTCAATTTAATTTTCGCTTAGATTAACCAAAGCATGGAATCATTTCTGAATTTCTTTGAAGCGATGCCCACGTGGCAACGCGCAGCCTGGGTAATACTGTGCCTGATGGTCTGTTGGATACTGGAAGGTAACTTTCCGCTTTTCCGGTTTTCATATAATAAGTGGAAACACGCCAAAGTGAATTTCGTTTTTCTGGCCACGACCATGATCATCAATTCAATATTTGGAATTGCTACGGTTGGAATATTTGAGTGGGTAGGGCGGAGTCACATCGGGTTGATTTACTTCATTGATCTGCCCATCTGGGCGGAGCTTCTCATTTGCATTCTCATATTTGAGCTCATGGCGCAGTACCTGGTGCATTTTCTATTGCATCGTGTTAAGTGGATGTGGAAGTTTCACATGATTCACCACAGCGATACACACCTTGATGCTACCAGCGGAACGCGTCACCATCCGGGTGACTTTGCCATGCGAGAAGTTTTTGCATTGGCGGCTGTGATTATCACCGGAGCTCCCGCAGGCTATTATTTCTTCTACCGGATATGTACGGTGTTCTTCACCTACTTTACACATGCCAACATTACCTTACCACTCTGGATTGACAAGCCGTTGAGTTATATTTTTATTACACCTAATGTGCACAAGTTTCATCATCACTTTGAGCGCCCCTGGACCGACACCAACTTTGGAAATATTTTTTCCATATGGGACAGGCTCTTTGGCACGTTTGTGTACGATGATCCAAAAAAAATTCACTACGGTCTGGATGTGCTGGACAATAAACGGGATGAGGATCTGAGCTATCAGTTTAAGCTGCCCTTTGATAAGTCGGTGAAAACAGATTATTAATATGTTCGTGCAGGTAGGATACCCGAATACTGTATAATGTCGGTGTAAAAAAATGAGAGCAGGGTTTTAGGGGCCTGCTCTCGATTGAAGCCAACTACTCGATCACATATAGAAAGTGATTTTGTATGACAAATATCGGCTGCTGATAGTTTAAAAAGTTATATACTGTTAGAGAAGTGTTACATAAATCACACATCTGAAGATTATAATTCTAGTAGAGAAAACACCGAATTATAAGTTCCTGATTTTATCTTCCCTTTCTTACTGATAAGTTTTTCAATCGCCAGTTCTGTGACGGATTTTTTCGGTGTTAGAACCAAAAGTAAGCTGGAGAAATATCAGCGCACGTGTAACGCCTGCGCTGATAAGATTAGGAATCCTTAATTCTGATTATACAACCTTATTGCCCTGTATAACCCTAAAGATGATGGCGATAACTGCAATGACCAGTAAAATGTGAATCAATCCTCCGGCATTATAGCCTAAAAAGCCGATAGCCCAAAGAATTATTAAAACTACGGCAACGATATAAAGCAAATTTCCCATAAAATTGTTGGTTAGAATTTGAAACAATAGAACCCATATTAGATTTCGCAAACAAGAACTCAACGGCAGATGCTGCAAATTTCATTGCTTTAAGTGCCAGAAGAGAACATCGTTATGAAACAGACAAAGTTGTCTGAAATAATACAGGAATGCGTTACATGCATTCGTCCAGATTTTACAGATGTTACAGGTTTTCGAGGTTAATCGTACGATTTTGCTTTAACTGCTTAAAAAAGGAAGGCGAAAGACCTGTTACTTTTTTAAATTGATTCGATAAATGCGCTACACTGCTATAGTGAAGTTTGTAGGCAATTTCTGTTAGATTAAATTCGTCATACAGAAGCAATTCTTTGACCTTTTCGATTTTATGAATAATGATGTATTGTTGAATGGTAATTCCCTTTACTTCTGAGAAGATATTCGAAAGGTAGGTGTAATCATGCTGCAATTTTTCACTGATGTAATCTGAGAAATTGGTTTTCGGTAATTCTTCCGAATAGTGTATCATATCGATGATTACATTTTTGATGCGCTCAATGAGGATACTTCGTTTGTCATCCATTAGTTCTAATCCGGATTGCAAAAGGTCAGACCGTAATGCTTCGCGTTGCTGTACTGTAATGTCTTCCAGTACCTCAACCATGCCGAGGTCAATTACCACATATCGCAATCCAAGTTTAGCAAGCGCTTCTTTTACAATCATTTTGCACCGCATGCTTACCATATATTTGATGTATAACTTCATTTTGCTATTCACTACGTTTCAAGGCTAATACCTGTAATAGATGTAATATGCTGCCAAAGTTATGTAATAGTTCAAAAAGCGAGGAATATTACTTTTACAGCTATAGAATATTGCCTATTGAACAAATACAGACTTTGCGGTCGTGTTTTTTTGGAGTTTGATTTATAAACAATCAAATGGTTTTATATGCCGGTGAGGAGTTAATTCCACAGCTTGCAAAAAAATCTATACAGCCAACATAAACCAATGCGAACTGGTTTCAAGTTCTTTAGCGGATATTGAATGGTTGTACGAATAAATGAAATGGTATCATGCTTGGAAAAAAAATAGAATTACGATCTGCGCCACGCTGGGAAGTTCAAAAAGCTAAATTTAAGGTTCAATTTCCAAAATTAACGGATGCTGACCTTGACTATAAAGAAATTGAAAAGCGAATCATGTGTGAAAAGCTTGAGTTTAAGCTGGCTATTCCTGCCGAAGAACTACAGGTTATTATAGGAAGACTTTAATTGGCCTGTTATGAAGGAAGCACCATAATCTTACTGGATTATGGTGTTTTTTTTGCCTCTTTCATGCCAATGCAATAGGCGCTGCCAGACAGCTATCAGGAATATTAAAAGCATTTACCAGTGGTACAGCTTCTTGCCGTATTTCCCAACACAATTGATTTACCAGTTTTCGAATAGCTTTTGTTTTCACACCTTCCATGTAGCCTTGCTCGAGGTACCAACCTTTATTCTTATCCATTTGCGACAGCGCAAATAAATCACACAGTTTTTTGAGAACAGCCTTACATCCGGCATCTTCTGTGCGATCCACTTGAAGTACAAATTGTTCCAGCACAATTCGCTCGATGTAAGCCGATCCGACTTGCACCAGGTGATGCTGACACACGTTGAAGGCATCAAAAGAATCCATGCCACTTTCGATGTGGCGCTTTAGTCGTTTGGCTGCAGAGGTAAGGATATCACGCTCACGATATTTGAAAGCCTGAAGCTGGAATTCAGGGTCAAGCAAATGAGCCTCATCTGTATTTCGAATAATGATAGGATTCATTTCTGTGATGGAGGTCTTCGCCTGATCGGCTACATAATTCAGTATTGTAAACACATTCATGTTGCTAAACTCCTGACGGAATTCTGTCAGTCGGCTTTTTGCCACCAGTTGCATCAGTACGGTATTGTCTCCCTCAAATGTAGTGTAGATGTCTGTGTCATTCTTGAGGGCATCAATCCTGTTCTCCGACAGATAACCTTTACCACCACAACATTCACGGCACTCTTGTAAGGTGGCCGTTGTATTCCAGGTAGCAAATGATTTCATGCCCGCAGCCAGGGCTTCAATCTCCTGCATATCTTCTTCCGTACGTTTCAGAAAGCGATCGGTCAGGTATTGCAGCGCAAAATGTAACGCATAGGTGTTCGCGAGTAGTGGCATCAGTCTGCGCTGATGTGTACGGTAGTTTAGGATGGGTACTTCGGTTCCACCTTCAGGCCCGAATTGCCTGCGTTCATCACCATATCGAATCGCGATGGTAAGCCCTGATTTTGATGCGGAATTTCCGGATCGTGGTATACCGATTCGTCCACCCACCAGTGTGCCCAGCATGGTAAAGAATCTTCTATTGTCGCTGGCGATAGAACTTTCAAATTCTCCTTCCTCGCTTACGCAGGCAAACCTATCGAGCATGCTATCCTTCGGGATTACAACATGATCGAAATAAATCACACCATTGTCAACACCATTCAAGCCCATCTTACGTCCGCAATCTTCTATCGTTACACCTTTCTGAATGGTACCTTGCTTATCCCGCAAGGGCACTACAAAAGCACTGACACCATAGTCTTGTCCATCCAGTATTAACTTGGCAAAAACTGTTGCCATTTGTCCGTGGCACGCAGCATTGCCGATGTATTCTTTCCGCGCATGCGGATGTGGCGTATGAATGATAAATGTTTTGGTATGATGATCGTAGGTAGCGGTAGTTTCAATTCCTTTCACGTTCGAACCGTGGTTGGTTTCAGTCATCGCGAAGCAACCCGGAAGTTCAAGCGCTCCGATGTCGCGCAAATATTTTTGGTGATGCTTTTCTGTACCAAGGAAGTAAACACTCATGCCCCATAAACCGAACTGAACACCGAATTTGATAACCAGGCTCAGGTCATGGTAACTCAATGTTTCCATGATGGCAAAGTAGGCAGCCATGTCACCTTCACCTCCGTAAGCCTTCGGGTAGGCAATTCCACCAAAGCCTTGTTCTGCCAGGAAATGACACCACCGTAAAACCTGCGTACGATACCGTGTCAGGTCTCCGGGATCGACATACCGAAATTCAGGATCGGAAATAACCGTCTTAACTTTGCGGATAGTATCAGCTTGTGAACCATCTAATAGCTTTGTCAGTTGGGCAACATCAAACGACTGATGGGTGGCATGTTGTGATGTTAGTGTGCTTCTGCCGGACTGAAAATTGAAAACGGCCTCATGACTGATGAATCCGAGTGTTGCTTCAATGTTGGCTAATGATTCTTTGGCTGAAACAAGTGTATTACTGATCGTTCCATCATTGTGAAGGCCAGCGAGCTTAAAGCCAAGATTAACCAGGCTTTCGTTAGAGGTTGTAGTGTCAGCAACTTTCTTGATTTCCTCGCGCCACGCTATTAGCTCCTGAACAGTGGGTGGATTTTTCGGATCAATTTGATTGAGCAAGAGTGCCCGTTCATCGGAAGTTAGCCACGCCTGACTGTTAATGAGTCCTTCCAGGGCAGTCATTTCACTGGGGGTGAGTACCGCATCAGACCATACGGTATAGAGCAAGGGAAGAAAAACGTATAAGTTTGGATTTTGTAAGACAGCTGGTGCGTTAATCATGGCGTTATTTTAATCAAACTAAAAATACTGAATTTTAAAGTATTGAAATATACCGTTGGTGCGGAATAAGGTTTAAACGATCAACAATACTTTCGGTGCTTTAGCGTCTTATCAGCTGTTAATCTGTAACTGACTTATATTTGAATGATGAAGTACAAACCTTTTGGCAGTTTACCATCCGGTGACCGCCTGGCTAGAATTCGAAATTCAGTAAACTATCGGGATGGAAATTTTCAGAACCTGACGGAAACACCCGTGATGGTTGAGGGAACTTCATACGTTAAACTGATGCGCGAGTTCTTTTTTACGAAGGGTGTGGATCGCGAACCAACTCAAGTTCTCCCATCCGTAAAAACTGATCTTTCTGTACATCACAATGAACCGGTTGTTATCTGGTTTGGACATTCTTCCTATCTCATCTGCATAGACGGGAAAAATATTCTGGTCGACCCGGTTTTTGAAAGCCGGCCATCGCCCATTCAATTTGTTGGTTCAAAAAATTTCAGATCAGATTCACCGTATGGGGTGGATGATTTGCCCAGCCTTGATCTTGTCATCATTACACATGATCATTATGATCACCTGGATTATAACACCATTCTAAAAATCAGGCCTAAAGCAAAACGATTTGTGACGGCACTTGGCGTTGGAAGCCATTTGGAATTTTGGGGCATCAATAAAACTAAAATCACCGAACTGGATTGGTGGGAGGGTGAATCTATTTTTCCAGGCATGGAATTAATTGCTACTCCCGCCAGGCATTTCTCTGGCAGGGGATTAAAGCGAAACCAAACCCTTTGGAATTCATTTGTGCTGAGGACATCAGTGTATTCTGTTTTCATAGGTGGCGACTCGGGTTATGATGCGACCTTCCGTGAAATTGGAAACAAGTATGGACCTTTTGATCTGGCGATTCTGGAATGCGGACAATACAATGCGCGGTGGCCTTACATTCACATGATGCCGGAGCAGACAGCTCAGGCGAGTGTTGATTTACAAGCGCGTGTCTTTATGCCCGTTCACTGGGCCAGATTCAGCCTTTCGCTTCATCCCTGGAAAGATCCGATTGAGCGTGTTACCCGTCAAGCTGAGAATCTTCATGCTTTGATTACGACACCTGTTATTGGTGAGCCGATTAAACTGGGAGGTGAAACATTGAATGCACCCTGGTGGGACACGATCAAATGATAATAGTGAACACCGCACTGTTCAGTACTGCACAACTTTCTCTGATTACTGTAGCATTCCGGATGAACAAAGTCAGTTTTGGCTTGTGGCATAACTGTTGACATAGCCACAGGCAATATCCACTGTGTTATCCCGTTAAGGCTTACATGCAAAAATTAACGTACTTTTTTTGGCTTTGCTCCGGAGCGGACATGGCTTTATTAAAAAAATGTCCGACCGAATCGAGTAAGTATACCGGAATAGGCGCCACAATTTTCTTTACGGGTTTATTCGCTGCCGCATCAGGAGCGTATGCGCTGTTTACTGTGTTTGATTCTCTTTGGGCATCCATCGCATTCGGTATGCTCTGGGGACTTTTAATTTTTAACCTCGATCGATTTATTGTTTCCAGTATGCGCAAGACAGGCAAGCAGGCCAGTGAGTGGCTCCTGGCTTCGCCTCGTATTGTTTTAGCTGTATTGATTTCGATAGTCATTGCCAAGCCACTTGAAATGAAAATTTTTGATAAAGAGATTCAGCCGGAACTGATTGTGATGGAACAAGAAGCTTACGCGCGCCAAGAAAACCAACTTAAATCACGGTTCATACCTTTCGCGGATAGTTTGAAATCTTCGATTGCAATGCTGAAATCAGAAATTAATGAACGTGCTGCCAAGCGTGACGCATTGATACGAATCGCCCAGGAAGAAGCTGATGGAACAGGCGGGAGCAAGAAAAAAAATCTTGGACCGATTTATAAAATTAAGAAAGCAGATGCTGACTCCGCGGCAAAGGAATATGCTGAAGTGGCTGCGCAAAACGGACTTCAGCTTCAAAAACTTGAAAGAGCTTTAGCTATGACTGACTCGACTGCGTTGGCCGAACTGGCGCTATTGGAAAAAACAAAGCGCAATGGTCCGGCTGCGCGAATGGAAGCACTCAGTCGCCTGACGGAACAGAGCAGTGCAATCTACTGGGCACACGTTTTTATACTGTTATTATTTATTGCCATTGAGACAGCCCCCGTTTTTGTAAAACTTATATCATCGTCCGGACCGTATGATCATCTTCTTCATCAGGAAGAGCATCGGTATGCTGCAGCAGCTATAGAAGAAGTCGCAAAAGTGAGCAGCGAAACCCGAACGCGAACAGCTGATTTACAACCTCATGAGCATGGCTTTGCTGAAAGAAAACTGAACGAGCTATTGCCTTGATACATCCTGTTTTTCTAAAATATTTACAGTCTGATTCAATTGAACTCTTTTGATATTTCATTTTCTTTTTTTTGATTTACGAGGGAATGTAAACGTTGTGGGTTAGTTAATTGATTATTGATCTCTTCTTCGAAAGCATTCCAAACCAAACCTAAAACCAATTCTATATGAGAACTATGTTTCTATGGATTTCCCTTGTCTTTATGTTGGCCAGTTGTGCATCATCGTACAAGCCACTAGATCCTCAAAATTTTAGTTATGATCGTTCATTTGTACGTGACTCCGTAGTCTTTAGCTATCGCTACCACATTCAGGGAGCGGTCAGAAATACCCGATATGAAAAACGCGAGCTTAAGTACGGCATGAAGGCCGTAGCTCTGAAAATTGAAAACTTGTCCTCTAAGCCGGTAGTACTTTCAGAAAATAACCTTGACGTAATGATCAATGACCAGGTGAAGCCTCTGCTTTCACCGAGCGATTATGCAAAAGAAGTAAAACAACGTGTAGGCATACATCTTTTACATGCCTTGTGGGGGCCTTGGGCCATTTCGTGGCAGGAAGATGCTAACGGAGAAACTGATGTAGATTTTATTTATATTCCAGTCGGTGCTATAGTTGGAATTGCAAATGCCGGTACCGCTGCTAAAGCAAATAAGAATAACCTGGCCAATCTGGAGAACTTTTCTGTTCAAAATCATTTCGTACGGTCAGGCGGAACGCTCTATGGCATTATCATCATTCCAACCGTGTCGGATGAATCGCTTACGTTTCGGATTCGCGATGAAACGGAGAAGTGAGAACTCTTTGCTTCAGAGAACAAATCGATAGGTGTACTTCAGCAGGAAAATATTATGTGGCTGATCATTAAATTCAAATGCATATCTGTTGTAGCCTGGTGAAGAGGGATCGTAAAAGGCTCCATTTTTTTCCTGGGTCCATACCAGGAACAACGTTGAACCTGGAATGTACTCCCACCGAACAACCATATTCGAGCGAAATTGTCCGAAATTAAAATCAGGTTTATCAAACGAATAATCTGTCACACCATCCTGATTTTCATCAACATGATAAATGCCATCATTCAAATTCATTGCTTCAACAGGAATGGGTGTGTACCGGCTTTGATATTCAGCGGCATTCGCGTTGGTTATGTTTTTAAACTCGCTATAGATTCCGGAAGAACCAAAGGGTTGACCCCAGTATTGAATGGATAGGTTTGGCGTAACCATGTACGTGGCCCGCATCGAAACACGAAAGATAGATTGATCAATCTCACCAACGATGTACCGCGACTGTCCATTGTAGGAAGCAGTAGAGACGTATTGCATTTCATTCACACTTTTAGTCAGGCTTGGCGAAACGGAGAGGCTTAGCGCATTGGTCGGTCTGTATGTCAGCTCTACTTCCACAGAGGCCCTTTTCTGGTAATGGTTTAGTCCCCATTGCCACTGTGGATTGATTTCTAACATCAGTTTCTTGCGGCTATCGGTGGCAATAAAAAACCAGTAATTAATGCTCCCGGGGTAGTGTAACGCGGGCCCGCCACGTAAATCGGCATTGGAGACATTGTGTGTTCCGTACTCACCGCCCATACCGGTTACCCAGAAGTTCTTGAATTGAAAACGGGCATTGGCATTATAACCCGTAGAGAGGTTGCGCCAGTCAAAATCCCATTCGGTGTATTGAACAGCATTGAATCGCATCCAGCGAAAAATACCGATCGGATTCAAGATGCGGTACTGCGCCCAAACCCATTGCGTCATCAAATCGGTTTGCATCAAAAATCCGATATCATTTAATTCAAGTTCTGGCGAAAGCCAGGAGTAGCCGATGTCGTAAACCAGTTTTCCACTTTTTTTCCCAAGTACCAACGTTCCGCCTGTTCCGGTGAGTGACTTTCGTGTTGTATCCACACGTGCATGATCGTTGTCAGGGCGTTGAAAATATCGTTCCGAAGCCAACTGTGTTTCCGTAATGGATGCTTCACTTCCCTTAACGTGACTCACCAGCGTTTTCAGGCTAACATAGTATGTTCTGTTTTTCCAATGATGCATGACATCAATACCTCCCGAGTACGCTTTTTTATGAAGCCAGTCCAGTGCTGGTGATTGTATATTCCGGGTGGTAGCTGTAATCATTCCACCGATGAGTGTATTGCCTTTATTAATATCTTGTTGGGCTCGCGCGGTGAAGTAATTTGTTAGAGGTTCGATCTCCTGTTTGCGCCTTATGCCCAGGCTATCTATAGTAGCTTTTTCTGAAGCTGTAACAGATTCTAATATTCCCCATGAAAAGCCATGCTTGTTTTTTCCGGTTAGTTTAGCTGCCCCCAAAATAGTTGTATTGGTTTTACTGTTGACATACTCCGAAACACCATCGTCACCTAATGGATCCGTGTCAACATACCCTTGTGGCTGCCTTCCAACTCGTCTCGAGTAAAAGAGGTTGTTGGGATTAAAGTCGGTTATGGGAAAATTCAAGGTATTGTTTCCTTCAATAAAAAATGGTCTTCTCTCCTGGAAGAATAATTCAAAAGCCGACAAGTTAACTTGAGAAGGATCAGCTTCAACCTGGCCGAAATCAGGATTCACGGTTAAGTCAAGGGTAATATCACTGGTAATACCAATCTTGGCATCAAGGCCGGCATCCAGCGAGGAAGACTTACCCGTGAGAAAGGGGTTACCCTCTTCTTTTTGATATTGCTCAGTTTTGGCAACAACATAGGGTTGAATTTCCAATTGTTTCTGCGGCTTAATTCCCTGGATTCCCTTCAGATCGCCAAACAGATGAACCCATCCACCGGCATCGGGTGGAATATATTGCCAGTTGGATCGCTCCTGATTCCGGAAGTACAAACGCATGATCTGAAGGCCCCAAACATGCTCCGGCTTATCGGCAAAGCGCAACTGACTAAGTGGAATGCGCATTTCAGCTACCCATCCTTCCTTTACAATACTGGTTTTGAGATACCAAATCGGATCCCAGTTCCTATCCCAGTCATTACCATTATTGGATATATATTCATCACCCTTTACGCCTGAAACGGAAGCGGTAAAAGAGAACGCAGATCGCCTGTCATAATAGCTATCGATGTTAATCTCCACCAGGTCTCCCTCAAAGCCATCCCGCCTCGACATACGACTCACTATTTTGTTGGGTTCAGGGTCAAGATTTAAGAATGCCACATAGAGATTTTTAGCATCGTACAAAATCTTAAACTGTGTTTGTACAGAGGCTGGTTTGCCTGCATCGGGGGCTAATTGTCTGAACTGTTCGGTTGACCAGGGCACCTCTTCCCAAGCCGGATCATCCAGAATGCCATCAATAATGGGCGGTGTTCCGGAAACTTGCTTCGTGGTATAGCTTTTTAGTGAATCATTCTGTGCCTGAATACCACAGGCAATGGAAAGGAGTGAAACTAAGGATACAAAAAACTTCATGGTTAACTAAACGCTTGCCTGGACTTCTATAGTCTGTTGACTAACGACTTATACTTTTCAATTCTAAATTGGTTACAATTACTCCTGATCAAAGACGCGAAAATCATGAAGAAAATACACGTAAAATTGAAATTTATATAGACGGCAAAATTCCACCTTTCCATCTACCGTAAAGTGCGGGATTCGATTAAAACACTACATACGACAGGTAGAAGGTGAAATGTTTGCTAGCGTTAACCGGAAAAAAACCGTACTTTGCAGGAATTGGTTTTTAACAAAGTGGTTTTTCATCGCTTTTGGAACTAATCTTAACTTAACCTGTTCAATAGCTGATGAGACAACTAAAAATTAGCAAGCAAATCACTAACCGCGAAAGCCAATCGCTGGATAAGTACCTACAAGAAATTGGTAAAGTGGATTTGATTACTTCTGAAGTAGAAGTAGAACTGGCAAAACGCATTCGGGAGGGTGATCAGATTGCCCTTGAAAAGCTAACGAAAGCTAACCTTCGTTTCGTGGTTTCAGTTGCAAAACAATACCAAAACAATGGTTTAACACTCGGGGATCTGATTAACGAAGGAAACCTGGGGCTGATTAAAGCGGCCAAACGCTTTGATGAAACCCGTGGATTTAAATTTATCTCGTATGCTGTTTGGTGGATTCGTCAATCAATCATGCAGGCGTTGGCCGAACAATCGCGTATCGTGCGTCTTCCATTGAACAGGGTAGGATCACTGAATAAAATTTCAAAGACATTTTCTGAATTAGAGCAGAAATTTCAACGTGAACCATCCCCTGAAGAATTAGCAGAGGTACTGGAAGTAACCACGGCTGAGGTTATTGATACACTGAAGATTTCAGGCCGTCATGTTTCCATGAATGCACCTTTCGTTCAGGGTGAGGAGAACAGCCTGTTGGATGTACTTGAAAATGATAGCGAAGAAACTCCTGACTCAGGTCTGATGGCTGATTCCTTACGCAGAGAAGTACAGCGTGCACTGGCTACCTTAACCCAACGTGAATCGGATGTGATGGCGTTGTATTTTGGTTTGAATGGCGAACATGCTATGACCCTGGAAGAAATTGGTGATAAGTTTAAACTCACGCGAGAACGTGTTCGCCAGATTAAAGAAAAAGCTACGCGCAGACTCCGTCATAGTTCGAGAAGTAAAACGCTGAAGCCGTTTTTAGGATAAGCATCCCCATTCAATGATATTCCATTAACCCTGAGGTTCATCACTTCAGGGTTTATTTTTTTAAACATTTTCTATGTTGGTATTTTTTTGACCAATGTGAAAGATCATGCTCACACGCTGATTATCATCATACTTTTTGATTCATTTTAAGGCAACATTGAATTGTTGTCAAAAGATACTGGCACCAAACTAATGCGCTATCTTATTTTATATATGAGCCATCACGGAACAACCCAACGTGTGGCTAAACAGTTATCGGAACTATTGGGCATTGAAAATTCTACGGTTGTCGATTTATCAAAAAGCAAACTACCTGATCTGAACTTGTTTCACACCATCATCATCGGTGGTTCAATTCATGGTGGAAGAATACAATCGCGCGTACGGAAATTCTGTGAAGCGCATAAAGGGAAACTACTGAATAAACGTATTGCGCTATTTCTTTGCTATATGGATAAGGCCCATGGGCACGAGGCCTTCCATAACGCTTTCCCGAAAGATTTGATAGAGCATGCCGTTGTGCATGGATTTTTCGGGGGCGAATTTCTATTCTCAGAAATGAATTTTCTGGAGCGCGCAATTGTGCAGAAATTAAGTGGCATTCAAACCGATGTATCAGAACTGGATACCCACGCCATCAGGTCATTCAGCGAATCAATATTAATGAATGACAAAAAGCACACACTCGAAGATACCGCTGCATAACCCGCTGGGTTTAATCAGGAGCATTTCCAGTTTCTGCAAACCTGCGGATGACATCAATATCTAACCGATCATTCAAGCGTGTTGAATAATGAACTTTCCGAATCTGCAATCCTTTCTCCAACAGGAATTCAGCAGGAATGGTGCTGAAGGATTCGCCATCGGCCATCATGTGAATGGGAAGGTCCTTATTTTTTGCCTTTAGCGTTGTCTGAACAAATGAAGTCAGGTGACTCATCACTGATTTGTAGGTTGATTCTTCCAGTCCATAGGTTTTATACCATTCCTTTTCCGGATCAGAGATCAGCGGAATCGGTGAAACTTCCTGATGAAAGGTGCTTCTCAGAATCACTTTTTCTTTAGATTCGAAGAAGAAGATCATCTCCAGTCCTTTGGCCTTAAACTCTTCATACACCTTCGTTAGATTATGGACACGCAAGTTGCAAAAGGGACACCCTGCATGGCGGAAGAAGGCAATCAATACTCTTTTACCCTGATAAGCATTCAGGTCTATTTCTCTGCCGAAAACATCTTTCAATTTAAAGACAGGGGCAATTACACTCTTGTTTAGTTTCATGAAATTTCAATAAAATGGATGCGAAAGTTACTGTTTAAGGAAGGGTTTATCTCGTTATTCCCAAATTATGTTGACTATTGGCAAAACCGGAACATGCATTTGATTGTCAGATTTCTTAAATAGTGCATGATTAATCCTGCGTATATGCACTTCACGTTGAAACACTGTCTGGAACTTATTGTTCGTTGGCTAATCAATATATTTTCTGTTTTACTGGTTAAGGTAACAACAGCCACATGCTAAAAATTTTCCAACAGGCAATGCATCACAAGGATCGAATCGCGATCCGCGAAGGTGAACATCAAATAACCTACCAACTGCTAATGGATGCTTCTCAGCAAATGGCTTCCATTCTATTGCAAGATGAACCCGACTTGAAAGAAGAACGGATTGCGTTTATGGCTAACCCCGGTTTTGATTATGTTAAAACACTCTGGGGAATCTGGCAAGCGGGAGGAATAGCCGTTCCATTATTTCTGCATGCACCTCCTTCAGCTTTACAATATGTGCTCAGCGTCACAGGAGCCGGATTCGTTATTGCGTCTGAAGAGTTTGAAGATTTACTCAGGCCCATCTGTAGTGCTCTGGGCATTCACTTACTTGTTCTTTCGGATTTAAAGCATCAACACTCCGTTGCCTTACCAACCATCGACAGTTCACGGGCTGCTTTGATCTTGTATACCAGCGGCACAACTAATTTGCCAAAAGGCGTGGTTATTACACATCGGAATTTAGAAGCTCAAATTTCAACATTGGTATCAGCGTGGGAGTGGAGTACAGAAGATCATACCCTCTGTGTTTTGCCCCTGCATCATGTTCATGGAATCGTGAATGTCGTGTGCTGTTCGCTTTGGGCTGGCGCTTGTTGTGAATTCCTCCCCGCATTTGAGGAAGAAAGTGTATTTAAAATTTTTAGCAAGCAACAGGTTAATGTCTTCATGGCGGTGCCAACCATTTATTATAAACTGATTGCTTACTGGGATTCACGGGAAAAAGATGAGCGGGATAGTATCTCGTTATCGATGGCTAAATTCAGACTAATGGTTTCCGGTTCTGCAGCATTGCCTGTATCGGTGATGGAAAGGTGGAAAGCCATCAGTCATCACATTTTGCTGGAGCGCTATGGAATGACAGAGATTGGAATGGCCATCAGCAATCCATATCACGGTAAACGTAAGCCCGGATCCATCGGCCTGCCATTGCCTGGTGTGGAAGTTCGGTTGTGTGATGATACTAATCGGCCAGTAGGGGATGAACCCGGAGAGATACAGGTTCGGGGCGCTAATGTTTTTAAAGGTTACTGGAAGAAAGATGAGGTAACGCAACAATCTTTTACGAAGGATGGCTGGTTCAAGACAGGCGATATTGCCGTTGTTGATGATGAGGGTTATTATAGAATTCTGGGACGAAATTCATTGGATATCATTAAGTCAGGAGGATATAAAATTTCCGCTATTGAAATAGAAGAAATCTTGAGGCAGTATCACGGTATTAAAGATTGTAGTGTTATTGGCATTCCGGATGACGAATGGGGCGAAGTGATCAGTGCTATTCTTGTTACAGAAACTGTTATTGATCTGAAAGCATTGCATGCATGGCTCCGCGAACGACTTTCGAATTACAAAATTCCACGCCAATTTAAAATTTTAAGTGAACTTCCACGAAATACGATGGGGAAAGTCATGAAGAATGAACTCAAACTTCTTTTCAGTTCAACTGAATTGCAGTAAGTTAGTATCACACTATTTTTGGTCAATTTCATTTGAACTATGAAGCAACTCAAGGAAGATCTTTCAACCTGCCATAATCCGGTAAGTAATCTATTTCCTCATTTGAGTTGGGAAGAGGCTTGGAACGAATATCACTTAACGGATGAACAGGTAGCCTTCTTCCATGAATTTGGATATCTGCACAATGTTAAACTGCTGGAGGAAAATCAGGTTGATCAATTGTTGCGTGAACTGGATGAGATAAAAGAACCTTCCCATCCGATGCATCATTTGTTTTATGAATTTCACAGCAACGAATCGAAGGACCTGAATGCTGTTCTCTTTCACTCACTCGGTCATTGGCGCATTTCATCTGGCTTTCACGATGTACTGTGGAATCCGGCCTTTATAGTCGCGGCCTGTCAACTGTTGGGAAACAAACCTGTACGCTTTTGGCATGATCAATTATTCTGCAAACCCGCACACCACGGGGGTGTTGTGGCATGGCACCAGGATTACAGTTACTGGACAAGAACGTTGCCGATGCAACACCTCACTTGCTGGACAGGCCTGGATGATGCTACACGCGATAACGGTTGCTTGTGTTACATTCCTAAAAGCCATACCTGGGGCTTGTTGGATAAACCGGAATTAGCAGGAGATATGAATGGTCTGGAAAAGTATTTAACGGATGACCAAAAAAAGCAGTTTGAGAATAAGGTGTTTATCGAAATACGAAAAGGTTACGGTGCGTTTCATCATCCGTTATTGGTCCATGGTTCGTATGAAAATAAATCATCCCGTTCCCGAAGAGCATTTGTGTTGAATGTTTTTGCTGATGGCACAATGTCCGATTCGGATAGTGAGCTCTTACACGGTGTTCCGGTTATTCCGAAAGGAAAAAAAATGGAAGGGCAGTTTTTTCCCTTGCTCTCACTATAAAAAAGATCAGCGTCCTTTTTCAAAGACGCTGGTGTAAAATGATACGTTGATAAGACTCTATTCAGTTAAGCTTTTGAGATACGCAATGCTCTGTGGTACTTGCGTGTTCACCCTGCTGCTTTCATCTTCAATAAAGTAATGTTGCACACCTGCTTTTTTAGCTGCTTTGAGAATGGCAGGAATATTGATCTCTCCTGTACCCAACGCCACATCGTTTTCTTGTGATGTTCCACCGGTGCGATCTTTTGGAACACCCTTGCGCAAATCTTTCAGGTGAATGAGTTTCCAGCGGTTACCGTACTTGTTTAGCAGAGCTACCGGATTGCCACCGCCAAAGTGCGCCCACAACACATCGAGTTCAAAGGAAACGTATTCAGGATTGGTATTTTGAATAATGTAATCCATTAATGTCCCTTTTTCATGTGGCCAGAATTCATAGCCGTGTATGTGGTAACAGAAGGTGATGCCATTTTCTTTCAAGACTTTTCCGGCAGCATTGAAATCCTCAACGGCCTTCTTTGCATTCTCGAAGTTAAAGCTTCCGCCTTTATGCGGTATCCAGGCCGTCATCACATATTTTGATCCCAGGATTTTTGCCCGGTCTGCCACAGCTTGTGGATCTTTAACCAACTCTTCATAGCCTGCTCCGGTGGATGGTATACTTAATCCTCTCTCATCACACAGTTTTCGAAACTCCTCCGGACTGACTTTACCTGCATTGCCCTCTACCTCCGTGAAGCCCATTGCCTTAATGCTATCCAGTGTTTCGGCTACGCCATTGGGAAAGCTTTTTCGAAAGGTATACGTTTGCACTCCGAAGGCAGCTGTGTATAGGGGTTTCTTACTCTTTTGTGCTGACGTGTCAATGGTTAGCAGTGTGCCACATACCATTATCAGAACGAACAAGATATTTTTTTTCATATTGAATTGTATTAAGTATAGATTCGTGTTACAGGTTTTGCTTCTTTAATTCTGTCACCGCGTAATTCGCGGCACGGGCGGTAAGTGCCATAAACGTCAATGTAGGGTTTTGCGAGCCGGTGGATGTCATGCACGCTCCATCGGTAACAAATACATTTTTACAAGAATGCACCTGATTCCACTCGTTAAGGAGTGATGTTTTTGAGTCGCGGCCCATGCGCACACCTCCCATTTCATGGATGTCTGACCCAGGTGGTGTTTTCGTATCTTCTGCGCGAATGTTGATAAAGCCAGCGCTTTCAAACATTTCTTTTGATTGTTGAACGTAATCTTCAACCATCTTATCATCATTCTCACTCCATTCACACGACACAATAAGTTGAGGAATGCCATACTTATCTTTTAACTCCGGATGAAGACGAACATGGTTCTTTTCTTCGGGCACACATTCCCCCATCATCCAACTGCTCACATGCCAGTTGCCCAACGTAGGATGCAGTAAATTTTCACGCAACTGATCGCCAATCATACTGGTATCCGACCCGGCTCCTCTGCCGCCACCAATACCAATTGCGTAACCGCGAAGGAAATCCATTTCCTGTTTTTTAACATTCCGGAAACGGGGTATGTACGCGTTACTCGGATTTCTGCCATCCGTCATTTTATCCTTAAACCCTTCATATTGCGCACTGGCTTTACCCCGGTAATTGTGCCATGAAATATATTTACCCAGCAGACCGTTGTCGTTTCCCAAGCCCGTTGGGTAACGTTGTGATATAGAGTTGAGTAAAATCATGTTACTGTTAAGAGTAGATGCATTAACGAAGATGATTTTAGCGTAGAACTCCATCATTTCTAATGTGAGGCCATCGATGATGCGAACACCAACGGCTTTACTTTTTTTATCATCATAAATAACCGAGTGAACCACAGCATGTGGACGGATGGTAAGTTTATTTGTTTTCATGGCCCACGGAAGGGTAGAAGCATTGCTGCTGAAGTATCCTCCAAACTGGCAACCACGATTGCATTGATTTTGATTCTGACACTTGCCTCTTCCTTGTTGGCGGTGAACATCTTTTATATCCGTAATGTGTGCGCACCGCGCCTGAATCACATGGCGATCATGGTAATTTTTTTCGATGGTCTCTTTGAAGTACTGTTCAATGCAACTCAGTTCAAATCCCGGTCCGCATTCGCTATCCGGTAGTTCGGGTAGTCCATCCTTATTGCCAGCAATGCCGGAAAACTTTTCTACATGGCTATACCACGGCTCCAAATCGCTGTAGCGAATGGGCCAATCAACGGCAAAGCCATCTCGCAGTGGGCCTTCAAAATCATAATCGCTCCAGCGCTGTGTCTGCCTGGCCCATAGCAACGATTTACCGCCTACATGATAGCCCCGAAACCAGCGGAAAGGTTTTTCCTGAATGAAGGGTTGTTCATCATCGCGAATAGCCCAATGAAAAGTTTCTTCGCGTACAAATCGTGCAAGCTGAAAATCTTTTCGATTTTCGAGTGGCACAGAACCCCTGAGCTCAAATTGCCATGGAGCTTTTCCGGCCGTTGGATAATCCTTGATGTGCTTCACATCACGACCACGCTCGAGTACAAGTGTATGGAAGCCATGTTCACAAAGTTCTTTGGCGGCCCATCCACCGCTGGCGCCTGAACCGATTACGATAGCATCGTATGTTCTTTTTTTTATGGAGCTGATATTCAGATTTGCCATGCATCAAGCTTTTACGTCCACACAGCCGTAGTAATGGCCGGGTACTTGTTTGTAGTGAAGATAATTGACCATCACCTCGCGTGAGGTAGTGAAACCACGAATGGTTTCTGATTTGATCAGGTTGAAGAAGTCTTTTTCATTTTTGCTTTCGGACGATGCCAAACGGAGTAATAGTTCCTGACGCTGCTGTTGATCACAGTCAGAAAAATCCTTTTCAAAAACTGACTTCGCAGTTTGATTCAGTTGATCTAATTGATGATTAATATTCTCCTGAATTTCTTTTTCGTAACACTGATCAAAAAGCTTGATTAAGAACTGATCTACACCCAGTGAAAGCGCACCAATGGAATCACCGGCAGGAATGAGGGCATCCACAACCGAAGCAAGAAGTTGTTGCTCTGCGGGTGCAAATACAGATGATGGGAATGATAAACTATCTGCTGTCCATTCTTTAGCCCAGGAGGGAAGGGCTACCAGTGCTCCCGAAGCCATCATGATTTTTTTTAGGGAATCGCGTCTGTTCAAGGGTTGCGAATTTTAAGAATTGAATATACCAACTTATGCATTCGAATATAGTATCCAGAATGCGAACGGATTGATTAATTTATAAGAGCGGTTGCGTGGCAATTGGATGGCATTGGATATATTACAGTAGGAATAAACCTTAAACCGTACGTACAATGAAGCGCTCAATCTTATTTGTTTGGGTGGTGATTGGCCTGGCATGCCAGCAGCCAAAACCTGTCGAAGTTCAGCAATGGACCAGCTATGAGATTACCTTTTACGCACAGCAATCTTATGTAAATCCATACACCGATCAGGATGTGTGGGCTGTATTCGTTAATCAGAAAGGTGATTCCATTACACGACCGGCCTTCTGGATTGGAGAGCAGGTTTGGAAAGTTCGCTTTGCTCCACCCGATACTGATTCCCGGTGGACATGGGTATCCTATTCTTCCATGCCGGATAAGGGGCTTGCCGATCAGCGTGGATCATTGCAATCTATTCCATATAGCGGAACAAATACCGTACTGCGTCACGGACTACTTAAAATGTCGCCTCAAAAGCGAAATGTTGTTCATGCCGATGGTACACCCTTTCTGGTAGTTGGCGATACCCCGTGGGCCATTCCGTTTCGGGCGCAACCCGATCAGGTGAAAGTTTATGCCAGCGACAGGAAACGCAAGGGATACAATGCTGCCTTGCTGATGTCGGTTCAACCCGATCGGTACGCAGACGGGCCCGCCAGACGTGATACGGTTCTGGGTTATGCCCGTGCCTTTGATGATCTCCAAGATGGGCATCTGAATAAAATTAAGCCTGATTATTTTCAATATTTAGATTCACTGATTTCGATTCTCATTGAGCATGAAATTGTTCCGGTATATCAGCCGGTTTTTCACGGCTTCGGATGGAAAGGAAAAACGGTTTTGGGTACAACGGTTAATCCTGAAGAATATGCCCGGTATTGTAAATACCTGGTAGCGCGCTATGGAAGTATGCCCGCCTTTTGGTTAGTTAGTGCTGACGGCACAGGGCTTGATCCGGGAGTAAAGCCCGGAGGGGAAACGATAGAGAAGTGGGACGACTACCATCAACCTACCGGCATTCATTACAATCCTGCCGATAATTATATGCCTGCCTGGGCCAATGGCGACAGCTCGAAATGCTTTCACCACAACCGCTCACATCAAACAGAAAAGTGGCTCGACTTTCAGTGGGCACAAACCGGGCACGATGGTATACATGATGTAAAAAAGGTGGAGCGCATGTATGACAATAAGCCAACAAAGGCATCACTCAACGGTGAGCCTACCTATGAAGGGATGGGCGGTGGAAAACTTGGTCAGGGCTGGTGGCAAGGCGAAGAAGCATGGAGTCAGTTAATGCATGGCGGAACGATGGGCGTTGTATATGGAGCTGCTGCACTCTGGCAATGGAAGATCACAACAGATGAACCCGGTTGGGGTGAATGGACGGATCAACCATTATCCTGGCGTGAGGCAATCACCCTCGAGGGAAGTAACTATCCCGGATATGTTTCAAAAGCATTTCGTGGTTTTAATTTCACGGATATGGAAAAGCGTTGGGATCTTACCGGAAACAACCAGCCGCTGCTGGCCAAAGAAGGTACGTTTTATGTTTCGTATTTACATTCAGGAGGGGAGCTTCGTATTAAAAATTTGCCTGAAAAACTTTCATACTTCTGGTTTAATCCGAAGAGTGGTGAATTTGCACATGAAGGAAAAACGAAACGCAACGAGGTATTCAACGCACCGGATGCAAATCCATGGGTGCTACTCGTTGGCGAGCGAAATCTCAAGTAAGCGTACACCAGTGAAGATTATTTTGCGGCCGTTCGTTCAATCTCCTTCAGGTTCTCCATTTTCTTGTTCCGCAAAAATCCATTGATATCTTCAAAGTGTTCTTTGATTCGCTTATTTCCGAACTCAAATACTTTATTGGCGAGTCCATCGAGGAAATCACGATCGTGCGAAACCAGAATCAGGGTACCATCAAATGCTTTGAGTGCATCTTTCAGAATGTCTTTCGTTTTAATATCCAGGTGGTTCGTTGGTTCATCCAGAATCAGGAGGTTAACCGGTTGCAACAACAACTTGATCATGGCAAGCCGTGTTTTCTCACCACCAGAAAGCACTTTTACTTTTTTATCGATGGTATCACCGCCAAACATGAAGGCACCCAGGATGTCTTTTATTTTGGTACGAATCTCTCCCTCAGCAATCTGATCGATGGTATCAAAAACGGTCAGATCTCCATCGAGTAACGAGGCCTGGTTCTGGGCGAAATACCCAATCATAGAATTGTGCCCTAACTGAAGTTTTCCTTCATACTCAATTTCACCCATGATGGCCTTCACCAGCGTAGATTTACCTTCTCCATTTTTACCAACAAAGGCCACTTTTTCGCCCCTTGAAATGGTCAGTGATGCATCGCTGAAAACCACATGATCACCATAGCGCTTCGTCAAACCTTCAATGATTACCGGATAATTGCCCGAACGTGGTGCCGGAGGGAATTTTAAATTCAGGGAAGAAGTGTCTACCTCATCAACCTCAATGATCTCGATTTTCTCCAGCATTTTTACCCGCGACTGAACCTGAAGGGTTTTCGAGTAAGTACCTTTAAAGCGATCAATGAATTGCTGAATATCAGCGATTTGCTTTGCCTGATCGTCAAATTGCTTTTGTTGCTGTTCGCGTCTTTCTTTTCGAAGTTGTAAGTAGTGTGAGTAGTTTGTTTTATAATCGTAGATACGGCCCATCGTAACTTCAATAGTACGATTGGTCAGATTATCAACAAACATCTTGTCGTGACTGATCACGATGACCGCTTTAGCGTTGGTCTTTAAAAATTCTTCCAGCCACTGCACCGATTCGATATCAAGATGGTTCGTGGGCTCATCCAACAAAATAAGATCGGGCTTTTGTAATAATATTTTTGCCAGCTCAATGCGCATCCGCCAGCCACCACTGAATTCGCTGGTAGGTCGTGTAAAATCAGAACGCACAAAGCCCAGTCCCATCAATGTTTTCTCGACTTCAGCATCGAAATTAATTTCTTCGATAGAATAATACTTTTCGCTAAGCTCTGAAACCTGTTCGATGATCTTTGAATATTCATCCGACTCATAATCCGTACGGGTTTCCAACTGGCGATTCAACTCATCCATCTCATTTTTCATGTTCAGGATTTTCGCAAAAGCCTTGGATGCTTCTTCAAATACAGTGGCATCATCCTGGGTTAACAGGTGCTGCGGAAGATACGCGATGATGGCATCTTTTGGTGCTGAAACTTTTCCGCGCGTTGGTTTATTGACGCCTGCAATGATCTTCAGCAGCGTTGACTTTCCCGCACCGTTCTTACCCATCAGGGCTATTCTATCGTTTTCGTTGATATTAAAGGTGATGTTACTGAATAGGGCCGCCCCGTTAAACTCAACACTCACTGCATCTACAGAAATCATGAACTTGAAAATTAAGGGGGCAAAGATATTATTATTTTTTGGTTGAGCTGATTAAAAAAATAAACAACAGACAAGGCTTATTAGAAGCTATCCTTAAAACATTACATCATTTGCGATCCTGATAAAAATCAGATGATATTCTGGAGAAGCATTCCCTAGTTCGGAGATATAAAACGTTATATTTTGAGATGGCCTGTCGCAAGAATAGATTGTGATCTGTAACGTGAGTTCCGGGTGAAGCAGACCTCACCCGGAGAAATAAAAGTGCTTACATCAGCCTGATGAATTGCGTGACTTTCCATTGCCCATTCATCACTAATGCTTTTTCAAGAACAAGCCGGTATTCCTTTTCATTCGATTTAAAGACAATCGAAAATCCGGCCATAGAAAATTGCTGATCACGAATATCTTCATGCTCCACCTGTACAAATTGAATAGAATTCCAGTCAATACCTTTTTTCTTACCCTCATCAGCAATACGGTCAAATGCTTCCGCCAGAGCCGGCAGTGTTTTCTTTTGATAGTCCGCGGCAAAGTCGCGCTTAGCATCGTTAAGAAATTCACCATAGATGTTGGCTTGCTGAACCATAAACTGATGGAATTCGGTGAGTGAGGGAAACAGTGAAGTGTATTCCTGTTGTGAGGAGTGCTGAAATGCCGCAAGCATTTTTTTAGCCATCTCTTGTGAGGATGGCGTTGAGGTACTTCCCGAAAAATCAGGAATGACTGTAAAGGATGACACAGTTAATGAAAGTGCTGACAAGAGAATGGTCGTTTTCATATTCATTACGTTTAATTTTCAATTATAAATTGTTGGGTGATACGGGCGCAGGCACTACGTTGGAAACAGGCTTAATGGAACGCAGGTAGACAAAAATCGCCTTCAGATCATCATCTGTCATATTCTTGTACATATCCCAGGGCATAGGTGGCAATAACTCGCGGCTTCCTTCAAGTCCTTTGTATTTCCCTTTGCGGATGGCTGTTTTAAATTGTTCAAAGGTCCAATTACCAGTGCCGGTATCATCGGGGCTAAGATTAGCCGCATACGAAATACCCCACGGGCCTACAAAAGCAGTTAATCCCGGACTAAATAGTATCCAGTCTGTTCGGCCAGGAAGTGGTGGAATGGGTTCATCAGAAGGATGTCCTGATAGTAGTCGCTCAGGGTCAGGCGCAGGACCGGCTGGTGTCATAATTTTGGGTGAATGACAATCATGGCAGGCACCAATGGTAGTGAGGTACTTTCCACGTTGTATTAATTCCTGTTGCGAAAGTTCAGTGGTGTTTTCAGCTTGTGAATCTGAGCAACCCACTAGCGCTATGGCCAGTATAAAAATAGCCAACGTACCGAATGATAGAACTACAGCAAACAACTTCTCTGTAGAATAAAAACTTTTTTCCATGTTGATAATTAATGTTTGTTAATGGCCTTTACACGAATGGGCTTGAAACGAGGGCGTACGAAAAAACGAGAGAATGATACGCGAAAACACTTTATGCGCCATACCCCCACATTGATGTGGTTATGGGGTGATGTTAAAACCCTACGCATGTTTTGCCGTGAAAGCTGCTATCCGTTTTCAAACAACATGACAGATGTATAGCGTCATTACTTACAGTACAGTACCTAATCCGAACATTCCCGTTCTTACGCCTTTAAAAAAAACCACTGAAATTGAACTGGCTAAGTTTATTGAGACACCGATTGACGCACGTACTCAACTGGATGCTGATGTGGCAACGGTAAAAACACGGGACATGTATCTGCCCAATTTCTCATTACGCGAATTCAAAGGATCGTTCAAGAAAGATACTTTCTTCATCAATACAGAGGGAGAGGGGCTCGACTTATTAGGGAGCTGCATTTTTTTTAAGGCCACCATTCATTCCTTTCTAGGTGGGCAATCAAACGGAATCTGGTCGCACCCGCGCACACAAAATTTTAAGTATGATCCGCATAATGAAATTCGCCATTGGGTTCCTGCTGAAAGTCCACTTCATTTTTTACACGTTTCCTATACAGTTAATTATTTTAATCAACTTTTTGCAGAGAGTGAGCCGTGGTCGGATGCGATAAAATCCGATATACACGCGAAGAAGAGAATTATGGGAGAACGAGGTGTGCCTATCACGGTTGCACAAGAACATGCGTTACAAATTATCTACAATTGTCCGCTGAGCGGGAAATTGGGTGAATCCCTGATCGAAGCTTCCCTCATTCAGGTACTTTTGCTGCAGCTCCACGCTTTGTTCAACAAGAAACAAAAAGATGATCACGGTGTAGCAAAGCGTGATTTTGAACTCATTCAGGGAGTGAGGGAATACCTTGAGCAAACTTTTCTGCAAGACCATTCAATAGCGGGGTTATCAAAACTATTTGGAACCAACACCAACAAGCTCATGAGTTTATTTAAGAAGGTAATCGGTAAAAGTATTTTTGAATATATCTCCGGGCTGCGGATGGAACACGCAACTCATCTGTTGCAAGATAAAGACCACCAGATTGTTGAGGTGGCTCGGATACTGGGCTATAAAAATCCCAATCATTTCTCAACTGCTTTTCGAAAAAAGTATGGCGTATCGCCTTCGGAATATTAGGAGATTTCTACTGCATATCATTTAATGATTCGGAGCCGGACCGTGATCATAACTTAGTATCCGTGACATTTTCCATTGGCCGTCAGTGTACAACCAAACATGCGTGAATCGGGCTAAACCATCCAGTGTTTCCGGTTTACCTGTTTCGTTGATATAGAAAACATGTTGTCCGGATAAAATGGCTCCATACGTTGCGTTTGATTTTTGAAGTGGAAACAACTGAATACTTCCTTTCACTGCCTCTCGTCTTAAGCGAAAATCCGTATTGTTGCATAAACCGCTTTTAATAGTCATCACTAATTCATTTTTCGTTGTTGTTAGTCCGCCTTTGTCGTGGTAGAATTCAACATCTGCCGTGAAGAAAGTTTGCAGGGTGTTTACATCACAGGAGTTATAGGCTTTCCAGAAAAGACTGTCCAGATGAAGAATGTTGGCTTCAAAATTTTCATTGGATATTTTTTTATCGACAGCTTGTGCGTACAGCAAAGTGCTAGCCGATAGTAACATCATGAAAGAAAGAAAAGACCGCAGGGAACCGGATAATGACATAGTTTTTAGAATAGCTTATCATAAAATAATGCCAATTGTAAAATCGTGAGATTGGATGCCAAAAAAGAATTGTCTAATATTAAAATGTGCATTCATGAACATAGTACTGTGCAAGAATGAACAAGTGACTTTCATTAAATGCTCTATAAATGGATGCGATATTCAACCTGCTGAAGCAAAGTCTTGACGATAATTATCTTTCAAAATCAGAAAGGAATATGCTTCATGATGTACTGGGTGATCAGATGCTGGATCCGCGTTCGCTGAATACTTTACGCGCCAAAGTATTTGAGTTAGCGATTGAAAAGGTAAATGAAACCAACTATCGCTTAGTGATGGAGTGGGTTAAGCATACCAACCAGCTGCTCGTGGCGAAATCCATCGAAAAATCAAAAGTGTATTTCAGTCCGGGTGATGCGTGTCGCCATGCTATTATCCGTCAAATGAATGCAGCAATCCATCAACTCAGCATTTGTGTGTTTACAATCAGTGATGATGCTATTTCAAAGGCAATCCTTGATACACACCAGCGGGGTGTGGGTGTCCGGATCATTACCGACAACGATAAATCACTTGATATAGGATCTGATATTGAGCATTTGGCAGGGCAGGGCATTCCCGTCAAAATTGACAACACCAGTAATCACATGCACCACAAGTTTATGGTTGTTGATGATCAAAGCGTGATCACAGGTAGTTACAACTGGACAAGTAGTGCAGCAAGGTTCAATCATGAAAACATTGTACTGATGCAGGAGCAGCGTGTTGTAACAAATTTTCAAGATGAATTTGAGAACTTGTGGCAAGCCATGAGTGCATATTAAGATTATGGTGTGTGTTACTTTTATATAAACAAAAAGCACAGTGAGTTTCATTGAGGTAAAATCAATTAGCAAAAATTTTGAAAGCGGATTGATGCTGGATGACATCAACTTTCAGCAGCAGCGTTACCAGAAGATAGCGATTGCCGGTGAAACAGGTTCTGGCAAAAGTACTTTACTGAAAATTATTGCCGGCCTTGAACAACCTGATAGTGGGGAAGTTTGGATAAACAAGGAACGCGTAAAAGGACCAAAGGATACCCTCGTTCCGGGGCATGCCAGTATTGCCTATTTGTCACAGCAGTTTGATCTCCCCAAATTTCTTCGCGTTGAACAGGTGTTGACCTATGCCAACACTTTATCCGCACGTGAAGCACGTACCCTTTATGAAGTATGTCGCGTTGATCATTTAGTGCAACGCAAAACGAGTGAACTATCCGGTGGCGAGCAGCAACGCATTGCACTCGCCCGATTGCTCAGTACCAAACCAAAATTATTGTTATTGGATGAGCCCTATTCCAACCTGGATAGAATGATGCGCAACATTCTAAAAACAGTATTAGATGATATTGGAGTACGCCTAAAAATCACCATGATGTTGGTTTCACACGATCCGGCAGACACGCTTTCGTGGGCAGATGATATTATTGTCTTGCGCGCTGGGAGAATAATCCAACAAGGAAGTCCGATTAAAATTTATGAACAGCCCGTTGATACCTATACAGCAGGATTGTTTGGGGCTTACAACCTGCTCACAACATTACAGCAGAGAGCACTTGGTATCGTTAATACATCCCCAATTATAAGACCGGAAAATCTTAAAATTGTTAACAGCGGTGCAACAACGGTATCCGGAACGGTTATTCAGTCGCGGTTTCTGGGTGACCGATTTGATGTTGAGGTTAAACTTAAAAATGGGGTACTGAATGTTATGGATGAAAAGGTATTTATACCGGGGGATAAAGTTCACATCCGATACCATCGGTTAAAACGGTGAGGAACCCGAATCAATCATCCGCCAGCGATACGTTAACTCAGTTAACTCAACTCACGCTGGGTTCAACAACCTCCTGAACAGCATTCAGCTTCGCGATATGAAGCACAAAGTTTTTATCCATCACAAATTCATACTGAGATGCTTCCAGTAATTCCGATGCCTTTTTTGATTGCTGCAATACTTCAAGAAGATTCTGGGCTACAACGGAAGCCTTGATATTATTTACTGCTTTACCCTGGAACACCTTCAATGTAAAGGAGTAACCACCTTTTTCTTTTGGGTTGATATTCTTGAATTCATGATTGGAAAATTTGTACTGCTGTGGACTGTCTGCAGAGCCGATCATAAGTTTTAAGAGGGCCGGTCTGTACTTGCTCCAGAGGTATGTGTACATTTTTCCTTCCGATGAATAGTTAATCATATATATGGGTTAATATTTGCGTTACGGGTTTCTGAAGCGTGCTTCAACGGATGCTGGAATAGTCCAAAATATCAAGTTATGTAGTTTTTGAATTATCCCGGTTGGTAAAAGTACGGATATATTTTACAAAAACATTTGGTGGCGTAAGGAATGAAGCCATTACGCAGTATTTAAAGTTTGGATCAACTTCTTTTGAATAAAACGTTACGGTTTTTTTGCTTTAAAACTATACACATACGGGGCTTTATGTGCTTTTCCGGAATAGCGCTTGTCATGCCTGACCAATAACTCTGAAGCCAGCATTTGCCGCTGAAAGGTAGTTCTTCTGATATTTGTGTCGAGAATAGCCTCATAAACGTGTTGCAGTTCCTTCATCGTAAATGTTGCAGGAAGCAGATTGACGGTAACCAGCTTTCGATCAATGTTTTCGCGCAAAGCAAAGATTGCTCGGTTAACAATGTCAGCATGATCAAGAATCAGGGGTGGTAACTTTTTAAGCGGGTACCATGTACACGAGTCGGAGAGCGCATCTGGTTTGGGAACAACATCGTGGTAATTGATCAGGGCATAATAGGCTACGGAAATAAAGCGATCCAGCAACCATTGAAGCGATTCATGAGGTGTTTTCTCGTTGGCCTCAATGATGGTTCGCAATACCTCAGGCTGGTGCCTCTTGGTATCACCAAAGGTGTAGAACTGCTCCAGAAAAATATTTTTTAAGCCAGTACGCTCCTCGAGTCCGCGTTTCGCAGCTTCATTGAGGTCTTCATTTTTCTTGACAAAACCACCTGGCAGGGCATACAATCCCGTATTATGATATTCCATAATCAGAATTTTTAATTCATCACCGGTAAACCCAATGATTACCGAATCATACGCGATGTGAGGTAAATACTCTGTCTGTTTCATCGATGTGCCAGGATACAAAAGTTAAGTATTCGTTTTGAATGTAGTAAAACCTGACTATTATTGTTACAAATTGAGACAATAATAATACAACTTTCGATTATGATCAAAAAAGTAACACTTGTCGTGATGCTCACGATGTTTATAGGGCAAACGATAGCACAAAAACAAAATAGCTTTCCGGTTCAGGTAAAAATTGAGAATGGAACAATAGAAGGCCTGTACGATACCAAATCTGATCTCCAATTATACCTGGGTGTGCCATTCGCCAAACCTCCGGTAGGAAATCTTCGCTGGAAAGCGCCTCAGCCGCCAGATGCATGGACAGGCGTTAAGCCAACAAAAGAATTTGGACCTCGTCCTGTACAAGCGATTGTATTTGGGGACATGAACTCCCGCTCGAATGGGGTTAGTGAAGACTGCCTGTACCTGAATGTATGGACTCCTGCAAAACGCAATACCACTGGGTTACCCGTGCTGGTCTACTTTTATGGAGGTGGCTTTGTAGCCGGTGATGGATCTGAGCCACGGTATGACGGTGCCAGCATGGCGAAGAAGGGAATTGTTGTGGTAACGGTAAATTACCGTCTGGGCTTGTTTGGTTTTTTTGCGCATCCAGAGTTAAGTAAAGAAGCCCCGTATAAAGCATCCGGAAATTACGGACTCCTCGATCAGGCATTTGCCCTGAAGTGGGTTCAGAAAAATATTGCTGCCTTTGGTGGCGATCCAAAGAAAGTAACGATTGCCGGAGAATCTGCCGGTTCCATTTCCGTTAGCGCACAAATGGTTTCGCCACTTTCGAAAAATCTGATAGCCGGTGCCATTGGTGAAAGTGGCTCAGGTGTTAGTACGCTAGCTGCCGTTTCATTGGCAGAAGCAGAGAAAACAGGAGTAGAATTTGCGAAAAATGCTGGCTATACTACGTTGGCTCAATTGCGGGCAGCTAGTACACGAGATCTCTACGAAGTCTATGCCGAATCCAAACGTTTTGGATTTCCATCTGTAATTGATGGATACTTCTATTCGAAAAATATGGCGGATATTTTTATTGCAAAGGAACAAGCGCAAATACCTTTGTTGGTAGGATGGAACTCAGCAGAAATTCCAGGCATGGCCTTCATGCAAGGTTTGCCTTACACAAAAGACAATTTCATTCAGAAGGTTAAGGAAGTCTATCCGACCACATATGAAGAGGTGTTGAAAGTGTATCCGCACAGCAACGAAAAAGAAGTTGAATGGGCAGCTACTAACCTGGCATCCGATCGGTTTATTGCTTATGGAACCTGGAAGTGGTTTGACTTACACCGAAAGAATAGTAACCAACCTGTTTATCGTTACCTCTATAGTAAGTTAAGACCACCGTTGGTGGATAAATCGCTTACACTCGGGTTGGCAGGTGGTACAGTGCGTTCGCAGCAAGGAGGTTTTAAAATGCCTGAGCCCATTGGTGCGCCACATGCTTGTGAGATTGAGTATTGCATGGGTAATCTGGAACTGGTTACTGATTACGCCTGGACGGATGAAGACTACAAAGTTTCAGATACGATGCTGAATTACTTTGCGAATTTTATTAAAACCGGAAATCCTAACGGAGATAAACTTCCCAACTGGCCTTCGGCTAAACCTGAGGATGCCAACCCTCCGGTAATGATCATTGATACAGCGTCAAAAGCTGTACCTGCAAAAGACGATGCTCGCTACCTGTTGTTGGATAAGTTGAATTCTGTTGGTAATTAGCACCGACTTGTATAGATGGAGGCTTACAGCAAGCTTCTGTGTTGAAAGTATTTTAACTGTTTTTTTTCGACATAATTAACTTGATAAAGAACCCGGAATGGTTTAGGAATAGATGGATTCTGTAAAGAAATTAATCCACACCATACTATCCATTTCGGGTTTTATACCAGAGCATATGACCTGGGCTCGCGGGCTTGCAATGCTTGCTTCTGTTTTATTTACTATGCTTGTCCTTCCATCTCATCCACACTTGTATTATGCCGTTTCATATTTTGCTGTAAGTGCGTGTATATATCTCGGTTTTATTTATATCGTGTTGCCAAAGAATGGATTGCGATTGGGATTGATGGAACGATACGGAGAAGATAGGGCCTACCTGTACTATGAAGGATTTTTGGCCTTTGCTTTCTTTCATAATGGCGCTTCGTTGAGTTTTATCAGTACCAGTTCTGCTGGAAGTGGAATTTGGGGCCAAATTAATCCTTCTATTATCATTATAGTTTCAGCGTTGCTCTTTGTTACGGGGTTGGTGGTAAAGATTTGGGCAGCCTATGTAGTTGGCGTTCCTATATACTATTGGAAGGACATGTTCGTGGGAAGAAAAATATCTGATTTTGTTGCTACAGGGCCTTACAAGTATTTAAATAATCCAATGTATGGTATTGGTCAGGTTCAGGTGTATGCGATGGCCATATACTATAATTCTTTTTATGGATTAATTTTTGGAGTTATTAATCAAATGCTAGTCTTTCTTTTTTACTTCTCAGTCGAAAAGCCATTTATACAACGAACGTATATGACGAGATCGAGTAACTGATTATTGAATTACTATTCGTACACAGTTTTTTCGCTGTTCCAGATGCTTCACGTTTGTTTGATTAACTACTCTTATTCCCCCTTTTTGATTACAGCATACCGTATCCATAAAAAGTTGTTGTAAATCTTTTTTACAGAAAGAAGTTTGAAGTGTGTTGCCAGGCGTTTACCGTAACCTTCCTCCACATCAAATACACTGAGCGAACCAATGGTACCATCTGCTAAGGGTGCCAGCACCAGGCTCAATTCGTCAATGAGTCCGGCTTTCAGAAATGAGCCATTCACATGACCACCGCCATCAATGCGTAGTCGTTTAATGCCAAACAGGTTATATAATTTTTGTACTACCAGGTTCAGGTCTAGCTTTTTTTTACCACCAAAAATGTATGACACATTTCTGGAGCGCAGGTGATCCAGGTACGGGCTTGAAACGTTCTCGGTTAATACTTCGATAACCTGCTCGGTAGAAACCATATTGGTGTCCCAGTAGCATTTACCGGAAGGATCAATCACAACAGTATACGTTTTTGAAACTCGTGGAGCAATGAAGTCAGCTTTTGGAATTTTCTTTTTATTCCGGCTGATAGTATACTTCTTCTTACTCGAAAATTCCTGCATGGTAACGCGACCCACAAGCCATGCATCTGCTTTTATTTTGGAAGCTGGCTCTTCAAAGTATTTGTGATGATCATTGAGGCCCCAGATGGTCTGCTTGATTTTTCCGTCAACCGATCCCAGGCTGTGACAAATAACATAAGGTTTCATTCTAAACTTGATTTTCTGTTTGACTAAGTCGTTTTCTACATCAACTCATTTTCTGCTCTCAAAGTATTTTTTCATTGCTAGCGGGTAATCAGCCAGTGCAATTTCAGGTTCAGCGATTTCCGGATGCCAGAGTTTTTCCCACTCAAAACTGAAATAGCCGCGATAGCTATCTTTTACTAGCAAATCAATTGCATCAAATATTGGAACCTCACCCTCCTGTAGTAAAACATAATTTATCTTTCCATCGGTTAGTGTTGCATTCTTGATATGCGTGTGTTCGATATATGGCTTCAACTTTTTATACACAATGACAGGAGATTCTTTCGTGATCGTCCACATGTTCAGAATATCCCAGATTAAACCAACTTGGGGATGTGCTGCCGCCTTCATAATGGCTTCGATGTCGGCTGTGTACACAACATCGCCATGGGTCTCCAATAATACTTTTACAGCACCGCCTTTTGCGTAATTTCCCAATTCAAGTAAGCCGGTGGAAATGAGCTCCATGGTTTGTTGATGCGCCTGGTCCTTCGGGAAGTTATTGGGAAAAACCCGAATATAAGGACAGTCCAGTTGCGCGGCCAAATCAATAAATCGCTTTGCATCATCGATTTGTTTTGTACGCTCGACCCCGACAGACAAATGTAGATTAGCCGATGATCCAAGGTTAACAAACTTTAATCCTTTTTCAGTCACAAGCTTTTTGCTTGCGCTGATTTGTTGAGCCGTGCTGAACTCCGGACATTTTGGTAAATCCAATTCGCGTAAAAGGCCACGGAGTTCAAGCCCCTGGTAACCGTGCTTCACTGCAAAATCAACCATTGTTTTAAGTGACCAATCCGGGCATCCCAAAGAAGAAAAGGCAAGCAGGGGTTTATACTTTTTCCGAAGGCTGAACGAAAGTCCAAACGATCCTACGGACAGCACACTGGCGGCCTTTAAAAATTCTCTTCTGTTATACGAATTCATAGAGAAGCATGTAAGGCAATTAATAGTCAATCAAGTTTATGCGCACTCACTCCCCGGTGGGTAATTGCGACAGGTTTTATCAAACCGTTTTTATCGAAAAACATTTCATCGATACAAACAACACGTGAATTCCCATCCTTTTCTCCCAACGGCCTGCGATGATAAACAATGTACCAGCGATCACTGCCAGGTGGATGAATAACAGAGTGATGACCTGCTCCAGTTGCTATGGCTGGGTTCTGTTCCAGAATTTTTCCGACACGTTTAAAAGGACCAAAGGGCGAATCCGCCATCGCGTATGCTACGCTGTAATCCGGACCTGTCCACCCGCCTTCCGACCACATGAAATAGTATTTTCCATTTCGCTTGAACATGAAGGGGCCCTCTACATAACGCTCCGGAGTAATTTCACGGAAAGTAGTACCATCTTCAAAAGGAGTGAAGCCGGTGAAGTTCTGATCTAATCTGGCAATGTTGCAATGTTGCCAACCACCGTAAATCAGGTAGTACTGATCGCCATCCTGGAAAACGAACTGGTCGATGGGTTGAGCGCCATTATAAAATTTATCAATGAGAGGACGGCTCAGGTAATCTTTAAAAGGGCCTTCCGGCCGATCGGAAACAGCAATTCCTATTCCTCCATATTCCTGATCATGTTGTATATCGTTCGCACCAAAGAAAAGAAAATACCGATTATCCTTTTTAATGATCGATGGAGCCCACATGGCCCGTTTGGCCCACGATACTCGTGTTGTATCCAGAATTCGCTCATGCCTGGTCCACTGGACTAAATCCGGAGAAGAGAAAGCATCTAAAAAAACCTGCCGATCGAAAGGAGCAGAATAAGTCGGGTATATCCAATATTGGTTTTCGAGAATGATTCCTTCCGGATCGGCATACCATCCCGGAAAAACCGGATTGCCCGAAGATTTGATCTTCTTTACAGGCTGCGATTGAATGTACTCTGCAAACAAGAGTAAAAGCAGGGAAAAGTATAGTTTTCTCATTCAATTAAGTCTTACAAACAAATATACAGGCGGGCGAATAGCAGACCAACAGAATTTCAAATTCTGTAAATATGAATCGAATTTTGCTATACGATAAACCTCATGAACTTCTGTGATGATTGTCATGCTATTAAAAGGTTAATGGAATTAATATTCGGCATTGATGCAATAAACTTTTGATCTATGAAAGCAGGTATTTTGGTTATCCTTATAATTGCAGTATCGCTGCTGAATTGCCAACAAAAGGCAAGTGAACCACAAACAACCGCTGTTGCTGCGGTTATTCAACCAACTGCAACTGAGGTTGATTATGGATTATTGAAAATGTATTGTTATCCCTGCCATAGTCCAAGCACACCCTCGCATGATGCCATACTTGCACCGCCTATGGAGGCAGTCAAGTACCGTTATAAACTGAATTATCAGGATAAAGAATCTTTTGTAAATGCTATTACGAGCATGATGCTCAACCCGCAAAAAGAAAAAGCATTGATGAATAGGGCTGTTGCTCAATTCGGATTGATGAATGCTACGGCACTCAGTGAAGAAAAAATTCGGAAAATTGCTGCCTACATTTACGATAATGAATTGGAGAAGCCCGTTTGGTTTCAGGAGCATTTTGATCAGGAGCACGGAGTAAAGGCGGGAACACAAAAGCAATAACGGACATAATCGCTCCACAAAGTTCACAAAAGAAGTTCGATAAGCGTACCTTTGCGGCATGCAGGATACCCGAAACGAACACGCTGACTATTTAAAGAACCTTTCCATTACTGAGCTCAACCCCATGCAGGAATCTGTGCTGGAAAGAGCCTCTGTTTCCAGCAATCTGATGCTGCTTTCGCCCACCGGATCAGGCAAAACCCTGGCCTTTTTACTTGCCCTGCTCGATAAATTTCGCGTCAATGAAGCAGGTGTTCAAGGTATCATTGTTGTTCCTTCACGGGAACTGGCTCTTCAGATTGATACTGTTTTCAAATCCATGAAAACTATGTACAAAGTAACGTGCTGTTATGGTGGTCATTCCTTCCAAACGGAACAACAAAGTTTACGGGAAGCACCTGCACTCATGATTGCTACTCCTGGCAGACTGGCCGATCATATTGCTCGTGATTCGTTTGATGCCTCAACAGTTAAGATTGTGGTATTGGACGAATTCGATAAGTCACTTCAGATGGGTTTTCATGATCCACTCAAGATATTATTCAGAACACTGAGTGGGAAACAACAGCATATTCTCACTTCGGCTACCGCTATGGATGCGCTTCCGGATTTTATGCCATTTAAAAAAGTTGACACATTAAATTTTTTGGTGGACGATGCTGAGACCAACTTAAAATTGAAAATTGTTCGAACTAGTAGTGCGGATAAAGTGGAAATGTTGATGCGCCTGGTTGCCAGCTTTAATCAGGAGGTATGTCTGGTGTTTTGTAATCACCGCGAAGCGGTAGAGCGAATCAGTGCGCTCTTCACCAGTCATCGGTTTGAACACGGTATGCTTCACGGTGCTATGGAACAGATTGACCGGGAGAAGAGTATTATTCGCTTCAGGGGTGGAGCGCACACCGTGTTAATTTCAACTGATCTGGCTTCGCGCGGATTAGATATTCCGGAGATCAGACACATCATACATTATCAATTGCCCATGAACGAGGAAGCATTCGTCCATCGCAATGGAAGAACAGCCCGCATGCATGCATCAGGCGAAGCGTATCTGGTCGTAGCCGATGATGAGACATTACCAAAATACATTAATCAGGAATTAGAAGAGTTGACCGTTGATCGAAAATTGAAACTACCACCACCTCCTGTTTATGCGTGTTTGTATATCAGTGCGGGTAAAAAAGAAAAAATCAGTAAGGGTGATATCGCAGGATTGCTGATGAAAAAGGCCGGATTACAAGGCGATGAAGTCGGATTAATTACCATTCTGGATCATGCAGCCTATGTCTCGGTTAAGCGTTCGCTTGTGAACAAGGTGCTGGCCAGTGTAAAGGATGAGCGGCTGAAAAAATTGAAAGTTAAAATTGAAATTGCCAGTTAGGACGTCTATAGCAATTTCATCATCTGTCACTTTTCAAATCCAAATTATCTCGCTAATTTTTAAGTCATGTTGACTCCGAAATCGCCATACCCTTTTATGCTATGCTGCATGGTGGCTTTGTTGCTATCCTGTAAAGACAAAAGCAATATCCCGCAAGGTTTTCAAATCGAATCTGGCTTCCAACTCGAGCTTGTTGCGCATGAACCCATTATCGCTGACCCGGTAGACCTTGAGTTTACGGAGACAGGCGATGCCCTGGTGTTGGAGATGCCCGGCTATCCATTCGAAGATCAGCAAAGCCGTATCGTTTTGTTGAAAGACAGCAATCGCGATGGCGTGTACGATGAACGGTTACTCTTTGCTGAAAATTTACAATTGGCATCTTCCATCATGCCTTATAAAAATGGGGTGCTGGTAGCTGCACCTCCTTACTTACTTCACGTAAAAGATATTGATCGTAACAACATGGCAGATGCTGTGGATACGCTCATGGGCGGATTTTCAACCGGAAACTTACAGCATAATTATAATGGACTAACCTATGGGCTGGACAATTGGATATATGCTGTAAATGGAGGCAACTCCGGCCAACCGTACTGGTGGGGTGATACCACAACGGTGATGGACTTACGCGGAGAGGATTTCAGGTTCAACCTCGAAAAAAAAGTAATGGAAAGAATAGGTGAATCTTCCGGAGGTTTTGGCCTTGGCATGGATGAGTGGGGGCACCTGTATGAAACGCATAACCTCACACACATTTCGCACCTCGTATTTCCGGAGCGCTACCGCGATGGTATGCACCTTATCATGGATCATACGCTTCACAATATTTCTGATCATGAAGAAAATGGCCTGGCCAGAATTTACCCCATCGGTGAGCAGGAGTCGCGCGTAAATCACCCGGAGCAGTCGGGTTATTTTTCAGGTTCGTGCGGCATTACCTATTATGGTGGTGGGGCATTTGGCCCAGCGTATGATCAAACGGTTTGGGTAGCCGATGTCGTGCTCAACCTTATTCACGTTGATAAAGTCAATGCATCCGGATCTTCCATGTCGGCCTCGCGAATGCTCGATAAAAAAGATTTTCTCGCCAGTTCAGATCGATCTTTTCGTCCGGTGAATATGACGGTTGGTCCGGATGGTTCCCTCTATATAGTTGATATGTATCGTCAGGTCATTGAACATCCGGAATGGATTCCGGATGAGATTGAAAAGGATTTAGATTTAGAGGCGGGTAAGGATAAAGGCAGGATTTATAAGATCAGTCGAGCCGAAACGAATTCAGTTCCATTCGATTTTGAAAAATTCAGGAGCGTGGAAGGGATGATTTCAGCGTTACGTAATTCCAATCAATGGGTACGAAAAACCGCCCACCGATTACTGGTAGATCACATCTTTAATGAAGATCAATTAGAATTATTGAAGGGACAATTGAAGTCTGATTCTGAATTTGCCCGGCTTCATGCCTTATGGATTCTTGAAACAACAGGGAAGTTAGATGCCAATCAACTTTCAATAGCTTTACACGATGTTGCATCCGGTATTCGTGAAAACGCATTGATCATATCCGAAAAGTATATCAATACAAATCAAGCTATCCTTCGGGAATGTCTCGCACTTTCACAGGATACACATCAGCGGGTGCGCATGCAAGCCGCGCTTACCCTAAGTACCATCAACAAGAGAACAGTTGAGGAAAACAAGCAGGAAATTTTAAAGGCTTTGCAAGGGTCAGCATCCATAACAAATGATGAATGGAATACTGCGGCCCTCACACTGGCATCGAAGCATGTGACAACCGAACTCTTTATTGCATTAGCGTCCTCACCCGACAGGAAAAAAAATGACGAACTACTTGGCGCATTAGCATTGAATGCCGGCCATGATCTTTCAACAATACAGTTGATACTAAAAGCACTGCACCAATCTAACATAAGTCAGAGTTTACAAGCAACTAGTATTAATAAACTAACAGCTGGCATTCAATCGGTCGGATCAGCCAATTTATTAATTCAATTTATTCAACCGCTAGAAAAGACGGGCGACTTAGCGGTTATTACGTCCCTGGCAACACTCCGAAAGAAACTTAATCTTTCACCATCTCCTGAATTTTTAAAATTCAGTTCAACGGCTTTGAAAGATGTAGTGGATAAATCTCTTCCAGACAGTATTCGAATTCAACAATTGTCGCTACTGGAGTTAGTGCCATATAACAACAAGTCGGCAGTACTCTTTCAATGTATTCAAAATACGCAGCCCCTTAAACTTCAGGAAGGTGCTCTGCGGCAATTATCGACATATCCGGAACCCGAAATTGGCAAGCAACTCATCAAGCAATGGAATGAATTAGGTCCGCAGGCGCGGAAGTGGGCAAGCGATCTACTGCTGTATATCGAAATCCACCACGATGCTTTGCTTACCGGATTGGAAGACGGAACAATTAACATTGGTGAGATGAATTTTGATCTGGAGAGAAGGCGAACACTCTTATGGTGGACGGATAATGAAAATACAAAACGAAGGGCAGAGGCATTATTTTCAGATGCCGGTGTTTTAAACCGTAAAGAGGCTATTGATAAAATGAAACCTGCGTTAACACTAACAGGTTCGGTGACAAAAGGAGCGACTGTGTTTGAAACCATTTGCAGTCAATGCCATGTTTATGGAACGAAAGGTCAGGATGTTGGTCCGGTACTCACCGAGATCAGCAGAAAAAGTAAAGAATCACTGCTACACGATATTCTTGATCCTAATGCTGCAGCCGATACAAAGTATATTAACCATCGTGTAGAAACATTAGCAGGTATTGTGCACATGGGAATTGTTGATTCCGAAACGGATCAATCCATGGTGATCAAAAAAATGGGTGGTGAGAAAATCACAATCAATAAAACTGAAATAAAAAAATTTAATTCTCTAGGCTCATCGCTCATGATGGAGGGATTGGAAAACAGTATGACACCACAGGACTTAGCCGACCTCCTTGCATTTTTACAAAATGGAAATTGATTATGAAACTAGCTTTGCTCTTTACTTTTGGTGTGCTGCTGACACTGGGATGTCAACCAAAAAACACGGATGATGGAATTGACACACCCGAAGATTTAATTGGAAGAACAATTGAATATCAGTATGGCGAAAGCATTTACCATGTTACGTTTGACTCCGATACTACCCTGCATTGGGAAGCGGTGGCAGGAGAGGAGAAAGGTGCGTATGAAAAGGAAACCTATGTACTGGAATTCCTCGCCAGACAAACAATTTTTATCACCTGGGGTGAGGCCAATGGTATCGGTGTAAGCCAGGTATTGGATATTGAACGTGGTATTGTCTATAACCATTTGCTCCGTGGCCGATCCGTCAGTTCAGGAGATGGTAAAATCAGAATTCTACCATAGTTACCTAAATTCTGATTCACTACTTGTCAACCATTTTGAAAGAAGGATAACTATTCGGTTTATCCGATGTTACATTGAACTTCATTTTATAACCACGGAGGAACACGCATGATCAATCAAACAGAGCAGGAGGAGCGGGAATACCTTGAAACGATTAAAGAAAAACTGATGCTTGCCCTGAGGCGAATAGACCTCAGCGTAAAACAATTTTCTGAAGAACTGCGGCAAAACAAGCAATATATATACGAACATCAATCCGGTATGGATGATGCCGATATGGTAGCTGCCGGACAATCCATTAACCGAATGGCTTTTACCGGGGAATCGGCTGTAGCCCAAAAAAGAAAGTTACTGAAACTGAGTCAGTCTCCCTATTTCGGGCGAATGGATTTTGAATCAGACGTAACATCCGAAAAAACTCCGGTATACATCGGGATGTATTCTTTTTCCGATGACAGAACTAATCTTATTTATGACTGGCGCGCACCCATCTCCTCAATGTTTTATGATTATGAATTGGGAGAAGCGTCCTATCAAACCCGGGTGGAGAAGATCAGCGGAATCATTCACCTCAAACGACAATACAGAATTCGCGAGGGCAGGATGGAGTTTATGATAGAAAATGAAGTCAACATCCAGGACGATATTTTACAAAAAGAACTGAGTAAATCATCAGATGATAAGCTTAAAAATATTGTCGCTACTATTCAACGTGATCAAAATGCTGTGATTCGAAATGAAACAGCTTCCGTCATGATTATTCAGGGTGTTGCCGGCTCCGGAAAAACTTCTATTGCCCTGCACCGGGTAGCGTTTTTACTGTATCGGTATCGCGAAAGTATTGCCGCACAGGATATTCTTATCCTTTCACCGAATAAAGTATTTGCCGACTATATCTCCAATGTTCTCCCGGAACTTGGCGAAGAAAATATCCCTGAGATGGGAATGGAAGAACTGGCGGCTGAGGTTATGGAGAATAAGTTTGCGTTCCAGACTTTCTTTCAGCAGGTATCAGCTTTATTGGAACACAACGATGAATCGTTCATTGCCCGTATCCAATACAAATCAACGTTTGCTTTTTTAAGTGCGTTGAATCAGTATATGATTTACCTTGAAAACAATTACTTCGAGCCAACAGAAATTCGCGTGGCCGGGGTGGTAGTTCCGCATCCGTTTATTCTGGAGCGTTTCAAATCATATCATCGCATACCATTGCTAAAACGGTTTAATGAAGTAGTAAAAGATGTTCAACAGTATGTTCGAAGTGCTATACAGCGAAAGCTGAGCGGACAAGACAAAACCAAAATATGGGAAGCCGTCTCCAATCTCGGCAAGCGAAGCACACCCTTTGATTTGTACAGAAACTTTTTTCATTGGATTGGAAAGAAGGAAATGTTCAAAATGTCGGAGACCGGAGAACTTGAATATGCCGATGTTTTTCCATTGATCTATTGTATGATCCGCCTGGAAGGGGTGAAGGTATACGACCACGTCAAGCATTTGATGGTAGATGAGATGCAGGATTATACACCGGTTCAATATGCAGTGCTATCGCGATTGTTCAAATGCAAAAAAACAATTTTGGGTGATATGACGCAGACCGTCAATCCCTACAGCGCATCCTCTGCCGAAAGCATGGAACAACTTTTCCCGCAGGCCGATAGTGTAAAACTGTTTCGCAGCTACCGGTCAACTGTAGAAATTACAGCCTTTGCTCAACGTATAATTCCCAATCCCGATCTGGTACCCTTAGAGCGACACGGATCGGTTCCGGCTGTGCAAGGCTTTGCTTCCAATGGAGAAGAGATTGAAGCCATTAAAAAACTTATCGTATCGTATAAAAATTCAGGATATCATTCGCTGGGTATCATTTGTAAAACCACTGACCAGGCACAATATATTCAACATGAAATACAGATGCCCGAAATCAATCTGCTGACAGCCGAGAGTACATCTTTTAAAGAAGGTATTGTTCTCACCACGGTTCATTTATCGAAAGGGTTGGAGTTTGATGATGTCATCATTCCGTTTGCCTCTAACCGAAATTACAATACGGATGTGGATAAGCGCATGCTGTACATTGCCGTTACCCGAGCCATGCACCAGCTTTCGCTAACGTATGCAAAAGAGAAGTCCAGGTTTATTCCGACAGCGTAGTTACAATTCCTCAAAATACTCTAACATAAAGTAGCAAGCTTTTCTAATAAACCTTTATTTTTACTTTAACGGTACTAAACGTTCTATACTTTTCTCATCATGGCAAACGATAAAAAATTACCAAGCGTGGCATACTTCTGCATGGAGTATGGCTTGCATAGCGACTTTAAGATTTATGCTGGAGGGCTGGGCATTCTGGCGGGCGATTATATGAAAGGAGCAAAAGATCATGGCTTTCCGATTGTGGGCATTGGTATTAAATGGAAACAAGGTTATACCGATCAGCGGGTTACGCAACAGGGAAAAGTGCTGGACACCTATCCGATCTATAAATATGAATTTTTAAAAGATACCGGTGTAATGGTCAGCGTAACGATCCGCGGCCGTGAAGTAAAATGCAAAGTATGGTTGTGTGAGGAGTTTGGCAATGCGCCTTTGTACTTGCTCGATACGGATGTTCCCGGAAACGAAGACAGTTGGATTTGTGGACAGCTTTATGGATGGTTCGGTGAAGAGCGTATTGCCCAGGAAATGGTGCTGGGTATTGGTGGAGTAAAGGCATTACGGGCATTAGGAATAAAAAGCGATGTCTACCATTTCAACGAAGGTCATGCTTTGTTCGCAGGCTTTGAACTCATGCGTGAAAAACTGGCAGCCGGTAAAACCTATGAGGAGGCCTTTGCTGCTACGCGAAATGAAATTGTGTTTACTACGCATACCCCTGTGGTGCAGGGCAACGAATCACATTATATCGACAGGCTGCTTTACATGGGTGCCGACAACGGAAGCTTTACGAAAGGTCAGCTCAAGAAACTCGGTGGCTCTCCGTTTAACATGACTGTCGGGGCCTTGCGTTTGTCGCGTCATGCCAATGCCGTGGCGCAATTGCATGCAGTAACCGCCAATAAAATGTGGAATAAGGTAAAGGACCGCTCGGAGATTGTAGGCATTACCAACGCCATCCACAGGCCCACATGGGTTGACAACCGCATGATCACAGCTGCGGAGAAAGGTGGCGATATCTGGAATACGCACCAGGACAATAAGCGTAAATTACTGGAGTTTGTAAAGGAGCGCACAGGTGTGCAACTGAAGGAAGATGCGTTGTTGATTGGCTTTTCGCGGAGGGCAGTTCCTTACAAGCGCAGTGATTTTATTTTCAGTGATCGCCCGAAAATTGATGCGCTTTTCCGAAGCGGCAAACTTCAAATCATCTTTTCGGGTAAAGCCCACCCACTCGATGATCGCGGAAAGGAGATCGTTGAAAACATTGTAGCGCTAACAAAAGAGTATCCTAACGCAGTTGTATTTCTGGAGAACTATGACATGAACATTGGCGCAGCCCTTGTTCGCGGCAGCGACATCTGGCTAAACAATCCGCGCAGGCCTCAAGAAGCAAGCGGTACTTCCGGAATGAAAGCGGCCATGAACGGTGTGCTCAACCTGAGTATCCTCGATGGCTGGTGGCCGGAAGCTTGTCAGCATGGTGTGAACGGCTGGCAGATTGGCGATGGATATGAAAACAAGAGTGACGAAAAACTAGATGCGCACGATCTAAAAGCCTTCTACAAAGTACTGTTAAAAGAAGTGGTGCCGTGTTATTATAACGATCGGACGAAATGGGTTGATATGATGAAGCAAAGTATCATCAGTACGAAAGACCAGTTTGCGGTGAAACGCATGCTGGAAGAATACTACGAAAAACTATACAGCGCGAAATAGCAATATGTTCAAAAAGAAACGCAGCATGTGTGAACCATGCTGCGCTTTTTTTTACAATAAAATAGACTAGCTCGACTTACTCTCTTCCTCGCCTTTTCCCATTCGTTTGATCATTCACCTTATTTCGTTCGCTTTGAACGGAACGTTGAAGTTCCTTTTCTCTGGAAGAACCAATACGCTCGCGTTGAACATCAGGATGTTTTTGCATGGTCCTTGTTTCTTGCGCTGGCCTTGCTTCCCGATTATGGGTAGCCTGATTTACATCGGTTGATCGCTGGGATTTCCGTGACTCACCTTGACGTTGAAACTCCCGGGATGGTGAAGATGTTTCTTTATTAAAATCTGTTGCAGGTCGATTCCCGGAATACAACTCATTCCGGGTATTGGTAGATTTTCGTTCTTCACGCTCCCGACTGTAACTCCAATCGCTTCGTGGAGATGTTGAGCGATCCGGTTGTTGATTCGATCGCGACCGCTCAGTGCTGAAATAGGAGTTATGTCTGTTACGTGTGTTGTCATAACTTCTTCCCTGATTATTTCTTCCGCGACTATCATCAGCAACATTGCGGGATGATCTGTAATGTGTTATCCGGTCATGATGACGGTTGTACACTACCACGGATGTTGTTCTGTATGGCCTGTAAATATGCTGCGCATACACAACACGGTGGGTATAACATACTGTGTAGCGTGGTCTATAGGAATCCCACCAAGGACGATACACAACATACGCAACAGGTCGCCAGGGGCGCCACCACATTGGCTGCATATCATAATACCAGGGTGAAACCCATCCGGCATAATACGGACTGTAAACATATTGCACCGAGGGCCAAGTCCAGACATTCTCAACTGTACGAGCCGTGGTTGTTCCTGCATTCACGCGCACTTCCTGTGTGGGTTCGATAATGGTCTCGATACCATAGATATCCGCATCACCCGTAATCTGCAGAACGGCTTTTCCGTTGGCTAATTTCTCCAGTGCTATAACGGCTACATCCTGACTTTCTGTTTTGGACACGATAGCCTGGAGAATGAAGGCATGCACATTTCCTTCGTTGCGGTCAATCACCCGGATATAATCAATATAGCCATCACCGTTCAAATCAAGGTTGTTCAATTTTGCATCTGGCGAGTTCAGCTGTCGTTCGAATTCCTCCGGAGAGGCAGACTTTTTAAAAACTTCCAGCGCACCTTCCAGGCTAAAATGATCACCGGGTACTTCACTTTCGCTTACCTGACCCTGCACCGATATCCATCCCATCAATAGGAAAAACAACGGTATCCTGATTCCATGAAGTGTTTTCATAAGCATTCATCATTTAGTACAATTCAGGTATTGCAAAGAGTAGGCCAAACAAAACCTGTAAGAAGAAGTGATGGCCTCAGCCTGCTGACACTACTTAATCAGCCTAAAAACTGATTTGCGCCATAACACCAGGAAGTAAAGTATATCACTATATTTGGACCAGTGATCATGGTCATACAAGGAATAAGACGTAATACAAAACTGATTTCTCAATCAGTCTTGTTGTTTTTACTGCTTTGGTTGATTGCCCCCGTTGGCAATGCTCATGCACGATTACCCTTTAAGATTTTCAAAGCGCACGCTGAGCAAGTTGAAATCCATACGGACGCGGCAAAGGATCATACCAACAATCCATCGCCCAAGAATTTAAGTGCAGATCTACAGCGTAGTTTTTCAGAACTAGAGCTTTGTCCATCGTGCAATCTTGTAAGGGAATTTTTGAAAATCAATTCCTCCGTGCGTAATGCTTTTTACGTTACCATCACGATAAACGCACCATAGCTTTTTCTAAAAATCCCTATCTGATTTACTACATCCACAGGCCCAGCCGTGTTTGGTAGGGATTACACTGTCCGTTAAAATTCCACATTACGTTAAATTCCTTTTATATGAAAACCTGGATTGAAAACCTTAAGCGGTTTTGGTTTGTATTGCTTATGGCCACCTTGTTTGTGGCCTTACTGGTAATGATTGCCGTATCATAACCAAGTGAGGTTATGAAGATTGCTTACTAAAATACCCGGTTACATACTACATGGGCATCAAACCAATTACTCCTGTATTGATTGCGGCTGCTGGAGTGTGTACCGGGTATTCCTACCACAAACTTCTGTTTTTACCAGACAGTTTTTTTCTGCCAAAAGAACTATATTCCGAAAAAAAATTTCTTGGGACTTATGGCTACTGAAATTGAACACTTCCGAAATCTGGTATCGCTTTCCGCTGTCGATGGTGTAATTGAAGAGGTAGAGCGTATTGCGCTCTCTAAAATTGCCTATGAGCGTAATATCCCGCATGATCGCATGAACATCATGCTAAAGCGTGCTGATGAATACCGGCATGTTATTCCGCAAAACAGGATTGACTGCCAAAAGCAATTAGAAGAGATGATTGCTTTCGCCAGTGTTGATGGACACTTTTGTGATGCTGAATTAGAGTTAATTACCATGGTAGCTGAGAAGCTTGGATTCACCAAGCAAGAACTTGATGGATTTATTCTGGCTGGTCAGTCATAATGTTGTTTTTTCATGATTCGGTGGCTCATCTTTTATTTGGCAATCAGCACTTCTGCAATTTGCCAGCAGATGGCAGAAGGGCTAATTGTTGATTCACAAACCGGAGAGCCCGTTCCATTTGCATCTATTGCGCTTGTGGGAACTTCCAAAGGCACAAGTTCTAATCAATACGGCCAGTTTTCAATTGCTGTTAAGGATTCGTTTGCCCTTATGGTCACCTGCATTGGTTATGAATCAAAAACTATCCAATCACTAGACGCGCTTAAGCGGATTCAATTAAATCCGATGGCAACGCAACTGAATACCATTGTTGTATCGGATAAGCCCATTCATCCCCAAAAAATCATCCGGAAAGCTTTCACCAGTATTCATGAGAATTATAGTACCAAACCTTTTTTGCAGCAATTCTTTTACCGGCATTATTGTAAAGATGATAGTGTCTATGGAAGATTGATTGAAGCCTCTGTAGACGTATGGAAGAACAAGGGATACCGTTCTCTGCAATCATTCGCAGGTGAAAGGGAGGAGATTCGTATTACGCAGCTACGAAGGAGCATGGATAAGACAAGAATGGCGCAAGGCCATGAACCCATTGCTATCAGCGATATTCTGGAGACTGATCTGGCAGGATACCAGGCACCCGAGAAAAGTGAGCGGATGTTATTCTATACCAGGATTAGCAATCTAAAAGCAGATCTGGAAAGCTATACATTTACGTTTAAGGGAATTACTTCGTATGATGGTCAGGAGGTATACGAGATAAACTATTCTTATCGCGATACAGTTCCTACTGGCACCGGAACTTACCGGGTACGAACGCAAGCTAATGGCTCCTTGTTTATCACTACAGATACATATGCTTTTATAAAGCGTGATGAGGTCAAAACCTACGGCCAGAATACGCTCCGAACTTCCACCTTCTACCGGAAATACAACAACCAATATTATCCGTATCACTTTGTGCTGGATGGAAAATCACAAGCAGCGGACAACAGTACGCATATTTTTCATATTGAATTAATGTCGGTCGAGATCAAGACTAATGAAACAGCTAAGTTTACGGGAAAGATTCCTGGACGAGAGGAACTGTTGACTATTCCGTATGACTCAGTTTTCTGGACCTCCAACACCATTTTAAAAACAACTCCGCTGGAAGATGACATCATTCGTGATTTAGGCGGAGGCACTTCCTTAAATAAACAATTTTACCGGTACCGGCAGTATGAAATGAATACACGTGATGGTGGCCTTAACGCAGAAGAAAAATTTCACTGGCTTCAGGAAGACAGTAGGGGTAACCGCATTCTTTATTTGATTTTCTGGTCTGACCCAATTAAATCGTATTTGCGCGAACTCGAACTTTCGAAGCAGTTGCAGCAACAATACAGAAACAGCATTATGTTTGTTTTTTTATCGATTGATGATGACGAGATTCAATGGCAAAAAACCGTTCAGCAGTATAATCTCTTTTCGGATGGTATCATCAACTACCGAATCGGAAGCAAATCATCATTACTAAAGTCTCTCAGGGTTAAAGAAACTCCTTCCTTTGTTATTTACAATAGAAATGGTGAGGTATTCGATCTAAAAGCCAAACGGCCCAGTGATCCATTGCTGCAGCAGGACTTGCATGCATTACTTGAATCAAAATGAATGCATTTCATTCAGCATGTAAAGCCTAATCCTTCCTTACTCACTCTTTAATGCTTCCACTGGATTTGTTTTTGCAGCTACTATCGACTGATAACCCATCGTGAGCAGCGCGAGAAAGAAAGTGACAATACCAGCAGCAAGGTATATCCACCAACTGATGGAAGCTCGGTAGGCATAATCTTGAAGATACCACCGAATACTGTAGGCCGCCAGGGGAGTAGCCAGCAGAAATCCAACCGCAATCAATTTACCGAAATCGCGTGTCAGCAATAAAATGATGTTTTGAACAGAGGCACCCATTACTTTTCTGATTCCAATTTCTTTCGTTCGTTGTTCTGCCGTATAGGCTGTTAGGGCAAACAGACCCATACAAGCAATGATAATGGCAAGCCCTGCGAAGGCGGCAAATAATTTACTCACCTTTGCTTCCGTGTTGTACATCGATTGAAAATTCTGGTCTAAGAATGAGTAGTGAAAAGGCTCACCAGGGGCAAGTACCTTCCATTTACTCTCTAACGTGTTGATTACTTCTTGTGTATTTTCTGATTCGTAGCGGAAAGCAAGTGCTCCATGGCTTATACCAAAGAATAATCCAAGGGGTGTTACATTTTGACGCAATGATTCAAAATTAAAATTACGTGCAACACCAATAATCTCCCATGTTTCTAATCGGGTTTGATCTTGTGAGCCGTCATCATTTTGATGGAACATAGAAATTTTATGACCAACCGGACTATCTGAAAATCCCAATCTTGCAACGGCAGCTTCGTTTAAAATAACAGCCGAAGAATCAGAGGGAAAATTACGAGAGAAGTTGCGGCCTTCGATGATTTCAATTCCAAGGGTGTTGACGTATTCGTAATCAACAGACCACTTTTCAGCATTAAAAGAATTTTCAGGTAATGGAGCTGATCCGAATTTCCACATCAACGGTGTGTTTCGGGCTGAGCCGGGTCCGGGAAAGTATGAAGACACAGTTCCTGATTTTATTTTCGTTGTATTCAACATTTCATCCCGAATGGTTGTCAGTCGATCACCCATGTTTTTTACATCCCGGAGCAGGATAACCTGCTCCTGATTAAATCCTAGCTTTTTTGATTTCAGATAATTCATCTGCTGATGCAAGGCCATAGTGCCAATGATCAGGAAGATTGAAACTGTAAATTGGAAAACAACAAGACCACTCCGCAAGGAGGATGATCCGTTTCCTGTAAGTTTTCCCTTTAATACATGCGCGGGCTGAAAGGACGATAGTACTAAACCAGGATAGATGCCGGAGAGGACTCCAACCAACAGGGCAGCTGCAAATACTCCCAATCCCAATGCAACATTTTGAAAGGGCACTTTCAGGTTCATGCCCGTCAGAGAATTGAATGCCGGTAGCAGAACGTCTGTTAACCCAAGCGCAATTACAAAGGCCAACAAGCTCAACATGGTTGACTCCCCAATAAATTGTAACGCGAGTGTAAATCGGTTGGAGCCCATCACTTTGCGCATACCCACCTCGCGGGCACGCCTGGCTGAACGCGCTGTGGCCAGGTTCATAAAGTTGATGCAGGCAATGATTAAGGTAAAAGCAGCAATTGCACCAAACAGGTAGACATAATCAATATCACCATTGCCCTCCAATTCATTCCGAAGGTTAGAGTGCAGGTGAATATCAGTCAATGGTCTGACTCGGAGTTTAAGTTGATTGCCGTCTGCCTTAAATTTGTCCATGAAGGAGGCTCCTAGAACTGATTCGGCATACGGCAACAGATACTGATTCACTATGCCAGGAAGTTTGGCTTCCAACGCTGTAGGATCAGCTTCAGGACGCAACAATAAATATGTGTTGAACGGGCCGCCTATCCAATTTCCGTTTTTTGATTCATCCAGTCCCTCCATAGATAAAAACATCCGATAATGAAAGTGACTGTTTTCCGGGATATCGTTCACTACACCGGTAATCGTGTAGAGCGTTTCGTTGTCTTTCATCAACGTTTTTCCAAGCGCATTTTCGTTCGGAAAAAATTGTGCTGCGCATTGCTCGGTGATCACCATGGAGTTAGGCTCCTTTAAAGCAGTAGCGGGATTACCTTGAATGAAAGGGATTGTAAAAATTTTAAATACATCATTGTCGGCATAGACTACGCGCCACTCAACCGTATTTTCGACATCGCGTTTGAATTGAAAGGAACCCATGTAACGAAAACGTGCAGCAGCTTCCACCTCGGGCAGATCACGAACAAACACTTCTGCCATGGGCGGTGTAACAGCAGCATTGTAGGTACGGGTTTCTCCCATTTTTAAATCCCAGTCAATGCGAACGATGCGATCTGCATTGGCATTATACCGATCGTAGCTGAGCTCAAATCGAATGAAGAGCAGAATGATCAGGCATACTGTTATGCCGATGGTCAGACCAAGAATATTGATGAGGGTGTAGAATCTGAACTTTAGAAAATTTCGGAGCGCGATGGTAATGAAATTCCGGAGCATAAACGTTCAATCAAAATCGTATACTGATTTCCAAAGCATGTGCCAGAATAGATAACCGAGTGCAGCGCAATTTAACCGGCCGATGACAGCAAAGCAATGTTCAAAATCATGAAATGATGGTCATTTCCGGACGAAAGTGTATGATAAAAATCAGCCCTGTGCTTGAAATGGAGCAAGTTATTCCAAGCTTATCCTGATATTTTTTTAAACTCTGAACTTCTGTTCCCACAAAAAAAAGCAAATCATCCTAGCGAAAGAAGTGCTACCATTGAGGACGAATACCTGGTGCGTAGGGGAAAGACTGCTGCTTGTAATACTCTAGTGTGTGCAATGGCTTTTCAAGTACTGAGGGAATGGGTCGCCTGGCAAAGGTTTGAAAATAAAGGACGCATGCATCTCGCCAGGCAATAGCCTCTTCATACTGAACTTGCAATAACATTTTCACTTGACGGAATCGCTCTGCATCAATTTTTCCTTCCAGGGCATCCCACTTTTTTTGCATCCATTGAACGGAGTCTGCCCCACTATAATAGCGATGGCAAAGCTCCTCCCACAATGTTCTTTTTGATTTAGTTTGATAATCCCACTTCACGTGATGAAACCACAAGAGGTATTCTTCCGGGCATGTGTCAACAGAACCGTAAAAATCCTGGACAGGTTTCGCATACTGACTTAAGGCGTTGCTTCCCGTAACTGTTCGGTCAAAACCGATCCCTAACGTATCGGCTTTATGATAATAAACCGATGTCCAGTCTGCACGATGTTTATTGCTAATCCAGGGAGCCGGACCATGATGATGGCTCCAGCCCATAATGTGATGAAGACCCAATGGCGTCATGTAGTTGACGGTAATTTCACGCGAGGCCATCATGACAGACTTCATCGATTGGACAACAGTTTGATCAACAGTAAACGTCATTTTGATCCAATCCTCTGCTATACTTTCAGCTGATGATTCCGTATTCCAGGCCAACCTGCCGAAGGCGTACCAGTTTGATTGTGCAAACGGATGCCCGCACCAATTGATATCAGATCCGATATTGGCTACACCTGCCATTCCGGTCAGTTCATGCTTGTCAAGCGATCCATTGATAACTTTTGAAACTGTTGATCCCTTTCCTTGTGCATACGTATCAGCATCCAGGCATTCTTTGAAAAGTGTAGCGAGGTAAACCAGGTGGGTACTAAATCCTAAGTACTCCTGTGTTAATTGAAACTCCATCATGAGGGGAGTCTTGGGCATGGCGCCAAAGAGTGGATGAAAGGGTTCGCGCGGTTGAAAATCAATAGGTCCGTTTTTTACCTGAACGAGAACATTATTGTTAAACGCTCCATCAAAAAGTTTGAACTCATTGTAGGCTTGTTTGGCCCGGTCATCTGGAACGTTATCATCATAAACAAAGGCTCTCCACATCACAACGCCTTGATACGGTTGAAGTGCATCCGCCAGCATGTTCGCCCCGTCTTTATGCGACCGACCATAATTTTGAGGTCCGGGCTGACCTTCAGAATTTGCCTTCACAACAAATCCTCCAAAATCAGGCACGTGTTCGTAAATTTCTTTCACTTTGTTTTTCCACCACTGTCGAACTTTTTCGTCCAACGGATCAGCCGTGGATAAACCACCGAGCTCAATGGGTGCACTGAATCGCGCGGTGAGGTAAACCTTGATTCCATAGGGGCGAAATACATCTGCCAATGCCGCAACTTTTTTCAAGTAATCGGGAGAAAGCACAACTGCATTTGCATTTACATTAGTCAGTACTGAGCCATTGATTCCGATCGAAGCATTCGCACGTGCATAGTCAATATAGCGTGCATCAATATAGCCGGGTAGTTTATGCCAGTTCCACAAGGAAAAGCCTGCATATCCTCTTTCAACTGTTCCGTCCAGGTTATCCCAATGATTTAAAACCCGAAGTTTAGTTTTAGGTGATTCTGAAACGACAAGATTTTTAATGCTTTCGTTGGTTTGAAGCAGTCGAAGAAAATGATAGACACCGTATAACACCCCAATGTCTTCGGGTGCAGCGATAACAATGACCGTACGATTTTTGTAGACTACTGATCTGATGATATAACCTTCCTTTCCCAATGATGATTTCTCTGCTTCTTTAATATTCAGGTTTTTGATCGCATGGGAATTAAACGTACCGCAAACAACAGAAGCATTTTTGCCATCTGTCTTCAAATCGGTAATAGCAGTACCCAGCAAACCACTTAACCCTAAAAATATTTCGTTCTTAGCAACAAGAAAGGTGGGTGAGTATCCGTCTATATAGACCGATTTGATTTGCTTTCGATATACTGTCAACATTTGTTGGTTTTTGATCAGATCATACCGTAACCAGAGCCGGTAACCATTCTCCGAAAGGGCAGAATTGGAAATGAGGATCAGAAGAAAGAACGAAACTAGTTTCTTCATGTCCGCATTATAAAATGATAGGATTACTTTTTTCTCTCCTCATTGAAGACTCACGAACAATTAACTTGTGCCGCAATACAATGGTATTGAGATTTCCCGTAGGTTGTTTGTTTAGTTTATTGATCAATGTTGTGGCTGCAATTTCACCCATTTCCTGACCGGGATAATCGACTGTAGTAAGATTGGGTTCAATAACCATGGAAATTGGATCGTTGTTAAATCCAACAACAGCAATATCCTGTGGCACCCGGATTCCTGCCCGTTTGAGTTCCCGGATACACGCCACTGCCGATGTGTCGTTCGCTGTAAAAATTCCATCTGGAATATTTTCCATGCTCAGTATATGCTGCGCGGCTTCAGCACTTGTCTGATCGGTGAGTCGATTGCTAATGACGAGCGATGGGTCAAACCCAATTCCACTTTCGATGAGCGCCTGTCTATAACCTTCCAAACGGTGAGCATACACATTGCGGTTAACATTTCCATCGATGTGTACAATCCTTTTGCAACCCTGTTCAATTAAATGTTGCGTGGCCTCATAACCCGCTTTTTTGTTATCGATAACTATGCTTGTACAATTCGGATGCTCAATTATTCGATCAAAAAATATTAGCGGAATTTGTTTCCGCAAAAGCGTTTCAAAGTGGCTGGTACTTTTTGTGTCGTATGCCAGTGAAATCATCAGACCATCCACACGACTATTGTACATGGTTGTAACGCTGTCGATCTCCTTTTTAAAAGATTCCTGCGATTGACTAATGATCAGGTTGTAGCCGTTGGCATTAGCGACCTTCTCCATACCGGAAATTACAGTCGACATGAAATAACTGTTCAACCGGGGTACGATAACACCAATGGTGTTTGTGCTTTTTCTCCGAAGATTGCTGGCGAACTTATTTTGTTGATATCCCATTTTGAGGGCAGCATCCAGAATCCTCTTCTTCGTATCCTTTCGAATACCCGGATGATCTTTCAACCCACGGCTTACTGTCGCAGGTGAAATATTCAGTGTCTCTGCGATATCGTAAATGGTGACGTCTTTGTGTATCATGTTAAACTATCGATTTAAACCGGCATTTGTATTGAATTTTTTCTGGTATTCAGAAGTTCACAACTTTTTCATATGCTTTCTTTGGCTGTAAGTCTTTGTCGAAGAGTAACGGGTAATCTTTCCGGTTACGTACCGGGAAATTATCCAGCCAACTGCGTCTGTCAGAAATATTCCAGAACGTTACACTTTCAATAGCATCTTTATGTTTTCTGAACAATTCGAAACAACGTGCATACATCTCCATCTGTTGTTGTTCCATTTCTTGTGTAAATACAATATTGTCATCTTCAGGAGTTCGTTCTCTTCGTCCATGCTCTTTTGCATAAACAGAAATATCAAGCTCTGTAATATGCAGGGGAATGCCGAGCTGTGAGAAACGAATCAAGGCACTGTCGAGGTACTGTTCAACAGGTTCGTAAATACCCAGGTGAGCTTGCATACCCAGTCCATGAACAGGTATTCCGCGTTCTTTCATATCCTTTATCAACTTGAATATTTTTTCCCGTTTATCGGGATACATTTCATTGTAATCGTTGTAGAACAGCAACGCATCCGGGTCTGCTTCATGGGCATATTCAAACGCTTTCGAAATGTATTCCTCGCCACAGATTTTATACCACGGTGACTGGCGATAAAATTCATTCGGGCTATCAGAGATAGCTTCGTTTACGACATCCCAAGCGTAAATTTTTCCCTTGTAACGGCTCACGATTGTTGTAATGTGAGCCTTTAATCTACCGAACAGCACCTCTTTTGAAACCGTGTCGCCACGGGCATCAACAAATAACCAGTTGGGAACCTGGTTGTGCCATAACAATGTATGGCCCCGAAGCTTCATGTTGTTTTGCTGCGCAAAATTCACAATGGAGTCGGCACGATCCCAGAAGTATGTATTCTCAGCCGGGTGAATGGGACCCATCTTCATCGCATTCTCGGCTGTCAAGCTATTGAATTCTTTACGAATGAACTGCGCTTCATCTGTTTTCAAAGCATGTGCTGAAATAGCCACACCCACCGGAAAGTAGGAGGCATAGTAATCCTTTAAACCATTTGACTGGAAATTATGGTCTGTATTTTTCGTATTGCACGAGACTATAAACCAAACCAAGAATATAAATAGGATTAGCTGCTTCATTCTATTGGAATTAGTTATAAGGTGTAATGGCCTGAATGGTTCCATCGGCCTGGTGCTGCAATTCAGTAACTTTCACATTGCGCAAATGTGTTTTTCCGGAGAGTTGCACATCGTGATAGAACAAATACCATTTGCCCTTCACTTCAACAATAGAATGATGATTCGTCCAACCTTCAACCGGATTCAGCACAATGCCCTGATAGGTAAAAGGACCGTACGGAGAATCGCCAGTGGCATAACAGATTAAATGTGTATCGCCTGTGGAATAGCTTAAATAATATTTGTTGTTGTACTTATGCATCCAGGCTGCTTCGAAGAAACGTTTGTCGTTTTGACTTTCCGTGAAAAGATTCCCTTGTGCATCAACCAGTTTTACTTCTTTAACCGTTTCGGCAAAACTTTTCATATCAGGCGATAGTTTAGCAATACGGGGCAATACAGCAGTTTCTTCAGCACTGCGAAGTTTTCCGTTTGCATCGTATTGGTTGTTGTTCCACCGTTGCAATTGACCTCCCCAGATTCCTCCAAAGTACATGTAGAAAGATCCATCTGTATCCTGAAAAACACATGGGTCAATGCTATAGCTGTTGGCAATAGGGTTGGGCATAGCGGTAAACGGGCCTTCAGGATTTTTGCTGGTGGCCACACCAATTCGAAAAATGTCTTCCTTATCCTTTACGGGGAAATAGAGATAATATGTATTGTTAGCATACGCTGCATCCGGAGCCCACAATTGCCGACCTGCCCATGGAATATCTTTAACATCGAGGGCTACGCCATGATCAGTTACTGCCCCGCCAACCGAATCCATGGATAAAATATGGTAGTCGCGCATATCGAAGTGATCTCCGTTGTCATTCTCGGGAGTTCCGGCTTCAATATCATGGGAGGGATATATGTAGATCCGGTCGTTGAAAACATGGGCAGATGGATCAGCAGTGTAAATATGACTGACCAGCGGTTGTGATATTGGCGCAGGAACAGCGGCAACAGAATCCTGACCAGATTGCTCTGCACTTTCTTTTTTTCCGCAGGATAGTAAGAGTGCCGCAAATACTACGGTGAAACTTAATCGAATTAATCTCTTTTTCATTTTCATGATCATTTTAGTGAATAGTCTTTAAAATTTTGTTTCGGGTGGCCCTAAGTAACTTGGCTGAACGCCTCCGAAATCGAGCACCACTTTCTGCAAGATAACACCAGGATGGATCATCCAAAACTTAATCGTGTGTTTACCCGGTTGTGCTATAGAATGGGTGGTGGTTTTGATATTGATGTTGTTAGCTACCCATTTTTCCCAGACCTTGAGTTGGTTGCCATCTGCATTAAGGCTCACAATCTGTGGAATCTCATCATCGATGGAAATAGCATACTGCAAGCCCGTTTTGGTGTTATGAAAATTGAGTGTCGGTGAAAAGTACAACTTTATGGTAGCCTCACCTTGACTGTAGGTGTAAACTTCATATTCAATGTGAGGAGATGCGGTTGATATGGTTTGAATGGGTGCTGTTACCGGGAAAGGAGTTATTGCTGAACCCGTTTTACCATGATTTGGAAGAACCATCCAGTTAAACTCCTTTGTATTAATGATGGAAGAAGTATGGTGTGCTTCGACAGCAACATATCCATCCTTTTCATAGAACACATTACCAACTGCGTTACCGGGTATTAAGTGTCTTGCGTGGCGCGATGTTGGTTCCGGTTCAGGTTTAGTTTCAACACCCTTGGTTACATAGCTAACGGCTGGCATTTTGTTGACAGTAGGTTGTTGCCAGTAGGTATAACCAATGTGCGTCTGACTCATCATATGATTCCACTTTCCATTATTACGTTGATGATAATCAACTGTAATCAATGAATCCTTCCGGAAGTGTTCCTTTACCTTATCTGCATATGCATTAGCCCGGATATCATTTCTTTCGGCAGCTTGTTTATTGCGTCCGACATAATAATACATCTCGTACAAATTGGCACTGGCCAGTATGGGATGCCAAATCAATTGATAATACGCCTCTTGTTGTGATGCGTCAAGTTGCTCAGCGAGTTTGGCTGCACTGGAACCCAACTCACGATATTCCATGACTACCCGTTCGAATTCATTGTAGTGTTTTAAACTATACGTTGTTTCACTTAGTAATTCTGGTTTTACCCGACCCGCATATTTTGAGTACATGGACAGGAGAGAAGCCATTTCGGTGGCATGTTTAACGCCAAACTGTTGGGTGCACCATTGTTCTGTATACGCCTGCAATTGATCACCGTGAATAGCATCCGGATTCCATGCATAATCCAGAAAAAAGGAGATTGGAAATTCCATCGGCTTTAGGTCACCAACATTCACAATCCAAAGTTTTGTTGCGTCATGCTGATAGGCCAGGTGCATTTGTTCCCAAACCCTTTCTATCGGGTTAGTGTTAATCCATTTATAATTACGGGGACCGCCTACATAGTCAAAATGATAGTAGATACCATAGCCGCCTGCACGTTTGGGTTCATTCATGTGGGGTAGTTTGCGTATGTTGCCCCAATTGTCATCGCATAACAGCAAGGTAACATCATCGGGTACGCGCATGCCGTTATCATAATAATCCTGAACCTCCTTGTAGAGCGCCCAAACCTGTGGCGTCTCCGTAACTTTCTTTTTGGTTGTCTGTTCAATGATCTTTCGCTGATCGGAAACAATTCGCTGCAGTAATGCGATATTACTTTCTTCCGACATAGGTTCATCGCCATCGCCACGCATCGCCAGCGTAACGATGCTTTCGTAGTTACCCATACGTTCAATACCCTCACGCCAAAATTCACGCAGTGTTGAATCGTTGGTAGCATAATTCCATTTACCTCCCTTGTAGCGTTGCCACTCCACATGCGCACGCATCATGGGTTCATGATGCGAGGTACTGATCACAATTCCATATTCATCGGCAAGCTTGGGGTTGAGCGGATCTTCCGTATAAAAACTTTGGCCCCACATGGCAGGCCAAAGGAAATTACCCTTCAGCCGGAGTATCAACTCGAATACTTTCTTATAAAATTTACTGTTAAAACCTCCATAATTCTCATTAACCCATCCTCCAAGTGCTGGCTGTTCATCATTCAAAAAGATACCCCTATACTGCACAACAGGTTCACCCTGTGTGTGCAAACCGGGTAAAATAAACAGGCTCGCACTTTTCTTTGGTGGGACATCAGCCCACCAATACCATGGAGAAATTCCGACCTGTTTTGAAAGTTCATAGATTCCGAAAATGGTTCCGCGCTTATCACTACCCACGATGACCAACGCCCGATCAACACCTTTCATTGGTTTCTCCACCACCTGAATGAGAAAGGTTTCCCATTTACTCTGAACAGATGTTACATTGATCTTTTTGTTTTGGATGAGTTGGTTAATCAATTCACTTTTTCCAATCGTGCCAATAATAACCGCTTCTCGTTCTTTCGATTTACCTGTATGTAACAAAGGTTTGGTACCGGTGACTTTTGAAATATCTTCCTGAAGATCGTTGGCTGCCCGAATCACTCCGGGAAATTCGTTTTTATCAATCCAAAGCGAGGTTGATTTTCCGGATGATGAAAGTCTGAAATACCCGGCCTTGTCTTTTGTTGATACATAGCTATTTTGGGCAGCCACTGGTAAGGTCTGCAATAAGAGCAAAAGAAGTATTGCTATGTTTCGATGAGTCATAGTTTCCGGTTGTTATGTATCAAATATCCATGACCACAGTAGTAATCGACTTTGATGGAAGAATAATCAAATCCGAAACAACTGCCGTAACGGACTGAAAGTAACTTCCTTGCTTACTTTGAATGACACGTACAGCAGTTACTGTTTTACCTGCAGGTGTAAGCTGAACCTTACTTTCTCCAGCACTAGTATTGATCAGAATTACCGTAAGCTTAGTGTTCGCTGGGTTTACAAACGCTGACGAAATTACATTCGCATTCGAAGACGTTGCGCTTACGCGATGGTATCCATTGTCAACATGTTTGGAGAAATGTTTTATCAGGTAATAGAATGGCGTAACGGTATACTGGCCACTATTGGTAACACTGACCATCCCAGCATCGGTTCCGCTTGTTGGGGTAGCCCAAACCAATTTCCAATAAATGCAGCCGGAGGAATTGGCATGAATCAATGCATGCTGGATAAAGACAGCCGTGTTAAACCAATCCAAATTATCTGAAAACTCAGTCATAATATTTGGCTTTGTGGTGAAACTTCCAATGCTTTGAAGGGATGAAACAACTTGTGAAGCCGCAGTACCTGAATTGATGTTGTAGGGATGGTAGGCCAGCGCACCGCAATGGGTCTTGTCTTTCAAAAGATTGGCAAAAGCAGAAAAGGTTGGAACATCCTGTGATTCCGGGCCGATCATGATGGGTGCATTCGGTAAGTCTTTTATCTTATTATAAACATTGTCAAAGGCTGTAGTATAGCCAGGGAAGTCACTTGTTTCTGTCGCTCCCCATTGGCAGGTTGTCCAGCCCGTATTGATGTAGGTGGGTTCGTTCTGTATACTGAAGTAATCCGGATGAAAGGGGAGGTGCTCCAATATATCCACACAATACTGACCGAAAGCATTGTACATGAAATTGCCGCCTTCTTTTTTAAGTGTACCACCGCGGCCTGAGTTGTTACTTTTCAAACCGGCAGGAGGGCCCCATGAACTGAGCAATACTTTTGCATTAGGTGTTCTCATTTTGAGCATGGTGTATAATTCATTTGTTGCATCCCAGTGCAGTTTAGAGTTATCGTCATTCATCACAGTTGTACTGGTAGTTGTGGGATAACCATCCGGATAATACCAATTCTTAAACCTGACAATATCAATTCCCAGATCGGTAAAAATGAGATCAGCGATTTCATTTTTCTTACTGCTGGATGTCATCCAGTTACTATACCATGTAAGGGCACCCCCGAAGCCGATCATTTCCTGATGCACTTCAGCCATATTGATTGTAATGAAAACAGGTGCAGGTTCTGCTGGTTTGGGTTCTGACCCCTCACTTCCGCACGATGAAAAAAGAATTGCAGTGACAGTTACAAAAAAAAGTCCGGTGAGGATTACGATGTTACATTTCACTATTGCTTTCATACTTTCTCATCAGCGATTCAACTGCTCTGTTGTAAATGGCGATGCGGGCAATCCTTCCCTGTTGTATAAGTTTGCACCTTGGGGATTATCCGCCCAGGCATATCGCACATAGTGTGGTTCCAAAATTTTGTCACTCCATACGACTACAGTACCGTTGTCCAGCAAAGCGTTGGCCCAAACAAACTTTTTGTCGACACCGGCAATGGCGAAATGATGTAATTCTTCACCGTCAATTGCCAGTAGACCACTACCTGCATCTGAAAATGAAATCACAATCTTGTTACCGACCACTTTATGTGATTTGTAAAGAGGGCCTGAGGACACAACATGTATATCGCCATAGGCAACTTTTTGAGCTGCCAAGGCTAGTCGTTCGCCTACTGGTTTTTTGTTTCCCGGATGGATGTCATTCCACTCACCCAAATCAATGGTGACGGCCATTCCTGTATTTGGCACCCGCAATGTTCTCAACTGCGCATCGCGTACTGTGGCCCAGCCACTTTCTTCGGGAGAATAATTTACATCCATGAAGTTGGGAAGTTGTGCATACAAAAAAGGGAGATTACTTTGTTGCCATTGTTTCCTCCAATCAGCGATAAGTGCGGGCAAAAGTTGCCGATACTCTTCAGCTCTCCCCGCATTGCTTTCTCCCTGATACCACACCACACCTTTAACTGCATAATTCGTTACGGGCGCTATCATTGCATTGAATAATGCAGTGGGTTGATTTTGAGCTGCTATCCCGTTAACACCCGGCTCGCTTCGTTCATAAACTTCACCCACCTTGTATTGCCAGTATCCTTTCAAGTCGATGGTGTTATCTCCGGCTGAAAGGTAGTACGGTTTATCTGGTACAAAACCTCCTTTACCTCCGTTGTTAATGACACGAACAACTAAAATATTCTTTCCTGCTTTCAGCAATCCTGCAGGTACACTATATCTTCTTTGTGGATATTGATACGAAGTGCTGCCAATGAGCACGCCATTGATATACATGTAATCAGCATCCACTATTCTTCCCAGGGCAACCTTTGCAGATAGCCCTGCCACAGTAGCTGGCAGATCAATTTCCCTTCGATACCACACTACACCGTCAAAATTCCGGATGCCTTGATCTTCCCAGTAGCCTGGGATGTTGATCGTCCGCCAAGCCTTTGGAACATATGTTGTGTCATACCAAACTTTTGGTTCCGTGAGGCCCTTATCATCAGTGTTTTTTTTAATTCGTAATTGATTTGCTTCACGGGCAGCGCGATTCGCAACGTTCACATATGTGGTATCTTTATTCTTTTGAATGGTGATAGCGTGTTGTGGAAATGATTGAAGTCCTTCTTCACTTGTCCAGGCTTCAATCGGTGTTCCTCCTACACTGGCGTTGATAATGCCAATCGGCACACGGTATTGTTCATAGAGTTTTTTTGCGAAGAAATATGCTACAACCGAAAACCGGGTTACATCTTTTGGATTGGCAGTAAGCCATTTTCCTCCGGTAATGTCATCCGTTCGGCCATTTAAATTGGTGGCGGTGGGTACCGTAAAATTTCGGATCGCTGGATTATGAGCGTGTTCTATTTCGGAGGCATACCTTTCCTTATGCAATTCGAGCGTATGCACCATGTTCGACTGTCCTGCGCAAAGCCAAACATCACCAGCCAGTATATCGCTCAATATAATTGTATTGCTTGCCTTGATCTCCATCACGTATGGACCGCCTGCCTTGATGGGAGCGAGGAGTACATTCCATTTTCCATCAGCTCCCGTTAGCGTTGTGTAATTTTTTCCAATAAAGCTGACCTTTACCTTTTCACCTGGTTGGGCCCATCCCCATATTTTCAGCTTGGTATCGCGCTGAACAACCATACTGTCACCAACTAAAAGCGGCAAGCGAACTTGCGCATGAACTTCAGTGCCACTGTTCAGGCAGCCAAAATAAAAAAGTAGTGCGCTTAGTATAATTTTCATGATATTCCGCTTAACAAAACTCTAAGATGCTTCGGAAAAGAATCGCCTGCGTCACCTGTTCATTCTGAGTTGCCAGTCATGTGAATGAAAGTAACAGACAAGAATCTAAGAAACTTTAAAATCGTGGGGCTACCAAACGGTAACCCCACGAGTAAGTATTGACTGCGTTATTATTCAAATACGTAGCCAGGGTTTTGATAGGTAAATTTCTCATTCGCGGACATCTCCAAGGCATCAATTTGACCTTGTGGTATTGGACGCAGGTAGTGATGTGGTAAAATGCTGCGTGTAACAAGTGCAGGAGTATGATCACCAAAATTTGGTCCGCAAATCTCGTATGTGCCTGCCAGCTCATTCCATTTTTGTGTCCGGATCAAATCTAACCAGCGGTAACCTTCACCAAAATATTCACGCGAACGTTCCGCAAGAATATAGTTAATATCGATAGTTGCCGGAGTAGCAGCTACCAAGTCATCGCTATTGTCTTCCACCCTGGCGGCATTCAGCTTGTTGTCAAATTTCCACTTTCCAGCACGGGCACGAATGACGTTAATCAGCTCCCTTGCACTTTTACCACCAACCGTTGCAGCACCTTTTACAGCTGCTTCAGCCGCAACAAAATACAGCTCAGAGAATTTGGCAATTTTGAAAGGTCGTGTGCTGGTAGCATTTGGTTGTCCGAGTCCGGTACCATTATCTGTACGATACACACCCATTTTCCAAAGACCAGGAAAAACTCTTCTGCCTACGGCACGAGGAGAAATAACAAAATCAGCCCTGCCGGGTAGGACACCTGCTCCAACACCTGGTGTATTTTTACCGGGGAAATTCGCGCCCGCAGGGTACACAATGCTTCCCGCTTGTGATTCATCATCCAGAAATGTCAGAATGGGATCTCCAGGAGAGACAGGTAATTCATTGGCATTATACAGAACTGCATTGGGTGTTCCGCCTTTAGGCCAATTGCCGCGGTACACGGTAGAAAAAGTACCATTATAACGTGAATCCTGTGTTTTATCAGCGAAGGTATTCTCAATTGCTCCTATTGTTGGACTCATACGTGTCCATGGTCTACCTAATGCCTGCGCGGCTTCACGTTGAACTGAGCTTACGCCTCCTGTTCCATTTGAATTTGCTGCACTTCTAATTTCGGTATAGTTCCACGTTACCATCCACACGGCTGAGTTTCCTGGTGCTCCTTCACCACTGAAGCAGTTAACACACACGCCATTATAAAACTCACTTTCTTGCGTATGGTCGGCATAGAGCAACATTTCTTTGTTGCGGTCATTACCGCCCTTGTGTAAATCGTAATATGTATCCACTAAACCAAATGGACCAGGATCGTCAATAGCTTGTGTTGCTATATTGTATGCCTGTTGAAAATAGTACTGGGCATTTCTTCCATCAGGATCAACTCTGGGCGTTTCCGGGTAAGTAGGAATGTTATTAGGATTTTCAAGCCACCATGCATACGTGAGATATGCTTTTGCCAGATAAAGACGGGCCAGTGTTTTCGTTGCACCACCGGTTACCCGTCCAGCAGCCGGCAAATCGTTTACCGCTATCAATAAATCCGGAAAAATAGCTTTAGTGTAAACTTCAGGCACTGTATTCCGGACCGATGTTGTTGAGGCTGATGTATTAAACTTCAATTCTCCGCCACCCAGATCTAACGGTACTCCGCCAAATGTCTGAACCAATAAAAAATAATCGAAGGCGCGGAAAAATCTCGCCTCAGCAATTAATGAGGCTGGGATAGTACCCACAGCCACTGCATTCTCAATGATGCCGCTAGCTGTATTAATATTACTGAATGCGATTCCCCAAATGGCATCGGCACGACTACTGGTTGGAGTGATTTCTCCTTGGCCACTAATATCCATCACACGAAAGTTTGCGTCAGCACTTTGTCCCCAGGTGTACTCATCCGTACCAGTTTCTAATGTATTGTAATAATAGGGCTGACCATAAATATAACGAAGGTGTGCATACATGGACGTTAACCCACCATACACTCCTTTTTCAGTCTTAAAAAAGCTTGGCTCATAAATACTGCGTGGCTCTTCATCCAATATATGGGAGCAAGCCACCAGGAACAACGTCATCAAGACTGTTCCAATAAAAGATTTTATATGTCTTCTTTTCATACGTTCTTAACTTTTAAAATGTGAGATTAACGCCAATCAAATAGTTACGCGTTGAAGGCGTATTCGTACCCAGCGTCAAAATGCGGCTAAGGTTCTGTGGCAGATTGACTGCTGCATTTTCGTTTCCAAAAGAGTTGGTCTCAGGATCCATACCAGATTCTTTATGATATGGAGAGAACATTACAAAAGGGTTCTGCGCGGTAAAATAAACTCGTAAGTTTATATTCGACTTCTTAAGTTGATTGAAGTCATACCCAAGTGTCATGGTACGTATTTTAAGATAGGAGGCATCGAAGTATCCCATTGTGTTTGCATACTTTAAGTTATCACCGCTTCTAATACTTTCGGGGTTAGGATATTTGGCGCCTGTATTCTCCGGTGTCCAATAATCTACGTCTACATTGCCGTTTCGTCCATTCATCAGGTTCAGATAGCCTCCACCACCATACAACGTGCTGTTAAGAATACCTCCGCTTTTAAAGATTCCGATAATACTTAGATCGAATCCTTTATACCCAATGCGCGTATTAAAGCCACCTTGAAAATTTGGTAGCATACTCATGATCTGCCGATCCTGTGCATCAATGGCACGTGTAGGTGTACCATCAGGATTGTATTCTCCAGTATATTTCACTTTAATCATACCCAATGTATTAGTACCTGGTTCCAGAATATTCCGGTGCAGATCTTCCTCTTGCCAGAGGCCTATACGCTCATAGTCATAGATTACATCAATAGGATGACCAACAAACCACCAATTAGATTCATTCCTATCAAGACCAGAAGCTAGCGAAACTAGTTCATTCCTATTCGCATATACGTTAAGACCAGCTTCCCATGTCCAACCGTTGAGGTTGTCTATGATTGTCCCATTGAGTGAGAGTTCGATTCCCTTGTTTTGTGTACGTCCAACATTTTCTGTTACAGAACTCACACCTGAGGTTGGTGGCAGACCTTTATTAAGCAGAAGATCCTGAGTATTTGTTATATAATATTCCAACGTACCGCTTAGTCGATTACCAAGAAGTGCAAAGTCTAATCCGATATTAGTTGTCTTGGAGAACTCCCATCCTAATTGTGGATTTGGAAGTTGGCTTACGTAATATCCAGTGGAATATTCCGTTCCAAAATTATAAGGCCTTGTAGATAGAAGTCCAAGTGTAGCGTAGGGATTTACAGCCTGGTTAGAAGTCTGGCCATAACCTACACGCAACTTCAATGAATTTATTGGAGTAATGCCTTGCATAAACGATTCCTGTGCGATATTCCATCCCACGGATACAGCAGGGTAGGTGTGCCACTTATGTCCTTCAGCCAATCTGGAAGACCCATCAGAACGGATGGTTGCTGTTAGCATATAGCGATCATTATAGGAATACATCACCCGACCCATCCACGACATCAGACCCCATACTTCATACCATTGGTCTCCTGGTGGAACATTTATTTCACCGGCTGCCTGTCCAAGATTATAAAATTGGAAGTGGTCAGCGGGAATATTCCTTGCCGTTATTCTGGATCTGTTAAATTTATTTTGCTCCGCAGAATACAGCCCCACTACACTTACTTCGTGCTTGTTAGCAAAGGTATGATCATACGTTACCATATTCTCAATCAGCCAATGATACGTATTCGCATTACTTATGGAGGCAGTTGATTCAGTGGTTGGATTAGTGCTCGTTATACCTTCTCCAGTATATGTACCACCATTGCTCTGACGGTAGTCCAAGCCAAGATTGACGCGATACTTCAACCCTTCAACCCATGGGATTTTTACTTCACCATATACAGAATTGTATGATGCATACCCCCTGGTCTCGTTCAGCCATTCATCTTCCAGATCTTCCACAATTTCTCTCGAGTATACCCAGGGCTCATCAATAGCAGTTCTCACGGTTCTCTTCCATGAGCCGTCTGGATTAAAAGGGTTAGCAACTGGTGTCATCCGCAAAAGATTTCCAACACCCACCTGAGTACCTGTAGTGAGGTTAAAGTTACTATTGGTTGTGAACCCAATACGGAAGTAATTACCTACTTGCTGGTCAACACTACCCCGCAAAGAATATCGTTTATACTGTTGCGTTGGTATTACGGCCTGATCGAGGAAGTAGCCTAATCCGAAGCTATAATTACCGTGTTCAGTACCACCCGAAATGCCTACATCATGACTCGTTATAACACCGTCTCTATACAAAAGGTCTTGCCAATCTGTATTTACATCTTCGGCTTCATCCTGGCCATAGGAAGTGTATGGAATATTCAATTGGCGAAGTCTGACCATATCAGGCCCACTCATCATCGGGTAATCGCCAAAAACTTTCTTTATACCAACAAAGCCATTATAAGTTACGCTTGCTTTTTGTCCCTTCTGCCCCTTATTGGTAGTCACTAATATAACTCCATTAGCTCCACGTGAACCGTAAATGGCTGTTGCAGAAGCATCCTTCAAGATATCAACACTTTTGATGTCGTTAGGGTTGATATCCGATATTGTTCCTACAAATGGAATACCATCAAGAACAACAAGTGGGTCATTACTAGCCGTGAGTGAACGCGTTCCGCGGATGCGAATTTGCATTGCTGCACCAGGCTGAGAAGAAGTTTGAGTGAACTCCACTCCAGGTAAACGTCCCTGAAGGGCTTGTGAAATATTTGCCGCTGGTACATTGCGCAATAACTCTCCACTCATCGATGCAACTGAACCCGTTACTGCCTCCTGACGTTGCACGCCATAACCAATTACAACGATTTCTCCAAGCGACTGCAGACTGGGTTCCATACGAATGTCGATAACCGTGCGCCCTGATACGGCTACTTCCTGACTGGCATAGCCGATAAACGAGAAGATCAGAATTTGCGGATCGTTTCCCGCCAGGTTAATAACATATTCGCCATTCGAATCTGTTGTTGTACCCGTTGAAGTGCCTTTAATAAGAATGTTTACACCCGGAAGGTTACTACCGGTTTCATCAGATACTTTTCCTTTTACAGAGACCTGAGCATGTGCTAGTCCAAAAGAAAGTAGGAAGAAGCAAACACCGAGAAGCCTCGGCCATGGCCATGATCTTGAAAAACAGAGTAGATGTACTTTTTTCATATATGATAGGGTTTAAAGTGAGACTCGAAAACGTTTGCAACGATTCAGCATATCATCCCACCAAAACCCCAAAAGGATTCAACTCCCCAAGTGATCATTGCCCTACGAATGTGAAAGAAAGGATTTTAAAATGCAACCGATTGCATAAATATTTTTCATAAAACGTATTTTTGTATCAAATGATACGCTTTTTGAATGCAATCGATATATTCTGTTGTTCTTATCTTTGACCTAGATAAGTTTGAAATTGGTTTTAAAAACCTGGGAACGCTGGGCAAACCTCAGAAGGGCTTAGACTAGTCTATAATATGTCCGTCTAGGGAGCACTTATGTAAAACTATTCGTGCACATCAAACAAAAATTCAGGTGCCTGCACATCACGATTTATCCGTCCATCGAAAAAGAAGAGCGCTAACACTGAATAGCAATATTCCAGAAAGGACAGGTACGGCTATTGGTAAGAACATGGACTCAAACGTAATTTCTTTCCAGAGTGCTGCTTCCATTGCTTTTACTGCCCAGGTCAGCGGATTAAAGTCAGACATGGTCATCATCCAGGGGGGCATCACCGTAAGTGGAAACATGATACCGCTAAACCAAGCTAATAGTTGCAATACCGTCCAGCTCAACGCTCCCGCTGCCCGCTCGGTCTTAACAAAATTTGAGAGGAATGTCATCAGTCCGGTGAAGAAAACTGCATTCGACAGCAGGATTAATAAAAGAAATAGCAACGAGTTTGTTTTTATTCCAAAGAGAAGAGATGCAAACAACCACGAGATAACAGAGCTAAGGATCAGCATCGCTATACAGGCAAGACATTTCCCCATCAAAAACTGAAACTTGTTTATAGGCGATACTTGCAGGCGGATGATCGTACCGGAATTTTTTTCAATGGCAATAGACCCTACCGATGAGGCAAGACCTCCGATCAATCCCCAGAACATGACTTTTGAAAATGCATAGTCGTAACTGGTAATGCCTACAGAAGGAGGGAAGCTGGAGGCGAAGACACTGCCGATCAAGGCAATCAAAATTAAAGGCAATGCAAACGTAACGATCAGACTGGTTTTGTCCAGAACTAGTAGTTGGATATCTTTTCGGGTGAGGGTTAGGAGTTCTTTCATGGTGGTTAATGTGCTAAAGTTCTGATGTGCTATTGATGAGGAGTTCTTTTTTTAATCTCTGAGGTGTTTGCCGGTGATGTTTAGAAAGGCTTTTTCCAGATTGGGGCTTTCCATTTGGAGGGATATAATGGTATCCTCTTCATTAATTCGGATGATTTCTTTTACGGGTTGATCCGTCTCAATTTTTGATTTGCCTTTGCTGGTCTCTACAGTGAGAATACTCTTGCCTCCAAACTCTGAGATGAGTTTTTCTACGGTGTCTTCCGCTACGAGTTTTCCTTCGTCCATGATGCCCACCCGGTCGCATAGCTTCTGCGCTTCTTCAAGGTAGTGTGACGTGAGAATGATTGTGCAGCCTTCTTGTTTCAATGCCCGAAGACTTTCAAAAATGGCATGACGCGACTGCGGGTCTACGCCAACAGTAGGTTCATCCAGTATCAATAACGAAGGACGATGCAACAGTGCAGCCGCGATATTCAACCGTCTTTTCATTCCGCCAGAATATTTACTGACGCGCTCGTTTCTTCGTTCGGTTAGGTTAACGATTTTAAATACATGTTGAATGCGGTCGTTCAAATTCTTTCCGGTTAACCCGTAAAGTCGCCCGAAAAAATTTAGATTTTCCTGTGCTGACAGCGACTCGTAAAGTGCTACGGTTTGAGGTACAATGCCGAGTAATCGTTTACTGTCTTGTTTCCCCGGAGCGTCTCCGTTTATTTTTATACTTCCACTTTCAGGAGAGAGTCCTCCGACAATCATCGTGATGGTCGTAGTTTTTCCTGCGCCATTCGGTCCGAGTAAGCCAAACAATTCTCCCGGGTGGATTTCTAAGGAGACATTATCAACCACTATTTTAGCACCAAAACGCTTCGTTATATTTTCGAGTTTGACCATAGTCATGTTTATACATTAGTTATGAACTTTTCAGCACACTGCTGCTTTCACGGGTTATGGTTTTCGTGCTGTCTTTCATTTTCACACCAAACAAAGGTCTGATGATGTTTATCCTTCGGATGATGAATTCATATACAGCCAAACATCCTAAGCCTGTAAACAGTAAAACTAAAATGAATTGAAGTGGCACAGGAATATCCAACTGAAATATCAGTATTGATCCCAGGGATAGAAAAATCATATGCAAGATGTAAACCGGATAGGCTGCCTTACTCAAGTAGGTTAGTGCTTTGCTCGGACGATTTAGATAACGCGGAGCAAAAGCAAACACGGAAAGTATCCAGAAATTTGATTCGATCGCCAAGGCATAACCCGGCACACGCATTTGAAATTGTAGAAACCGATATGTATAAAGCGCAACCGCGATCGCTAAAAACATCCATCGCCATTGCACAATCATTTTCCAGAAAGCATCACCGCTTAACACAAAACAGAAGCCGAAGAAGAAGGCCAGCAATCCCAGGAAGAAACCGTGCCAAGTCATCGCATAGAGTTCATACGGCATTGGATCAACGAGCACTACCTCGACTACGAACGCTGCCAGCACCGGAAGTAAACCTAAGGGCGTACTGAACATCTTTCTTATCCACGTAACCAGTTTTCCATCTTCGTTTCTTTTTAAATAAAAGAAAAGGGGAGTAAACACAACTACATAGACAAAGATGTTTCCAAGAAACCATAAATGACCAGGATTATAAATAAAGTAATTGTAACTCAACTCCATCTTGTAGTAATATCGCCAGAGCAGGGTAGTGATGGGAACAATGGCAACCACACCAAACAATAACGGCAGTAGAATTCGGGTGGCGCGTTCCTGCAACAGTTGTTTGCAGTTTCTGTTTTGAAGAGCAAAGTAAACGCCCATGCCCGATACAAAAAACAGAAGCGGGATTCTCCAAACGTTGAGCATCGTCATGGGAATCCACAACGATGCCCACGGTTTTTTGGTGGTAATAAATCCAATCATCACACCCCACGATTGAAACCCGATGGCAACATGGTAGAGCAGGAGTAAGCCGATCGCGATTACTCTAACCCAATCCAGATCATATCTTCTGTTTGATGTCAACATTTTTTTTGTTTGACTTAGAAATTATTTCAACAGGGCGGCAATCTCAGGCCGTGTCTTCTCCAGGTAGGCGTAATCTAGTTTAAGCCCCATAGGAGCGAGTACCGTTCCCATCATATCATAAGCAGGTTTAGTCTCACTGAAAGGAGCAGCCACCGATTCATAAGCAGTTGCATTAAAGGTGTTCTTGATTGTTTTGTCAGCGCCCTTATCCAATAACATCTGCACGATTTCGGGACGGCAAAAGAAAGCTGCGGTGTGAAGTGCTGTAGAACCATCCTTATTCTGAAAGTTCAAATCCGCGCCAGCGTCAATCAGTATCTTGGCCATTGCCGTTTTACCGAATACGGCAGCGGTGATCAATGGACTGGAACCTCCGAAAGGATCTTTTTCATTCAGGTTACTGCCGGCTGCAATATGTTGCTGAAGGGCTTCCAGATTTTCTGTTAACACTGCCGTATGAATGTCCATTTGAGGAGGCTTCACATTGGATTGAGAAACCTGGGTGGTGTCGCCTTTTTGTGTTGAACCATCTTTACTCGTACAGGCGGCAATTGTAAACATAGCCACAAGGGCAACTATAATCGCTAGTGGAAGGACCATTGCTTTTCGAGATTGTGTGTTTTGCGTTTTCATCATGATTGGGAGTTAAAAGTGTGTTTTTTTGATGACGTAAAGAACGGGTCAGTAGCCCGGTGCGGCTAAACAGCTATGCGCACAAAACCATCAACTTTGCGGGAAACAGTATAAATTATGGCGCAAGCGATATAAAGTATGATGCAAATGGGCATTACATGCGGTAAATTGCCAGAAAAATAGTGGTCATGGAATGGCTTGTGACTAGCCTGAATGTGGTACTCTTAAATGCAGCGTTGAACAACTTTTTATAAAAACCTTTTGATTTTAAGTCAGCCATGTCGGATTCTACTCCCACTGAAAAAGATTTCCTGAGTCAACTCACGGCCATTATTGAGAAAAATATAGCTAACGAGCAGTTTGGTGTTTCTGAGTTAGCCGATGAAATGAACATGAGCCGGTCGAACCTATTGCGCAAGGTGAAGAAGGAAACCAATCTTTCCGTCAGTCAGTTGATCAGTCAGGTGCGGTTGAAGCGCGGCATGGAGCTGTTGAGAACGTCCTCGTCAAATGTTTCGGAAGTATCGCATCAGGTAGGTTTCAGCAGTACCTCTTATTTTATCAAATGCTTTCGTGAATACTATGGGTATCCGCCCGGTGAAGTTGGGAAACGGGAGGATGAGGAACTGAAGCAGCCAATTCCGGCAGTACTTCCTGTAGTAACTCCAAACCATCGGAAACGAAGTACTATACTTGTTGGATTGCTAGTATTGGTTGTTGTGCTCGCGGCTGTTGGCGTGTGGCGTTATGATATGAGCCCGGTTTTCAAACCGGAGTATCTTGAAAAATCCATTGTGGTGTTGCCCTTTAAAAACGATAGTAATGATTCCACCAATGTATACCTGATTAATGGTTTGATGGAATCGACCTTGAATAACCTTCAGAAGATAAAAGATCTGAAAGTGATCAGCAGAACTTCGGCTGAAAAATATCGGAACACCGCCAAGTCTATTCCCGAAATGGCGAAGGAACTTAATGTTAATTATTTTGTGGAGGGTAGTGGTCAAAAAATCGGTGATCGTATTTTATTAAACATTCAGTTGATCGATGGCACGAGCGATAGACACTTATGGTCGAAACAGTACCGAAGAGAAGCCAGTGATATTTTTGCGCTGCAACAAGAGATCGCCAAAGACATTGCCTCGGAGATTCAGGCTGTTATTACTCCGGAAGAAGAAAAACGAATTGATAAAATTCCAACGGAAAATCTTGTGGCGTATGATTTTTACCTGAAGGGAAGTCAGTTGTTGTATTTAGGCAGTGATCGTCTGGAAGAAGCGATTGACTTTTTCGCCAAAGCCATTGAACACGATAACAAATTTGCGCTGGCGTATGCGAAGTCAGCTATTGCCTACTTTTATCAGGATGCTTACAAGGCAGACAAAAAGTATGCAGAAGAGATTGAGCGTTATGCGGATAAGGCTCTACTCTATGACCCGAAACATGCAGAATGTCTGTTGGCGAAAGCCATGGTTTACATGCATCGAAAGGAATACGAATTGGCGGTGCCCTATCTTGAAAAAGCGTTGGAGTACAACCCGAACTCGGTTTGGGTGATCGGCTTTCTTTCGGATTTTTACGCGAATTATCTTCCCAACACCGCTAAGTACCTGGAGTATTCACTTCAGGGTGTGAGACTGGATATCGGCTCGCAAGATTCGATTAACACAAGTTACACCTACCTTCGACTCGGCAATGCGTTGATCCAAACCGGATTTGTGGATGAGTCGCTGAAGTACATCGACAAATCATTGGAGTTTAATCCGAAGAATCCTTTTTCACGATATGTCAGAGCGTTTATCGTTTATGCCAAGCACGGAAACCTTAATACCACCCGACAACTTCTTATAGAGGAGTTTAATAAAGATACTACCCGCATCGATATTCTTCAGGATATCGGAAAGGTGAGTTATCACCTGCGGGATTACCCAGGCGCCTATCAATACTATAAAAAATTTATTGTGATGCGCGAGACCCGACAATTGGATGTTTATAGACATGAGAATTTAACCATAGGTATCGTGCTGGCAAAAATGGGACAGAAAGAAAAAGCTGAAGAGTATATAAAAAGTTTTAAGGATTGGGCCGACAACGATCGGTCAGTTTACAAGCATGCGGCTTTGGCGAGTTACTATGCGTATTATCAGGATACGGCAAAAACGATGGAGCACCTGAAGCTATTTGCAAAAGAAGATAACTATCAATATTGGGTGATTTTGTTTTTCGATAAAGATCCCCTGCTCGATTTCATGCAGGATCTTCCGGAATTTAAGAAGGTAGTAAAAGATATTAAAACCAAGTTCTCGAACAATCACAATACGATCAAAGTGATGTTGGAAGAAAAGGGTTTGCTGTAGCGGTGATCATGCAAAACAACTTAGCAGTGATAGCATGCTATGGGATGAAGGTTTTACACGTATTGCCTCTAATGTTTTACAATTTTCAGCAGTTTCTCCCCATCAATTTTCAATGTATACAGGCCGGGAGAAAAATTAGATAAGTCGAACGTGTAGTCACGAAGCTCACCGTTGGAAACTATTCTTCCTGTGCTATCCAGAATAAAAAATCGGTTTCCAATAATATTTTTTGACGGATAGATCGTTACCCTTCCGCTGGTTGGATTAGGAGCATAGGTTGTTTCATCATAAAGCCCGGTTTTAAAACGTGACGAAATGTAGGGTGGCGTTTCGCTTAAACAGGTGATATGAACCCTGACTTCATAGTTGGTACCAGGTCGCAATTTTGTAAGCGACAGAGTTGTCAATGCTGTTTTGGTTGTCGACCATACATAACTATCCACAATTGTGTATTCTACAGAATAAGGCTCGCCACTGAACGTCTCATTCCACGACAGTTCAGCTGTGGTGTGGGTTATGTCGCTAACCAATAAATCGACAGGCCCATAACATACGGTCTGAAAAGTTAATGATGTAAAATTCTTGGCACCCACACATTGTGGGGCCACAGTCACGGTGTATTGTGTCCCCGGGCTCAGACCATCCAGTGCAATTGACGTTGAAGTAGACTCCAGCGTTGTTACAGTGCCTCCTGCGGTTATTGAATACATCACCACATAGCTACCCGTGTTCGATTCGTCCACCCAATTGATAATGGCGTTGAAGGGAGAAACCTGGTTCACGTTTAGCATGGAGACTTGCGGACAGGGTGTTTCAAACGAAGTATATATAAAATCAGATCTAGTATCTGTGCAGGCCATCCTTCCGCGTACGAAGTATTGTGTCCCTGGTGTAAGTGGAAACATCGTCTGTGTTTCATCGAGAACAGACCAAGAAATATTATCGACACTATATTCAAGAATAGCCTGGCCAAAATAATTGCTCGTCCAACCCACCACAGCTCTGTTATAGCTTAGTTCTGTAATGTAAAGTGAAGATAAGGTTGTGCAAAGTGTAGTGAAGTGCAGATACTTAAATTCTGATGGAGTAAAGCACCGGCCTCTGTAACGCAAATCGTAGGCTGTACCCGGTAATAGATTGGTAATCTGGTTGGAGTACTGATCAAACTCTACCCACTGGTCTTTACCTGCCAGAGAAAACTGCACTTCATAAGAATTAATATCGGATGAATTTAGGAAGATGGTATTCACGCCAATATGGGTGATGTAAAAACTGTTTAAATCCACACATTCTGCTGTGAAGTTTACATAATAATAACTCGTAAAATCAAGATAGCATTTTGAGCGTATTCTGAGTTGATAAGGGTAGCCGGGAGAAAGGTAGTATAATGTTGTTGAGTAAGCACGCCACCAATACGAAGAGCCTGAAGGGGCATATTCAATCTCAAATTGGTCAAACGTTGTATTGGGTGGCAGTTCAATGGTTGCCGAATAATTTGATACGTTGAGCTTGATGAGCGCAGGATCAGGGCAATCAGTGTCTGGTGAATTCTGCCAGATTTCCATTTGATATCCATCATTGGGACCAAAATAATATATATAAGCGCTAATGACCTCTGGCCTGCCATCTCCATTTAAATCATTCACAATTAATTGCGGTTGAACAGTGCCGTAACCTAAAGGTAATTCCATGCCATATTCCCCCAATTTTTCAAAAGAAGAATTGGACAAATGTTCACCTGGTTCCACTTTGTTTTTGAGAAGAATAAATTCTCGTTGAGGGGTTCCTACCAGCATATCCACTTTGCCATCACCATCCATATCGCCAGCCTGAACGGCTGATTCTACATATCCACTTAACCCTGCAATAGCTTTTGCAAGGGTTATTATAGGAGAAGAACCCATGTTTTCAAAGAGAGCAAGGTTTCCAATCTCAACACTAGAATGAGCGATGATATCCCTCCAGCCATCATGGTTTAGATCATGTGAAACATAACCGGCAATTCTTGACAATGCAGTATCCTGAACAATAGTTTCCTCAAACGAAAAGGTTCCCGGATGACTTTCATTTTTCAATATTGAAAAATATTCATCGTAGGCGCTGGCGATAACTTCGGGCAAGCCATCATTATTCAGGTCAGTTGTAGATAAATGATAAACGTAATACGACAAAGGTTTAAAAAATGGCTTAGCAAAGTTATTTGCTGTTAAATAGCCCTTTGGGTTTTCATTCCTAAAAATAGTTAATCTGCTGTTGCCGGATATGGCGGTAGTGCCGGCTATATCAATATGTCCATCCAAATCGAAATCATTGAATATCAAATTCTCCATATATCCGGTAGTTACATCCACAGGAACGCCAAAAAAGATAAAACCGGGAACAGAGAAATTGGGGTATATTCGTATACCGTCTTGAAAAGCTCCAACAATGTCTTTGAGTCCGTTGCCATCGAAATCAATTGCATGCACTTCGCTGCCAAAGTTTACTGTATAAGTATTTCTGACAAAGGATTCTTCTGTGATATCACCGCCCTGGTTAACATTTTGAAAAATTGAAAATCCATTATAATGCCGGGTTACGATATCCGGTTTACCATCGCCATCCATATCTTCTACCAGCGTCTGATAAATACTAATATCATTGATACCTACCCTCAGTTGCAAGCTTCCATTTCGGAACTCACCCCTAAAAGTGGGCACAAATTCTTGTACAGAATGCGCTATCAGGCCAGACTCATTATCCAAAACTGATATTGGGCCAAATGAAGCCCCTGCCGGAACATTAACTTTTATTTCTGTTGAACTGGCTGAGAGTACCGTGGCACGCGTGGCACCAAAGCTCACAATATTATTTTCGCGTGTTAGGTTAAAGTTTTGCCCGACTAGGGTTACTTCTGTATCGATCCGAGCCGTGACCGGAGTAAAGTAAGATATAATCGGCTTGACTGCTGTGAAAAATTTGTTGGATTCCGTTGTAGCGGATGCAAACCCATTCGTTGCGACTAGTTTATAATAATAGGTTTGACGTGGCGCCAGATCAGCAATAGAAGATGAAACACGTAAAAACTCAGTTGTATCAGAAAGAGGGTATGTTGGTGTTACGAATCCTAAAGAAGTAGTTGGTCCATACTCAAAGTAAAATGAAGTAGGTAAACTATTGGGATTTATCTCACCATACAGGATGGCGGTGGTTTCGGTTACATCAACCGTCTGTTTTATTTTCGCCATAGGTGCAAGTGAAACCGTTGTGAATGATTGGGTACCAGAAAAAGTACTTCCATTCTCATTGGTTGCTACAAGCCTGATGTAGTATTTTGTCTGGCTTTGCAATCCGGTTAGAATACCTTCAACGTTGTCGGTGTAGGTGTAGCTTGAAGATGAACTTCCGAAGGACGGTGTTGTGCCGTATTCAAAACGAAATGTAACGTTTTCTCCTCTAGGAAGGAGGCTGCCTTTTATTTTTACTGTAGTAGCTGTAATATCATAAAGTTCAAGGCCGGTGATGATGGGCTGGAAAATCACACCAACAGCATCCCAGGCTTTGTCCACTTCCTGATAAATGGCTGAATTATTTCCATACAAATCAGCGGTAGCTAATAATGAGCCTATTCGACTGTCAAGATAATCGGAGAAGTAGCTCAAGTACTCGGTCAGATTTCTGTATGCAATGTTTGTAGCGGCCTCCATTCCAATAGCGTTGACCGTGTAGTTTACCTGAAAGTCGTTTACTCCACTTCCGCCTTCGCATAAAAGATAGTACCAAAAGTTTTGCACGCCCGAATTATAGTGCACACCACCATTATCTTCATACCCTGTAAACCACATATCACCAGCATACGTATCCGGTTGATTTTTACGATTGGGATTACTGAAATCGCGCAAACCGCCATCACGAAAATGTTTGGACAATTGCCAGGTAGCGGTATCACCAAATAAATCAAACTCCACAGCTTTACCGAAAATATCTGAGAAAGACTCGTTAAGTGCACCAGACTCATTAATATATTCAAGGTTAGCCTCGTATTGTGTAACACCGTGCGTAATTTCATGGGCTACAACATCCAGTTCAACCAAAGGGTTGTTGTTGATACCATCTCCAAAAAGCAATTTATTGCGTGCCCATGCAGCATTTTCCCAGTCTTGGTCTACATGAACGTAAGAAACTATAGGACTTCCATTATTATCATAGCTGTTGCGGCCGTGCTTTTTGAAATAATATTCAAACGCCTGCTCAGTGGCCCATTGGACTGATACTGCAGGCTTTTGATACAGGGTGTTAAACGAATCATTAGCGGAATAGAAATCATCAACCCGATAATGATCAAAAATAAAGGCCCAAATGGAAACATTTCTAAAATCATACGTACCAATGCTTCCACCATTTTCAGTTTGCCCAACAAGACGCGAAGCACCATTTTCAAATTTTTCAACACGAATATTTTGGCTACCATAGTAGTTTGTCAGTCCAGTACCAGTACCATTGGGAAGGGGTGGTGCCACTTCTTTCTCGTTAAAGCATGTATTGACCAGACTTACTTTATTGATGAGTTGTCCGTTACGCGCATCAATCGAAATTCTCCAGCGTTCGATAAGTGATACATCGATATCGAACTGAAACGCAACAAAGAAACTCTCAGGCGTGAAAGTGAATCCTTTTGAAACAATCAATTTCTTTCCCTGTCTGAAGGTTGTATCTTTTGTATTGAGATATTGTTTAGCCAATTGGAAAGCTTGCTTTTCACTAATGGTGGATTGTGTGTTTAGCTTAATCGTGTGTACCGCTTTACCATTTGCTGAGGTCATGAAACCACCTTTTTCATGAATGCGATAGCCCATGCCTTCCAGTGGAATACCTCTATAATTTTGCTGCAACAGGCGATGGTGCATGCCCAATTTATCAGTATTTGATTCTGCTTCGGTGAAGGTGAATTCTGCTGGTATATTTAAATAGCGGTTAATGTTTGTGACGAAGGATGACGCTGTTACTGTTCTGGCCTTAAATTCAATGGCACGTGGCGGCTCATGACGGCTAGCATAATAAAGTCTATCAGAACCTTTATCGACTACGAATGCGGTATTGGCATTTGTGCGTAAGCTTTGCTGGGCCATACCAGGGCCACTGGCAAAACAGCCTATTAAAATGAAGAGAAGAATTCGGCTAAACATTGAAATTTTTACTTTTAATTCTTATTGCGGAACAACCTTGTTGTGTAACGTACTAACCCATCTTGTCAGTGAAATCACTTCATAATGTGCAGCCAGTTTTTACACGTGGCAAGGTCTCCAACCTTTAGTTGAATATAGTATATACCTCCTGCCAGACCATTGCCATTCCAATCATTTTTGTAGTCTGACGATTCAAAAACTTTTTTACCCCATCGGTCATATACCATCAACTGTACGGTTAGGCCAATATCAGCCGGAGCAATTATTTCAGAACCAAAACCGATTTGAAAGTAATCATTGAAGTCAGGCGAATCATCAGGTGTAAATACATTGGGAACCCTTAGCTTGTACACCGGTACTTGTAAAGTCTCTTCCGTAGGGCAGAATTTATTTTCGGCTCTAAACGTGAGTGCATACGTACCATCTTCTTCGTAAATGTGTTCAATTTCTCTTTCCGAAGAAGTAGTCCCATCACCAAAGTCGAAGCGAAAAATTACGTTCTCAACCGGTGGTGTCAGGTTCTGAACAAGGACCGTTGGACGATTAAAACAATTGACCAGGAGGTTATGCTGCCATTTCAAATCAACACGATTCAATACAGTAACAGCTACGGTGTCTTTACCCACACAGCCATGCGCATCGGTTGCTGTAACAATATATTGAGTTGTTCGCACCGGCCGAACCAGGGGAGAAGAAATAGAAGACGTAAATGTTGGATCATCGGCCTTCCATGAATATGTACTTCCACCCATTGCGGTTAATTGGTAAGTTGAGCCTTCACAAATTTCTCCATCATCACCAGCCTCAATCTGCTCTTTATAATAATAGATTGTTTTGGTTACGGAGTCCGCGACATTACAGGTGTACAGGTTAATAGCTTTCAATTTCACTTTATAAATACCCGGTTGTTTAAATTCATGTATAACAGAAACTGTATCATTCGTATGAATTGGCAATGTGCCGTCATCAAAATCCCAGATAAAAGATTCACCGTTTCGACTTTGGTTTTTAAATCGTATCGCATCCGGATAACAGACATTATTGTACCCAGGTGTAGAAAAGTTCAAGTCATAGGTTTGAAAAGCAGCACGAACATTGGAAACGAAAACTACTGTAAGTGTATCTGTTTTTGAGCAGCCATTTGCATCAACAACAGTAACATAGTAAGAAGTTGTGCTCGTCAGATTAACAATGGGAGTGGGTTGGGAAGAAGTAAATGTTCCGTCTGAACTGGTCCATGCATAACTCGTGCCCCCGGAAGCAAAAAGTTGGAAGCTGTTACCTTCACAGACGATGTCATCACTCCCCACCACAATATTGTCTTTAAAATAATAGATAACCTTCGTTATCGAATCCGTTTGACTACACGTACTAAGGTCAGTAATTTTGAGCTTTACACGATACTGACCAGCTTGTTGATACTGATGGAAAACATTGCGGGAATCTGTGTCTGTTTGGTTGAGTGTGGTGCCATCATCAAAGTCCCATGTAATTGTTTTTCCCCCTGTGCTAAGGTTTTGAAATACGATCGTATCCGGGTAACAAACATAATTAAAACCGGGCTCCGTCAATGTTGTATTATTGGTGTCAAACATAGCCCGAAGGGAAGACAAGTCAAATTTGAATGCAGCATTGTTACAATTTGCACTGGCGTTAAACCGGGATTTAGCAGAAGGAGTGGTCGGAAAATCCGAAGTGCCCTGGCCGGCTTCATTACCAAACGAACAACCTGAACATACGGCATGATAAACAATACCATACTTATCGAATCGCGAAGTGCCGCCATCCACATGCGTTTTGGAAGAAGTGCCACCCAAATATGTTGAATACACCAGTTCTGTAGCATCACCATTCAGCACGATGAAATAAAAATCAGAACCCGATGTGGTTTTCTGATAGGCATCGTTGGTTATGGGCATACCCTTGGTTGTACTCTGCCAAAAACCTGTTTGCGGACTTGAGTTTACAAAGCCACCCCAACCTGCCATGTAAATGTTATCACAGTCGTTTACCAAAAAAGCTGTTGGTGAGATATTGGGAATAACCAAACCATTGGTGGAGCCTGAGCCAAAAACAGTTGAGAATTCCAACGTACTTAAGTCGGGAGAAAACCGCTGCAGAAATTGTCCGCTGTTTGCGTTTCGATAAACCCCGGACGTTATAGGTATCTGGCCGGCTGTTTGACCATAGCAAAAAATATTACCATGTGCATTCAGATCGATGAAGTAAACCTGATCGAACGAAAGCGTGCCGGTGAATGTGGCATTGATAATGGCGCTTCCATCGGCAGCAAGGCGTGCAATCCAGCCATCAACAATGCCTTTGAACAAAGTTTGATAGGAACCATCCGTTACCGGGAAATTAACGCTGGTTGTTCCGCCAGCCAGTACTAAATTTTTATCGTTATCAAATTTTATTGAATACGCGGCATCAAAACCCGAACCACCCAGGTAACTTGACCAGACAATAGCTGATAAATCAGGAGTCAACTTCACCACAACGCCATCGGTAGCTCCATTGAAAGAATCATCGAATCCGTTAACGATCGGAAAATCACCCGATGCTGTTACCGAACTAATATATACATTACCCAGCTCATCGGTAATGATATCACCCCGCATTTCATCGCCATAGTTTACCACCAACGGACCACCGGATTGTTTTGGAAGATTAAGACCGTCATTACCCGAACCTCCCAGAAAGGTTGATCCTATCAATTCATCTCCATTTGGTGACAGGCGTGTAATGACGATATCCCACATGTCGTTTGTATTTAGTACCCGATTAAAAATAGTGGTACCGAGGTTAAATGTGTTGTCGAAAGCATTTGCACTTGTCGGATAGTCAATCGAACTGGAAATACCCAGCACGATCAGATCACCTGTACTTTTATCAACCACAAGGCTTTCAGGAGAATCGTTATTGGCACCACCCAGGTGCGTAGCGTATAGAAATTTTGTTCCTGCCGAATCATATTTGATAATGGCCATATCAAAACTTCCACGATTAGCAGTTTGAAAGGCACCTGTGGTTGCCGGAAAGGATCCCCCAAGGTCCTGGTGTGTTACCCCGGCCGAATAAAGCGTTCCATGCTCACCGGGCGTTGCTGTACTTCCCCAATTGTCGGCTGTAGAACCAGAGTAAGTTGAAAAAATCAGCAATGGGTCGATGATCAGCTCACGGCACGTATCATATTCATAGGGAAAATAAAATGAAACACTATTCGTATGGTTAAGCTTGTATTCGCTTGATACGGATTGTCTACTCGTGTGATTTGTCTGATAAGAAATTGGTTTTTGTTCCGTCAGTGACCCAACTGCAGTGCTGATTTTCAATTCGCCATCCGATAGTTCAATGCCATCAACACCACAATATTCAACTTTGATTTGCGATGGATCTGCTCCTGGTTTAACAATGAAATCATATTTCAGATTTTTACCAACCGATGACACGCGAAAATCGATTCCATCATAAACATTTGGATAGACTATCGAGGCGAAGGCTAGCGCATTTGTAGCCCAACGGCAGGAATCGTTTCCCAAAAAATAATTGTAGCGACCATCCAATGGCATCTCCACAACTGCCTTTGCTTGCGGATTCGACCCCACAAGATTGATCCGGAAATAGTGTCCATTAACAGGTTTGGTTACGGGTTGCCCATCCGATTCATGAATGGCCCCATGGCCGGCCAGATGGTGGTGCTCCAACTCTTCCATGTCGAGAAGTAAGATCGAAAAACCTGAAGCTGACACCCCTACACGTCCGCTCGGAACCTGGGCTTGGAAATCAATCCCATCATCCCATTGGCCTTTGTTCTCGATAAACTGAAGACCTTGAATATTTTGGCCAAAAACATTGACCCAAGAAATCAAAACTAGAATTAAAGCTAACCGCATAATTCCTCAAATATATTAAAATTTACAACCAGTAATACGTGGTTCCGGAAGCTTCAAGGCACTTTAGTAACATAACGATGAAGAGTTTTTTGAATCAGTTCAATACCCAATTTCCGGGTCGATCATGAGCGTGTTTTACTGTTGCTATTGTCATCCTGTGTGATGGAAGTAGTTTGTAGAAAGGAATAATAGGACAGGCTAGTTTAGTGCCGGGTATTAGTATATTTATGAACCTAATAGCTAGTGTGGAAAAGGCATCGAGTAGCAGTCATGATCGTTCTGATTCAGCTCAGCAGCGTGAGCAGCTTCTGGAAGCGGTTGCCTATTCCGCTAAAGAATTACTTTCCACCCGCGATTGGCATTCCAAGATCGATGAAATACTGCGTAAACTCGGAACAGCATCCGATTCAAGTCGCGTATATGTTTTTCAGCATGAACAAGATTTTAATGGAGGTCTGCTGACCAGCCTAGTATTTGAGTGGTGTGCTCCCGGCATCTCGCTTCAAATCGATAATCCTGAATTGAAGAAAATGGAAATCGGAGCAGTAGGATTTCAGCGCTGGATAGATTTGATGAGTTCCGGAAAATTGGTCTCTGGCACCGCAGAAAGTTTTCCGGATGATGAGCGGGAACTGCTGGAAGCTCAATCAATAAAAGCATTCGCAGTAATACCCTTCTTCGTTTCGGGAAAATGGTGGGGGTTTATTGGATTTGACCAATGTGACCGTATCCGCGGATGGTCGCCCGCAGAGTTGGGTGCATTACAGGCAGCCGCAAATATGATTGGCAGTGCTATTGAAAGGCAAGTTGCGGAGGACCGCTTACACAGTCAGTTCACTGAATTACAAAAAACGAATCTTGAACTGGATTTTTTTGTGTACAGCGTCTCGCATGACTTACGCGCACCCCTAACCAGCATATTAGGATTGATTAACATTGCTGAAAAAGAAAATATCTCCAATAATCAACTGGAGTACTTACGGATGATCAGGAGCAGTGTTCATAAGATGGACGGTTTTATTAAAGAAATCCTGGATTATTCACGAAATACAAGAACAGAAATAGATAGTGAAGATGTCGATTTCAATGTCCTGCTGGCAGAGGTATTCCTGCGGGTGATGCCACCTGATATCCGGACGTTATTTCAGATAGAGTATACTATCGAAGGTGATGAGCCCTTCTATTCAGATAAAAAAAGATTAGAGGTTATCTTGAATAATCTTGTGTCCAATGCTGTAAAATTCAGAGAAGTTTCAAAAACATCATCACGCATTACGATTACCATACGGATCAGCAGTAAAGAAGCAGAAATTATCGTTGAGGATGATGGTATTGGTATCGAAGAAATTCATTTGGATAAGATTTTCAATATGTTCTACCGCGGTACGGAAAAGGCAACCGGATCGGGTCTTGGTCTTTACATCACAAAAGAGGTCATTGCAAAATTGAGCGGGAAAATTGAGGTTACATCTACGGTAGGAGAGTTCACCCGATTTAAACTGTTATTGCCGAACCTTCAAACTAAAGTTTTATCGAACACGTGATTGTTCAGCAGTTTTTCGACTCATCAATCCGCTTTCATTTCCGTACCAATATCCAGGGAGACCTTCGCGTAATTAATTCCACGCTGATCAAAACGCTTAAACTGTTTCGTCATCCTCGCTTTAAAATTATCCCAATCTTTTTTTTCCTTCGGAGTCCACACTATTTCTGCCAAGGCACTTATCCTGGGGAATACCATGTATTCAACTTTCGCTTCATCTTCCATGTATTCCGTCCATGCACAGCCCTGCGCCCCGAGAATAAGCTTGCTTTGTTCGGGCGTCAAAACATCTGGAATAGGTTCGTACCGGTACACTTTCTCCAGCGAAATGAATCCTCCTGCAGAGAGTGGCTCTGTTTTCTTATCGCCTTGATTATACCAGAAGTATAATGACTGAATGGGCGTCATGATTACATCATGATTGGCCTGTGCTGCCGCAATACCACCTTCAATACCTTGCCATGACATCACCGTTGCATTTGGTGCAAGTCCGCCTTCCAGAATCTCGTCCCAACCAATAATTTTTCTCCTGTTGGAATTGATAAACTTCTCCATGCGCTTGACAAAGTAACTTTGCAGTTCGTGCTCATCTTTTAGTCCCAGTTCCTTGATTCGCTTCTGGATTTTATCAGATGCCTTCCACTGATCTTTAATCGCTTCATCTCCTCCAATATGAATATACTGCGATGGGAATATCTCCATCACTTCTGTCAACACATCTTCGAGAAACGAGAAGGTGCTTTCGTCTACATTAAAAATATCCGGAAACACACCCCAGTAGGTACCGACTTCCACAGGCTTGCCCGTAACACCCAGTTCCGGATAGGCCGCAATGGCTGCTTTAGCATGGCCGGGCATTTCGATCTCCGGAACAACAGTGATGAACCTTTCTTTCGCGTAAGCAACAATTTCCTTTGCTTCCTGCTGTGTATAAAAACCACCGTACCGTTTACCATCAAATGTGTGAGGTTTGTCCTCTAAATGTCCAATCAGGGTTTCTTTCCGCCACGCACCAACCTCAGTAAGCTTAGGATATTTTTTTATCTCAAGTCTCCATCCCTGATCTTCGGTGAGGTGCCAGTGAAACACGTTCAGTTTGTGCATGGCCATGTTATCAATGTACTTCTTGATAAATTCAACGGACATGAAGTGTCTTCCAACATCCAGATGCATACCACGCCAAACGAATCGGGGCTTATCCACAATCTCGACTCCCGGGATTTGCCAGCCGATAGCAGCAGGAACGTTGCCATGTATCTCGGCTGGTAATAATTGAAAGATGGTTTGCATTCCGTAGAAAAAACCTGCAGGGTCTATTGCGCGTATCACAACTGCCCCTGCCGAAACTGATAGTTGGTATCCCTCACTACCAAGAACCGGATCAGCCTTAGCCGAGGTAAATAGGATTACGTTTTTTTGAGTCGAATATTTTTTAACACTGCTTACTTTTATCGACAGGCCTGCCGCTGTTTTGAATCTTTCGGCCATCACATTCGCCACGCGAATAGATTCCGCATCACCATTTTCAACTACGATGATGGTTTTATTGTTCACGATGAAACTTCCCGTTTTTTGTTCAAGCTTAACCGGTTTCGGAATAATGCTTATGTCATTTGGAGTCTGTGCTGCCAGCGTTCCAATACCAATACAAAGAAGGAACGCGATGATGGAAAATATTTTTTTCATACTGTATGGGTTAACTGTTTAGTGTATTGCATCAGGTTGTGAAATTCGAATTCTTGACCCAGAAGCAGCGAAGTAAACGATGTATGCATAAAAGGGAATGAGAATGAGGTATGCCATGTGTGGATTACTGTAATCACTGAGCATGCCGTAGAGCAACGGAACAATTGCACCGCCCACTACACCCATGACCAGGAGCGCTGAACCTTTGCTTGTAAGCGGCCCAAGACCCTGAAGTGAAAGCGGCCAGATGGCAGGCCAAAGCAGAGCATTTCCTAATCCCATAAAGGCAATGAACCAGACGGAAAGTGGCCCTTCGGTGATCATCGTAAAGATGGTAAGGGCAATTCCAAACACGGCAGAGATAATCAGTGCATTTCGCTGTGATATGATTTTCGGTATCGCAACTATCCCGATGCCATAACTGATGATCATGATCAACAGTGTGTACGTTGCAAAGTATTTAGCCTCGCGAAAAGAGAGTCCGGTGTATTGTCCGTAATTTATTATGGAGTCTATGACCACCACCTCAACACCAACCGCACAAAATATAGCCAGCGCTCCCAGCAGCAGATGCGGGTGCTGCAACAGGGAGTTCTTCTGTTGTTCAAAGCTTAACGCTTCATCGTGAATATCCGGAAGTCGCGTAAAGCGTATTACAAGACCCAGCGCGATAAGAATGAGCGCAATGGTGAGATAGGGTATTACTAGTCGTGCTGATAATTCATCCAGGATGATCTGTTTATCAGCGAGGCTTGCCGTAAGTAATTTATTCTGCACGTCATCTATTTCGTTGGGGTTTTGAACAATGGCTCCCACCAGCAGGAGCGGAGCGATGGCACCCGCCACCTTATTGCAAATGCCCATGATGCTGATCCGTGATGCCGCACTTTCAATCGGTCCGAGTATGGTGACATACGGATTCGCTGCTGTTTGAAGCAGCGTAAGCCCTGTGGCCTCTATGAAGAGACCAACCAAGAACAAGGTGTAGCTTCTGGAGTTCGCTGCAGGCACAAATACGAGCGCACCCACAGCCATCACCAACAATCCCAACATCATTCCATTTTTGTATCCTGTCCGTTTCAAAATGAACGATGATGGAAAGGCCATCACGAAATACGAAATATAAAATGCGAACGCTACCAGCATGGCTTGCTGGATTGAAAGTTCACAGATGAGCCTGAAGTAAGGGATAAGAACAGAATTCACCCACGTTACAAATCCAAATACGAAGAACAGTGATCCGATGATGATCATGATCACGATGGTATTTCCCGGTGCTCGTGCGTTGTCTTTCATTTGTGCGCTTATAAATTAATGCATGGTAACTTCACATGTGCCGAAGCCTCCCCTGTAATAATTGAACTGAACGTTGGGATGCAAGGCAAGTAACGACATGGGTACGCTTGTATCTACGATGTTGTTCGAAATCATATACGCGGTGAGCCGTTGCCCGAACGGATTGTCGTGCATACCCGCATGCCATATTGAAACTTTCTCTGCCTTCCATGTTTCCGAGGGCCCCACCGTTATTGCCTTCGTTGGAACCATGGTGATGTTTCCTCCTCCGGAAGTCCTCGCGTTTTGCGCAACAGTGAGTGGATGCAGATCTACCACCCGGGTAGTAAGTTTCAGATATTCCTGTGGGGGCGGTGGACTGTCCTTATAAGCACCTTCACGCTTTGGCGGATCATTGAATGCCCAGTGTTTGATATCGCCTTGTCCTCCCTGCATCACCGCGCAGCGAACACCATCCCAGCTTTTGATGTAACCACTCGTATCTGCTTTGGGAAAATGCAGATTTTCATCGGGCATGACGAGTTCTTTTTTGATACGATCAAAGCACAAGTTACGATCTGCCTTTTCAAAGGAGAGCGGGTGATGGGGGGAAACTTCTTTGCCATTGTGGAACCATTCATCCATTCCCCAAAAGTGAGCTGACTTAACAGAAAGGCCAAGCTCATTTACGATGCGGGCGACTAGTGGTAGTTGTTCTGTTGGACCAATCGGGCCACAGATACCAACGGGATTATCGGCAGTGGACTGCTTCCAGGCAGTGATGTATTCAAGCGCCTCCGCGAGGTAAAAATCCTCGAGCGTATCGTAGAATAGTACCTTAAATCCAGGGCGAGAAAGTTTTAGCATTTTCTCCGGGGTAAGCTTTGCCGCTTCTTCCACGATCTCCGAATCAATCGTTGTATAGTCCCACCAGTCGGGTGCAATTGAACTCAGTTTTCTAGCCATATCTTCTTTGCTTAGTAGTCTACTATTTTGATTAAAGGTTTCTCTCGTATGCCGCATTAATGCTATAATCATCACCAAGTTCTTTCAGGGGGTCAGCGTCCGCTGCGCAAAATCCAACATGCAGGTGTCGTCTCCATCCTTCAGCATGCAGAAACTTTCCTGACATCAAGCCTACCCTCAGCGAAATATCTTCCATTGTCTGCAAGTACGAGTTCAGCTTCTGACTGACATCGAGCCAGCTCTGCTGACTCTGATGCGATCGCAGGGCTTCCATCTTTGTTGCGTGCACCGAAGTAGTGTTCACGAATGCACCCGGTATGATCGGATTTCGCAACTGGTCTTTCAGTGTATGAGGTAACGCATGGTATACCGTGCAATCGTAGTTGCCAGACGGGAAGGGAGGTGATGTTTTGAAATTGGGCATTCCCCTGGAGAAAGCAGCGGTTACGGAAAGTCTGCATGTATTCATGTGATCTTCCATATAATCGGAAGGCGAATGTGTGAGTACAATAGATGGTTTTACTTCACGGATAATACCGGCAAGCCTTCGAAGGTTTTTTTCATTGTAGAATATTTCCAGGTCATCGCAGAAGGGTTCATGAAAATGCGCACCAAGAATAGAGGCTGCTTGTTGTGCTTCTTCCAGACGCATTCGCTTCGTGGTATCACCATCCTGCTCCACACTTCCCACGTTGCCTGATGCAAGGTTCAGGTAATGGATTTCATATCCAATCGACTTCAGTGCCAGGAGCGTTCCTGCCATCATCAATTCAATATCATCCGGATGGGCTGCAATAGCGATTGCTGTTCTCATGTTTTGCGCCATATTTTATTTACACTCGAATGTAAAGCTTCCGTTTATCCATCCAATACCCAACTCCCCAATACAATGCAACAATGCAGAGTGCATAGAAAAGCGAGCCTGTTTCCGGTGGCCCGGGAAAATGTGTACAGATGTTCTGATAAAACCACTCCAGTGGGTCAACATAGTTCACCTGACCATTCGTGACGGTGCCAACCGGAATCCGGATCAGGCTTGAAATGCGTGGCACCAGTTCACTTAACGCGTAAATGAAAAGTGGATTTCTTCCAAAGACTAGGAACGCTCGCGACCACCATCCGGTAACTTTTTTTATCTCCATGAAATAGATAAGTACCATGAGCAATGTGGTGGCCATGCCTGCCGTAATGAGTATGAAGGAACTGCTTTGTATTTTTTTGTTAATGGGAAAAACAAGGCTCCACAGATAACCGATGATAAGCACGATAGCGGCTGCAACAAAGAGTTCGGTAAGGGTGCGGTACAATTTACCTGAAGTTGTTTCATCTTGCATTGCTTCCGACTGACTGCTTCGCGTCCGGATAAAGTCTCCGACCAGAAATCCGAGCAGGACTTGTACAATGGCGGGCAGCGTACTCACCAGACCTTCATTCTCAAATGGAATTCCGTCTCCACGATACACATGTGCTTCACCAAACACATCAAGATCAAGTTGTTTCCCAAACCATCCGTTGAAGCTAAAAGGATCTTCTGGATTCATTACGATACACAGTACCCAATAAGCAACCAGTATAAGGGTGCTGAGTATCATCACGGTTCGTGGTTTGAAGTAATACACAACAATGGAGGCGCAGAAATAACAAAGTGCTATGCGTTGCAACGTGCCAAGCACACGGATGCCACCCATTGATCCATCGGATTGTGTCCATTCCCATCCACGCAAGATGAGTTCATCCTGTACCCAATGACTGAAAGGAAACCAGTTGAGAAATGTTCCGATCAGAAAAATCAAAGCGGTACGGGTAATCACTTTCTTCCAAAATGCAGCATCACCTTCCAGTCGCAAACGCGGCATAACAAAAGCCATTGCATTCCCTACGGCAAACAAAAAGAAAGGAAACACAAGGTCTGTGGGCGTAAGCCCATGCCAATATGCATGTTCAAGCGGATCAAATATATGCGACCATGTTCCCGGGTTGTTGACCAGGATCATAAAGGCGACCGTTGCGCCTCTAAATACATCAAGTGATACGTACCGTTGATTCACTGTTGATAATTTATCATAATAGTACAAAATGACTCCGGACAGGAATGCGTAAAATGCGTAAATCAATCCTCATTTTACGTAAATTGGAATTTCCATACTATTCATGACTTGTACGCTATATGATAAAAATTGCGCTGCTTCTTGATTTTACAGAGGAATATCATAAGAATTTACTTCGCGGAATAATTCGATATTCAAGAGAGAAAGGTCCATGGGCCTTTCTGAGAATCCCAGTGTATTATCGGGAGACACTGGGTGCTGACGGCATCATCAAACACCTGAAAGCATGGGGAGCTAAAGGTTTGATAGGCCAGTTTCACGACAATACCGAGATCAGTAAGTTTTCCAGGGCGGGTATTTCAGTAATTGCCCAGGATTTTGAAGAGCGGCTTCATGGAGTTCCGAATATCAGCGGGGCCTATCAGGAGACCGGTGAACTGGGAGCCTCGTATTTTTTGAAAAAGGGATTTAAAAATTTCGCCTTCTATGGTTTCAAAAATATCGTTTGGTCGCGCGAAAGGAGTGAGGGTTTCGAAAAGAAAGTACAGGAAGCTGGTTACAAAGTCCATTATTTTGAGCACAAGAAAGCACGTTCCATGAACCTTTGGTATTACAAGCCATCCGTATTGAGTCAATGGTTAAAGTCGTTACCGAAGCCAATAGCATTAATGGCTTGTGATGATAATCAGGCCTTGCATATCTCCGAGGCGAGTAAGCATGCCGGACTGCGTATTCCTGAAGATGTTGCCGTGTTGGGAGTAGATAACGATGAAAATATTTGCTTTTTGTCTGACCCAGCCTTGTCGAGTATTAACCTTGATGTTGAAAAGGGAGGTTACGAGGCGGCTAAGTTGATGAACCGGCTGATCCTCAAACAAAAAATGTCACACGACATTCTGATAAAGCCAACCCGGGTGGTGACGAGAACCTCTACCGATATTTATGCAACTCCTGATACGCATATCGTTACTGTTTTGAAATTCATACATAATCATGCTGATCGCGATTTGAAAGTAGACGAAATTGTACGGGAGGTGCCTTTATCACGCAGATCGCTGGAAAAACGTTTTTTAGAAACCACAGGGTATCCCATTTACAAATACATCCTTAATCTGAGGATAGAGAAGTTTGCCGAGCTGCTTGAACGCACGGACAAATCGGTTTTCGAAATTGCTCAAGAACTCGGCCTGAATGACACGAAAAATATAGCGCGACAGTTCAGGCAAATAAAAGGAACGACCCCACGCGGATACCGCCAACGAGCGGTTCACCATTGAGTGCTGGCAGATGGGAGGGAGAGTACCCGGAAGCGTACGAGAGTGAACAAAAAAATAACTCCATTTTCATAGAGTTATCTTTTTCAGTGTTAGAATGTGATTAGTTGGAGCCTATGTTACCTTGTGCTACATACGTAGCATCGGTAGCACTCGTTCCAACATTGATGTGACCATTAAAGGCCCTCAGTTGATCATACGTAATGGCTGTATTATTATTGAGTTTCCGAACCGAAGTTACACTCTTTCCGGTTGCACCATTATAATTATTTAAATTAATAGCTATTGGACCTCCTGTCGCGACATTATTGTCGTAAATATAAATAGGATAGTTACCTGCTGCTGAAGCTCCGTCCAAATCAACCGTCACCAGTGTAGAACCACTGGTTCGCTTTGCAAATGTAACTGTTCCGTCTATTCCTGATTCGTTTACACCAACCAAGCTATAGGTTGTTGAAGTAGCAGTCAGTTCATTCTCTCCAATATCACCTTGTGCAATTAACGTTGTTAAATCAGTTGCACTAAGATGCACATTTACATAGCCATTTAACGCCAGAAGCTGATCGTAAGTGATGCCCGTGCCATCGTTCAATTTTGTTACAATTGTTTCACTCTTGCCAGTTGCACCGTTTATTGATGTAAGATCCAGAATGATAGCTCCTGTCTCAGCAGCTGTATTTTGATGTATATGCGCCACATGTGTGTTCCCGGATGTTGTTCCCATCAGGTCAATTGTTATAACAGTAGCGTTATCGGCTCTTTCTGCAAACTTTACGGTACCGTTTATGGCAGGATTGGAGACAGAACTTAATGCGTATGTTTTAGATTCTCCTGTAAGGGCTGGTGCCGGATTGTCATCGTCTTTGCAGGCGCTAATGACCACTGCCATTACACATGCTACCGCTGTTACTTTTAAAAATGATTGAATTTGCTTTTTCATATTAAATGTTTTTTGTTTTTATCTCTTTGCTGAGTTGCAAATTCATGCCATGAGTTGAATCACGTACTGGGGCACTCATTAATTGAATAGAACACTTGAGGCTGTAGCTTTTATTCAGCAACTCGCCAAACATGGGTAGTTAAGGAAACACTTTATTGAGAATTACTCAATGGATACTTAAGTGAACGGATTACTCATTGCCATTGTGATGCGATCGCGATGCGTAAACTCAAAATCGTTGTTGTCGTCAACGCAATACCTGCTTCACCGTCTCAAATGCTGTGAACCCATGAACGAGTAGTGTTGCTGATAGTTATCGTTGTGACCATTTTCACAAAGCAGCATGATTGTTGGTAATGCCCAACCATGAGCAAAAGAAAGAAAGTTTCCCAAGAATCAAGTATAAACGTTGAGACTCCAACACCTCCTCAGGTTATGGATCCATCGGTTGCCCCGGAGAAAGCAAAAGTTGAAGATCATACGAAAAAGAAACCAAGGCGATCAGATAGTGGTAAAAAAAAAAGTAGAAAAAACTGGATGCACTTCGCATTAAATAGAAGTTCTAATTACGAATAACGTGGAAGATGAGCACAGCAATTCAATTCCCCTTCAGAAGGCAGGAAATGAACTCTCAGTCGAGCATAGTGTTGAAGCTTCTTCAATTGAGGAAGCAAGAATAATTTTTGACCAAGCAGTCAGCCGCATGCTAGACGTAAACCAATGGCATGTATTGACAGGTTCATTACTTTCAGTATTTGAGCTAACAGATAATGATGGTAATGGCATAAACCGGCAACAGGCGTGCGTTAATGATTTTTTTAAGATTAATCTACCAGGACCTGGCTCGCAGGCAGGCGAGGGTTATGATTGGGTGCAGGTAGAATGGATAAAACATCAACAGGAAATTCTAAACGTTCCTGACAGTATGACGATGCGTGTAAGACCGGTTGCTAACCCCCTTGACCACGAAGCAGGCACGGCTCATTTTTTCAAGGATACCGCTACCAGTACGTTCAAGGTTTCACGAGATGGTTTGACAATTACGGCCGCTGTATATGGCCGCAATGAAATTCCAAATACTGAAGGTAACGTTATAGATACTATCCGAAACACCGCAGTGGCCTTCGGTGCCAAGTTAGGCGGGGCTCATTTACAATGGCAAAGTCTTGCAAAAGGAATTTTAAACGATACTAAGATTCTATCCTAAGCTATTGGGCCATAAATACTCACGGTGTAGAGTTGTTTACCTTAATACTGTGGAGCCTACTGTCCAGAGCAGATCCATCGGTGAAGAAAACAAGTTTGAATTTATTCCAAACCTTTTCCAGGTGGAAATGCTTGGTCTTTGCGTTCCGCTTTTGGTATTGTTATTCCTATTCCTCTTCCACCAATCTACGCTTCGGGTGTGGATCTTTACTGGCAGGTCCTTTATATATATCTATTGAATTTTTCATGGTTGATCCTGTTTTACATGGATGATTCTTCATACGCACATTAATTGAATTGGTAAGTTTTTCTAAGCGGTGATTCACGATGTGGTCTGGCAAAGGCGGATGAAAAGAATATGATAATAATTTAGTGTATCATACCACTTTAACGCAATCGTATTGTAAATCAAATTAAAAAACCGAATCTCGCAAGCTAAAGTGCCCTTGAGATTCGGTAACCCACACCCTATGAAAAGTAGGTTCTTACAAGGGAATTATTCCTTTTGATAATAAATGTTATGCTTTGATTGTGTACCTAACCGGGCACCAACCCAAGCGGCAAGTCCTCCCAGCATTACCACAAAAAAGAGAACAATAAACGCAGTGGATGTCGCAGCGGCCACATCATCGGCTGTCTTTTCAGCCTTGGCTTTAATTTCTTCTTTTTTCACTTTCCACTTTGCGCTAGCTTCTTCATATTTTATCATCAGCGTGTCCGCTTTTCCAGCAGCTTCTTTACGACTTATATCTTTGCTTTTCATAATCAAAGTCGTCAGATCATCCTTACTAACCTTGGCAGGATCGCCATCTGCTTTTTTAAACATTTCTATCGCTTCGCCTGTTGACCCGCCTTGTCGCAGAGTGGTTAAATCCATCTCTTCAGCTTTGTCTTTCAAGGCAGGTGCAGCCATCTCCATAGCTTTAGCTCCCGCTTTACCAACAGCGCTTAGCGTACCGCCTACTAATCGGCCTGCACCTCCAAGTAAACTTCCAATGGCAGTCGTTACAAAATACATGGATACTAGAGTTATAATACACCATGACAACACTCCGTGCATAGCACCATCAAACAAGCGTGGTGTTTGTGCCAGGCGACCAGCAACCCATCCGGCTGCAAAGAGCGCAATAAGCCCACTTACGATATACCAAATGATTGCACCCAGACCAATACCCTGTGCAGGATTGTTTTCAGCCTGAACATCGATGGTGCTCAGCCCGAGGCCTACACCAAACATGTTTAACAAAATCATCAGTACAAGTCCTACCAACGCTCCACCTATAATGGAGCCATACGAAATACGTCTGCGTGCTTCGTGTGTGAGATAATTATTTTCTTCTTGCATTTTTAGTTAGCGTTAATTTTTTGTGAACAAAATTGTTCTTTACCGCCATAGAAATAATCGGACCAGCCTATCTGTCATCATTTACGCATAGTTGATATTGATTTTCACTTTTAGAATGCACTGTATGTGGACATTAATTCCTCCCTGGGGAGGTAACTCTTCAAAACATTTCTGTTTAGGTAATGTGACCCGCACGTTTAATGGTTACGCAGCTTACCCATTATCGTTTCCAGTGATGCTGTTAGTTTATTCAATGCCCCTGCGATAGCCTGATCATACGAGTCGGTCTGGTTGGTAACGGCAATGGGTTTCCTGTTTTTTAACCGTGCTTCCAGTAAGCATCGCTTTGTAGTAAGGCCATCCTTGTTTCCATCTTCATCAGAAAGATGAACCTCGATGCGTGTAATGTTATCACTAAACCTGCTGAGTTTTGATTCTATCTGAGCAACATAGGGAGCTATACGCTCTTCCGTTCCGTCTACAGTTTTGTCTGTATTAATTTGAATGGTCATAGTAAATCTATTGTAGATGAATTCAATACCGAAATATAGCAGCAAGACCAGTATGCGTTGGCATTTGTTCTTTGGGGATGAATACTACTGCGCCACCCATTTTACTGACTAACTCACCTACACCATCGAGCTCATCGTCTAACACCGGCTGCGTTAAATCGGTCATCTCAAAGGTGCCGGTGATTTTATTTCTAAGCCTCTTGGCAATGACCCGATGCGCCTCGATAAAGAGCGTATCTACTCTTCCTGCTTCTGCTGCATCGATCACCTCATCCATCACATCGCTTCCCAATCCATTGGATTTTGCATGAAGAAATTTTCCTGCAAGCTCTTCTAGTTTATTCACATAAATAGGTTGCATTACTTCCCAGGATAGTTCCGCCAGTTTTTCTGTTGATACAGCTTGGGGGTTAATCTCAATACCGTTGGGAAGGAGAAATGGGTTTTTGTTGACTTCATTAAAGAGACTATGATGCTCGGGCAATGCAGCCAACAGTAGCGGCAGACCATGCGGCTTAGAATAACGCTCATAAACACCGTTTGCGACAATGCGAAAAAATCGCTCGGTATCACTTCCCACTTCATCTTTCTTTCCGCCATGGCCGTGATGCATGTTACCGCTGTCGGCACCAACTCCTCCATACGATGCTACGGTCGTGTGCTTCTCCGTTAATTCCTCACCCAATGCTTTTTTTATCGTTGCTGGTACGTCATCGTGAAGTTCGATCTCTATGAGTGAATGACGATTACCTTCAAAAAGACGCAGTGCATCCATGGTTAAGGCCAACACCTGATAGCGATCTTCAGATTGTAAAATATGACGTAGGGGTTTCGTGTGAAAGCGCTCGGCTACTATTACCAATTCCTCTACCGTCAGCGGTAAACGTATCACTTCGAAAAGTTCAGACGAAGTCAGTACACAAAGTCCATCACCCGTATGATTCCAGAAGTCGTGATCACTGGCAAGCGATTCGAAGGGAGCAAGCAGACTGATAATGTTAGCATCGGGATACTTCTCCGTTAAAGATTCCTTCACTTGCTTAACCAGGTTCTTAAATCGAATGGGGTCCTGCATATTTTCAGGATGGATTCGATGTGTAGGCATGTACAGCGAAATGCACGGTGGTTCTGTTACAGAAAATAGATTACCAATCAATTCTTGTGTAAGCGATTTTACATTCATCATTCTGAAAATTATTATTGAACATGTATTTTGCCATTATTGTGAATGCGAAGCCAACTCACTAAAATGTTCGTGAAGGTCCTTTGGATCAACAACCTGAATTAGCTGTGCCGGATCATATTCAGGACTGCTCTTTACAAACGCTACTGAAGTTTCAACCATTACGGTAGAAGTTTCCCAATCAATTTCTTTGATCAACTTTGGTGAGATCAGTACTTTTTTGCCGGGTAACCACTTACCGGTATCGATTAGCAGTAAATCAATTGCCCACTTCGTTTCGTCTATTATAAAATCTTCAACCTCACCAATTTCTCCATCAGCCGCTTTTATAGTGTAACCCGTTACTTTATTCGTGCTTCGTAAGTGTTTATCGGCATCCATTTCCTTTTGTGCCAATTTTTCTGTGAACTCACTATAGGGCATTCCAATCGCCAGTGGATCGGAAGGCAAGGCTATAGCTCCACCACCACTACCATAGTATCCACTGTTCCAATAGGCAATCCAAGGGTAATACGCATGCAACTTAATTTCCTCTTGTCGTGAAACAGGAAGGTCTGTGTTGATGTCGGGGCTGTTCTTCACTTGTTCCTTGGTGAGGTTGACGGAAAAGATTTTATTTTTTCGATCAGAACCCAACACTGATTCTGGAGATATAAGAACGACTCGTCCGGAAAGCCAGTTACCCGTATCAACAATGAGATACCGTACGGTCCACGTTTCATCGTCAACGTAAAAGTCCTTTACTTTTCCAAGCTCTCCATCCGTTGCACCCAGAGTAAAACCGATTAAACTTTTTATGCTGTGTCTCATAATGTAAAGGTTTCTACCAAATCAATTCAGTATTCTTGATCGTGAGTTTAAAACCCATTGAAAGTTTCAGATAGCCATCTATTCTTCACCTAATAAGTGATCCACTCTGAAGTGTTGCTATTCTGATTCAAATGGTAGGTTAATCGATCGCGGTTGGGGAATGTTGCTGCGGAGTGTGGACGATTATACCCACAATAATTTAGCGTGAAGGACAATTTGCTCGCTACACGATGCAGCAAGAATGGGTGTGGGGTATGGGAGTCGGTGATACGTTGCTTAGTTGTTCACTTTAAAGTGGCTACAAATCCACCAAAAGGCAAAACTTCTACAACCAGTTTGTCACCCTCAGCAAGAATGATATCGGAAGAGGAAAATTCCTGTGGGGTTTTACCATCTGCAATAATGGACGCTGAAAAAAGTTCTCCTTTCAATCGCGTCAAATCTATCACCCATTTCTGCTTTTCTTTTGTTCCATTAATCCCACCGAGATACCATACATGATTTGATCTTCTGGCAAGAATACAATCCTTGCCAGGATATCCGGCCAATAATACGGTGGAGTCCCAGACAACAGGAACAGTTTTTAAAAAATTCTTTGGCGCATCCGGTAATGAAAGAATGGCTTCTCCTTTATCAGCAATATGAAGGATACCCGTTTCAAATACAATGGTTAATGCGAGCTCATGCGCATATGTAGTAGCGTGCGGATAGCGTTGATTTGAAAAAGTTACAGGAGTGTAGTCCATCGGCCCAACTACGTTTCGCGTAAAAGGAAGAATAGTATTATGCCACACAGCATGGCTGGTATACAGACTGTCAAACGAATAACATTCTGCACCCCTGACAGCCTCCATGCTCATGAGGTTTGGCCATGTCCTGTTCCATCCTCTTGGCAATGTACAGCCATGAAAATTGACGAGTATCTTATTTTCCGCAGCATCCTTTAAAATATCCAAATACTGTTTGATGATTTTCGGTTTATCGCTTTGGAAGAAATCGACCTTTATCCCTTTCACTCCCCAAGCCGCCAACTTCCTAAATTCCTCCTTTCGCATACTGTCGTTGCTCATAATGTCACGTGGCCTCTCTGTAACGTTGTTGTGAGCACCACCGGAATTATACCACATTAAAATACCCACATTCTTTGAATGTGCATATTGAACGAGCTGCTCAATGGTGCCGCCTTCCATCACATCCCAATTGGCATCAACAAGCGAATACTCCCAACCCATCGCTGCCGATAGGTCGACAAACTTCTTCAGGGAAATGAAGTTCTTCGAACTTGCCGCATCGCTCCACCAACTCCACGAAGACCGTCCGGTCTTAATCCAGGATGTATCTACTATTTTCGATGGCGGACTAAGCTTAACAACCAGGTCCGACTCCACAATATCAGAAAGACTATCGCCAATTATGATGACACGCCAGGGAGTGGTCCATGGCAAGGTTGATGCTGGGCTGTTCGTTACCGTCATGTTCGCTTCAGAAACTTCAGGCATGCGAATTACATAAAGGCCATTGTCAGCATTCGGCTGAAGGTGCGAACCGAAATAAGTAGAATCAAGTGCCGCTTCCGTTAGTAACATCCAAGCCTCCTGCAATTGAATTAATGCAGGGAAAGCCCATCCTTCTGCTGAGGGCGCAGTAGTTCCTATGGCCACACCATTTTCATAATAGCGTTCGTAGCCCGGTGACCAGTGTGTAACCTTATCATACGGTTGAATCCATACGCTTCCGCTGCCATGTACTAAAAATCCAGTAACCTCTTCTTCTATACTGTATACTTTGGAGGAAACACCCTTGGGGAAATTATACCGAAAGGCCACTCCATCATCACTCACGCGAATAATAAGCTGAATTTTATCGCCACCACTATTTTGGAAAGTAAGTTTCTTTTCATTGGCTTGATTATGAATGATTCTGCGCTTCCCAGCGGATAGTGAGAAAGTCTCATTGATTGATTCCATGGCATCCTCAGAAACAAACGTAAGCTGCTGAACAAACGCGGCATCGCTTCGAACAATGCCTAAAGGCGAATTACCGATTACCATCTTTTTACCGGAATCTGTTGTTCTAAAAACAGAATAAAACAATTGATCGTTTTCGTTAAATGCCACTACAAATTCAATCTCTGATGAGGGCGATGAAACAATCCACTTTTCTGTATTTCGAATGGGCTGGCATGAAATCAGCGCTGAAAGTAAGAGAAGGAAAATAGTTGATTGTGTTGTTACGTTTTTCATATCCGTATCAAATGATGTCTGAATCAGGAAGCTAAATTACATGCACTAAAAATTTGGTCGTGAGTTATTCGCGCAGGGTGGGGGAGACCATCGTCCCATTTTAAATCAAAGTTTCGAATGGAAAGGTGCTCTATTTTCTTCAAAAATCCATGCTTGTAACGCCAAAACATTTTTTCCTTGCGGTGAGAAATGCTGCAAGATCAATCGTATTAATATTGAGTAGAATTGAATGTCTGATTCAATTCTCCATCGCTTTTTGAAGTATCGCTTAAGCTCTGGTTGAGGTGTTCATTTCATCCTAGCATAGTGTAACAAATGATCAGGTTAGCGCGTCTTGACTTTTGTGTATCGATAATCTGGTAACAGCATTCAACAAATAGAAATCAAAGTTTGAACATGAAAAAAGATCAGCAAAAGGAATTGGTTGCTACGGCTCGTATCACCGGAGTATGGTACTTGATGTTGGCGATTACCGGCATGGTAGGATTTCTCATGTTGCACTCGCGCATCTATGTTTCTGTTGATCCGTCAAAAACACTTGCCAACTTAACAGAGCACGAAACGCTTGCCCGCTTGCGGCTGCTGTTTGAATTCCTGATTGTGATTTTCCAGGCGCTGGCCGCGGTATGGTTTTACAAACTGTTCAAAGACATACAGCATGTTGCTGCCTGGTCGTTGGCGGCCTGGGGTATGGTGAATGCAGTGGCCATCATGATCAGCGCCATGGCCATGGGGGGTGCGATTGAAGTCGCCACGGGCACGCAGACGTTGAACGAAAAGGTACTGCTGATTCAAATGTTCAGTCTGTTCATCAGGCACGCATGGGGCGTAGGAAGCCTCTTCTTCGGACTGTGGCTTATTCCAATGGGCTACGTTGTAGTTAGTTCGCAACGGATGCCTGTTTGGTTGGGGCGTATTCTACTGTTGGGTGGGGTTGGCTATATCGCAAGCGCATTTACAAACTACATAGGTCTGGACGATCCCTGGGTTGGGTTTCTGTCGATGCCAGCCACCGTTGGAGAGTTTTGGATGATTGGCTATCTCTTGATCTTTGGCATAAGAAAGGAGAAGCAGCAACTTCACGAATGATGTGGAGCCGTTCGATTTTTGAGATCAATCATAATGACCTGCCACCTAATCGCTGAAATAAACTACCTGAAAGGCTGAGTGTCCTAAAATTTATTAGAAACCAAGCAGAGTATGATATAGTGAATGCAGACTTAAAACCTGTTCCGGTTATAGAATGATTCAAGTAAAATGGGCTAAAAGTTACTACATGATTTAAGTTTAGGAGATTTTCTGCCAAAAAAGTCAGGTATAATTTAAAGTTGTAATAACCTTATAAATTAGGTTGTTACATTTTGCTAAGATATGTTGATCGCAAATTCCTCCACATACGATGCCAGAAGTCAGACAAGGGCAGAAAGTACTAAGACAACATCCGAGCGGTTTTTGTTGGGGCCGTTCAGAATGTACTCATCCCAACTTTTTGAAAGGGGTCAAAGCTCAAAGAAGCCCGAGTTTTATCCCAAAAAATCGGGATATGTTTTTAGAGAGCAATGGAATTAATAATGACGCGAAAGCAGCATACTTTACAAACTTAAGAGCATCAGGTATAAATATTTCTAAAATTGTTATAACAAAGTTATAACTTACTCGTATATTTGATAGTATGATTAAAACATTGACATCTGTAGGAAATAGCAAGGCTGTTATTTTGCCTTCTGAAATGATCAAGAAATACAAATTGCAGAAAGTTGTAATTGAGGAAACGGAGGAAGGAATTTTGATACGTTCGGCAGTTGCAGAAACAACCTTTGAAAAGGCAGTAGAAAAAATGCGAAAAAATAAGACTTCCCTTTATAAGCGGATGGCGTCTCAAGCTAATGACCCTGAAACCATTAAGTACTATGAGAAGGATATTAACAATCTTTCAGATGTTGATCTTGACATTATTGAAGAATGAAGCATGGCGAAGTATGGTTAGTTGATTTTGCTCCAAAAGTCGGACAAGAGATAGACAAAGTGAGACCTGCAATTATTGTAAATCATGATAGTCTGGGAGCTCTTCAATTAAAAGTTGTAATTCCTGTTACGGATGCAGTTCGCTCTATTCGAGATTGGCATGTAGCGCTTACACCCTCTAAAGACAATGGCATTATCAAGGAAAGCGTTGCTGATTGTTTTCAGGTTAAATCCATTTCAAAAGAAAGATTTATAAAAAAATTAGGTTTCCTGGCAACAAATGAAATGGACCAGATAAAGCTCGCACTAATTAAAGTATTGGATTTACTTTAATGTCTTCATAATCTTTCAAGCAAGAGTTACATAATGGCATTGCGTTATGTTAACATAGCTTTGGCATCCGGGCTTACCAGAATATTCATAGAAAGTTTTTTTAGCGTGGGCTTTCATTAACTCAATCTTCATCACTCACACCGGGCTGGGGCAGCGACACTCTTTGGGTAGGCTTTGGTTTTTGCGTTGGCATGTGTGGCCTGCACAATGTGTGTTGCTGCTGCGTAGGGAAAAGCAATAGGGATAGCAGCGGAAAGCACGAAGCGCGTGAGCAGGAGCGAGGTCGGACTTGAGTGAATAGCCCGGGCCGTAGGCATTGCCATTTCAGGCATAGAAAATTTTCTTTCAAAAGTAACCAAATTGGTTACTTTTTCGTTTATTTGTGCATGAACATTTATAATCGGAGCTCGCTCACTGCTTTTTATAAGGAGCATCCCGATTGCAAAGCCACGCTGGAAAAGTGGTATCATGATGTGGAATCAAAAAACTGGAAAAAACCCGGAGATATTATACGGGATTTTAATACAGCACGAACTATAAAAAATAGCCGTGCGATTTTTGAGATCAATCATAATGACTACCGCCTAATCGCTGAAATAAACTACCTGAAAGGCTGGGTGTTCATAAAATTTATTGGAACCCATGCTGAGTATGATAAAGTAGATGCAGAGTCGGTGAATTTGTTTAAAAACAAAAAGAGAAAATTATGAAATTCAAAATACTTAAAACAAAAAAGGATTACCTGATTGCCCTGGAGCGCTTTGAGGAAATATTTCAGGCAAAGCCAGGATCACCTGAAAGCGATGAAGCAGATATCCTTTCTCTCTTGATAAAGGAATACGAGGAAAAACATTATGTCATTAAAGCACACAATCCGCTGGAAGCCATTAAGTACAGAATGGAGCAACAGGGTTTAACCAATAGTGACCTTGCTGGGATCCTTGGCTTTAAAAGTAGAGTAACTGATATTTTTAATAAACACCGGAAGTTGAACCTTACCATGGTGCGCAAGCTTCACACTCAATTGAATATTCCACTTGAAACCTTAGTGAAAGAATATTAGGTATTCTACATCAGCATCTGGGGGCGTAAATCAGCAATATTTGACAAATCTCAATCGTTAAAGCTATTTAATATAACGGCTCATTATGTAACGGGTGCCGTTTAAGACTAGCTATCTTGTTACATAATTTATATTATGTTAAATAAATCAGCGAACTCCTTTCCTTGCTCGTGTTGGTGCCGACAAATCTATTTGCACATCGTATGAGTCCCAATTAATCTTTACCTGAACCGGCTATGCTCCCCTGATGGCTGCCTTCCTTCAAAGTAAATATCTGGACAAAAAAATTCCGTATGGAAATCTTCAAACTTGTGCATCTTTAGCCCGTAACGTTTACACGTGAATCATATGAAAATTCCTATTTTAATTCTTTCCCTGACGTTTACGCTTCAAACGGTAGCAGCACAGCAAAAAAGTGACACCATGAAACCCTATAACTACGAAAAAGCCTGGCAAGAAGTCCAGGGATTTGAATCCAAAGGATTACCTGAATCAGCTCTTAAAGCAGTCGATATCATCTATGAACAAGCCAAGAACGAAAAAAACGCGTCTGAATTAGTTAAGGCTGTAATTCACCAACTCAAGTTTACGGATTACAAAGAAGAAAATGCCTTTGTCAAGAACCTTAACCGTCTGCGCGAAGAAACGCAAACTGCCGCCTTTCCCGTTAAGCCCCTTCTCCATTCGATGCTGGCTGAAATGTATTGGCAGTATTATCAAAATAACCGCTACCGTTTCAGTGAACGAAGTGAAGTTGTCAACACCCAGCAAGATGACATCGAAACCTGGAGTTTGAATAAAATTATTGAAGAGACCTTTCAGCAATACAAACTCTCTTTACAGGAATCAGACAAAAGTAAAACGACTCCAATTGACATCTACGAGCAAGTGATTCATCCTGGAAATAAATTGGGCAGAAGCTATCGCGCTACCCTCTTTGATTTTCTGGCCCATCGCGCACTTGCATTTGCTTCTGGTGAAGAAGCTTCTATCACACGCCCGGTGTATGCCTTTTTGCTGGATAGCGAAGACTACTTTGCTGATGCTTCCACGTTTGTTGAACTGCCACTAACCACAAACGATACTTTTTCACTGAAGTTCTATGCCATTCAGTTGCTGCAGGAATTAATTCGGTTTCACCTTACGGATAACGATCCGGAGGCCCTGGTAGATCTGGAAATCAAACGACTCCTTTTTGTGCGCGCCAATCTGGTGCTCCCTAATAAAGATGAGTTGTATCGAAGTGCGTTGGAAAAATTAGAACAACGCTATATCCATCATCCTGTTTCTACACGTGCTACCTTTCTGCTGGCACAGACGTATTCAGAGCAAGCCTCACAATACAAACCCTTGCAATCGGATAATCATAAATGGGATTTCAAGAAAGCTTATGAGATTTCCGAGACGGCTAAAAAGCGTTTCCCCGATTCAGAAGGTGCTATTCAATGCGAAAATTTGCAAACTGATATTCGTGCAAAATCGTTAAGTGCCGTCATTGAAGAAAATAATCTCCCGGCCGAACCATTTCGAAGCCTGTTGCGCTATAAAAACTTTACGGAGTTACACTATCGTATCATCAAAACGAGCCGCGAGGAAGTAAGAGCTCAGCGAAAAAAGTGGGAGCGCAATTATAACGTAGATCGTGAAAAGAAACTTATAGAATACTTCTTATCGAAAACTCCGGTAAAGTCGGGCAAGTTTGTGTTGCCCGATGATAAGGATTATCAACAGCATAGCATTGAAGTAAAGCTCGATGCCTTGCCACAGGGCGAATACATGGTGATGTTCGGTAACAAGCCAGATTTTGAAATAAACAAGAATGCATTGGCCTATGCCTTTACAACCATCTCAAACATCAGTTACATTCATCGGTCCCTTAAAGACGGAAGCACTGACGTGTATGTGCTGAACCGTAAAAGTGGAGAAGCGTTTCCGGGTGTGTTGACCGAGGTCTATTCCAATCAATATAATTCCAAAAAGCAGGAATATGAATCGGTGAAGATTGGCACATACACCTCCGATGCAAAAGGATACCTCAACGTACCTTATCTTAAAAATGCCAATTATAGAAATTTTTCGTTCTACTTTAAACATCAACTTGATAGAAATAGTACGGAACCTATCGATCGATACTCATACTATGGTGGAACCATCAATCAATATCAGGAAGACAAACCTGAGAAGCACCTTCAAACATTTTTCTTTTTAGACCGCGCCATCTATCGCCCCGGACAAACAATTTATTTTAAAGGACTAGTGGTGAATACCGATGGCAAGACTTCTGAAGTGGGGAGAAAATCAATCCATACCGTTACGCTGTATGATGTCAATCAGCAAGAGCGTGGCTCAGTAGAAGTGACGACCAACGCGTACGGTACATTTAGTGGAACGTTTACAGCACCTACCTCCGGACTTACCGGTGAGATGAGTCTGCAGAACGGAAGTGGGTCCGTTAATTTTTCAGTTGAAGAATATAAGCGGCCTAAATTTGAAGTTGCCTTTGAGCCGGTGAAAGGTTCCTTTCGGCTAAATGAAACTATTAAAGCTGAAGGATTTGCCCGTGCCTATTCGGGCGCCACCATTGATGGTGCTTCCGTACGTTACCGTGTGGTGCGCGTGGCGCGCTTCCCTTTCTGGTGGTGGTGCCGGTGGGGCTACTACCCTGCTGCTCCTGAAATGGAAATTACCAATGGCGTGACGCAGATTGACGCTGAGGGAAAATTCGTCATAAACTTTCAGGCTATTCCCGATCGAAGTGTTGATCCTGCCTCCGATCCTACTTTCGATTATACTATCTATGTCGATGTTACCGACATCAATGGTGAGACGCACAGCAATACTACCGTGATTTCGGTGGGCTATAAAGCGTTGCAGGTTGGGGTTCCTATCGGTAACATCAATAAGGATCTGTTACCGGCAACTGCGAAAGAGTTTTTGATTTCCACTATGAATCTGGCAGGTGAATTTGAAGCTGCGAAGGGAACTATAACTATCTTTGAGCTGAAGCCTCCTGCAAAAGCCTTTCGTGCGCGGCAATGGGAACAAGCCGATCGTTCGCTCTATACTCGCGAACAATACTATCAATTATTTCCGGTGGATTTGTATGAAGATGAATCCAATAAATTCAAATGGGAAAGGGCCAAAGAAGTTTTTGATCTGAATTTTGACACCGGTGCAAAGAAAACTTTCACACTCGAAAATCTGAGTAAATGGAAATCGGGGGAATATGTGTTGGAGATAAAAGCACTGGATGCTTTCGGCCAGGAAGTAAAAGAAGTTAGTTACTTTACGGTATCAGCACCCTCTGATAAAACTATTCCCACACCGCAGGTAAGTTATTTTCAATCTGTTAAAATGGTGGCTGAGCCTGGAGAAAAAGCAACTTTCACCATGGGCACTGCTGATAAAAAAATTAATGTACTGTATGAAGTAGAACGCGATGGTGAATTGCTTGCCAGTCAATGGATCACACTGAGTAACGAACAACGGCTGTTTGAACTTCCTGTAACAGAAGCCTATCGCGGTGATGTGGGTATTCATTATACCTTTATTAAAAACAATCGACTGTACAAACAAAGTCATACCCTCTCGGTTCCGTTCACCAACAAAGCGCTGGATATTTCCTTCGCCAGCTTCCGCGATAAGCTACAACCTGGCCAACAAGAGCAATGGAAAATCATCGTTAAAGGAAGAGATGCAGAGAAAGTTGCAGCCGAAATGGTTGCTACACTCTACGATGAATCACTGGATGAATTTAGGAGTAATAGCTGGTACGCTTCCTTTTTCAACGCACATTATAGCCGGTTGGGTTGGAGTAGTTCCAACGGATTTAACAGAAAGGACCTCGCTGTTTATACGAAAGACTGGAATCTGAATTATAGCCGATCGCCTGAGAGCGCTTACTTTGATACCTTCAATTGGTTTGATTATAGTTTCTATCAATATTATTACGGAAACAGGCGCTACCGTGCAGGAGGCAGAAGTTCACGGTATAGAGATGAGGTATCGAAATCTGCTTTAGCAGAAGGAGAAATAATGTTGGATATGGCTGCCGCTCCTGCTGAAAAAAAAGAATCCGTATCAGAAAATGATAATGAGCATACCCTTCCTCCAACAGCTCAGCCCAAACCTCCTGCCGCTGAAGATTTCTCACAGGTAAAAGTGCGAACCAATTTTAATGAAACAGCATTCTTCTTTCCACACTTGCAAACGAATGCCGAGGGCGAGATCATCATTAACTTCACGATACCTGAAGCGCTTACGCGCTGGAAGATGCTGGGTTTTGCCCACACACCTGATTTAAAATCAGGTTCTATCGTCAACCACCTGGTTACACAAAAAGAATTGATGGTGGTGCCCAATCAACCTCGCTTCTTCCGCGAAAACGATAAAATGATTTTTGCGGTGAAGGTAAGCAGTCTGGTAGATGCAGCATTAACTGGGCACGCACAGCTTGAGTTTTTTGATGCGCTTACCATGCAATCGGTAGATGGGCAAATGAAAAACAGCAGTAAGTCAAAACCGTTTGCGTTGAAGCCGCGCCAAAGTACGAACCTTGAATGGAGCATTGAAATCCCTGAAGGTGTACAAGCCATTACCTATCGGATTGTGGCGAAGGCAGGAAGTTTTTCGGATGGTGAAGAAATGACAATACCCGTTGTGACCAATAGAATGCTGGTGACGGAAGCCTTGCCGTTGCCCATTCGCGGTAAGCAAACAAAGGAGTTTAAGTTTGAAAAGCTCCTTACCAACAAATCAAAAACACTTCGTCATCATCGCTTCACGTTGGAGTTTACATCAAACCCTGCCTGGTATGCTATTCAGGCCCTGCCCTACCTGATGGAATATCCTTATGATTGTGTGGAGCAAACGTTTAGTAAGTTTTATGCGAATAGCATAGCATCGCATATTGCCAATTCAAACCCAGGCATCAAGCAGGTGTTTGATACCTGGAAAAACATTCAGCCCGATGCATTGCTCTCTAATCTTGAAAAAAATCAGGAATTAAAATCTGCATTGTTGGAAGAAACCCCGTGGGTATTAAATGCCAAAGATGAATCGCAGCGCAAGCGCAATGTGGGCTTATTATTTGATCTGAATCGCATGGCCAATGAACAAGAACGTGCGCTGGACAAAATTGTAAAAGCACAAAATGGAAGTGGTGGCTTTAGTTGGTTTCCTGGTTTTCCGGATGATCGTTACATGACGCAACATATCATCAGTGGTATGGGGCATCTGGATGTGTTGGGAGTTCGTGCCGTGCGTGAGGAAGCAAGAACCTGGAATATGGTAAGCAGTGCGGTGGGCTATTTAGATTACCAATTGAAAGATGACTACGAACGATTAAAAGCTCAAGCGAAGAAAGGTCTCACCAAATTGGACGATAATCACCTAGGCTATAGCCAGATTCACTACCTCTATATGCGTAGTTACTTTAAAGACATCACCATTCCTGAAGATGTGAACGAAGCCTTTCTATACTATCGCGGGCAGGCTAAAAAATATTGGCTGGGAAAGGGTTTGTATTTGGAAGGAATGCTTGCGCTGGCGTTGCATCGCTTTGATGACAACGCAACTCCGGCAGCCATGCTTAGATCGTTTACGGAACGTGCATTGCGCTCCGAAGAAATGGGTATGTATTGGAAAATCGATCGTGGTTATTATTGGTACCAGGCACCAATTGAAACGCAGGCGCTGATGATTGAGGTCTATGATGAAGTTGCAAAAGATGTAAAAGCAGTAGAGGAACTAAAAGTTTGGCTACTCAAACAAAAGCAAACGCAAGATTGGAAAACCACAAAGGCAACTACCGAAGCATGTTATGCACTCTTGCGCAGGGGTACCGATGCCCTGACCAACACGAAACTGGTGGATATAAAAGTAGGGAATGAAACCATTGATCCGGCAAGGCGCGAGGATACCAAAGTAGAGGCCGGAACAGGATACTTTAAAACGGCCTGGCAGGCAGGAGAAATAAACTCCGGCATGGGTAAGATCACCATTTCAAAAACCGATGATGGCGTGGCGTGGGGATCTGCATACTGGCAGTACTTCGAACAACTCGATAAAATCACGCCAGCGGAAACACCGTTGAAACTGAAGAAGCAGCTCTTTAAGCAACAAAACACAGATCGTGGCCCGGTGATTACTCCTATCACCAACAACGTTCCGCTTCAACTTGGTGACCTTGTTAAAGTTCGGATTGAACTTCGGGTCGATCGCGATATGGAATATGTACACCTGAAAGATATGCGTGCCGCTGGATTTGAACCCGTTACTACCCTATCCACCCATCGCTATCAGGATGGCTTGTATTATTATGAAAGCACACGCGACCTCGCAACAAACTTCTTTATCGGCTACCTTTCAAAAGGAACGTATGTGTTTGAATACGACTTACGTGTATCCCAAAAGGGAGATTTTTCTAATGGGGTAACCACCATTCAATGCATGTATGCACCTGAGTTTGCAAGTCATTCGGAAGGTATTCGGGTAATGATGAAGTAATAACAACAGGAACACAAAGGAGAAGCGGCAATTTTTTGCTGCTTCTCCTTTTTTATTTGTCGGTTGCGAAGCGTAACGCAAAATCAAACTCTACCTGCTCGTTCACTTTCACCATGCCCATCATGCGCGTAGGTGCTTCCAGGTTAAAGTCGGCTAATTGCAGCGTTTGCTTTCCGTAGATCAACAAGCTGCCAGGGTTTTCAATTTTGCAAGGCACCACATATTTCCTGGCGATCGAGTTTAGGGTAATTAATATCTCCACTTTTCCATCCAGCCAGAGCTCAGAAGTTTTCCAGGTTGGATTGATACTCGCCAGTTCAACCTGAATGAAAGGATTTTCCTCTTCTTTCAACATTTTTCTAAAATCCTTATTCATCAGCCCATTGCCGGAATCAAAAGCGCTAACCTTTAAATCAATTACACCACCCTTGAGTTTTAGTTTCCGGTCAATGCGGTCAACCTTCACGGGCTTGTCAATGGTAATCTGCTCTGTATACCGAAAAGTAAAGCGGTTTACATTGGTGGAGCCGTCCACCGTAATACGGCTGGAAGGGTCTATAAAAATCCTGTACGACTCCTGCCCTATGCCCATACGGACAAAAACCAGTATAAATCCTATAAGTGCGAACAAAAACTTCCTCATCCCAATGGGCATAAATACAAAAATACAAAGCAATTCGCCAAAAATGCGTGCCAAAGTTTTAGCGTCATCATCCCAGGCAGCCGTTTGTCTAACAGCCTCCTGTTGCCGTCATTGTGTCAATAGTACATAATGAAAATATTTGGTATCATTGTTCACACTAAGTAAACCATAATCCTCAATCCATTTATGTTCATTCATGTTCCAACCTCATGGAAGCTCGGCATCGCACTGCTGCTGCTCTTTGGCGTTTCTTGTTCCAAAAAGGAAGAGAATCGGGTACTCGTCTTTTCGAAAACTACTGTTTTCAGGCATGAGTCCATACCTGCTGGTATTGCCGCTATCAAAGCACTGGGTGTTAAATACCATTTTGAAGTAGATACTACTGAAAATTCGGCCAATTTTTACGAAGAGAACCTCAAACGATATAAAGCGGTGATATTCCTCAACACCACCGGGGATATTCTTAACCAGGAACAGCAAAATGATTTTGAACGTTTTATCCAGGCTGGTGGTGGTTATGTGGGCATCCACGCTGCAACAGATACCGAATACGACTGGCCATGGTACAATGGATTGGCTGGCGCCTATTTTGAAAGTCATCCAAACGGCCCGAATGTGCGCGATGGACTGTTCTATACAGTCGATAAAAATCATCCTTCCATGGACTCCATCCCCGACCAATGGAAGCGCACAGATGAGTTTTACAACTTCCAGAAGATCAGTCCAGAAATCAAGGTACTCATCAACATCGATGAAAAATCGTACGAAGGCGGAACCAATGGTGAAAAGCACCCGATGTCATGGTACCACGAATACGATGGTGGCAGAGCTTTCTATACAGCTATGGGGCACACCAACGAATCTTTTTCGGAGCCACTCTTCCTGAAACACCTGGCCGGTGGAATTCAATACGCCATGAACAGTGATCAACCCAAACCATTGAACTATACCAATGTACGCACCAAGCGTGTGCCCGAAGAAAACCGATTTGCCAAGGTGGTGCTGGATGAAAAACTGGAAGAGCCTGTTGAGCTGGCTGTACTGCCCGATAACCGGGTACTCTTTATTGAGCGCAGGGGAAATGTAAAGCTTTACGATCCTGCAGTACAAAAGACAACGGTAATCAACAAAATAGCAGTAAGCACCAAATACAAATTCAAAGATGGCAATCAGGCCGAAGCCGAAGATGGCTTGCTCGGTCTTGCACTCGATCCAAATTTTGAAAAAAATCATTGGGTTTACCTTTACTACTCTCCTGCCGCAGACGATCCGAAAAATATTCTGACACGGTATGAATTCCGTGACGGAAAATTAGATGAAGGATCAATGAAAATAATTCTTGACGTTGCCACGCAGCGCGAACAATGTTGCCATACCGGAGGGTCTATTGCTTTTGATGCACAAGGAAATCTATTCCTATCCACCGGTGATAATACCAGTCCGCGTTCAACAGCCTACGCTCCCATCGATGAACGTCCGGGACGCAGCCCGTGGGATGCCCAGAAGGGTTCGGCCAACACGAATGATCTTCGTGGTAAAGTGTTGCGCATTCATCCTGAAGCAGACGGAACGTACACCATTCCGGAAGGAAATCTCTTCCCGAAAGGGACTGCTAAAACACGGCCTGAAATTTACACGATGGGTGCGCGTAACCCCTACCGAATTTCAGTCGATAAGCACACCGGATTTTTATACTGGGGCGATGTTGGCCCTGATGCCGGTGCTGATTCCGTTGGCATCGGACCAAAAGCTTTTGATGAAATCAACCAGGCACGAAAACCCGGCTTTTTTGGATGGCCTTACTTCGTAGGCGACAATCGTGCGTATCACGATCGCGATTTTGCCACACGCAAAACAGGCGCTGCTTATGATCCCGACAAGCCCATCAACGCTTCACCCAACAACACAGGTTTGCAGGAATTACCACCGGCACAAAAAGCATTCATCTGGTATCCTTACGATGTATCCACCGAATTTCCATTGATGGGAAAAGGTGGACGCACAGCGATGGCCGGACCTGTTTTTTATTCAACTGATTTCAAGAAAGCAAAACGCGCCTTCCCCGATTATTATGATGGTAAACTATTCATCTACGAATGGATGCGTGGATGGATCATGGCTGTAACGATGGACAAAGAAGGAAACTACATGAGCATGGAGCACTTCATGCCAAGTCAGAAGTTCAGCAATCCAATGGATATGGAATTTGGTCCGGATGGTGATCTCTACGTTTTAGAGTACGGCACGGCCTGGTTCCAGGGAAATGAAGATGCACGCCTGGTGCGGATTGAATACACAGGTGGAAACCGTAAACCACTCGTACAGGTTGCAGCCAGTAAAACAAAAGGTGCTGTCCCCATGGAAGTAAGCTTTACTTCTAACGGTACGAAAGATTTTGATCGTGATGAACTGACTTACGAATGGAAGATATCCAGTGCAGATGGAACTGTATTAACGACTGTAAAAGAAGCCAATGCAAAATTTACATTCGATAAGATCGGAACATACATGGCCTCGCTTACGGTAACGGATGCCAAGGGCGAAAAGGCAAGTCGTGATCTTGAAATACAGGCTGGCAATGAACCACCAGTGCTGGCTTTTGATATCACCCGTGGAAACCAGACGTTCTTCTTCCCAAATCAGTCATTCGATTATGTTGTGACAGTTTCCGATCAAGAAGACGGAACTCTTGAAAAAGGAATTTCAGGTGAAGAAGTTTCGGTGCGTATTGATTATCTCAAAGAAGGTTTTGATCAGATTGAAATTGCTCAAGGACATGTGGCTGCCGATGCTGCTGCAGCGTTTGCCACCGGACGTAAACTCATGGGTGAAAGTGATTGTAAATCCTGTCACATCATCGATAAAAAATCCATCGGCCCAATGTATATCGATGTTGCCAAAAAATATAAGAACGATCCAAAAGCGGTTGACTACCTCGTAACGAAAATCATCAACGGTGGCGGTGGTGTTTGGGGCGAAACCAATATGGCGGCTCATCCACAGCTTTCTGTCGGTGATGCTACGGAAATTGTAAAGTATATTCTCAGTTTGGGTGATGAGCAGGCCAAATCACTTCCAGCTCGTGGAACCTACACCACTACCATACCGAAGGGTGTTCCCGATCAGGGCGTATTAATTCTGCGCGCCTCCTATACTGATAAAGGTGCGAACGGTCTCCCTTCCATCACTTCGTCCAAAACAATGGTTTTACAAAGTGCCAGCGTACCTGCAGGAAAAGCAACGGTATGGGAGGGTGTAATGAAGTATAAAATACCAACTCCTCCTATTGAACTCATGATTGGCTCCGGCAATAATTCCTACATTGGTTTCGATCCGGTCGATCTTACCGGAATTGATCAGATGGCATTTGCTATCATGGCTCCGGAGAATATGATGAATGCTGCCGGAGGCTGGGTGGAAGTCCGAATCGACTCTCCTACCGGAACGGTTATCGGGAAATCGAATGCCGTTACTCCATCCAAGGGTCAGGCTATGAATTTTACGCCACAGATAGCGCTCGCGCAGCTAACACCAACCTCCGGAAAGCATGCCGTTTATTTCATTTACAAGAATGATCAGTCCCCGGCTGGCCAGGCATTGTTTATTCTTTTGAACATTAACTTTATATCCAGCGGCAAAACCTTTGCACGGAAATAAAGCAAACACTATTAAAGGTGTCACGGCAATTTGTCGTGGCACCTTTTTAATTTACTCCATGTAAATTTGAGAAGTGAACTTTTAGTTTTTGATGATCCGCTTCTGAACAGCAGCTTTTTCGGAGGTAATCTTCACCACATAGAGACCGGGTGAAATGGTCTCACCTGTATACGTCTGGGCAGTCCAGATAAATTCCGACCCTTCTGGTTTTATCGAATAGATAGATTTCCCCAACACATCGTAGATCGCAATGTGAATATCATTTCCCAGGGAAGGATCAATTGTAATTTTAAACGTATGTTGTGATGGATTAGGATAAATACGAACTGCATCCTCTAAGCGATTCGATTCAATACTGGTAATGAGTTCACAATTGCCAGGCATGTTATCATCCATCCACTGAAGCCTGGTGATTATCCAAGTTTTCATAAAATTGATTTCATCCTGATAGGTTTGCCCAACATATTGATTGGGCCAGACATATACGCCTAGGATGGGCCACCGCTGATAATTACGCAATTGGGCTTCATTCAACAAGCCTGCCATTGAATCAATAGCATTGATGAAATACGCATTGGTGAGAAATGAATTTCGTATTTCTGTCCAGCGGCATTTTAAGGCCGAGGCAAAAACCGGATCCTGCACCATTCTTCTGAACCAATACATCCGGTATTGATCGTTCCACATCCAGCCGGGAGCAAATTGTGCATTGGCCCAATAATCAACATTACCAAAGGCCAGGTTAAAATCCCACAGTGGCCCCATGTGAAGCTTCCCACCTTTGCTGTCTTTATCTTTGTACATATACGTACTGAAAATATATCCGTCAATATTCTTACCGATTTCATTCACCAACATGAAATCAACAAAAGAAGGAATGTCGATGTAAGGCCGATACCCTCGTGACGCATCACTGAAAAATCCGGATGTAAGAGAAGATTCAAATGCCTGAAAAAAGTTACGGATATAAACGCGTTGTGCTTCAGCCAATTCATTTCCTTTCGGATCGAAGTACTGCATGCGCACCAGATTTTCGCCCGGAAGTTGAGGATTCGGTACGGTGGTCCATTCCGGATAATCATTCGCATCGATTTTATCCCTGCGCAGAATGTATCCTCCGGTCAATTCATCTCCGGCAACATCCGTGGGTTTAAGTGTTGCCAGATCCACTCGGTTTTTGTCAATCTTGATGCGCTCAATCAGAACATAAACACCCTGATAATCGCCATTTAAAATGAGTTCAACAAATCGTGTTCGCGGAGCATAATGACCCAACTCATTTCCCAACTTATATGTCAACACATCGCGTAGCATTGTTTTATCGGTATACGGTGCATACAATACCCAATCATTTTCGGGCGGCATACCCAACAGCGCCACATTCAGATTGTTCCCTGCAGCATCTTGCGTCTCCATGCCGAAAGATTTCTTTGGAAACATCTGGGAGGATTCTCCCCGGGTTTCGATACTAATGCGTCCATCAAAGTTATTGAACGGATCACTGATACTATTTCGGCTACCCGCACCATTATCCACAACACCCATGTGGGCAATAATCCGAACATCGTCTTGAATTACCTGATTGTTGGTGTTGATGCTGATGATCGGCAAATTGGAAGAAGCGAAATTCAGTGGCGCCACAAACCACGAGGGCACCGTTCCGTAGGTTGAACTGTTGTCGGATATTCCGACAGAGAAAAATGCAGCTGCCGTTAGATCAGACGAATTGATATTATCGTTGTGAACCTGGAGGCTTAAAACATTCTCGCCTTGAACCAATACATTTTGCAGAACATCATCCCTTACCGCAAAACCTTCTGGCGGAATTCCCTGATAGAGTAATGCTTCATGGAGGCCGTTGCTTCCTTGATTGTACGGGACGGTCGTGGCTGATCCCATATACGAACGGGCAATTTCCACACCATTCAGGTATGCAATAAATCCATCATCATAATCAACATGCAGGATTGCTTTTTTTATTATATCGCGGTTCGTGATTGTAAACTTCTTACGAAGGAAAACGGATAATACGGGAGCGATTATCGTTCGATCATCGTCATCGCCATAACCAATACTACCTTGTCCGCTTGGCCAACTGCTGTCGTTATACACAGGGGTATTCCAGGTTGCACCCGGATCGGTACTTCCGGGAAAATATTTCCAGACAGAATTGTCGTATACAATTGTTTCCCAATGATCAATATCCTGCTGTGCCTGGGTAGAGCAAACGGAAAATGCTATCAGAATAAAAATCGGTAGTATATACTTCATCAGATTGTTGCACTTACTCCACACTAAGTACTGCAAGATTGTTTGTTAGAAAGTTAATGAGTGGTCGTTTTTGAAGCTGGTCTGTAAATCCCAGAAAGTCAATATAGGAAATCAATATCTCGTGTTTCAATTTCAATTCCATAGCCTTTAGCTTCAGTACGTTTCCCTGAAACCGGATGACAGCTGTGGGATTATTTTCTTTCATGTTGCTCAGGGCAGAAGCCAAGTTGCCCACACGAAGGGATTCAATCTTTTGGTGAATATCGTTGTAACGCGACACGAGGTTTTTAAAGTGATTGCGAGCCATTTCCTTATTGGCTAGTACTTCTGATTTCGTTTCGTCACGTTCATGTTGGGCTTCGATTACCTCAAGTTTTCGCTTGGTCATGTCGCCTTTATTAGGATTGGTAATCGGAATGGTTACACCCATGTTGATGTTCCAGGGCTTTCGGTTCTGATTAATCCTGAATTCCTGGTACTCCGCCTGCACAAACCCTGCGTTGATGTTTGACTTCTCCAATTTATATTCCTGATTGGCCAGATCAATCTGCTTTTCGCGGTAAGCAAGTGTTGATGGTGTTCCCGTAACCAGATACAAACTATCCACCACGCGCTCCATTCGCTCCACGGAAATAAACACTATATCCTTCCACATCTTTTTATTGGCTTCCATCGGTGGATAAAGTGTTGCCATTCGTTGAAATTGATTATCGTACTCGAATACAGATTCTTCCCGGCTTACCATAATATCCATTTGGCGAAGATTTGCATCCAGGTAATCATCACCTTTAAAGAAACTGGACTGTTGCTGTCTCTCGAGAACTGACAATTGAGCGGACACTAAACGGAATTCTTCTTCCCGTATGGAAACTTTTTCGTTCGCATACAAAAGCTCAACAACATGTTTATACCGTACCAGAAGCGCCCGCTTCAATACAAGCTCCTTCTCCAGGGCCAGCACAGCCTGGTATTCCTGAAAATACTTTGTGTTATTTTTATTCTCCCAGGGGTTGGCCGGATTTAAACGCAGCGCATACTCCATGCGTGATGGATCAAGTTGATTGACACCGGTACGGAATTCTGTTTTTTGCAGCGGTGATAATCGGTAGGGCTTTGTGTCAAGGTACCGAATTTGTTCTTCCAGCGAAATCACATCATGATCTGTCCGGGCTGTCAATAAAAAGTCTCCAACTACAGCTTGTGCAGCAGCATGAAAACCTGTGATACTAAAAATCAACAATACAAAAAGCCTGATTGAAACTGACATAACTAACGAATCAAGACTTTCTCACCTGTGGCAAAGTCATTCTGAGGAGGAATCTCAATAAAGATTTCCCTTCCGAAAGCTTTCACAGCCGTGGATTTTTGTAAAATTTCCGGGAGCTCCGTTACCGATCCATATCCAATAACATTGCCGGTGATCCATACCGAACGATGATCATAGGATGATACGGTAACCGATGCACCAATGGCGGGCATGGATAACTTTCTTCCCACCATATACCCTACTACCATGGTTGGTCGAAGCGGATGAACCGAAAGCAAGGCTGTAAAAGCGTTGACTTGCTCTCCTTCTTTTACAAACACATTTTCGACTACACCATCAGAAGAAGCAAACTTGCTTAGTTTTTTCCGTTCTTCATCCAGAAATTCCAATTCACGCTCCTGCAACCGAATCTGATTGATTAATAAACTCTGATCGGTCTTACTCTCTTGCAGTATATCCTGAATTTTAATCTCCATCGCCTGACGCTGCTTCGCTTTCTGTTGCTCCAACGACTTCATCTTAACCTGCATTGGATTTTCGTCTGCGGCACTGCTCACAGCATCCGTTGATCCGAATTCCTTTGCCAGTTTCTGGTTCAGACTGCTCTCACTTTTAATTTGTTCAATTTCAGTATCCAGTTTCTCAATCGAAATTCCATACTCAGCGCGCACAAAAGCAATTTTCGATTCCGTGAGTTTTGATTTCTCCATCTGCTCCGATTTCAGAACAGCAATCTTGTTAGTCAATTTATCAATATCCATTTCCAACTGATTGCTCGTCAGCTCTACCAGCATTTCACCAGCTTTTACTTGTCGGCCGGGGACAACGTAGACTTTTTTTATCTGACTGGATTTCTCTGAACTAATTTTGAATTCTTTGGCCTTGGTAAGTCCTACCGATGAATTGCCACTGCCCTTGAAATACCGAGAACTGATGAACAGCATGCTCACAAACAAAACTCCCACGAAAATATAAAACCAGTTTTTCATGTCAGGAACTGATTAATTCGTTTGAAGTTATCTTCAATTGTTTGACACCTTCCAGCAACCGAAGCTGATTGATGAGCTGATCTTTGGTGTATATATTTTTCATAACAATAGCATACTGATAGCGTATGGCGTTCTCCTTGTTCACTGTGATGCTCACCACACGCGATTCACGGCAGTGATGTTGAATGATGGTGACAGCACCCTCTAAATCCTTCGCATCGCTGAGCGTAAAGAAGAGATAACTGTGGTGCGCAAAACTGCGGAAGGGTGAAACATGCAGCAACGCTGCGACAGAACAAAAGAGAACCGAACCAACAAAGGAGATTGTGAAACCATATACGCCAATAGCCAGGCCGGTGCTGAGGGCTGCGAAAAGAAACAACACATCGCGCGGATCGTCTATGCGGGTACGAAAACGAATAATCGCCATAGCACCGAAAACACCCAGTCCGCGTGCCAGGCTGTCGCCAATGGCCATCATGACCATTGTGGTAACAACCGCGCCAAGGATCAACGATTGAAAAAAATTCTTAGGATAATAATCTCCCGTAAAAGTAAGCTTATGGGTAATGGCAATGATTGAGGCCAGTAAGAATGCCCATATAAAAGAGTATGTAATATTAATCAGCTGCGGATATTCGTAAACGGGCTGATCGGGAAATAATTCAAACATTCGTAAAGATAAAATTTCGTTGGATGAGGTATTGGTTTTCTTTCAATGCGATACTTAATTATTGGATGCCTTGGGTGTTGGTGTGGCGAAAGCTTTCCATGTATTTCCACCATTCAACGTTCTGCCCCAGGAAACATTCTCACTTTGTGCACCAAATGTATAGGCATTAATTTCCCGGCCATCGATGTAGTAAATACCAATATCTTCACCGGCATTACTCAGTGCAAAATCCAAATGAAGAGGCCCCTGTGTTGGTGTTCCGTCAGCCCACAACAAAATAAATCCACCGGCAGGAATCGTTGTGGCTGTCGGATTATCCGTTGGGATTTTATAATTGAATGGATTGCTTTTGTTATCCGACAAGTACATGCCGCCAATATTCACCGGTTGTGCTCCGGCATTGTAAATTTCAATCCAGTCGTCATACTCATTGGTTCCGCCATCGGTATCCGGACAGCATGAAGTATTGTAGGCCATGAATTCATTAATGAACAACGAGGGCAGTACATCGGTATTGAGTAAGTAACTATAGGTATTCGATGGGTTTGACGGTGCACGCGTTGATTTTCCGGAGGTGTTACTGGCTTCAATATAATAATCCACTTTGCCGGTTGTGCCTTGTGCCGGAATAACACCGTTGTAAAACCCGGCACTGAGTGTCATGGTAACTTCTGTGAATGTGCCGCTGGTTAACCGATAGAATAATTTTACAGCATTAACTCCTGCATTACTTACCATGCCAACCTGAACAGTGACCGCGTCCGCCAATCCGGGTACAAGAGGTGTCCGCGTTGTTGACGCAATAGCCGGTGCCTGTGTATCTCCGTTAGCGGCACCTTGCGAAGTATTTCCCGATACCGACAAAAAGGATGAACCATCCGGATAACGACCGTATGATTGCCCGTCCCGCAATGCCGGAAAGGTTACTTTATCAATTAATTTACCACTTGATGTCTCCAGATATACAGTTTCACCCGTGGAGGATAGTCTGAAATTTGTGTTCAATCCTGTTCCACTGTCATCGCAATTTAAAACCAAATAGCCCTTTGCTGGTATACTGGTGTTGGCGGGTAAAGCATACTTTTTCAAAACATCATCGTAAATAAAATACCCTCCGATGTTTTTTGTTTCGTCCGCTGCATTGTAAAGTTCAATCCAGTCCGGGCCTGAAGCATGAATTTCATTGATGAAAATGTCCTCATTTTCTACGTTGGGTTCATCCTCTTTCGAGCAAGACGAAATCAAAACCAAACCAATTGAGCAACACATCAAAACCAATCGAAGCATCCTGTACATTAAAAAATTCATATCGGATTGTTAAACCAATCTTAAAGATACGGTAATACTCAGGAAATACCACTATTCAGCGGGACTTAAAAATCCCATTCAGACTTTTTCATGATTGATCCAGACAACAGTTTTTATATTTCTTTCCACTGCCACAGTGACAAGGTTTGTTGCGTTCAAGTTGTGGTCGGGATGTTTTCCCTGGCTTCAAAATATTGATGGTGTGTTGATTAAAAGCTGTAGCCAGCAACGCGTATAGTTCGGGATGGTTTTTTTGTAGCAGGTGCGGACGCTCAAAAAAATATTCTCCTGCTACAGCCAAAAACTCGCGTTGATCAGTTGCCCCGTATCCGTTGATATCTTTGTTCTTACCTTTCAGCATTTCCTCCGTTTTCTTTCGGATAAGTTCCAGCCAGGGTAATGTAAATTGCTTTCCGCGAAAGGTTGGCAGAATGCCATCGATGCTGCCATCTTCTTTATCCAGCAGGTGAATGAATTCATGGATGCCAACATTCTGTTTGTCACTGGCATTATCAAAACCCAGGTGCAGTGAAGGTTTGGATAGAATCATTTTTCCTTCCATTGAACCGCTGCCCACCATGCCCGTAATGAATTCATTTTTGCTGCCCAATGAAAAATTCCGATCAAATGCTTCGGGATATAACAGCACTTCATCTAGAAAGGTGTAGTCCCATTCGGGAAAACCAAAGACCGGAATGACAGCACTGCTGGCCACCAACAATCGGTCTGTGATATCAACAGTAGTGCCCACTCCTTCTATTCTGACATTGTTCAAAAAGCGAACAATGTCATCTTCGAATTTACTTTTATTTTCAGGTGTGAGGTGGCTGTAAAAATCAACTTTTCTTGCCAGGATGGATTTCCATGCAAGTGGAAAAGTACCGATACTGTTTTCTTCTTTTCGTTGCTTCGTTCTCCGGTAAATCGAAATACCGATACCTAAAACCATTACGGCCAGCAAAATAATAAATGCACCCATGATTAACGCTGCAAAAGGATTCGATGAGATTTAAACAAGTCAGGTTACCCAATGGAGGGTTTGCTCCTTCACGGGATTTTCAAAGGGCACATTATCTTGTTGCGCTTTTTGCCACAATCGTTTAATCTCATGATACCACTTGGCCTGTGCATCGGGTTCACCGATGAGCATCAGGGTGGGATTGCTTTCAAGGCCTCTGGCTAATTTCATGAACACACCCAAATCCTGACCAATAAACTTTTTACCCAGCCGTTTTAATGGCCACCAGAACCAACGTGTTGCCGGAAGCGTGGAATAAAAAATATGATTGAGCTCGGTTGTGTTTTCATTCAATGGGGTAAGTGTTGTAATCGAAATGATTTCGTGCTTCTCTCCGATCTGAATATGCTCGTAACGATTACCTGGAATTTCGAAGGTTATCTCGGTTGATGTTCCACCCTTTAAGACCGTATATCCTTTTGAATTATTGGATGGGGCGTGGCGCACCATCTTAAAGCCAAGGGGTGTTGGCGCAAAATGTTTCTCCTTCAGCTTAAGTTTTTTAGCTGAACGCCAGTACCATGATTGATGTACAAAGGTAACGTGGGCCGGATCGATTAACCCGATAACAGAATGATCAATGTTGGCAGGAAGCACCACCGATTCTACGTGCAGAAATTTTTTTGTTGGATCAAGAATTAAGTTGGGTACTGAAGTTTTGGGTTCCACCGTATGGTGCAGACGCTTTTCAGGAATGTAAACCCACACCGTGTCACTTACTTCTTTTATCGGATAGCGGAATACTCTGATCTTGCTAAAGTCAATGGTACTGCCAGGGGCAATGGCTGGAATGTTTTTGCAAACACCGTCCGTATTAAATTCCCAGCCATGGTAGCAACATTGCAAGGTGTCATCCTTAAACCAGCCCCCTGACAGGGGTACGCCCCGATGAGGGCAATTATCGCGAAGGGCAAATGCCTGACCGGCTGAATCGCGACCAAATACAATTCGCTCCCCCAATATTTCTTTAGCAACAAGCTTGTCCTTTTTTAAGAAGGAACCATGAAAAGCCAGATACCAGAGATTTTTTAGAAACAGCGAATTATCGGCCATGGTGTAATGTCATCAGTCTCTCATAAATGTAATTCTTTGTACTGAAAATTTGTATCAGGCGTGCCGGTTGCCGGTGCGTTTTCTATTACTGAACTTGCGCTTGAATGACCCTTTCGGTTTAACTTCAGGCTGGTAGGCCGGCCCGTCCCCAAACTCCGTTGGTAATTCAAGTTTTGGTATCTCCCGACCAATCAGGTTTTCAATGCTAAAAAACTTGCGCTGATCCTTTTCATTGATAAAGGTAATGGCTGTTCCGGTTGTTTCGGCCCGCGCTGTTCGACCAATACGGTGAATATAATCTTCGGCATCGTGTGGAGTGTCGTAGTTCACTACCAGGCCAATGCCTTCTACATCAATGCCTCGAGAAAGAATATCCGTGCCAATGAGAATCGGAAGCTTACGGCTTTTGAATTCACGCATAATTTGCTCACGCTCTTCTTGTTCCAGGTCTGAATGAAAAGCTTTTATTCCAAGCCCGGAGCGCGATAGTTCATGTCCCAGTTTCTTTACGTTCTCTTTCGAATTAGAGAAAATGATCACGCTGTTATGCTGGCTGTTTTTTAGAATATGCTTCAACAATCCGGTCTTTTGTGTATCGTATACCATATATGCCTGCTGCAAAATTCCTTCAGCAGGTTTCGATATGGCAATATTTACTTCTGCAGGATTTGTAAGAATGCGACTGGCCAGCGTACGGATTTTTGGGGGCATCGTAGCAGAGAATAGTAAGGTCTGCCTTTCCTTGGGAAGGTAGTTGATGATTTTAACGATATCATCATAAAATCCCATGTCCAGCATACGGTCGGCTTCATCCAATACCAAATGCTTCAGGTGATCGAGGTTAATCGTTCCTGCCGCTAAGAGGGCAATCAACCTGCCGGGAGTAGCAATGATAATATCCGCACCAGCCTCCAAGGCCTTCCGCTGCTGATCCCAGGTTGCACCATCTCCACCCCCGTATACAGGGATCGAACTGACGCCCACAAAATAGCCGAAACCCTCAATTTGCTGATCTATTTGTTGTGCGAGTTCTCGCGTTGGTGCTATTACCAAGGCATTCAGATGGCGTTTTTCTGCACCCACAATCTCATTAATAATAGGCAGTATGTAGGCAGCTGTTTTACCAGTTCCGGTTTGCGCGCAAGCAACCAGATCGCGGTTGCTTAAAATTATGGGGATAGCCTGTTCTTGAATTGGTGTGGGCTTGGTGTATCCCATAGAGTCCAAACCATCCAGTAGTTTGGGATCTAACTTAAAATCTTCGAATGTCAATTTTAGTAAGGTTTTTAAACCAAAAAGTAATTAAAAAAATATAAAAAAAGCCAGGTTTTACGCCTGGCTTTTTACCGAATACTGGTAGGAATTCTTAGTTGCTTGACAAACGTACATTAACTGCATTCAAGCCTTTTCTTCCTTGTTGAACTTCGAAAGTAACTTGATCATTCTCACGGACCTCGTCAACGAGTCCCGATATGTGTACAAAAAACTCCTGTTCTGTTTCTGTCTCTTTTACAAAGCCAAATCCTTTGGCCTGGTTAAAGAATTTTACTGTTCCTTCTTTCATTGTTAATTTAAATATGGCGCAAGGTAGTGATATTATTTCAAAATTACATCACTAATCCTTGAAAATGCCGTTATGCTGCCGTGCGGGACCTCTCGAGGACTATCTCTTTTTGCTCCGCTATACGGATGATGTGCAATTTATCCAGCACCTTAATCACCTGATAGGTTGGATCAATTTCATGCCAGCGAATACCGCCAAAATTAGGGCGTGATCCGTACTTGTGATGATTATTGTGATAACTCTCGCCCATCATCAGAAAATCTACCGGGAGGAAGTTTCGGGATGTATCCCCTACGGTGAAGTTTCTGTACCCGTATTTGTGAGCAAACCAATTAATAATAGCACCGTGAATGGGTGACATCAGAAAGTGGATTGGTAACAATAACCATAACCACCAGGTAGTGGCAAATTGTGCATACATCGCTACATAAAGTGCTCCCCAAAATAATCGGGACGGCCATGAACGGGCGAACGTATCGAAAGCCTCCCAGTTGGGTACACCCTCTGTAAACCGTTTTTCGGGTACTAGAATTTTATTGGAGATATCCGAATAGATGGTTTTTGTTTTCCACATCATATTCCAGATTGTTTCATCATATTTTGGAGAATGCGGATCGTTTTCAGTATCCGCGAAAGCGTGGTGCATGCGGTGCATAACACCATATCCAAAGGGACTCAAATAATTAGATCCCTGAAAGATCCAGGTCAGTACATAGAATACCTTTTCGGTGAATGGACTCATGGTAAATGCCTTGTGCGCTGCATAACGATGCAGGAAGAAGGTTTGGAAAAAGAGCGACAGGTACCAATGGGCTACAAAGAAAATTAAGATTACCGTCATGAAAAATTAGGTTTAGATTTTAACAAATAGTGTTTATGCCCGGTAACAGGACATGAACTAGTTGTAAGACAAAGTGGGGGTTATTTTGTGACAAAAAATGAGAAAAATTCAAAACTTTTTTTCGATGACTGAGCTTATGTCCTTTCTCAGCTCAGAAACGAACTCCGTAACCGTGCTGTAATCACCGCAGGCTTTCTTGAAACTGTTAATTAATTCAGCCTTCGTTGGGATTTCTATGCTGATTTTGTCTGTTTCTTCACTCAATTTCTTTTTCGCACGACAAAAAAGCTGGCGGCAATGATCCTTTTTCTTATCCAGAATTACTTGTAAAGCTTCGTAATCCAAATCAAAAACCTCTTTTAGAAGATAAACAGCCCTTTCAAGCGGCTCCAACTTGCTTTGCAATACATGAAAAGCTGCTGATAGCTCGGCATCCAGATCAATATGACTTACGCTAAATTCTTTCAGCCGAACAAAAATTTCAGGTAAATGAAAGGAATCGAGGTACTCTTCTTTCTTTTTGCGAAGGGATTTAAGGTGATTCAGGCAATTATTGGTTACCGCAGTAATTAAATAGGCCTTTGTGTTCTGTATTTTTGTCTGATCAATACTCAGGTATTTCAAGAAAGTATCTTGTACAATATCTTCAGCATCAGCTTTACATCTCAAAAGATTGTAAGCAATTGAGTGTAACACCGGCTGGTAGAGCGCTATGGTGTGCGTGTGATTCAGGTTACTCAGGTAAATATTCAAAGGTAATCCCAATTTTTGAAAAAATATAATTCATCAATTCTAAATTAAGGTGTTTAAACTCACCAGTTCTCCTCTTTTCAATCCGTCTAAACATAGGTTTGATCCTTACGATGAAGTCGGGCTTCATATCGAATCGTTATAGTCTTAACTTCCATTCCCGAAAATCAGTTCACTAAAGCATTACGGTATGAAAACACTAACACTCATTTGGTCAATACTGTTTTCACTCCCGCTATCCGGACAACAACCAATTGATTCCAGAACCAGAGAAATTGTATTCCGCTCGGTGAATATCATTCCTATGGATGAAGACCGGATCATTGAAAACCAAACCGTGATTGTCAAAAATGGAAAAATCACGGCCATCGGAACACGATTAAAGCATGCCGCGGATGCGGAAATCATTGAAGCAAAGGGCATGTACTTAATGCCCGGCCTTGCTGAAATGCATGCCCATGTTCCACCCATTGATGACATCGAGCCCATGAAAGAAGTGCTGATACTCTTTGCTGCAAATGGTATCACCACCATACGGGGAATGCTCGGACACCCTAAGCACCTGGAATTGCGTACTAAGATACAATCCCGTGAAATTTTGGGCCCACACTTTTTTACCACTGGCCCCTCTTTTAATGGAATGAGTATCACCTCGCCTGAAAGCGGAAGTGAAATGGTGCGTAAACAAAAAGCGATGGGTTACGACTATCTGAAATTACATCCAGGACTATCACGCGAAAAGTTTGATGCCATTGCCACCACGGCAAAAGAAGTGGGAATTCCTTTCGCTGGGCATGTCTCGTTTGGTGTAGGTGTATGGCGGGCGATTGATGCAGGATACTCTTCTATTGACCACCTCGATGGTTTTGTGGAAGGCCTGGTACCGGGAATTGAAAAAATGGTAGAGCAGCAAGCGGGCTTGTTTGGAATGTTTGTAGCAGACCGTGTGGATGAGTCAACGATACCTGTGTTGATGAAGGCACTAGCCGAAAAAAACATTTGGGTAGTGCCAACCCAATCGCTTGCCGAACGCTGGTTTGCACCCGATTTCACGCCTGAAAAATTTATGATGGATCCGCATCATGTTTACATGAAACCTGAAACGGTAAAACAATGGTCGGACAGTAAAAAGAACCTGATCAATAATTCACAGTATGATCCGGAAAAAATAAAATCGTTTATTTCGTTAAGAAGGAAACTGGTATTGGAATGCCAGCGCAATGGTGTTGGGCTGCTATTGGGCTGCGATGCACCACAGGTTTTTAATGTTCCGGGCTTTTCAACACATCATGAGCTGGAATATCTTGTTCAAAGCGGACTTACACCTTTCCAGGCTTTGCAAACCGGAACAACCAACGTAGCGCGCTACCTGAATCAACCCAATGCAGGAACAATTAAACCGGGTAACCTTGCCGATCTGATTTTGCTGAATGCGAATCCGTTGCTCAACATCAGCAACACACAAAAGATTGATGGTGTGATGGTCGATGGCCGATGGCTCTCCAAGAGTTTTATTCAGGGAGAACTAAAGAAGTTGGAGAAGTAATCAGTTGCAGGTTACACGTTTCATGTACCACAAACCTGCACCTAGCAACCTGTATCGAGTACAATTTCAGGAGTTATCCCTCTTCGGAATAATCGCCTCCAACAATAATGCCCCACTAACCACCACCCCACATCCTATTAAGTTATAAAGGAGAAAAGCAATATCAGTATAGAAATAACAAAAGAGCACAATTGACTCTGCCAGCAGTGCAGCCCAAAAAACGGCAGTACCCTTTACGCGTTTTACATAGAAAGCTGTCAGAAAAATTCCTAGTATGGTTCCATAAAAGAGCGAGCCGATAATGTTCACAAATTGAATCAGGTTCTCGGCAAAACTTGCCAGCATGGCAAATACCATCGCCAGCATTGCCCACATCACCGTAAACCAGCGGGAAGCATGAAGGTAATGAAGTGGACTCGCCTCTTTTGTAACTGAGCGTTTATAAATATCAACAACCGTAGTGGATGCCAGCGCATTGAGTTCACCTGCCATTGAGCCCATTGCTGCTGAGAACATGACCGCTAGTAATAATCCGATGATACCGTGGGGCAAATTATTGAGCACAAAATTCAGGAAGATATAATCACGATCCTGTGTTTTCGCGCCTGGAACAGCCTCACCGATTGATGCCTTCACTTCATCCCGCAGTTTTGTTTCCGCCTGTTGAAATTGCTGAACCTCAACTTTTGATTCTTTGATTTTTTGTTCATCATCACGCTGAATGGCTGTAACAAGCCTATCAACGGCCAACCGTTTCTGTTCATACAATTGTGCGTATTGTTTTTCAAGTATGCGGATGGAATCACCATGAGCTGTCAGCAGTGCACGCTCCTTGAGTACCTGATTATGAAATACAGGGGGTTGATTAAACAAATAAAAAACAAACACGAGCACGCCAATAAATAAAATGATAAACTGCATGGGTATCTTCAGTATACCATTGAAAATTAATCCAAGCCTGCTTTCCGTTACCGAACTTCCCCCGAGGTAACGCGCTACCTGCGATTGGTCTGTTCCGAAGTACGACAGAAATAAGAATGTACCGGCAATCAACCCTGACCAAATGTTATAGCGCTCATTCAGGTTAAACTCCAGATCAACCAGATTTAACTTTTCGAGTGTACCAGCCAATTGAATGGTGTCAGAAAATGAAATTCTTTCCGGCAACATCGTGAACGCCAATATACCCGCGAGAATCATTCCACCCATGATCACGGCCATTTGCTGGCGTTGTGTTAAACTCACCGCACGGGTTCCACCCGACACAACATAAACAATTACCAGCGTCCCGATCATCACAGTAGTAGCAGCTATCGGCCAACCGAGTATGGTAGACAACACAATTGAAGGTGCAAAAAGTGTGATACCTGCAGACAAGCCCCGCAAGATCAAAAATAAAATTGCTGCTAAGGTTCTGGTTTTCAAATCAAATCTCGACTCAAGGTACTCGTAAGCTGTAAATACTTTCAGCCGATAGTAAATCGGAACCATCGTTACAGAAATGATCACCATGGCGATGGGTAACCCAAAATAGAATTGCAAAAACCGCATGCCATCTTCTATGGCTTGACCAGGAGTAGATAAAAATGTAACAGCGCTGGCCTGAGTAGCCATGATTGAAACACCCATCATCCACCACTTCATGGTGTTGTCACCTTTCAGGTAGCCTTCGATGTTTTTGTTGCCGCGTGTTTTCCATGTTCCATACAACACAATGAATGCTATCGTACCGAACAAGATAGACCAGTCCAGTATATTCATTCGAAGGAATGGGTTAGCCAGTAGTATAGAATAATCTGAGTGATCAAGATACCGAGTACGAGTCCGTACCAATGACGCCATGTTTTGAATACAGGAGGTTTGTCAGACTCAGGTAAGTTCATGTATCAGATCGTTATGTAGCAGGATGTTTTAATCAGCTTGATGGGTTGCTCAAATGCGTATGGTAATCATTTTTTACTTTTCGTTTTCTTCGCTTTACCGGACACAGCTGTTTTATTCACTTGACCCAGCGATACCATATTGGCAAATAATTTATAGGCCCCGGCCACACCCTCCGGAAGTTCGCGGAAAAATGATAGTCCGGTGTAAATGTAGTATCCGCTTCCGTACCGTGCTACCAGCAAACTTCCATCTTTAGGGCTTTTTGCTTCCTCACTGTCATTCATCGAAAGGATGGCTTCGAAGTTTTCATCCCACGCAGATGGAAAGTACAGACCGCGTTCCTGCTCCCATCCCTCAAAGTCTTTTGGTGTGATTTTATTCGGATAGTTTAGCACCGGATGATTAGCATTTAGTATACGTACTTCTGCTGCTTCTTCTGTAACGCGGTCGCGCGATAGTGTTAACGGAAAAGGCGAAAACTGATCAACCAATAGTCCATTATTTGTATTGTACTGAACCACCATTGTTCCCCCACTCTTCACATATTCCAGTAAATCGTTCATAACAAAACGCAGCCGTTCATTTGTATTTAAGGCGCGTATGCCTAATACAACTGCATCTAGGCGTTTGAGGTTTTCAGTCTTTATGTCTTCGTTTTTCATTTCCCAAACTTCGTAGCCTATTTTACGCAGAGCCGCAGGAATTTCATCGCCAGCACCTGTAATGTAACCTATGACATTACCTTCTTTTTTCAGGTCAAGCTGTACAATTCTTGATTCTGCTTTCGGCATCAATGTCTGTACCGGTATATGATCATAGTCTAGCGTTTTAACCGACAGGTCGTACAATCTTCCATTCACCTCTATACTGGCTTTCATGGAAAATGTTCCTTCCTGCTGGGCAGGAAATACCAAGAAACTTTTGATTTGCTCCTCTTCCGCCTTACTTAATTCCACCGGAATGGATATTGGTTCTGTGCGCCAGCCGGCAGGAAGTTCGAGACGCACGCTTCCCTTAACAAAAGCCTTACCTGTTGAGACAACTTTCACGTTAACTTCGCGCGGTGTTGTGGAATTGAAAATGATTACCGGGTCAATAATCGTTACAAAAACGGGTGGAACAATTTCAAAGGGACGCGTCAATTCTCCCTTTACCGGATCGGTAGATTTATAGACCATCGGACGGCTGATGGTTAACGGTGTGCCTTCAATTGAAACGGTAAACACAAACGAAATTGCCGGATCACTTTCCGCTTTCCCGATGAGATTGGCATCATCCAAAACGTATAAACCTATACCGTGTTTTTCCTTTAACCAATACGGACCAGAGTAAGCTTTCGACTTTGAAATCGATTTTTTGATCTTCACCAAAACAGCAACATTACCATCCAGACTCTGTGAGAGCGTTGAGTCAAACTCCATCTCGTTTGCTACGATTCGCTCCAACTTACTATCAACACCAGATCGGTTAACAACTTCAATGGTTGCAGAAACTTTTTCGCCCGGTGTACCTTTGTATTGATCCGATCCAACTTCAATGAACAATCCGGCACAATCCAAAATCAGTTGTTCAACTTCCTGAAGTTTTCGTGTACGCCATACGCCCACACGCAATGCCTGAATCGCTGTGCGGATTTGCAACAATGCAGGAATTGAACGCGCTGGTTTCTCTACATCAAATTCCAGAATAGCTTTTTCTACTAAACGCTGAACCGTCTCTCCACCGTTCAAGCGTGTCCACGTTGTATTCACGCCTTCGAAAATATCCTTTTCAGCACGCTCACCTTTTTCGTGTTCTAAAAATTCAGGTTGGTATCCGCGTGTGCCACGCGAACCAAATCCCTGGCTTTTGTGCTGACTTCTGCTCACCGCAGCCAATTCAGAAAATGATTCACCTAGTAAGGGGCTGTAACGGCCTATATCCAGAGTGATGATTCCTGGTGTTCTTTCATTGATGGATGTATTCCACCATCGGCCGGTATTCGTATACAATCGTTTGGGCTGCCATATACCGAATTCTTTTACCTGTATTGGAAATGCTTCTGCACTTGCCGCAACATCAAAAGCTTCTTGTGCCAGCATAGCAGAGGCCGTATGATGGCCGTGTCCGGCACGTTCGTCAGGCGGAAATCTTGTTATTATAATGTCCGGTTGAAACTGCCGATAGACTTTAACAACATCTGCAAGTATTTCATCTTTACCCCAAATGCGAAATGTTTCGGTAGCTGATTTAGAAAATCCAAAGTCAATTGCCCGTGTAAAGAATTGTTGACCTCCATCGATGCGCCTGGCTGCAAGAAGTTCTTGCGTCCGGATTACACCCAACTCATCGCGCAATTCCGGACCAATTAAGTTCTGGCCACCATCACCACGCGTCATGGACAAATATGCTGTTGCCGCAAGTCTGTCGTTGGCCATGCTGGTTATAATGCGTGTGTTTTCATCGTCAGGATGAGCCGCTACATACAGTACGGAACCTAGAAAATTAAGCTTCTTCAGGTTGAGTTTTAGACGCGCACCATCTCGCTGGGGAGAACCCTGACCAAAACTTAACACCGGAAGCAGGAAAAGAAAACAATATACAACTCTCATTCTTCAGAATAGTTTGGTGCGAATTAACGTAGAAATTCTAATATGCCTTGCACCAGAGGATGAGGGTTATGTAAACTTGCTTTTGAATGTGGTGAGTGGTCTGGAAGGTATTAAAACCGGCCACGCTTCTCCTCATTGATGAGGAAATCGCCATTTCTATCAACAAAGAAAACAATGCGATTTACAGGATTTTTAGAATCGGTTACGAAATAGACAAAGAATTGATAAGCCTTAACACGATCTTTCATATCGTCTGTGAAACCCATGGGAAATGTTATGACATCACCAACTTTCACTTTTCTGGACAAAACAGTGATTCCATTATTATCAACAATCTTTACGCGTTTCACCTCTGGCTCAAGTTCAATCACCGTAAGGTTAATTCCAGCAAAGGGTAAACTCGAATTGGAAGCTCTCCGCTCCCGCTCCTTAACCGTTTCATTAAAGTTAACTGTATTGGTATCTGCTGAGGGGCGGTTCTTAAATTCATACTGAAGGTTTGCTTCGTATGCTGAAGCCGGCTTATACGGAACCTCCTGCACATCAAAACCCAGTAAAAGTAGCAGTAGTGTGGTTCGCATAAAATTTAGTCTCCTTTAAATATACTCAGATTAGGCTTTGAAAAATCAAATGTTCATATCTTCGGAACATGGCAAAATTAAACGCCCAGGAAAAAAAAACATTTCAACACCAATTCAAGGTTCAGCAAGCCGATATTGATGAATTGGGTCATGTGAATAACGTTGTCTACTTGCGGTGGGTTCAGGATCTAGCGGAGGCGCACTGGAAAAATAGGGCACCATCTGCGGTGCAGAAGAAGTATTTTTGGGTAGTCCTGCGTCACGAAATCGATTATCTGCATCCTGCCTTTCCCGGAGACGCGATTTCGGGGCTTACATGGGTGGAAGATTTTCAGGGTGCGAGATCAAACAGGATTGTTCAACTTTATCTACAACATACCGGTCAGATACTGGCCGAAGCAAAAACGACCTGGTGCCTGCTTGAAGCAGCAACCATGAAGCCCAAAAGGATTGATGAGGATGTCGTCTCGGTATTTGGTTAATCTTACAAATGGAGAAGAACGAAGAGGAAATGGCCCGGTGATGGGTTGCCTTTAATAAAATCAGGCAGTCACTTTCGTAACTGCCTGATTTTCAAGAGCCCCCTGCCGGAATCGAACCAGCGACCTACTGATTACAAGTCAGTTGCTCTACCAGCTGAGCTAAGGAGGCTTCTCTTTAGGAGGTGCAAAAATAGTTCAAGAATGATTCTTACCAAATTATTCCTGAAAAATCATGTTAAACATGTATCCACAATCCAGTGCTCTACAATTGAGTTTCGACAAAAATCAGATCAGGGATGTGATGTATTATTTTAACAGAGAATGGGATTTTCAATCGAATCATATTTCTTAACTCGCATGTTATAAACCGTTAACAAAATCAAGAATGGAAATCGGAAAAGATGCCGAAAGATTACGGAAGAGTGAATTCCTGCTCCGCACACTTTTTAATACCGCGAGTGATGCCATCTTTACTATGGACAATCGTACGTTCATTGATTGTAACCCTGCCACGCTACATATTTTTCAATGCACACATGATCAGATAATCGGGCAAACGCCTTACCGCTTTTCCCCTTTGCGGCAACCCGATGGTCGACTATCAGAAGAAGCTGCAATGGAAAAGATCAATGCTGTGTTGGCGGGACAACCACAGTTTTTTGAATGGTGCCACATCCGCTATGACGGAACACCCTTCGATGCTGAAGTTTCATTGAACCGGCTCGACCTGGAAGGAGGTGAAGTTCAGATTCAGGCCATCGTACGGGATGTGAGTGAGCGAAAAAAAGCTGAAGCAGAAAATAAACGGTTAGCTATGGTGGTGAATACCACTACTAACATGGTAGTCATAACCGATGGCCAAGGTATTATCGAGTGGGTTAACCCTGCCTTTACTCGCGTTACAGGTTATACCCTGGAGGAAGTCGTGGGCTATCGGCCCGGGGAAATACTTTCCGGATCAGAAACAGATCCAGAAATTTCAGCTTGTATGCGAAATTTTATCCGGCAAGGTCAGGGTTTTAAAGACATTGAAATTATCAACTACACAAAAGACAAAAAGCCCTATTGGGTATCCATTGAAGTGCAGCCTATTGTTGATCGATCCGGCAAGGTTATACAATTTATCGGTGTTGAAAGTGATATTACTGAACGGAAGGCAGCACAAAAAGCATTGATTGACAGGAACGAGGATTTAATTAAAATCAATGCAGAATTAGATCGTTTTGTTTATAGCGCATCACATGATCTTCGTGCGCCAATCGCATCGCTATTAGGACTAATTGAGGTTGCCAGGCTTGAGAAGAACATGGATAAAATGGAACAACTCCTGGACATGCAACAAAAAAGTTTGCTCCGGCTTGATCGTTTCATCAACGATATCGTTGATCATTCGCGTAACACCCGATTACAAATTGTTCCAGAAGCAATTTATTTCGAACGCATGGTACAAGATACCCTTGAACAATTACAGTTTCTGGACAACGGGAAAAGAATAAAAAAGATAATTGCCATTCAACAGCACGAAGCATTCTACACATCGGCTACGCGTATCGATATCATTCTGAATAATCTTGTCTCCAATGCCATCAAGTATGCTGATCTCAAGAAACCCGAACCTTATCTCAACATAACCATACAGGTAGTCAATAGCCAGGCGGAAATTCGCATCACGGATAACGGAGAAGGAATTTTGGAAGAAGCTAAGCCAAAAATATTTGATATGTTTTTCCGCGCCTCCGGAAAAGGTTCTGGTTCAGGCTTAGGATTATATATTGTGAAGGAGGCTGTACAGAAAATTGGTGGCACCATTACCGTAATTTCAACACCAGGAACAGGCACAGAATTTATTGTGCGTATTCCTAACCTTCATCAAACACTACACACATAGCATATTGTTTTACTTTTTCAGGCAAGTTTTTTTGTAATCTACTGAACCATCTTGACCTATCTTTCGTATCTAGGACGGGTGATGATTTTTTAAACGATTGAATTCAATATACACCTAGCGATGGTGTTAGCTGGATTTAGTCGGAAGTGCAAAATATAATTGCGCATCCACCTGTTGAGCAAAATAAAGTACCAGCTCACTAACCAATGACCATATTAAAGTAGAATTTACAACATGAATTGGATAACACTATATATACGCGGCAAAGCCGACTTCCGCGATGACGTAAAAAGAAAACTCGAAAATTCTGATCTATATTTTATGCCCGGATCTGTTGACGGATCAGCAGACAATAAGCGACATGCACTGTACTGGTTGGATGATCGAACAGCCGTCCGCGACTTAAAAAAGGCCATTGGAGCTAAACTCATCTGGAAGTATCGATTAACTTTTTATACATCCTTGGAAAGTTTTATTGCTGCACAGGAAAAGGCAAAAAATCATGCCGATTTTACTAACGAAGAACTCAGTATGATTACGTCCATGAAAACGATTGTGCGCGATCAAACAACGGAAAGGAATTCGCGCCATCACATCCGGAAAAACAAAGTTGCTGCCTAGCTAGAGCAAGAGCAGAGGTTCCATCCATTGTCGCGTTTCACTAGCCAAATCACGTACAGGAACCTTGGCAAAAGCGTGATCCGATCCTTTGAATTTTCGGAGTGTCGCGAACGGCAACGAAGCACATACATTCTCCAGCAGGGTTATATCGGCCAAGGCATCATTTGTGCCTTGAAGGAACAACATAGGAAGTTTAACTTCTTTTAAATGATCCGCTCGCTTCATCGAGGGCTTACCTGCAGGATGAAGCGGAAATCCAAAAAAAATCACGCCACGAGCAAATGAAGATTGTGCACTTGCCATGACTTGGGAAGTCATGCGTCCTCCGTAGGATTTTCCACCGACAAAAAGCGGAAGGTCTGGAAACACTTGATGTCCTGTATGGATCATTCCTTCAATCGTCTCCATGTCGGAGGTTTGAGAATGGGGCATTCTCCTACCCTTCTCTATATAGGGAAAGTTAAAACGAAGCGTGGCTATCTCCTGAGCGGCAAGTTCGACTGCAAGTTGTTTCATAAATGTGTGATGCATTCCTGCACCTGCGCCATGACTCAAGATCAGTAGTGCTTTTTGTTTAGGCGTTTCTTCAAGTTCGGCAGAAACGTTGCCGAGTGTTGAAGAAATAGGAACCTGAAAGGAATGTGAAGGCATTACATAATAAGGATGATGAAGAAATAATAAGGTTCCACAGCCTAAACGGTACGGGCCGTAATAATAATCAGACTACTTATATTTTCTCAAGCGTAAGGTAATCAGTTCCACCCGATCCCCCGCTGACATCTTCCAATCTGATTTTAATGCTGGTGCTTTCCTGTATTTTCCAATCATCATTCAGTTCGTCAAAAGGAACTGTAGTACCAAAATCCAAAACCAGTTTCAGGCCACTATCGCTAGTCAGTGTAGTCCATGTTCCGCTTACAGTATTCACACCATTGGTAGTGGAGACGGTACCATTGTCACTAAAGGTAAATGAGTAGCCTGTAAAATCAGTTGTTTCTTCCGTATCATCAAAGAAATAGGTTACTCGCCAAGAACCTGCAGTAAGGTAGTCTTGAACCTTTTGAGAGGCCGAAACTTCCGGTTCATCCTCGCAGGTTGTTGCTATTAACGAGAGCGTAATCAATAAGCCTGTAAAGATGAAGGAGGCTTTGAATATAAGATGGGTTATTTTTTTCATAGATTTATGTAATGATGTTTAAACAAACATAATAACAAGTCAACGTTATTAAAGTGATATTGCTCACAATTTACATTGACTAATATCACCTTGAAAATTTGGCTATAAACATTAGCTTAGAACAACGACTTAAAGATAAAATACTATGAAGATTCACATTCAAGCGATCAATTGCACCCCCAGACAGGATTTACTAGACCTTATTGATGAAAAACTTACTAAACTGGATCACTTCAGTGACAAGATACTAGAATGTCGTGTAGTGCTTCGGGTTGAAAAATCCGACAAAAGGGATAATAAAATTGTTGAGGTGAAGGCGGTTATAAAAGGGAATGATTTATTTGTTAAAAAACAGTGCGAGTCTTTCGAAGAGGGTATTCAGAAAGTGTATGATGTCCTGCAACGGGAAATTAAGGAATGGAAAGAGAAAATCGGAAGTTAGAAAGTCCTGTTCGTCTATACCTTTACAAAAGATATTGATTTAACTACCCTAAAAAAAGAGACTGCCGGAATCGACAGTCTCTTTGATTTCTAGAGCATGACATTTAATCTTCAACACCCAGTTGTTTGAGTTTTTGCCGTACTACTTTTTCCTTGGCATCGTCCGCCACATAGTAATACATCATGCTTAGTTTTTCAAGCACATCAATTTGTGTGTCGCGATCAGGTGCTTTCATTTTCTCTGCTTTTTCAAGGTAAGGAATGGCCTCTTCACATAGGGTAACGCGTTTGGTGAAAAGCTCACGTTTCTTTTTATCATCAGCGGCAGAAATTCCCAAGTTGTTAATTTCTTTAGAAACGGCATCTACATCTATCAAAAACAATTGACTTAAATAATATTGTGCTTCAAAATAATTCGGATCGATGCGAAGTGCCGCATTATAATGTTTGATGGCTTCGCTCTTATTCTTCAAGGAAGCATTAGCATACGCCAGATAGAAGTGAAGAATTTTATCGTTTGGCTCTTTGGCAACGGCTGCTTCAAGCCCTGTTTTAGCCTCGCCTACCCTGTTCAAGTCAATTAACAAACCAATTTCAAGCCGGGGAAAATCTGAGTTGCCCGGAATTTTTGCTTTAGCTTCACGAACTACTTCCAGCGCCTTTTCCTTATTTTCTTTCGGACCATTATAGATCTGGTATAACATGATGTAGGCATCTTTTGAATTTCCGCCTTTGGCGAAATACTTGCCGCAGGCTTCAATAGCTTTGTCATAGTTATCTGAATTTTGAGCTGCTAGCGCCAACACATAATACGTTAATGTATCATTGCTATAGGTCTTCATAGCTTTCTCCGAAACAAGAGCTGTTTTCTCCAGAGATGCAATACTTGCTTCATAGTCCGGTTCATCTTGCTGAATAAAATTGATTCCCTTATTCAGATAATAGTTACACAGAACTTCCAACTGTTGCGATTTTGTAACAGGCACGACACTTGATGGATCGCTTATGAAGTATTCTGAGCCGGCCTTTCCCAACTGATCAGCTTTTGCAAAGGATTCAATAGCGGTTGCCAATGGCTGGTTAGCAAGTGACTTGAACGATGCATTGGAAGTAGTATCCAACGAGGCATAGACCAAACCTCTGTAGTACCAGGCCTTTCCATCGGTGCTGGTTTTTTCACCCGTTACGGTAACATCAGCAACTTCTTTGGCCTCGGCAAGTTTGCCGTCCTTCCAAAGACTAAGGATTTTACTGGTTGATGGCTTCACTGGCTTTTGCGCATAGGCTACTGTAGCGGCCAGCATGATCATCAAAAGTGTAACACGTTTCATTGTCGAATAGGTTTGTTAAGTAATTATTTAAATTGTTTCCGTTGTTTCTGCTGGCTCGGTGGCTTCCCCTTCTATTTGCTGAATCTTTTCAATGGATGAAATCCTGTCATCATCGTTCAGTTTAATCAACCGGACACCTTGTGTGGCTCGTCCCATAATTCTGAGCTCACTCACTTTTATCCGTATGGTAATTCCTGAGCGGTTGATAATCATCAGTTCATCTTGGTCAACAACCTCCTTGATGGCAACAAGCTTGCCAGTTTTTTCCGTGATGTTAATCGTTTTTACGCCCTTGCCACCACGTTTTGTAATCCGGTAGTCATCAATCAGCGAACGCTTTCCATAGCCGTTTTCCGAAACAACCAACAAGTTAGCATCTTCACGACTAATACAAACCATTCCAATTACAATGTCCTCTGCTGAATCAAGCGTTACTGCTCTTACACCGGCAGCGGTCCGCCCCATCGGACGAACATCGGATTCGTTAAACCGCACGGCCTTGCCTTCACTTTTAGCTATAATAATGTGGTTATTACCATTTGTTAATGAAGCGTTTAAGAGTCTGTCTCCATCGTGAATGGTAATTGCCGTAATCCCCCCCTGACGCGGCCTTGAATAGGCCTCCAAGGACGTTTTCTTGATGACGCCTTTTGCCGTACACAGGATAACAAAGTTGTTGTTGATGTAGTCGTCATCTGCCAGATTCTTCACATTTATAATGGCCCGTACATTATCGCCAGGTTCAATGTTAATGAGATTCTGTATCGCTCTTCCTTTGGAAACTTTATTGCCTTCTGGTATTTCATAGGCTTTCTTCCAATACACCCTACCCATATCCGTAAAGATCAACAGGTAATTATGCGCTTGTGCGATGAAAAGATGTTCTGTAAAATCATCTTCTTTGGTGCTCACTCCACGAGAACCAACACCACCCCGTCCCTGGGTTCGGTATTCGGAAAGCAATGTGCGTTTGATATAACCCTGGTTGGATATGGTGATCACCATATCCTCGTTGGGGATCATATCTTCCACAGTAAAATCATCATCACTGTGAACAATTTCTGTTCTGCGTGCGTCACCATAGCGTTCTTTCAAATCAAGCAATTCATCCTTGATGATTTGCATACGCAGCGTTTCATTCGACAGGATTTCATTTAACCGATCGATAAGTGCTTTCACTTCCGCATACTCTTGCTGAATCTTGTCGCGTTCCAGGCCGGTGAGACGTTGGAGACGCATTTCCAAAATTGCTTTTGATTGTATCTCCGAAAGACCAAACCTGGATATCAAACCTTCCTTTGCCGTTTCCGGATCCTTTGAACTCCTTATCAAACTGATAACCTCATCCAGGTTATCAAGCGCAATGAGGTAGCCCTCCAGAATATGGGCTCTTTTTTCTGCTTCATCCAGTTCAAATTTCGTTCTGCGAACCACTACTTCATGCCGGTGCTCCACGAAGTATTTGATCAGATCTTTCAGGTTAAGCGTTAGCGGCCGGCCTTTTACCAGCGCTACATTGTTCACTCCAAAGGACGACTGAAGCTGCGTGTATTTGTATAGATTATTTAATACGATGTTGGCGATGGCATCCTTCTTCAAGTCATAGACTATGCGATAACCATCCCGATCAGATTCATCGCGGATGTCAGAAATACCCTCTATTTTCTTTTCATTGATCAGCGCTGCAGTCTTCTCGATCATCATGGCTTTATTCACCATGTAGGGAATCTCCGTCACAATGATTTGATCTTTGCCGTGGGCGTTGGTAATAATTTCTGCTTTTGCCCGCACAACAATTCTTCCGCGACCTGTCAGAAAAGCTTCCTGTACCCCGGATGTTCCGTATATAATGGCACCGGTCGGAAAATCAGGAGCCGTAATGTGCTTCATCAATTCCTGGATGGTGATATCCTTATTGTCGATGTAAGCAACGATCCCGTCAACCACTTCGCGCAAATTATGCGGGGCCATATTGGTAGCCATCCCAACCGCTATACCGGAAGATCCATTCAAAAGTAAGTTGGGCAACTTAGCCGGCAGCACCGTTGGCTCTGTAAGCGAATCATCAAAGTTGGGTTGAAAATCAACGGTGTTCTTATTGATGTCGGCCAGCATTTCTTCCGCCATCCTGCGAAGACGAGCCTCGGTATAGCGCATGGCTGCAGGTGAATCACCATCAATAGAACCGAAGTTTCCTTGTCCATCAACAAGGGTGTAGCGCAGGGACCAGTCCTGTGCCATCCGCACCATCGTATCGTATACAGAAGCATCTCCGTGCGGGTGATACTTACCCAGTACTTCCCCTACAATTCTGGCAGATTTCTTATAGGGTTTATTGTAGTTAACACCCAAATCCTGCATACCGTATAGTACTCTTCGGTGAACAGGTTTTAATCCATCCCGCACATCGGGAAGTGCCCGCGAAACGATAACTGACATCGAATAATCGATGTACGCTCCGCGCATTTCGTCTTCAATATTTATCGGGATAATGCTTTGTCTGCCTGGGGTCAGGCCACCGGTATCTTCTGCCATTTAAAATCGTAGTTTGAAGCGTGAAATCAGCATTTTTTAATGCCGTGCAAGATAGCTAAAAGTTTAAGTTTCCTGGCTAAAAGTCAAGGCTAAAATTGGCCTGAAAGAACAAAAAATAAGGAAAGAAAAAGTGATTAGTAAGGGTTCAGTTTTTTCTTGTTTTTACCCTTATACTTTATCAATGTCGGATAGTTTTCTCCGTAGTGCGGATTCTGTTTTTTATAGATGGGATGTTTGCGACTCCGGTACTCCCGATTACCATGGGCATGGTTCAATTGAGCATGACAACCCTTGATGGGGCACCTGCGCAATTCCGGGAAACGATAGGTGGCACCGATGTTAACATAAAAAGCATTCATCCGGTGATTGATGCTTTGCCCGCTCTCGGGAACATTGAGTTTATAACCCTTGATTTCATACGATGGTCGGACAAAAACCCTGAAGTACTCTGAAAATTCGCGCTCTGCAGCAACACCCAAATTGATGAAGACCCCTTTCTTGATGAGACTCTTGTCGAAGTCGTTGCCAAGTTTGTATCCACCAATGTTAGCATCTACTACCAGCAGGTATTCGTAATACCGATAGACTGATCCGCCAATCATCCCGAAGTATTTTTGCAGAAAGAAGCTGGAAGCCTCAGGCTTAAACGTACCAATATCGTTGGCATAGGTAAGTGGTTTAAAATCTCCAAGGTGCATAAACTCGATCGAGTACCCACCCCCAATGCGGTACCGGTCAAACTCTACGTGTAAGGTTGCTTTTAACGGTATACTAAATGCTTTGCTTTTGAAACCAATCCGAGCCGTATCAGCATTAACGATAAAAGCGCCAGGTTGCGCAGCGGTTGCGAGCGGTGTAACCGTATTGACCCAGTTGCTATAGCCCGATGCTATATCACCTGCATTGAAAATACGTGGTAGTTCATTTGGATTTTGAAGTATACCAAAACCCTCCAGCTCATGCTTAAACTTTGTGCTGCCATACCCTGTGCTGAGTCCAAAGGTTATTTTACTCAAGAGCTTTCGCGTACCGGTTCGCTTTACATAAAAATAATCGAGCGGAATGGAGGCGTCTTTTTCGCTTTCATACTGAGCATAAACATCCGATGCACCAAGGCATACAATATGAAGTACAATTAGTAAAACGAAACGCTTCAGAAAAATAGGTTTTGGCTTCACGCTGTTAACAAATGTAAGCCATTCACAATCTGGCTATTGAAGGCTAAAGTTAAGTCAATTTCGGCAATCATCCTAAAGCGATCAGTAGCGATAGGACTGCCCTGATGTTTCCAACGAAGAGAAGGTGTGAAAAAGTGTTTGTCCACGCTTAGCCTGGTATGTAAAATTGTAATTTGTTTTATTGCCGTATCCATTATCCATAGAAAACTGCACGGCATTCGAACCTTCTTTCAATGCAACGCGCGAGTAAAATATACTATGGGGTAATGTCTGCCAGTTTCGGGTATCCGCTTTTTCTGTTATGGCATTTACAATTCCTAATAAAGCCCCCAGGCGTTCGTCTTCTTTTCGGATGGAATGCTCGGAAGCTTTCTTGAGAGCAGCCCGCAACAAACCCTTGGCGAACTCTTGCATCATCCGCTCTTTTAAACTGTAAAAAGCAACTTTACTGATATCTTCAGCTAATTCAAGCGGGTAACGCTGATCATTTATTTCCAGTAAAGCTGATTGAAAATATTGAGGACGCTCTACATACCGTGGAAAAGCCACCCTGAAAATTTCCAATCTTCCCAGATCAGATTTTTCCTTATCGTTATCAACTTTAAACGGAAAACTGATTCCGAGATTTGGATTGGTGAACACTACCGTGTTATCCGGACCCGGTGCAATCAGAAAGTTAATGCTCCATTCATCTTTAACCGGCCCCAAACCATTGTGCCAAAAGAAAACCAACTCAGCTTCATTTTCGTCAGGAATAAAATCATCCATTCCAAATTGCAGCTTATATTTTTCAAACTCCTCGATAAATCCAGTACGGTAAGCTGAGGTTAGCAGATCACGTTTGAGTTGCTCCGGTGCCCGCATCGAAAACATTCTGGCATAATCTCCCTCATAAATTTCCAGGGCATTTCGGTAGGCAATAAACGCATTGTTGTAATCCTTGTCGGATTGGTAAATGATTCCCATCAGTGCATGTATAAAAGCATCGCGTTGATATTTCTCGGCCGATGAATACTTGTCACTTAACTGGTTGAGGCGAATATTCAGTCTTCTGCATTCCACCAGGGCTTGTTCTGTGTTACCCATCTTTAAAAAATTTATGGCTTTGAAATAAAGTACCATCAGATGTTCGTGATCTTCTCCCCTGTACACAGTGAGATTGGGATTAGTAAAGTAAGCTGCAGCTTCGTTCACATAGTTGATGCGATAGTCTTCACCGAAAAGGTATGCCTTTTCAAAGTCTTCATTACTCGCCTGATAATTACCGAGCACAGCATGTAACAATCCATTGTTGGCAAAATAGATGAACTTTGCTTTCCCGGAGGCGAGGTTATCCTGCTTTTCTAATGTCGTGAGTGCTTTCTGAAGATCGCCCTTTTCAAATTCTGAATTAAAATCCCAGTGTTTCTGATAATAATTTGCGCACGAAGAAATCAGAAGCAGAAGAAAAACTGAGATACCAACCTTCCATAGGTTCTTAAAATTGCTGCTACCATCAGGCCGGGCTGGTTGATACAATAACCGAATCATGGTGCAGTTTAATTCTTCACAAACTTCTTAATCTCCCGCTGGCCATACCAGATTCTTTTGTTGGTTTCTGTGTTGGTCAAAAACAATGTTGTGATATAATTAACCACACGCTTCTTCTGATAGGTATCCGTTTCGGAAGTCATCTCTCCAAATAACATCAGGTCAGCTCCTGCCTCTTTTCCCCACTGTGCGGCCGTAGCCGGATCAGCAAAATCCTGTTGTTGTGCCCGCTCCTGCCGAAGCTTATCGCGAAACTCATCCGATTCTACCAGCTCAGCAACTTGTGAATTATGAATAACGATTTCAAATTTTTTGATGTAGTTACTGGCATCGATGTGTTCGGAAGTTTTGTTCTTAATTGTTCCTACCACAATAACGGGCTTGCGACCTAATTCATTTGCATACTTCTTAAAAGCATCGGAATTGACCAGATCAAAAATCATCTGATCAGCAACCTGACGAGAATCTGTATCATTCCAGCGTCCGCTGAGATCAATGGCTGTATCCGGTGAAATTCGTGTTACAGATCGACTACATGAAATAAAGAGAATGACAGATGATAACAGTATGGTTCGAAGCATATAAAGGATTTTTACGAAATCAATTCTCAAAAATCTTGCCTGAATTTTTATACCGTTGTAACAGAGATTCCTTTGAGTTGTTGGATAACATCCAGCGGATCAGGAGCACTGAATACAAAATTTCCAGCCACCAAAACATCGGCACCAGCATCCAGCAACAATTTGGCGTTCTGCATGTTCACACCTCCATCAATTTCAATACGGGCTGCCGAGTTAGTTTCCACAATAAGTTCTTTCAATTGCCGGACTTTGGCGTAGGTATTTTCAATAAACTTCTGTCCGCCAAATCCGGGATTAACTGACATAACACAAACCAGATCAAGGTCAGCAATAACATTCTCGAGTTCAAAAACAGATGTATGCGGATTAATTGCAACCCCGGCCTTGCAACCCAATGCTTTGATTTGTTGAATGTTACGGTGCAGGTGCGGGCAAGCTTCTACATGCACCGAAATTACCTCCGCTCCTGCTTTGCGAAATGCTTCTACAAAACGTTCGGGTTGAACAATCATCAAGTGCACATCAAGTGGCTTGGTTGCATGACGGTTTACGGCTTCCACCACAGGCAGCCCCATGGAAATATTGGGAACAAAAACACCATCCATGATATCCACGTGAATCCAGTCGGCTTCACTGTTGTTGATCATGGTAATTTCTCGTTCAAGGTTAGCAAAATCCGATGCCAATATGGAAGGTGCAATGATGGGTCTGCTCGACATGGTAACGCTGTTAGATTGTCGTAAAAATAAGCATTAGCCTTATCTTCTCAACGCTTCACTAGTTTGTACGTAAATCTGCGATCGCCTGTCCAAATGTTGAGGATATAGAAGCCGGATGTCAGGAGCGATAAATCAGCTTCATAGGTAAGGTTTAGCCAACTGAATTGAACCGTGTACTCACCAATCAGCTGACCCTGGGTAGAGAAGATTTCAACCCTGCTGACAGGTATTTCCGTTGGGTCATTCGGGCGAATACTGATTTTTCCATCGACCGGATTCGGGAAAACTACAAAGGGTTCAACCTGACTTGTGCGCTCCAGGTAATTTCGAACGGCTTTATAGTTCGGTATACCATAGCCCAGTTGGTTATCTGGATTCGAAGCCTGTGAAGCGGAATTCTTTAAAGCCTCTATCACCGCAAGCGCTGAAAGATCAGGGTATTGCTGCCATACACCGGCCACCAAACTGGCTATTAAAGGTGAAGCCAGCGAAGTCCCACTGGCCGAACCAACTGATCCATCCGAACGGATAACACTAACGCCTGAACCCAGCGCAGCCAAATCGGGTTTGATTCGGTTATCGGCCGAAGGACCCACTGAACTGGAAGAACTCTTTACACCCTGCGTAGTAACATTGGCTACGGCTATAACACCCTGAGCATCGGCAGGCGCAGTAATGATTCTCCAGGGCTTATTGCCCTCATTGCCGGCACTGCATACAACAATGATTCCGCGGTTCGCTGCCATCTGCGCTGCCCGCGATACTACTGTTGTTTTTCCATCCATATCCGACTGAATATAATTCATGGAGGCGTCATCAAAATCATAATACCCCAGCGAGGAATTGATGATTTGAACGCCTGCACTATCGGCCCGCTCGGCTGCAAACAACCAATTATACTCCTCAATACGATATTCGGAATTAACATCTTCTGTAACATACAATTGAAAGGTAGCGTGGTAAGCACCACCTGTGTAGACGTTATTTTTTACTGCAGCAATCACCGAAAACACTTGTGTTCCATGATCATCATACTGAAAGACGTTGGTCGTATTGGACACGAAATCGAACGAAACCCCTCCATCAATTCTTCCTTCCGAAAAAAGCGGTTGAAAAGGACTGGTTTGATTCACACCAAAAAAACCTCCGTCAAAAATAGCCATGCTGATACCCTCTCCAAGGTTACCGGCATTGTGCATACTATCTACACCAATCATTTCGAGTTGTGCTTTTGTTGCCGATGCCGCGGTTGTTTTCTTCTCGCGTAGTGTGACTTGCTTCCGTCCTCCCCCAATCAGCTTCTCACCCGGTGCAACCAATTCAACCCGATCGACTATGCTCAATGCCTGAATAGCGGGAAGTAAACCAGGCTGACATTGTACCAATACGCCATTCATCCAGCGAGTCTTGAAAAAAACAGTGGCACCAGTTGACCGGACGGTTTCAACGTAGGATTGATTAACAGGAATGTCCTGGTCATTCACGATGATCCCTTGCTTCGTTCGCCTTTCGATTGCCTTTGCGGAAAGAAAGGCTGAGGGATTTGAAATGCTATACGGACTGCCGGCTTTATCTTTGAAAAAAACCATGTAACGGTTTTTTACTTGCGCCCATGCACTGGCACTGATCAAGAAAAGGAGTATGACAACCAGGCTACTTCTTGCCATACGACTCAATAGTTTGTATGAAAACAATTCCGCTTTCAATTTGTTGCTGGCCGAGGCAGTTTACCTGCGTGCAATATTTTAGTTGTGTTATTTCTTTTTGGATAAGGCCAATATTTTTTGCGTATACTTCATACCGCACATCCTGCTCTACAATCAAATCCTCATTATTTTCCTGTTCGATGCGAATGGTGTTTTCAAAAAAGTTAGTAGCAACGGTAATAGGTTTTTTCACATCGAGCAATTTGTACGAATCCGGATTTGTAATATTGAACTCGTTGGCATTCCATGACTTACCTTCCCTTACCGGAAAAGCAATCTTTACAATGGATTTGTTTCCTTCCGTAACCAAGGCGCGTTGATTATCTACCCGAATAGACCAGGTATCGTGGTATACCCATGCAGCACTTGCATCCGGACGCGTGCTCCGATAAACAACATAGGTATACCCACCACCGGTTGTCGGGAATGAATCAACAACTTCGGTCATTAATTGATATGCTGAAACTACTGGATTTGCAGGTCCTGTATACTGCGTTTCCTGAATGTTATAAACCTGATAGATTCCCTTTTGAAGTGGTAAATAATCCTTACCAATATCAACAGGAACCGATTCGTCCTCCGTACAGGCGAGCGCACCGAAAAAAACTAGAATTAAATATTTCGCAAAAGACTTCACTGATAATGGGCTTTTTGGTAAATCCGCACCGGAATACAAACGTAAGCCGGACAAAGTTATTTTTTCTTTTTGGATTACCCTATGCCCTTAAAAACCTTCGTTAAAGTTGGATCGATTACCAACCTCAGTGATGCACGCTATTGTGCGGGCATGGGTGTTGATTTACTTGGCTTTTGCGCCCTGGAAGGACAGGCTAATTATATCAGTCCGAAGCAGTTTCAGGAAATACGGGGCTGGGTTTCCGGCCCAAAAGTAGTAGCTGAAATTAGCGGGTTGAATCACGCGGCTGCTCTTTCTGCTATTATCGAAAACTACAGACCTGATTTTCTGGAACTGGGTGTGGCCGAGCTACCGGCTGTTGGTAAATTGTCCATTCCTCTGATTCTTCGTGGGACTGCCAGTGAGCTACAGCAACTTACCACCGAACAAAAGAACATTGCTTTTATGCTGATTCAGGAACACGATAAGGTTGAATTATTGCCGGATGGCATACCTGTTCTTCTTGAATTAACTTCTCTTTCAAATCTTGAAGTTTTACATCACCATCCTTCTTTTGGTATCGCGCTGAGCGGATCGTCTGAAATTAGTCCCGGACTAAAAAACTATGATCACCTTGCCGAAGTGCTGGAGCAATTGGAAATTCAAGATTGATCCAATCCTCTCAGATACTTAAATCCTGTCTCAGCCGTACAAAGACAGGCTCCCGGAACATGTTATCCTTCGTAATTTGTGCATAGCTTATCTCGGCTATTAACACAGGTTCAATCCAGGTGCTGATCCTTTCATCCTGGACTTTGCCAATCCCCTCAAGCTTTTTAGTGGTCTTGATTTTCTTCATTGCCGTAAGTATCTCTTTTATACGGGCCTCATCAAACCCAGTTCCCACTTTGCCCCGATACAGCAGTTTGCCTTCTACTTCTTCCGCGATATGCAAGGCACCAAAGGTTTGTCCCCTATCACCTTTTCCTTGTGTAAAGCCGATGATACAACAATCATGTGTTTGCCTGACTTTTACTTTCAGCCAGAGGTCACTTCGCTTGCCCGGCAAATATTTTCCATCAACCCGTTTCGCCATGATCCCCTCCAACTGATGTTCCTTTGCGGCTTCAAATAATGAAACTCCGTCTGCAATTGCTTCACTGATTCGGAATGGTGTATCACTCCGGATGGAGTCTTTCAACCATGTTTTGCGCTTCAGCAATGGATCATTAATCAGCAATCTACCATCCAGGTATAAGCAATCGAAAATGTAACAATACGCTGGATTGGATTTTGAATTTTTTTGAATGTTGGTATCACCCGAACTCATCAGCCGATGAATAACTTTCTTAAACTCTGGTTTTCCTGTTTTGTCAAGGCATACAATCTCTGCATCAAACAACCCATTCGTACATCGAAAAGCTTTGTCCGCTATGAGTAACTCAGGAAATTGTTTTGAAATATCATTCTGGTTTCGACTTCGAATCTGCACTTGTCCGTCTTCAATGGCCAGCAACGCACGTATGCCATCCCACTTCACCTCATACATATATTCATCGCCAACTGGCGGAACTGCCGCTGTATCGGAAAGCATAGGCTGAATAGTGTCGTGCAACCAATCTATCTGTGGTGTGTCGACTCGCTCAAAAAGAAATTCTTTTTCCTTGATTTTATATATCCTGAACTCACCATTTATTTCCTTACTGTTCAGCTTAAAATAGAAGCCATCCCTCTTCTCTTTGGTGATTTCATACTTCCCGATTGCATAGATCCACATTTCTCCAGCCCCATATTGTCCTTTCGGAATTTGCCCATCAAACGTCAGGTATTCCATGGGATGATCTTCCGTTTGCACGGCCAGTCGTTTTACACCCGGTCGTGGTGGTAAGCCTTTTGGAACCGCCCACGATTTCAACACGCCATCCTGCTCCAGTCGCAAATCATAATGCAAGTGAGAGGCATGATGCCGGTGTATTACAAAATTATCGTTGTTCCCTGTAACTATTGCGGGAGCCGGCTCAGGTGTTTTTGCAAAGTCTCGCTTCTTTGAATAGACTTCGAGTTGTTCGGCCGATTTATGTTTTTTATTGACGGGCAGCTTCCGGTTTTTGGATGGTGTTGCCTTCCGATGGGTATGAAGCGCTACGGCATACGCACCAAATCCGTCCCAAGCATCACCGTCATGCATCACTTTGTCCACTGCATTTTGAATATTGAATTGCAATGGACTCTTCACGTGGCTAAGTTCTTCCCACGTCAGTGGCATAGAAACAGGTGCGCCTTTACGCCCGCGTAAACTGTAGGGCGAAACAATACTCTGGCCTGATCGAATCCGATAGATGTCGATCAGTACCCGTCCCTTACGCGCATCTTTTTTGATATACAGCGTAGTATCATTCGGCCACCGCTCTACAAAGGGCCTGGCCAATTGCTGAGCCGCTTCAAATACTTCAGTGAACTCCCATCTTGGTTCCAGTGGACAACAAATATGAATTCCTTTACCTCCTGTTGTTTTAACAAAAGGTGTGTAGCCAAATACTTCCAGGTGCTCCTTAAGGGCAAAGGCAATTGGCATCAGTTTTTTGAAATCATATCCTTCTGGCGGATCAAGGTCAAACACCATATAATCCGGACGATCAAAATGCGGTTTACGGCTGTGCAACTGATGTAATTCAAGAGCTGCCAGATTAGCCAGCCAGACAAGCGATGCGGGTTCTGTCGCAATGATATAATCTTTCTTTTCTTCCTTCCCCAATTCCACAAACTCCAGCCAATCAGGTGCCCACTCAGGTCGGTTCTTCTGGTAAAAACTTTCTCCTTCAACTCCATCCGGAAACCGAATCAGGGTAAGTGCTCTACCCTTAACGTGATTCAACAATGTGGGAGCAATCTTCAGGTAGTATTCTATAATTTCTGCCTTGAGTATATGGTCATCCGGAAAAAGAACTTTTTCAAGGTTTGAAACCTCAAGCTTTCGCTTACCAACCTGAACCCATTGCGATTTCTTTGCCATGATTATGGTAGCGGTCTTGACCCTTTTGGAAAGAACATAACCCCAACAACCAGGAACGCAACGCAACAGGCGGTGATGCTGCTCACAACAAATCGCCCGATCGAAACAGCATGGAGATTAAAATCGAAACGAAGTAAAACAACTACCACAACAACCACTAACCACATCCACCAATATTTCCCACTTGGTTTCACAACCTCTACCGGATATGCTTGTAAGGCAATCACAACAATAGCTATTGTGCTTAATCCCACAAACGTGCTGATGTGTTGCAGTGCATACCACAACGGATAGTTAACACCTTGAAACGGTACGTATGACTGGTGGTAAAGTGCAGGCAGCGTTTTTATAAAATATCCATCACGGTGGGTGAAGGCATCCCAGAAAATATGCGAAGCTGATCCGATTACAGAACAAAGTGCAAATGTTAATACGTGTGAACGAAAGTATTTCCTGAAATCAAATACTGCGAACGGATAAAATCGTCTTTGCAAGAATGGAGGTAAGTTTCGAATTAAACTATGTTTAACAACTTCGTGAAAGAGAAAAGACAGTACGATAGTAACCGGCAGATTAAAATAAAACAGTCCCGCTACCGTATGGCTGTAAACACTGTCTACATCCATCTTTAGAAAATATTCGAAGTCGGGCGCAACTGCTCCAACAATCAATGCAGTGGCAGAAACATAGCGCGAATCCAATTTAAGCAGTGGAAGAATAATGGCAGGATGTGCTGGTGTGAAGGGCATATCCTTATTCCATTACTTCAGCTTTCTTACGGTTACTCAAAAATAGCATACCGATAATAGAACTGATTCCGGCTACTGCTATCGGATACCATAACCCTGCCAATGGATCACCCGTTGGGTTGCTATTCGTTTTACTTGCCTCATATAAACTCGTAGCAATAAAAGGTGTCAGTCCACCAAAAATACCATTACCGATATGATACGGCAGCGACATGGAGGTATACCGAATTTTTGTTGGAAACAATTCGACCAGAAAGGCCGCGATAGGACCATACACCATCGTTACTAAAATAACCTGAATGACTACTATACCAATCATACTCCAATAGGGATGTGAACCTAACCGAACTTCCTTTGTAACGGTTGTCGAAATGGAAGATGTTGTTACCGATTCCAGTAGCGAAGAACCATCCGCATACTGTTTGATTGTTTGTGACGTAACAACCGAGTCGCCCGAATCCTGTATTGAAACTAATTGGTTAGCAGTTGCCTGATCTTTTAATTCGATTTTAAGACCAGTATCTGCGAGTATAGTCATTTGCTTGTAGAGCGGCCGATACAGAAAAACTGCGAGAATCATTCCCACCATCATAATCATTTTTCGTCCGATGCGATCGGAGAGCCATCCGAAATAAATAAAGAGTGGTGTACCAATCAGCAAGGCTATTGCAATAATGTTTCTGGTTTGCACAAACTCAACCTGGCACGTCTTTTCAATAAATGTCATCGCATAAAACTGCCCTGTGTACCAAACAACCCCTTGACCTGCTGTTGCTCCGAACAGCGCAATCAACACCAGCTTAAGGTTTTCTTTCTTTCCAAAGCTTTCCTTGATTGGGTTTTTAGAAACTTTGCCTTCTGCTTTTATCTTGGCAAACAAAGGTGACTCCTCCATTTTCATTCTGATAAAAACAGAAACACCAACAAGTACTGCGGAAAGGATAAAAGGAATCCGCCATCCCCAGGCGCTGAACGCTTCAATGCCAACAGATTGGCGAACTGCCAGAATAACACCAATGGAAACAAAGAGTCCGAGCGTAGCCGTAGTTTGAATAAAACTGGTATAAAATCCGCGCTTTGCTGCAGGTGCATGCTCGGCTACATACGTGGCAGCTCCACCATACTCTCCTCCCAGGGCCAAACCCTGAAGCAAGCGAAGAATCAGGACGATCAAGGGAGCAAAAAGACCAATGCGTTCATAGCCCGGTACTAAACCAATCGCAAAGGTGGAGCCTCCCATCAGCACCAGCGTTACCATAAATGTATATTTCCTGCCGACAATATCGCCCAGTCTTCCAAACACGATGGCCCCGAACGGGCGAACAATAAATCCAGCGGCAAATGTTGCCAGTGTAGAAAGAAAGGCTGCTGTTGGATTAGTCTGCGGAAAAAATTGAACCGATAAAATTGTAGCGAGACTTCCAAAAATATAAAAGTCGTACCACTCGATAAGCGTACCAACTGATGATGCCGTTATAACAAACCAAAGCTTCCTCTTTTCCTGAGGAGTAATGACCGTTGCGTCCATACTGAAAAATCTACTTCAGGGAAAGATAAGTAGAATTACCATTCGTGCAAAAGCCAGATAGAGCAGTATGACTAAAAGAAAATCTCCTGTGCTAACCGAAATGTATTGGCATGGGCTTCAATAATGTCGCGCAGATCGGGGGAATAGCCACCACCCATACTGGCCACAATGGGAATGCGATAACGCCTGGCCAGTTGCCATACCATACGATCGCGTTCTTTGCAACCTGCTCGTGTTACATTCAGTCGTCCGAGTTTATCCGTATCTAAAATATCAACTCCCGATTGGTAAAATATAAAATCAGGTTGAACCTCATCCAGCACTTCCTTCAGGTTAACATCCAGGATACCCAAATAAAATTTATCATCCGCATAATCCGGTAGGCCAATATCACGATCGGAGTTTTCCTTTTGAAGCGGATAATTATTGGCGCCATGTATACTGAATGTGAACACCTGTGGATTATTGCGAAAAATCTGTGCGGTTCCATTGCCCTGGTGCACATCCAAATCCACAACTAAAATCTTGTTGACAAGTTTTTTGCTGAGCAGATGATGTGCCGCAACAGCAATATCATTTAACAAGCAAAATCCTTCTCCCTTGTTGGAAAAAGCGTGGTGTGTCCCTCCCGCAATATTCATGGCCACACCGTATTGTAAAGCATACGTTGCACACTGCAGGGTTCCCTGGGTAATCATAAGTTCCCGGTCAATGAGTTGCTGGGTCAATGGAAATCCGGTTCGTCTGACTTCAGCTGATGTCAGGGATAACCCGGATAACCTTCTCCAATATTCTGCATCATGTGCCAAAAGAATATGCGCTTCCGCTACCGGATGCGGATGAAAAATATTTTCACTTGAGAGCGTGCCTTCATATACCAGTTGCTGTGGAAGTATTTCATACTTGCTCATCGGAAACCGATGTCCAGGCGGAAGCGGCAAAATATAATGTTCAGTCCAAGCAACTTTTAACATAAAAAAAACAGTTGACAGGTTTCACTATCAACTGTAACTTTTTTAACACACAATACCTGTTAATGTTCTTCCTTGTGATGATTATCATGACCACCGTACCACGCTTCCTGAATTTTATGAAACTGATCGTGTACCGTTGTCAGGGAGGCGGCAATCGCTTCATCGGATGAGCCTGCTTTTATAGCATCAGCCAGTGCGCGCGTATCGGCTTTAAGTTTTTCGATATTGGCTTTAACTTCATCGTTATTCACTTTCTCCGGAAGTGCAACAGAAGACCACTTTTCAGCCTCAATGGCCAGGTGCTCGGCATGCACTTTAATTGGCTCAAGGTTAGCCGAATCCTTGTACGGATGAAAGGTCTCGGCCATAATCATGTGGAAGCTGTCCATTTCTTTCCAATCGTGCTCATCACTTGCTGAGGCCTCATGTTCATGCTCGTGATCATGAGCTTCTTTTTTACCGGAACATGCAACAACAAAAAGTGCCAGCACATACACTAAAAGCAATAATTTGGAGTAATTTTTTTTCATCATGGCGTTAATCATTAGTAAGAATAATTTTTTGCAAATATATATTTCCAGTTTTATCAGGCATCTCTCTTTCTGTACTTTCTTTTCATTTCAAAGAAATTCACCATGTACAGCAACACATCGGCATACAAGGCTACAAATAGAAAAAAAGTCATCAACCAGATAACAACTAGATTAAAGTACTGCGTTTCAAATGACCTCCCTAAAAAATGTTTAGTGGGTTGAAAGAAATTAGCGGTAAAGTCGAATACATTTTTAGGGCGGTGCTCATCGTTATAAATTGGATCAATTTTTTGGGTCAATTGCCCCCTAAACTCCACGATACGATCCTGATCCGACACATTTTTTACCGCATCTGTCACGGCTGCATTAACGTACTGATCGCGTAATCTTTTATAACGGGTTGCCTTTTCTTCTGTATCCGTAGCTTCTTGTATGATCTTTTCCTTCTCTTCTTCTGCTTGTGCCAGTTTAGTTCCATAAAATACACGTAAGGCTGTCAGGAATTTCTGCGTTTGCTGATGAACTGCAGAATCAAACTTGCCAATCTCCAAACGATCTATTACCGGAAATTTATCCTCTCCTACAACCTGTAATTCCTGGCGTATCTCATGCTGAAGAAGATTCAGCGAATAGGCCAACTTTTCATGATTAGGGTTACGCCAATGATTGGAGTTGTTCAGGCAATACGCAAGCTTTGTTTCCAGATTATTGATGTAGTAATTACGCTTGTACATGGATTTCGCGATTACCTTATCCAGCTCATAGAACTGTTTTTCAAATGGATTGTCTTTGAATTGTGTAACCATAAAAGCCTCAAAAGCCCACCGCGAGGCCATCACTTCACCCATGACGGGTATACCAATCGGCTTGCCCACACTTGGATTAAACTTATCAAAATTGATCACCACGCCACTCAATAATAGTTGAGGAATGATGAGCAGTGGGATAAGGATGTAGATGGTGACTGCTGAATTAAAGGCAGAAGAAATGTTCAGTCCCAGCATATTTGCAAAACAGGCGCAACTGAATAAAATGAACCAATAACGTAGTTCCGTCAGTGGAATTTCCAGAATCAGATTGCCGATTAAAACAAAAAGAATTGTTTGAATGGCAGAAATGGTAAACATGATCGCCACCTTTGAAAAAAGGTAACTCCCTCTGCTCAGGTGAAGGAATTGCTCACGTTTCAAAATTTTACGGTCTCTGAAAATCTCTTCTGCACTTACCGTCAAGCCAAAGAAAAGTGCTACCACCACACTCATAAAAAAGTAGACCGGAATATTCTGATTGTTGTAAAATGTATAGGCTGCATTTCCATCCAACACATTGTAGTACTTCACCATGAAGCCAATAAAAAAAGCCAATACTGGAGCTTCCAGTAAATTGATGGTGAGGTATTGCCTGTTTGCGAGTTTCGAAAGCACATCACGCGTAATAAATACTTTTAGCTGATTAACTCCGTTCGGAATTTTCTGACTGACCGGTATCGATTCGGATATATGCTGAACTTTCGGAATTTTTATCTTTTGCTTAAAATACTGATACCATTGGCCAGGAGAAATCTTTCGTGTATTGGTCAGGCGACCATACTCATTCACCACTTTAGTTTCAATGATATTAAATATCTGTTCGGGATTAATGTTGCCGCACTCCGGGCAGGCGCCCTGATTTTTGTTTGCAGCATTAATGATGTCACGAAAATACAGCACCGCATCAACCGGGTTACCGTAGTAAATCTGAAAGCCTCCGGAATCTAAAATGATGAGCGTGTCAAACATTTTGAAAATATCCGATGATGGCTGGTGAATAACCACGAATACCATCTTTCCCCGCAGTGAAAGTTCCTTCAGCAAATCCATGATATTCTCAGAATCACGGGAAGAAAGACCAGAGGTTGGCTCATCAACAAAAAGTACGGATGGCTCACGCAATAATTCCAGGCCAATGTTCAATCTTTTCCGCTGGCCACCGCTGATGGTTTTCTCCATAACTGAACCGACTTTCAGATCGCGAATTTCGGATAGCCCGAGATTATATAAGACCTGCATGACGAGTTTGATAATTTCCTCATCCGTTTTATTTCCAAAACAAAGTTTGGCTGCGTAAAACAAGTTGTCGAATACAGTCAGATCTTCAATGAGCAAATCATCCTGCGGAATATATCCGATAACACCTTCAACCTTCTTCGGATTTTCATGTACATCAAATCCATTGATGATGACACGGCCACTGGATGGGCGCTCTGTTCCATTGAGCACATTCAAAAGTGTGGATTTTCCAGATCCGCTTGCGCCCATCAATCCAATAAGCTTTCCTCCGTGCTCGGCTATGTTTACATTTTGAAGGCCTGCTTTGCCACTTTTGAAATGATAAAAGATGTGATCGGCAGAAAATGAAATCTTCAGCTGGCTTTCACCAATCAAAAATTTTCCAATAATATCACTGTAGTAAATTGTTTCAACCTTGTCACCGCGAATGGTACTGCCGGTTGGAAATATATCAACCTTTCTACTCTTCAGGAGGATACTATTCAGGTAGAGTGTTGATATACCGAGATACTTGATAAAATACGTTTCAGCATCCTGCAGGCGGAGTATCGCAATAAGTCCGGTAAGGTTTTTTTCTGTTATCCGTGGGCCCGGATAGGGTTGGTCATCTGACCCTTCATCGATTATCAATACATGCTTTGAACCAAGTTCATCAATATCCTGGCCGGTAACAAAATTCCGAAGTGCCTGAACATCGGTCTTAGGAATCCGCAACGCCTGCCCGATATAGAAAATCAAATTGCCTTGCCGATCGGAAATGGTCATATCAGCAAAAACCAATTCAATGATCTTGATGATGAGTACCAATTTCTGTTGCATCGTCAATGCCTGATTGACTTGCTTCACGATTTGCATAATCTTGGCCCAGTCATCAACAAATTGCTGCGTTTCAGGGTCAAGGTTATGACTGTGACGTTCCTCATCCGCCTCCCGGGATTGGCTGAGTTCGTCAAAGAGCTTCAGGAAGTACGTGGTGGCTTCTCGGTTAAGATGTACGCTAAGAAAATCTTTTACATTATTGCGTTCATCTTCCGTGATACGTTCACGTGCTACAATGGCAAAAAGCTGAATTATTGCTTTGAGAAGTTCTTCACTCATGCGTGCTGGCTATGCAACTTCCAAAATAAGACTTAAAAGGGATACTTTAATATCAAATGCGTTAAAAAGAAAAAGACAGGTATTGCTGCCTGCCTTTTTCAATGTGTTAGTATATGAACTAACCAATCTTTGAGTTGATCAGATCACTCAATACAAATAGTCCTTCACGAAGGTATTCGTCCTCAAGGGTTAAAATGTCAGTTGTCTTTCCCAACTCCTTATCCACAAGTTTCGAATTCAACTTATCATTCGCTGACTTTTTCATTTCTGCCTCCTCAAGTTCCTTTTTGCGAACTTCTTCTTTCAGAGAAATTTTTGTTTGCGCAAGATTCTTTCGAGTCTCTTCAGTTTCTTTTACAAAACGGTTCAATGAATCATCTCTTTTTAGGCGCTCCTGATAGGATTTGTTTAGTCCTGAAATAATCTTGTCGTTGATGACCGGAGTTCGTTGGTAAAGGGTGCCCCGGATTTCATCCCACGGAAGCGCACTTGGATTTGAACTCTCACCAAACTGCTCTGCATCAAGAGCTGTTGGCAATTTTACATCTGGTGTAACACCCTTATTTTGCGTACTGCTGCCAGTTACCCGGTAGAATTTTTGAAACGTTAGTTTTAGTTCACCCACCGGATCTTTAGAATCCGTTATATAACGATCGAGATCAATAACCGTCTGCACCGTTCCTTTGCCAAAGGTTGATTCCCCCACCACTACCCCGCGGTGGTAATCCTGTATAGCACCTGCAAAAATTTCAGAGGCCGAAGCACTGAACCGATTCGTCAAAACCACTAATGGGCCGTTATAAAATACAGTAGGATCATCATCTGTACCCACCTCAATTCTGTTGGCGGAGTTTTTCACCTGAACAACCGGGCCGTTCTTAATAAATAGTCCTGTCAGGTCAATTGCCTCCGTCAGGGAACCCCCTCCGTTGTTACGCAAATCCAAAACCAAACCGGCCACGCCTTCCGTCTGCAATTCTTTAATTAACCGCTTCACATCCCGTGTAGTACTGGTATAGTTCGGATCGCCTTTTTGATAGGCTGCAAAATCCATATAAAAGCTCGGCAGGGTTATAACACCCAACTTCTGCTGTTTACCGTCTTTGTTATACTCTATAATATTTTTCTTGGCTTGCTGATCTTCCAGTTTTATCTTGTCGCGTATCAGGCTGATCTCCTTCGAAGGACCATTAATTCCAGTTTCCGATGGAAGAATCAGTAAGCGAACTTTCGTGCCCTTAGGACCTTTGATGAGTTTTACAACATCATCGATGCGCCAGCCAATCACATCAATCATTTCACCTTCATCGCCCTGGGCGACAGCAATAATCCGGTCATTATTATGAATCAAATTACTTTTTTCGGCAGGACCACCGGGAATAACTTCTGCCACCCGGGTATAATCATTATCGGTCTGAAGCCTTGCGCCAATTCCTTCAAGTGAAAGACTCATGCTTTGTTTAAAGCGATCGGCTGCAGCTGGTGAAAAATAATTGGTGTGTGGATCGTATGCTTCTGTAATACTGTTCATGTATATCTCGAAAACATCCTCCGCATTCACATCACGCGAATATGTTTTTATCAAGCGGGTATACCGTTCGGAAATTGTCTTTTGAATTTCATCCTGCTTCTTACCGGCAAGTTTTAAACTCAATGCCTGGCTCTTGATTATCTTACGCCAAACATCATTTAGCTCTGCTGTATTCTTGCACCAGGGTTCTTTATCACGGTCAGTTTCATAAAACTCTTCTACGGAATAGTCAAAATCCTGAGATACCAACGTATTCAGAACATAGTCCATTCGCTCGGTAAACCGCTGCCTGAAAAGATTATATATAACGTAGGCAGGTTCAACATTTTCGGCTCGTGTTAAGTCATCAATTTGGTAACGGTATTTTTCAAAAGAGGCTAAATCAACAGTAGTGAAGTAACTCTTATTGTTATCAAGACTTTTGACGAACTGATCCAAAATAACCGATGACAACGAATCGTTCAACTGAATTTTCCGATAATGGTTATTGTCCAGAATATACGCTACTACTTTGGCTTCCTTCCCATAAATGGGTTTGGGCTTTAACGTAGTGGTATCACCCGGAAAGCTAAACGATAAAAAGAAGGAACTCACCAGGGCTCCAACCAATACTACCTGCCGCATCACATTTTTCATTCTTTTTTCTTTCTTGATCAAAACGAACAAATCAAAAAATGGTCCAATTAATTATCTATTTTTTTCTCGTTGACTTCATCCAGAAACTTTTGAGCTTGCATTAAGTCAGCAAACTCGAAGAATTTGGATGTGCCAGCGGCAGACCGTATTTCGACTTTAACCAGTACTACGTCCTTATTCTTTTGAAATACATGCTTTTCCTTTTTGAAATCATCCGCCTCCATGGTTGATATTTTAAACGCAGTAGCGCGGATGGACTTGCAATATGAACATTCGTAGTGCTTAATCAACTCACCTGGTGCTGTAGCAGTTGCCTGCCGCGTAATTTCTTCCCTTACAACTTTCATTGTAAAGAACCCGCAATTATTGCATTTGAGCGCCTGCAGATGCCCCTGGTATTTCTCAATTAACACATCCCCCGATGACTCGTCATACCACACATCATAATCAATAGAGAACACATCCTCCTCGGCTTTCATGCCTGAATCGAGATGAACATCTTCTTCATGCTCAGCCAGCAAACGCATTTTCTTTCCTGTTTTGGGGTTTACCCTGGGCATGTATCGCCATTTCGTTAACTTTTTATTAATCACTTTAGGGTAGTAAAATTCCAGAATCAGGAAGGAAACATAACCGACTAACGTACCACCGGCAATTGATATGAACAGACGAACAAAGAACCAGATTTCAACTTCGTAGAGCTTATCCATGCCATACCGGTTGATGACCATTGCCGCACTGATGGCGATGCAGATGAATATCCACTCGTAATTTTTGATTTCCTTCCGATTGATATAGTCATACTTCCCCTTGTAATCTTTTATGGATGCGACTTTAAGCTTGTGTATTAGATAGATCAGTATGCCAATCGCAATCATGGCAATTGCTCCAATGAGCATGGCCATATGCCAGGCCGATAAAAAAGGACTTGACTGTATATTCTGCATAGCGTGTTTTAAAGATTTTAAATATAAGGATTAACCCTGAATTAGAAATGCTGATGGTTTTCTGTTAAGAGAACTAATCATGTCTGGCATCATTCAAATACAATTCGAAGTACGTTGTTTGACTACCCAACGCTCTTAAGCCCGATTATCTTGTTCTGCTTATGCCTTTATATACACAAATCAAATTCAATTATTTCTAGCAATAGATAGCCTTAACCAATATTATTTCAAGAGGTTATCGCATTTTAATGATTCACTACATGAATGTTATTCCTTACTTCTGTACTCATGCTAACTTGTGCATTTTTACACAGTATTTATTTTTATTTAACTATTTTTTTACATAAACTTGTGCATTAATACACAGATATGAGCGATTACCAGAAAAGGAGAATTGAAATGGAGTTGAGATCATTCACATCCAAAAACTTTGAAAAACCATCAGATTGCAAGAATCTGGATCAGATACGATTCTACGTAAAAGAGCTTTGTCTAAAGATTGAAAATCTGGAGGTAAACGGGCAGTACGTTCCGCAATGGGCTTATGCGCTGCTGGCCCAGTACAATGACCGGCAGAACAGTATGATTCACCTGGAATTTAGAAATATGTATTGCTGATGATGCGCTATATCCCCTCTCCCATTCCATTGAAATATGATTTCGTATTTAGTGCCACGGCCAATTCTTCAGGCAGAATGCAATACCATCGTATTAAACCAGGCCAATCTAAATTGCGGATCAGTCGTACAGAATTTATAAAAGCCTATAATGAGGCACAGATAATAGCCATCAATCCCTTGCAGCAACGCGGCCAGGAGGCTGTTTTCCAATTTGAATTTTATATCTAGGATTTATTGAGAATGCCTTCCAGGTCAGCCGGACTATAATTGATCGATTTGATCGTTTTATTGTCAGATTTGCGATAGACAAGCCATTTTCCATCCTGCTGACTGTAATAACACTCGGTTCCGTCTTTCTGTAAATAATGCGCAACCGTTGCCTTTGCTTCCTCCTCCGAATTGCAGGCCTTACTCATGTTGCTGCGTTGAACTTCTTCAAAAAGGGGTTTAAACTTTTCACCTATTCCAAATTCAAGAATGGCACCGGATAAGACATATTGAATATCGCATAAAGCATCGGCTATTCCCACAACATCCTTTTCCAGAATGGCCACTTCCAATTCTTTCAATTCTTCGGCAATAAGTGCCACCCGAAGCCTGCAGCGGTCTTCACCCGGGATTGTTGGAGTTTCTAAAATTGGATGTTTGAATGTTTTGTGAAATTCTGCTACCAAGTTCAAGGCATCGGGCTGTTGCATAAGGATTAAATGATTGTTGTTGAATTGTGTCTACTGTGATAAATCGATTTTGATTATCCTGAAATTCGATCGTAAAGATAATCCGAAGGTCTGAACTCTTGTTTTTTTATAATCCGTTTTAAAGCCTTATAGGCGCTAAATACATGCGATTTCTGAAAAATTTAGACTATTATTGCGCCATGTTCAGTTTTTTCAGAAAGAAAGGCATTGAAAAATTTTTAACCATCCTGACAGGATTGGTCTTTCTGAACATGAGCTTTTTCATGGCTGAGGTTTCCGCTTTGAAGCTTTGCAAAAACCAACAGATGATGGAGAACATCATCAAGTTAATTGCCGGATCAGCTTCTGAAGAAGAAACTGACATCTTTGGTGGATCAGAGAAAGACAACACAGCCGATAAAGAAGTCGATTTTTCGGTAGAAAAAATTATCATCTTCGATTTCACCACGTTGCCTTTTCAGTTGGCCAATAAAACTTGTGATGGCGCCAAGCCCATAACGGGGAACCCCGAAACCATCAATCCCCCTCCCGAATCGTAGGGAATTCACACCAGAGAACAGATCATTCTCGTTGATCATCTCTTGCTCATCAAAAAAAGTCATCAACCAACCTATTCTTTCCTCAAGAGAAGAGGGGAATCCATTATTAACAATTATCTGAGAATCTATTATGAACATATATAATGCACTATTGGAAGGAAATAAAAAGTGGGTAGCAGAAAAGACCAAGGCCGATCCTGAGTTCTTCGAGCGGTTGTCAAAAGGGCAAAGCCCACAAGTACTGTGGATTGGTTGTTCTGACAGTCGCGTACCGGCCAATGAAATAACCGGAACCAACCCAGGTGAAGTCTTTGTGCATCGGAATATTGCCAATATGGTTGTCCATTCTGATATGAACATGCTGAGTGTTCTTGACTATGCTGTTAATATTCTGAAGGTACGCCATGTTATTGTGTGTGGCCATTACGGCTGCGGAGGTGTTAAAGCCGCAATGGAAAATGCCCAAAATGGTTTGGTTGACAACTGGCTACGTCATATTAAAGATGTCTACAGAATTTACAGTGATGAACTGAACGCTATCGAAGATCCTACTGACCGTGTTGATCGCTTCACAGAACTGAATGTAATTGAACAAGTCTTCGATCTTTCAAAAACCTCGATCATACAGAATGCGTGGAAAGACCGAAACTCACCAGTTATTCACGGTTGGGTTTACAGCTTAAAAACCGGGCTGATCAAAGACCTGGGGGTGTCCTTCGATTCGCAGGATTCCCTGCCGCCAATCTACCGATTTGACAGCCTCATGCCGAAAGTAACAACGGTTTAAATATTCTCTATTAGCAGCATCCGATTTCCATGAACGCAGGATTTATTCGAAACATTAAAAGTGATTTATCAGCCAGTCTCGTAGTCTTTCTGGTGGCATTGCCACTATGCCTAGGACTTGGGTTGGCCTCAACCGGACGAACTGATCTGGTCTTCTCTGGAATTATTGCTGGAATTGTTGGCGGTATTGTAGTCGGACTCCTCAGTGGCTCGCCACTGGGTGTTTCCGGTCCTGCTGCAGGCCTCGTGGTTATTGTTTTGGGTGCCCTAAAAACACTGGGAACTTTCGAAACACTGCTACTAGCCGTTTTCGTGGCGGGCATTATTCAATTATTAGCTGGTTTTCTAAAAGCAGGGATCATCGCCTATTATTTCCCATCCTCTGTAATTAAAGGCATGCTGGCGGCCATTGGCCTCACCCTCATCCTAAAAGAAATACCCCATGCCCTGGGGTATGATAAGGACTTTATGGGCGACTTTGCACTTGAACAAGCAGATGGGCACAACACCTTCAGCGAAATCTACTACGCTTTCGTTTACCATTCTCCGGGAGCCGTGGTTATCAGCGTTGTATCGATTTTATTGTTAATCGTTTTTGACTTACCCAAAGTCAGATACCTGGGTTTATTTAAGTTCTTACCGGGTGCACTTTTTGTAGTTCTTTCAGGAATCGGACTTAATGCCTTGTTTGCTGCTGTGCTGCCAGAATGGAAAATGGGTGGCGAGCACCTGGTGCAATTGCCGGTAGCATCTTCCCTGGGTGACTTTATTGGATTCTTCCGCCTTCCGGATTTCTCGCAATGGAACAACCCCCAGGTTTATGTCGTGGCTTTTACCCTGGCTATTGTGGCCAGCATCGAAACATTATTGTGTGTTGAGGCAACTGATAAACTGGATCCTCAAAAAAGAAGTACACCAACCAATCAGGAATTAAAAGCTCAAGGTGTAGGAAACATGCTCTCCGGGTTAATTGGCGGTCTTCCGATTACCCAAGTCATCGTGAGAAGTTCGGCAAACATCAATGCAGGCGGAAAGACAAAATTATCCTCCATCCTGCACGGGGTTATTCTTTTACTCTCGGCCATTCTGATACCCACTTTTTTGAATCTCATTCCGCTTGCCAGCCTTGCGGCCATTCTCTTGATAGTTGGGTACAAACTCTCTAAAATTTCACTTTACCAATCGATGTATAAACTCGGTTGGGAACAATTCATTCCATTCATCGTAACCATCTTTGCTATCCTGGCAACCGATCTCCTAAAAGGGATTGGTATCGGGATGGTTTTTGCCATTTTCTTCATCCTCCGCAAAAACTATAAGCACGCCTATCACTTTAAACGCGAGAAACATGACGATCAGGAGGTTATCACCATTCGGCTTTCGGAAGAAGTTACATTTTTGAATAAAGCCAGCATTCAATTGAGTCTTGATGATGTTCCCCAAAATGCCAAGGTAATTATTGATGGTACACACTCCATTGCCATTGACTACGATGTGCTGGAGCTCATAGAAGATTTCAAACGACAGACAGCCCCTGGAAAAAATATTGAGGTGGAAACGCGTGGCATACGCGAGGTTCACGTGATCGGCCATTAACAATTTTGTTTTTTCAGTTAACCTTAGCCGTGTCCTGTAATGGGCACGGCTCCTTTATAACTGAAAAGTAAGGTCACGCACAAACCTCTACACAACTTTTTTATCTTTGCGCCAAACTGATGATAATGAAGAATTTTGTTGAAGAGTTGCGCTGGCGCGGGATGATACACGATGTAATGCCCGGAACGGAAGAACAGCTTAATAAGGAAGTAACCTCCGGATATATTGGTTTTGACCCAACTGCCGATTCACTGCACATCGGCCACCTGGCACAAATCATGACGTTGCTTCACTTTCAAAAGGCCGGACATAAACCGTATGCACTCGTGGGTGGTGCAACCGGAATGGTCGGTGATCCTTCCGGTAAATCAGCTGAGCGCAATCTCCTCTCCGAAGATGTGCTCACGCATAATGTAGCGTGTGTAAAACAGCAACTCGAAAAGTTTCTTGATTTCACCGGGGCAAATGCTGCCGAAATGGTGAACAACTACGATTGGTTTAAAGGATTTGCGTTCCTGGATTTTATCCGCGATGTCGGCAAACACATTACAGTGAACTATATGCTGGCTAAAGATTCGGTACAGAAACGATTGGAGTCCGGGCTTTCCTTTACTGAGTTTACCTACCAGCTTGTACAAGGCTATGATTTCTACTGGCTGTACGCGAACAAAAACTGCAAACTTCAAATGGGAGGCTCCGATCAGTGGGGCAACATTGTTACGGGCACAGAATTGATCAGGCGCAAAGCCAATGGCGATGCCTATGCCCTGACTACCAAACTGATTACCAAGGCTGATGGCACCAAGTTCGGAAAAACCGAAGGTGGTAACATCTGGCTTGATCCGAAAAAGACATCACCTTACAAATTTTACCAGTATTGGCTTAACGTTTCCGATGAAGATGGTGTGAACTTCATCAAAATATTTACGCAGAAAGCAAAAGAAGAAATTGATGCCCTCATTGCCGATCACGCCCTTGCTCCTCACCTGCGCAAACTTCAGCAGGCACTAGCAGAAGATATTACTACGCGGGTACACTCTGCCGAAGACTATCATCTGGCTGTAAAAGCATCCTCTATACTCTTTGGGAATTCAACTACCGAAGAGTTACAAAGTATTGATGAGGATACATTGTTGGCTGTTTTCGAAGGCGTACCACAGGTTAGCATTACACCAGACGAGTATGCGAATTGTGCTTCTGTAACCGATCTCCTGTCTACGGTTACAAAGTCGCTTGTATTTCCTTCGAAAGGTGAAGCCCGAAAAATGATTCAGGCAGGAGGCGTGAGTATCAACAAAATAAAAGTTGAAGATGCCAATCAAAAAACAGCGTATGCGCTGTTGCAGAAAAAATACCTGCTGGCACAGAAGGGGAAGAAGAATTATTACTTGATAGTAGTAGAATAATTATCAAGGTTACCCCAAAAAAAAGAAGCCGCTCTTTTTTGAACGGCTTCTTTTTTTAATACCACTACACTTAGTTTCCAATTAAAATCGGATAGGCTACTGTTAGTTGGAAGGAGCGGTTTTGGTTCTTCCAATCACCACTTAAACCATCTGGCTTATCATACAGATTCGACAAGCCCATTCCAAAACGGAGGTCAATAATGATTGGACCTGCCTTTACGCCAGCACCAAATTGAGCACCAAAATCTAGTCCGTTGTCGATATAATAGTCATCACCTTCATAAAAATCTGGTTCATCACCAAACTTAATTTTTCCATCATAATCCTCCGAGAAGCCCTGATAGGAGTAGCTTTCCTTGTACTTACCACCTATTCCAAAGGCAATCGAAGGTCCGGCATTCAGATAGAAGTTTCCTAATTTGTACTTGAAAAGTACCGGTAACTCCAGATAGTTTAAGGTATAAGAAGACTCATATAACCCAAAATAATCCGTAGTCTCTTCCCATCCTTTTTGGTGAAACAGAAGTTCCGGCTGCAAAAATAGCTTATCTCCAACAATTGGAAACTCGACAGCGGCACCCAAAATGAAACCAATTTTGTAACCATAGTCGGTGTATGGAGTGAAGTCATTCTTAATGTTATCGCTGAGCGCAACGGTCGCATACGAGCTACCAAGTTTAGGAATGATCGTGATCTGTGCCTGCAATGCAGAAGAAGCAATCAATGAAACAAAAAATCCCAGAATAATTTTTTTCATAACATGAGGGGTTAAAAAGTTAAGTAAATCTAACGAACATATTTCAAAACTTCTAACCCCATATACATGTAGGCCGCTTAAAAGAAGTTCCAGGTAACTTCTTAAAACAAACTTATTCTGATATTCAGTTGCATCCTGACAACCTTTTGAAAAAAAACCAATCACTCGTAATCTTACTAGTAATCAAATGCTACTTAAAAAAGAAAGGCCATCTTAGATGATGGCCTTCTAACTAAATAAATTTAATATCAGTTATTTTCCGCCAAATAACCGGTATCCAATTGAAAGTTGAATTACATTGTTGGTAACCTTTCCATCAGAAGAGTCTAACTCATCTACGATGTTTGATAATCCAAGTATGTACCGGGCGCTAAAGTTTAAGCCCATGGGAAGGTCAACACCCGCTCCCAAACCAAATCCGAAATCAAGGCCTTTGAGGTCATCTTTGATGTCTTCAGAATCACCATCCGATTCTCCTTTAGCGCTCATCAAAAAGCCAAACTGTGGACCTGCATGTATATTAAAAATCGGAGCAGGATTATATTTGAACATTACTGGGACAGAAATGTAATTCAGCTTCATAAGGTAGTCTCCATCTCCAGTATACTTGGCACCAACACTGTTAAAAAGCAACTCAGGCTGTAAACTGAATGATTCGGAAAAACCAACATTCAAGTATCCTCCTAAATGAAAACTGGTCCGATTATCAGGACTAATGGTAAAACCTTCAACATCATAATTTTGATTTGCCAAGTTCAGACCTCCTTTAATACCACCACTTATACCTTGTGCAAAAGCACCAAAGGCTAAGGTTAGTAATGCAAATGACAGAATGATTTTTTTCATGATTGTTTGATTGTTTAGTTTAACACTATGCGAAAGTCCTAAATAAATTATCTAAAAGCAAAAAACTAGGATCATCAAAACAGAAAACAAATATCATTTACCGATTTTGATCAACTTATACCCTACCGAAACCTGCCACACCTGGTTCTTGATGTCATAGGCAGAATCATCACTTACATTTTTTAGGCCCAGGTTGTAACGTGCATCAATACTCAGGCCAAAAGGTAAATCCCATCCTGCTCCTAACGCTAAACTTGTATCGGAGTTCTTGAGTTGATCTTTAATGTTGTTATCATCAAACTCGGCCGAAGTCAAAAAACCAAACTGTGGCCCTACCTGAAGGTTGATTCCTGCAACCGTATAAAGTTTGAGAATAATCGGAACATTAACATAACTAAAATTAGATTCAACACTTCCAAGATTCGGGTCCTTCACCTTCGAGCCTTGTTCTGAAAAAATAATTTCAGGCTGAATACCAATTTTAGTGAACTTGAATAATGCGAATGCACCAAGGTGATAGCCAGTTCTGTTATTGTACGTTCCTTCCAGGTTTGAGACATCCAGGTTCGCAAAGTTTAATCCGCCTTTCAGTCCGAGAGAAAATTGCGCTTGCGCGAAAGCTCCTGAGCTTATCGCTACCAAGGCAAACACAAATACTACTTTTTTCAGCGTGTTCATAATTATGGGTTTTAGTAATGTTGCTATACCTAACAAATTAAAGGCCGGAAATTTTCCATCACATTTCTCAACGCAATTCTACCAAAATTATTTGAAAAAATACTGGACACCAAGTGCATTGAAAACCAGGAAGTTAAATCCAATAGTTAGGAATTTACTAAACCTATCGACTCAAATTTTAAGCTTCTCCCACACGCTGTCGTTAACCGCATTGGGTAGTGTTACCGATAAATTTTTAGTTTGTGTCAAAGCCCTGTTGATGGCTTCCATTGCATTCGGGTTTCTGGCCCAGGCTCTTCGGGAGATTCCATTGTTCACATCGAAGAATAACATATTTTTAAGTTTACGATCAGCTTCCGGAGTTCCATCCAGCAATAGTCCAAAGCCTCCGTTGATAACTTCGCCCCAACCAACACCACCTCCGTTGTGAATGGATACCCAGGTTGCGCCACGAAATGCATCACCGATCACATTATGAATGGCCATATCGGCTGTGAACTTCGAGCCATCATAGATATTTGATGTTTCGCGATAGGGGCTGTCCGTTCCGGAAACATCGTGGTGATCGCGGCCCAGCACAACCGGACCGATTTTACCTTGTCGTATCGCATTGTTAAATGCTTCTGCTATGCGAATTCTTCCAATAGCATCGGCATACAGGATGCGCGCCTGCGAACCAACAACCAGTTTATTTTGGTTTGCCTGCCTTATCCAACGAATGTTATCCTCTACTTGTGAATGAATTTCGGTTGGCGACTCTTTCAACATCGCTTCCAGGATTTCCGCAGCCAATCCATCGGTGTAGGCCAGATCTTCGGGTTTACCAGAAGCACATACCCATCGAAACGGACCAAAGCCAAAATCAAAGCACAAGGGTCCCATAATGTCTTGCACATAACTGGCATACTTAAAATCTATGCCGTTAGCTGCCATTACATCAGCACCCGCTCGTGAAGCCTCCAGCAAAAAGGCATTACCATAATCAAAAAAGTACGTGCCCTTCGCAGCATGCTTATTGATAGCGGTGGCTTGTCTGCGCAACGATTCCTGAACGTGTTGCTTGAATCTTTCCGGTTGCGAAGCCATCATATCGTTGGATTGTTCGAACGTCAATCCAACCGGATAGTACCCACCAGCCCATGGGTTGTGCAGGGATGTTTGGTCTGATCCCAACTCAACTAAGATGTTTTCATGATCAAAACGTTCCCACACATCCACAATATTCCCAATGAAGGCAATGGATACTATTTCCATTTTTTCTTTAGCCTCCTTTACACGATTCACCAATTTGCCTGCATCTGAAATCAGTTCATCTACCCACCCCTGTTCATGGCGCTTATGGGCTGCGGCAGGATTTACTTCTGCCACCACCGATAGACAGCCGGCAATATTTCCGGCTTTGGGTTGTGCGCCACTCATACCGCCAAGTCCTGAGGATAAAAATAATTTTCCTTCCAGCCCCTCTCCCGCTTTCGCTATCTTTCGTCCCGCATTTAAAATGGTGATCGTTGTACCATGTACAATTCCCTGTGGTCCGATGTACATGTAGGAACCGGCCGTCATCTGTCCGTATTGCGTAACACCCAGGGCATTATATTTTTCCCAATCATCTTGTTTTGAGTAGTTGGGGATCATCATGCCATTGGTGACAACAACCCTGGGCGCTTCTTTAGATGATGGAAACAAGCCCATCGGGTGACCCGAGTACATGTGCAGGGTTTGTTCATCACATAGGGTGGCAAGGTATTTCATGGTGAGTAAATACTGCGCCCAGTTTTGAAAGACAGCGCCATTACCACCATAGGTAATCAACTCATGCGGATGCTGAGCCACAGCCGGATCGAGGTTGTTCTGAATCATCATCATAATGGCAGCGGCCTGTAACGATTGATGTGGATAATGATCAATCGGACGGGCATGCATGGCGTACTCCGGCCGAAAGCGATACATATAAATCCGTCCGAAGGTTTTAAGCTCATCGTAAAACTCAGGTGCGAGCGTTTCGTGATGCTTCGGATGAAAATAACGAAGTGCATTTCGAATCGCCAGTCTTTTCTCTTCTGCCGACAATGAATCTTTGCGCCTTGGTGCATGGCTCACGGTTGCATCATAAGGCTTTGGAGCCGGCAATACATCCGGAATACCCTGAAGGATTTGCTGCTGGAAATTAAGGTTACTCATATCTTCTCAAAATCCGATTTGCTGAAATTTGCTTTGGTAAACGAATAGCCAATATCGAAAAGCTCGCTTGCTTTGTTAAGTTCAAATCCGCTGTATTTACCTAAACCCGGTGGCTCAATCAATACATCGCACAAGGCTTTGCTGGAAATTGTATTACCGCCAATAGCCATCAACAGGGTGCGTTCCACTACATTGCGAATATTCTTAATATCGACATCAGGACTAATAAAATTACAATGTGAACCGATTACCACATCGCATTCGTGGCGGATGCAACGTACCGGAAGATTATCCAGAATACCGCCATCAACATATACATTTCCTTTAATTTGAACAGGATTAAAAATAGCGGGCACACATGCCGAAGCCAATATTGGCGTGATCAACTCTCCGGATGAAAAATATTCAGACTTTCCTTTGCGGATGTCAGTAGTCGCAACGGTCATGGGTATTTTTAATACAGCGAAATTATTTTCAGGAATATAGTTCAACAGCATCGTTCGTAAACCATCCAGACTTAACAAGCCTGTGAAAGACCATGCCGGACGAACCGACTTAAAAAAACCTGTGGTTGAAATGATCTCAAAAATTTTATCGGGAGAATAACCGTATGCATAGAGCGCGCCCACAATCGCACCTGCGCTCGTACCCGCGATACAATCAACAGTAATCCCAAACTCTTCCAGCGCTTTCAGCATACCAATGTGCGCTACACCCCTGGCACCACCACCCGAAAGTACGAGCCCTGTTTTCATGTTTAATTAAGAAACACGTTCGTAGTAAGCGTCATCAAAGAATTGCACATTTTCATCTCCTTGATTTATAGTACTTCCTGTAACCGAAACGTCTTGTCCAGGCGCACACCCTTTTCGGTTCGCTTTACGGTGCAGCACTCATTTACCGGATCATGTTCTAAAAATAGTATGTAGTTATTGTCAGCGGCTTCATTTAAAAAAGCTTCCTTCTCCGATAAGGTAAGCAGTGGACGTGTATCATAGCCCATTACATACGGTAATGGAATGTGTCCAACCGATGGCAACAGGTCAGCCATGTAACAGATTGTTTTATCCTTATACTTTATTTTGGGAATCATCATTTTATCGGTGTGGCCGGACGCATAAAACATATCCATGAAATCGAATGGACTAGATCGTCCCTCCTTTTCTTTAATGAATGTTAAGTGGCCGCTGGCTTCTATCGGTAAAATATTCTCGCGTAGAAAAGAAGCCTTCTCCCGCGGATTCGGTTTCGTAGCCCATTGCCAATGTTCTTCATTGCTCCAATACCGGGCGTTTTTGAAAACCAGTTCTAACTTTTCTCCTGCATATTTTACCCCGCCTCCGCAATGATCGAAATGTAAATGTGTTAAAAACATATCCGTTACATCATCAACTGAAAAACCAGCTTGGTTTAATGATTTTAGTAATGTGTCATCTCCATTTAAACAATAATGACTGAAGAACTTTGCATCTTGCTTGTCGCCCAAGCCATTATCGATCAGCATTACTGTATTACCCTCCTCGATCAGCAAACAACGCATGGCCCAGTTGCAGAGATTATTATCATCAGCAGGGTTTGTTTTTTGCCAAATCGATTTGGGCACCACTCCAAACATGGCACCGCCATCTAACTTAAAAAATCCGGTATTGATAACATGAAGTTTCATTTGCAAATCTGTTTCCTGACGGCCAAGTTAAGGACTTCCGGCATATGAAATAAAAAAAGGCTATCGACCAATACGGCTGACAACCTTCTTAATGTGATTACGCTTTCTAAATTTATTCTTTTACCACTCCCATTGCGCAAAACTTATCGATGCGCTGTTGAATACGTTCTTCTGGCGTAAGTTTTAGCAATTCTTTGGTATGCTCCAGAATGATTCGTTTTACTTCACCGGCCATCCACTTCACGTCTGTATGCGCACCACCTAATGGTTCTTTTACGATACCATCAATGAGTTTCAGCTCCAGCATGTCTTTTCCGGTAAGCTTCAACACTTCGGCTGCCTGTTCTTTATAGTCCCAACTGCGCCACAGAATAGACGAACACGACTCCGGAGAAATAACCGAGTACCAGGTATTTTCCAGCATCAGTACTTTATCGCCAATAGCAATACCCAGTGCGCCACCCGATGCACCTTCACCAATGATGATGCAAATAACCGGAACCTTGAGCATGAACATTTCTTTCAGGTTGCGCGCAATGGCTTCACCTTGTCCGCGTTCTTCTGCTTCGAGACCCGGAAACGCTCCGGGTGTATCAATAAATGCAACAATGGGTTTGTTAAACTTCTCGGCCATTTTCATCAGTCGAAGTGCCTTGCGATAGCCTTCCGGATTGGCCATACCGAAGTTTCGCATTTGGCGTTGCTTGGTATTTCTTCCCTTTTGTTGCCCGATGAGCATGAAGGTTTGCCCATCAATGCTTCCAAAGCCACCGATCATGGCTTTATCATCGGCCACGGTTCGGTCACCATGGAGTTCTATAAAATCAGAGGTTATCTCATATACATAATCGAGTGTATACGGTCTGTCCGGATGCCGGGATAATTGAACCCGTTGCCATCCCGTGAGGTTTTCAAACGTTTCCCGTTTCAGGTCGAGGATTTTCTTCTCGAGCGCTTTCACTGCGGCTTGCACTTCCTTATCACTATCGCTGGCCAGGTGTTTCATATCTTCCAGCTTTCCTTCCAGTTCAGCGATGGGTTTCTCAAAATCCAAGAGCATAGAATTGATTTTGTGGGCACAAAGTTAGAAGGATTGGCTAATATCGGTAATGAAAATATAGAGAAATGCAGAAAAGATAAAAGACAGGTAAGTTGTTGGATTACAGGCTTTTTTGACTAGTTAACCTCCTTTGGCCACGAAACCTGATGGAACATAGCTTCCACAATAAAATGATAAACATGAATGACTACCCCGCACTAAAGTATATTTGAATTGATTTCTCTGTTTCACAGAATAACTTTAAACCGATATCATAAAACACATTTAACCTTATTTACATGAAATTATATTTTCGATTCACCTTTTTACTCATACTGCTCACCGCTTTTTCAATTCAGGCGCAACACAAACTGGAAGGCCGATGGAATATGCTTATTGAGAAAGACGGGCAGCAACTTCCCTCCTGGCTGGAAGTAGAGCACTCCGGTCATAAAACATTAGTAGGTCGGTTTGTCTATGCCTTCGGTAGTGCTCGTCCGGTTGCTGTTGTTAATGTTATGAACAACAAGTTTAACTTCTCCATCCCACCACAGTGGGAACCGGGCGAACGAAACATGGACTTTGAAGGCGAACTTACCGGTGAAACCTTGAAAGGAACAATGGTCTATACCGATGGAAAAAAATATTCATGGACAGGCACACGGACACCACTGCTTAAGCGGGCTACTGAACCTGTGTGGGGCGAACCAATTCAATTATTTAATGGCAAAGACTTAACGGGCTGGCGTGCTATGGGCCCTAATCAATGGATAGTTGAAAATGGAGTCCTTAGAAGTTTAAAGTCTGGCAGCAACATGGTAAGCGAGCAAACCTTTATGGATTTTAAGTTACACGTTGAGTTTCGATATGATAAAGGTAGTAACAGTGGCGTTTACTTACGTGGCCGATATGAAGTACAAATTGAAGACGATAAAGGAAAAGAACCGTGGAAGGGCTACCTCGGTGCAGTTTATGGATTTCTTACACCCAGTGAAATGGCCGCCAAGGATGCAGGTGAATGGCAAAGCTATGATATAACCTTGACAGGCCGGATGATTACCGTAGTTGCCAATGGCACTACAATTATTTGTAATCAGGAAATTCCCGGAATGACCGGTGGGGCTATTGATAACAAGGAAAGTGAACCAGGACCAATTATGTTTCAAGGTGACCATGGACCGATCGACTTTCGTAATATTGTAATTACACCTGCTAAATAAATTTTCCTCATGTAAAATAACTGACCGAGGCTATGCCATAAGGCACATACCATTCCTACCGGTATTCAAAAAATAACCAATCCTCCTAGGAGGGAAGATTGGCTATAGTCGAGAACCCAAACATCTCTGAGACGAAAGAAGTATGTGTTCTTCGTCCTGAAATAAAATTACGAGGCTAGTATGACTTAAACTTTTTTATTCGCTGGAATAACCAATTAAACAAGTACTTTCCAGCAGTTTAAAGACAGATGCCATTTATCGACAGAAAGCGCTACATAAAGTTGGTAAAAAACAGTACTCTAACTGCTCACCCATAGCGCAGCTCATTTGATAGTTTGCGAGGCCAGTAGAACACCATCATTTTTTGCCGGATCGGATGGAGCTTTCTTAATAATGCGGGTACCTCCGTTATAATTTGACACCAATGCCAGATATAAATTATCATTGCCCATATTGGTATAGTACCGAATAGTACCTTCTTCGATTATTTCATAGACATGCGTTACGAATAATTTTCCATTACTCTTTTCATACTTTTTCATAGTACTCTCAAGCTTCTCTTTTACCAACTTGGGAGCTTCATCAAACGTAATTTTTTTGCCCCACTTCATCAACTCGCCTTGTTTATTAAAATATGCAATCAGATTATCCTGCTGACGATTAAACCGGACCAGTATTATATCTTTAGAAACATTTTCCCATCGCATATTAGAGGCACTTACGAACTCCTTCTTAAAGCTTTCGGCAATAATGGCCGGAACAGTTGTACTATTTTGGGCGCTTACTTGGGTCAAACAGATAGTAACTATTACCACTGTTGAAAGGATGGTTTTTTTCATATGGCTTTTTTTATGTGATAATCGAAAGTACAGCCGAACAGTACACCAAATTTTCTTTTTCGCTGACCAACATCCTGAAGAGGCGAATTTAGCCGGTTGGCAGGGTGCAATGCCTTTCGTATGGACGAATGCCATTGGTCGACAAGCAGCAGTAGTCTATCTTTCATTCGTCCACAAAGCATGGTTGTTAAAATAGAGGTCAGCATTCTTTTGGTTACCTTCCATTAACACTTGAAAGGCCTTATTACCGATGACTATCCAAACCTTTATCTTCTCGAATAAAAACGCTGTTCAAATCATTCGGCACATTCTATTTTGGATTGTTTATGCTGGGGTGTTCCACTTTCAAAACGTCAATAGAACATTTCTCTATTCAGCCTCTTTTCTGCCCGCTATTGTACTGTCGGTCTATATCTTCCTTTATATTTTGTTTCCGAAATTTTTACAACAAAAAAAGTATGCTGGTTTTATGGTTGGATTTATAATCACCTACCTCATTACCTATTTGGTGGCGCTTGGCGGCAGCTTTTTATTTTTTTCTTTCGGCTGGGATGGAGCCGTTACAAGTCGATTGCTCTACCGGGTACCCTGGCACAATCAAACCATTGCGATTTGTCTCGGATTTATCACCATGTGCATTAAGGCTACGAAAAACTGGTACTTAAGCGAACAGGAGAATAGAGCACTGGAGAAACAAAAGGTGAAGAATGAACTAAAGTTAGAAAAAGCAAATCTTTATCCGGAGTTTATTTTGCAGGCACTGCAGAGTCTTCAGGAAAAAATTAAATCAGGCTATTCAGAGTCCCCCACTTTTCTATTGAAATTATCCGATACTCTAAGCTACATCTTGTACGATAGTCAGGATGATGCTATCGAACTAGAGAAGGAACTGACTATGATCCAAAACGTCATTGCCTTTAAAAAACTAAAGAGTGATAAGAAGTTTGCCATCAGTTTAACGGTCCGGGGTACTCCACAAAATAAAAGTATCACTCCTCTCACCCTGTTTCGACTGATTCAAAATTTATTTCAACTTATTGAATACAATGAGGAAGGGTTAAGTGAGGTGTCTATCAACATTCAAATAGAAAACGATTCGCTTTTTTTTAAGCTTGCAGCCTTGTATTCGTGCGACCCTGATGATTTGGAAAATTGGCAGGAGGCAGTTGCTAAGACCAGGGCACAACTAAATGGATTGTATCACAGTGCCTGCGAATTTAAAGTGGCTGAAGACGAGTGCATGTATACCTTCTCACTTGGTTTAGGGCTGAGTCCTGTCTCTAACCTTCAAGAAAAATTTAACCAACCCGATAGTCATGAAAATAAACTGGCATAATCTGTTCCTATCAGATGAGCTACGGTATAAACTGCCGCGCCATATTCTGTTCTGGACAATGCGAATTATCTTCCTGATTGGCCTGACACTGATAAACTATGACATGGCACCGTGGCATGAGCGGGTCTTCCATGTAAAAATTTCCCTTGTCAAACTATTGTTAGAAATACTCTTTTGCTATTCCGCTATTTACTGGCTGGTTCCTCAGTATTTACTAAAAGAAAAGTACGTTGCCTTTGGTGCAGGATTTCTGTTTACCTCTGTCATCAACAATTCCTTGCTTCATTTATTCCTGTATTGGTTTTTACCGGCTGACGATTATCCGGGATTTTATGTAATGGCCCAAGCCATTCTAAGTAACTTTGTAACGTGGATAGGATTACCCATTTGCGTTCTGGTGATTGCTTACAAAATGCTGAAAATCTGGTATCTCAAGGAAGAAGAAAAAACGCATCTTACCATTTCCAACACAAATGCCGAGCTATTACTGCTAAAGGCCCAGGTGCATCCGCACTTTCTTTTTAACACATTGAATAATATATACTTTTTCGCGCTGTATAAATCACCAACAGCAGGAGAATTATTGGAGAATCTTTCGCAAATTATTCGTTATATGACCCAAGAATGTGAAAATGGCTTGGTGCCACTGGAGAAAGAACTGAAAATGTTGAAGGATTACATCGGTTTAGAAAAAGTGCGCTACAGTAATCGATTAGAGTTACAAATTAAAATAACAGGAGAGGCTAAAGACAAACTCATTGTTCCGCTGTTGATGATTCCCTTTCTGGAAAACAGTTTTAAGCATGGGGCCAGCCAGATGCTGGAAAACCCACGGATTACCTTGGATATAAAAATCAGCGATGAAAACATGTGCTTTACACTATCCAACAGCAAGCCCATAGCCAAAAATTTACCGCCTGAAGACAGCCAACCGCAATTCCCATCGGCATCACTGAAAGTAATTGACAAACACGGATTGGGATTGAAAAATGTGAAACGAAGATTAGAGATTATCTATCCTACTACTCACACCTTGAAAATCAGTTCAGATCAGGAAAAATTTGATGTGTTCTTAGAAATACCATTAGAGAAAATACAAGTACCTTCATTATCACTAACGCATGCGGTAGACGGAACTGATTTCAATCCAACACCAAAGTATGCCAGACTTTAAAAAAATAATATGCATGGCAGTAGATGACGAGCCACCAGCTTTAGGTGTGTTGCAGAAATACATGGAAGCTGTTCCAGCGCTGGAAATTGCCGCCACTTGTAATAATGCCGTTGAAGCCTTAAGTACGTTGCAACAACATCCGGTGGATCTCTTATTCCTGGATATTCAAATGCCTCAACTGCTGGGTACCGATTTCATCCGCACCCTAAAAAATCCGCCCAAAGTTATTTTCACTACTGCCTACCGGAAATTTGCGGTAGAGGGTTTTGAACTGAATGCGGTAGACTATCTTTTAAAGCCTATCTCATTTGAGAGGTTTCTAAAACCTGTGAATAAGGTAATGGATCTCACGCTTCAACTTCCAACGAACAACAGATCAATACAAGGTACTGAAAAAGAAAAAAATCGAATAGATGATCATTTATATTTTCGAGCCGATCGCAAAATGGTCAAAGTTGTACTGGATGAAATCCTGTACATCGAAAGCCTGAAAGATTATATAAGGATTGTTACAAAATCCAGCACTGTAATTACCAAACAATCCATCTCTTCGTTGGAAGAAATGCTACCCAAAGATGGCTTTATACGGATACACCGTTCTTACGTTGTGGCTATCAATAAAATTGAATCGTACACCCACGAGTTAATGGTGATCAATAAAAAAGAACTGCCTATTAGCCGAATGTATAAAAATGAAGTGGGAAAGATGATAACATTCGATTGATTCCAATCAACTCCTTGAATATGAATGTTAAGCCACCCCTTCTAATTGCCCTTCTCCTTATTGTAGGTCATTCTTATGCCCAAAAGTTGGTTGTCCATGTAAAGGTTATTGACGCTGATACCCAGAACACTATGACAAACGCCTCCGGGAATTATTCCAACCGAGCGCACGCCTGACAATTTTGGGACGTCTCAATCCTATAACCTGACAGTGAGTTTCTCTGTCAAAATAATGAAGGGCTGGAATATGCAAGTAAATGCTTTGGGTGTGTTCAGTAAGTTTGATTACGCCTATCTGGATGTACCAACAACGGTAAAGCAAATATCCGGACGAATTAATGCTTCGAATACTTTTATGTTCGGGCGTGGATGGACAGTAGAAGTAACCGGATGGGTCAGCACACCGGGGGTTTACATAATTCAGAAAACATCCTGGCTGGGGTCTGTCGATATCGGTATTCAGAAATCCATTGGATCAGTCCTGAAAGCAAAGTTAAGCTTGCAGGATGTTTTTCATTCTAATAAGTTTATCGGCAAGATTGATTCACCCAGCTATAAAAATGATTTCACGTTGGCTTTTGACACCCGCACCCTGATCCTTAACCTAATCTATTCCTTCGGCAATCAACAACTCAGAGGGGCGCGACCACGCAGAACCGGATCAGAAGAGGAAACACAACGTACCAACTAATCAGTTGGGGCTATTGAAATACGGTTAGTGGATTAATCAGAATCAGCGCCACCGGTATAGGGGACGCTGATTCTATTTACTCCTGTTGACTTAATAATTAAAAGCCAAACGAAATACCAGCCGATAACGCAAACGAGTTGTTATTCACCTTACCATTCGCTTTCGATAAATCGGAAAGACCATGGGTATAGCGTGCATCAAGGATTAAATACGTTTCGGTAAAAAGAAGAAAGTTAAAACCTAATCCCCCCGTAACGCCTACATCTACTCCATTGTAGATATTCTTGTAATCACTAATATCTTCATTGCCTTTGTTGTCCACATTTTGTTTAGCCCCCGTGAGAAAACCGAATGACGGGCCAACAAAAATATTGGGACGAATAGCACCCTCCTTGTTCAGAAAGAAGCGGCCAATGATAGGCACTTCAACATAATTAAGCGTCTGCTTCGTATTATTCACTGCAAACGAAGCCCCTTTTTGGTAATACAGAACTTTTGTTGTTACAGCAAATGTATTCAAGATGCTGTAGGTAAGGAACAGCCCACCGAGCCCACCGGGCTTATAATCATTGTCGCCAGCATCCATGCCATACCGGGATAAACTAATACCTACTTCCGGTCCCATACTCCATACTTTGTTTTGAGCTTTCGTATTGTACGGTATTGTCATCGCCAGCAACATGACCAGTGATAGAAACGTAATGTGTTTTTTCATAATGTTTGTATTTTCTACGTCCTGACAACAATTGCGCCCGATATAGCCATCACCGGTATTTGATGAAATCACATGAGCAAACCAATTTGATGCTACCTGACTGCTATTTCTAAAAGCGGATGATCGTAGAATAATTTCCACATGTTGAGGAAAGTGAATTCCAAAAAGTATCAATGATAGTATTGAAAGCAAATACAAGCAAGGTTAGGCCGCATTCATTTTTTGTTTGAACGTGGCATAGTTTTTACAGCAAGGTAAGCTGTCTAACCACTACCATTCTGTCGAAAGGAATTACCATGAACATAAAAAGAATTTTTGGCGCAATATTAACAGTCCTTGGTATTGGCGCTTTGTTGTATGCCGCCATCATGTTTGTCAATAACACTGCCGGTGATGCTAATGTAAAAATATTGATCACGTTCGGAATCCTTGGACTGATCTTTTTCATTTCGGGTGTAAGCCTGGTGCGTACCACAAAAGATGAGGCATAGACGGAGAAATTAACACTAACCTACAACGGAATCATCAAGGATACCGTCATTAATTTAATGAACAGCAATGCGTGAGCCTCAAAGTTTAGAAAAGAAAGAAATAAAAAAATTGCGGGAGCTAAATGAGGAACTGGAAAACTATTTCAGAAACACCATTATACCGCAGCTTTTTGTTGATGCTGATTTGATCCTTCGCAAATTCAGCCCTCCGGCCAATATGCACTTTAGCCTAACCACTAATGATATTGGTAAACCAATCCAGGAAATACCTTCACTGGCCCAACTTCCGGAAATGGTAGAATTCATTAACGAAGTGATTAGCAATAGCTGTGACCTTGAAAGGGAAATTCAGACAAGCGACAAGCGATGGTTCCAGGTCAACATCCTGCCCTATATTATCCGCAAAAAAAATATCACCAATGGCGTGGTTATCACCTTCGTGGATATTACAGGTCATATTAATGACAAGCGTGATATCGAACGAATAAATGCCGACCACGAAACCTTTATCTATTCTGTGTCCCATGATTTCAGGGGGCCCTTAACAAACCTGGTGCTGCTCATTGAACTCATGAAATCTGCGCTAATCAAAAATGACCAGGAGGATGTTAATAATTTATTGGAAAATATGGAGCGGTCAGCACGTTCAATGAAGACGATGATCTATGAGCTTACAGACATTACAAAAATAGGCACTGACGTGAGCGACCAGGCATCGCTAGTGAGTATTGAGCAAATTATAGAAGATGTGAGGTTTACCTTAAAAAATCAGATCTACCAGTCACACGCCAAAATCACCACCAACATTACGGTACCGGAATTATTATTTTCTAGAAAGAACTTAAGGAGCATCATGTACAATTTATTGAGTAATGCAATTAAGTTTTCGGCACCCGACAAAACACCTGAAATATTAATTAAGACAGAGAAGGCAGGAGAATACACCCTCCTTTCGATCCGGGATAATGGAGTCGGTATAGAAGAAGAAAAGCAAGGTGTCATATTCTCAAAATTCTCAAGGCTTCGGCCAGCGGTGGAAGGAACCGGAATCGGTCTTTTTATTGTGAGCAAAATGGTAAACAATCAGGGTGGAAAAATAGAAGTCCTGAGTAAAGTAGATGGTGGTACTACGTTTAATATTTATTTGAAAAGTTAACCGGTCTTGAGAAGCATGCACCACTGGACATGTAAAGCGGTATGATATATATAACGTATATACAAAAGTGTGTAAGGTATCTCAGATGATTTAACCGCACCTTGTATGCCAGCCACAAGATGCACCATGTGTAATTATAAACTAGACAATAAAACAATGAAAACTAAAATGAATGTTATGGGAAGAAACATCTTCTTACTTACCGTGTTAGCACTTTTGTTTACGGCTTGTGCTAAGAAAGTTACCTTTCTAAATTCTTCTGTTGTACCATCAGCAGAAGGAGCAGTCTCCATTAAAAAAGATAATAACAATAACTACAACATCGATCTGGATGTTAAGCGATTAGCGGATCCGAGCAGACTTACTCCACCGAGGGCCGTATATGTGGTTTGGATGGAAACAACACAAAGCGGAGTGCAGAATATTGGTCAATTGAAAACATCTACCAAAGGGTTCTCTAAAATGTTGTCGAGTTCATTAAAGACAGTGACCCCGCATCAACCCACAGGTTTTTTTATTACAGCTGAAGATGATGCTACTGGAAATTATCCGGGTATGACGGTAGTGCTTAAAACTGCTACCATAGTGAATAAGTAAAATCAGGCATCAACTTGTCTAGTATCAAGCGCAGAGTCTTTGAGTAAGGGACTCTGCTACTTTTTGCAACCATCGCGATCACCTGTTAATTCAAAGTTTTAACTCAGCAAAACTGAGTCTTCCGCATTGCAATACCGTACGAGCCCATGTTTGAGATTTCCGTTAGCATCTCTGTCGAACGCTGGACCTCATCGAGTCAAGGTTGTTGACTCTAAAAACAAAAAAGCCTCGTAAGTTATTGACTTACAAGGCTTTTTGCGGTCCGGACGGGACTCGAACCCGCGACCTCCTGCGTGACAGGCAGGCATTCTAACCAGCTGAACTACCGGACCTCCTAAAAGGGACTGCAAAGATAGTGCTGGCATCAACTTCTCCAAAACTTGATCTGAAAATTTTAATATTCTGTATTTCGGTCGATTTTCAGTTTCTCGATCATAAGCGGGCTTATGGATTCAGCATAAGCGCCATACGCATCGACCACAATTCCCTTTACTCCAGACGTAGAAGATATTGCGTACAGCACCGAACTGTCATCCGGGTTCGTCATGCCTTCAAAACGATGCACCTCATCAACATGAAATTCCTCCGGCTTGAACTTCAGTTTTAACGGAGGACACTCTATCCATTCAGGATGAAGATTAAAGTCCTGATCATACCCCTTATTCTTCAAGACCTGTATAGCCTCGGTCAATGTTTCAAAGGGTTGCATGCTTGTTAGTGTTTTACCAGCTTTAAAACTTAAAATAGAATTCACCAATGATGTTCGAACTATCCCAGGTAAGTTGTTTGTCGCCCGACATCCGTAACACATTCAAGCGGACTTCCTTAAATACTTGCTCGATCGTAAGTCCGGGTTTTCGAAGGGCTTTGAGTAACTCCTGAGTATACAACCCATTTCTTCCCGATCCATCGGAAGCCACAGATCCGGGTGCGGTAGCATACGCGATAAACGATCCGCGGCCGCGTTTCATTTCACCCAACCCCTGGCTGACGGAGCGCGTGGCTGCGGGGAATGGATTGTTTCTGCAGGCATCAAGGATAACAATGTTCATGCGGGAATTCGATCGCTCCATGTTGGCCAATACCATGCGCTGAACAGGGAAACACATGCGTGAAATATCGTCTTCAAATTCAACTTTGGCATCGATTGGAATCATGTAATTCTCTGACTCAAACTGCACACCATGGCCGGCAAAATAAAACAAACCAACCGTCTGGTCTTTAGGTCCGTTTGCCAGTTTTTCATTGAACTTGCGCATGGCCTCACGCATTTGAATATAGGTAACATTGGTGAGCAACTGAACCTCAAATTTTGAACTCTGAAGTTCCTTTGCCAAATCCATTGCATCGTTTACCGGATTGCGCAAGGCACCGATTTCTTTCGGATAGGCACTGTTACCGATTACCAGGGCATACCGTTTTTCATTGGCATACATTTCCGCCAGGGCAGATTTAGCATCCACTGCCGTTGCTTCCGGCTTCAATTCCTTAACGGATTCTGTGGCAGGTACACTTGAAATAACAACCGGGTTTTGAGCAGCAGGATTATTCTTATTTTGTTTGTCAACAGATTCTTTTTTGGGAGGATCTGTACGTGGTTGAGTTTCCTGTTTATTCTGCTCTTTTTTTGAATTCGATGCTACATCTTCCTGTTTACCGCTTCGGGTTTGCCTATTCAGGTTGTTCAGTTCATCTTTAATCGACTCATCGTTAGGATTGAGTTTTGTTGCCGCTGACAGATCGTCAAATGCAGCCGTAGGGTTATTGGATCGGGAATAAAGCTGCCCGCGTTCAAAGAGCAACTTGGCATGTGTTGCCTTATCGCTTCCCAAAATTTTGATAGCCTTACCATATTCGTCCAGCGCTTTCTGCGATTGCCCAAGACGATCGTGTGACTTTGCCAAAAACCAATGGATATTCCCGGTGTTCGAATGATTGAACTCAATGGCTTTCTCAAAGTCGGGAATCGCCATGGCATAGTCAGACTTTTTATACTGCGATAACCCACGGTAATAGTAGACTTCGACATCAATTTTCTTATCCTTAATGAGTTTGGTGAAGTAATCATTAAAGTAGGCTATGGCCTCATCATACTTTTGCGCTTTGTAACTCTCCAATCCATTTTCATATTGTTTGTATTGCGCCAGTGACGTACCATGCAGCACAAGAAAAAATAAGAGAAAAGATAAAACCGAAATGCGCATACGTAAACTCAACACAAAGAGATTAGAAATTAAACGTCAAACCAAACTGTAGGTTTACTGAAGGAAATCCCTTTTTCACCATCGGATATTCCTCTGTTACAGCATCAATAGTGCCGCCCTCGTACGATGAGGTGCTGACAAACGTAAGCGGAAAGGTATACCCGAAAGCTGCCTGCACATAAATGGATACAGGCTTTGCGGGCATAAATTCAATTCCGGGACCAATAAAAATACCGCCTGTAAATTCCGTTCCGGACTGCAATTTGTCACTGATCTGAACACCCAGTTCTGACCATGTGGGATCATTGGCTTCCCATGGGACTTCCGCCAGGTAAAGCCATTCATCCGGATCGTAATCATTTCCGTAAAGTTCAGCTACCCCTTTTACCGCAGAGCGGGATACCAGTGTAACAAAAGGTTTAGCAAAACCATACACTGAAATCTTAGAATCATCTTTCACGGGAACAAAATTCAACTTGAGGTTAAGTGCTGCCGATGTAAGGCCAAGATCACCTCCGGTAAAGTTGATAACCATTCCCAGGTCATAGAGGTAGTTTCCAAATTCATCATACAACTCACTGATGAAGGCATTGTTAAACCCAGTCTGTTCAGGATCATATTTAAAACTAATGTAACTGATGGATGGACCAATGGAGAAAACCCGGTTTACCCGCTTGATAAATCCAGCTTCGAAACTAAAGCCGGTACTGTAATCACCAATGTTTTTTCCCAGGGTAAAGGAAGGACCACCGCCAATGAAAATTCCTTTGCTTCGTTCAAATCGGTCTTTCTTCACCACAGTACCTTCGTCCTGGGCGAGCAAGGCAAACGGTATGATAAACATTGCTATAAGAAGACTGTAAAATTTGGTTTTCATAGATTAAGATGGTTGTGCATTCTACGGTTAAGGTACTAGGTAGTGAACATAAAATCTGCCTACATGTTCATGTAGAAATACCCGCAGTCTTACTGGAGCTTGAAAAAAAACTCTCCAACGATGTTCGAACTATCCCACGTATATTGCTTATCACCGGAAAGGCGAAGAACATTCATGCGCACTTCCTTAAAAACCTGCTCAATGGTTAGTCCGGGTTTGCGCAATGCTTTCAACAGCTCTTGTGTGTACAAACCATTTCTTCCGGTACCATCCGATGCCACCGAACCTGGAGCTGTAGCGTAAGCAATGAATGAACCCCTCGCCCGCTTCATTTCAGCCAGCCCCATATCAACACCCCGCGAAGTTGCTGGGAACGGATTATTCCGGCAAGCATCCAGAATAACAATATTCATCCGCGAATTTGATCGCTCCATGTTGGCCAGTACCATGCGTTGCACCGGAAAGCACATCCGTACCACATCATCTTCAAATTGAACTTTGGCATCAATGGGCACAAGATAATTTTCATCCTGATATTGAACACCATGCCCGGCATAGTAAAACAAACCAACGGTTTGATCTTTCGGACCATTCGTCAATTTATCGTGAAACTTGCGCACCGCTTCGCGAATTTGTACATAGGTTGCGTTCGTGAGTAACTGCACCTCAAAATCTGAATTACGAAGTTCCGTTGCAATGTCTGTGGCATCGTTTACCGGATTTCTTAACATCCCGATTTCTTTGGGATAATTGCTGTTGCCAATGATGAGGGCATACCGTTTTTCATCTTTGTAGGCCGATGAAAGCGCGGGTACCAAACCCGTGTGCACAGACTGGTTCTGCTGCACCTGTGGTTGATTCGACTGCGGTTTAGTTTCGGATGTTGGATTATTCTTGACAATCACCTGCGTAGTTTTCTTCTCCTCTCCTGCCGTCCGGGTGGTGGGCGTTGCCGCAGACTTTTTAAGCGAGGCGCTGGCAATTTCCGGATTGTTGGGGTCAAGTGTTTTGGCTTGCGCCAGATCTTGCTGGGCTGCAGCTGCATCGCCCTGCCGGCTAAAATACTGCGCACGATCAGCTAAAATCTGCGCAGAAAGTTTTCTGTTTTTCTCTGCCGCTGTAAGCGCGAGTTTATAATTGCTAATGGCTTCGGTTTGTTTTGCGAGTTTATCGTGGCACCGCGCCATGTACCAGTAAATCGTTCCTTTATTATAATGATTGAGCGCCAAACTCTTCTCTAAATCATAAAGAGACTTTTGATACTCATGGGTGTTGTAATACGAAAGGCCTCTGTAAAAGTATAAGTCCTCTTCTATCTTCTTGTTACGTTCGCCCTCTGCAAGCAGGCCTGAAAATTTATCGATTACAACCTGGTATTCACCAGCCTTGTAACGCGCAATACCATCATCGTAGGTTTTGTAGTCCTGGGCGGAAAGAAAACCCGAAACGAGCATCAACATCAGTAAGCCAAACCAAGACTGCCTCATATTCTAGTTATTCACAATCAGCAATAAAGATAGTCAACAGAATGTATTATTGAATCCTTTGCATGAACGTTTTCGCTTCGGTTAGTAAAAAATATCTATTTTTGGCCCAACTGCATGCGAAGTCTAATCCTTCTTTTCCTCTTGTTCTTCCTGGTTCTGCCTTCGTGCAGCAAAAAATCCAATTCATCCGCTACTATGGTTAAGCCCAAGTATCACCATCGGTGGTATGACCGTAAAAAAGACAAGCATACGCCCCGAACCAGGCAAGTGAAAATCAGAAAGTAGATTAAAGTCCCTTGATCAGGTTGTCGATGTTTTTGCGAAAGAAATGCTTCAACGGACTTTGTTGATTAAGGTGTGCGGTAACAATTGAACCCAAAAATACAGACGTTAATAAGTTTGTGATGTCGCGGGTTGAACTGGTTTTTGTAATCTCCTTTTTAAAGATGGCTTCGAGGGTAAATTTCTCCATCATTTGATCGAGGGAAAGTATTTCAACGGAAGTTATGTTGTCGATATGCGGAAAGAGTAATTTCTTTTCTTCCGGTTTAACCGGAAAGGGTTTTGGTGGCCTCTTCAAATCCGCCAGATAACCAATCAGGCTCAGCATCAAGCCGGGATGGACTTCGCACTCTTCCGCCAGTTTATCAAACAGATAGTACACTCCGGTAATACCCTCTTTTGTTTTTTGCTGCAAATCAACCGAGCGGCTCAGGCACCATATCCGAAAGTGATACAGCAATACATCTTCCTTTTGCGGGAAGTATTTGAAAAATGTAACCTTGGATATCTTCACCTTCTCACAGATATCATCCACATATAAATCTTCAAAGGGTTTCTTTCCGATCATTTTCTGGGTTTGTTCCAGAATATGAACTTTCAGGCGCGCAGCCTTTTCTTTTCGCAGGCTCATGGAGTGAGTTAAGTTTCGTTTTGAATTAATACTTTTATGCCGACTTAACCAAAGTCCTCATGATAAAACGTCTTATTCCACTTTTACTCGTCATTTCAATAGTCGCCTGCCAGACGGCAATAAAGAAAGAACGCATCACCGGAAGGATAACCGATTCGGCAATGGTGGTATCAGCTCACCCGCTGGCATCCAGGGCCGGTTCGGAAATTTTGCAGAAAGGTGGTAATGCCATTGATGCCGCCATTGCTACTCAACTTGTGCTTGCTGTTGTACACCCTTCGGCTGGTAATGTCGGTGGCGGAGGGTTTATGGTCGTACGGCTGAACGATGGCTCAGCCTACACGCTGGACTATCGCGAAACAGCACCATCAGGTGCAACCACCAACATGTACCTCGGAGAAACCGGTGAAGTCATTAAGGGCTTAAGTGAAACAGGTCATTTAGCCAGCGGTGTGCCGGGTACAGTGGCGGGACTGGCAGAGGCACATAAAAAATTTGGAAAACTCCCATGGAAGGAGTTGGTTCAACCGGCTATCGATCTGGCAATGGATGGCTTTATTTTAACCGAACATGAAGCTGAAGGCTTGAACTATATTCAGGAAGACCTTGAAAAATTCAATTCTATACTACCCAATCATCTGATGAACGCATGGAAGGCGGGTGATTCTATTCGACACACTGATCTGGGTTATGCACTGGAAAGAATTCGTGACAACGGACGTGCCGGTTTCTACGAAGGTAAAACGGCCGACCTTATTGTTGAGGAAATGAAACGCGGTAATGGATTGATTACGCATGAAGATCTACAAGCATACCAGGCCATCTGGCGCGAGCCCATTACAGGTGAGTACAAGAATTATAAAATCATTTCCATGCCGCCACCTTCCAGCGGAGGTATTGCCCTGATACAATTATTAAAATCCGTAGAGCCATACCCGATACAGGAGTGGGGCTGGAATACCGCACCAACTGTTCACCTGATGACGGAAGCGGAACGAAGGGTTTATGCCGACCGAGCCGCCTACCTCGGTGACCCTGATTTTTTTGAAGTGCCCGTGGATAAGATCACCCATCCGGTATACATTGAAGAGCGCATGAAGACGTTTGATCCGCAAAAAGCAACACCCAGCCGCGACATCAAAGAGGGTGTGTTGCAACCTGGAGAATCGAGTCAAACAACACACCTTTCAGTTATTGATCAATACGGAAATGCAGTGGCTGTAACCACCACACTCAATGACGGTTATGGATCGCGCGTAGTCGTGGCTGGTGCCGGATTTATTCTCAACGATGAGATGGACGACTTCAGTATGAAACCCGGTGTGCCGAACATGTATGGCGCCATTGGAGGCGAAGCAAATAAAATAATGCCGGGTAAACGTATGCTCAGCTCAATGACGCCCACTATCGTGGAAAAAGACGGACATCTCCTGATGGTGGTGGGCACTCCGGGTGGAACAACAATTATCACCTCAGTCTTTCAAACTATCCTAAATGTGCTAGAACATAATATGACCATGCAGGAAGCTGTAACCGCGAAACGATTCCACAGCCAGTGGATACCCGACACTATACAGCCAGAATTCGGTGCTCTGTTAAAGGATGACAGTCTTCAACTGATTCGATACGGCCATACGTTCGAGTCGCGGAGCAGCATTGGTCGTGTCGATGCAATCCTGGTTTTAGCGAATGGTAAACTGGAAGGTGGAGCCGACCCGCGCGGAGATGATGCCGCAGATGGATTTTAGAAATCGTTATCGTAACTTGATGCTTGAATAGAACCGAATGAATCGAATACTCATTATCGCACTGGTGCTTCTTGCGCCCCTGTCGTTAGCCGCTCAGAAAGTAGAACAGATCGTTGAAGCCTACCGGCAAAAAATTCAGGCCACGATCAACTCCACTGATGTTCAGAATATCTACATGGAAGGTGACATGTGTTTTAATGAACTATGCTTTCCAGCGAAACTGTATTCGCAACAGCCCAAAGCCATGCGCATTGAACTGGCATTTCAGAACATCACCTTTATACAAATTACAAACGACTCTTTAACGTGGGAATATAACCCCCTGACAAAGGTGAATAAGCTGGAACGTTTAAAATCAGGCGATACCGGCAAGAACAAGAAAGACAACAATACCTTTAATTATGCCAGCAACGATCTGGCAAACTATAAAACGCTTGGCTACCATGTGAAGCTGCTTGAAAAGAAGAAACTGGATTCGCTGGAAACTTTCGTTGTTGAACTGGTGAAATCAGCGAAAGATAAAAGCAAGTATTACATCAATACGTCCAGTTACCTGATTAATAAAATTGAGGATAAGGAAGGTAGTTGGTTTTTTGCGTCCTACAAAAAATTTGATGCGATCTACTTCCCCATGCTATCACAACAGCAGGGTTCGAATGATTTTATCATGAAGTTTAAAACAGTAAAATTGAATCAGGAATTCTCCGATACACTTTTCACCATACCTGCCATCGCGTATGCCAATTCCCTGAAAGGAACTTCTAAAAAGTCGTCCTTCGAATATTATTTCGAAAAAGCAGAAGCCCATTACGATGCGGGCCGTGCTGATAGTGCGGTGGCCTTCTACGATAAAGCCATCCGCTTAAATAAAGAATCAGAGGGTGCCTATAACAAAAGGGGGCTTTCAAAAATTGATCTGGGCGATTACTACGGAGCCATCGGTGATTTTAACCACGCACTGGAAATTAACGCATCGAGTGCATCGGCTTATAACAATCGCGGCCTAGCCAAATATTATCTCAACGACCAGGCCAGCGCTATCGTGGATTACAATAAAGCCCTGCAATTAGACAAGACCATGGCCGTAACGTACCAGAACCGCGGGCTCTCATACACGCGCCTGGAGAAATACGATGAAGCAATTCGGGATTTTGATGAAATCATCCGGCTAAAGCCAACGTCTGGTATTAACTATTTCAATAAAGCCGTTTGCCTGGCTGAGCTGGAGAAATACGATGAAGCCATCTCACATTACAACCTCAGTCTGAAAAATAATTATCGCAGCGATGAGGTCTACAACTACAAAGGTGTGTCGTTCTACCAATTGGAGCAATACGACAGTGCTATTCAAAATTTTTCTACCGCCATCAAAGCAAACACGAAAAACCTGACGTATTTCGAAAACAGAGGTCGCTCCTACTATGCAAAAGAAAAATACAAAGAAGCCATCGCAGATTTCGAACGAGGCCTGAAGCTTGATGATAAAAACTCAGGCTTGTATAACATGATCGGCTTGAGCGAATATTTCATGGACAATCACAAAGCCGCCATTAAGCTTTATACCAAAGCTATTGAGCTCAATCCGAAAGAAGCAGTATACTTTGATAACCGGGCAGCAGCTAAAGAATCATTGGATGATTATGTTGGCGCCATTCTCGATTATGATGAATCCATCAAACTCTATCCCAACGATGCTTCTGTTTTCTATAAGCGCGGACTTGTAAAAATTTACAGCAGTAAAAAGTATGAAGGCTGCCTCGATCTGGCTACAGCCAACGAGATGAAATATGAAGATGCCAAAGAAGCAATCTTAAAAAACTGTAACTGAGCGCACGTACCTTCTATTTACCTCTTACACGAAAAGTCTTTTTGTGTCCGCAGAAACCATTCAACTTCCCACAAGTTTTAAATCGCTTACTATGTTTAAAATCTATACTACCGTTTTCGGCATATTTATCACTGTACTTTCCGTTGCACAAACAAAGCCTGAACTTACTGTTCAGCACATCATGCGCGACCCCAAAACCTGGATCGGCACGTCTCCCTCAAACCCATATTGGTCTGAAGACAGCAAGACCATCTATTTTAGGTGGAATCCGGAAGTTAACCCCGATGATTCATTGTATCAAGTTTCGATTTCGGGTGGGCAACCTAACCTTGTGAAGTCGATTGAACTAAACACACTCACATCGCCCTCTGGCGTTTATTCGAAAGACCGCACTAAAAAACTATTTACACGCAACGGAGATATTTTTATCATTGAAACGGGTTCAGGGAAGATCAGTCAGCTTACCAACACACTTACGTGGGAAAGTAGTCCGGCATTTACACGGATTCCCTCACGGATTACCTTTACTGCCGAGGGCAATTTATTTTTACTTGATACGCGCAACGGACAACTCACCCAGTTAACCGATTTTAAATCAGGATCAGAGAAGAAGGAAAAGAAAAAATCCGAACAGGATGAATGGCTGAGCAACGATGAACTCACAACCATGCAGGTTTTACACGATAGAAAGCAAAAAGCAGATCAAATAAAAAAAATAACGGATCAGCGAAAGCCCAAACGTCCGGTTTCGTTTTACCTCGAAGGAAGAACAGTTTCAAATTTACAACTCAGTCCGGATGAAAAATTTATCACCTTCATACTGCGCAAAAATCCGGACGATCCAAAAAGCACGATCGTTCCAAATTATGTAACCGAATCATCGTATACCGAAAGTATTTCGACACGCCCTAAGGTTGGCAGTCCGCAGGCCGATCAACAACTTGGAATATATAATATTGTAAGAGACAGTATTTACATGCTGCGTGTGGATCAGCTTCCCGGAATTACCAACCAGCCAGACTACAAAAGGGATTATCCATCCAAGAAATCAGAAGTAAATAAACCGAAAGCGCGTGAGGCTATTGCATTTAATCCGGTGTGGTCGGAAGATGGAAAATATGCTGTGCTGAATGTACGTTCGAAAGACAATAAAGATCGGTGGATTGCCTTGCTGGACGTGGCTACGGAAAATCTGTATTCACTCGATCATCAACATGACGAAGCCTGGATTGGAGGGCCAGGCATAAACGCAGGTGACCTTGGTTGGATGCCTGACCAAAAGCGGGTTTGGTTTCAATCGGAAGTAAGTGGGTACTCCCATCTTTACACCGTTGATGTAGCAACGAACGAAAAGCGCGCGCTCACGAGCGGAAAGTTCGAAGTATACAACCCACGGATTTCCACTGACAAAAAGTTCTGGTACTTCGAAGCCAACATCAATCATCCGGGCGACCGGCAATTGTATTACTTGCCGCTGGAAGGTGGAGCTCCAACAAAAATTACCACCCTGAGCGGTGGAAACAACACCTACTTGTCACCTGATGAAAAAAAGATTGCTGTGCTGCATTCCTCCAGCAATCAGCCGTGGGAATTGTATGTGATGGACAATCCGGTAACAACCAAAAAATCAAGCACACGTCAACTTACTCAATCACAGCGGCAAGAATTTAAATCCTATCCCTGGCGAAAGCCGGAAGTCATCACCTTTCCTGCACGTGATGGTGAACAGGTCTACGCCCGCTTATATAAACCGGAAGGAAAAGCAACGAGCGGACCTGCCGTGATCTTTGTGCACGGTGCCGGTTATTTACAAAATGCACACCTGTGGTGGAGTAGTTATTTCCGTGAATACATGTTTCACAATCTTCTTGTTGATAAGGGCTATACTGTACTGGATATTGATTACCGCGGCAGTGCAGGCTACGGACGCAACTGGCGAACAGGAATTTATCGTCACATGGGTGGGAAAGATTTGTCCGATCATGTTGATGGTGCAAAATTTCTGGTTGAGTCTCTGGGTGTTGATCCGAAAAAGATTGGTCTCTATGGCGGTTCGTACGGTGGCTTCATGACCCTTATGGCCATGTTCACTGAGCCTGATGTCTTTGCTGCCGGTGCTGCTTTGCGTTCGGTCACCGACTGGGCACATTACAATCATCCTTATACAGCCAACATACTTAACACACCTGTTGAAGATAGCATTGCTTACCGAAAGAGTTCACCCCTATATTTTGCTGAAGGACTAAAAGGACACTTGCTGATTTGCCACGGCATGATTGACACCAATGTGCATTTTCAGGATGTGGTGCGGCTAACGCAACGACTGATAGAATTGAAAAAAGAAAACTGGGAACTCGCTGTTTATCCGTTGGAGGATCACGGCTTTGTTGAACCCAGCAGTTGGACGGATGAATACCGCAGGATACTAAAATTGTTTGAGGATACGTTGAAAAACTAAGGGCGATCAAAGTATCCGTACAGAATATCGATTCGCAAAAGGTTCTTGGTAAATGAACTGCCCCAGTAACAACTACCCCATGTATTTCTTTATTGGTAAGTCTCATTCAACGGCACCCACACCACCAACAAAGAGATACGTGATTAAGCGATGGATTGATTTTTTTTGAAATCAATCCTTAATTTAAACGCTCAGACTATTTTACTAATAATCTAAGTAACGATTGTAACAAATGACAGCCGTAACACACAGGAAAATGGCATGGAAAAGATGGGTGATTGGAGTCCTCCTGCTTCCGGTTTTGCTCTTCGCTACCGTACTCGTGATAATTTACTGGAGACAGGATGATATCGTTCAGGAGCTAATCTCCACCGTGAATGAGGATTTTACAGGTGAAGTAGAAATTGCCGGTAGCCACGTCTCGCCCTTTGCCAATTTCCCATACATCTCCATCGATCTGGATGACGTTCGCGTCTATGAAGACAAAACTAAATTTACTACCCCCATAGTAGAAGTCCGTGATGTCTACCTCGGCTTTGATCTCTGGACCTTATTGCGCGGTACGATGGAAGTTAAGGCTTTAAAGTTAACCAATGGCTCCATCCGACTAACTCAACACCAGGACGGCAGCTTCAATATCACCAATGCGTTATCGAGCAAAAAAGAAATTAAAGATGTCAGCGAAGAGTTTCATCTGGACATTAAATCCATTCAACTTGTTAATATCGATTTGCTGAAGCTAAATGAAGAGAACAATATACTCATCGAGGCTTTCATTGATAATGCAAAATTGAAATTCAAAGCAACTCCGAACCATGTTATGGTTTCACTCGACAGCCGGTTCCAGGTAACTGTACTCGTTGAAGGTGATACTACATTTGTAAAGCATAAACATTTTGACCTGCAAACGCAGCTGGATTTTGCTGAAGATAAGCAGGTGCTTACCATTCAGCCATCGGAACTAAAATTGGAAAAGGCATTCTTTAAGATGGATGGAAGTATCGACTTTGATGACGACATGAACGTAGATATTAATTTCCATGGCAATAAACCAAACTTTGATTTGTTCCTTGCATTCGCACCTGACGAATTGGCCTCTACCCTGGAGCGCTACGATAACCAGGGCCAAATATTTTTTGAAGCATCCATCAAGGGCAAATCTGCCAATGGGCACAATCCATTAGTAGTAGCCGACTTTGGTTGTGAAGATGCGTTCATCAACAACACCATTTCAAAAAAGAAAGTAGACCAACTTTACTTCAAAGGTCACTTTACCACAGGTGCGAAACGCAATGCATCTACAATGGAATTCTCCCTGATGGATTTCTCAGCCAAACCTGAAGCTGGTATTTTCACCGGAAATCTGCTGGTGAGAAATTTTGAATCGCCAGAGATTGATATGAAGCTTCGATCAGAGTTTGACCTTGATTTTCTTTCACAATTTCTAAACATCACTGACCTTGAAGATCTAAAAGGACATGTGGCCCTGACCATGAACTTCCACGACATCATTGATCTGGCCCACCCGGAGAAGAGTATTGAAAAATTAAACGAATCGTACTTTACGGAACTGGAAGTAAAAAATCTGAGCTTCCGAACACCGGCTTACCATCTTCCAATTCATGATATCGATATTAAGGTTGTGATGGATGGACACGAAGCCGTGATCGATCATATTCGCGTTAAGGTGGGTGACTCGGATATTTCCATAAAGGCGAAAGTGAGTGACCTGCCGGCCATACTCCATCACACAAACGATCCGGTAACTGCCACAATGGTCATTACATCTTCGTTACTTGATGTGAAACAACTCACATCCATGGATACTGCAAAAGCCAAACCGGTAGATGAGCAAATTAAAAATCTAAGTTTAAAACTGAAATTCACAAGTTCAGCACGTGCCTTTACAGAATCACCCACCCTGCCACGGGGTGAATTTTTTATTGAAGATCTGTACGCAAAGCTTACACACTACCCCCATGCACTTCATGATTTTCATGCCGATGTCTTTGTTGATGATCATGATTTCCGAATCGTTGATTTTACCGGAATGATTGATAAAAGTGATTTTCATTTTACCGGCAAACTAAAAAACTATGACTTGTGGTTTAATGACGATCCTCTCGGTGACACCAAAGTGGAATTCAATTTAACCTCCACCGTACTTCAATTGGAAGACCTCTTTGCCTATGGTGGGGAAAATTATGTACCGGAAGATTACCGGCATGAAGAATTTAAAAATTTAAGCGTACATGGCTTTTCTGATCTTCATTTTAACAAGGGTTTAAAATCGGCCGACATTTACATGGATAAATTAGAAGCGCAAATGAAGATACATCCGCTTCGCTTCGAGAAATTTAAAGGCAGAGTACATTATGAAGATGAGCACCTGGTAATCGAAAATCTAAGCGGTAAACTCGGTAAAAGTGAATTCTCAGCAAACCTGAATTACTACCTGGGCAAGGATCAAACTATTAAAAAAAGAGACAATCATTTTTCCATCACCTCGCCACAGCTGGATTTGGATGAACTATTTAATTATAACCCACCACCCGCTGGCCAAACCACGCAGCCAAAAGATCACGAGGACGTATTCAATATTTACGATTTACCCTTTACAGACATGACATTCGATGTTGATATCCGTCACCTAAAATACCATCGATACATGCTGGATGATTTCTATGCACGGGCACGAACGCAACAAGATCACTACATCTACATTGATACCCTGTCGCTAGCTGCGGCCGGAGGTAAAATCAGATTAAACGGATATTTCAACGGATCGGATCGAAACAAAATCTATTTTAGTCCCGATCTAAAAATGGAAAATGTAGACCTCGACAAACTCCTTTTCAAGTTTGAAAATTTCGGACAGGATCACCTGGTATCTGAGAACCTGCATGGTAAATTAAGCGGCCGAGTAAAGGGTAAAGTACACCTGCATGCCGACATGGTGCCTATTCTGGATGATTCAGAAATCCACATGGATATCCATGTAACGCAAGGCAGACTGGAGCATTACGCTGCGTTGGATGCTGTCTCAGATTATTTCCGGGATAAGAATCTTAGCCGGGTTTTGTTTGATACGCTGAGCAACCACCTGGATATTATAAATGGCGTGATGTCAATTCCAAACATGACCATCAACTCTACACTTGGCTTTATTGAGATTTCAGGCAAGCATGATATCAATATGAACATGGAATACTATATCAGGGTACCGTTAAAGCTTGTCACCCAGGTGGGTATGCAAAAGTTATTCGGAAACAAAGAAGGTAACACTAACCCGGAAGGTGACGATGAAATCCAATACAAGGACGAATCGAAAAAGGTGCGTTTTGTTAATCTGAAAATTTCAGGCACTCCGGATAACTACAAAATATCGTTGGGTAAGAATAGAAGTAAGAAGTAAAGAGGAAATGGTCAGTGAGAGGAAGGATTCCCATGCCTTTGTTCATGCGAAGTACTTAGCATATTGAGAATATCCGAGTTTACGCTAAAAAATCGATAACGATCAAAATCCTCAATAGAGAATAACCCATTCATCAAAACGCTTTTGGTGTGAGAAGTTCCTGGTAAGCCAGATTGATGTTGGCTTGATGGTTCCTTTATACACCAGCACACTGGGTTTTTCTAGGACTGCTTCAAGACGTTGCCGATCTTCAACTTTATCAAGTAAGAATAGCGTTTTTCGCCACTGTTCATTTTTTTCAAACTGCACTTCGCGATCAAGATTTCGATTCCCATCATGAACGGAGATAATATCCTTTTGTAAATTAAATGCGAGGGATGGAACCAGCCGGTTATAGACAATAATCTGCCGGTCAGCCAGGCTATTTTCCTGCATCCACATAGTCAATGGTCGGGTACTGTTTACCATCAGTTCATTGCCCGTGAAAACCATCACCGAAATAATAATCAAAATTGCATTTAGCATTATAGATGAAAGCAATAGTTTGCCGATTGCATCACCTGCGGATTTTCGTGAAAACAAGATGAAGGCCATCACGCCACCAATAACAAGTATCCGCCCCACCAAAGAAATACTGACAACGGGATAAAAAATTGGGAGAAGAAAGAAGGCTATCGAAAGAATAACCATGAACACTTGAATACTCATAACAGAAAGTGAAGCAAGTTTTTCCGGCCATTGCCTGATCCAATAGCCGATAAGCAAAGCCAAGCCACTATACAACGGAAGGATATACAACACAAGCTTTGAACTTGAAAGTGAGAAGAAGATAAATGGAAGCACAATCCATACAATGACAATTCGTTTTGCGGTTACGGATTTGCGACTTGCGGTTTGTATAAACAAAGTCTTAACCAATGGAACGATCCAGGGAATAGCCAGTAAAGGAGCAAAAGCAAAATAATACCAGAAGGGTTGTGTGCGTACAAATACCTTAGCTTCAGTGAGACGCTCAACCGTATGCCTGAAAAAGAAGTAGTTCAAAAAACTTCTATCTTCTGCCACCAGAAATATAAACCAACCCAAAGCAACTACCACAAACGAAATGGATGCCAGAATATAGTGATGATAGACTCCACTTTTTTCCGGATAGAATAGCCTGTTGAAGCCGATAAAAAAAAGAACGGGTATCAGTAAGGCAACCGGACCTTTTGTTAGAAAAGCGAGGCCCAGGCAAAGTGCAACCAAATAAAGCCAAAAAGGCTTACCCTTCACTCTCCAGTAAAGCCAACTGGCAATACTGCCAAGTATAAATGAATTCAAGAATGAATCGGTCGTTAATCCGCGTACAGAGGTTAATACAATGGGCAAACTACTATATACTATTGCTGACAGTAACCCCACTTTCAAATCTTCAAAAAGATGGCCCGAAATCTTGTAGACAAGAATAAGTTGAATCAGAAAACTAACACACAGGAAGAAGCGAGCACCAAAGGCATTGGTACCGAAAATTGAATAGCCGATGGCTGTTATCCAATATGTTACCGGAGGCTTATGAAAATGTTGTATGCCCATCAAGCGGGGATGAATCCAGTCACCGGATGAATACATCGCGCGCGAAATTTCTGCATACCGTGCTTCGCTAGTTTCAATAACACCCCAACTACCGGATTCCACCAGCAAAAACAGAGTGTAGAAAATTAAAACGGCAATGAGTGTTTTACCCGGGCGCTCGAAAAAGCTAGTCATGTGTTAAATTACTATGGCGGTAAATCATAATGTTACGCACATATACCACGAAGCCCATTCCCTGTGAAATCAACAGACCAGGATCCAGTCTGTAGACGGCATAAATTATTATCATGATTGATCCTGCGAGGCTAATCAGCCAAAAACCCAACGGCAATACAGAAAGTTGGTAACGCTCGGCATAATACCATTGATAAAAAAAACGAAGATTGAGCATCAGCTGTCCGCAGGTTCCAACAATCATCAATGCATCCGCAAAGTCATTATGCGCCATCAACTTATTCCAGAAGCCTGCATCATACCACAACACCCAGCCTAACGAAATAAACGGCAACGGTAGCAACACCCAGCGAATAACGGCTGGAATCTTTTTCCACTCCTGTTGAATCTGAAGGTTTCGGATGTAAATATAAAAGGATAGAAATTGACCGAGAATAATCACGGCATCATTGCGCAAAATACCATAGACTAAAAAAAGAAAAGAGCCCATGAGACTTGTTTGCCAGAATAAGGTGGGTGAAACTACTTTTTTTGCCTTTTCAGACTTAATCCACTGAATAATCATGCGCGACCCGAAAAAAGCCTGCGCTAAAAAACCCAGTGCATAAATGAAAATTGAATTCATTCCTCCTTATCAATGGTATAGTTAATGAACCGTTTCTGCATCCAGCGCACCGCATAGGCATCATGCAACGGATGAATGAGTCTGTTCCACAAGTTATACTTTGCTGTTCCGGCAAACCGCGGAAAGTGCTGCACCGGTACCTGCTTCACTTTTCCTCCCTGCATTTGAACTAGGGATGGAATAAATCTGTGCATACCATTAAAAAATGGCACCTTCTTGAGGTATTCTGATTTGATAATTTTAAGCGGACACCCTGTATCGGAAATTCCATCATGGATAAGACTTCGTCTGATGCTGTTGGCTACACGGGAAGATATTCGTTTAACTACACCATCCCTTCTATTAACGCGAATTCCCAGCACCATATCATACTCCGGGATATATTCCAGTAATTTTGGAAAATCAAGCGAGGTAGTCTGGAGGTCAGCATCAATGTAGCCAATCAGCGTAGTGTTGGTATGATCGACACCAGCTTTAAATGCAGTACTTAATCCCCTATTCGATGCTAAATGGATATAATGGTAACGCTTATCCTGATGGCAGATATTTTCGATGAACTCCTGTGTATTATCTGTTGATCCATCGTTCACAAATAAAACCGAAGTTGGAATAGTCGCCTCAACTAAAAATGCATTCAAATCTTTTACCAATGCTTCCAAACAATCCGCTTCGTTAAAAGCCGGAACAATAATGGTGAGGGATAGCTGCATCACTCGCTAGTTTTCTTATTGTTAAATCTAAATAATTATAATAGAATAACCAGAAAGCGAAAGGTATCAGTCATCATCGTCTTTATCACTTTCCTGCCCGTTTTGATCAACAGCATTGCCAGTACCTGCCGAACGGATCTCAGTATGCCGGATCGCACCACCGGTTGTGCCAACCTGTTGCGCAAGAACCATGGTTGCTATGCACAGGACTAACGTCAAGCCATACAACATCGTCCGAAAACTTTTTTCGCGAACATCGGCATATAATGTAAGAAGTGAAACGATCCCTAGTGTGCTGGTTAACCAAATAAATAGTGAAGCGAGTTCTTCATGCTCTTCAATGATATTTTCAGATACTCCTGGAAGTCCCTCAACAACTTCTTCTGCTCCCTCTCCCGTCAGAAAGCCTGGAACGGCAAAGACAGCCGCTACGATAAAAATACCCAATGCTGTTCGCTTAACATGATTGCTCGTAAAAATAAAACCTGCGGCCAGTGTCAGTATCCCGAACAAAGTGCCAATAATGGGGAGGTGATTTAAAAATAAATGATAGTGTGCCTGATTCATATCAAAGGGCTTTAATGATGCCCTGCGAAAGGAACGAATGGATTCTGAAGAAAGATTGAATTGCCAGTATATTTGCAATCGGTTAGATACCGAGTCTGAAATCCTCTATTGCTGTATCCGTTAAAGTACAACTCTCAAAAGCTGTAGAATTGCCATTACCAACTGGTGATTGCGAACTGATTCCTAGCCAAAGTATAGCAGGATATATATTCTTATATAATCTTGCTAAGTTCCAGTTTTCATTATCGGTTGAAAAATAGAAGCCTACAGTTTTTGTGTCAGATGATACTTTAAGGAAAACACTCTCCTGAGTAATTACGTCATGGTTATTATCATCAGAAGTTTCAATCGTTCTTACACTTACAATTCGTGTTCTTCCCCGTTCATCCCTTTCAAAGGCAAACTTTTGCCAAAGTCGATCAGATGAATAAATATAGAATGTACCGGCATCATATGTAGCCTGAAAAGCTGGTGTAACCTTAGCAGTAAGTGTGAATGGTTTAGTGTTATCTACTTTTGCCAACAGAATAGGGGCATTATTGGAAAGTTTCCCATCCGGATCATTGAAGTAGTCTGTTTTAGGATCACTTTTAATGATGATTATATCCTTCTCCACTACCGCACTCCCGGCTGCATTGTTGAGCGATCTGGTGAAATATGCTGCTTGTAATTTTATCGAACATGCTTCACCAGGCGGCTCTTCCAGATTCGCTACTTGAGTAACTTGCCCATGCTTTTCATGGCAACCGGTTATGAATAGTGAACACAATAGTAGCATGGAAGCGAACCATATTTTTTTGTCTTTGCAAAAGTTCATTGCTCAATTTATTTTTTGATTACATCGAATCCCGTCAGAAGTCAGCGTTCATTTATAAACGTGACAGACTCAAAACTTCTTGATCGTAAACTCGACCCTGCGATTCAACACACGCGATTCCTCGGTATCATTACTGGCAATGGGCTTCGTACCACCATAGCCCTTACCGCTAATGCGCTTGGCGGATATGCCTTTTGAAACCAGATATTCTTTCACTTTATTCACCCGCATGAGTGAAAGTCGGGCGTTATGCGATTGCACACCACGGTTATCGGTATGGCCGGACAATTCAATAACAACCTTTGGATTAGTCTGCATGAAATTCACAACCAAATCAAGCTCGCTATTCGATTCCGGAAGCAGGTGATCGGTTCCACGTTCAAACAATACATTTTTCAGGTTTACCGTAGTGCCCACTTCCAAAGGCTGTAATTTAAAATTCATCTCCAACTCTTTCATTTCATAGGTATGAATGTCCAGTTTCTCCAGTGTGCTCACGAAACCCTTGCTTTCTATCCGAAGGGAATACACATCCGCAGCGGGAATTTCAACATCAAAACCGGTAACCGGACTTACCGCAACAGAGGTTGTAAAGGTTGAGGACAACACCGCGATCGTTGCTTCAACAGATTCACCTGTTTTTGTATTCGTGACCCTGCCATAAAGTTTTACAGCATTGTACTTTGCTGAATCCTTTTTAACCTCTACAATTTTAATTACCGGATCGATAACCTTAACCGGAGTAGTATCTTTTTCAAATGGTTTCTCGGGCAAAAAAAGTTTTATATCACCATACCCATCGCTATTGGTGGTACTGGTATAGATGGCATAGCCCAATTCCGGAAGCGGACGGAAGAAAAGCTCACGCCCCCCGGTATTCAACCCCTGATTCATGTTTTCAGGCTCCGACCAACTCATCCACGTGTCATCCAGACGAGTTGCCTTAAATACATCGAAGCTCCCACTTCCTTTTTTACCATTGCTGGAATAATACAAAGTCTTTCTATCGGAACTCAGCGAAGGGCTGATTTCCTGAAACTGGGTATTGATTTTACTACCCAGGTTTCGGGGTTCCGTCCACCGGCCATCTTCATTAAAGCAAACATAAATATCTTCCACACCATAGGTTCCATACGTTTCTGCTGAAAACACAAATACACCGTTATCGGCACTGATATAGCCACTCAGAATGGGTGATTTGTTTTGAAAATACGGAATAGAAATATTCACCGGCCTTGACCATCCACCACCGGTATTACGGCTTACCGCGATGCCCTGCGTACGCGCAAGGCCTCCTGAAGCATCATAATGGCCATGTAAAAAAAGTTGTGATCCATCAGCCGAAATACCTGCCACTGCATTATAACCACGATCGTTCAACAGCGCACCTGCATGCACTGGTGCAGACCATTGATTCTCAATCCAGCGGGCAAACCAGATATCACCAGCATCCTTCTTCCCTCCTGCATTATCAGGATGATTGGCAATAGTGATGAACAAGGTTTTACCATCGGGACTAATCACAGGGCTTTGTTCATCGTATGGAGAATTCACCAATTGAAATGCATTATCACCCGGTTGCGCCAACAGATAGTGTGAGCCTAAAAAAAACAGAACCAGTAAAAAAAATCGTTGCATAGTGTAGTGTAAGCAGGTAAAGGTAAGACTGTTATTTAACGATAAAGAATACGAAAATTAAATTCAATATTAGTGACTAATCCACGGATTGCCTGTAATGGTAAACCGCCAGGGAAGTTTTGCATCCTCACCGGCATAATCTATGCCGATTCGGGGTGTAGCCACAATTTGTTTCTTTGTTATGTGCATTCCCGATTCTTCTATCCAAACATCGTCATGTAAAAGTGATTTCCCATTGAAGGTTCGGTCAATACCCAATGCTTTAGACAACTTGCCCGGACCACTGGTGAGCTGAAAAGAGCCTTTGTTGTTTCTGCGCAAACTCATCTCCTCCGCTCCCACCAGCGGTTGCAAGGATCGAATGAGCACAGCTTCAGCCACACCTTCTTCGTTTGTGACCACATTAAACAAGTGATGCATGCCATAACAAAGGTATACGTAAGCATGACCACCCGACCCAAACATGACGGCATTGCGAGAAGTCATCTTTGAACCAAAGGCATGGCAACCTCTTTCACGGTACGAATACGCCTCTGTCTCAACAATTAAGCCCCCGGTTATAACACCCCTGATGTTGGTGAATAACGCTTTGCCCAACAATTCACGAGCAATCTTCACCACATCTTTCCGTTCATAAAAGCTTGCTGATAACTTCATCTGCAATCGATTTTGCCCCTCAAAAGAATAGTTATATTTGCGGCCTAAGTTGTCAAACAAACCACCAAAATTCAATATGAAAATGAAAAAAACACTTTTCGTTGCAGCACTTGCCTTCCTGTGCATTGCTGCTACAGCACAAGTTCAAACACCCTCCGCCAGTCCGGCAGGTTCTGTTTCCACTACCGTGGGACTGACCGATGTTAAAATTGATTATTTCCGTCCTCGTGTTAAAGGCAGAAAAATTTTCGGAGCTGAACCTTCCGTATTGATTCCTTACGGGCAAATCTGGAGAACAGGCGCCAACAGTGGAACAAAAATCAGTTTCTCCGATGATGTAGTTGTAGAAGGTATTGCTGTGCCAAAAGGTGAATACCTGATCTTCTCCTGGCCCGGTGCTACTGAGTGGACAATCTCCTTATACAAGGATACTTCACTAGGCGGAAATACCGGTGGCTACGACAAAACAAAAGAGGCTGCTAATTTTAAAGTGAAGTCAGAAAAACTTACTGAAAAAGTAGAGACCCTTACGTTCAACATTGGTGACATCTCGGATGACAGCAAGAGCGCAAAGGTTCAAATGGCCTGGGAAAACACTTCGGTTAAATTTTCATTCAAGGCTGATTATGATGCCAAAGTAATGAAGTCTATTGAAGCCAACACGCAGGTAAATCCCAATAATTACTTTTCTGCAGCCGTCTATTATTTAGAAAATGGAAAAGACCTGAAGCAGGCATTGGAATGGGTGAACAAAGCTGTTGATGCTAACCCCACAGCATTCTGGATTTTATACCAAAAAGCCCGAATACAAAAAGGTTTAGGTGACAAAGCCGGTGCACTCGCTACAGCCAATGCTTCGTTAGCTGCATCCAAAGAAGCTAAGAATCGCGACTACCAAATGATGAATGAAGAATTAATCAAGTCGCTGAAGTAATTTCTGTTTACTTCATAAAACAAAAAATGCCATCCGCACGCGGATGGCATTTTTTGTTGCCTCTTCTGAATGATTCTTACCTTATTGAAGCTTATTCCCATTCACATCCAATTCAATAACCTCATAACCTAGTCGCTGCAATCCGGGAAGAATAGCAGTCTTGTCACCCACAAGTAGAATATTCATTTTACCAGGATTGATCCATTTTGAAGCCAGTGCATTGATTTCAGCTTTGGTAATGGTGTTGACAATTTTACTTTGCTGATCAACAAAATCCGATGGCAAATCATACTCCAGAATTTGGCCGATAAAGCCAGCCTTTTGAAAACCTGTTTCATAGCGCAAGGCATCACGCTGACCGATGGCACTGCGCATGAAGGTTAGTTCAGCGTCTGTTATGCCGGCCTTCGCGTATTGTGTCAGTTCATTCATCACTTCAACCAAAGCGCTGTCGGTGGCAGCAGCTTTTATTCCGGAACTGAAGCTGAACCATCCGGTGTATTTGTCGCCTGTAAATCCACAACGTGCACCGTAGGTCCATCCCTTGTCCTCGCGCAGGTTCAGGTTAACCCGGCTGTTGAAGGCACCACCAAGTGCGTAGTTCATCAACCCAGACTTATAATATTCACCCGTTGCGTCATATTTTAAATTGGTTACGTTACCAACCCGGAATTCCGTTTGTGCAGCCTTGGGAACATCTACGAGGTAGATTTTCGTTTTATCTACAACCGGAGCGGCTGCGAGTACCGGCAACTTTACTTCCTTGTTGGGAAGTTTCTGGAGGAACTCCAGCTTTCCGATTACTTCATTTTGGGTTACATCACCTACCACAATAATATTCAAACCGCGAGAAGTAATGTATTGATTATAGTAGGATTCGACATCGTTTAGTGAAAGATTCTTAACGCTGAATTCTGTACCAATTTCATTCAGGCCAAGAATATTTCCTTTACCATAACTGAGCACACCGGCTACATCGGTGGCAACTACTGCTGGTTGTGACTTACGTAGTTTGAATGATTCCAACGATTGTTTCTGAATGCGCGTAAAGGCATCTTGCGTAAAGCGAGGCCGAAGCATGCGCTCCTCCAATAACACCAGTGTTTTGTCGAAGTTCTTCTTCAGCGTTTGAACTGAGACAGTAATTCCATCAAAACCACTACTGATGGATATTGAACTTCCTAACTTCTGCAATTCAATTTGCATTTGTTCTGCAGAGAAGTTTTTAGTGTCTTCGTTCATCATAGCGGCAAACATCCGGGCCAATCCGAGTTTTGATGTATCATTGGCCTGCAAGACATGACCACCCGGAATTTTAATAGAGAGCGTAACGATTGGAAGTTCTCTGCTCTCCGTGCCAATCAAACTAACACCATTATCGAGTGTCTTCTTCCAGAAAGCCGGAACTTTTACGACAGGGTTTGCACCATTACCGGGTATTTTGCTTCGATCAAAACTATCCTTTGGCTTATTGTATTTTAGTCCGGCATAACCGTAATCCGGTGCAGCATATTTTGATTCATCAACTTTATAATTCTCCGGTGCAACTAGGTTATCCTCCTTGCCTTTCGTAACGACACTGACAATAACCGCGGGCTTATTCTTAATGTATTGGTTGTAAACCCGAAGTACATCCTGCTTCGTAACCTTGTTATACATATCCAATAATTTACCAATCATGTTGGCATCGCCCGCCAGCGTTTGAAACTGGGCTAGCTGAAATACTTTTCCGGATACACTTTGCAGACCGTAAACGGTTTGCGCTTCGAAACTACCTTTGAACTTCGCAATGTCATCATCGGTGATGCCGCGTGCTTCAAACGAATCCAATGCTGCATCAATATGTTTTTTCAGATCTGCCAGCGTAACACCCGGAGAAGGTGTTGCCCGGAACGTAAATTCACCCGACAATTCGGACAGGGAGCTAAAAGCCGCAGCATTCAAAGCTTTTTGTGGCTTTTCAATATGTTGATAAAAAGCAGAACTCTTTCCTTGTCCGAGAACCTGCGCCAGGCATGCCAACGCTGCCATATCAGAATGATAATTTGGAACCGTTGGATAGGTAATAGCCACCTGCGGGAGTCGTGCGTAATTATCGACCAGTGTTACAAAACGATTGCCCGACAGCACAGGGGCAGCAAGCTTCATATTTTTTACTTCAGGTCCGCGTGGTATAGAACCAAAGTATTTTTCGACCAACTTCAGCACTTCGGAAGGTTTAACATCTCCACCGATGGTAACCGTAGCATTGTTGGGTCCATACCAACGAAGGAAGAAGTTTTTTAAATCGTTAACATTAACCCGATTCAAATCTTCGATGTACCCTATGGTTAGCCAGGAATACGGGTGACCATACGGGTAAAGATTTTTAGAGGTGACTTCCGATACCAAACCATATGGCCGGTTATCATAATTCTGACCGCGTTCATTTTTGACCGTGGCACGCTGAACTTCAAATTTCTGTTGGGTAACAGCATCAAGCAGGAAACCCATCCGGTCGGCTTCCAGCCACAGCATTTTTTCCAATTGATTGCTGGGGACAGTTTCATAGTAATTCGTCCGATCGCGGTTGGTTGAACCATTTAGAGTTCCCCCGGATTCGGTTACAAGCTTAAAATGTTGTTCATCCGCAACATTATCGCTGCCTTGAAACATCATGTGTTCAAAGAAATGTGCAAAACCTGACTTTCCAATTTCTTCACGCGCAGAACCCACGTGGTAGGTAACATCGATCTGAACAATGGGATCGCTGTGATCTTCATGAATTATGACCGTCAGGCCATTTGGTAAAACATACTTCTCGTAGGGGATCACCAGTTGACTCCCCTTTTGTTCAACCTTCTCTACTCGTTTGGCTTGCGCCTGAGCCAGCACCGGTGTCACTATAACAATGACCATCCACAGTAAAATCTTCTTCATAATAGTATTTTGGTTAATGCGTACAATTCCCTTCCAGGGATTTTACGGCCTTAAACTATAGAAAATACGACTAAAGAAATCGGGATTTTATATGAAAGGAGAATACGTTCAGCCTTCTTGGCGGAGGAAATAAAAAAAAAGAGGCCGTCTCAAAAGTCATCCGGTCATCGCGGCATTGACCCGCGATCCCAGATTTGATAGACAGAATAGACTCCGGCTCAAAGGCCGGAATGACATTTTCACACTACGTGACTTTTGAGACAGCCTCTTTCCTATTTTGAAGAGGAGACAATTTAATCTCCGGAATAATAAAAATCTGAATTTTTGAGTAAGCCAAAATTTAAGGAAATATAAAATACATTAACATCCATGTTTTCATAGGGCTTGTATGGATTTCCCTGTTCATCATCTGTGCTGTAACTCTTCTTATAAAAGTTCGTCAGATAATATTTAAACTTAAGCGTTAATCCCTTCGGAAGTTGTACTCCGGCCATCAGCGAATGCGAAAAAGTTGGCGTTCGTTTACTAAACCAAACCGTGAACTTGTCCTCTTTCTCTTCGTCTACAAACGTCTTCTCTTTGTAATTAAAGGGAATCTCCAATTCATATCCACCAAAGAAAAACAAGTTATCGAGATTACCCAGTTTAACACCAAGCGGAATACCGAAGTTATAGGTTCGGGCTTTCTTGCGCTGATTGGAATTGGGGACATCATAAATAAACCCAACGTTTCGCAGGGATAATCCTGTAAACACACCAAATTTATCTGTGTAATCAACATTAACCCAGGATTGTAGATTGAGGACAGGTGCAAATCGAATAACTGACTCCACATCAGAACCATTCATCCGAATATCAGCAAAAGAAAAAATGATCTCACCTGAGGTTGTGGTGTAAACTCTTTTTTCCTGGCCGTTCACAAGAAGCACACACCCGACAAGTAGTAACACCAAAAACACACTTTTCATAATCGACTTACCTGGTGTTTATTTTTCGCCCACTAATGGAAGGTTGTTGTATAATTCTGTCTGAACGGCCACGCTCATATATTCCTCCAATTGAATAAAGGCAGCTGCTTTTGTTGCCCCCAGACTTTTCTTTACTTGTTTGTAATACTTGACTTGTTTGTAATACTTGGCTCTGAGCGCCAGTTCATCCTTTTTTATTTTCAGCGATTTGGTAAACAGTTCATCCGCTTGTTCATCTGTAAGATTAATATATTGCTCAATATACTTGTTGATCAAATTGTAACGCTCCGTTCCAATTTTTGTGCGTTCAGCCTCGTACACATCATAGATAGGCCAGAACTTAGTTGCATCGGCATCCTGCAGATTCAAAAATCCCGCTACAAGCGCTTTTTTCTCAGTCTTAAATACTTCACGGATAACTTCAAATTCAGAACGCGCAGATTGTGCCCATGTAGTGGAAGCAATGCCCAGTGCCAGCAAGAAAATAGATAGTTTTTTCATGGTAAAAATATAGTTGTTAAAATGTAATGAAGTTTATTTTTTAAATACAAAGCCTACGTTGAATGTGAAATAATTTTGGGCATCCAGATCATCGGTTTTGAAACCAGTAAAATATTTACCAACGAGGATGATATCCAATCCCGGATTGGCATTCACGCGAATACCCGCCTCAGGCCTCAGGGCGAAATGCCAGACATTCGTTTCAAGTGTATACAGGTTCATGTCTGTGTTTCGTTGGTCGTAGATCGTACCAATGCCAAGGCCTACAAAAGGGTTAATGTGTTCATCCGGCTTCAGGTAGTAATCTACAGCCACAATGATGGGAAGCATGTTGATATACCGATACTGTACGCCTGTTAACGTTTGCGTACCACTGGTGTAGGAGTCATAGGGTCTGCGTTCATAGAAAACATTCCAACCTACCTCGGCACCAACGCCAATGTTAGGGTTTACCATTTGCCTGAATTCCAGGGCTGCACCCCGAAAGCTGGCATTGTTCACGTAATCTTTTGTATCACCACTTCCAAAACCCATGGAATACTGAACGGAAAAAAAGCTTTGCGCACTGGCTGCTGTTGTCAACAGAAAAACCAGCGAGAATATGATATAGATTATCTTTTTCATAAGATGTCAAATTTTTTAGCCGAAGATTAATTTGTTTTCAGGTAAGGTGATTGTGTAAAGGCCTGATCGATACCTTTGAAAACACGATCTCCATCATAGGAACCAGAAAGCAAACCATTGATAGCAGCCGTCCAGGCAATCTTAGTTGATCCATCGGTGCTTTCATCATTCAAATCGTTGATGGTCATCACCAACGTTCCTGTGGTGTATGATGTTGTCACCGGATAAGGATAATACCAATAGCCACCACAGTAGTAGGGATAGTACCAGCACCAATAATCTCCATAGTAATAATAGATGGTGGTATTCGTCCACGTAGCAGGCAATAGTTGTATATCAGCATCCTCAGGATCTTCAACCTGTGTCCAGCCTAATTGCTGCATATTGGTTCGAATCCTATTCAGTATCTGTGTATTGTAGGGTTCCTTAACATACTCCGGATCTTCCCCTTCTACCAGGTTACCGGTTATTTTCACAATTTTATCGGGCATTGAAAAGGTACCCTTGCTCGCAAAATTATAGTCCTTGTCGTAATTTGAATATACAATGTCAAGTTCTTCATAGTAATCAGGCCCGCCCGGGAAACAACCCCACAGCAACCCGAACGCTACTAACGCTGCCGATGAAAAAAATTTACGTTTCATATTGATAAAGATTTAAGTGTTCTAGTTATTTAATTTAATCTCAACGCCACCCGTGAATCCGAACTGTGTAGCAGACGATGAAGTAGAAACACCACTTCCACAGCCACCAGATCCACAGCCCACAGCTAAGCCCACGCCCTGAACGGGAACCATCAATTGTGATTGGAGAACAATGCCAACTCGTTCATTTGCATGAAAGATTAAACCTAACTTACCCCCTATCGCAAAACGCCACTCGTCTGAATAGGTTTCTTTGGGAGAAAGTATAGCTGCTCCCATCATGATGCCACCGTAGGGTGCTACTTTGGCAGAGAAACTCGGACTGTGACTGGCACCGAGCATAATATAGTTGACACTTCCATCGATTTTGATTTCCTTAGTAATGGCTGAACTGTAATCAACAGCATCAAAGGTTGTTCCCTGCCAGCTATAGGTGAGATCGATAGACATCTGATCTGATTTCTCAAAACTCAGCATGCCACCATAATGCGCACCATCCCGGATAATCAGATCACCATAATAGCCGTATACCTTATCCTGAAAGGTGTATCCACCGAAGGCTGTTAGTTTAAGTCCGCCTTGACCAAACGAAGGCAAAGTAAAGGCTATTAGCATCAATAATAGAGTGTATTTTTTTTCCATTGAGATTAAAATGTTTATGCTAAATATTTAATCAAAGCTAGTGGATAAACTTAATCTTCTGCAAAATAGAGTAAACAAATTTAGTTATCCATGATTTCTGATTTCAGAAACAGATGACAAAAATCATGATCATTGTATGGAAAAAAAATGTTCATACTATTAAAAACAACAAACTGTTTTTCGTTCCTTTGATGAAAGATTCTCCTCTAAACGTTTCCGTCTAGAAGTGGTAAAACAACCCATACAAATTATGAAAAGACAAATTGCTTTATTTATTACCGGCATATGGCTGGTATCATGCGCTTCTGTTCAAGTGTCGAGCGACTTTGACAGTCAGGTAGATTTCACCAAATTCAAAACGTATGCATTGACGCAAGAGTCATTACAAATTCCAGTTGAGCAATTGAACCGTGATCGGATAATCCGGGCAATTGAAACAGAACTTGCGGCCAAGGGATTCACGAAGGCTGAAAGCCCGGATGTATTGATTGACGTACATGTTAAAGCGGAAGAAAAGATGGAAGCCACAGCCACCAATACCGGAGGCTATGGTTATGGTTATGGACGATACGGTTATGGAGGAGGTTTCTCCACTACGCGGATTGACTATAATAAGTATACTGAAGGATCGCTGTTTATCAATATGGTCGATCGTAGTGTAGAGAAAGTAGTATGGCAGGGACGTGGTACCAAAACTATCGATGAAAATGCGAGTGCTAAAAAGAGGGAAGAAAATATCAACTATGCCGTGAAGCAAATTTTCATGCAATACCCGCCTAAGAAGAAATAGGATCTTTGGAATCTCTTATTAAAAATAGCCCGTTCCTGCGATCGGGCTATTTTTATGATATCGTAAGTTTAGTACTTGCTTCCACGGTCGGAATAGCAGGTTATCCGCCAGTCCCTACCTGCTTTACCATGAGATCGCGGGATATGCAAAAACCTGTCTCGCTTCCGGCCGCGATGATTGAGACGTCCGGTATCACTTTTTATCGCAACGCTCACTATACCCTACAAAGTGACGTATGCCGTTGGCAAACACTTTTTCGTTATCAATGAAAAGCTCAATTTTCGCTTCCGGAGCTTTTGTAAACTTAAGTACCAGCATTGTGCGCTGACCGGGCGCAACGGACCATGTACCGGTTTTATTTCCCTGGTATTCTTTAATATCCTCTTTCAGCAATCCTTTTCGTTTGATGTTCGAATAGAATGTTCCATCGGTACAAAAGTGAACTTCGTTCAGCTTCTCCTTTTTTTGTGCAGATTCGATGGACATCAGCATATGTCCTTCCAGAAATCCTTTCCAGTCAAAACCTTCATAAATGGATATATTCTTTGGTTCGGAAAGGACAGTCTGATCCACAAAATATTGAAAATCCTTTTTGGCCAATTCAAACGTTGTTGGTTCTCCCAGTAACAGGTAGACAATGGACACACCAAAAGAGCTACACCTGGCTTCTGCATAAATCATTCTGCCCTGGCTATTCGTGCTTCCTGCAAGTTCACCGTTTGCAGTGATTATTTCACCGCGGTTACCAATCGGTCCGGAAGCTTTTAACCTGATATTACTTCCCATATCTGCGCCCTCTATCCACCGCTTTTTCAAACGTTCGGCATCATCATTTTCAATGCCCCACACATAGATTTCACCCGCTACTGCCTTTCGGGGAGTCAGTAAGAAAGTCTCTGTATCCCGTGGCAGCGATCCCTCCCAGCCTTCCGGTATCTTGCTTTCAAAACCAAACCGGGGTGCCTGCACCACTGCGCCAGGTTCATATAGTTCACCTGGCTTCATTCTGTTTTTCTTTTGTGCACGCAGCGAAGTACTGCTCAAAAGAAAGACTCCAACAACAAGTAACATCAACAGGGAAGAATAATTTTTCATGATAGAAAGGATATCGAACTATGAATACACTAAAACCTGAAACCTAAATGAATAGAGTACCGGAACCCGAGATTCCAGGTATTGATTTTACCACTCGATTCAGCAATATCATCTTCTAAAAGATCCCCAACAAAAGGGTAGCGTTGGGCGAGGGCATACAGAATTTCCTCAACGTTTTCATCTATCTCATCCTGCGGAAGATTTCCTGTCAGTTGCATTTTTACGTTGTAATGGGTATAGGATGGGCCAAACAGAATACAATCTATCGTCCACCGTTTTCCCAGCACAAATTGATACCCCAATTCAACACCAACACTGGAGAGGTTAAGGCGTGAATTCAACACCATAGCTTCCACAGAGCCCGAAGAAGATGCGATGTCCAGATTCCGTTCGTTCGTAAAAAGGTAATGCGAAAAAAATGGAGCGAGGTAAACACCATGCGGAGCCGGATCTTTATTCTCCCGCGGAAGATAAAACCGATAATCCACCGTTCCGGTAAAACCGGATTTCTTAATGTCGGACTGATACTTAACTCCACCGGAAGAACTTCCAAACGGCAGCGTAACATAACCCAACTGAAGTGACATAGACTGATTGCGGTTCAGTACGCGTTCATATTCAATAAGCGGTGCATCCACATATAGAGCTGTGGCCGTCAGGTTAACCTTGATTACATTCTTTTTGGTCTTTGTATGCTTCGTGGAATCCTGCTGGGCAAGTGACTCATGACTGAGCAGAATGCCAGCAGCAAAAGCGAAAACAAGTATCTTTTTCATAGACTGACTTTTGTAAAAATCTTAAAATACCTTCAACACTACCTGCGTCTTCCGCCTCCGCCACGGCTCATACCACCACCCATGCCGCCACCGCGGTTCGATTGATTGAAGTTACTTTGCCGCGTATTGCCTCGATCGCGTTGTTGTTGTTGCCGGTCCATTTGGTTATTGCGATTTGAATTTTCCCACTGGTTATTGTTTCGCTCTTGCCAGTTGCCATCGTTATTCTTCTGGTACACATTACCTTGGCGATCGGTCATCACATTGTTTTGTGGACGTTGTGCAGCAGGCTGTTGACCGGCCTTATTTCTTTCGGCATTCTGGTCGCGTGTGCCGGGTGCCATCCGGTCTTTCGTTCCGGCTGTATTACCGCGTTGCACATCGCGCGTGGATACATCTTTTCTATTGTTGTAAATGTTGTTACTACGGTCAATATTAATGTTGGTGTTTCCATAATGATTGATGGTGTTACGACCATAATACCCTCCATGATACGGGGGATGATAGGGAGGACGGTACATTGGTGGGCCCCAATAACCACCACCGCCATAAAAGCTCATATGAAAAAATCCTGCACTGTAGTGAAAGCCCATGCTCCATCCCGTCCACGGGTTATAGTGCATGCTGAAACCATACGTTACGGGCCGTGGGTAATAATAGGGTCCATACCACGGGGAGTAATAATAGCCGGTACCATATACCACCGTTGTACCATACACATAACAGCCCATGTAACCCGGTGTGTAACCAACATAAACATATTCCGGAGTCGTGTCATAAATGTAAACGTACTTCACATTATAGGCCGTGCTGCTGGCGGGTATATTATCAACGTCAGATGGTCTTTCCGCAGAAACCGTCCATGGTCCTTTCGCAGTAGTTGACTCAAACCAAACACCATTTTCTACACAATAATATTTCTTACCGGATTGAATAACAGTGCTACTGGTGTTCATCGCCAGCGCCATGCTGGTTCCATCGATTTTTTCAAACTTGGGTTCACCATCGTACTTTACCGTGCAGGTCGCAGTCTTGCGATCAACTTTTGCAGTTTGTGGAATTTGTGCATCCATCACAGCTTCCTTGGAAGCTTGTGTTCCTGCTACACTGGAAAGTACATTGTCTTTTTCAGAACCTTCGGGAATTTTTTGAAAATCTGCTGGAAGTTTATCAGCGGCAACGTATGCCCAGGGTCCTTTTAATGAGGAGGCGAGGTACCACCGACCGGAAAGCAAAACATAATATACCTGCTGGTTAATATCCATGAAAATTTCATCATCGGTGTTGGCCATGTACAAGAGACTGGTTCCCTGAATGGATTTGAAATCGGCTTCACCTTTCGATTGAATAAGTTCAGCCGGCTCCGTGCTCACCACAATAGCCTGTGGCGTTTTATCCTCATCGTTGGAGGTTGCCTGTTTTTCTTTTTCTTTAAGTTGCTTGTCCAGTTGCTGTATGGAGGCCGGAAGTTTGGTTGTGTTGCTCCACCCTTCCTTTATAGAAGATGAACTATACCAGAACTTTCCTCCAGAAAGATAATACCGGCTATCTTCCTTACTCTGAACAATCAGAAAAGGTGAGTTGATGACTCGCTTCATTTTCAGCTGATCATCTTCCTGTAGTTTTGGTTCGCCATCAATCATTACCAGGGTTGAGGGCGTTGTGGAATAAATCACTTTCGGTGGGTCATTTTTTAAATCCTCGGATGAGGTTCCATTCTCCTCTTCAATAGTTGCCAGCAATTCGTCCATGGATATTTCTAACTTCCACTTGGGTATCTCCGATTCCAAAAAAACGGTGAATCGCTTAATCTTTGTGCTATCGGTAACACCGGGTAATTTGACATGGGTAATCTTTATGCTTTCCAGGGTCACCAGGCGCGAATCGCGATCCGTCAGCAACGTAGTTTCGTACCAAATTGCACCAAACACTGGCTCGTCACCCGCTATTTCCCTTACAGACACGGCAGCCCGGCCCGTTAGCTTTCCTCCTTTCAAACTTTCGGGCTGAGGCTGATAGATCAGAATCTTTCCGCCTTTTTTGGTTTCCAATGTACGCGGCCATTCGGTTTGTGCCGAAGCTGAAAAGGCAAGGAAAAAGAATAAAATGGAAAGATGCTTCATGTTACTTTTAAATATTTGGTCATGACTCAATTTACACTATGAAGAAAACATCATCAACTCAATCACAATAGTAATGTTCATGACGGAACCTGATATATCCACGAAGATATCGATTAAGTTAATACCCGTAATTTAAACGAAGCCGTTTACTCCGGTCAATGACAAAAGTCACCTTACGCAAGCTCAAAAATTTGTCTTACATTTCAAGAATGAACCGGGTCATTTTATTTTTTCTTCTGCTGGCAGCACTGCCGAAGGTAAATGGGCAATCAACCGATGCTCCAAAGTCCGATAGCCTTTCTAAATTCGATAGCTTTAACACCAAAGCTGAGGCATTCTTTAAAGTCTTTCCGGTACCGATTATCACCTATTCAACTGAGGCTGGCAACACCTTCGGGCTGGCCAAGTTCAACGCCTTTCATCCGGTCAAAAAAGACACTATTTCCAAACCATCCAAATTGTCGGAAGTATTCACCTGGTCTACGAAAGGCCGGGTAAATGTTTCGGTTTCGAACGACTTGATTTTGAAAGGAAACAAATACATGTTCCTCAGCTTTTTTAATTACCGAAAAGTACCAGAGTATATACTGGGTATCGGGAATGATGTCTCTATTGATAATGTCGAAGAAGTGGTCACCGACCGCATCAAATTTTCCACTATCGGATTGTTTCGTTTGAAAGAAAATATCTATGCCGGTTATAGCCTGGATCTCGCCAACTATTTCAAGGTGGTGACCGACTCCAATAGTTTTATCATTGAAGACAATGTTACGGGTGTGAAGGGCGGTACGGATGCTGGTGTGGGTGTAACCTTTGTACTAGACAGCCGAACAAATCGCTACAACGCCTCCGATGGTGCTTTCTTTCTCGCAAACCTGATCACCTATCCTAAGTTTTTAGGCAGTGACTATCAGTTTACCCGATTTGAACTCGATGGCCGGAAATACTATAATCCCTGGCGCAAGCATGTAATTGCGCTTCAAACAACCGCTACGTTTATTGACGGCAATGTTCCCTTCTACGACCTGGCCATGCTGGGAGGAGAAGATAAAATGCGCGGCTATTATAAAGGTGCTTTGCGCGATAAAGTATTGATAGACGCTCAGGTTGAATACCGCATGCCGATCTGGAAAATATTCGGTCTTACAACCTGGGTAGCAACTGGCCGCGTAGCCGAAAATCTAAAAGACTTCTCACTGGATGAACTCTGGCTTTCGTACGGTTGTGGTGTCCGGATAAAAGTAGACAGCAAAAGTGATATCAACCTTCGCATTGATATGGGTTTTGGTCCAGGAGGAATAAATGGTCTGTACCTCAACTTCGCAGAAGCTTTTTAAGGCAGGGCATCCGTGGAGAAGTATAGTTAATCCAGCGTTCTACTTCAATGTTAAAACTTTCCGCACTTCAATCCTCTTCAACCATCCTGATCGGAAGCATCCTTTTCTTTGGCTTAATTGGATTTTATATTATCGGACATCGCTTACGGCTCCGAATAATTAAAAATAAACCAGATCAATTGCAAGAAGACCTGGGTGCAATTAGCGGAACACTACTCGGGCTATTGGCCCTGTTGCTAGCCTTTACTTTTGGAATGTCAAATTCACGGTACGATGCACGGAGAACATTGGTTATTGAAGAGTCTAACGCCATCAGTACAGCAATTCTCAGAACCGATATTTATCCTGACAGCATGCGCAATCTCTTGCGTGGTCACCTTAGCGATTATGTGGAAGCACGTATTGAATTTTACCAGGCCGGTATGGATGTTGACAAAATAATAATGGAATATAAACACGCCAGTGACATTAGTTCAACTATTTGGTCTGTTGTAGCGGCCTATGCACGGGTTGACAATGTTACCACCAGAACAGCTGAACTCATTCCAGCTTTAAATGCGATGATCGATGTTACAACCACACGGAGAGCAGCCGGTGAATCCACCATCCCGGATTCCATTATGTATTTCCTTTTTATTCTATGCTTTTGCTCATCGTTTTTACTGGGCTACGATCGTAAAAATAAATTTGATTGGGTGGTGGTTATTGGATTTGCCTTAATGCTCTCTGCTACCGTGTTCACCATTATGGATATGGATCGGCCACGCAGCGGGCTGATCAACATGGATCAATCTAATCAGAAGATTATTGAATTGCGGGAGTTGTTTAAATAAACAGTTATCCTTCATCTTCAACAGGTGAAGGATAACTGCATCTGTGTAATTAAAACTTCATCCCTATGCCCAGCATAGCTGAATTCATGAAACCATCCTTGTAAGCGCTGTTAGACAAATAGGCCCATTCATACTCAACGGTAATAAACATTTTCTCATTGAAGGTCTTCATAAACCCAGCACCAGCACCACCATAAAAGCCAATATCCGCGTCCTTCAGTTCACCAAACGATCCTGTCCTTTTAAAGGTTGTGGTCTGTGCACCCAGTGCCCCCTTGATAAAACCCTTGGCCGAGCCCTTACCGATCAGGAACTTTGGAGCATAATAAATTGGCCACGTGTTTATCTTATATTCTGTTGTTGATTGAGAAACTCCATCTGACTCACCACTGGTGCCAATGTAGCCAAACGAAAAGCCATGAACGAAATTACCACCCGCAGGATTAAACTCATATAGTCCATTAAGTCGCCATCCCGTAACACCTGTATCATTATCCTCAATGTTGGCAAAGGCATAGCCTCCACTCAAAGTGAAACTGTTTTCCTGAGCCCATGCTGTGATAGAAAACAAAACAATGGCCATCACTACAATAATCTTTTTCATACGTTTTTTTGGTTTTTTTTATGGAATTAGTGAATAATTACCTTCAAATCATTTCCTAATAGTAACTGAAGATTAAATATACTTGCTATGATTTTCATCATACTAAACGTGAACGTTTAGTGTAACCTCACACTATGGAATCCGGATTTCCAAGTCAGGACTATCCGTACCTGTATCGGTCATCGTGTTGATTATATATTCCTAAAAAAGAATATCTTAAAGTTTTTATTTCAGGTGTGCATGAAAAGGAGAGAAATAATCGGTTTGCTTGCACTGGGGTGCGTTGTACTGTTTACACTTTTTACCTTGTTTGAAAGTTGCTCTTCACCTTCTGAGCAAAAGCAACAGGAGGATAACAACCTCCATAACACCGAAGCCACCTTCATCGGCTCGGTAGCCTGTCAATCCTGCCACACGAAAGAATTCAAGGATTGGAAAAAATCGGATCACTTTCTCGCGATGGATCACGCAACGGATTCCACTGTGCTGGGTGATTTTGAAAATACTACATTCAAAGCTGATGGCATCACCAGTTCATTCTTTAAGAAGGATGGAAAATTCTACATGAACACAGAAGGTGATGATGGAAAAAATCACGACTATGAGGTGAAGTATGTATTTGGCTATTATCCATTGCAACAATATCTGATTGCTTTTCCGGGTGGCCGGCTTCAATCAACCCGATTAAGTTGGGACTCCCGAAATAAAAAATGGTTTCACCAGTATACAGGAGAAAAAATTCACCACACCGACTGGCTGCACTGGACAGGCAACAGTCAGAACTGGAATACCATGTGCGCCTCGTGCCACTCCACCAACCTGCAAAAGAACTATGATTTCACGAAGGACACCTACAACACCACCTGGTCAGAAATCAACGTGTCGTGTGAGAGCTGTCATGGCCCCGGCAGTCAACACATCTCTTTCATAAACACACCAGAATATAAAGCCGGTACACGCATAAAAAATGCAGGATTACAGTATGGTAAAAATACCGACCCTCAACTACTGCTCAACACGTGTGCTCCCTGCCATGCACGCAAAACAGACTTAACTTCAAAATTCCTGCATACGGATGAAATCATGGACAATATGATCCCGCAAATCATCAGTACGGAATTCTATTTTGCAGATGGGCAAATCAATGATGAAGATTATGAATATAGTTCGTTTGTCCAAAGTAAAATGTTTCACAACAATGTGCGGTGTAGCAGTTGTCACAATCCGCATTCCGGCAAACTTATCGCGACAGGCAATACGTTATGCATGAGCTGCCATAAGCCGGAGTATAACACCGAAAAGCATCACTTCCACGCAATCAATACCGAAGGTGCTCAGTGCATTAACTGTCATATGCAAACCAAAACCTATATGGGTAACGATCACCGCAGAGATCATAGCTTTCGTATCCCGCGGCCTGACCAATCCGTGAAGTTCGGCACACCTAACGCCTGCACAACGTGTCATCAAAATAAAAAACCATCATGGGCAGCCGATGCAGTTACGAAATGGTATGGTCCAACACGGACCTATCACTTTTCGGATGACCTCATCCCCGGAAGTAAACTTGATGACCAAAGTGAAAAGCATTTACTGAAATTAGTAGCGGATACATTACAACCCGAAATTGCGCGGGCAACAGCAGTACATTACCTGGGAAACATGCTAACTCAAGAAAGTGCCACGGCATTGGTCAGGGCTTTACAAGATAAAAAACCACTGGTGCGATACCATGCCGTTCAAGCGTTAGAAAATTTTCCTCCTGAAGTTTGGCAATCCGTTGCGCTTCAGAATCTCAGCGACAACGTTCGTGCGGTTCGCATTGCCACTGCCGACCTTTACCATCGCCTGCCTGCTGAGGCGATACCGCCTGCCTACCGAAATGCCTATGCCGCAGCCGATCATGAAAATAGAAAGTTTTTGCACTACCAAACTGACTTCGCAGTGGGCAATGTGATGCTGGCTGATTATGAATTGCAAGGTGGTGAACATCTTAACGCCATCACCCTCTACATCCGCGGGTTAAAAAAAGACAGCCTGATGAACTACGCTCGACTCAACCTCTCCGCAGCGTATAACAGTATCGGTAAAAATGCCGAGGCATTAAAGACCTTGACAGACGCTGCCTCTATCGATCCAAAAAATGACAGAGTTTTTTATAACCTCGGCTTATTGCACTACGAAATGAATAACCTTCATGCCGCTGTTGAAAATTTCCAAAAAGCCGTAAGATTGGGTTCAACAAATACGAGTTTGTATTACAACTATGGACTACTCTTGCAGCAACAGGGGAAATTGAAAGAGGCCGAGCAGGTCTTGTTATCTGGTTATTCCCTGAATCAACAAGCTGCCAACATCAACTATGCGCTTGCCTACTTATACGCCAACCAAAACCTCCCTCAGAAAGCCAGGGTTCATGCATTGACTTTACAAAAAGTTGCTCCCCATAATCCGGAATACCAGGGATTGTTCAGAAGTTTGGGAATATAAGTGCTCCACTCAACATCAGTTCATGATAACGTCACCATGGCCAACCATACACAAGAAATCTTTTACCTATTTATTATGAGAGAAGTTATTACTCGTATCGTGATACTCTGCGTATTTTTGAAAGTGTTCATTAAACCTCGAGTAACTATCCTGATGCGCTGGTGTTAATGTAACCCGGAGTGGAAAAGGAAAAAAAGGTGATGAAAGCCCCAAACCTATTGATACGAATTACCAAAATCTTGGGAAAGGTAATACTGGGTTTGTTTATCATCCTGGTTACCGCAGTGGGCATCATCCACATTCCCCTGGTGCAGGAGCACATTACACATGCCGTAGCTAACTACCTGTCTGCTAAAATAGATGCACGGATTGCCATTCATCGAATTAAATTCTCCATTCTCGGAAATGTAGTCATCGAAGACGTAACGGTATGGGATCCATACCAGACCAGGATATTTACCGTACAGAAAATTGAAGTCACCACCCATATCCTTGACCTGCTAACCGGTGATTTTATTTTTGATACGATACGTCTGGCGGGGGTTGAGGGAAAACTAATTCAGGATGGCGATGGCATGAATATTCAATTCATCGTAGCAGCATTTCAGTCACCATCAGAATTACAGAAAAAAACCAGTACCATAAAACTTCAGTTCAACCGTGTTCAGTTGGAGAATAGTGCTGTTGATTTTGTATCAACTGTCAGTGGAATAACAGTTAACACTGCGTTGGCAAATCTTACGATTCAGGATGTTGAGCTTTCAACAGCTCCGCTGGAAATCATAGCAGGCCGTGTATTCCTTCAACAGGCAGCAGTTCAAATCGTGTCTATACCAGATCCAAAGGCTACAAACAAAACTGATCATAATAACAAAAACCAGAACCTGGCCCCCCGTGATGATCATGATTTCATTGTAGCGATACGGGATATTGGAATAGAGGATAGTGATTTCTCGTTCCACCAAAACCAGGTAACGCACACCCCAAAATTTGATCCGTCTCATATCGATCTGGAGAATATTCACACCAGCGTAGCCGATTTCCGCATTGGACAAGATACCCTTGCGGGTGATGTAAAATCGCTAGCAGCACGGCTTCCTGGATTTGTGCTGGATCGTGCGAAAGCAAGTATACATCAGGGCCGTTTTGGATTGGTTATCTCCGATCTTTTACTCGCGTCCGAAACCAATGAACTTCAGGGAGATTTTGCAGCAGGCTTTGCAGTGGAATATCCAAAAGATGATGAGCTTGCCACAGCAAACATCACGGTAAAAGGCCAGGTTACACCAGCCGATTTACAGTATTTTTTCAGTGACTCCATCGTGAATTACTTTAGTCCCTGGACGTCTACCGCAGTAACACTCAAAGGGAATTACACAAATGGAAAAGCACAGATAAACATGCTGAAGCTGGAAACAAGCATCAGTCAGCTTCAGGCTGCGGGAACAGTACGGGATGTTTTAGATTCAGACAAGATCGCCTGGAATGACCTGGAGGTGAGTGCTTCGATCGGTTCGGATTTCCAGAGAACATTAACACCATTCCTTCTGAACGTCAACCTCCCACCAATTGTAAACCTCCAACTAACAAGTTCAGGAAATCCGACAAGTCTATCCGTTGATGGAAAAGTCGTTACCCCATGGGGTGATGTATCAGCCGTTGGCCAGGTCATGCCGCAGGGAAAAAACACAGGCCTGGATGTTCACCTATCCGGTGAGGACGTTAATCTTGGAGCATGGCTGAATCTCACCTGGTTGGGACCGATGGACTTATCCGTGGATGCTGCAGGAGTCATCGGGCATGAACAGAACATTGAAATTAATGGATTGATACAAACGGTTGCCCTACAGGATCAGATAATACATGACATCGCTTTTAGAAGCAAAACAGGAAAGGCCAATGCCGCTGTTACTGTATCTATCGATGACCCGAATTACCTTCTGGAATCATCGTCTGTTATTTCCTTTGGGGATACTCTGCTGATCACTACCCGTATGCAAGCCAATAAATTAAGTGTGGGGAAATTGCTGCACCTGGATAGTGCGTTGCAAATTTCCGGTCATCTGAAATCCACCCTGAAGGCGAACCAGTCGTTGCTGGAAGTTCATGTAGAAGGTGACAGTATGTTGCTTCACAATCAATCCCTCAACTATGGTATCGATTCCATGGCTTTTCATGGAGTGCTCTCTCCGACTGCCAGCGAGATCGACTATTATACCAACAATGGAAAAGCTTCGCTGGCATCAAACTTTGACTTGCGGCATTTACCCGATATTATGCAGACCTGGGCAACCGCTATTTTAAAAACTCCGGTAAGGCTTCCCTCAACTACATCATCCCGGAGGATGCAATTCAACCTGGAACTGGACAACGCAAACCTGCTGAAGCTCTTGGGGCTGAAATTAGATGAATTCACGACCATACAGATTACAGGAGATTTCGATGAACAACAACAAACGTCATTCCTACAGGCAACTGGCGGAAAAATGAAAGGGTATGGAATTTCGCTGGATACATTGAACACCAACCTCGTTTTGCTCCGCGATAGCGTATACGCCAGCTTCCAGGCAAAGAATGTAAGGTATAATTCCGTTCTGATAGGCAACCTAAGTCTGGATATCCTGACGGAAGGCGATACGGCTTCATCCAATCTGCTGGTATCAAACGATTCACTGATTATACTTGGCCTTAGCGCTCGAATTCTGCCCATTGATAGCGGAGCATGGGTCTATCCTTCTGCACTGCATGCATTTCGTCATGACTTTCTTCTCGATCCAAAAAATCCCCTCTTCATCGGAAACAAAAAGATCATGCTGAAACAGTTTAGGATTTCGCACGATAGCATGGCCATAAACCTCAATGGAGATTTGAACGCCTTCGATGCATCCTTCCGGAATGTTGACCTCAGGCCCCTCAACTATTTCCTTCCGCCTGACTCCACCGTTATACAACAGGGTTATCTTTCCGGAGAGGTTGCCTACACCCGCGACAAGGCACTTGACCTCCAGGCCACGATTGACAGCCTGACCTTATATGATGCTGCTCCCTTCACCCTGGCTGCCACGGCACGGAGTAACGGAAATCAGGTGCCCTTCACATTCCGACTCACCAACGAGGCCAATAAACTTGATTTAAAGGGTGATTATTTTTTAGACAAGCATGAGGTAGACGCCTCGCTCCTACTTGATGTACATAACCTGGAGTTGTTTGGCTTTTTGGTTTCCGGAGTAATCGATAAGATGCATGGAACACTCACGGGAGAAACCACAATACGCGGTCCGCTTTTACAACCGACATTGGATGGAGACCTGCACCTTAGAGATGTGGAGTTAACAACACTCAATCCACGCTTAACCTTTAGCATACCGGATGATCACATTACACTCGCCAACAAGGAACTGCTTTTCCATGAATTTAACATCTATGATCCGGAACACCATCCGCTCACCCTCAACGGAAGTCTCAGTACTACCGACTACCAATCCTTTACCTACAATCTTCATTTTGCAACGGACCACTATAACCTCATTCATAATCCTGATTCCGCCACAGGTAAGGTAAGGGGTTTGTTGGTGATTGATAGTGATATCACCCTAACTGGAAATGAGAAAGATACACGCGTTGAAGCGAAGGTTATCATTCAGGATGAAACGAATCTTACGTTTGTCAATGCGCAGGATGATATTGAACTGCTGAAGGCAGATGGAATTGTTGACTTCATCGATCCCACACTCGTGCTGGACTCAACTGCCCGCGGCTCTGGTACTTTTTATGATTCCCTCATTGCCAGTCTTCCGGATTTCAACCTGAACTCCACAATTGTGCTGGAGGACAAAGCCGTGATCCGGCTCTTGATTGACGCACAGTCTGGAGATTATATTGAAGCTTCCGGTGGCGCTACCCTGGAACTCGGATATGACCGCACAGGGAATGTACACCTTGCCGGAAATTATACCATCACGGAAGGAGTTTACAGGTTGTCCTTTTATGACTTGGTTAAAAAGAATTTCACATTGGCGCGGGGCTCTTCTATTAACTGGACCGGAAGTCCGCAAAACGGAGACCTGGATATCAAAGCACTACATACGGTTCAGTCCAACTCCATCGGGTTGATTGGTCATGAAATTGGTGAAAATGAAAAATCGGTTTATAAGCGTTCGCTGGATTATCAGGTAGGAATCAACATCCAGGGCACCACCGAAAAACCTATCGTCTCGTTTTCGCTGGATCTTCCGGAAAAAGAGAAAGTAAATTATCCTGTATTAGCCAATAAACTGGATCGGTTACGACAGCCGGAGTATCAATCTGAATTGAACAAACAGGTATTTGGACTTCTGGTGTTGGGAGGATTCTTGCCCGAGACCAGCGGCTCGGATATCAATTCGAGCCTTATCGCCACCACGGCCCTGTCCAACAGCGTAAATAGTTTACTGGCCAGTCAGCTGAACCGATTCGCAAGCCAGTATATCAAAGGTGTGAACATTGATGTAGGGATTCAATCGTACAGCGATTATTCTGCTCCCGGGGGTAAGACCCAAACGGCTATGGACTTCCGGGTGTCGAAAAGAATTATGGATGACAGGTTGTCGTTTGAAATCGGAGGTGACTTTGACATCAACCAAGACCAATCGGGTGCCAACACCGGCACCAAAAATTACCGGGGCGATATTGCCATCATCTATGACCTTACCGGCAATGGGGACAAGCAGCTTAAATTATTCAACAACGAAACGTATGATATCATCTATCAGGAGATACGAAACACCGGGATATCCCTAATCTTCATCCGGGAATTTGACAGGAAGGATAAACCAAAGAAGAAGGATAAATGATACGGTCATCTTCATATCACCTGCTAACCTTTATGGTGCTGGCCTTAGGAGGATGCACCGGAATGAAAAATATTTCATCGCGTGATCCGCTATATACAGGGCATACCATCCGCTACATAGAACGCGATGCCGACAAAAAAAAATTAACACCACTCATTCGTGGTGTGCTGAAGCCGAATCCCAATGCAACATTCTTGTGGATGCGACCGGCTGTAGCGCGAAACAACATGCTTTCGGATAAGGCGAAGAAAAAGAAATTCTGGACATCTAAAATCACGGAACCGGTACTGCTTTCTCAAACCAGTCCAGCGCAGGTTTCTGAAGCCATACAGAACAGAATGTTCCACCAGGGATTTTTTCACGCTAAAGTATCCTATGATACCATACTCATCGGACATCGCAAGGCCGGGTATACCTACACCATTACACTGCATCAGCCGTATCGCTATGCGTCCGTTGAGTTTCCAAAACCTGCAAATGACCTCGCACAAAAAATAACCAACTCCCGGCAGGCATCCTTGCTGAAGGTTGGAGATATCTACACACTGGACGCTGTTAAAAAGGAACGCATCCGGATTGACAACGACCTGAAGGAAAGCGGTTACATCTATTTTAATCCGGACTTTATAACAGTACGCGCAGATACCGTAACGGGAGATCATCAGGTCAGAGCAGATGTGGCGGTGAAACCGGAAACGCCACCCGAATCAAGAATACCATATACCCTCCGTAAAATTTATATATACGATGATCATGTGCTGGCAAACACGATAACCGATACTCTGGCGTTCGGTAGTTACTTCCTGATCTCCCAACATAAAGCTTTACGCTTCGAAGCCCTACAACAAGGAATTTTTCTGAAGCCGGGAGAACTGTACGCCCGTTCGAATTACATGCACACCATTCGTTATATGAATGAACTTCCCATCATCCGAAATTCTACCATCAAATTTTTACGACAGCCGAACACGGATTCTCTGGATGTTATGCTTTACTTGTCGCAGCGGAAGCGATATGCTTATACCGCTGAATTCAATGCCATCTTCCGGTCAACAAATTACTTTGGTCCAGGTGTGATTTTCAGCTACGCTGATCGCAACCGGAACAAAGGCGCAGAGTTGCTAAAAGTAAATCTACGCGGGCGTTTTGAAGTGCAAATTGTTGATGGGGAAGTTAACCCGGCTTATGAAATGGGTCTGGAAATAAACTACCGGCTGCCCAGGTTTTATCCGGCATTTGTATTTCATGGAGGCGAGAAGAATTTACCCAAAACAAACATCTCAGCTGGTTACAACCTGTTTAACCGGCTGGACCTGTACCGGTTGAATTCCGTGTTCACCAACTTTGGTTATCGATGGAGCAAGACTGATCAGGTCACCCATTCCTTTAATCCTATCGAAGTAATTTTTACCAAGATACCTGAATCATCAAAGTCGGATGAGTTCAATCAATACCTTGAAGAGAACCCGGGTGTGCAGCGAAGTTTTGATGAACAATTTATTGTCGGGTCCTCCTATGAATTTACCTATCAACCAGCCACCACCAGCAAAAATGAATTCTTCTTTCGGGGAGGAATTGATCTGGCGGGAAACTTGTTAAATGGGTTGTACTCGGCCACGAATGCAACCAAAGACTCGCTGGGGAATTATACGTTGTTTAATGTTCCCTTTTCCCAATATGTCAGAACCAGGATTGACATCCGCTATAGTTTTAACTTCAATCAGCGGTCCAAACTTGTCACCCGGTTTAGCACCGGAATAGGCATTCCACTGGGTAATTCAGATATTCTTCCGTACATCAAACAGTTTTATGTTGGTGGTACGAATAGTCTTCGGTCTTTTATTGCCCGATCCGTGGGTCCCGGAAGTGAGGTGCCACCCGAAGGCTACAATGACCTGACGGGGGATATCCGGCTTGAAGGAAACCTGGAATACCGGTTCACGGTAGCCGGTAGCCTCAAGGGTGCGTTGTTTGTGGATGCCGGAAACATTTGGCTATACCGCGATGATCCATCGAGACCAAATGGAACATTTCGGTTTTCCAGCTTTCTGGACGAGATCGCGATTAGCTCCGGATGGGGAGTGCGTTGGGATTTCGATTTTCTTGTAGCCCGCCTTGACTTTGCCTATACGTTGCGCACACCCTACTTACCGTCTGGTGAAAAATGGGCAAGCAGTTTTAATGTCTGGCAACCTGCGCTCAACATTGCCATCGGGTATCCGTTCTGAGTACGTTAAGACCGTAACCACTAAGGCACGGAGGCCGGCCCGGTTGCAAGTTGCTGGTCGTAGGTCGCGGTCATCGCGGCCGGCAGGTGAACAGGGGTTGTGCGGTGAGCCGCGATCTTGTTTCAGTTGGTAGGTTTCCTCTCATGATTTCTCTGGTAAGCATCCGGGCTTTGCATTTTATCAAAACACTTTTTCCTCCAGGGCCGGGAGGCCCCGCCCACCCAACGGAACTGTATTTTATCCGCACATGCCATGGCCAGTCCGAAGATAAAATAAGGTTCCTTTTGTGTGGGCTGATAGAATCGGGTCATCGCGGGCAGCCTGTGCTGCAGGGTTCGAACAAAAAGGAATTACCTTTCGATAGGATTAAAGCCCAAATCGGTATTGTACACCAGTCATTACTTGGGTGCGTGAACCTAAGAAACCAACTTCACCACGAATCATGAAATGCTTATTGAGTTGAAATTGCCCACCCACAATAAAATTCCACGCGTCTTTAACCGTCTTGTCCATTTTATATTGCACCGTTGAAGTAGCAATAGAGTTTATCGCAACATCTGCGGCATATAGTATTTCTCCTGCACGATCTAATGCCGCGTTTGCACTTTCATATTTTGCTTTGTTTACAGGATTATTTTGTTCTTGCTGCGTAAGATCACCCCACCACGCATCTACCTGCTCTTGCGCATCGCCTACTCGCTGAATCCCCTGATCAATCTTTGCTCCGGCTTCAGCACCACCTTCAGGAAGAATTTCTGAAAGACTAATTGAGCCATCGGTTCCGCTGGCAATGGATACCCGGAATCCACCAACCCAAATAGCAACGGATTGCTCGGGTTTTTTAAGCTTGAAATTTTTTCCAAACCGCGGACCAAATACAAACGACCGTGCTGGTTTACTCAATTGTGGAACATCGACCCAGGCTACATTCATATCAAGGGCAAGAAAGCCACCGCCTACGCCAATGGTAGGCGTAACGCCTATACCAAAAGTTGTGGTATTGAAATCAATCGTTGTTCCGGCCTTTAATATCTCTTTCTCCACTCCCGTTGAATCAGGAATCCAGATCCCAAAATTCACATCAGTGGAAGCCTGAGCTTTACCAAGAATTCCATAAATATTTAAAAAAGGAAACAACCAGATGTCAGGCCTTACGGTAACTGCACTGGCCAGGGCTTTAGCCTCATCAAAACGTACTATTCCATCCAGGTTATACATTGGTCCGTTGTTGAATCCAACCAGGAGGTTATCGATAATAAGGGATGACTCCTGCCCAAAATACTGAACGCTTAATCCTGCAGAATATGGCAAACTATATCCGGCTTTGGTTGCCTTGTCACCCCAAATGGGTAAACTATATGGATAATCTGTTTGCTTCAAGCTATCGATAAGTTCATTGTTCTTCTTACCTACTTCTTTGTTGGTAAAGACCTGACCAAAGGCGCTATGAACAAGAACAGCAATCAATACCGGAGCAATCAGAATCCATTTTGGCTTGTTACGTGTAACCATTAAATCACTCATTTCATCTTTCATAACTGAATTCGTTTACGTGATGTCACCTTCTATCCTTGCAGACTAACTACCACTTTCTTTTTTCGCTGCCTTTTCTTTGGCCTTTCCTGCACCAATCGGTATACCGAAGTTAAAATAGAATGAACGATTTGCCATAGCGTCACCCGTGTCATCAATTACTACATCCACAAACCCATAGTAGTACCGTAGTGCCAGGTTCATGCCATTGCCTTTCATTAGCCGATAGCCAATGCCGGTGGTTAGTCCGGCATCCAGTCGATGAAACTTATCACGGATTTCATTCCTGTAGGTGAGTTCATTATCCTGAATAGTATTACCAAACTCATCATAGGCTTTATAGAGGAGCCCGAGTTGCGGCCCTGCTTCAAGAAAAAAAAGATTCTTGAAATTATATTTTATCAGCACGGGCACATGAAAGTAGCTTAGCTTTCGCTGGACAGAACCACCCGAAAAAGCATTGTCGAGGTCAGTATCACTTAAGGAATAAACAGGCAGGTCTGCCGCACCTACATTTGATTTTACCAGTACACCGGTATGGATCATCCACGGTGATTGCCTCAGCTTGATATCAAAGTAAAAGCCAAGGTTGAAACTTGATAATGGCTTACTTTGAGTCAATCCACTTTGATTCGATAGATTCAATCCTCCATCCAACCCAAATTCAACTTTGCCTGAATTTAGTTTGTCGCCAAATAACAACGAAATGAGTACCTGGCTTTGTGCTTCACAAATACCAATACAAAATAGGGATACGAGCAATATTTTTTTCATCATAGAATTATTCACGAGGCTTTAAGTTGTTATCATATTTTGCCGGGAAAAATCAAGTATCCGTATCAAGTGTAATTTAGTTTTTTTCTCCTTCTAAAGATTAAAACCGAAACGTACGTTTGGTCCAAACGTATTCATATCATAACGGAAACGGTCTTCGCCAGTGCCTTTGTCATAGTCAATGCTAATAATTCGATAGCCAAGGTTCGTTTGGAAAAGTTTGCCAAAGCGATAGCCAACATACCCCTGAACCTGCCAGGTAAATGTGGAGCCTATACCAAAACCTCCAAAGTCGCCCCGGAATACAAACAGCCACTTGTCATCAATATCCGCTGTAAATCGGGTAACAATTACCGGATCAATCCATGTTTTTGATAGCGAAGCCTCAAGCGATTCTGGCCCATCTAGTGTATTCCGAATTATATCCAATTCCGAGCTTAAACTATTAAGCCTCATCGCAAGACCGGATTCTAAAAAAGGTGCAATGCGATAGAGACCTGCCAATTCATAGCCCAGTTGTTTGGCTGTGGCATCTCCTGAATTGATAACGGTTGTTGGTGTTACTTCCTGATTCAGGTTCATGTACAATAAGTCTGACGTAATTGCCCATTTGCTACTTTGAGCCTCCACGTACAACATGGCTCCAACTTGCAGCTTACTGAAAATATCACCGGCATCGGCATCGACAGCAACACTAGGCAAATTTCGCAAACCCATTTCACCTGACATGGAGGGAAACATCATATACGGTTCGATTAGAAACTTCCATTTCTTAGTTGGAACATTTTCCTGAGCATAGCTGTACGTTGTACCGATTAACAGCAGAAGAGTGGTGATCATTGATTTCATCTCAAATTTTAAAGGTTAAGGTTGAGTACATAAATAATAATAACTAAATCGTCTATTCGTCATTTTGTGGTTGCTCTATCCAGATGTTGCGCTATCCAGATTATATAAAGGTAATTTGAATACACGGTCGGGAAAATGATAATAATCATGTACCCCTTGCTAATCAATAAAACTTTCATAAGCTCACCGATATCCATTACCAATTCAGACTTATAAGCTTTCTGAGTTGGCTGCCGCAAAATATTTCCTTCTTTTTTAAAGTTGGCAGCGCAAACTAAACGGAATAGTTTAGTAATTTCGGTAAAAACAAATTACGCTCCCATATGAGTAGGTTAAACTCGATCAATGCATGGATTGAAACAGGGTACAAACAATTTGCAGCTGAAGGTCTTGAGGGTATTCAGGTAGAGCGTCTTTCACGAATCACTGGTTTAAACAAATCCGGCTATTACCATTACTTTGGAGATCGCGATAGCTTTTTGCACCAACTAATGAAGTATCATTTCTCGATTGGTGAGCAACTTGCCCATGACATGCGGCAGATTAAAAAATTTGATCCTGATTTTATCCATGTGCTCCTGAAATACCCTGTGCCAATCATCGCGCATATGCAACTAGTAAGAAACCGGCAAAATAAGTTTCTGGACGAAGTCTATAACCAGGTGAATGTAATAGTGGACAAGGCTGTACTACCGGGCTGGGCAGAATTTATTGGCACTCCGCACAACCACAACTTTGCACTCAAGTATTTTGAACAAGTCCGCGACATGTTTTATTCACGTATTACAGAAAAAAATATGAATTATGAATTTCTGCACAACCTTATTTATGAAGCAAAAGGCATGTTGCAGGAAGTCATTAAAATGAACTCCTCTCAACGCATAGTATAAACGAAGACGTCTACTTTGTTACACTCCTTTTATGCTTATTTAATGTTGCCTATCAGACTTGCATGACAATTATCATACTTACAGATAAGTTTAATCCCCATTTTTGTTTACGGTACAACCTTTCGAAACTATGAGAAAAAATTCCATTACAATTTTAATGCTGATTGGTTTTATGGCCTTTATGGCTTGCGAAACCAAAAAATCAGAACCGGTTGCCATTGCTGGCCCAGGGGAAATAGATCGCACTTCACTTCCTATAAAAGAACCGGCACGCCCAACCTATAAGGAACTGGATGTGCGCAATGCAACATCTCCGGCTCGTTTTGACGTAAAAGCTCCAAAAGAAGCCCCGAATGTGGTCATTGTGCTCATTGATGACATGGGCTTTGGCGTATCGGAAGCGTTTGGCGGGCCGGCCCATATGCCCACCATGGATAAACTTGCCCAAAATGGCATTCGTTACAACCGCTTTCATACCACTGCACTCTGCGCACCCACCCGCATGGCGTTGCTTACCGGGTATAACCATCACTCCAATAATATGGGGGTGATTACCGAATTGGCAACCACCTATCCCGGGTATACCGCAGTGCGTCCACAAACCATTACACCCGTGGCAGAAGTGTTGCGGCTGAATGGATATAACACAGCCCAGTTTGGGAAATGTCATGAAGTGCCACCGTGGGAGATTTCCAACAACGGTCCGCAGGATCGGTGGCCTACCCGCTCCGGTTTTGAGAAGTTCTATGGATTCTTGGGTGGTGAAACCAACCAGTGGGCTCCGCTGATTTATGATGGCGTTACCATGATTGAAACTCCGGATGATCCGAACTATCACTTTACCACCGACATGACCAACCAGGCGATATCGTGGGTGCGTCAACAACAAGCGCTGCAACCCGATAAACCTTTCTTCATGTATTATGCCCCGGGTGCAACGCATGCTCCGCACCATGCACCTAAAGAATACATCGAAAAATATAAAGGAAAGTTTGATGGAGGTTGGGATAAGTTGCGCGAAGAAATTGTGGCCCGTCAGAAAAAAATGGGCATCATTCCGGAAGGTACTCAGCTTGCTCCCAAACCAAAAGAAATTAAGGACTGGGAGACACTCTCGGCAGATGAGAAGAAATTATTCGCCCATCAGATGGAAGTGTATGCCGGCTTTGCCGAACATACCGACTATGAAATTGGACGGCTGGTGACGGCCATTGAAGAGATGGGTGAACTGGACAATACAATGATTGTCTTCATTGCCGGAGATAATGGTTCCAGTGCCGAAGGACAAATGAATGGCATGTTTAGTGAGATGACGTATTTCAACCAGGTACCGGAAACAGTTCCGGATATGCTCAAGCACTATAATGAATGGGGCTCCGAGAGCACCTATCCACACATGGCTGCCGGGTGGGCTGTAGCAACGGACGCGCCTTTCACTTGGACCAAGCAAGTAGCTTCCGACTTTGGCGGCACCCGTAATGGCATGATTGTTCATTGGCCTAATGGCATCAAAGCCAAAGGTGAAATCCGAAATCAATTTGGCCATGTAATTGATATCGCTCCTACGGTGTATGAGGTATCGGGCATACCTGCCCCTACCACAGTGAATGGCATCACACAAGATCCGATTGAAGGCACCAGTTTGGCGTACTCCTTCAATGATGCAAGCGCACCGGAGAAGCACACCGTTCAATATTTTGAAATGTTTGGTAACCGCGCTATCTACCAGGATGGTTGGTATGCCCGCACGATTCATAAAGCACCGTATTTGCCAAAAGCCTATACTACCTTACAAGAAGATGTGTGGGAATTGTATAATACCAAAGAGGATTTCAGTTTGACGAATAATCTTGCTCAACAAAATCCGGATAAACTCAAAGCACTTCAGGATCTCTTCATGCAAGAAGGCGAGAAATATCATGTGCTGCCATTAGACGACCGCACCTTTGAGCGGATGAGCGCATCAGCCATGGGTCGCCCTTCCATCATGGAGGGTCGCACCTCGTGTACCTACAGTGAAGGAATGAGAGGATTAGCTGTGGATGTGTTCATCGATTTGCGTAACACCGCCTACACGATGACTGCAGATATCGAAGTTGGTGCCAATGGCAATGGTGTACTTGTGGCACAAGGCGGTCGCTTTGGTGGATTGTCATTTTATGTGAAGAATGGTAAACCTTCCTTCACCTATAACTTCCTTGGTCTGGAATCTACTACCATTGCGGCTCCTCAACCGCTGAAGCCGGGTAAATATACCGTTGTGTATGACTTCAAATACGATGGCGGTGGACCCGGTAAAGGCGGAATTGGAACCATCAGCATCAATGGAAACAGCGTAGCCGAAGGCCGCATCAACCGCACACAACCCGGTATCTTTTCCGTTGATGATCTTGCTGATGTCGGATTGGATGAAGGTACCCCGGTAGCGGACTATGGTACTTCGCATAAATTCAATGGCAAGCTTCACAGCGTGAAGATCGAACAGAAAAAATAACCCAAAACCTGGCCACCCTTCTGGCCAGGTTTTTTTTAATCCAACAACGCGTATAAAATTTAACACTATGAAAAACATACTTGCTGCTTCTCTTTGCATCCTCGTCAGCATTTCCGTGACCCTTGCTCAGGTTGATAAAGAACAACTCGCCCTATCCATCAGCAAAGCCGATGATGCCAACACCGAAAAACTAAAAGCCTATATCTGGAAGCGAAAATCCGATGTCTCGATCGATGGTCAGGTGAAGCTCACCACCATCACCGAGTTTAGTTATGATGACCAGGGTAAGCTGCAAGCCAACGTGGTGGATGCTCAAAGCAGTGTGAAGCAAAAGCCCGGGCTTCGCGGTAAAATGCAGGAGAATGCAGCCGAAGATAAGATGGATTATGTATCCAAATCGTTAGACCTGGCCTTGAGTTATACATTTATGTCAAAGGGCCAACTACTGGATTTTTTTGAGAAGGCAACGGTTACTGAAAAGGAAGGTGTTTATGAAGCAACGGCTGAAAATGTGAATATCCAGGGTGATAAACTTACCATCTGGGTTGACAAAAAAACAAACCTCTACATCAAGAAGACTTTTTCAAGTTTACTGGGAAAAGATCCCGTAAACGGTGAAATCAATTTTGAGAAATTCAGTTCAGGGATAAATCACGGAACGACAACCCTATTGAATATGCCCGCGCAGAAAATGAAAATTGATGCCAAGAATCAGGACTATTCACAACGGGTTAAGTAACGGACTCCCCGTACGCGAAAAGTACTTACTACAAAGCGCTAAATATGAAGGCATTCCTTACCGTAACGGCTGTTTTTGAAGGGGCTACAGGACTTATCCTGCTTTTAGTTCCGTCCGTAGTTGTTTCAGTTCTCCTGGGTGCTGCACTCAATGAGCCCGGTGAAGTAATCGCCAGACTAGCAGGGGTCGCGTTGTTAACACTATCTATTGTTTGCTGGTCATATCGGGGCGAGACGCAAAATATTTCCGGTATTAGCAAATCACTACTCTTTTATAACATAGTTGCAGGCTCTTTATTGATTTATACTTACATATCTGGTTTCTCAGGAATGGGTTTATGGCCTGCTGCGATATTGCATTTTGTTTTAGGTATTTGGTGTCTTCAACTATTTAGGAAACAACTGAGGCATGACCGACCTTGAAAAAATAAAACAACCGTAATTTCAAGGTATGTTTAAATGGGTAGCAGTTTTAATTTTCTATGTCCAGTTTCTGGGCATACACCATCTTTCCGCCCAAACAACTAAACAGGTTTGGGCGGAGTATATGCTCAATTATCCTTTTGCCAATAGTTTCAATTTTGAAAATGCATTGACGTATAGTACGCTGGCTGGAACACCCAAGTGGCGGGCTTATGATTATTCCGGTACGCTTGAGTGGTCGGTAATCAATTATGTCGATCTCATTGCGCAAATGGTAGTTTCCTATACAAACCAAACCGATACCTACAACACATTAGAACTGCGACCCATTATCGGTACGCGTATCTACTTTACTCCGGAAAAGCGAATACAAACTCGCCTGCTCGTACGTTTAGAGCAACGCAATTTCAAAAATCTGGAAACAGAAGAATGGGAAAGTGTATTCAGACCAAGAGCCCGCGCTGAGATGATTGTTCCGATTAACAAGAAAACATACTATGAAGATAAGCTCTGGTATGGAATCACCGATGTGGAGGTCTTGTTCAAAACAGATGATGTGGAAGAGCGTTTTGCGAATCGCTTTCGCTGGCGCATAGGCGTAGGATACCGCTTAAATTACAATTTACGGTTTGAATTCTTATACATGCTGCAAGAGTCAAAAAATGCGATCGGGGACGATTTTGAAACCAGCGATAATATTTTCCGCTTCAGGGTTAAACAGTACCTGCGAAAATCAAAACCCTCTACAGCGAGTGGAACTGGGAATTAAGTAGCGATACTTTATGAAGTTTAGTGGTAACTAGATTCCGACAAAAAAATATAGATGAATAAATTCTTACTCATCGTCAGTTTGTTTCTCCCCTGGGTTTCAGTGGCTCAAGACCTACCGGGTGCTGACACCAGTTGCGTTCAACGTGATCTTGCTGATGTAATCCGGAGTGCACTGAACAAACCTGCGAAAACAAAAGAATCAACCGAAGGTTCCCTCCTTTTGATTCCGGTTATTGGTTCAAATCCTGCAACAGGTTTTGTCTTTGGAGTAGGCGGCCAGTACGCCTTTAAAATGCCGGAGGCCACTTTGTATTCAATGATATCTGGCACTGCGCAGGTCACGACAAAAAATCAGTACATTTTTATGCTGAAGAATAATATTTATTCCAAAAGGCAACGGTTCTTTTACAGTGGAGATTGGCGATTTCAGATTTTCTCGCAACCTACCTATGGACTTGGCACGAATTCACCAGAGGGTGGTGTTCTGGACTATCAATATAACCTTGGTGGAATTGAAACCTCTTCGGATTCACTAACACAACCCATGAAATTCAATTTTGCACGACTACACCAATCTATGGGATTTAAAGTGCGCGAGGGGATTTACCTGGGGTTTGGATATCAGTATGATGGGTACGGAAAAATTATCGATGAAAAACTCCGGCTCACTCCTGGTGACTCCTTAATCACCAGTCACTATGCTTACAATACGCAATACGGTTTTGATCTGGATAGTTATTACTCATCCGCAATTAACCTGAGTTTAATAATCGATACCCGCGACAATATGATTAATGCGTACAAAGGATACTTTGCTTCGATTAGCTGGCGGGGAGCAAGTAGATTAACAGGCAACCGAACGACTGACAATATCTTCCAGGTTGAGTGGCGAAGTTTTCATGGTGTCTCTAAAAAAAATCCGGCACACCTGGTTGCATTCTGGTTGATGGGGAATTTTTCTGCCGAAGGCGATTTCCCGTACATGAATCTACCGGCAACAGCGTATGACCAGCGTGGCCGCAGTGCACGCGGCTATACCCAAGGTCGCTTTCGCGGAAATAATCTCGTTTATGGTGAAAGTGAATATCGTTTCCCGATTTCAAAGTGCGGTGGCATACTGAGCGGTGTCTTATTTTTAAATGCTACCACCGCTAATAATCCGGCACAAAATCTTTCCTTGTTTGAATCCGTGAGGCCTGGCTATGGATTTGGTTTGCGGATATTGATAGATAAAAAGTCGCGCACTACACTCGCCATTGACATTGGATTTAGCGACAAAACAAGCGGATTTTATCTGGCGGCTGCTGAGACATTTTAAACCTCACACAATCTAATTCGCTATGAAGAATATCTGTCTCACACTTGCGGTTGTCCTGATGATCTCAGAGGGTATGCAGGCGCAAACCCCGGAAGAAAAAAAGGAACTGCCGCCCGGTTGGTGGTTAATTCCGCGTACTTCAACTCAGATTAAGTTTGGAGGGTACATAAAGTTTGATCTTATTCATGATTTCAACCCGATTGCTTCGCCCGATTTTTTCGATGTTTCCAAAATTCCAACAGATGGTTCAAAGGGTCAGAACACAAATCTGATTGCAAAGGAAACTCGACTCTTCATTGACACAAGAACCCCGTCTAAAATGGGTGAGATCCGTACGTATGTGGAAGGTGATTTTTACGGAAGTGGTGGAGCCTTCCGGTTACGCCATGCATTTATTGAAGTTGGTGACAAATGGTTGGCCGGTCAGTGGTGGTCAAACTTCATGGATGAAAACATAATACCCAACACGCTGGACTTTGAAAAGCCGGCAGCGTATGCATTTGCACGTCACGCCATGTTCAGGTACAAGCACAATATTTCTGAGCATGCCTATTTTGCATTGGCCATTGAACAGCCCAGCACCAATGCACAGGCACCGTCACAACCGGGAAAGTTTGAAAGTCCGTTACCTGACCTTACCGGTCGATATCGGATAACTAAGGATTGGGGTCATCTGCAAGTTTCCGCTTTTGCCGCAAGGCTTGATTACCGGTTTACTTCCGGAGAAAAGGATGAGGTGTTTCTTTGGGCTGGAAATATCTCCGGCCAATTTAACTTTTTTGAAAAGAAGGATAAGTTTTTTTATCAGGTAGTTTATGGTGAAGGAGCCAGTAGATATCGTGGAGCTCTTTCTGCCGCTATAGATGAAAATGGCGAACTCAAAGCCATGAAGGATTTAGGGTTCACTGTGGGGTATGAACATCGGTGGAGTCCTGCATTCACATCACTCCTGGTATTAAACAAAGGTTCTGTTGATAACTTAGCTGGCCAACCCTCATCCGCAATCCATCAGGCTTCGTATGGGGCAGCCAATGTATTGTGGCATTTTACTGACCGTGCGTTTGCGGGTGTGGAATACCTCTGGGGATTGCTCCAAACTAACAATGGTGAAAACGGAATAGCAAATCGAATTCAATTCAGTGTGAAGTATTCGTTTAATTGAAAAGTTAATGGGCCATACATAGTTTGTGCAAAAAAAAATCTGTGTGAGTTGATGTAAACCTCTCCGTATGAAGGAACGAAACAAAATGAAAAAGACAGTGCTTCCTATGGCATTGCCCGGTAAACCAAAACGCACCCGGTTATGGCTGGTGGTTGTAGTTGTAGTATTGGTAATGGTATCTGCTGCTATACTGTTTTGGCCTTACAGCAAGCCATCTCCGAACGCTACCCCATCATCCCAGCCTACGTCAGAAAATGCCGGTCAGGAACACCTGGTGGGACGCTGGCTTCGGAGTGACGGTACCTATGTACTGGAAATCCGAAAGGCGCTACCCGATGGTCTGCTGGAGGCTGCTTATTACAACCCTAATCCTATTCATGTCGGACGAGCCCGTTGGGAAAAGAAAGGTGGTAACCTAACCGTGATGGTGGAACTCCGGGATGTTAATTATCCAGGTTCTACCTATACCTTAACCCTTGCCGCTGATAACCTTGCAGGCAACTACTATCAGGCGGTTAATGGCGTAAACTACCCTGTTGAATTTGTGCGGGAACGATAGTAGTACTAGATGAAACGTATGACCCGCACCTCCAAAAGATATCTACTTTGAGTTTTTATTAAAACCAAAAGAAATACTAACCACAGGCAGCTATGACAAAAGTCATTGAATCCATCTACAAAAGTTGTTTTCTTACACACACATTCTTTTCAATCCACTTTTAAAAATAATGACTCCCTTAAACATTTCACCTATGAAAATCAGAATTAACCAGATATGTAGTGTATTGTTTATTGCTGTAGCTGTGCTGAGCTGCACGCAACAGGTACCGAAAACCGAAACGGCCTCCAAAGCAGGGCCTGAATTCAAAGGCGACATACAGCTTGACGTGCGCAACTCAAAAGCTGATTGGAATCCATACATCCGCAAAAAAGCTCCTGAGGGAGCACCCAATGTTCTATTCATTCTTTATGATGACACAGGTTTGGCTACCTGGTCGCCCTATGGCGGACGTGTCAATATGCCTACCCTTGATAAATTGGCCGCAGATGGCTTAACCTATACTCAATGGCATACGGTTGCGCTTTGCTCCCCAACACGTTCTACCATTCTTACTGGTCGCAATCATAACCTCAACGGGATGGGTTCCATCACAGAAGGTGCCAATGGATTTCCGGGTTATAGTAGCCAGATTCCCGAGAATGCTACCACTATCGGACATGTCCTACAAGACAATGGCTGGAGCACGTTTTGGATCGGAAAGAATCATAATGTACCCGAAACAGATCTGGCCTCTGGCGCCAACAAAAAACAATGGCCACTCCAAATGGGATTCGATCGCTTCTATGGTTTTATTGGAGGCGAAACAAATCAATATTACCCAGACCTGGTAGAGGACAATCGTTATATCGAGCAGCCCTATAGCCCGGAAGAGGGTTATCATTTGTCTAAAGACCTTGCCGATCAGGCTATCAAGATGCTCAGCGATCAAAAATCAGCGAATCCATCAAAGCCCTGGTTTATGTGGTATTGTCCCGGAGCGAATCATGCTCCACACCAGGCACCTGAAGAATACATTGCCAAATACAAAGGAAAATTTGATGACGGCTACGATGCTTATCGCGCATGGGTACTACCACGCATGATTGAAAAAGGAATACTACCCAAGGATACAAAGTTGACTGAGTTTAATCCAATGCCGGAAGATCAGGCCAACTCTGGAGACTTTGTTCGCCCGTGGGAATCGCTGAATGCTGATGAGAAAAAACTTTTCTCGCGACTATGTGAAGTATTCGCAGGATTCTCTGAATACACCGATGCCCAGATCGGGCGAATTATTGACCACCTGAAAAAAACCGGTCAATATGAAAATACGGTTATTCTCTATGCAGCCGATAACGGGGCTTCTGGTGAAGGTAGTCCTAATGGGTCAGTGAACGAAAACAAATTCTTCAATGGTTTCCCCGATGCGTTGAGTGAGAATATGAAGTATATCGATGCGTTAGGCGGACCCGACACTTATGAACACTACCCTACAGGCTGGGCTGCAGCTTTCTCAACACCTTTCAAAATGTTTAAACGCTATTCAAATTATTCAGGCGGAACGTCAGATCCGATGGTGATTACATGGCCTAAGGGAATTAAAGCAAAAGGTGAAGTTCGTAACCAATATCACCATGCGGTAGACATCGTACCTACCATTCTTGAAATTTGTGGGTTGGAAATGCCGAAGGTGTATAGAGGTGTTGAGCAATACCCCTTGAGTGGCGTTTCGATGAAGTATTCATTCGATGCCACGCCAGATGCACCAACCCAGAAAAAAGTTCAGTACTATACTATGCTTGGCACGCGGGCCATCTGGCAGGATGGCTGGAAGGCCGTGGCTGTCCATGCCCCCCTTACCGGTAAAGGTAACTTCGATAAAGATGAGTGGGAACTATACCATGTTGATATTGACCGTGCTGAGGCAAACAACCTTGCTAAAGAAAATCCTGAAAAGCTTGAAGCCTTGATCAAACTTTGGCATGAAGAAGCAGATAAAAACTTCGCAAAACCATTGGATGATCGTTCTGCCTTGGAGCAAGCCAACATTGAACGCCCCTCCGAAGAGGCTCCTCGTGAAAGTTATACCTATTATCCCAACACCTCTCCTGTACCGGAGGCCGTTGCAGTAAGTATACGAGGACGTTCATATAAGGTGATTGCTAACATTGAGATTACCGATGCAAACAGTTCCGGTGTTATTTTCGCTCACGGCTCGCGCTTTGGCGGTCATAGTTTATTTATTAAGGATCACAAATTATTCTATGTATACAATTTCCTTGGCATCGAAGAGCAACAATTGGTTTCAACTGTGCTGAAACCTGGTAAATACACCGTAGGTATGGAATTCATCAGAGAAAAAGCAGGTGAGCATAAGGAATCCATCGGAACAGCAAAACTCTACGTAAACAACAAAGAGGTTGCCACAAGGCCGATGCGTGCTCAGGTTGGAAAATTCACGCTGGTAGGTGATGGCTTATGTGTTGGCTATGACAGTGGAGATCCTGTAAGCAAGCAATACAAATCACCCGGCATATTTAAAGGAGGAACGGTTTTCTTTGTCACGGTAAGTGTAGATAAGGCGCAATACCTTGATCTTGAAAAAGAAGCAGCTGCAAAACTTAGAGATTAAGTATACCAACATCAACGAAAAAAATCGCCTCACTATCATTGCGAATATGAAGTATTTTATAATTACAATTCTTTTAATCTGTATAGGGCTACCGGCTATAACCACCGCGCAGACCACCTCTGAAGAAGAAACACAATTTACCATTTATGGATTTGGTCGCACTTCATTTGTGTGGGATGATCAGAATCTTGGCCGTAGCGATTTGTTTGTCCCTGCGAATATAAAAGTGAATACGACTAAAAATCCAAACTTTTTTGTTGGTGCCAAGCAAACACGAATTGGATTTGATGTAAAACATACGCTGGCGGGTGAAACACTTAGCATCAAAGTGGAAGGAGATTTTCATAACGATGCATCAGATGCAAATGGGCTTTTTCGTATGCGTCATGCCTATGCCAATTATAAATTTGTATTGGTGGGTATGACCTGGAGCAACTTCTTTGATGAAGAAGTAAATCCAACTTCAGTAGATTTTGAAGGACCGAACAGTTCCACGCTTTCAAGAACTCCCCAAATTCGTTTTTCCACCTATAAATCAAAAAATGTTTTTTCCCTGTCGCTGGAGAACCCTACCGAAAGCATAACGGTGGGCGGCCCCATTACAGTGCTCCCCGAACGCTTTCCCGATGTTATTGCCGGCTATCGCGTGAATGGTGATTTCGGCTTTATTAAAGCTGCTGCCTTACTTCGTGAATTACGCTATGAAAGCAATGAAGCGCGCAGCCTGCTAGGATATGGCATAACCATCATGTCAGCTATTCACATAGGGGAAAAAGATAAACTCAAATTTCAAGGTGTGATGGGAACCGGGGTGGCCCGATATATTCAAGGGGCAAGCAGTCTGGGATACGATGCCATCTACAATGGTACGAACGAACTGGAAGAACTTCAGATTCGGGGCAGCAACGCCTCCTATCAGCATTTCTGGAAAAATCACATGCATTCCTCCGTCACAGTAGGGATCCTGAATGTGGGAGACAATGATAACCTGAATAACAACAACTTCAAATCCGGGTATTATGGTTCTGTCAATTTGTTTTGGGATGTGGTGAAAAACTTAACGTTCGGAGGTGAGGTAGTAGCGGGTGAACGGATCAATATCAATGATGATCAGGGTTCGGCTGTGCGCATACAAATGAATGCTACATACAAATTCAATAAATCAATTAAATAGAAAATAACAAGACTATGACACTCAATCGATTTCTTTTTATTCCTGCAATCGCCTTACTACTCTCAGCTTGCAGCAAACCAGTACAACAGCAGGAAACTGCTGACACTACCCAAACAGCCAACGAAGTTTCTGATACAGCACCGGATGCTGAACTAAAAAAACAGCAAGGGTATATCTTACCCGGCCTTGATCATGGTTTTGAACAATCGCCCATCAATATTATATCCACGAAAAATGATGATGGAAAACATAACATCACCTTATACTTTAAAGACGAAGTAAATAAGATTGAAAATCTGGGGCATACTATTCAACTGGATTTTCAGGAAGGCAGCACGATTACACAAGACGACACGACCTTCAATTTTAAACAATGTCACTTCCATACGCCTTCTGAACATTTAATAGATGGTATGACCTTCCCCATGGAAATGCATATTGTGAACCTGATGCCCAATGAAGACAAAACCGCAACACCGCAGTACCTGGTGATTGGTGTGCTATTCAAAGAAGGGAAAGAAAATAAATTCCTTGCCGATTTTCTTAGCGCCATTCCTAAAGAAGAGCATACATCAGGGGAATTGAAGTCCGGCACGGTTAAACTTTCTGATCTGTTTGGTACCATACCAAAAGAAGTGAAAGGTAATTACTATACGTACCGGGGTTCTCTTACCACTCCACCGTATACCGAATCTGTACGCTGGTACATAGCCAAACATATCTTTGAAGCTTCAGCTGAACAGATTGAAGCAATCAATAAAGTGGAAGGTAACAACGCCCGCCATGTTCAGGCTTTGTATGGCCGCACGGTTTCATCAAAATAAAAAAGCAATGTGAACTTTAGGAAAGCTGATCAGCAATACGGACGAGAGTACAATGTTAGTGAAAAATAATATTTTTACTATTGGATTTAAGGACCCTCCTACATGAATAACTCCACAAAGCCGATTGAAGAATTTTTTCTGGAATCACTCATCAAAATATGCCTGGCCAGTATTGTACTGGTGATGGCAGTCGATTATTACTTCAACCGTTTTGATGTTATCCGGTCTGTTATAGTTAACAGTTCGGTACTGTTTGCCATTATCACCACCTACGCGCTTCACCGGTTTGGTTATTTTGTCAGTGCCGTGCTATGGATCGGGTTCATCATTATGGGTGCTATGTTCTACCAAAGCATAGCCTCTGATGCCATTACAACCTCATCGATGGCCGTGGTGATGGTGATCGGGTTTGGCTTTTCTGTTTTGCTAAAGGGAAGACTACCAATCGTGTTGCATGGTATTACCCTGTTGGGCATGTGCCTTGTCTTTACCTGGCTGGCACTTCACCCACTTCGTTATAATGAACCCAATGCCAGCGACATTATCGTAGCCGGATTCACCTATGGTGTTCTATACATGGTGATTGCCTATTCCTCCTGGATACTGAAGCAGCGCTACGATGATATCTTTAAAAATCTGGAAGAAAAAAACCATGAACTCGTAGAAAAGTCGCATGAAATTGCAACTCAGAATGAGGAGCTCATGCAGAGTCAGGAAAATTTGTATCAGCTGAATAATCACCTGGAAAGTCTGGTGGATGCACGAACGCGTGAAGTTCAAAATCAAAATGAACGGTTAATTCGTTATTCCTATACCAACGCGCATCACCTGCGCGGTCCCGTGGCCCGCGTATTGGGTCTCCTTCAATTATCCAAAATGGATGTAAACCTCGACTACCCATTTCTCTTTCAGAAAATTGAAGAACAGACGCGGGAAATTGACCAGGTCATATCCAGTATCAATAAAGAACTTGGAACAGAATCTTGATTGGTGTAGATCGCGGCTCAAGGGCCGCGATGACGTACGTCAAGAATTTAGTGTTCGGTAAACTTGACAACAATCAACAGCCGTGCATTGCGTGCAGGATATGCGCGACCCGCCAGATGTCATCGCGGACAGAAAGCGGGATGGACTGTGGGCGATCCGCGATCTCATTGGCTTTAGGTTTTGTTCCATAGTAAGGTTCTTACATTTCACCTAAAGTCATTTCCTCCAGGGCCGGGTGGCCCCGCACACCCAACAGAACTGTATTTTATCCGCGCATGCCACGGCCGGTCCGAAGATAAAATAAGGTTCCTTTTGTGTGTGCTGATAGAATCGGGTCATCGCTCGAAGTTCAATTGGCAAAGATCGTGGCTCAAAGGCCGCGATGACACACGTCAAGAATATAATGTTCGATAGAAACTTTCACTCCAATCAACGCTCGGTCATCGCGGGTAGCCTGCGCTGTAGGTCGTGCGTGACTCACCAGATGTCATCGCGGACAGAAAGCGGATGGACGGTGGGTGATTCGAGATCTCATTGGCTTTAGGTTTTGTTCCATAGTAAGGTTCTTACATTTCACCGAAAGTTATTTCCTCCAGGGCCGGGTGGCCCCGCACTCTCAACGGAACTGTATTTTATCCGCGCATGCCACGGCCAGTCCGAAGATAAAATAAGGTTCCTTTTGTGTATGCTGATAGTGGAATACCGCTGTTATCTGTTTGGACAATGCGCGATCTAATCGTAGTCAGTTGGAATTGTCAAATATCTCAACTCTAAGCCCATGATAACAGAAATCCAAATGAGTTTCTGTTGCCATACTGCTGCTGAACTTAAAAAGAACTTATCTTTAAATCATTTCTGAAATGCCTGTGTCAGCTGTGAACTGGTTCGCTGTCGTATTCAAATTGCCTTTGTTGTGTTGGTCGATCGTCTTATCGGTTACTGGCGGAAGCATGTATGCACAGGGTCATTCATCCGACACCGCAATGGTAGCTCAAAAAGATCTGGTTGATGTACTCTTAAAGTCCTTTAAGCTGGAGCAAAAAGAAAAAACGCGTACCGATAAAAAAGTGAACTTCTCCTTCATCCCCGTTGCGGGAGCTTCAGCTCCGTCCGGACGCGTTGCTGTGTCTTCTATTAACGCTGCCTTTTATCTTGGTGATCCTGCCACTACCAATCTCTCTAACATTTACCTCATACCCTATACAAACTTCTCTACACAACGTGGCATCATCATCCGACCTACCATTTGGACAACTAAAAACCTTTGGAATTTTCAAGGTGAAGTACGCAAGTCCAATAACGGGCATAATACATGGGGACTCGGAACCAATTCTTCCGGGAATATCGAAAGTATTCTGGAAGTAGAACAGTTCAGGTTTTATGGAACCGCGCACCGTTTATTGCTCCGGTATTTCTATGCCGGTTTTGGGTACAACCTGGACTACTTCTATAACATGCAGGAAATTCCGCAACAGGAAGCCGAAACAGATTTATCTAACTATGGAATTGGTACACAGGGAACTTCCGTGTCTTCCGGTTTAACCGTTAACCTGCTTCGCGATAGCCGGAAAAATTCGATAAACCCAATAGGTGGTTTTTATTCAGCACTTGCTTACAAGTACTTTACACCGACATTGGGCAGCACTACTTCCTGGTCATCATTCTCCGTAGACCTCCGAAAATATGTGCGACTCAGTCAGCAACGGCATAGCTTACTGGCATTTTGGACCATGTATTGGGGAACCTTTGGCGATGTCCCCTACCTGAATTTACCAGGCACGGCACAAGATCTGTATGGGCGTTCCGGACGAGGCTATAAATACGGACGCTACCGCGGAAAACAAATGCTATATGCAGAAACCGAATATCGGTTTGATATTTCCGCCACTGGTTTTTGGGGAGGCGTTGTGTTTATTAATGGTCAGTCGTATACCGAAATGGAATCTGAAAAATTTGAATCCATCAAACCCGCTACAGGTTTTGGATTGCGTGTGAAATTCAACAAGCGTTCCAATGCCAATATCACACTCGACTTCGCCTTCGGTAAAGACTCGTTTAACTGGTACCTGAATCTGGGCGAATTTTTTTAGCGATAATGAATTTTTACGGACATTTCTTTCGTGAGGAATGAGATCACAGATGAATGGCTCGATTCAAGTGCTGGCTGCCAGTAAACTATTCACCCAAATCAACGCTCGGTCATCGCGGACAGAAAGCGGGATGGACGGTGGGCGATCCGCGATCTCATTGGCTTTAGACTTTCTTCCTTTTCGACACTTCATCAAAAGTTATTTCCTCCAGGGCCGGGTGGCCCCGCACACCCAACGGAACTGTATTTTATCCGCGCATGCCACGGCCGGTCCTAAGATAAAATAAGGTTCCTTTGTGTGTGCTGATAGAATCGGGTCATCGCTCGAAGTTCAATTGGCAAAGATCGCGGCTCAAGGCCGCGATGACATACGAAAAATGATTGCGTATTCCTGGATCGTGAAGATGCGCTGAAAATCACTCCATACCCTGATCAATGTCATGAATTAAAAAAAGTTGCAAACTGATCTTGCCGTTGAATTCCGTAACAGTTGTCTGTGCTTATCTTTAGCGTAACCTTTTATGACTCCTGCGGATTAACCCGATTTTTTTTGATCTATGACAAACGCTATTTACCTCACCACGACCGAACCCTATTCCGGAAAATCAATCATTGCGCTTGGCTTGATGAATCTATTGGCCAGTAAAACGGAAAAACTCGCCTACTTCAAACCGGTCATCAGCAGTGAAGGCGCGGAAAAAGACAGCCACCTCGACACTATTGCGGGCCATTTCAAACTTTCTATTCCGTACACGGATATGTTTGTTTTCACCCGAAATGAGGTCATCAAACATATCAATGCTGGTAACGAAGCGTACATCATCGATACCATCATCGACCGCTTCAAGCGGTTACAGGAACGCCATGATTTCGTGGTAGTGGAAGGTACTGATTTCCTCGGCAGCAGCACGAATGTAGAATTTGACGGAAACATTTCTATAGCAAAAAATCTGGGCATCCCGGCAGCTATCATTGTTAAAGGTGAAGGAAAGTCTGTTCAGGAAATTGTGGATACTGCCGTATCTACCACTAAAAGTTTTATGGACGAAGGCGTACAAATCCTTACCGTAATCGCCAATAAAATTGATAGCGAAATGGAGGAAGAACTCAGGGTACGGCTTAGCCAGTTCATGCCCAAGGGCTTAATCGTTACCTCTATTCCCAGCAACAAAGATTTAGGCAACCCCACGATGAAGGAAATCTTTGAGTCGGTGGGCGGCAAGCTTTTGTTTGGTGAACATTTACTTACGAATCAGGTCGACAACTCCATTGTGGGGGCCATGCAACTCCACAATTGCTTAACACGATTGAACAAAAATACATTGATCGTTACACCGGGCGATCGGGGCGACATCATTATCGGAGCCTTGCAGGCAAACCTCTCTAAAAACTATCCAAAGGTGGCAGGCCTGGTACTAACCGGAGGGCTGGTACCTGAAGAAACTATCCTGAACCTGATTGAGGGATTGGATACAGTAGTGCCCATCATCAGTGTAAAGACAGGAACATTTAAAACTGTTACGCGGGTCGCCAATACACAGTCTAGAATTTCCCCCGATAACAAAGAGAAGATTTCATTGGCCATAAGCCTTTTCGATAAATATGTGGACGTGAAAGCGCTGGAGCGAAAAATCATATCCTTCCGCACCACCAACATCACACCACGCATGTTCCAATATCAGATTGTGAAACGGGCCAAAGAACACAAGAAACATATTGTGTTACCCGAAGGCGATGATGACCGCATTCTGCTTGCAGCTGATGCGTTGATCAAACAAGATGTTGTCAACCTCACGATACTGGGTAATAGCGAAAATATTCAGGCAGCACTGAAACGCTTGAATATATCGCTGGATCTGGAAAAAGTAAAGATCGTCAATCCTGGTACTTCAGAACGCTTTGATGATTATGTGAATACCTTGTATGAGCTGCGAAAGAATAAAAATCTCTCCCATGAAATGGCGCGCGACCTGATGCTCGATGTATCCTACTTCGGTACTATGATGGTATACAAAGGTGAAGCCGATGGTATGGTATCCGGTGCAGCCCATACTACCCAGCATACTATTCGTCCGGCATTACAATTTGTGAAAACAAAACCGGGTATCGCTACGGTATCATCGGTTTTCTTTATGTGTCTGCCCAATCGCGTTTCGGTATTTGGCGATTGTGCTGTTAACCCTAATCCTACATCCGAGCAACTGGCAGACATTGCCATCTCCTCAGCAGAAACCAGCAAAATGTTTGGCATTGAACCCAAGATCGCGATGCTCTCCTACTCTTCTGGATCATCGGGCGAAGGTGAAGATGTTGATAAGGTAAGAAAGGCAACTGATATCGTGCGACAAAAACGCCCGGATCTTAAAGTAGAAGGTCCTATACAATACGATGCAGCGGTTGACCCGGCAGTTGGCAAAAAGAAAATGCCGAATTCAGAAGTTGCCGGGCAGGCCAGTGTATTAATTTTCCCCGACTTAAATACCGGCAACAATACCTATAAGGCAGTACAACGCGAAACCGGTGCGCTGGCTATCGGACCCATGCTGCAGGGTCTTAACAAACCGGTGAACGATCTCAGCCGCGGATGTACCGTAGCGGATGTTTTCAATACGGTAGTGATTACCGCCATTCAAGCACAACAATAAAATTTTTGATATCCCCCACTATGCACGTATTTGTTATCAACTCCGGAAGCAGTTCAATCAAGTATCAACTCATTCGTATGCCGGAAGCAACGGTGATTTGCTCCGGACTTATTGATCGCATCGGACAAGAAGGCTCTTCGATCCATCACAAAGTGTTTATCCGCGAAAGTGAACAAATAAAAAAAGAGAGCTTACCCATTAACGATCATGCAGCCGGACTGATGGAAGTATCACGGTTACTGACAGATGCTGAGATTGGGGTTATCCACGATCCGAAAGAAATTCAGGTTGTCGGTCATCGTGTTGTTCATGGTGGTGAAAGTTTTTCCAAAACGATGGTGATTACCGAAGAAGTGAAAGAAAAAATCAAAAAGCTCTTTCCGTTGGCACCCCTGCACAATCCCCCGAACTATTTAGGAATTGAAGTTGCGGAGAAAATATTTTCATCTGCCAAACAAGTAGCAGTATTTGATACAGCCTTTCATCAAACCATGCCTCCGGTAGCCTACCGCATTGCCATTCCGAAATCGTTTTACGATGAACACGGCATTCGTGCCTATGGCTTTCATGGAACCAGTCATAAATATGTTTCGGAGCAAGCGATCTCGTATTTAAAAAAGAAAGAAACCAAAATCGTAACGATACACCTCGGCAATGGCTGTAGCATGAGTGCTGTACACAACGGCATTTGCGTTGATACCAGTATGGGGCTAGGCCCGATGAACGGTCTCATCATGGGTACCCGCACAGGGGATATCGATCAGTCGATAATTTTTCATTTAGTAAAACAACTGGGTTATACCCTAGATGATGTCAATACCATCCTCAATAAAAAAAGTGGCATGCTCGGCCTTACGGGATACAGTGATATGCGGGATGTAAAGACTGAATATTTCAAAGGCCATAAGGAAGCCGTACTGGCCTACGAAATGTATGCCTATCATATCAAGAAATACATTGGTTCGTATGCTGCCGTACTCAATGGACTTGATGCCATTGTGTTCACTGCGGGTGTAGGCGAAAATGATCCGCTCACACGAAGTTTAGCTACCCGAAACCTGGAGTACCTGGGCATTCACCTTGATGAAGATAAAAACAAGGCTGGAGGAAAAGGCATTTTTGAGATTAACACTTCGGAATCGCCCGTGAAGATTCTTGTTGTACCAACCAATGAAGAACTGGAGATCGCACGACAGTGCAATGCCCTTCTGCAGGGATAACACGCAATAAAAATCTTCATTACTTTCATATGCTTAACCGCCATTTTGGCCATGCTTATGAATACAAAAAAAATTGAGGATCTGGACGCCAGATTATTTGTTGCCACCACCGGAATCCGTGTACTCAAAGCACTGACCTGGCCACAGGAATCGGAAAGTGTTTTTCTGGAACAATGGCACAAGGGCAACCCTGTATTACCAACATTCAAACCACCCGTTAAAGACCTTTCTGCAAATATTTATACCCTCGAGAAAATTGCGCACGAATGTCAGCAGGATGAACCAATAGAAAAATTTCTGGCCGAAACAGCACAAAGTTATGCCAATGCGGGCAAGATGCTGATGCATGTTGGCACACCTGATTTCACGCGCTACTCCGAAAAAATCTATGGTCGTCCTGATCACATTTACAAATTACAAGGACTAAGTGCAGTCGATGCAGCCAAGTCTTTTCTTCAAACTACGGATAGCCTGCTGGGCAATTATCATGTTCCGGAAACCACAACCGATATACCGGCTGAAAAATTTGCAGAATGGATGAAAACAGAAGTGAATGAATTTTTTGATCAGGATGTGGTTGAAGTCAAACTTGATGCTAGGCTAACCTCCAAAGCAATTGCCGGGGCATCCCGAATTCGCATCCGCAGCAATGCTCAATTTTCACAGCTCGATAAAGATCAGTTGCTCTACCATGAAGCTTTTGTACACACGGCTACCATGCTCAATGGAAAGAAACAAACCAATCTGAAGTCACTAAGTTTGGGTGCTCCCCGCACAACCCGTACACAGGAAGGTATAGCGGTAGTATCGGAACTGATCACCAACGCAATGGACATCACGCGACTGCGAAGAATAGCACTGCGGGTATTGGCCGTGAAACAAGCGCTGGACGGAGCAGATTTTATTGACCTCTTTAAATTTTTCCTGGAAGCCGGACAAAGCGAAGAAGAATCGGTACGATCGGCACAGCGTATTTTCAGAGGCGGTGATGTAAAAAATGGTGTCGTGTTCACCAAAGATGGAGTTTACCTTCAGGGCTTGCTGGAAGTTCACACCTTCATGCGCATTGCCATCCGGGATAACCGGCCTGAACTGATCAATAATCTCTTTGCCGGGCGATTAACGTTGACTGATACACTGCGCCTAGCACCTCTCTTTGAAAGTGGATGGCTTCGTCAACCCGTATATGTTCCGATCTGGGCTGCAGACTTACGAAGACTTTCTGCGATGATGGCATACTCTGCCTTCATTTCGAATATTCGGCTCGACAAAGTTTACCTGAATCGTTTTGTTGAAATGGAAGATGAGATCACACAAGGATAAGAAAGGAACGTCTATTCGGTGTGGATGATACTTTTAGATTTCCCTAATACTGAACCAGCGAAGGAGGCTTGACAAACGTTCCTGAATTCTTGATTTTCAAACGCTGTTTGAAATCAAATGCAAACTGGCTGCCTGTAACATCATTGGCTGGAATGTACGTTATACGAAGTTCAATCGTGCCAAAAATGAGGTTTTCGTTCCGCGTCCGGAAGCCGGTGCTGAATCCCCAAAATAAGGTGCTTTTGTCCTCACAGGTAAGGCAATCCATCCAGGCAGCACTCACACCTACAAATGGAGCGAACCGAAATCCTATTACTTGCCAGGGCGTATAAAAAGCAGTTTCCATTCTTCCGAACGCTTTACTACCACCGAATACACTATCAGCCGAAAACCCATTGAGGTCGGAATCTTTGATTTCCATTAACGTGGCAATGTTACGGTTGTATATCTTACTGTAGCCCGCGGCCAGCAACGTACGTACTTTTGTTTTTTGCATATTCCACGCACGCGTGATGTACATGGCCCCCGTTGTTAACACCAGATCTTCCGCTTCATCCGTATGCCAGTACCCTCCTGTCTGTGCTGTAAAATTGAAGATGTTGCCCTTTCGGCTAGCCCACGACCGATACCATTTTATACCCATGTAAGGTCGTTCAAGTCTCACCTCCTTAATATATCCACCGGCAATGGAAAGCGACATCCCATACGGAACATCCTCCGTTCGGCCAAAGCCAAACAAATAGCGTGTCCGGTAAAAATTTTGCCTGTAGAAGGTTAATTCTGTAAGGTAGCCCTTGGTACTGTTGTATTTAATTTCTTCTTCGTACTCCGTCTGATCGGGTGGATTTACATACACACCATCAAAGAAACGACCGGCCAGAAAAATGCGGTTACGATTACTGAAGTTCCGCTTCATCCCAAAATTATAGCCTATCCAAACATCCGAAATTTTATAGTTGTATTTCAGGAAAACCGAGTCTGGCTTTTTTTCGGTATTCACTGACCAGTTGTTACTCACTTCAAATCCACCGGCCAATCGTGAGTAAGGTGAAACAAGTGGGCGGGTTACGCGCAGGTAATACGCGTATTCCGTTTCATCGCCATAACTCCGTCCGCCATTCAATTGTGTGTATCCTACTTCTACATTCGCCAGGCTTCTAAAGATGCTACTCTTCCGATAATAAGCAGCATACGTGAACGCAGGATCCAGTTCCGGATCAATCAAGGCGGTGAAATCAAGGCGTTGTCCATACCCTGCCAGGTTCGCATCATAGATCCCAATTTTAGGAGCCGTGGGAATTGTCCCTCCTATGCGTATGCCAAGGCTGAATACATCTCGCGTAATAACCACCACATCAACCGAATCCGGTTGCTCAGGAATAGGTGTCACCACAATTCGACAATCGAGAATAAAATCGAGGTCGCGCAGGAAGCGTTCATTGTCGGCCAGTAAATAGGGATTCAGTGGTGTGTTCTTCTTTACGAATAAATGCTGGCGGATGATCTGCTCGCGGGTGGTACCGTGCAGTGCATCGGCTATATCCGCCACAATTTTCCGGGTTCGTTTGGTTGTATCGTAAATGGAACGCTCGAAACCAATGTGCTCGAGGTAAATGGTACGGATAATTTTTTGCTCAAACTGTTTATTGATGTCTACGCTGGTCTCGTTGATGATGGTGTCTTTGGGTGTTGTTGAGATATACCCCATGCCTGCTTTGAAGGCCTTCTTCGTCAGCGACTTTTTTGTCTTCGTGCTGTCGGGGTGCTGTGCATACAATGTGGTGGAACAAAAAAAATGGCCGGCCACTACTATCAGGCATAAAAGAATATGCCATCGTGTTTTTTTAAGCCCGTTCAACATAGCCGCAAAGTAAGGCTTTCAGTTAAAACCTGTAGCAAAAAAAGTCGTGATTCATGTTTCGCGATTAATGCCCGTCTATGATTTTTATCATACTATTGGAAAGATGGTTAGGTTAATTTGGTAGAACAAATAGAAGACCGATATTATTTAAAGGCAAACACAACTAACCTTATGTGTCGCTGGATGGCCTATACCGGAGGATCAATTCGCTTGCAGGATTTACTCTTTGAACCAAAGGAAAATCTGATTGATCAAAGTTTAAGTTCACGTTCAAAAGAAACCCCTACCAATGGCGATGGCTTTGGTGTAGGGTGGTATGGTAAACGGGAGCGTCCAGGTTTGTATCACAGCATCCGACCTGCATGGAATGATTTCAACCTTCGCGATCTGGCAGACAATATTGAGTCAACCTTATTCATGGCACATGTTCGAGCTACCTCACTGGCAGCCATCCAGGAAACAAACTGTCACCCCTTCCGCTATAAAAATTGGTTGTTTGTACACAACGGTCAAATCGATGAGATTCAAAAATTTCGGAAAGAATTATTGCTGGCTGTAGCCGATGAATACTTTGAAAATATTTTAGGATCTACTGATTCTGAATTAATGTTTCACCTGGCTTTATCGTTCGGATTGGAAAAAGATCCTCCCTCAGCCATTGCCCGGATGACTGGATTTGTCGAAGCTATTGCCAAAAAGTATGGTGTTCAAGAATCCGTCTGGATGACCCTCGGCATCTCCGATGGCAAAACACTCTGGGGCTTTCGGTATGGCAGCGATGGTGATGGACCAAGTCTGTACTATAGTCCGGATGTGGAGGATTTAATTCTGGTTAATCCAATTGTGAAAGGCCGCTTAGAATCTCATGCACGATGCCTCGTATCTGAACCGATTGGGAAATTTCAAGGACTTTGGAAAGAAATCCCGCAAAGTTCTGCCGTCATTATCCGGGATGGAAATGTAGATGTCAAATCCTTTAAACCGTTAAATGCATCAGGCGTATCATTATGATGAAAACGTTGTTAAAACCAAGTATATACTGGCTATTCATATTTATTCCGGTTGCGATTTTCCTGGAAAAGAGCGAAGCATCGGCACCATTAATCTTTTTCTCGGCTGCGCTTGCCATTGTACCGATTGCCCGGCTAATCGGAAGTTCGACAGAACAATTGGCTACCTATACCGGTGATGCGGTGGGCGGCTTGCTCAATGCGACTTTTGGCAATCTACCTGAACTAATTATTGCTGTAATTGCCCTTAAGGCAGGCTTGCATGGCATGGTGCTGGCCTCCCTGGCCGGAGCTATACTCGCGAATCTGTTGCTGGCCATGGGTGTATCGTTTTTAGTGGGCGGCACAAAATTCCACAATCAGGATTATAATGTTACGAGCATACGGGTGTACAGTTCAATGATGCTGATCGCTGTGATTAGTCTAACTGTTCCCAGCGGTTTTCATATCCTTACACTTGATAAAGCTGCTCTTGAAAATGAAAACGCGTTAAATTTTTACCTCGCTATCGTGCTGCTGATTGGGTATGTTCTATACTTATTCTTTATGATTAAAACCCATTCCGACTTTTTTAAAAGTGAGGGCGGAGGAAGTGAAGAAGAACACGGGGAAAAGTGGTCCATTTCACGATCACTCATCACCCTGGTGGGTGCATCCGTGTTGGCTGCTTTCATGAGTGAGGTGCTTGTGGGTGCTGCAGAAGAAACCGGAAAAGTGCTTGGCATGTCCAGCGTTTTTATTGGCGTAATTTTTCTGGCCATTGTAGGCGGTGCTGCTGAAAGCATTTCGGCCATCACCATGGCTGCTAAAAACAAAATGGATCTCAGTATTGGTATTGCCTTGGGTAGTTCCATACAAATTGCGCTGTTTGTTGCGCCTGTTCTGGTTATCATGAGTATGTTCATTGGTCCAACGCAAATGAACCTCAACTTTCCACGCCCCTTAATAGTTGCCTTATTCCTGGCCGTTATACTGGCTGCTATGGTTGCTGGTGATGGAAGATCGAACTGGTACAAGGGGGTTCAATTGATTCTGATTTATCTGATCATGGGGATGATGCTTTATTTTATACCCGGCACATGAAAAATCAAAACTTCTGGAAAGATCGGATTAGAGAATCGGCAGTTCTGAATCCCGTTGATCGTATTGCTGAAGTGTTGTTCGGGTTGATTATGGTGCTGACATTTACAGGAGCCATCAGCGCCAGCACCGATGCACGGGAAGATGTGCGCGAATTACTGTGGGCAGCTCTAGGGTGCAATGTAGCCTGGGGACTGGTGGATGCCATCATGTACCTGATGAATGTGGCCATTGAACGGGGGCATTCTCTCACCATGATTAAAAAAATTCACGAATCAAGAAGCCCAGATGAAGCCGGACAAATTTTGAAAGGCGAAATTCAGCCAGGTATAGCCGCATTAATGACAACAGCAGAGTTGAATACATTAAGTTCTCGACTAAAAAATATCCCAGCACCATCGAAAAGACAACTGATAACCGGAACTGATTTATGGGCTGGTTTACAAATCTTTTTACTGGTTTTTCTGTGCACTTTTCCGGTGGCAATTCCCTTTGGCATTTTTGATGGTTTAGAAGTAGCCATGCGCGCCTCGAATGGTGTAGCACTGTTGCTATTGTTCATCGGAGGCTTCCTGCTGGCACGATATGCCGGATTCAGGCCCATAATTACTGCGACTCTTTACACACTGATTGGTGTCGTGCTGGTTGCATTGACGATGGCTCTGGGAGGATAGACTTATTTCTAATGAAACTTAGTCAGATGAAGAAAATTCTTTTGTCTGTTCTGGCGATCAGTTCCTGTATCGTAATCCATGCTCAGGATACATCTCCGGTATCCAATAAGGCATGGAGTTTTGGAGCCGATGCAAACTTGTACTTTTTACCAGATGATTTCTTTATACTGCCCGTCCTCAAGGCTGATAAAAATAAGTTACACCTGGAGGCCCGGTACAATTATGAGGATAAGGAGACTTTCTCGGCCTGGGTAGGATACAATTTTAGCGGGGGTAATGAATTTTCCTATACGTTCACGCCCATGTTGGGGGGTGTTGTGGGGCTTTCACATGGAATTGCACCGGGTTTGGAGTTGACCCTATCTTACAAGAAGTTTGAACTGTATAGTGAAATGGAAAATTTGTTTGATCTCAGTAATAGCGAAAACAACTTTTATTACAACTGGGCCGATTTTACGTATTCCCCAAAAGACTGGTTGTGGTTGGGCATTAGCGCGCAGCGAACTCGCTTATATCAAACCGATCTGGATATTCAACGGGGCCTGCTAATTGGTGGCGGTTTCAAAAACTGGGAGCTCACAGGTTATTTGTATAATCTTGGTTTCGACAATCCCTTTATTTTGATGGCACTCACTGCAAATTTTTAAAAACCTTTGCTTATGGCTAACAGTAAGGTTCTGCTGAAAAGAATTAACCAGCCAGGCAATAGCTTAGGTCTAAATTACTTTTATCAGTCTTAAACTTTAACTAGCTTTAGTCGCTTAAATTAAAACCTTTAGTGAAGATTAATTTTGTGTTGTTCGGGATACCGAAAACTTCACAATTCATTTCAAGAAATTAAAATCAATAAAAACTATCACATGAAAAAGTTACTCTTTGTACTCTTGTTTGGGGCGTTGATTGCCGGTTGTCAAAAGAAAGCTGAAACCGTTGAAAACACTTCCGCCTCAAGCGAATTTGAAAATGAACGTCAGGCATTTTTCAATAACCTCATTTCACCATCCGAAGCAGCTGCTCGGCTGCAGGCCACGGCCGCTGATTTCAATGCAAGCCTTTTGAGTGATCCTAAAAATTACGGAAGCTATGCCGGCAATGAGAACAAGGCCGCTGCCAACCTGGGTATCTACCTGGCTGATCTTAACTACTGTATAGCCTATAAACAAGAAGCCCGGATCAAGGAACTCTTTCCTGCTGCCCATGCGCTTAGCAAATCCATCGGCATTGAACAGGGTATACTTGACTTTCTGATGAAACGCTATACCGACAATCTAGCCCAACAAGATTCTGTTAAAGCTGTTGTTGATGCCCTCTACGCCTCTTCAACCCGTGATCTTCAGGGTACCGAACGCGAAAAACTGGTCGGCATCGCTATGGCAGCGTATCAAATTGAAAACCTTCACCTGGCGCTGGGTGTACTAGAAACGTATCCAAAAGATATATTACCACAAGATGCCCGTATTCAAATCCTGATTCCTGTTTTTAGAATGGTGCTCGATCAAAAAACAAATGTGGAACTCATCTACGGATTCTTAAAATCAATCTCGGATGTTACGAATCCTGATCAAAACCCGAACTACCCCTATTATGCTTCTGCCTTTGAAGAGTTGATTGCCGTTTACCAAAAACTCGATGTAGAAGGAAAAATAAAGAACAACCAGGGACAAGAGTTACTGAACGATGCTGTGGTGAAAGAACTTAGTGAAAAGGTCAATGCTATTCGCAGCAAAATTGTGAGTGTGGAGAACTGATCTCAATCAGCCAAAACCATAGGAGGCTGCCTGGAAAGGTTAGCCTCTTTTTTTTAATGCTAAATCGAAGTGCTATAACCACATGCCATAACCAATAACAAGAGCAGGAACAAGATGAAATGCCCCCATATCATATACCCTACTCTTGGTGATTAATATTTGGAGTAAATGTGTGAAGTTGAATGTTATCGATGCCCCTGCGATCGAAAGGATACTCAATCAGTGTCTGAAAATTACTTAATGTTATTAGAATCAGACTGGTAAAGGCCACGAGGCAATAAATTCCCCAGGAAGGAATAGATGATCCAAAGCGATAATTCATCATGGGCGCTTGAACCAACGGGAAAATAAAAATAAAGAAAACGACATAGAAGCGAAGACCAGCCATGGTACGATGCGTTACCAGACTGATCAGGTAAGCGGAACTCTCTGTGATATCACGCAAATAACGAATGATCCGAAGTATATTTCGTTTTGAAATATTGTCCCGATTTCGCTCGATGAATTCCAGTATGTTGTCTGCGGCACCTTGTATTGCACTGTAGCCCGTTTCACGATGCTCGAGTTGATGGAAGAGCTGATGGACTAACACAACAAGGGTCTTTCCAATTTCCTGTTTCTTATCGGGAGGCAGATCCTCCGAAATTCTAAACGAATTATGAAGAGCCACCACCCCGGCTTCAAATAAACTAAAATATTCCAGGGCACGATCTCTTCGCTTAAATGCAGCCTGTATGGAGAAAGCTAAAGGAAAAGCGATAGCCAGACTAAACAATACCGGATCGGTGTTCACTTTTATCTGAAACCGAATCACAAAGAATGTTGCTACCAGCGAAATTAGCAGAACAGAAAAAGTTCGTACATTGAAAAGGTTAATAAATTTCATGACGATGAAAAAAAGTTATGGCTTACTAATCATTCTGGTTATCATTTGCATCAATTCACTTGCACAAGATGTCCCATTATTTCAGGCTAAAGAACCGGTAAACCTTCGTGTTACCGGCTCAATCAAATCTATCAAAAAGAAATCAAATGATTCCACCCTTGTTACCGGAAAGTTCGAGTATGACAACGGTCATGACGAATGGATAGCTGTTCCGGTGCAGGCGCGGGTAAGGGGGAACTTCCGTTTGCAGAATTGTTTTTTTCCTCCATTAAAATTGAAGTTCAATAAAAAGAATGTGGCCGCAACTCTTTTTGAAGGTAATAAGGCACTGAAGCTGGTGATGCCTTGCCGAGCATCCAAGGATAAGGATATTCTTATCCGAAAGGAATATTTATGTTATCAGTTTTACCAGCTCCTGTCGCCATACTATTTCAGAACACGACTGGCTACTATGGAGCTGACCGAAGTCTCGCTCAAGAAAACGAGACAGTATGAACTTCTTACCTTTTTTGTGGAGGATAATTCCATGGTAGCACAGCGAAGCCAGGGAAAAATTCTGGAAACCAAAAAAGGTATTAGTCCGGAAGCTTTTGATGAGAAGCAATCGGTACGAAATGATTTCTTTCAATATATGATCGGCAATGCCGACTGGTCGGCTGTGTTTCAGCACAACAGCAATACCATGTTCGTTCAGGGTAGTTATATTCCGCTGTCGTACGACTTTGATATGTCAGGATTTGTTGATGCCAGCTATGCCCATCAAAATCCGCCTTCGCTCGGCACGGGCGATCCGCGCGAACGCATTTACCGTGGGTTTTGTAAATCAAAAAAAGCCATGGATGAAATTCGAAAAGAATATTTGGAAAAGGAGTCAGCCGTACAGGCCATTATTGATGAGCATGAGTCCCACTTCAGCAAGTACCAAGTGAAGGAAATGCATGACTATTTGGGGCAATTTTTTGATATTCTAAAAAGCGACAGTCGATTTGCTGCTTCTATCCTGGAGGGATGCAGGACTAATTAAATTTTACTTACCTCCAGCAGGATTTATATAAGAATGCAGATGGTCGGCTCACCTATCAATTACTGTTCCTTGTAACCTATTCATAATAGGTTTTTCGGATATACCGATTCTTCACCTACCTTCTTTCAATATGGTTTCTGCATACAACCAACCAAATTTCCGAAGCTGTAAATAATTCATTTTTCCAGATAATCCCAGCCGCTCTACTAAAAGCTGAAGCGCCTGTGAAAAGGTTGCGTATGTATTCATCTTCTCCGGATCAAGCGGAAGATTGTTTTCCTTAATGTACAGTCTATAAAAATCAAGGTGCTGTTCGCTGTAGATCGGGAACAAATCGGGTTTGTGAAAGTTACAATATACCGAGGCAAAGTGAACGAGGTAAAGCTTCTCCCCTTTTAAGGTGATGTTGGCGATATCGTCCACGAGTGTCAGGTCACCACGCTGCAAGCGGTCATCAATACTCAGTTTGAGGATGTGCTGAATCATTTCTTCCATGATTGACAGCCGCATAAGCTCCGTATCATTAATTGCACTGATCTTAGTACGCACATCTTCAGCATTTGTATTCCCAGGATTTTTTTTGAATAATTCAAGGTTACGGGTATCGTTGACAAAATACATTTCCTGACCAGCAAAAATGTTCAGATACTTTTTTAATACTTCTTCAAAGGTGTTCATGATAAAGGCTTTTTAGTACTAATGAATTAACACGATTACAGGGATAATGATTATGATAATAATTTAAATTTCTCGTGATGATCATCATGTTACGGGTTGTCTGGTCATCATAGCTTCATTGGAAAATACAGTGATCAAATGAACAAAAGCGAAATTAAAGCCGGCAAGAGTTTTCCAATAGGTGCAACGCTTAATGAAACGGGTGTAAATTTCTCCCTGTTCTCAAAAAATGCGCAAAGCGTTGAACTGTTGCTATTTGACCATGAGGGCGACAGGGCTCCTGCACAAATCATTCCGCTGCATCCTAAAAAAAACAAAACCTACCACTACTGGCATATTCAACTACCCGGATTGGAGGCTGGACAGCTCTATGCTTACAGGGTAAATGGTCCGCATGATACCAGCAACGGACATCGCTTCAATCCTGAGCATTTCCTATTGGATCCGTATGCAAAAGCGGTTACTATCTCCAAAGTAAAAAAAAATAAAACTTCCCCAATGAAATGTGTTGTGAGTGACTCCTCGCGCTACGACTGGGAAAGCGACCAGCACCCAAGAAGACCTTTTGCCCAAACTATTATTTATGAAATGCATGTTGCCGGCTTCACGAAGAATCCTAACTCGGGTGTTGCCCCGAAACTTCGCGGAACCTATGCCGGCCTGATTGAAAAAATTCCCTACCTGATTGAACTTGGAATAACCGCGGTTGAACTGCTGCCGGTCTTTCTCTTTGATCATCACTCCGCTGACCCTGAACGAAGTAATTATTGGGGATATAGTCCCATATCCTTTTTTGCTGTTCATACTGCCTATAGCAGCAGTACCGAACCCCTCCATGCACTGGATGAATTCCGCGACATGGTGAAGGCGTTGCACAAGGCGGGAATTGAAGTTATCCTCGATGTGGTATACAACCATACAGGTGAAGGTGGTGAAGGTGGCCCAACCTACTCCCTCCGCGGTATTGACAACAGCATTTACTATACACTGACTCCGGACAAAGCGCACTATGCCGACTATTCCGGATGTGGGAATACCTTAAACGCCAACCATCCCATTGTGCGCAGGATGATTATCGACAGTCTCCATTATTGGGTAAAGGACATGCACATCGATGGTTTTCGATTTGACCTTGCCTCCATCCTGTCGCGGGATGAAAAGGGAATGCCGGTTGAAAACCCTCCGATACTGTGGGATATCGAGTCTGATCCTGTACTCGCTGGGACAAAACTCATTGCCGAAGCCTGGGATGCAGCCGGCCTTTATCAGGTTGGGAGTTTTATTGGCGACAGTTGGAAAGAATGGAATGGAAAATTCAGGGATGATGTCCGAAGTTTTTTGAAAGGTGATCGCGGTACCATTTCACGATTTGCCTCCCGCATCATGGGAAGCCCGGATATGTATGCACACCAGGAACGTGAGCCGGAACAAAGCATCAACTTTGTAACCTGTCATGATGGTTTTACCCTCAACGACCTGGTTTCCTACAACACCAAGCACAACGGAGCCAATGGAGAAGGAAACCGGGATGGAACGAATGATAACCTCAGCTGGAATTTTGGCATTGAAGGACCTACGGATGATCCGGTTATTGAAGCCTTGCGAAACTGCCAGATCAAAAACTTCTTCACACTAACACTGCTCTCGGTTGGAGCTCCCATGATGCTTATGGGCGATGAAGTGCGCAGAACACAACGGGGAAATAACAATGCCTACTGCCAGGATAATGAAATTTCATGGTTCGATTGGAGCCTGGTACAAAAGCACAGTGAACTTTTGCGCTACGTAAAATTACTGCTGGCCATGCGGCTTCAGCGGGACACCACAAAAGAGGAATTCAGCATGAGTCTCCGCGAACTGCTCAACCAGCCGTTGGTCACCTGGCATGGTGTGAAGTTGAATCAACCCGACTGGTCAGATGATTCGCATAGCCTTGCCATAACCGTGCAGTCCCTGAGCGGAAAAATCGCCATGCATTACATGATCAATGCGTGGCAGGAGCCTCTGGACTTTGAATTACCCGTGATTCAGAATGGAGTGGCTTGCCTATGGAAACGCTGGATTGATACTTCGCTTCCGTCCCCGAATGACATTTGTCATCTGCACGAGGCAACCCCCATAGACGGATTCGCCTACGATGTAAAAGACCACTCTATGGCTATTTTAATTACCGAGGTTGGGCCATGAAGATGAAAATTTTTATCTAAATTGAATATGAGTGACGTTCCTAAAAATAATTCTGCACAACCTATACCCTATTTAGCAGGTCAACTAAACTAATGCAATGATCCTCCTTCAACTTACCGTGCTCTTGATTTGCATTTTCATCGGTGCTCGCATGTCGGGTATTGGTTTAGGTGTTATGGGCATGATTGGATTGCTTATCCTCATGTTTGTTTTTGGTTTACAACCGACAGACCCTCCCCTGGAGGTTATGCTGATTATCTTAAGTGTTGTTACTGCGGCCGCGGCACTGCAAGCTGCAGGTGGTATGGATTACCTTGTACAGGTGGCTGGAAAGATTCTGCGCAGTAATCCTAAACAGATCACGTTCCTGGGGCCTCTTATCACCTATGCATTTGTCCTGTTTGCCGGCACAGCTCACATTTCGTATTCCATTATGCCCATCATTGCCGAAGTGGCAATCAAAAACAGAATCCGCCCTGAACGAGCGATGAGCATGAGCGTTACTGCCGCGCACATGGCGATTACAGCCAGCCCGGTTTCTGCAGCTGCTGCGGCTTTGCTTACCGTGTTGGGCGTACAAGGTGTGAAGCTGGCTGATATTTTAATGGTGGCTATTCCGTCTACACTCATTGGTGTGATCATTGGAATTTTATTTGTGTGGAAACGTGGAAAAGAATTGAGTGAAGATCCTGAATTTCAGGAACGCATGAAGGACTCAACCTTTGCCGCTAACCTCGAAGGCACAGATAAAAAAGAAGAATTTGTCCGGGCACCCGGTGCCATCAAATCAGTCATCATCTTTGGATTGGCCGTAGTCACTGTTGTCGGCTTAGGATCATTCCCGCAAATGCTACCTGAGTTTGGTAACAAACCCGGATTCTCGCCAGGCTTTGCTGTCAACGAAGCCGGTCATGTGCTGATGCCCTCGATGATCATGATGATCATGCTGGCCGCCACAGGTTTCATTGTGCTGTTCGCGAACACCACAGCAGCTAAAGTAACAAAAGCCAGTTTATTCATTTCTGGTGGACAAGCAACCATTGCAGTGTTTGGTGTAGTGTGGATGAGCAGCACCTTTATGAACAACAACTTTGCTTTAATACAAAAAACGCTTGGCGACATCGTTTCATCCTACCCCTGGTCATTCGCTATTGCGCTGTTCTTACTCAGCATGTTGCTGTACAGCCAAGCCTCTACGGCCAAAGCTCTGATGCCACTAGGGTTAGCACTCGGACTTCCACCTGCATACCTCATTGGAATTTTTCCGGCCTGCAACGGACACTTCTTTATTCCCGGATACCCCACCCTGCTAACGGCTATACAATTTGACCGTACGGGCACAACCCGAATCGGTAAATATGTTTTGAATCATAGTTTTATGTTACCCGGTCTCGTCACTACCACGGCTTCGGTACTGGCTGGTTTACTGCTTCAATCCATTCTTTTATAACAAGCTGAAAATTTAACAGAACACAAAAACAAAATAACAACGCTATGAAAAAGCTACTTTCACTTTTCGTATTGCTGATCTTGACCTTTCACGTTCAGGCTCAGGAAAAATTACCACGGGTAATCATTTTAGCAACCGGAGGAACCATTGCAGGTGCAGGAGCATCGGCTGACCGGGCTGGCTACACAGCCGGAAAAATCCCGATTGACGATCTGATTGGTACGATACCTTCCGTAAAAAAAATTGCCAGCATTACCGGTGAGCAAATCGCCTCGGTGGGCAGCCAGGATATGACCGTTGATATCTGGAAGAAACTGGCCATTCGCGCCAATGAAATTTTTGCAAAGAACGAAGCAGATGCCATTGTTGTTACTCACGGAACGGATACGCAGGAAGAGACGGCTTACTTTCTTGATCTGGTTATTCCCTCCGACAAGCCAGTAGTACTGACAGGCTCCATGCGTCCTGCAACAGCGATCAGTGCCGATGGTCCAAAAAATTTGTATGATGCTATTACGGTAGCGATCAATCCTAAAACGAAAGGAAGAGGTGTACTAGTAAGCTTCAATGAAGGCATTTACGATGCACGTGAGGTCATGAAAATGAGTACAACAAAAACTGATGCTTTCGGTTCTCCCAATACAGGTGCTATTGGCCAGGCATACGATGGAAGAGTTGAATATTATTCAAGAGCCGTTCGGGAAGTGAACCCTCCTAAACCCATTATTTTAACAGCCGAAACAAAATTGCCACGCGTGGATATTGTGTACATGTATGCTGATGCACCGGCCGATCAGATCGATTTTCTGATTAGTAAAAAAGTAGAGGGCATTGTCATTGCCGGTGTAGGCAATGGGAATTTTAACAAAGCCTACATGGAAGCAGTAAAACGCGCAGTGAAGGCAGGCATTATTGTTTGTCGTGCAAGTCGTGCTCCTTCTGGCAGAGTGGTGCTTCATGATGAAATCAATGATGAAGAACTGGGTACCATCGTTTCGGATGATCTTACGGCCCAGAAAGCCAGAGTGCTACTCATGCTTGCCTTGACCAGAACAAAAGATAAAAAACAACTTCAGGAGATTTTCTTCACGTACTAGTTCCGAACAAAAGTGAACTGCTTACACCCGGTTTATCATCCGGGTGTAATTCAAACTTAAAAGTAACCTACTATGAAGAAGCTTAATTCAATTCAATTTTTGCTGATACTGATGCTCCTTAGCTCGCAGTATGTGCAAGCTCAAAAAAAGCCAGTTGAGCAGTCACCAAAAACCCGCACTGAAAAAGACTTGTTGGGCGAAAAGCAAATTCCGTTTGATGCCTATTACGGAGTACAAACACTCCGGGCAATGGAGAATTTCCCCATCAGCGGAGTAAAAACAAATTTCTATCCTGATTATGTAAAGGCGTATGCTATTGTTAAGCTGGCTGCTGCCCGAGCGAATACAGAAGTAGGAAGAATGAAACCAGAGAGAATGGCAGCTATTGAAAAAGCCTGCCAGGCCGTGATCGATGGAAAGTATCACGATCAGTTTCTGACAGACTTGTATCAGGGTGGTGCCGGTACCTCAGCCAACATGAATGCCAATGAAGTATTGGCAAATATTGCCTTGGAAATGAGTGGCCATAAAAAAGGTGAGTACCAGTTTATTGAACCACATGATGATTTGAATATGGGCCAGTCAACAAACGATGTATACCCTACTGCCATTCATATTGCCTTATTATTACATAATGACAAAGTGATAAAAGAAGCTGAGTTGTTAGCACAAGCTTTTCATAAAAAAGGAGAAGAATTCAAAAACCTGGTTAAGATGGGCCGTACCGAAGGTCAGGATGCTGTGCCGATGACGTTGGGACAAGAGTTTCACGCCTTTGGTTCTCAGCTTGATGCCGCCATTGAAGCGCTTCGAAAATCGGAAGCTTATTTATACGAAGTGAACATGGGTGCCACCGCTATTGGCACTGGATTAACAGCAAGCCCCGGGTATGCAGAGAAGTGCGTAGCCCAGCTTGCAAAAATTACGGGTAAGCCTATAGTTGGACCCAAAGATCTGATTGCCGCAACCAGCAGCATGCAGGGCTTTGTGATGTTCTCGTCTTCCTATAAAAATCTGGCTGTGACACTCTCAAAGATCAGCAGCGATTTGATTTTCCTTACTTCCGGTCCACGCAATGGAATTTTTGAACTCAATTTACCGGCACTACAACCGGGTTCATCCATCATGCCAGGAAAAGTTAATCCTGTTATGCCGGAGGTAATGAACCAGGTGTGTTACAAAGTGATGGGCAACGATGCGACCGTTACGATCGCATCACGTGACGGCCTGCTTCAGCTCAATGCCTATGAGCCTGTGGTGGCAACTTCCATCATGGAATCGCAGGCGCTTTTCTTTAAGGTGATGCCGCTATTTCGTAAAAATTGTATCGATGGAATTACCGCAAACGAAAAAGTGCTGAAACGTTATTTGGAAACTACCATCGGAATTGTAACCGCGCTCAATCCGATTCTCGGATATGAGAAAACCACGGAGCTTGCAAAAGAAGCGCTCGAAAGCGGCAAGGGTATTCTGGAACTTATCCGGGAGAAGAAATTACTGACAGAAGAACAAATTAAGAAGTTACTTGACCCGACTGCCTTAACCGGACAGAAACTGTAATGACAAAAAAGATACCGTTATGAAATCATTAAAAAGTGTAAAATGGATTTTGCTGTTGCTTGTGCTCCCCACCCTGGTGTGGGCACAGAAACAAGAACGGCAGATGGGTGATACTACCTTCTACAAAACACTGATTCCGGAAACGAAGCAAGGCCTTCTGAAAAATGTGAGCATGATTGCCAACATGAACTTTGCCTTTCGGAATGAGTTTGTTGACGGAGAATATACGCAGTCCCGGTTTAAAAATGAGCAGTTCCGATTGGAGATACGTGGCCAGGTGCACGAAAAGGTGTACTTCCGTTTTCGTGACCGGTATACGCGGGCTCAGACTTCCGAGTCGATCGATAATCTAAGCCGCTCAGTAGATTTAGCCTTTGTTCGCTTTGATATATCTAAACAGTTCAGTATTACGGCTGGTAAGATGTGTGCCGATTGGGGTGCCTGGGAATTTGACTGGAACCCGATTGATATTTATGAGTATTCCGATATTGTTGAATACGCTGATAACTTTCTCACAGGCGTTGGATTTACCTATACACCGAGCAATCGAAACCAATGGACCTTTCAGATATTAGATTCCAGAACAAAATCATTTGATGAGTTGTATGGAGTGTCACAACCCCTTTATACAGAATCGAAAGCACCTCTTGCCTTTGTTGCCAACTGGCGGGGAAGGTTATTTGACGGCAAGGTAAATACCATCTGGTCATACTCCTTATTCAATGAAGCGCAGGATGCCGATGGTAAGGGCGCTAACATGAATTACATCGCGTTGGGTAATGAATTTAATTTCGGCAAGTTCAGGTTCATCTATGATTTCAAGTGGAGTGATGAAGAACTGGACAGAACCGGTATTGTAAGTGAAACGATCCCAAATGATCTCTTTGAATATTCTGTAGATAATACATTGTACATCGGTCATTGGGTAAACCTTCGTTACATAGTAAGTCCTAAAGTCCATCTTACCATGGTAGCTATGCTGGATATTGCCAATTGGAAAAACAGTTGGAGAGATCCGAGTAATACAACAGGTGAAGAACACATTCGGAATGCCTGGGGATTTATTCCTGCTGTGGAATACTATCCATGGAGTGATCTTAATATGAAGTTTTTTGCCAACTGGGTTGGCAGAAGATATGATTACTCGGATTATGCAAAAACAAGCCTTGGTGCAGTTGATTATACCACCGGAAGATTTACCATCGGTTTCATTTCACCGCTGGGTATATTTTAATTAAGAAGTATTTTAAGACGGACGAAAGCAGTTTGCTCAGGCTATGTTTTTTTTCAATAGGTGGTTAAGAGATGGTTGGCTTATCGCTTTACTGTTGTTGATCTCTGGTAATGTTTTGAGTCAGAAAACAATTCCTGATGGAACGGAGGGAGAAATACTGGAGGTAGTAAAGGCTGATACGGTGCTACATGAAAAATGGCGTGATAAGCGCTGGCGTTTATTTCCGGGAAAATATTCATCACTCAAGTTTGGCGCAGGATTCTTATATGAATTTGCAGGCTATTCGCAGAATGCAGCCGGCCGGCAGCAAATGGATTCTATCGGGAGTCCGCTGGAATCCATGTTTGATGTTCGCGACTTGCGCCTCACCGCAAGCGGCCAATTCAAAACCAAACGATTATTTACTTGGAAGGCAGGCTTCATGTACAATGGCGATACCCGTGAATGGCTGGTGCGTGAAACGGGATTTATGATTGGTGTGCCGGAACTTTGGGGCAATTTTTTTATCGGCCGCACAAAAGAAGGGTTCTCCTTAAATAAAGTAATGAACGGATATGCCGGCTGGACGATGGAGCGACAAATGGCCCTTGACATCATTCCCATATTGGCTGATGGCATAAAATGGTTAGGATTTTTACCCAAACAGAAAATATTCTGGAATATTGGGGTGTACGCCAACTGGCTTTCAAAAAATCAAACCTTCTCAACCTATGACTGGCAATGGGCTTCGCGTGTGGGTTGGTTACCCTTGTATTCCCAGACCGACCATACCGTGCTCCATGTTGGGTTAAGTTACCGGTATGGTGAGCCTGAAAATGAAGCCATTAAGGTTCGCTCTCGGCCTGAAGCCAATCCTGCTCCTTACTTTATCAATACAGATGAATTTACCAGCAGCCATTCAAACCATTTTGGGATTGAAGTCTATTACTCCAATGGCCCGTGGATGTTTGGCTCGGAAGTGTATAGCCATCAATTCAATTCATCGGAAACAGGAAATCCTTCATTTACCGGTGGCGAAGTCATGGCGAGTTATATACTTACGGGCGAATCGCGTCCGTACAATGTGACAACAGCCATCTACGGTTTTGTGCCGGTAAGCAGACCCGTTTTTAAAGGCGGTCCAGGCGCATGGGAAGTCTTAGTCAGGGCCTCAGCACTTGATCTAACAGAAGGCACCTTACAGGGAGGAAAGTTCTGGAGAATTACCCCCATGGTAAACTGGTATCTCTCCAAGGATGTTCGGTTAGAAGTAGCCTATGGCTATGGTGTTCTTGAACGATTCAATCTAAAAGGAGCAACACAATTTTTTCAAAGTCGATTGCAGTTGACCTTATTGTAAATTATTGTCAGTAGTTTAGTATGCATTAAAATAAGATACTTATAAAATAACCTTCATATGAAAAACTTCCTGATTCTACTATTTCTAGTTCTGGCAATTGCCTCCTTCGGCCAAAAGAAAGGGAAAGAAAAAGCTCCTGCGCAACCTGACACAGTGGCATTGGCCAATCAAAAGCTCACGGCCGAGAACAAGACTCTCACGCTAAAGACTGATTCACTAACAAAAGTCGTTGAAAAGTATTTTGGCTTGTATACCGTGATCAAAGACAAAGTAGTGAAGATGGATTTTGATCCGGCAAAGATGGGAGCCATCATCGACTCATTGCGTGCCGGCAGGGACTCTCTGAGTCTCTCAGCAGCATCAGGTGTGCTGTTGCGTGATTCCATTAGTAAGCAGAACAAGTTAATTGATTCCTTAAAAAAGGAAACGGAGGGATTAATGTATACGGTAAAGCTTCTGCGCGGAGTACAAGCTTTAAGCCCTTCCGATCCCAAAGAATTTGTGGGCAGTTGGAACGTCATTCTCCGGAAAGTAAAAATTGAAGGCCAATCGCCACGAGCAGGCATGATTGATGTTTCAGGTCAGACGCCCCCAAAAACGGCCGGCTTCCTCGAAGTCAATTCCGTTACGAACATCAACTTTATTGATAAGGAGTTTGCCGAATTAACATTCAGTAATGGAGAAAAAGGGAAAGGGTATTATATCATTGAGGGGTTCAGCACCACCAAACCTTACTATATTGATTTCAAAGGCGTGAAAGCCGACATACGTGTGTATTTTATGAATACTCCATTGGGTGCCCGTATATCGTATCAAATCCCCGGAACGGAAGGATTGTATTATTTTGGTCAGATGACGAAATAGCCAATCAATCGCTAACGCTGTTAGGTTGTTTACCTGTTTACACATGAGAAGCAAGCTAATCAGGTGCAGAGACTGACAAGATGTTTCTTCGATTTTATTTATTGCTGATTAATTTGCTGCTGGTATCACTTCAGAGCATGGCTCAGCGCGATGAACAACTATGGCTGGATTTCCAGGTATCCTATCCGTTTCGTGGGCGCTACCTGCTGGAAAATACCACTTCATATTCAACCCTTTTGAATTCTGAAAATAAATGGAGGAGCATTAGCATTAGTCCTACCTTTGAAATGACGCTGTTTTCCTGGTTAGATCTTTTAAGTGAAATAGGTTTTGCCTATACCCTTCAAAAGGAAAATTCAAACACGTTTGAAATTTCCCCTATGGTTGGAGGTCGTTTCTTCTTTTCGCAAAACAGCAAAGTAAATACACGATTGGTAGTGCGGTACCAGCAAAGGAATTTTAATGACATTGAAGCCGGTAATTGGTCGAGCAGTAATCGAACACGGTTGCGTGGAGAAGTATTCGTGAGCATCAATGGACCAAATCTCTTTACCGATAAACTGTGGTATGTTTTTGCTGATTATGAAGAGTTCATTGTACTCGATCAGCAACTTGAAGAGCGTTATGCCAATCGGAGAAGAGCAAGAATTGGAGTAGGATATCGGTTAAGCTACAAACATCGATTTGATTTGGGCTACACATTACAAACCTCACGAGATGAAATTACTGATAATTTTACGGGGACTGACAATGTGATTCAGGTTAAATACAAAATGTATTTAAACCCCGCAAAACCCGAAACCTACGAACAACAAAAGTAGTAAGCCTATGACCGAACATCCAATGTTTACTTTAATAGCCATGCTGATTTTAGGGTATGGTCTTTTCTCAAAACTTTCCTCCAGGTCAGTCATTACAGCCCCGATGGTGTTTGTAACAGTCGGATTACTGATAAGTTTTTTTAACATTGATTTGCTACTGCAAAACCCCAAGGCCAGTTATGTAAAAGTATTAGCAGAGCTCACCTTGTTATTGGTCTTGTTCGTGGATGCTTCTACCATAGATCGGGCTAAACTTAAACTTGATCGGTCATTACCGCTCCGCTTGCTGGGTATCGGTCTTCCCATTACCATGATCCTGGGAGCTGTGATTGCCATACCTTTGTTTCCGGATGAACCTGTTTGGGCACTCGTGCTACTGGCCTTTATATTATCACCAACCGATGCGGCCCTCGGGCAGGCCGTTGTGACAGGGGAGCAAGTTCCTTTGCGCGTTCGACAAACCATTAACGTAGAGAGTGGACTGAATGATGGAATAGCACTGCCGCCAATACTGGTGTGTCTTGCTGTATTATCCGGTGAAGCTGGCGAAGGACTGGACTTTACATACTGGCTTGGTTTTGTTGCCAAGCAATTTGTATTCGGGCCGATCATTGGGGGACTCGTAGGCTGGATTGGTGGAACATTAGTAGAACTTTCATCTAAGCGAGGTTGGATGAACCATACTTATCAGATGCTCGCTTCTCTGGCAATTGCCGTGCTGGCGTTTTCGTTGGCAGAATCACTTCATGGCAATGGTTTTATTGCAGCCTACTTTGCTGGCCTGATGCTGGGTACGCGCACCGAAGCAATTCGCGAGCGCATTCGGGAATTTGGAGAAGCAGAAAGCCAGGTGATGGTATTGTGTATTTTTCTTTTATTCGGAATGATTCTCGTTCCCATTTCTCTCCCCTACTGGGATTGGCGTGCTTTGGTGTATGCGCTATTAAGTTTGACCGTTATTCGGATGTTTCCTGTAGCTTTAAGTTTGATCGGATCGGGATTAAATCAAAAGACCATTTGGTTTATCGGATGGTTTGGTCCACGTGGCATAGCATCGGTGCTTTATCTCTTAATGGCTGTAATCATGCTGGGCACGGAGGGAAATGAACGTATCATCAGCGTGATTACCTTAACCGTACTGCTCAGCATTTTTGTTCATGGCATTACAGCCGTACCCTTTTCAAAATTGTTTAATAAGAATGAATAAAAGCAATCAAAAGGATGGTGGGTAAAGTTTACACCAGAAGTAAGATTACAACTTTACTCTAGATAGTGGCAGTTTCATCCGCCTCGTTCACATCGTTCTGGCCATGGCTATTGTTCAACCAGGAAAGGAAAAGTTTATATCCCAAGGCTAATATAACAGCACCAAGAAAAAGCCCCAGAAAGCCGGTAGCCATAAAGCCTCCAATCGCACCAATAAAAACCACCAGCATCGGTACAGGTGCTCCTCGGCCCAGCAAGAGTGGCTTTAAAATATTATCCGACACCAATGTAATAACAGCCCATATGGCAAAGATGATTGCTGTTTTAGTATCTGCTGTGTTGAACAAATAGATGGCAACAGGAATGACGATAGGGCCAACACCAATTTGAATGATTGCAAAAATAAGGCAAAAGAAAGTCCAAAGCCCCGCAGCCGGAACACCGGCAACAACAAATCCAATACCGGCCATCAATGTCTGAATTACGGCTACACCCAATATCCCTTTTACCACACTCCGTATGATTTCTTCTGAAACCCTTGCCAGTTCATCCCCTTTATCACCTGCAAGCTTTACATAGATATTCCGGAGCAGTTTTCCACCTTCATCGGAATACGCCAGAAAAATGCCAGCCAAAATTATGGAAAGCACAAACTGAAGAATGCCAACACTGGTTAGTGCAACCAGACCTAATAGAAATTTCCCAACTGCTGTAAGTTGATCCTTATATTGAACCATAACAGCCTGAAGGTTCTCAGAGGCCAGTTGCCATGCAGCTACAAGGGGTTGAGCAAAGGAAGGCCAGTTTTTTGTGTTTTCACCTGGTGGTGGAATAAGATCCTTGTTCAAATTCAAAACTTCCCGAAGGTGCTTTACTCCATCCACTAATGACTCCGCCAGAAAAATAACAGGGACAATAATCAACGCCAGCAAAGCAACCGTGATTAAAATACTGCTCAGCTTTTGCTTGCCCTTTAATTTTGTTGATAACCATACAAATAGCGGATAAATCGTAATGGCGATTATGATGCCCCAGATAATGGGTGAAATGAAGGGGGAAATGATTTGAAAACACCATCCAAAAATAAAAACCAATGCTCCCAATTGTATAACGAGCTGGATCACGCGTTTGGATAAGTCACTTTGCTCTGTTGTTAAATTCATTCTGAAAAGATTTATTGTAGTACGTTTCTAAATTAAGACAATGGTCAACATTTACGAGAAACTGATAAGGCTGGGATATTTAAACTTTAATAGCCCATACAATCAATCATTAAGAAATATAATCTAATTTCATCCATTGAAAACTTCGCTGTGAAAAATATTTTGTATTTGATTATTGGTTTCATTCTTTTGATTCCCGACAGTGCCTATTCACAAGCCGATACCGTTGTACAGTTCGTTGATGCTACCGATTTGGGTAACGTATTGAGCAAGAAAAAATCTACTAAAAAGCAAAAGAGTGGGGTGCCCGAAAAAGGTAAGCTCATTTTGTTTGTTGTACCGGTAATAGGATCCAATCCATCGCTGGGAGCGTTTTATGGTGTGGGTGGAACAGGCGCCATGTATCTCGGCTCACCCGAAAACACCAGTATCTCCAGCCTTGGAAGTTCATTGCTGATTACCACAAAAAATCAATTTGTTGCTTCCATAAAAGGAACCGTTATGACGCCAGAAAACGGGTGGGAAATGCTTGTTGATTTGAAGTATAGTTTCTTCTCTGAAAGTACGTTTGGATTGGGTAGCGACTACAATCAACCTATACAAGAGAGTTGGAGTTGGGGCGGTGTTGAGACTGCGGGAATTGGAGGTGCACAACCCATGACTTTTAATCAGGTCAGAACGCACATTACGGCCTTGAAAGCTGTCAGTAATAACGTATATACCGGGATTGGCTATCACTTGGATTATCACTATGGAATTAAAGACCTGACACTAGACCTGGAGGCACCCAATCCTGTCATTACAAGTCATTATGCCTATAGTGTACAGGAAGGTTTTGAGCCGGGTTTTTATACCACTTCTGGATTAAGTTTCAATTTAGTTTTCGACAGTCGCGATCATACGGTGAGCCCCTACAACGGTTCGTTCCTTCAATTTACCTATCGGAACAATCCTACTTTTCTGGGCAGCACAAAAGACTCCCATCAGCTTTACCTGGAATCACGGTTGTATAAGAGCCTCTCCAAAACCAGGCTCCGCCACCTTATCGGGCTCTGGGGTATTGCTCAAATCCAAACAAAGGGAAGTTTACCCTACCTCGATTTACCTGCCAGCTCCTATGATATGCGCAACCGGATTGGCCGGGGCTACGTTGCTGGACGGTTCCGTGGTCCGGCCTGGGTAACGTTAGAGACAGAGTATCGTTTCCCCATCACTGCAAATGGATTGCTCGGTGGTGTTTTATTTGCCAGCGGCACTACAACATCGCGCGATGCCATTGATAATCCCTCCCTCGGTATTGATGAACCGAAACTTAGCTTATTCAAAGCCATTCGTCCGGCTGCAGGTTTTGGCGCACGGGTGATGCTCAACCGGAGTGGACGCTTAAACCTGACTATGGACATGGCCTTTGGTCAGAATGGATCGAAAGGATTTTATTTCGCAGTAGGCGAAACGTTTTGAGAAGTTAGTAGTCTCGTAATCATTTTTTTTAGATATTTGAATCAATCGATTAAAACAGCGTGTATGAAAAAAATATTCATTTTCTTTTTTGCCTTTCTAATGGTATCATCTTTTATGGTATCGGGTCAAACCCCCGCTAAAAAACCTGCCACGAGCGGCAATTGCTTTGCTGAATGGTATAACTTATTCCGGGAGCGTGGTGCCAAGCCAATCGCAGATGGCTCCCATGAAATTATCATTACCATTCGCACAGAAGAAAGCAGTCAGTGCTATTTGGGAAAAGCTGATGTAGAAAATGGAAAGATTAAAACTCCAATTTATGTACAAAAGCAGGATGGTTCATACGAATCGTATGCCTCACTGGGTAAAAAATTAGATCCGGCTTGGGTTGCTTCGCAAAATAAAGAGACGCTCTATGAAATTACGGATGGTATGAGCGCAACGTTTTATACAACCGATCGAGAAACAGGAAAAATATTTTTCTACCAATCGCTCAACGATAAGCCAAAAGCAAATAAGGTTGCTCCTCCACCAAGTGTCTTAATTAAAAACTAAGCAGGAAAAGCCGGTTTATGCCGGCTTTTTTTGTATTGATTGAGATGGTATCGATCAAGAACTTTTGGGCTAAAGATTCGGGTTTCATTTGGCTATTGGCCCTTACGGTGGCGTCCATTATTTTAAACCAGTTCTCCATTGGCAATGTCTGGGCTGAATTTTTCATTATCCGCCTAACCTTTTTTCTTTTCACTTTCATTGCCATCGCGTCCTCCGCGCTTTCCCCTACTACCAAAAAAATTGGCTACACGGTGGCCATTCTGCTGTTAATCTTTGCGCTGGGGATGATTGAATCCACAAACAGAAATCTCATTATTATTCATGGAACACTCGTTTCCACTTATATGATTTTCATATTGGCAATGGTTGTTAGCCAGATTTTCGAAGGAGAAAAAATGACGGTTTCAAAAATTGCAGGTGGTGTAGCAGTTTATATCCTCATCGGTCATATCTGGGCGTCACTTTACCTGACGAATTACCTGCTGAACCCATCTGCCATTCTGGAAGGCGGTGAGCCTATCGAGATGGATCAGTCGCTAAGAAAGTTATCGTATTTCAGCTTTGTTACCCTGACTACTATTGGCTACGGAGACATTACTGCGGCAGCTCCCTTTACCCGGGTGTTGGTCATTCTGGAAGGCCTTCTGGGGCAACTCTTTCCTGCCATCTTCATTGCCAAACTTGTAAGTCTACAGATCGAACATTCCAAAAAAAGATAGTTTACTTTCTGACAAATGTCATATATACTCCACTCCGGGTGTTTTAAATTAATCGTCAAATAGTCAACTGATGGCATTTGTAACCAGAAATAAATAATCTTAACTTCTCCACAACGAATACCAACATCTACAACCCTCCGCGCACCTATGAAAAGTAAAAAAAGACAAAAATACCTGGACTCGCTGATCGTGAAACCCGGTAAAAAAATATCCTTGAAGAATAATTACGACACAGACTACGATCACAAGATCATCGACAAAGAAGAAGGTGAACAAATGCTGGAAGAAGGCATTAAAGACATTGCCAAACTTCAGGATAAACTCTATGCCCATAACGAATACAGTGTACTCATTGTATTGCAAGCCATGGATGCTGCCGGAAAGGATGGTGTGATCAAGCATGTGATGAGCGGCCTGAATCCCCAAGGGGTTAAAGTAGCCAGTTTCAAAGCCCCTTCGAGTGAAGAACTCGATCACGATTATTTCTGGCGTCATTACAAAGCTTTGCCTGGCCGGGGTGAGATAGGAATTTTCAACCGGTCGCACTACGAAAATGTATTGGTTACGAAGGTTCATCCGGAATATATCCTGAATGAAAAGATTCCCGGCATTACATCGCTGAAAGACGTTGATAAAAAATTCTGGGAAACCCGGTACAAACAAATAAACCGGGTTGAAAAGAACCTCAGTGAAAATGGTACCATCATTATGAAGTTCTTTCTCTACATGTCGAAAGATGAACAGAAGGCCCGTTTCCTCGAACGCATTGATAATCCTTCGAAGAACTGGAAGTTCTCCACCGCTGATGCGAAAGAACGGAAATACTGGGACAGTTACATGAAGGCGTATGAAGAACTGATGAGCGCAACGTCTCAAAAGCATGCACCCTGGTTTGTTATTCCGGCCAACGACAAATGGTTTACCCGACTTTGCATTACGGCCTTGATCATTCGTGAGTTTAATAAACTGAAATTGAAGTATCCTAAAGTTTCGCCCGAACAACTTACTAAGTTACAAGAAGCAAAAGCAGAGCTTGAAAAGGAATAAGAAAATTCTAGTCCCACGTGTTGGACACCAAACGAACAAAACGATTGATGCCAGTTGATTTAAAATCTATAGTCTAAACCGAACCCGAATAAATCCTTATCTTCATCCCTGAAAAAAATTGACGCATGAAACTATTTTTATCTACTATTAGAAGGCGAGATGTTGGTCTACTGCTCATCACGCTGCTTGCTGCCGCTGCCTGTCAGAAAACTGAAACGATTACCCTCCCTCCAGTCAAGGTAAATGTTGTAAAAGCCATCCAGAAAGATGTTCCCTTATTTGAAGATTTTGTTGCACAGGTTTACGGTGAATCCGATGTTGACCTTCGGTCGCGCGTTGAAGGTTGGGTAACCTCTGTTAATTTCAAAGAAGGTTCAGCGGTTAAAAAGGGTCAGCTTCTCTATATTATTGATGATGTACAATATCAAACCCGAGTGGATCGCGAAGCCAGCGATCTTACACGCGCAAAAACAGAATTGGTTCGTGCTCAAAATGAACTGAGCCGCGTAAAACCATTGACGGAACTGAATGCATTGAGTCAAAAAGATCTCGATAATGCAACCGCATCCTTTGAAGCCGCGCAGGCACAGGTTAAGGCATCCGAAGCTTCTCTTCAGAATGCAAAAATTGAATTAGGGTATACACGGGTATATGCTCCGTTTGATGGCGTCATCGGTATGTCTAACATGCGCGTTGGCGATTATGTAAGTCGTGCCGGAGGCTCGTCTGTACTCGCAACAATTTCCAACATAGCCGGTGTAAGGGTTCGGTTTCAGATCAGCGAACGAGAGTATCTGCGCATCGCTCAGATGACGAAAGAAGAATTGTCCTCGGCAAAGAAAAATGTACAACTCCTGTTGGCGGATGGATCGGTCTATTCCGAAAAGGGTGAGGTTAATTTTGCTGATCGGGAAATTGATCCGAAGACAGGCACGTTAACTATTGAGGCGTTATTTCCTAACCCCAAAGGCTTGCTGCGTCCGGGGTTGTTTGTAAAGGCCAGGGTGCTACTCAATACCTATCCCAATGCAGTACTGATACCACAACGATCGGTATTTCAATTACAAAGCCTGGCTCAGGTATTTACGCTTACCGACTCCAGTACATTGAAAGTTACTATTGTGGAGACCGGACAAAAAATTGGCGATGCCTGGATAATTACAAAAGGTTTAAAAGCCGGAGAGCGGGTGGCCGTCATCGGCACAGCCTCGCTCACCCCCAGCTCAAAAATTGAAGTAGTTGAAATGAAATGGCCGGATGATGCTCAGAAAAATATTCCAGAATAATTAACCTTCATCAAATTTTATGAGCGAATTTTTTATCCGAAGGCCGATTGTAGCGATGGTAATCTCCATCCTGATGGTCATCATGGGGTTAATTACCTTGCGGAGTATTCCGATTTCCAAGTACCCTGAAATAACGCCACCCATGGTGCAGGTGACAACCTTATTCAACGGTGCCAATGCGGTGAACGTGGAACAAGCGGTAGCCACACCGATTGAACAACAGGTGAACGGTGTTGAGGAAATGCTGTATATGAAATCCATCAACGCAGCCGATGGTTCACTAACCTTACAAGTGTCGTTTGAGGTGGGGACTGATCTGGATAACGCCAACATGCTTACGCAAAATCGTGTGTCGCAGGCCAGTGCCAAAATGCCGAACGAGGTAAAAGCATATGGTGTCACTACAAAAAAATCATTGGTTTTTCCGCTGATGCTGGTTTCCCTTTCTTCTCCCAATTCCACCTACGATGGTTTATTTCTAAACAACTATGCCAACATCAATATTGTTGATCAGTTAAAGCGATTGAAAGGTGTTGGAGATGTTATTCTTTTTGGTGGGGCCGATTATTCCATGCGCGTTTGGCTGAAACCTGATCAACTCACCAAATTGAATCTTACGGTTAATGATGTTGTAAATGCTGTGAAAAAGCAAAATGCCATTTCACCGGGTGGTAAGTTTGGAGCTCCCCCTACACCTAAAGGTGTAGAATATACATATAGTGTATTGTTGCAGGAAAGGCTAGTGACGGAAGAAGAATTTGGAAACATTATTGTTAAATCCGATGAGAAAGGTTCAATCATTCGCCTGAAGGATATTGCCCGGCTGGAATTAGGAATGGAAAATTACAATTCATTCAGCAGGTTGAATAGCAAAGCTGCCAGCACCATTGTCGTCTATCAAATGCCCGGCTCCAACGCCTTGGATGTTGCTGCCAGTGTGCAGAACACGATGACCGAATTGAATGCGCGCTTCCCGCAAGATTTGAAGTATGATATCTCGCTGAATACAACACGTGCAGTTTCGGTAGGCATCGAAGAAATTATTCACACACTGTTTGAGGCAGTCTTTCTTGTTATTCTTGTTGTATTTCTTTTCTTACAAGACTGGCGAGCTACACTCATTCCGCTCTTAACAGTACCCGTTTCATTAATCGGAACGTTTATCATTTTCCCGCTACTGGGATTCTCGGTAAACGTATTGTCTCTGTTGGGATTGGTTCTTGCCATTGGACTCGTAGTAGACGATGCCATTGTGGTGGTTGAGGCTGTTATGCATAATATTGAACACGGTATGAATCCGAAAGAAGCTACTTCAAAGGCGATGAAAGAAGTAGGCGGACCGGTAATTGCCATTGCCCTCATTCTCGCAGCTGTATTTGTTCCAGTAGCTTTTGCCGGTGGTATTACAGGAAGATTGTATCAGCAGTTTGCCATCACCATTGCGATTTCTGTGTTATTCTCGGCTTTCAACGCACTTACCCTTAGCCCAGCGTTAAGTGCTATCCTTTTAAAACCTAAGAAAAAATCCACCGGATGGCTGCAACGATTTTTCGATGCGTTCAACAGGATGTTTGATAAGTTCACCCTTGGGTACACAGGTGTAGCTGGTATCGTTGCCAAAAAATCGATTCGGTCTATTATTATTATTGCTGTGGTGCTTGGCGTAACGGGAATATTAGGTAAAAACATACCCGGAGGTTTTGTGCCAGAGGAAGATGAAGGTTACTACCTGGTAAATATCCAGCTACCTGATGCTTCATCCATGGAGCGCACCGATGAAGTAGCACAGAAAATAGAAAAGATCATTAACGATACAGAAGGCGTTGCGTATTCCACTATGGTTGTCGGATATAGTATGCTGACACAATCTTTTTCTACCAACAACGCATTTGTCTTTGTGTCATTGGAACCCTGGGATGAACGAGAGAAAACAGCTAAACAGTTAATCCAGCAAACAAACCTCGCCTTCCGCAATACTATTTCAGATGCGACAGCTATTGCATTCGGTCCACCGCCCATTGAAGGGCTGGGAACATCCGCAGGCTTCACGTTGCAACTTCTTGATCGGTCAGGTAACACACCTCAGTTTCTGGATGAACAGGCACGTAATTTCATTGCAGAAGCGAAGAAGCGGCCCGAAATTGCTAATGCCTTTACATTGTACCGATCGAATGTGCCCCAGAAACAAATTCTTATTGATTTCGACAAAGCTGAAAAACTCAACATTGACCTCACGGAAATCAATAGCACCATTTCCACATATCTTGGCAGTAGTTATGTTAATGATTTCAACCGTTTCGGTCGGCAGTATAAAGTATTCGTACAGGCTGAAGCCGAAGACCGATTAAATCCTGATGATATTGCCCGCTACTACGTACGCAGTCGAACAGGAGAAATCATTCCACTCAATACACTAGCCCAAGTAAAAGACATCGCAGGTCCCTCCTACACCAACCGCTTCAATATGTTTCGTGCAGCAGAAATTTCCGGAGCACCCGCTGAAGGATACAGTTCAACTGATGCTTTAAATGCCTTGGAAGAAGTTGCTGCCGGCTTACCAAAAGAACTCGGTATTGCCTGGAGTAACATGTCGTACCAGGAAAAAGCTGCTGAAGGAACAGGGGGCACCATGTTTCTTATGGCCTTGATTTTTGTATTCCTGATTCTGGCTGCACAGTACGAAAGCTGGAAACTTCCATTCAGTGTTTTGCTCGGAGTACCAGCTGCCATTTTTGGTGCTTTCTTAGGGTTGTGGCTTGGCGGACTTTGGAGCACAAGCTATGTAAACAATGTGTTTGCCCAGATTGGCCTCGTGATGTTGATTGGTCTTACTGCGAAGAATGCCATCCTGATTGTGGAGTTCGCCAAGATGTTACATGAAGAACAAGGCAAGTCACTGTACGAAGCTGCGTTGGAATCAGCCAAGCTTCGTCTCCGTCCTATCCTGATGACTTCATTCGCTTTTATGCTGGGTGTGGTCCCACTGCTTACCGCGTCTGGAGCAGGAGCTGAAGCCCGAAAGGTAATGGGCATCGCAGTATTCAGCGGAACATTAATTGCCACGATCATTGGTGTCATCGTTGTACCTGCCTTGTTTGTATTCATCGAAAGCATCGGAGCAAAAAAGAAAAATAATGAATCACCTGCTTCACCACCTGAACCGGCTCATTGATATGAAGAAAATAGTAATCATCGGAACCCTATTGCTAGTAGTAGCCGGATGTGCTGTGGGGCCTAAATATTCGAGACCCAACACCAAAAAACCTGAAGCATATTCTCAGGCCGCTACAAAATCTGATTCAATCACCAACATGAAATGGTGGGAGGTCTACCAGGATCAAACCCTGCAATCCCTCATTAAGGTAGCTATCGATTCTAATCTAGACCTGCTGACAGCAGTCGCCCGTGTTGAAGAATCGAAAGCCATACTGGGCTTCAATAAAGCCAACATGGCTCCTTTTATTGACTACTCAGCGCGCGTGCGAGCTTCTGATTTTAGGAATATTTCAAGTGAAGCAGGAGTTGCCTTTCCAACCAACTCGCTGGCGCTGCTGGGAAATGTTTCGTGGGAAATCGATGTATGGGGAAAATTACGTCATGCCAACCGTGCAGCGTATGCTGAGCTTTTATCCTCAGAAGAGCAACGTAAATCCGTTTACATTAGCCTGGTCGCTCAGGTAGCGGAATTGTATTTTCAGTTACGTGGCCTAGATGAACGCTATGCCATTACCCAACGAACCTACGAAACCCGTATGGAGTATTTGCGAATCATTAACCTCCGATTTGAGAAAGGCGAAGTTTCAGAGTTAGATAAGTTGCAGGCAGAGCAAATTGCTGCGTCCGCCCAGGCTCAACTTTTTAGTCTTGAACGTGCCATTATCAATACGGAAAATGCCCTTACTATTTTACTAGGTCAATCCTATAACCCAATCACACGCGGTTTGAAGAATGACGAGCAGCAGCTTCCGCTTGATATACCCAGCGGTATCCCGTCACAACTGTTGGAGCGCAGACCTGATATCCGTAATGCAGAACAACAATTGATTGCCCAAACCGAAAAAGTAGGTGTTGCTGTAGCCCTTCAATTTCCGTCTCTAAGCCTCACGGGTTTACTTGGATTAGCAAGTCCTGAGCTATCTACTTTATTTGAGCCCAATGCATTTCTTGGATCGGTTACCGGGCAATTAGCAGGACCCCTCTTTCGCTTTGGCCAAAACAAGCGCAGGGTTGAAGCTGAACGCGCAAAAGCAAAACAAGTAGGATATCAGTATGAAAAAACTGTACTCCTGGCCTTTGCAGAAGTAGAGAATTCACTTGCTGAAATACGTACTTACCGCAATGAGTTTACAGCACGACAAACACAGGTGGCCGCTACGGAAAAATCCTTAATGCTTTCCAAAGCATTGTATGACAACGGTTATACATCTTTTCTTCAAGTGCTTGATGCCGAGCGTGAATTATATAATTCTCAGTTCGAAAAATCATTGGCCTTACAGTATCAACTAATCTCCACCGTTCGGTTGTATAAAGCATTGGGTGGCGGATGGTAATTGGTTCCTGTTTTAAACAAGGGTCATGGGTTTTGATCGCGGATCAATAACCAGGGATGACACTAAACGCAATTATGGGTAAGTTTACGGATCATCGATCCATTTAAATTATGAAAATTCAACTCCCTTCTATTTTTTGCATTGCTACAATGGTACTCTTGTTTAGTTCCGTAGATGGAAATGCACAGGCTGTTTTCTCCGATTACAACACGTCTGTTGACTTTTCGAAATACAAAACATTTGCATGGCTGGCTCCTGGCGACAGCGTATACAACAAAAGAAGAGTTGACAAAGTTTTTGGTGGACTAATCATGTATTCTGCGAATCAACAATTACAAAAAAAGGGAATGACCGTTGACACAACCGAACCCGATGCGATTTTCATATTCAATACCAAGGTCGAAGAAAAAGTAAAGTACTCACAAAGCCCGACCTTGAGTGTCGGTGTGGGCATTGCCGGTCCGGGCTATTATGTTGGTGGATCAGCGCCCGTAGCCGGTGGCGAAATCACGGAATCATCATATGAAAACGGAATGCTTTCGTTTGATATGTACGATGCTAAAACAGGTGATCTGCTCTGGAGTGGTGGTACCACAAAATCATTTACACAAGCGGATGATATTGAGAAAATCATAACCACCAGCACTGACAAAATTTTCAGGAAATTTCCCCGCAAAAATAAGTAGCTGTTAAGCGATAACACCCTACTGAGCTAATGCTTATTGTGAAAGCGATAGCATATATTCTGCAACGGCTTTGCGCGCTTCATCTGATAAATAATTTTGTGGCGGCATTTCCGGATAGTCTTCACGCTTGTAAACAGGTTTGATGATGTAGTCAATTATTCCCTGCGGGTTGTTTTTATAAAGCGCCTGAATCACGTTAACCGGTGGGCCGATGAGACGGCTATTGTAAGCATGGCAACCGGAACAAACACCGTAAAATGTCATCTTGCCTTTTTCCATCAATGAAGTTTCACGCGGAGTCACTGGTCTGTCTAACATGTAAGTTGTAATGGCCCGTGTATCACGCACCTGGCAGGATGCAAATTGATCTACACCAAATGTGCGGTAGCGATCGGCATTAACAATACAACTCCCTACTCCACCGCCAACAGCAATAATATCCGGCCCGAACTTTGAAAGTTTTGTCACCATCAACGCTTTGATATCATCGATGGGATTAGCGCCATTGTTACTCATGAAATTATCCAGCAACGTAACCCTGTCCGTATTCGGTTCTGATTCCGGATCGTTAGCATGGTCAATGCCCGCATAGCCGTAATCCGTAATGGTAATACCGGCATTTTCATTGCCCATAATGATGTTGTTCTCAATGGTAACATCATCAGCAGCCATGATGAGCATACCCGTACCTTTTGGAATATGCGATACAGTGGATCCTATCGCTCCAAAATTTTTCGTGTTGTTATTATATACGAAGTTGTTTCGGATGATAACATCGTAACACGTTTTAATGGGAAGCCCGGGTGTTAAAAATGCCAATATACCACCCGTGTTATCATGAGCATAATTGTATTCCACCAATGCATGTCTTGAGTTTTCGATTTCAATACCGGCTACATTTCCATACACTTCATTGAACCGTACATCCACATTATCGCACATACCAATGTAAATAGCCGCATCTTCAATACCGCTTAATACGTTTCGTTCCACCAATCCATTCTTACCAAACTGCGGAAATATGCCGTACACACCGGTATCGACAATCCAGTTATTGCGGATAACATAGTTATTACCAGCCTGGCCCATAATACCATTACCCTTGTAGTTTGTGATTTTCATATTCTCAATCAGCACACCGCTGCCGGAATAGAGAATGGCATCGTTCATCGTTTTCTGTCCATCCAACGTGGGCCATTCTCCATCAATGATGACACCCTGCAGAGAAATGTTGTCCTTATCGATGTACACTGTTTCATGGTAAACACCCGGAAAAATCCGGACTAAATCTCCGGCAATTGCTTTTCCAACAGCTTCCTGAATGGAATTACCTTTTCTGACTTCAATAACTTTTCCTGTAATGGTGCCGGCCGCAATACCGGTTGAATCACCTTCGGATTGAGTTTGCGTGAAGTATGATGGCAGGGGTGCCGGAATATCCGAACTCCTTCCAAAGAAAAATTTTCCGCAATACATACCGATCGCGAAAACGATGATGACCAGGATTACGCGCTTTGCTGTTTTCATTTCTAATAATGGGTTGGTCTACAATTATTGAATAGATACAATTGATTCCTGAAGGTTTTGTTTTACGATTGTTGATCCCGAAGGAAGCACCGCTGGTTTAGTCGGCATGAAACTCTCATCCGTAAGGGTCTTGATAAAATCAACCAGTCTGTCTATCTCATACGCTGTCAGATTAGGTTCCCAAATGTGCCAGTGGATATGTAATTTCTCACCTGCCGGAACATCGTGTCCGCGGCCTTTAGAATAAAACTCAACCATTTCACGCAGCGTTGCAAATTTACCCGAATGACTATACGGTGCTGTGCGATCCGCATTTCTCAGGCTGGGCACTTTAAACGCTCCCCGAAGTGTAGCATCCTGAAAGGTTTTCTGGGCACCCGGATCGAGCGGAAGTCCATCCGGCTCAGCCAGGCCAACTACGGCTACTTGTTGATTCGTAAATAAAGGCGGTGTGTGGCACTCGGCACACCGTGCCACAAACGACCGGAAAATATTCAGGCCTTCTATCTCCTGTGCATTTAAAGCTTGGGTGTAACCATGTGCATAGTGATCATAGCGGCTGTTAAGTGAGATGAGCGAAGATTCAAAAGCAGTCATGGCTGTGTAAATTTCAGAAAGCTCAATCTTGTCCGATCGTTTGTCAGGAAACGCCTGTTGAAATAAATCTCTGTATGCTGCAATGCCATTAAGTTTTTGTAACAAATTCTCACGGGTGGTTCCCATCTCGTTTGGAGAATACAGTGGGCCAGTCAGTTGAGCTTCCAGGGATGTACTTCGCGCATCCCAGAAAAATTTTTTATTAAACGCCACATTCCATAAACTGGGAGCGGCACGTTTTAACCTGGCATTGTCAATGCCGACACTTGTTTTTAGGCCATCACTAAAACCCTTGGACGGCTGATGGCAGGTTGCACACGATACGGATCCGTCTTTCGACAAAACCGGGTCGAAGAAAAGATAGCGACCTAAATCGATTTGCTGCGGTGAAAAACCATCGCGAACAGATGGCAATGCTGTCTTTAGTCCACCAACACCAGGTTCATCTCCATTACCCGATTCATATTGCTGATAAAGTGTTCGCAGTTTACAGGTGTTATTCTCCATCAACTCAAAACCCGGAGGACACGTATTGCAAAGCGTGATTGTATTTTCGGCCGGTGCTTTATAATCAATAATGATTGCTACAATCAAGGTTATCAAAAAGCAAAAAAGTATACCTCTTATCATTTGGCAGCAGGAAGTGCAGTTGATTGAATGTAGGCAAGCACATCATGTATTGCCTGCTCATCTGTAAGCATGTTGGCCATGGGTATCATTTGTGCACCAAATTTATCCGTTGGATGTGCGCCTCGGATAGAACTTTTAAAGTGCCTGATTTGGCGCTTCAGATACCAGTCGTTCAATCCATTTAACCTCGGTGCATTCATCAACGCATTACCCTTAGCACCCGGTCCGTGACAAGAACCACAGATACTTTCATAAGCTCGTTCTCCCTTCCGGATATCTCCGCCTAAGGTGGCTGCTACAGAAACTTCTTGTAATGTTTTGATATAGGCTACCACATTGCTCACGGCCAGGGAATCATTCAGTGCCTTAGCCATAATTGCCATTTGTTTACCTAGCGTATCCTGTTCTGAATAGCCGCGTATTCCTTTACGGAAGTTCATAAGCTGCCGGTATAAGTAAAGTTTATCAGTGTTGACAAGTGCAGGAGCCTGCAAGGCCTGAATTCCTTCCGCATTTTCGCCATGGCAAACCACACAAGACTGATAAACCAGCTTGCCTTCTACAGGATTACCAGCTTGTATCCTCACTGCCTCCACCAATTCAATCGGTATTTCCGACTGGTTTTTCGATGGTGAACAGGCTGATAAGAGCAGGAATGCCATTACAAAATGGAGAGAATACTTTAAGGACAGATATATCATTAAAAATAAAGTAACGACTCTTTTATCCGGTTTTGAAATGCGCGGAAGTGCTTTGGGGTAAAACTTCATTAGGCGGGGTAAACGAGATAGCACTATGCACCCTGCTGGATTACCCTTTCTTCAAATGCCTGTTGATATGTAGCCGAAACAGGCAAAGAAAAGTCAACACCCTGCATTCTGACCTGATATCCACGTGCAGTTTTCATGGCCGCAGCCAGATTCAGGCAATTAATGATGTACGATCGATGAATGCGGATAAAGTGAACTGGATTCATGTCTTGTTCCAGCCGTTTCAGGTTTGTTCGGATCAACTCCTTTTGTACAACCTGATCGCGCTTATGATACAATACAACATAATTATCATCTGCTTTAAAGCAGATAATGTTCTGTACCGGCAAGCTCACTGTAACCTTACCATTTTCATCGGCAATCGATATCGTATCCGGCAAAGAGGCTTTGTTAATCTTCACCGTAAGCTCCTCCACAACGAGTAATTGCTGCTCAACAAACAATAATAAAATTCCCAGAAAGTAAGGCAATACCAATATTAACAGTGTGTACTTCAGGGTGATCAGGTATTCCGGAAGATTCACAAAGGGTAATCCCAACACCAGAATATTTACGGTGTGCACAGCCACTGAAATAACAAAGAACTCCACCAACAGCCATTGTAAAAATCCAATCCGGGTTGTCAATTGAATCCTGAATACGGAACGAAATACAAATTGAGTTAAGGCCAGTGCAGCCATGCCTGCTGCGGAGAAAAAAGTAAGAATAACAAAGAGTGGTGTCTTCACTCCAACAAACCATTCCGTAAGATTAAAGGGATGGAAAATGTTAAGAAAAAGGCAGCCAAAAACACCACAAAATAATACAAGCTTGAGGCGCGCTCGAACCGTATCCAGCAGATGAAAGGGCTGACGAAACCAGGAAACAATTCGATCCATGCCAAAATTTAGGAAATGATTTCTGTTTTTCGAACCGAAAAACTTCACTCCTTCTGATATGACTCGTAAATACACCTTGGTATTGGCTTGAATTACTTATATTTTTCGCGCCAATAGAAGTCAACATAAACATGAAAGTATTTGTAACCGGTGCTGATGGTATGCTGGGCAGTTCTATTTGTCGCGAATTGTTACAGCAGGGTTATGCTGTTAAAGCAATGGTTATACCCGGGCGGCAAACCAATGTATTAAATGGACTATCCCTTGAAATTGTTGTTGGTGATATTCTGGATAAAAAATTTCTATTAGAGGCGTTGCGTGATTGTGAAAGCATCATTCATGTTGCAGCCCTAACAACAGTCTGGCCCAGGCGATCAGCAAAAGTCCAGGCGGTAAATGTTACGGGTACCCGTAACGTCATGGAGGCCGTAGAAGAATTAAAACTGAAGCGGATGGTTCATATAGGCTCTGCCAGTTCCTACACGCACGGCTCCAAAGAAAACCCGGGCGATGAAACGAGTGCGTTTACCAATGGCAGATTTGGAATGGATTACATTGATAGTAAATACGAAGCGCAAAAAATGCTGGAAGAACGCTATGCGAAAATAGGATTTCCTGTTATTACCGTTTGCCCCACCTATATGATTGGTCCGTTCGATTCGGGGCCATCTTCCGGAAGAATGCTGATTGAACTGCTGATGGATCGCCTGCCGGGATATTCCAGTGGCGGGAAAAATTTTGTGTGTTCTACTGACGTTGCCACAGCAGCGGTGAACGCTCTTCACATGGGCCGCCTGGGCGAAGCCTACATTGCAGGGAATGAAAATCTTACCTACGGAGAATTCTTTACTAAAGCTTGTTCAGTGTTTAATAAAAAGTTCGGGCTCATGAAATTTCCCCATATCCTGATTCTGCTTGTAGGTCTGATCAACTCAGTCGTGGCACGGCTCACGGGTAAGCATCCGAAATTGAGTTACACCATGGCACGCATTGCGGGTGTTAGCCAATATTTCTCAACCAAAAAGGCACAGCAGGAATTGAACATGCCACAAACACCCATTGAAAAAGGAATAGAACAATGTGTTGAATGGTTTAAATCCAACGGATACTTGAAATGAGCTTATCGAAATTTTATCAAGGCAAAGTAGTTCTGATTACAGGTGCCTCTATGGGCATTGGAAAAGAATTAGCGAAACAAGTTCTAGCGCATGGCGGTAAAGTGGCGATCACAGCACGCAACGAATCGAGGTTGAATGCCGTGATTGAAGAATTCAATACATATACAGAAAATATACTGGTGCATGCCGGTGATGCCACCGATTACAGCAGCAATCAGAAACTGGTTGAAAAAATTATCGCCCGTTTTGGCAAGCTGGATATTCTTATCAACAATGCCGGCATGTCTTGTTATGGTGAAGTAGAAACGCTTCAGCCCTCTGTAGCCGAACAAGTGATCAATATTAATATTTATGGATCGCTGTATCCGGCCATGAGCGCCATTCCTGAACTTAAAAAATCAAAAGGCTCAATTCTTTTTGTATCCAGTATTGCAGGGTTTCATGGCATCCCTGGCTATTCTACGTATTCGCTTTCCAAAATGGCGCTTACGGGTCTATCGCAAAGCATGCGAACAGAATTAAAGTCATCGAACATATATGTTGGAATATCATATGTAGGTTTTACTGAAAATGAAGAGGATAAAAAAACACTTTCACCCAACGGCCAGTTAGAAAAAGTTCCTCCCCGACCAAAACGCCTAACCGCAACAAGAGAAACTACTGCTCGACTGCTCTTACACCAGATCATGCACCGAAAGCACTCCGCTTCGCATTCTTTTCTCGGCTCCTTCACAAATGTTCTTAGCCGGTATGCGCCCGCACTGCTATCGTACTTTCTGTCGCGCAACTATCACAAGCAACAATCAGCACGCTGATCAACAATATCGCAGCTTCTGTCATTCGAATATTTTTCATACTTTCAATTCGATTTAACATCGAATAAACAGTTAGTGGAAAGAATCAACGTCAAAAATCGCGTATTCTGGTATTTTAAGCTGATGACACAGCTCACCATTCTGGTTGTGGTCTGTTCTGCCTGTTGGGAAAAAAAGAAAAAGAAATACATTGTTAAAACTTCCATGATTCAAGTCGACTCACTGAATCAAATTGAATTGCTCAAGGATACGCTTGTTACTCCTAAATTGTACAGCCATCTTCCCGGACTTGAAAAAGTACCTTCCGAAAAAGCAAGAAATATTTTTATCTCGGCATTACTTCCGTCCATTTTAGTAGCCAAGTATGAACTCAGTCAAACGAAACTTCAAGTAGAAGAGCTCTCCGAAAAGGAAATCTGGTCTACGGAGGACAGTCTATTCTTTGTAGCTACCAAATTGCGTTTCAAAGCCTCCGACCTGGATGATCTTAAAAAGAGAATCGGATGGCTGCCCAACAGCATCGTACTGGCACAGGCGGCAGTAGAAAGTGCATGGGGACAATCGCGTTTTTTTTTGCAGGCCAATAATGTTTTTGGAATATGGTCCTACAATAAAAATGAACCACGGATGAAAGCCGGGCTGATCAGAAAAAATGAAGCGAAACAGGTTCACGTGAAAGTGTATGAAAATTTTGAACAGGCTATTTTAAATTATTTTGAAATCCTAAGCACTGCCAATGCTTATAAAACACTACGCGAAGCAAGACTAGAAACACAAGACCCATTTAAATTACTGCCGCACCTAAAGAACTATTCCGAACAACGAACAGCCTATACAAACTTGCTGCAATCCGTTATTGTTCGGTATAATCTTACGGAATACGACCGCTACCAGATCCATCCTGAATACATTGTCGCACAATGAGCCAAATGCTTACCATCCGGATATTGGCATTCATATTCTTGTTCGAATCATCCCTAACACTGATTGGGCAAAATCCTGATCATGAGGTGGTCTGTTTCATTTACCACCGCTTCGGAGATTCACGCTATCCTATCACAAATGTTACCCTCAACGATTTCGAGGCACATCTTCAATACCTCAAGAAGAATAATATCCAGGTACTTTCGCTTTCGGATGCGATACAGTATATGAAGTCATCCGAGGCTCATAAAAAAACTGTAGTGCTCACAATCGATGATGGCTATAAAAGCTTCTATGAAAAAGGATTCCCGCTACTTAAAAAATACAATTATCCAGCAACCCTTTTCATCAACACGGAAACGGTCGGGGCAGCAGATTTTATGTCTTGGGATCAACTCGAAGAAGTAAAAAAGTCTGCTATTGAAATTGGTAATCACACGCATTCGCATCGTTACTTTTTAAACGAGCCGGTTTCCACACGCTATAAAATTTTTGAAGATGAAATTTTACTCAGTCAATCAATTATCCAGGAAAAGTTGAAGATCAGTCCTGCACTTTTTTCTTTTCCCTATGGAGAATTCGATGAGAAGATGAAAGAAATAGTAAAGAAAGCAGGCTTTCAACTTGCGACAGCACAAAAGTCAGGCGTATGGCATGAGCAAACGGATCACTTTGAAATTCCACGATTTCCCATGGCGGAAGATTATTCCGCCATTAAAAAATTCATTGAGAAAGTATCCATGAAGCCATTAAAAGTTTCATCGCAATCACCACAAAATAACATCATAACACCAGCAGAAAAACAACCCAAACTGACACTCACGTTTGAGATTGCGAATTTACAGATCGATAAGATGCAATGTTTTGCACAAGGTGGCGGATGTAACCTGAAAATTATCGGTCAGGAAAAAAATATGGTGACGATTGAAGTTCATTCATCTACTTCCATTTCTTCCAGAAGAAGAACCTTATACACTGTAACTGTACCTGATAAAAACGGTTCATGGCATTGGATCAGTCACCTGTGGATAAATCCTTCCGTTGACGGAAAATAGTTGAAGGTTTCAACAGTATAAACGGCAGCCCTGATTCATCATTGCTGCTGTTTTCCACTTACCAAGCACAGCGCTCCTTCTAACCCTTCACTGCAGTCGCTCATCGACTATTGCCGAAAAGTTGGGTAACCATTCCTGCTTCCACCCTATTCATTCCTGATTAAACCAACTTGCTATGAAAACAAATCCCATCACGATTTCCCTGGCCATCTGTTCGTTGGTAGCAGGGCTATTCAGTTGCGACAACACTGAAAATCCGGTCATACCATCACCTGATGCAACAGCGCTAAAAAATTTCGTTTCGCTAAACATTAATCAGCGAACTCAAAACTTTGCAGTAGACGCTGCCACCGGTGGACAGATAAAGGGAAATGATGGTACCATCATCAAATTCTATCCCAATGGTTTTATGACGCTCAGTGGCGAGGCCGTATCCGGATCGGTTGATATAGAACTGATTGAAATATTTGATCGTGCCTCCATGTTGTTGGTGGAAAAGCCTACGGTTGGAAAAATGGGCAATGGCGATCTTGCAACACTTATTTCAGGTGGAGAATTTTATGTTAATGCAACGCAAGGCGGACTTCAACTTAAACCAGCCAATGGTTATACCATTACCGCACCCACCAATAAAACAGGCGGACCCAATATGAATATGAATTTGTTTAATGGTGTAGAGGTATGTGAAAATGATATTTGCAAAAATGTTTGGGAAGAACAAAACGACAGAAAAATTGAAGTAGGTGAATTTCAAAGCACGGGTGGAATATACTCGGCATACTATGCCTTCCAGAATAAATTCGGCTGGACAAACATTGATCGGTGGTACAATGACCCGCGCACCAAGACAACACTTTTTGTGGATGTGCCCGAAGGCTTTAACAACTCCAATTGTGCGCTGTACATGACATATGATGGTGAAAAGACAGCGTTAGCGCGATTTGATAAGTATGATGAAACAACTGGCCTGTTCACCGAGCATTACGGTCTGATTCCGGTTGGTCTTAACGTTCATTTCATTCTGGTGAGCATCGTTGACGATGAAATACACTATGCTATACAATCGGCCACCATAAAACAAAATCACGTTGAGGTGATTGATACTGTAGAGTCTATTACACAAGAAGAACTGGTGGCATTAATTGGGAATCTGCCATAAGAAAATTCAAGTGCTGGATGCAAGGACTGAATACCTGCAACCAGCAACTTGAATTTTTTAAGAAATCGTTAGCTCGCCCAGGTCTTTCCATTACCAGCTTCCGATAAGGGAATGCATCCCTTGTATGCCCCCGGAACGGCTACGTATTGCAATACTTGCGTTGCACCCGCTTCCGAAGTAAAGAAACCCAGCATGGTTAATTCTTTCATCATTAAAATAAAAGGACGCTTTGGCCTTGGCTCAGTCTTCTGTGCTGCGATAGCATCATCATGAACTTTCTTCACAAACTCCGCCTGTTTTTCAGCACTGAGTTCAATGAACACATCGCCATGCGCCTTCTTTGCTTCCTCATCAAAAGCCTTCAGACCTTCTAAAAAATGATCCTGATCTTCTTTCGAATAAACATCTTTTAGCATCAGATCGATAAAACCGGGAACACCCGTTTCTTTGGCCCCCGGTGTATCTGTTTTAGGGATGATAATTTCGGCTACCTGCGCAATCACAATACCTTGATCTTCTGAAACAAAAACAGGTTTCCAGTCGATAGTGGGTTTTGCTGCGCAGCCTTTTAGGATTCCGGCAATGGCAGGAGCGGAAACAACTCCACCCATAATCCATGCGGTACGCTTTAGTGCTTCTCTGCGATCCATAGTATCTAATCTTTAAAGGTTGTTCTTTTTCAATTCCGAGACAGCAAAATCTACTGCCCTTGCTGTAAACGCCATGTAGCCGAGTGACGGGTTATGACAAGCCGCAGAAGTCATGAATGATCCATCTGTTACAAACACGTTCTTGCAGGCGTGTACCTGGTTCCACTTGTTCAGTACGGAAGTCTTCGGGTCTTTCCCCATACGGGCAGTGCCCATCTCGTGAATACCCAGACCTACACCAATTGGCCGATCGAATTTATTTACATTTTTGAAACCTGCTGCCTCCAACATTTCAGCGGCATCATTGGCCATGTCCTTTCGCATCTTAATCTCATTCTCCTTTAACTCAGCATCAAAGGTGAGTGTAGGTAAACCGTATTTATCTTTCAAGTCTTTGTTCAGCGTAACACGATTTTCGTGGTATGGAAGTATTTCGCCAAAACCACCCATACCGATTGACCATGAACCGGGTTTGCCGGCAGCATCTTTTAGTGGTGCACCCAGGCTTAATTCAGAAACGAGGCTCGACCAACCCTGACGGCTGGCAGCACCCTGATAGCCAAAGCCGCGGATGTAATCACGTTTGTCGTTGCCAATGTTTCGGTAGCGTGGTATATAAAATCCATTCGCCCTCCTTCCGGAATAATATTGATCTTCGTATCCCTCAACGGATGCACCGGCACCGACACTGAGGTGGTGATCCATAATGTTACAGCCCAACTCTCCGCTATCATTTCCAAAGCCATTCGGGAAACGACTCGAAACGGAGTTCAGCATGATAAAGGTTGATCCAAAAGTTGAGGCACAAAGGAAAATTACCTTCGCATAATACTCTACTTGTTCACCGGTTTCAGCATCCAGTACCTTTACTCCGGTTGCTTTACCTTTTTTCTCATCGTAGATTAATTCATACACAATGGAGTTTGGACGCAACGTCATGTTACCGGTTTTCTCTGCGGCCGGAAGCGTAGATGAGTTGCTGCTGAAATAGCCACCATACGGGCAGCCCCGTGAGCACAAATTCCGATACTGACATGTTCCGCGTTGCGGACTATGCGGCAGTGGTGCTGTAGCATGTGCCACACGACCAATGGTTACGAGCCTTCCTAATTTATCTTTTACACGCGATTTTAAATCCAACTCCACACAATTCAACTCCATTGGGGGAAGAAACTTTCCATCCGGAAAATGAGGAACACCTTCGGCTTGTCCGCTGACACCGATGAAGGATTCTACATAATCGTACCAGGGCGCAATATCCTTGTATCGAACTGGCCAATCGATGGCAATGCCATCTTTCACATTGGCCTCAAAGTCCATATCCGCAAGTCGATAACTTTGACGACCCCACATGATGGATCGGCCTCCGACATGGTATCCCCGCATCCAGTCAAAGCGCTTCACTTCGGTATAGGGATTTTCCAAATCATTAACGAACCAATGCTTGGTGTCTTGGCGAACGGTGTAACCGGTTCTGTTCTGAACACCTTGTTGTTTCAAATCTTCCTGCGTTGGACGCCCGGCATATGGCAGTTCCCAGGGATCTTTTGTAGCCGTTGGATAGTCCGGATGCTTTACCATTCGTCCTCGCTCAAGCACTAATGTCTTCAGGCCTTTTTCAGTTAGTTCCTTGGCGGCCCAGCCACCACTGATTCCTGTGCCTACCACAATTGCATCAAATGTGTTTTTCTTCTCAGCGTCTGTATTGGGATACATATCAGAATTTTGTTTGCCTAAAAATAGAATATTGGATTGACTAATTCTGCATTTTACATCAACGGTGATATAAAATTACACAGCGCATCAATTGCGGATTAGGCGTTAAACAAACTTGCGAAACAAAAAGAATGGGTGAAATATCAACCTTCCACGAACTCAGCCAACTCAAGCCAGCGGGCGGTTTTTTCTTCAATGGAATTTGTAAGAACCTGCATCTTTTGAGACCACTCCTGCAACTCACGATGATCCGTTGAACCTTTCGTTAACTGATCTGTAAGCATGGCCTTCTGATTCTCCAATGCATCGATCTCAGCCTGCAGGTCTTCATACTCCTGCTTTTCTTTGAATGAAGCCTTTCTTTTCTCGACACCAGATTTCGGTTTCTCTTCACTCGGTACAGGTTTTACGGGAGCGCGACCATCGGGCTCCTGTTCATCTAGCCAATCGCGGTAATCGGAATAGTTACCATTGAAGAGCCTGATCTTCCCGTCTCCTTCAAATACAAATAGTTGATCTACCAGATGATCCATGAAGTAACGATCGTGGGAAACCAACAACAAACAGCCTGAAAACTTTTCAAGAAAGTCTTCCAGCACATTCAGCGTATCAATATCAAAATCATTGGTGGGTTCATCAAGAATCAAAAAGTTGGGATTGGTAACCAGCAACTTGAGCAGTTGCAATCGCTTCTTCTCCCCTCCGCTTAATTTGTTGATGAAGTTGTACTGCTTTTCGGGTGGAAATAAAAACGTATCCAGAAATTTGGATGCCGATACCTGCGAACCATCCGCCAGGGTAATAAACTCCGCTATCTCTTTTACTTCTTCAATCAGCCTGTTGTTGGGGTTGAGCAAAATAGATTCCTGCGTGAAATAACCAAACTTCGTGGTAACCCCGCGGATGACTTCCCCTGTATCGGGCTTGGTTTTACCGGTAAGCATATCCAAAAAGGTAGACTTGCCAATACCGTTTTTACCGACTACGCCAATACGGTCATTCTTCTTGAAGACATAGGAGAAATCCTCCACGATGGGGAGCGCCCCGTATTTTTTTGTGATGTGTTCAACTTCCAGAATTTTTCCGCCTTGACGGGCTTCTTTAATATCCAATTCGAGCTTATCTCGCTTCAGATCTTGCGATGCCTTTTTCTCCAACTCATAATAGGCATCAATGCGGTACTTTGCTTTCGTGCCGCGCGCTTTAGGCTGCCGCCTCATCCAATCCAATTCCTTCTTCAACAGGCTTTTGGCTTTGCTTACCTCAATCTTTAATAGCTCCTCACGTCCTGCTTTTTTCTCCAGAAAATAAGCGTAATTTCCTTTGTAACGGAACAATTGTCCGCGGTCAAGCTCAATGATCTCGGTGGCTACGGCATCCAAAAAATACCGGTCGTGCGAAACCATGATCAGGGTAATCTGTTGTCCCGCAAGGTAGTTCTCGAGCCACTCAATGGCAGAAAGATCCAGGTGGTTGGTGGGCTCATCCATGATGATGAGGTCGGGCTCGTGCAGAAGTAATTGCGCCAGGAATATTCGTTTTTTCTGGCCTCCGGAAAGTTCACCAAATTTTTTGTCGAGATCAGGAACACCTAATTTGGTGATGATCTCATGCACTTTGTTTTCATAATCCCATGCCTCGAGTTCTTCCATTTTCTCCAGCACGGCCTGCATGCGTTCAGGCGAAACATCGGGGTGCGCCAGGCAATCTTCATATTCTTTAACAACCTGAGCTATTTCGTTTGTCTCGTTGAAGAGTAGATCCTTAACGGTGATGGCATCACCTACTTCGGGCTGTTGGGTAAGATAGCCCAACTTAATACCTTCGCGCACAGCAATTTTTCCTGAATCGGAAGGAATCTCACCTGTTAGTATTTTAAGTAGTGTAGATTTCCCTACACCATTATTCCCTACAAGGGCAAATTTTTCGCCCTGCGAAATACCCAGGGAGATATCTTTAAAGAGCCAGCGGTCATTAAACGTTTTGGAAACGAGTTCAGCAGAAAGGTAATTCAAGATTCAGAAATTTTAGGGTGCAAATCTAGCCTAAAATATGTTGCAGAAGGCCAATCGTTACGAATCTCCTAGAATAAAAAGCCAAGCCGGATATAGCCCATCATGCCATCACGTGAATGTGCCCCTTCCACCGATAGCACGGTCAGGTTAAAGGGTGTAAACCAGAGGCCTCCTCCCCAGCCTTTATGCCAGCGGTTTGATGTGCCATCTGTTGTACTGGGATCTAACCCATAAACATCTTTATACCATACCCGTCCGAAGTCATGAAAGCCCAACAGACCGACACTGGCCGGGAACAGGTAGGTGCGCACGTTGAAAAGTTTGATTCGCATTTCAAGGTTGGAGTAGAATTTACTATCGCCATAGAACCTGGTTTTACGGTATCCCCGAATAGCATCTCTTCCTCCTAAAATCTGCGCCTGGTAAAATTCATAGTCGCCCGTATTCCAGCCACCGCCTGCACGAACAGCAAAGGCGACCCGGGCCGGTAACCGAAATGCATGATAAAAGGAGATAGCACTTTCGAATGAAGAAAAATCGCTCGCACGCGCATCATTGCCCACCATATTCCGGCCTGAGATATTGAGCACGATGCCGCGCGTTGTGAAGCGCTGATCATTTCGCTGGTCTATAGTAAACTTCCAACTAACGCCTGTGTAAGCATTGTACTCTGTGAACAAATTATACGGAAGTGATGCCGCATAGTCACTAATAAACCGATCGTACTGCGGCTCCTCAACTTCAATGCGCTGAAAGGCAGGCCCAAATTTAAATGAGCCCCATCCTCCCAATCTTCGCGTCAGGTAGACTTCCATTTTTTGCTCTTCAAACCGGAAACGGTAATAGTCGATAGCATCATCTCCACTGAAAGAAGGATCATCATCTTTGCTTTTGTCAAAGACCGTTTCATTTCCCAAACCAAAAAAGTTGTTCACGTAGTTGGGTGATTTAATATCTGCATTTAGCTCAAGTCCCCATTTGCCGAGTACATCCGTGAAATCACCGCGATAAAGGAAATTATAGGAGCTTGTTAACGGTGCGATACTAGCCACACCGATATGTCGTTGCTTAAAGGGACTCTTCCTGAATCCTTCTGTCTGATAGAGAAATCCTCCGCCAATAAAGACACCATCATCGGGGTTAAACCCACCAAATACTAATGGCGCTAACCTGTTGTATTTGAATGATTTGGAATCATACTGGTTAATCAACGGATCAACAGATCGCTTATCCATAACGGATGACCCCACAAGTACATTTCCGTGTCCTTTTACATCGTAGTACAAAGTTCCTCTGGTTGTTGCATGGACACGATCCTCACCCTCGCCTCCAATGATGCGAATGCGTATCCCCTTCTTTCCGTTGCCGGAAAGCATGAACGCATCTTTGCCACCCATGCCATACAGCCTGATCTCCTTGGTTTCCTTTTTCAGAAAAATTCTGCTATAAAGTTTCTTCCCTCGTTCACCATCTTTCAATTGTTTGAACACCTTGACTTCTACATCACCATCCTCCTGCCTGATCACTTCGAAAATTTCATCTTTGTTCGAGCCGACAACATCCACGGCAAGTGATATAAAGGTATAGTGCTCTATCGCGTATTGATCGATCTTATCTCTGCGGGCTTTCAGCTTCCGGATGATCTCCTCACCACGTATGCTGAAAATTTCTTCAGGCCATTCGCGGATGGACTTTTCAATGACTTCATCAGTTAGATTCTGTTGTAATTTTTTTGCTACGCGAATCCAGTCATCCTGCGATAATTCATTGAGAAAAAGACGGTCGAAATACCGTGCACTGAATGACATGCCCGAGGGCCAGCGCATCGTCTCTTCGAAGCCCTCAAAAAGTGGCAAGGCCCACTTCCGACTTAAGAGTTTTGGAAAAATTCCTTCATTCACAAAAAAGGCCTGATCACGGTCGCGTGGAATGGGCCTGTAAAGCTCCCCCTTTTTTGATTTGAAGGTTGCCCATCGCCATTGATCATTGTGCCGATCCCAATCGCCAATGATTAGATCAAAGAGCCTGGAACGAAGTGCAAATTCCTGATCTACCCGGTTGTCGTTGTCCTTTAAAAGCCGTTCTAATACTTTACTTGTGTTAATAATATTGTCGGAGTTGCCAAAAAATGACTTGCCCGACCAATCTCCGGCTGGGCGCTCCTCAAACAAGGCCAGCGTATTGCCAACCATTTTCTGGTATTCCCCGAGACGTGGATCATCCGGAACATAGACCAGTTTTGGGTTAGTGTGATAGATACCAGCAGCTTCGGCCAGTCCGGGAACGACCAATGCGGCATAGGGATGTGAGGCCGAAATCTGATCCTGTACCAGGGATTGTGCAAAAGTTTTTTGAAGAAAAATCGGTAGAGCTTTTTCGGGATATTTCTCGACTGACCGCAACACAAATTCGCGACCTGTTGAGTCTTCTAGACGCAGCGAAAGGGTCTGCATTCCTCCGCCTTTTTGAACAACCGATAAACCACCTTGTTCGCGTCCGATATCAAACAAGGGAACATCAATTTTCTGGCTCCAAACCGATCGGTAATTCCTCCCCAAAAAATACTGCTTTGCAGGTGTGGCCGAATAAGCATGACTGGCGCTAACGCGGATTGTTTTTTTTGAAAAATCCGGTAATGTTGTCGCTCCAATATGAACCGATCGTTTGGGAGCTGAAAGTGTATCCGAAAAAATAATTTTACCTCCCGGCACTTTTTCATCCACTTGCCAATAGTGAACCACAACTACACCTGTTGGGCGAATAATGAGTTGAACAAACCCGTTCACATCATCAGCAAAAACGGAGAATCCTTTTTGCTTTGCATAGGATGTTTTAGCGCCTGAACCACTTACTATAAAATGGGAACTGTCTTTGACGATGTATTGCAAATTATGCTCATGGCCGGAAACATAAATACTTCCGGAGTATTGACGCATTACGTTTTGCAAGGACGAACTGAACGCTTTATATAGCGGATGTGCCGTATCCTGAATGTTGCCAAACCACTTTCGGTATAACGGGTATATAGAACCCACTACTGGCAAAGGAAGATAGAGGCCATCAACAATGCTGGTAAGCGGAAAAATATGGTCTTTTAAGCGATACTCTCCCCCATGTTCACCGTAACTGATAACCGGATGATGCCCTGCAATAATGACCCGCTTCGAACTATTTCGGTGGAAAATATCCTGCAGCAGCGAAAGCACTTCTACTGCTGTTTTACCATCACAACTGCTCTCCGATCCGGGTTTGTCCCATGGGTGCAGCAGCCACTGCGAATCAATAATGACCAGAACGGCCTTATCGTTGAGCGGTATCTCCACCGGGCCAGGGCAACCATCACGGGGCAGTAATTTTACATTATCCCGATACAGCGAATCTAAAAAATGCTGCTGGTAAAGGATGTATTGCCACCCCTCTTTTCGTCCCTGTTTCCAATCGTGGTTGCCGGGAATAAAGATTCCATTTGTTTTGATATCCTTTATCCAATTGGCCTGCGTCTGTAAAATCGTTTCCGCTTCTATCCGAGTACGTGAACCTGATTCAGGCATGCCCTTGGGATAGATATTGTCACCCAGATAAATAACCGTTGAGTGAGCTCCCGATTGTATGACCTGTTCGCGTAAAACTTTTCCAACCGGGTGAGAAACAACACTGGGTTCACCACAATCGCCAATCAAAAAAATTGTAAAATCTTTACGCTCCTCCTGCTGAGCGTTCAGCAACAATGGCGTACTCAATAAGACTAGAAATAAATATCGAATCATGGGTTGAATTCACGAAGATACAGGTGTTCTGTTCTTTTTGCTGTAAATAGTTTATCAGAATGCATCACTTTTATCTCAAAAAAAAACAAACCGCATGAAGGCTGCCACCAAGCCTGAAACAAGAATCTCTGATACAGCATGGTCGGTTGAAGAACAGAAATATTTTTACCTTTAGTTAACTGTAGCATTATGGAATCTGGACTGGTAAAAAAAGCGCGGGCATTTGCAGAAGAAATTTTTAACAACAACGTATTTGAGCAGCGACACTTTCACAATTTTAACCACACGCAGGATGTTGTAACTGCCGCGCAGGAGATTGGCGAACATTCCGATTTGTCGGATGATGAAATGGAATCCGTTTTGGTAGCAGCCTGGCTTCACGATATCGGCTATGTAAATGGCGCACAGCATCATGAGGCGGAGTCCGAATCAAAGGCAAAAGAGTTGTTGAAAAGCTGGGGGGCATCGAACAAGAAAATTCTGGAAGTGGCAGAAGCTATCCTTGCCACGCAGGTTCCGCAGCGGCCCAAAACACTGATTTCAAAAGTATTGTGCGATGCCGACCTATACCACCTGTCAACTGAAAAGTGCAACGACCATAGCCAGGCGCTACGGGAAGAATGGAGGCTGATGGAAAATAAAGAAATGAGTGATGAGGAGTGGAACCGAACCAACCTGGAGTTTTTAGAAACGCATTCCTACCACACACCTTATGGCCAAACCATTTTACAAAAGGGTAAGAAAAAGAATATTAAGCGCCTCCGCAAACTGGTTCATCAGGATCATTCCGATAAAGAGTATCGGGATCTTGAAGATCAGATCATCAAACTCCGTTCAAAATTAGACAAGGCCAGTTTACTGAAGCCCGACAGGGGAATTGAAACGATGTTTCGAACCACCTCCACCAACCATGTAATGCTCAGCCAGATGGTGGATAACAAGGCCAACATCCTCATCACCATCAACTCCATTATTCTGTCTATTGTGGTTTCGGTATTGATCCGCAAGCTGGAGGAAAACTCCGATCTTATTGTTCCTACAATTCTGCTGATTGTGGTTTGCCTGACCACTATTGTATTTGCTATTCTGGCAACCCGGCCAACCGTTACATCCGGGCGCTTCACGCGCGAAGACATTAAAAATAAACAAACCAACTTACTATTCTTTGGGAATTTCCATGCCATGAATATTGAGGACTATGAATGGAGTATGAAAGAAATGATGAAAGATGCCGACTACCTATATGGCAGTATGATTAAGGATATCTATTACCTGGGGAAAGTGCTCGGCCGGAAATACAGACGCATCCGGATTGCTTACAACATCTTTATGTTTGGATTCGTGGTAGCAGTGATCTCCTTTATTGTAGCCTTTGCGATATCAGCCAACCACATCTAGTGTAGTTGAATTCTTCTTGACAAAACAAAAGATGCACAACCCAATCTGCAGGACCAAAATTGAAATAATAGCTAGAATAACTTCCATGGGGTTTTGGTTTAGTTCAACCAAAAATGAGATTCAAACGCTAAATCATTTCTATATCAATGGATTATACGACTTTATTTACGGTGATTAATCAAATATTACTGTGAATGGACATTCAAAAAACACTACTTCAAGAACATTCTAAAAGACAGGCCGGTAAAGTTGTTGATTATGTGGGAAATAACCCAGCACGATTTAATACGCTCATACAGGTATTTCTGAATGGCCCCTATCGCGTAACACAACGGGCAGCCTGGCCGCTTAGCATTTGTGTTGAGCACTATCCTGCCCTGATCGTACCACACCTCTCAATTGTTTTAAAACAACTGGAGCGAACGGATGTACACGATGCTGTTAAGCGAAATATTGTCAGGCTGTTGCAATTCATCGATGTCCCTAAACGACACCGCGGTAAAGTTGCTGCACTGTGTTTTGGATTTTTACAGCAGCGACACGAACCGATTGCTGTGAGAGCTTTTTCTATGACGGTGTTGGCGCACATCGTTCGCCATGAGCCTGCGTTGAAAACAGAACTGCAAATCGTTTTGGAAGATATGCTGCCCTACGGCTCACCGGGACTGGTATCAAGGGCTTCGAAAGTATTACGCGAAATCAAATCATTGTAGATTGCGGGGAATGACTCCATCTAACCCATGACAACCGAGTGGCAACAGGAAACACACATCTGCAAAAGCTGTGGAAATGAATTTATAGGACTTTACTGCAACCTCTGCGGTGAAAAAGTTATCCTGGCCAAAGACCGTAAATTCAAAACATTTCTGGGTAGTGTGTTGATCGCCACCACCATTGTGGATAATAAATTCATTAAGTCATTGTGGTTGATCATTAAAAATCCCGGATTTCTGTCGAAGGAGTATGTTGAAGGTAAACGAGTCCGGTATATGCGTCCCTTGCAAATATTCTTCATTCTTAACCTCATCTATTTTCTCTTTCCGGTTTTGCAAATGTTTAATTCATCACTCTTTACACAACGATACATCCTGCCGCATGGACGGCTGGCACAGGAAATTGTACAACGGAAAATAACGTCTGAAAAAATCGACATCGTTGCTTTTGAAATCATGTACAACACCAAAACCACAAGCCTGGCCAAGTTGCTGATTGTTGTCTTTGTATTGCTGGCCTCACTCCCGTTAAGCCTGATCTTTCTGAAAAAGAACCGCTACTTCACTGATCATGTGGCCCTCTCCGTAGAGTTAACCTGCTTTAATCTGGCGGTAAATGCCGTTGGTCTATCCATAGTTTTCTGGTTGGCAAATAAAGTACTCCACTGGAATGCCGGGGGGTATGATCGCTACCTGAACGACCTGACGCTAACCATCATTTTTGTGAGCACGAATCTCTACTTCCTCTTTCGGGCTGCTCAAACTTTTTATAATCAGAAGGGCAAGCGTTTGGTCATCAAAGCTATTGGCGGAATTTTGGGATTGTTCTTTGCCCTGGAAATTTACCGGTTCATTTTGTTCTTCCTTACAATATGGTCATTATGATAATTATCAATAAATGAGCAGTTTAATACAATCACTTTAATGTAACTTCACAACACATGAAAAGGGTTATCCATCGGCTGTTACTAATGCTGCTTTTTGGAGCTGCCCTAACGCAATATGCTTTCGCTACACATCTTCGTTCTGCCGAAATTCAGGTTGAACGTGTTGGATGCACCGGATTTACCTTTAAAATTACCGTTATCGTTTATCTCGATGCGCGCTCAAACACTAAATTTGGTGGCACTAATCTGGATGATGGTCACATTAATTTTGGTGACGGAACTTTCATAATCATCCCAACCATAAACGCTACACTTCGGCCAGACCTGGGCAAAGACATGGCTATAGCATCGTTCACAACATTCCACACTTATGTGAACCCCGGAGTTTATAAAATCAACTATTTCGAGCGCGACCGAAGCTCAGGCGTGATGAATATTTTCAACCCGGGTGATACGGCCTATTCATCTTCTTTCACCATTACTGTATCCGATGATTTCGGTTGTAATCATTTTCCTAAGCTTTCTATACCTCCGGTAGACCGTACATGCCCGGGGGTAAAATTCTTCCATAACCCCGGAGCTTCAGATGAAGATGGCGATAGCTTGTCGTATGCCCTTACCATTCCTGCACGTGACGCCAACAATGCTGTCTTTGGTTATATCAGTCCAGACGACCCACGTTATTATGTGAATTACAATTCCGGAAACGAAGAACGTAATGGTCCTCCATCATTCCGCATTGATCCTGTAACAGGGCTTATCACCTGGGATGCACCCGGAAACCAGGGTGAGTACAACATTGCATTTCAAATTTTGGAATGGCGCAAGAATGAACTTACCGGTGAAGTTACCCTGCTCAGCACAACGGTGCGGGACATGCAAATTTTGGTAGAGGATTGTATTAACCAGCGCCCAAACCTTACCATTCCCAAAGATTTATGTGTTGTGGCGGGCACCGTAATTACCGCAAAAATTCTCGGGATAGACCCTGAAAATGACCGCGTTAAAATTGAGGCTGTCTCTGAAATCTTTAACCTACCGGTGGATAAATTCCCGGCAACCTACTCTCCGGCAGGAATTAATTTTGTACCCTCTGATCCACCTGCTGAAACAGATTTTCAATGGAACACCAATTGCATCCATGTGCGTGAACAAGCCTATCAGGTGGTTTTCAAAATCTCTGATGAACCAAAATTCGGAACACCCTTAGTCACGTTCAAGACATGGAATATCAAAGTCATTGCCCCCCAACCAGTTTGGACAACAACATCGCTTGACCTTGTTAATCGCTATGCAGCATTAGCCTGGGAACCATACGGTTGTCAGAATGCCGAGTCCATTCAGGTGTGGCGCAAGGTCGATTCGTTCCCATTTCAACCATCTGAATGTCAGTCGGGTATACCACGATTCTTAGGGTATCAGTTAATAGCAGAACTCAACCCATCTACAACCACCTACACCGATACAAACAACGGTAAAGGATTAGTCGTTGGCGCCAGCTATTGTTATCGGCTAGTAGCCTCCTTCAGGGCTCCCGCGGGTGGCAAAAGCTACGTGTCGACAGAAGTATGCCTCGGTCCTATTCGGGCCGATGCACCGGTTATTACCCATGTTACTGTCGAGGAGACAAGTCATGATGTCGGTGCCATCCGCGTAAGCTGGCGAAGTCCGTTTAACATTGATGCTGCACAATTTCCACGGCCATACCGCTATGTTATTTACAGGGGGGATGGATTTACTTCGGAAACCAATTTGATCAATGTAGGTCAGGTTGTGAACGATACCACCTTCGTGGATCAGAATATAAACACACAAGAGAAAATCTATAATTACCGAATTGTTATTTACGCACAACCACAAAACAGCACGCAAATTGTTCCGATTGATACTTCAGCTATTGCTTCTTCGGTGTGGTTGGCGGCCATTCCCGGAAAGAAGAAAATTGAATTGAACTGGAATGCGGAAGTACCCTGGTCAAATGTAGTTGCCTCTTCCCCGTGGCATTACATCTATCGTGGTGTTTTTGGTATGGCTGAAGAAGAGCTGGTCTTGATCGACAGTGTTAACGTAAGTGAAAATGGATTCACCTATACGGATGAAGGGCAATTTCAAAATACTCCCCTGGATGATGCATCTTTCTATTGCTACCGGATTATGACACGCGGCACGTATGGTAATCCTGCCATAGCACTACTCCGAAATTTCTCACCTGTAGTATGCTTATATCCGGAAAATAATTTACAACCCTGTGCTCCCTCGGTTATCGTGAACCAAACCGATTGTGATACCTATCTTCAGCAAGAAAATTGCACGCAGGCGAATTACGCCAATGCACTCGAGTGGTCACCAACCATCACAACGGGCTGCCGCCAGGATATTGTCAGTTACAACGTGTACGCCTCAAACGCTCAGGAAGGCACCTACAGTTTGATAGCTTCTGGAATAACCGAAACGACCTTTGCCGAGACGGGCCTCTCATCATTTGCACGCTGCTATCGCGTTACTGCTGTTGATGCCCTCGGCCAGGAGAGTGACTCAAGTGAAGTTGTCTGCAACGATAACTGTCCCAATTTTGAGTTGCCCAATGTATTTACACCTAACGATGACGGCTGCAATGATACGCTAAGCGCCTACACCATAATCGGAAATGCTGATTGTCCATCTACCAATTTGATACGGTGCCCTCGATTTGTTAATGCGGTCAATTTTAAAGCCTACAACCGATGGGGTAAGGAAGTCTATCGCTATCAATCCGGGAATGGCAACGCGATTTCCATTGACTGGGATGGTCGGGACAACAACGGTACGGTACTGGAATCTGGAATATATTACTATGTGGCAGATGTCTCGTTCAACACCATTGACCCCACCAAAAGCAAGAAGAAAATTAAAGGATGGGTTCAGATAAAGTGGTAAGTAACTTTTTTATTCTGGTGGGATGGCTCAGCTTATAATCATACGAGCGGTTATGTATACCAATACTTTTATTGACATAGCCTTTTCTATATTTCTTCACCCGCGCTTCAAATTCTACCCGGTCACCTTCTTTTAGTCGTGCATCCTGAAAGCCTTTTGTAAAGGAAAACCAGCTATGATCGGAAACCAGTTGTTTCGTTTCTGCATCCTGAACAGCAATGAGCAAAATGGTTTCTTCTGAATACCCATTATAGCCAGCTTTCTTTCCCAGCCGACTGAAAACTGCGCTGAACTTCTTTCGCTCGCCATCCTGTTTGGCCAGAACCTTTCTCATCCTACTTACCAGCCCAATAGTCGATTACAGTAACTTTTTCGAGGTGGGGTTTTAGTACTTCAACAAAAGCCTGGTGATCGGCATGAACGAGATAGTCATCACGATCTTTCTCGCTTTTAAACGTGACAAAAAAGCAATGTGTCAAGCCCTGGTTGAGGTTCTCCGGACTGTTATTTATACCCCACTCAAAATCCTTTATCACCGAAATTTTTCCGGCAAGAGCACGAAATCCTTCCTCTACTTTCTTAATCTCGTCTGCCGATGATGTGTCCTTAAACTTGAAAAGCACCACATGACGAAGCATCTTATCCGAGGGTGTCGATTTTCGCTGGGCTGACACATGCATGGAGAGTGTGGCCATAAAAAGAGTAATGAGCAGTGGCAATATTAATTTTTTCATACGGTTGGATTTACATCTATGATGGATTACTCAGTTTCAGAATTAACTCATCGGCATTCAGATGGTCATTCTCAGGAGTAAGCTCCCGGTATTTATTCAGCACCTTTATGGCTTCTTTGAATTCATTATTCATGGCCAGCGTGAGGCCTAAGTTAAAATAACTATTGGGAAAGCTTGGTTCGATCTCGATTGAAACCTGATAGTGAACTTTGGCCAGAGCGAAATTACCGACTTCACCATACAGGTTAGCAAGATTGTAATGCGCTTCAAAATGCCGGGGATCGTGCTTCAGACTCATTGTAAAGAAGTCAATGGCTTTGGTGAAATTACCCTCCTGGAATTCAAGAATGCCCAGGTTGCAATACGAATCAGCCAAGGCATCGCCTTCTTCAATAGCTTTGGTATAACGATCTCTGGCGCCCTGAAAATCACCGCGGTCATCCAGCATCAACGCCTCTTCGAATGCTGAAAGCTGATGGAGACTAACCACTTTCCCTCCGGAAAATAAGTTAAGCTGGCCATGCTTCTCCAGGTTCGTAAGGCGCTTCTTGCGCACGCGCTGAGGACCGAAACGTTCGGGGGTAGGATCAACCGGAAATTGAATGACCTTTGCCATGCTGCAAAGTTAATCGATTTCGCAGAAGCGCGAGGACTCTACGCTCAATTCAAGAAGACAGAGTTGTGTACAGGGCCGGATTTCAGGATGCTTTACGCCTGGCTGTTTTAACCGGTTTTTCGGCTTTTGCCTTTTTTGCAGACTCTCCTTTGGCTTTCTCCATGGGTTTCTTGGCCGCATCAATGCTGGCCTTTAAGGCGGTCATAATATCAACCACTACCGGAACCTCTTCACTCATTGAAATGACTTCCTTACCAGCAATTTTGGCGTCAATAATTCCTTTGAGCGCATCGTAGTAATGATCCTTCATTTCAATGTTGGCGAACTTGGTGGTCATGGAATCAACTAAAGTCTTCGCCAACTTCAATTGTTCTTTGTCAGCCTTAACTTCCAGAAGTTGGGGTACTTCACGGATACTGCGTACTTCATTCGGGTAGCGCAATCTGTATAGCAGAATTCCTCCTTCATGGGGAGTTAACAACACAGGCGTTTCTCGGTCGCGTAACACAACCTTACCAACGGCTATCTTTCCTGATTGCTTTAGCGTTTCGCACAGCAGGCCATAGGTTTTGGCCGCAATGTCACCATCAGGGCCCAAAAAGTAGGGCGCTTCAAATAAGGTAGGATGCACTTCTTCTGCCTGTACAAAGCCTTCAATTTCAATAACCTTGGTGCTCTTCAGCTTAACCTTATCAAGGTCCTCCTGCTCAATAATTACATATTGGCCAGGCTCATACTGGTAGCCTTTCACGATGTCTTCTGTGCGTAATGGCTTGCCCGTAACCTTGTCCTTCTTCTCGTAGCTAACAGGGTTGTGACCATCCCTGGTCAACAGATTAAAACTTATGCTTTGACCGGAATCAATGGCATTGTAAATCCTTACAGGAATGGTGACCAGCGAAAATTGAATGTGTCCTTTCCAGATTGCTCTCATAACTCAGCAGTTAGATTAAAAAGTGAATCAGGTGGTGCTAAGTTATTGAAAATGTTTGAGTTTACAAACTAAAATAAAAGCACCATCCCCTAACCTATTGGGTTTGACGTTCGGACAACAGCTTTTAAATCGTGCAGCATGCTATACAACCCAAAGTACGTCCGGTTAATATAAAGGGCATCGCGTACGCCACGGGCTTTCTTCGATTCACGCAGTTCTTTCATACTCGACAACTCTTCGCCAAAGGTGTATAACTCCTCAAAGTAGGCATCTGCTGCAAAATCAAAAACTGCTGTTCGAAATGGTCTTCCCAAAAGTTCTACGAGCCTAGTAAATACCGAATTGAAGAACTCCTTTTCTTTAGCAGTGTCATCCGCGTAAATAAAACGGAGGTCGCGAAAGACTTTATCACGCCTGCTTTTATCATTCAATAATACTGGGTCAAGTAGCTGAAAATAAGTGTTATAAAAATCCTTCGGAATTACTTTTACACAACCAAAATCAATGATGCCAAGCTGATAATCTGGTGTGATGATGAAGTTACCTGGATGCGGATCGGCATGTACTGATTTGATGGTGTGCATCTGGAAATGATAAAAATCCCACATGGCCTGACCAAGCTTGTTTCCTGCTCCTGCTGGCAATTCCTTCTTTAGCAATTCACCCAAGGGCATGCCCTCAATCCAATCCATAACCAGAATCTTAGGAGAAGAGTACTCCGGATAATACTTTGGGAACACCACATTTTCAATATGGCGTGTTTCCTCCGACAATTCCATTGATCGCCTGAGCTCCAACACATAATCGGTTTCTTCCATCATGCGCTGCTCCACTTCCTGGATGAACTCGTCATATTCAACAGGATTTAACTTGAACATAGACAGTGCAATAGGCTTAACCATAGCCAAATCTGATTTAACACTGTCGCCCACCCCGGGGTACTGAATTTTTACAGCAAGCTTCTTTCCTTTCAGTGTGGCCTGATGCACCTGACCCATCGATGCGGCATTCATTGCCTTATGCGTGAAGGTCTCGAATAACTGCTCAGGTCCCTTGCCAAAAGACTTTTGAAAAGTCTTGACCACGAGCGGATACGAGAGTGGCGGAGCACTGTATTGGGCCATGGAAAATTTCTGCTGGTAGGCAGAGGGCAACAGGTTTTTATCCATGCTCAACATTTGCGCTACTTTCAGGGCACTACCCTTAAGTTCACTTAATGAATTGTAAATGTCATTGGCATTGTCGGAATGAAGTTCATCTCGGGTGACATCCGGATTCATCATTTTCCGACCATAGTGCTTCAGGTAGTTTGTTCCAATCTTCGCCCCGGTGGCAATAAACTTACTGGCCCGCTGCACTTTCGTTACCGGGATTCGATTGAATTCTTTCATGCTTGCTGTAAATGGTTTTTAAGTAAATTATTTGGTACCCGTCTGGTAGATAAACTTGGCAAAGTCGATAGCCGAATCAACGGCTCCTTTTCCGATGAGATCGAATGCGAGGTTAACCGACTTCTCAACAGCGGCATCTGTCTTTTCAAATCCCGCACTATCATCTTCTTTCCAGAAATGGAGAATGAAGCCCAGGTGAAGCCAGAAAAGTTGTGGATAGCGTTTGTCGAGTATTGGGCGTGTAGCCACCTCCCCTTTTGTTTTACCTTCCAGGAGGATGGTTTCCATAAACGATTCGAATGTGGTCTTGAAGGCTTTTAGGAAGCCCGGAACAATTTCAAGCTTATGATGCCCCTCCAAAGCGAACAATACAAAACTGCGGTTAGCTTTCAGCTCCTCCAGTAATGTGAAATAAAAGGCTAATATCTTTTCCCTGCTTGTGAAAGCTAGAAAGGCTGAATCAGCCTGAAGGCGGTTAATCGTGGTGTCTAGAAATCCATTCCACACATGGCGCTCCAATCCCTCAAAAGAACCAAAATGACCGTAGAATTCTTCTTCCTTGATTCCTAAATCAAGACAAAACTTGAATACGGAAGCTGGTCTTTTTCCGTTTGTCAGAAGTGATTCGATGTAGGCAGACTTAATCTTTTTGTCAGAAGCCTTGCTTCCGGATTTTCGGGTAGATTTTTTTGTTGTTTCCATACAGTGACATAAACACCCATAACCCTAAAAGGGTTTGATGAACCAGCATGATTATTTGTAATTTGGAAAGTTATGATTGAACGCATTTCTTTAATACTACTGCTTACGTTCACGCTCTCCGCACATGCGCAAGCTCAAGATGTGGCCAGGCTCTACGAACAAGGTAAGGCCGCTCATCTTGCTAATCGCTATAGTGAAGCATTGACCTTGTTTAATCAATGCATCCGCATGGAGCCCACATTTGCAGATGCCTACTTTAGTCGGGCATCTGTCCGTGAGCAACTTAAAGATTTGCGCGGAGCACTTACCGATTACAGCATCTTCATCGAGCTTAACCCAGATGATGCTGAGGCATTGCTTGCCCGTGGCTTACTCCGCTATAAACTGACTCAGTATGATCTCGCGAAACAGGACTTCCAGAAACTACTGAATACTCCACCCGGTGAAACGACAACTATTTTTTACAGGCAATCTCCTTACGGAGGAGGTACGGATAAAATTTCTACAACGCAGGGTGGTGGCAAAGCCTACCTGTTGAATTACCTGGGATTGTGTGACGCCAAACTTCAGCATCAGGATCAGGCTATTCTGCACTATGATTCCGCCATCCGGCTCGAACCGAATGAGGCCGATTATTATGTTAACCGTGGACTCTCAAAAGAACAACGTAATGATCTTGCTGGAGCGGTTCAGGATTATGAAAAAGCCCTTGCATTACAACCTAACCATCCTCTGGCACAACATAACCTCGCGCTGCTAACGGCACAGCAGGGAAACGGAAAAGCCGCTGAGGCGAAACTGACGGAGATTATTGAAAATGACTCTACCATGCTCTTCGCCTACATTGAAAGAGGCTATCAACGCTTTGAAAGTGGCTATTATAAAGGCGCACTTGAAGATTATAACTACGCGTTGAAAATTGATTCCCTGAATGCTGAAGTCTGGCTGAGTCGCGGCATTACGAAGGAAAAGCTAAAAGACTTTTCCGGAGCACTTTACGATTACACAAAAGCCATCGACCTGGAAGAAAATATGACCAAAGCCTGGCTAAACCGAGGTAATGTGCTGACCAAACTAACACGCTATAAAGAAGCCATTGACGATTACACCGTTGCATTAACGTATGATGCAGGTTATGCATCCGCTTACTACAACCGAAGCATTGCCCGCCAGCGATTGAAACAAAGTGCCGAAGCCTGCGAGGATCTGAAAAAAGCCGAAAACCTGGGGATGGTGGTGGACAAAAAAATGAAAGACAAAATCTGCGAATCAAACTAGAATTTAGGCGTTGTTGTCCGATGCTCTAAACAATGATTCCGCAGAATTACTGAGTTTCACTCTTTCATAGACTGACTGAGATTACCCGCTTGAATTAGACCAAGCCCCTGCGTGGCCTCCCAGAAGTTTACGAGGGCTGTGCCCTCATCTGCTGGTTTGAAGAACTGATCCACCTGCTGGTCGAACCTGTTAAACTCATCGGTGCTCAAGGGTATGGTGGTGATCACCAGCACGAGGCCCTTGAATTCTTTTTGCGCTTCCGTATACGCGGGCACCCGCAGACCAAGATCGGTTTCAATCTTCTCCCGTGTGTACCGGACGCGGGTCTTTGCTTCCAGTACATCCATCTGTAAGGAAACAAGGTCATAGAAAACATCAAACGGAGTGAGCTCTTCTGGGCCGATAAGACCCATGAGGTAGAGTTCGAAATTTGAATAACCATTCGCAATATTCAGGTCGATTCGGTATTTGTCAGGATGGCTACCCACATTTTCTTCTAGTACACCTGCAAACCCGCCCAACGCCCCACCACAACCCGACATACCCCAGTGGCCCGAGGAGTTATAGACCTCTCCGGTAGCAGCGTTGATATTTTCTGTTGGGAAAGCTGAATTTGCCCAGGTGTGCATGATCTCGTGCAACAACGGACCGGTTACAAGTCCATTTCGCGTGGGCATGGTGATTATGGATTTCAATCTTCCACTCGAACCATAGTCGCCCGCGTAGTCGAACCGCTGTATACCGATTCCCTCGACCGCATTCGAAATCCAACGATTGTACCCATAAATATCTTTGTTCGGCCTAGTCTCGTTGTTGTGAATTAGAAATAAGAAATCAAAATCATCTTCAAATTTGTTGTACACATCATGCAGTATCTGCTGATAGAGATCAAGTGGACAAGAGATGTCATTGAATACATTGTATTCAGTGACCGGAAGTAACATCGAGGCCACCCGATTGTTGGAATGAAGGTAAAAGGTGTGGCTTGCCGTTGGAGCGGTGGCCAGTACTTCAAATGGATACCTAAAGTCGACATGATGCCCGCTGCTTTGAATGGTAATGTTTCCACTTGAGGCGCCCGCTGGAACATTCGCGATCAATAGCTTGTCCGACCGAAAATGTGTGGTTCCTTTAACACCGTTGAATAAAACAACAGATGATGAAGTAAAATTTTTGCCGGCAAGCGTTACACTTGTCCCTGCGTTTCCGTTGAGTGGTGCGACTGCCTCAATTACGGGTGCCGGGCCCACCGGGTCATCACTACAACCTGATACAAATAGCAGAACGATGAGGGAGTAAAAAATATACTTCATTACTTACGGTTTGCATCCTAACGCGAAATAGTCAGAAAGATACATGTGAGTATGGAAAGTCTTTGTTTCATTTTGACCGAACTATTGAAAGTCTTGTGTAATGGCGTTGAGGATCAGCGTCCTCTGACGAGTGACTCTGATTGGGGGAAAAGGTTTTAGGTGACTACTTATTGGTGAGCCTTGTCGCTTACTTTCGCGCAACACCAACAATGGCAGAGGGATTTTTTTACCAATTTTATTTTAGCAATCGCAGCCTTGCATTCCTCTAATCCGTCTCCAACCGATACCGGTGATCATTGGTGCGATGAATCAGGTTCAGACCCAGTTTTGCTTTTAGATTCTGGATGTAAACGTCAATCGAGGTGTCCACCATGTAAATTTCAGAGCCCCATATATTGCGCAAAAGATTATCCATGGTAATCGTCTTGTGCGGATTCTGTGCGAAGAAGAAAAGCAGTTCAAACTCGGGCCGGCTTAACACAATTTCCTGACCTCCTTTGGTAACAGAGCTTGATTTCCGGTTAATAATCATGTTCCCAATACGCAATTCTAAAACACCTTTGCGGATGATGAACCTTTTCTTTAAAACAGATTTAATCTTATACGTTAATGCCCGGAGGCCAACAACCTTTTCAATAAAATCATCTCCACCTGTGTCCAGTGCAGCTTGTTGATAATATGATTCAGATTTCGCGGTGAGAAAAAATATGTACGTTTCTGCAAACCGCTTAATGCTGCGCAGTTCACGGCACAGTTCAATGCCATTGGGATGCGGCATCATGATATCCAGGATGATCAAGTCGGGTAAAAAGTCATTTGCCACAACGATGGCATCCTGACTATTGCTCAACACTTTTACGTTGAACCCCTCCTTTTCGAGATTATATTCAAGCAAATCCAGTATGTCTTTATCATCATCGATCACCAATACCTGAAAGGGTTTCCTGTCGCTCATTCAACATTCATTTTTGGCAAGCTAACGATCGGGTATTACTACACGTTTATAGTTTTATTATACTGGCGTTAAGGAATAAATGTACTGTACGTTTTCTGTTAACCTCTGAACTGGGCTTTACCCAGTTGTATAGCTTGCGCGACTGCGGCTTGCGTGGTATCCGGATAATCCACTGTGATGATGGTGTCAGAATCAATCCACTGAAGAATTTTACCCACATTCTTCTTCTTCATCTTTTTCAATACCGGAACTCCAAGTTCTTTCAGGGCAGCAGCATTGTAACGCTGCTCGTGTTGCGATTTCATGGGCACCACCATCAGTTTCTTACCGAGAAACAATGCTTCTGCCGGTGTTTCGAAACCAGCTCCGCACAAAATTCCACGGGCTGTTGTCATGCTGGCAGCAAACTCTTCTTTGTTGACCGGATAGACTGATAGCTTACCAACATGGTACGGCTTCTTCGTGTGTTTGGAGAAAATGTGCCAGCGTACATGGGGCATTGCGGCCAACAATGGGATAAGCTTTTTGTCATCATAGGCTGGCAAGTAGACGGTATAATGCTCACGCACTTTGCTACCCGCTGCTTTCCGTACTTCTGAACGGATAACTGGTGTGTAGATAAACTTGTCAAATTTTGCAAAATGAAACCCAATGTGATCTTTTGCCGGTGCGTAATTCTTCAGAATCCACTCTCCCACCGGATCGAACTTATCGGGTCGTGGCACAAGGGGTGAAAGCAACGCACTCTGATGACTCAACGCAACGCATGGAACTTCTTTCTTCTGACATGACCACGCGGAAATCGGTTCAAAGTCATTGATCACCAGGTCATAGTTCTCCACTGGAAATTTTTTAATTTCCTTGTAAACATCTTTCGAACTGTTTCGCTTAAAGGTTCGCAGAAAATCAATACCTCCGTTCTTACCAAAGAAAAAACTCAGGCCTTTTGATGTATACTTAACAGGATATGAGAGTTTAATGTCAGACTGTGCCCCGCTCACAAACAGGTCCAATTCTCCGTATTGCCTCAGCACTGGAATTACATCTTCGGCCCGGGCGAGGTGGCCATTACCAGTACCCTGAATAGCATACAGTAATTTCACTTTTTAACGGTTAAAAATTCATTCACAAGGTCTCGAAAAATTTCATCATTATCCATCTTGTAACGCAATCGCTTGGGTAACTTAACAGACTGCGCCTTCTTATCTTCGGCATACCGGTAAATTCTCCATTCGCCAGCATCATACTCCAGGGCAGTGAGGTTTTCTACCCAGTCACCAGAATTCAAATACAAAACCTCACCTTTCTCTGTAACAATCCTTTTGATTTCCGGCTGATGGATATGACCACAAACAACATAATCATATCCGTTTTCGATCGCAATATCGGCTGCTGTCTTCTCGAAGTTGTTGATAAACTTCACTGCGGATTTCACACTGTCTTTTACCCTCTTGGAAAGGGATATTTTCTCGCGTCCCACCTGTTTCAGCATCCAGTTGACGATGGCATTGATGATGATCAGCATATCATACCCCACAGCGCCAAGCTTGGCCAGCCACTTGGAAAATTTCATCGTGACGTCAAAAACATCACCGTGAAAAATCCAGGCGCGCTTTCCGTTCAACTTCAAAACAACTTTATTATCGATCTGAAATGAACCCAATTTAAATCCAGCAAACTTGCGCAGCATCTCATCATGGTTGCCGGTAAGGTAAAGGATCTTGGTGTTTTTGGTGAGGAGACTGGTGATGTGTTTTACTACCTGCATGTGCGACTTGGGCCAGTAGCGTTTGCTGAACTGCCACATGTCGATAATATCACCGTTGAGGATAAGTTTTTTAGGATTAATCGTTTTCAGGTAGCGCAACAACTCGTCTGAATGACATCCATATGTACCCAGGTGAACATCCGAGAGGATAACGAGTTCTACATCCCGCTTTTGCTTTTTACCCATGCTTTTAAAAGATGATTCCACAAGGTAAATACCTTAAGGGAATCCCCAATCCTATACAGAGAAGTTTTATAAAACAAAAGTAAACCACCTTCATTATCCAGACATGTCGGGCTTATTACCAAATTATTAACACGGGGTATTATTAAATTCTGAATCGCAGGTATTTTATCGTCTCGCCTTTAGCGGCAAACTCTTGCTCATAGCGTGTTCTGATGTCAAAGCACTCGGACCGCATTTCCGACTGGTAAATATCACGCGTGTGTTTAAAATCATCGATGTCTGTACGCGCTTGAATTTCTTCAAGCGTAAAATCAAACAACATGGTGTTGTCCGTTTTTAACCGGACATAACTTCCTGGCTTTGCTAGCCGCTTGTAGATTTCCATATACCGTGCGCTGGTTAGTCTGCGCTTCACATCGCGTTTGCGCGGACGCGGATCAGGAAAGGTTAACCAAACTTCATCGATCTCACCGGGTGCAAAGAAATTGTCAATTAATAAAATTTGCGTTCGCAGAAAAGCAACGTTCGAAAGACCTTGTTCGAAGGCTAACGAACTTCCTTTCCAAATTCGTTCACCTTTAATATCTACGCCTATGAAATTCCGCTCCGGAAAGAGTGCTGCTAATCCAACTGTATATTCTCCTCTGCCACACGCCAATTCCAGCGTAATCGGATGATCATTCTTGAAATAATCCCTGCGCCAATTTCCTTTAATGCTGGCATACAACGGTTTTGTTGGCTCAATAACATTCGCACGCTCTTCAATAATCTTAAAACGTTCCTGCTTTCTTTTCACAAATCTGAATTCAATAATGGTGTTAATCTACAAGCCTGCAATCTCGGCAACCACAAAGGTGCTGCCGCCAATAAAAATAAAATCATTTTTTGATGTGCTGTTTTTTGCTGTGTGAATAGCCTCATTTACATTTTTAATGACCATGCCCTTCAGACCAATTGCCTTCGCTTTATCGGATAAAATTTCAGCCGGTAGTGCCCGTGGAATGGAGGCTTCACAAAAATAGTAGGTTGCATCTTTTGGTAAAAGTGATAAAACATCTGCGATGTCCTTATCCTTAACCATCCCGATTACAATGTGTAACTGTTGGTATTGGAATAGGGCAATTTGGTTCATCACTTCACGAATGCCATCCACATTGTGTCCGGTATCGCAATAGATGAAGGGGCTCTCCCCCAACTTTTGCCAGCGACCTTTAAGTCCGGTTTGTATGGTTGTCAGCTCCAATCCCGCTATCACAGCAGGTTGAGAAATTGAAAAGCCCATGGTGCGCAACAATTCTACGGCATTCATTACACCGGGAAGATTTAACCGCTGGTATAAGCCCTGAAGCGGGAGTTTTAATTGTTCAATACTGACTTCATCGTGTTGTATTATCTGAAAAGCAGTCGCTCCACTGTCAAACTGTAGCTTCACCACAATTGAATCATCTGCAAATGAGATTGACGATCCTAAAGCGTTTGCCCGGTTCAGAAATACTTCATCAATTCCTGCTTGCCGGTGGCTGATGATTACCGGAACACCGGGTTTCATGATCCCTGCCTTTTCAGTTGCAATTTTTTCTAACGTATCGCCCAGCAAATCTTTGTGATCCCATCCAATGTTGGTAATGAGGGAAAGAATAGGTGTAATCACATTGGTTGAATCTAATCTTCCGCCAAGACCTACTTCAATAACAGCAACATCAACCTTTTGCTGTGCAAAATAGTCGAAAGCCATGGCAACGGTTATCTCAAAGAAGGATGGCTTCAATTCATGAATGAGCGGATTAATCCGGTTCACGAAATCAACCACAAAATCTTTAGAAACTTCCTGGCCATTAACGCGAATCCGCTCGGTGAATTCCTTCAGGTGGGGCGAGGTATAGAGTCCTGTGCGGTAGCCGGCAGACTGTAATACCGATGCCAGCATATGTGATGTGCTTCCTTTGCCATTGGTTCCGGCAATGTGTATACTTCTAAACTTGCGATGAGGATTGCCCAATGCCTCACACAAGTGAATGGTGTTGGAAAGATCAGGTCGATACGCCACCGCACCAACACGTTGAAACATGGGAAGATTTGCGTACAGAAATTGAATGGCCTCGGTGTAACTGGAAATCATAGTGATTGAAGGCTCTGCAAGATACAGGCTGAGAGCACGAACAGAATCAGGAATGGCTTAAAAAGTTATTTTGCGCGAATGACAAACGTAATTTTTCCCTTCGAAACCGGGGGTACTTTAGCGCCATCTTTCTTGGTGAAGGTCAATTTCTCAATGGCCGCAATGCAGGCGCGTTCCGCAGCAGCACTAACTGAACCGGATTCTTTCCGGTATTTAATCAGGTCACCATTTTCATCTACTTCGATTTCAAAAACGATGCGTCCTGTTTCGTTATCGGGTACGTTGGGCTTGGGGATAAAATCCCAATTCCAGCCATTCAGATCTAGTCCTGTACCACCATCACCACCACCTTGCTTTCCGGTGTAGGCACCCTGAGGGTCACCTTTCGGGTCGCCCTTATCGCCCGTCTTATCTTTATCATCGCCTTCACTTCCCGGTTTACCTTCTTTTGCTCCGGCTGTTTTTGTGTCAGTTGTTTTACTTGCATTGGGGTTATAGACAGCCTGAGGATCTTCCTTCTTGGGCTCTTCCTTCGGTTTGGATTCGACTGGTTTTTCAGCGGGCTTCTCCTTTTTTTCCACAGGCTTTGTTTCCTCCTTTTTCACTTCTTTCACAGAAACGGGACTTTCCACTGTAGAGGTAACTTGCTGCTCTGCTGGTTTGGATTCAGCCGGGTTAGACGTAACTACTTCCTTAGTCTCAGTAGGAACAGATTCCTGCGGATTGCTTTGTGAAGCGGATTCTTGCGGTGTCTCCGTACCAACAGGTGTTTCCGGTTGAACATCGCCACTGCCCTGTGTATCAGAACCAAAATTTAAAACAATACCATATTCCGGAAGTGGTGGATTGGGAGCACGCCACGCCACGATGAAAAGCAACAGCAAAAAGATGGCCGCGTGAACTCCGATGGAGATCACAAAGGCTGTACGCTGATTTTTCTTTTCCTGTTGATTGGTCATTTTACTTCGGCTTGGTAGCCGCAATAACTTTAGCTTCCAGTGATGTTGCTATACCCGTTACATACATGGCTTCACCCCATGGCACATCCGTATCGATGTGCAAAACTACTGATCCCCCGGGACCGCCTAATCTGCTTTTAAGTTCGCCTTCCAGCATGGCTTTTGAAACTTTTTTTTCATTTACGTAGTACTGAAGACTTTTCGTTACGGTAACCGATACTTTCTGCACTTCAATGGTACTGGCTTTCGTAGTAGGTAAATTAACCGGAACACCCGATGGTGTTACAAAGGATGACGTAAGCATGAAAAATACCAACAACAGAAAAATAAGATCTGTCATGGAAGCCATGCTAAACCCTGCCTCAATTTTATTTTTCGAACTGACGTTCATGGATTACTCTATCGTGGTTCCTGTAACAAATCAATAAAATCAATGGAGGTGTACTCCATCTTGTGAATAACTTTCTGTACACGTGTTACCAGAAAGTTGTATGCCAGATAAGCGATGATACCCACAATTAACCCTGCTACGGTAGTGATCATGGCCACATAAATACCAGAAGAAAGCAACTTCGGACTTACCGATCCCTCCTGCTGAGCGATGCCGATGAATGCCTTCACCATTCCAATAACTGTTCCCAGGAAGCCCATCATAGGAGCTGTTCCGGAAATAGTAGCAATGGCCGACAAGTTTTTCTCCAGCTTGAACACTTCAATCTTTCCTACATTTTCAATGGAGGCTTCAATGTTTTTCAACGGACTACCAATTCTGGATATGCCTTTCTCAATCATCCTGGAGATGGGCGTGTCGTTTTGAGAGCACAGCATTTTTGCTCCGCTGATATCTCCTTTCAAAACCAATCCTTTCACTTTCGTCATGAAAGCATCCGGATCCTGATTGGCTTTGTTGATAACCAGAAGTCGCTCAACAAATAAGTAGATGGCAACAACTGAAAGCAAGGCAATCGGGATCATCATCGGTCCCCCGGCAATGGCCAGGTCAATCACGGAAAGCGATTGATCTGCGACTGGATTTGTATCTGTTACAGCATCCGTTATTATCTGTGCTAAAATCATTGCGTTTAAAAAATATGGTCGTTCAAAAAATCTGCAAAAAAATCTTCACTAGTATTTGATCACCCAAAGTGCATCACCATACTCCCCGCCTTTCAATCCATCGGCAGTGGCCTGAGCATCACTGTACGTATCACCTTCTGCAACAGAAATTCTGTAGAACTTATGTTTACCGAAAGGTGGTATTATTTTAGAAGATACACCTTTGCCTTTCAGCTTTTCGGCATAATCCATAATCAAATCATCGTCAACCGCACTGGCCACTACCACGTAGTAACGACCTGTTCGCTCACTTAGTACTTCAATAGCGCCAACTTTTAGCTGAGCATTTGCCAGCGAGTCGGCTCTTCTTCTTTCATCTGCCTCACGCTGAAGCTGAGCTTGCTTTTCCAACTCTAATTTTCTTGCTTCTTCCGATTTTGCCAATTGCTCAAGTCTTGCTTTTTCAGCAGCTTCTTTTTGCTGAGGCTGATAGTATATAAAATACCATGCTGCTGCACCGGCCAATAACAACACACCAATGACGGCAGCCACTTTAGGCCATATAGAAGACTCCTCTTCTCTTTCCCGTGCAAAAGGTGAGGTGTATTCCTCTTCTCTGTACGATTCCTCCTCAGCAACTGGTTGTTCTGCCTCCTCGGCAGTAACAGTTTCCGCTTCCGTAAAAGACGGCTCCGCAGGTTGGGGTGATTCCATTTCGGGCTGTTGCTCTTCCCGCTTTAATGGCTCATATTCTATTTCCGGAAGGCCAAAGGTATCATCGGAAGATTCGTGTATATTATCAGTAGTGTCCTGTGGCTGGTCTTCGTTTTGCTTTTTGCGTCTGGCCATGTGAGTAGGTTTAAAACATTGGTTAACATACAAAATTAAGCGAAAATTCGAGGCATACAAACATAAGCACCATCAGAAGCTCCAGGTTATTCCGCCTAAAACCTGGAACCCGCGCACAGGATAATTCAAAAATACAGGGTACTTATTTGAGGTGATGTTATTAAACTTAACAAAGAAAGAGAAGCTGTCAGAAAACAAGTATTCGACTCCGGCATTCAAGTCAAAGGCAGCATCCAGTTTAGTAGTGATAAGCGTTACCGGTTCACGGGCCTTCATCCCTCCTTGTGTAATAAGATTAGCTGTCAACAGTATCTTATCGTAAACATTGTACGATGCATCCAGTGTCAACTTGTAGGTTGGTCGATGCCAGGCCTCTTCTACCTTATCGGTTGTATAGGCAAAGTAGTCACCACGCAGTAAAAATTTGGCCCTATTGGCCTCTGTAAACCCCAGCGAAGCGTAAAGGTTAGATCGCTTCGTCAAGCCCTTATCATAAATGGTATTAAACTTCGCCTGATCTTCATTGGTGTTGGTGAAGAAATACCAGTTTCGTAAACTCGCCATCGATAGTCCCGCATCAACCGACACTTTGTTGCCAACTTTAGCCTGCATACCAAAGGCCAGATCGAAAACTTTATTGGTATGAAAAATCCCTGCATTCGGTGCCAGCCAAAGGTTTTCATTGCTAAGTGATTGTAAGGAAACTTTCTCCATTCCTCCGGTCAACGATCCGATTATATTCACAGAGGGGCTTATCGGATAGGTTGCCCTGAAATCCGGATAGAGGTGAAGATTCTTGCTGTCGATCGTATCATTTTCAAATGCTCCAACAAGGCCCACAGTAAGCTTAAGATTCTCGATTGGAGAAAATACATAGGCCGGATTGACACTGAAAAGATGGCGTGGTTTAGCCTCGATCAACACATCCTTTCGAGTAATGATATTGTACGTTGCGTCAATTTTAATGCGCTTGTCATCATCAATTTTATACCCTGATTGGAAATCAAAATCAACTTCGGTTTCACGGGCATCAAACTTATCCGCCAGGTAGCTGAATCCGCCACCCAGTTTGAAAGCAAAATCTGAATTACGCGCATTGGCCACTTCGGCTCCAAGCTTAAAGAGATCGAAAGTCTGCTTGATATCAGCTGCTTCAACAGTGCTGCCCGGCACATACCCGTAGAAGTGCGTTGACCGTCTTTCAAATCCTGCATTGCCAGAAACAGAGAAGGATTCACTGAATGAACTTCCATAAACCGAGATGCCGGCTAAACCTCCACCTGAATTTTTTCCATCAACCGGGCCTTTATCCGAACTGTTCAGGTAAGCATGCGCACCCACCAGTTTATTCTTATCCTTTCGGGAATTGATGAATGCTTCCAGGTATGGTGATACATAATTTCCATAGCCGACACTCACATAACTTCCATAAACTTTGGAAGGATCTTCCGTTTTCAGTTTGAGTGGACGAAGTTGCGGATTAATCTGCGGTGTTTGAAAAGTGAACGCCCGAAAATCGTACGTAATCGGAGGCTTAATTGGTTCAGAAGCACGAGGTGGTATCTTTTCAAAATTCCGACTGGCCTTGGGTAACGTGATCTGGCGTTCTTTTACAATTTCAATTTCTACAGCATCAAGTGCTCCCTCCCAATCCTTTGTCTTGTCTTGAGCCGCTAGCATGAGCGGTGAAATGAAAAAGAGTAAGGCACCTGAAATCCTCCATCTCCAGGGAGCGCGAACAATTACATCTATTGTATCTATTACTTTCATGTTGTCCATCGCAAAAAATTGATCAACGATTATTTTCAACTGTATCCGATTCGATTTTCTGTAGCTTTTCTACCTCTCCCGATTCAATCACATTAAGTTTTCTTCTCGCCTCATCTTTTATATGCTGTAAGGGAAACTTATCGATTAGGGATTGAAGCGTAACCTTTGCATTAAAATTATCCTTCATGCCCATGTAGTTATCCGCCAGAAGTAAAAATGATTTGCCCACCCATTCCTCATAGGAAGCGAAATCATTATTCAGGCTAATCAGCGTTTCATAACACTGCTTGTATTCTTTTTTCAGGTAAAAAATTTCACCCATCAGATATTTAGCTTCGGCTCCGTATTCGTCTTGTGCCGTATTCAACGTATTCAGAAATTCATCCTTAGCTGTTTCATAGTCACCCCGCGCAAGTGCCGATTTACCCAGAAACAACGAGGCTTTATTTTGAGCGCCTGCATTTACATTTCCTTTCTCCAGGATTACCCTTGCATACACATCAGCTGAATCATACTGTGTTAAAAAGTAAAATGATTCCATTAAGCCCGACCATGCATTGAACTGTTCTTTTTTGTTAGAAGCAAGTTTCTCTAAACGGTGGAAACTGGCAACAGCGCGCTGAAACTTTCCTTGTTTAAATTCGATTTCAGCAACCCTTGCCACGACCCTGCTGCCCATGCTGAATGACATGTCGTTGCTAAGGTTAACATAAATGGGTAGTGCTTTATCGTAGTCACGTAAACGATAATACGATTCGGCCATGTAATAATTAGCCTCCTGCGCTTTTGCACTTTGCGGATAGGATGCGATAAAGTTCTTCAGACTAACAATGGCTTTCTGGTATTGCTGATCAAAATACAAGTTCTTGGCTGTTTCAAATTCAAGCGGCTCCAATCCCTTCGTCTCTGGATTGGCAGTTTTAAACTTCGCGAGATAAACTTCGAATTCCCCAGAGCGGCCCGCAATGTTGAGCGCCTCCTGAAGTGGCAGCAAAGCCTCCTGAGCTACAGGATGGGTCTGGAATTGTTCAACAACAGTGCCATAATCTTTAATCGTTTGGTCATACCGCTTTAGGTTGAAGTATGAAACTGCCCTGCGCATGAAAGCGTACGGCAAAAACCTGGAGTTTGAGCCTTCCTGAATTAACTGCGTTAATCCATCTACAGCGGCCTGGTAGTTACCTTGCTCAATTTCAAACTGCGCGCGTTGGTACAAGGCTTCATCGCGGTACTGTGATTTTTTGTAGTTCTGAATAAGGGAAGTGAAGTTCGATCGCGCATCAGCGTACTTGCCCTGAATACCACTGATCATTGCTTTTTGCAAAAGCACATAGTCATTATCGGGTGAGCCGATTGTGAGAGCACGGTCGTAGTACAGTAATGCATCACTATATTGTTTCGAAACATAATAGCAATCCGCCAGGCGGATTAGACCATCAGCATAGTTGGTTGTTCCCTTGTTTCCCCTATTCGCAAAATCTTTAAAATTGAATAACGCCTTATCATATGCTTGTACGTTGAAATGTGCGTAACCCAACCCATAGCGGGTTTTCACCAGGATTTCAGGATCAACTGCTGGCAACAAGCTCACCACAACCTGATAATGCTTCACTGCTTCCTCAAACTTACGTCCGATAGAGTATGCTTCTCCAGCCCAGAAACTCGCTAAGGCTACAAAGCCTGGGTCTTTCTTAAACTGCAACGATTTCTCAAAGTACTGAACAGCTTCGGGATAATCTTCTTTGTTGAAAAGCTCTGTCCCTTTCAGGTAGGTTGCCTTCTGGTAGGCCTGATCGATAAACGTACTCCGTTGTGGTAGTGCTTCGATGTATTCGATTGCTTTGTTATAGTTGTTACCATTCACATAGGCCTGCGCCAGTAATTCTTTTACTTCATTGGCGTGACTGCTGCCTGGAAAGGCTAGTAAAAACTTTTCGAATTCTGATATCGCCTGATCCGGTTTACCGGCATCGTACGAAACCTTTGCGAACTGAAATGTGCTCTCCTCTGTCAATCGTTTATCCTTGGGATACTTTCTGGCAAAATCAAAAGCATTTAGCGCGAGTGGCTTTTCACCCTGTTTGAGGTATAAAATCCCCAGGTAGTAAGAAGCGTAATAGCTGGAAGAATCTTTACTGGATGCAGACTTACTCAGGTAACTGATTGCCCTTGCATCCTGCTTCAGCATATAATTGGCATAGCCTGCACGAAACAGCAGCGCACTACCTCCTTTGTCAGGATTATCGGCCAGAAATTTTTCATACGCATCAACCGCACGCTGATAGTCACCTTTAAAATAATAAGCCTCTGCTACGAGCATGGAAATCTCCGGTGCATTGGCAATGCCTGTACGGTCTTTGATGGAAGTACCGTATTGAATTAAATCATCGTATTTGCCCTGCTTATAATAGACATTAGCGAGCAAATAGGGAACTACAGCGGCATATGACGAATTTCCTTCCGCCTTCTTCAGGTCAAGTGTAGCTTCTTCATACTGACCTTTTGAATACTCAATAAAACCAGCATAATAGTTTGCAGCTGGTGAATACGCATTGCTCTGCTTCTTCACAAAGTTGAATTGCTCTAATGCCTCGTCTAGCTTCTTTAGGTTAAAGTAACTGTAGCCCCACTGAAAATGTCCTTCACTCTGCTGCGCAGTGGATAAGGAAGGGAAATTCACTTTTTTGAAATAAGAAACAGCTTTGGAATAATTCTTCTCCTGGTAAAAGAAACTGGCCAGATCAAAGTAAGCAGTAGTCGCCCGTGGATTGGATGGATAGGTTGTGATAAAATGATCGATCAGCTTTTCGCCATCGGAATGGCCCAGGTTTAAAGCACTGAAGGCCACATAGTATTCAGCTTCGCCCCTGCGCGAATCGTAGACCGATGCCTCTTTTAAAAATTCGGTAAACACTTGCCGGGCAGCACCATAATTGGTGTGTGCTATCAGTTCCGCTCCTTTGGAAAACAACCGATCAATCTTTCCCTGCGATAATGGATGCTGGGCGAATGTGACCGTTGAAGTGCAAACTGAAAGAATTAGAAAAAAAATAATTGGAAGATTAGTCCTCACGAATGCTGATTGTTTTTGATGTAAACTGTGCCACAAAAAATTTATTGCAAATGGCAGACCAAAAAAATAAGGTAAAAAAATTTCCCGATGCTTTATTTGCATGGACTCAAAGCTATAAAATTATCATGAATAATCGTGAATAACCTCTTTCTGCACGGCCAACTCACCTGCATCACCTGCAGATCAATGCATCAAACGATACACCAATTCACGAAATATCTGACCTTCTGTATCGGAGCCGGAATTAACACCTTTAAGTTTCAGGTCGGCCTCTTTAATGAATGCTATACCAGAGAGAATTTTATCCAGAGAATATTGTCTCAAAGCTAAGCTGTAGTCTTTGGCAGCATACGGACTGATTTTCAGTGCACTAACAAGTCCTTTATCACTCTTATCAGAAGCTTGCGCGGCCACCAACAATTTGCTGAAAAAAGAAAAAAGATAGGCAACAACCGGTATCATTGGATTTCTTTTGGAATTGCTCTCGAAGTAGTTTACAATCTTATTGGCAAGCAAGCTATCGCGGTGGATAATCGCCTTCTGCAATTCAAAAATATTATACTCTTTACTCACCCCTACCTGAGCCATTACCCGCTCCAGCGTAATGCGCTCATCCTTGCCGAGGGCAATGACCAGCTTATCCATCTCGTTGGCCAGTCGATGAAGGTCATTGCCTACGAACTCACACAATGCCTGAATGGCACGGTCATCAATGGCGATTTGCTTTTCGCGCGCATAGTCCGAAACAAATTCCGGCAATTGATTTTCATATACCTTCTTGGTGGTAACACATACCGACAACTGGTCAATCTTCTTTCCCAGTTCTTTACGTTTGTCCAACGCCTTATGCTTGTGGCAAAAAACAAGTACGGTGCTGGGCACCGCTTTAGTCAGGTAATCGAGTAACAGCTTCGCCCCTGTATCTTTATTCAGATCAAGAATATCCTGTGCCTCCTTAACGATAACAACCTGCCGCTCCGCCATCATGGGAAACCTCCGCGCATGCGTCAGTACAGTGGCCATGGTTACATCTTTACCATACACCACAACCTGGTTGAATCCCTTTTCGGCTGGTGACAACACATTGGCTTCAATGTAGTCTGAAATGAGATCGATATAAAAAGTCTCCTCGCCCTGAAGAAAATATACCGGAGCATATTTCTTCGCCTTCAGATCAATCAATAACTTTTTTATGCCTGCGTCCATTTAACTTATTTTCTTTTTATTACTTAACTCGACCGCTGTATACATTCCAACCAGTGCCCCGCCTAAATGGGCTTCCCACGAAATCGATGGGTCAGTTGGCAACACGCCATACATAACTCCACCATACATGGCAATGACCACTACAGAAATTAATATTGATGTAAAATCCCTCCTGAAAATTCCAAAAAAAATCAGGAAGAATGCCAAGCCATAAACCAACCCGCTCGCACCAATATGATTGGAATCAGTTCGGCCAAAAAACCATACCAGGAGGTTTGTCCAAAAATACGCCCGAAAGAAAATTATTCCACCAATTTTCGCATAGAAGAAAAATAATACAGTGCCTAAAAATAAAAGGGGAACGGTGTTAGAGATCAGATGATTAAGGTCACCGTGGAGCATGGGCGCTGAAAAAATCCCGATAAGGCCCATGAGATTACGCGGCCGGATACCAAAATAATGAAAGGGCCAGCCCCACATGAACTCAGCATAAAATGCAGCCCACATCAAAAAAACAAGTCGGAAAGGAACTACGGAACTACCAAACCAGGGAGAGCGGGCCATGTTGAATTTTAACAGGCGTAAAGGTTGCAGGATGAAATACACTTACCAATTTCTTTGGCGTGTTTTTACGATTTTTATTGAGGCTTTTTAATCATGGGGAGTTCAAGAAACCTGGCTTCTTCTGTTCCAACCTTTTTCATACCCAACAGCCCACCGGAAGATGAAGCAATTTTTTCCGCAATCTCCTTTAGCGATTCATAAAAACTCACTGCAAAATCCCGGTTGATTTTCGGCCAGATCGCGTTGAGTGATGCCAACTCTTCTACCAGAAGTGGTGTTCGTTGGGTAGATTCATATGGGTAGCCCTGAATGGTAATCTTCAGTTTATCTTCAAAATCCTGAGAAAGTTCACTGAAGTATGGTTTGAGTATGCCGCTTGCCTTCTTACTTTTTTGGGCAATCGTAATGGCTTCTTTTATTTCTTTGCGATCGATGGTACCGTCCGCGCCAGCAATCAGAATGCAAACCAGAATGGGTGCCTTCAGCATCAGCTCGGTTTCCGCATCATTGAGTCTGTCGAATTCCTTGATCATAGTGGAAGGTGAGGTTGAAGTTAAAATTGCTCAATTAATCCCGATTAAGAAAGGTATTCACGGTATAAATGCGTGTCAATGTCCGCGATAACCGGACGACTTTTGAGACACCCTCAAATCATTTTGCTGCATGGCACCAGCCATGTATATTTACCTGTTCGAAAAACCCTAAGCATGTACGAGAAGGACCCCGTTAAGATTTTTGTTGTAGAGGATGATCTGGCCTATACCAAGTTTCTCAAATATGTACTTGGCCTCAATCCGGATTATGAAGTTGAATTCTATACGACCGGCAAAGAGTGTTTGAATAACCTCCACAAGAATCCGGAAATCATAACACTGGATTACTCCCTGCCTGATATGCCAGGCGAAAAAGTGCTCGGGCAGATTCGCAGCCTTAACCCGAACATAAACGTCATTATCGTTTCTGCGCAGGAGAAAATTCACACTGCGGTGGAGTTGCTCAAATCCGGTGCGTATGATTACATCTCCAAAGATCACGAGACCAAAGAGCGCCTCATCAATTCCATCAACAATGCGCGCAACAAGTCGTCACTGATCAAGGAAATTGACTTCCTGAAGAAAGAGATATCCGAGAAGTATGAATTTGAAAAAAGTATTATCGGAACAAGCACGGCCATCAAACGTACCTTTTCCCTCCTGGAAAAAGCGTGCAGCACGAACATCTCAGTTTCTATTTCAGGTGAAACCGGAACCGGAAAAGAACTGGTGGCTAAAGCCATTCACTATAATTCGAAACGCAAAAACAAACCGTTCGTGGCAGTCAACATCGCAGCCATACCGCGTGAATTAATTGAGAGCGAATTATTCGGCCATGAAAAGGGTGCCTTTACAGGTGCCGTTACGCGGAGAATCGGAAAATTTGAGGAAGCAGAAGGCGGCACGATATTTCTCGATGAAATTGGAGAGATGGACCTTAGCCTTCAGGCCAAGTTACTTCGCGTTTTACAAGAACGTGAAGTAGTTCGCATTGGTGGCAATCAGGTTATTAAACTTGATGTTCGCATCATTGCAGCCACGCATAAAGACCTGGCTGAAGAAGCAAAGGCTGGGCGATTCCGGGAGGATTTATATTATCGCCTTCTTGGTTTGCCCATTCACCTTCCCCCGTTGCGGGAACGCGGAACAGATGTTATCCTTATCGCCAAGCATTTCCTGGATCAGTTCGCAAAAGAAAATCAACTGCAGCGGTTTAAAATCAGCCAGGATGGTCAGGAAAAATTATTGCAGTATCCATTCCCGGGAAATATTCGCGAACTCAAATCCATCATCGAACTGGCTGCGGTCATGGCGGAAAACCAGGAGATCAAAGCGCAGGACATCAGCTTCAACTCCAACACCCGTATTGAATCGTTCCTCTATCAGGAGATGACAATGGAGCAATTCATGTATCGCATCATCCGGCATTATCTTAACAAATATGATAATAATGTGCTTGAAGTAGCCCATCGTTTGGATATTGGAAAATCATCACTCTACCGCTACCTGAAAGAGATGGAAGCAGCCGGCATTTAATATGAAACTGCAACAGTACGTCAAGAAAGGTTCTTTTTACGAAGCTGTTGTTGAAGATGGCTCAGATATAATTTTTATCGTTGACTACGATGGCAAGATTCGCTACCACAATTCCTCCGTTCGCGAAACACTCGGCTACAACTCAAAAAGCTTGATAGGAAAAAATTTCTTTGATTATATTCTTCCCGAAACACTGAGCGCCTTAAAATCAAAATTCAAGCAAAGTCAGAAGCGGGCATATACCGAAAAGGTTGAGTTTCAGTTTCTGTGTAAGGATCGATCTTACCGGTTTCTGGAGTTCAATGCCATCAACTTAAAACACAAAGAAAAACTGAATGGTTTTATTCTGGATTGTCGTGATATCACACAACGAAAAATGGATGCAGTCGAACTCGTACGGTTGCAAAAAGCCAAGGAGCAATTTCTGGCCAACATCAGTCACGAAATTCGTACGCCCATAAATGGCATTGCCGGTATGGCCAGTTTGCTGGAACAAAACCCAACAGCCGATGAACGAGAAACTTACCTTAGCGCCATCCGTCACTCAGCGGAAAATCTGAAAGTTATTATCAATGACCTGCTTGACCTGTCGGCCATTGAATCCGGTAAACTACGGCTAGAGAAAATTCCGTTCAATTTAAAAGATATTCTCCCCTCGTTGATCAGCACCTTTACCTATCAGGCCCGGGAGAAAAAGATAGCGCTTGAATACCACATTGACGAACGCCTGAACAAAATCCTGCTGGGTGATCCCGTGCGGCTCAATCAAATCCTGATCAACCTCATCAGTAACGCTGTTAAATTCACCCATCATGGATCCATCCGCATTGACTGTACAGTTGACCGTCAACAAAAAGACACCTGCTGGGTACGCATCGAAGTGAAAGATACAGGTGTCGGGATACCCGATGAAAAGCTGAATACGATTTTCGAAAGCTTCAGCCAGGCCGATGCCAGTGTAACCCGCAGGTACGGTGGCAGTGGCCTTGGGCTAACCATCGTCAAACAACTCGTTGAACTACAACGGGGTAGAATTACTGTCAGAAGCGAAGAGCACATTGGCTCAACGTTCATCGTGCTCATCCCCTATTCAATTGGCAAAACCCGAAGCCTGGCAAAGTCTGTTCAAGCTGCCAGTAAATCACTGGCAGATGTTAACGCGCAAAATCTTAGGGTGTTATTGGTGGAGGATAATGACATCAACCGCTTATATGCCAAAAGTATTTTGAAAAACTGGCAATGCTTTACCGATACAGCCGAGAATGGGCTGGTAGCCATCGAGAAAATTAAAAGTGACTCCTTTGATGTGGTGTTGATGGATGTGCAGATGCCGGTGATGGATGGCTATGAGGCAACGCAGGCTATACGCCTGATGGATAGTCCACTCAACAGCATACCGATTATTGCCTTAACCGCGAATGCTACAAAAGCAGATGTGGAGAAATGCATGGCCGCAGGCATGAATGATTATTTACCCAAGCCCTTCACACCTGAGGATTTACACCGAAAGCTTTTCGAAGACCTGAAGATCACCCCTGTTAAAGATGCTAATGAGCGAAAACGAACGAACCGGAAAAGTGCATTTGACTTCTCCTATTTGCGCTCTGTATCCGGCAATAACGAGGAGTTTATCAAAGAGATGATTCAGACGTTTGCCCAAAATATTCCGATTGTGGTGGAAGATATGCGCACCTCCATCCAACATAAAAACTGGGAAAACCTTTCACGCCTGGCACACCAGATCAAGCCCTCATTTATTTTGATGGGTCTTGAACGCATGAAGAGTACGCTCATCTTCATAGAAGAAAACGGCAAGGAAAAAACAAACCTGGATGAACTTGTAATGGTAGCCACTAATTTTATCGCCACCTGTGAAGGCTTCATTCCTCAACTAAAAGAAGAACTCGCTTCCGTTTAGTTGCTGTTCATCACAGCAATCTTCTTATAGATTTTTGATTTACCGGGAATACCGAGTTCAAGGAAATAAATTCCATTGGGCAAATCACCCACCAACACCTGCTGTGGTGTAGTCAGGTCTCGGTCAACATCGCCAGAAAGTACAATGACACCACGCTGGTCAACAATTTGCCAGGTATACCCTTTCGTAAGTTTCTCATCCAACTGCATGTACAATTTCTGCGATACCGGGTTCGGATAAACACGAATAGCATTTAACTCCGCCTTTGTCGGATCGTCTTCCACGCCTACAACCGTTGCGCTGTTTTTCCTGGGTGCTTTCACGAGGGTAGCCTGAAGTATTTCTTGTGAAAACTTATCCTGTGCATAGGCTACTACCCAAAGATTATTCTGGTTCTGTAGCTGAACATCAATTTCCTTACTAATAGGTATAGCCAACTGGTCATTCAAGGCCCAACTTCTGTTTTCCGTCTGGCCTCCTGTAGTGAGTAAATGTCTGCGCAGTACATTGGTCAGGGTAAAGACATCGGCTACAACATCAGTTTCTATTAGAGCAACCTGGAAGGTAACCGGACCTGTAAACGGAGTTTGATTCGTGTAGGTGTACGTAACGTTCAAATCCAGTACATCCGTACGCGTAGTGGTTTGCGTTGTATCGATATCAATTCTGAAGGCTGGATCTTCCAGTGCACGCCTATCCAGTTGAATGGGATCGATGTTTGAAATACCTCCGTTGAAAACCCTTCCGTAATAGTCACCAATAATTCCATCCATCAGGGTAGATGGTGGCTTTGCAATGCCGTAATAAAACGCGCGAGCCGAAGGATCAGTAGGATTTGCCAGATTGACCGCATCGGCACCCGGCACAGCAAGGTGGTATTCTACTTTGAAGAAATCGGATTTTGTTTTTCCCGGACCGGTCGGTAGTGTTGTAACCTGACTGGCAAGCAGTGTTGCAAGTTGAGAGGTTGCTGTATTTGATTCCGGATCATTATAGTTTGCAAAATTTTCCACCATCACCATGCGCTGTTTTTCACCAATGTATATGTCATCAAATGCAAATCCGTTAAGCGTTGCGCCAGATGGATTATCACTGTTGCTGCCAAAGGCTATTCTGAAAATGACATTGTCGCGAACTTCCTGCGGAATCTGATCCAGGTTAAAGCGTGCCGTTTTCCATCCGTCACTGGAACCTGTCCACGCATAATTATTCAATCCACCGGGACGACCGACAACATCGCGTGTATTGTACCAGTTGATACCGCGGTTCTCTGCATCGCCAAGATAAACCCAACTAGTGCCACCGTCCGTAGAATACTGCACCACACCACCATCAAAACCGGCTTGTGTATCAACCCAATAATTCATTGAAAACATCGGTCGCTCCAGTGCGCTAACATCCAGGCATGGTCCGATAACAAACGATTTTTCACTATTGAAATAAGATTTACTATTAGCACCTGTCCACCAGCCCTTTGTACTTGCGGTAATTACTGATCCATCTGGCGCTTTCCATTCCCAGCTACTGGCCGTGCCTTGCAAAGCATAATCAATAACCGATACCCAGGTTCCCTGACTTGCATTAAAGTCTTCCCGATAGGGATTTGCTGTTACAGCTGGAGGAGTATCCAGAATAAAGATTGTTTTAGTTGTGTCTTTTGAACATCCTGCATTGGTGAAAACACGAAGGTTTACGTTGTAAATACCGTAACTCGAAAAAGTATGCTGTGGGTCTTTAAGGGATGATGTTACCCCTGCGTCATCAAAATCCCAAAGGTATCCATTAATTGTACCTTCGGAGACGGTGGAGTTATCAAAGAAACTTGTCACATCACCCTGACAGAAAGATGAACGCGTAAAGTCTGGCTTCGGCAACGTGCCAATAATGATGTCTTTGAAAGCCTTATTACGGCACTGGTTATTCGTAATTACTTCAAGCGAAACAGTTTTCGGACCAGGCGACAGGTATTGATACGTTGGTTCAGCTACGCTACCTGTACTGCCATTCGTTCCTTCTCCATACGTCCATATCCAAGTGTCAATACTAGCACTTGGTGTTGAGGACTCCTCAAACAAGACAGCGTTCTCAAAGCAATTATTGCCTACATCAATGATCGCCAAAGGTGCCTGAAAGACTGTTAAGTCTTTTGTCAATGTATCGGTAGCAAAAAACTGGTTCGTGTAAACATACTGGATGATATATGTTGCTGGTGGCAAACCATCTGTGTTGATTTTCCAGTCCGTGCCATCAAAAATTAATCGGGCACTCAGGATTGGATCGGGCGAGATGAAAAGCGTTGGATTTCGGCTGTTGGGATCATTCACCGGAGGTAAGCCAACAAGTGTTAAGAGACCCTGGTTAGCGCAAATTACAGGGAAGCCATTTACATCAAGTCTGTTTTCCTCTTTCACATAAAATTCAATACTGGTTACGGGATTTACAATGGTTGACCTCGTAGTGAAATTATCGCATCCTGTTAAAGGATCGGTATATGTGTACGTTATCGTTTTAAACCCTACGCCAGCAGTATTCGGATGAAACTGATTTGTTCCGGCAAAAATACCAGGCCCTGTAAATGTTCCACCCAGCGGGAAACCATCCAGAAAATCAACCGGGCTGTTCTCAGCATACGATGGTTCCAGTCCGGATATAAATACATTGGGCAACTTATTGATTTTAACAATTACAGCATCGGAAGCTAAGGGGCATACTCCGGGAGGATCGTTCGTGGTTAACGTAAGAACAATTTGGCCTGCTGTAATATCAGCCGCTGTTAAGGTGTAAAAGGTAAGTGGATCAGCCGGATCATTGAATGCACCACTCGCACCACTCCAGCTTACCGAAGAAGTCGAACCACTGAACGATCCATTCAAATTCACAACTTCATCTTCGCACACAGCAAAGTCAGCGCCTGCATTCACCTTGGCTGATTCATTGATGGTAATATCTACTTCATCAAATTCTTGAGAGCAAGGTCCGAACCCATCGGGATCATTCGTAGTAAGTCTGAAGCGTAATACGGTTCCGACATCCGTTATATCGGGAGTATAAATGGCAGACACACTCAATCCGGTTACGCTGCTCACTTGTAAGGCGCCATTGCCGTTAATCAAACTCCATGATCCAGAACTAGCACTGCCACTAAGTGTACCGGTAAGTGTAATACTGGAAGGTTCGCAAACGGAAAAATCTGCCGGAGCAGTAACACGTGCCTGACGGTTAACATTAATCGTCACATCATCGGAAACAAATGAACAGGGACCCCCAGGGCCTACGCCATCTGGATCATCTGTTGTAAGTCTCAATACAACTGATCCGGCAATATCACCCACGCCAACCGTATATGTTGCTGTTACTATGTTTCCGGATGTCAAGCTTGCTGATATTGAACCCGCGCCAGAAACAATTGACCAGGTACCCAGCGTGGCGCTACCGCCAATAGTACCCGTAACAACAAAGCTTGACGGTTCACACACTGCAAAATCTGCTTCGGCAATTACTGTAGCAACGGGATTTACCGTAACTGTTACGTTAGTAACGGGTCCTTCACAATTACTGGCCCATGGTGTAATGGAATAAACAACGGTTCCTACAAACTGATCATTGGTTGACAACACCTGATTGATGACCGAGCCATCGCCATCGCTGAAACCTGAGACATTTCCAGAAGGAGAAGTGGCCGTCCAGGAGAAAGTAGTTCCACTGACATTTTGAGGTGTCGGGAAAATGTTGATTACCGCATTCTGCCCACTGCAAATAACAGTATTGCTGGCAAATGCAGATGGTTTGGGTTTTACAAGTACAACCAGATTGATCGGTAAACCTATGCAACTGTTTAAGCTGGGTGTAATCTCATAGGTAATCGTTCCAGCTACATTACTGATGTTGATCGGTGCATCGGTTATGGGGCCGCTACCGCTGGATGTTACCGATGCAGCACTGATTTCCGAAGTATAGGTGGCTGTCCACGAAAGTGTTGCTGCCCCAATGGTTGATGTCGGTATAAAATTCAATGCCTCTTCACTGCAAATTTGCTGAGCCAGGGTAGTTGCCAGGTTGGTCATTACCGGAATTGGATTTACCGTAATGATTACATCAACAGGGGTTCCAAAGCAGCCATTGGCCACGGGCGTAATGGTGTACGTAACGGATCCGCTATTGATGCCATCGAATGATGATAATACCTGACTAATCGTTGATCCACTTCCTGCACTTGCCCCCGACACGTTATCAGTGGATATTGACCATGTGAATGTTGTTCCTGAGACATTGGAAGTTATTGGCACATTAACTAAAGCGCCTGAACAAATTGTTTGAGGTGAGACTTGAACATCCGGTACCGGATACACACGAACCGTTACCGTCTGGTTTACCGGTACCAGCGGACATTCCGGTGTGGTACTCGGTGTTGTTACATTGAATGTGTACACCACATCGATGGGCGCATTCGTAGCGTTCGTTAATACTTCCGTCAATGTGTTTCCATCTGTAAATGTGGTAGTACCGGGAATAATCGTTCCGCTGTTACCTGCACCATTATAGTTCACACTCACTACATTGATCTGATGCCCTGTAGTACTGCTGTTCAATAAAATGTTTGTTGATGCTCCATTGCAAATCGCTGGCGCGTTATTGGTAGCCGTGAAGCCCGGATTCGGATTCACGGTCACCACAATCGTGAACGGTGAGCCCACACAACTGGTTGGCGCTGGTCCTGTTGGGATAACCGTATAGGTAATATCAATCGGATTGTTAGTCGTGTTGACCGGACTATCGGTGATGTTGCCTGTTCCGCCACTGCCGTTGGACCCCGTCCAGGCAAAAGTTCCTGTTCCTATGCTCAACGTTGGGGTAATATTCAAACTTGTACCCGAACAAATCACATGTGTGCCAGAGGCTACGCTGTTTCCTACCGGGATCGGATCTACCGTAACGGTAACCGTTGTTGATGCACCTGGACATCCATTGATATAGGCCGTAATGATATAATCAACTGTTCCGCCAACTGCGCTCGTTAAGGTCTGGCTGATCACCGTACCGCTGCCGGGGAATTGTCCTGCTACTGTCCCCGTGATTGTCCCAATCGACCATGAGAAAGTTGTACCACTTACATTGCTTGGATTTGTTATACCAATGTTTGTGGTCCCACCGCTACAAATATCTTGTGAGCTGGCTAAT
>JAEUUG010000018.1 GCA_016787565.1 Cyclobacteriaceae bacterium
GGTGTCTACGCAGTGGATGTGACTACGAACGGATGCACCACCACGTCTTCCGATTTTGTTTACCTCATCACCGCTACAGAATTTCAATCAGCCGATCTGAAAGTTTATCCCAACCCGGTGTCCGATAAACTGATCATTGAAACATCGCACGATGCAACACTGTCGGTATATGATGTTGTTGGCAGATTGCGCATTTTTCATTTACTCAACAAAACATCCAATACCATCGTGCTCGATGAATTGCCACACGGACACTATTTAATAAAAATTGAATCTCACGATTTCAAAAAATACATTAAAGTGCAAAAGAAATAATCCAGTCGCATGAAACGCAGCTGTTCGGGATTTGCAATCCCGAACCCTGATAAAGAGGATTTTAAATCCGATTTGATCTGTCGTTCGACATTTCAAATGTCGAACAGCTGGTTCGTGTATTTCGCTCATGCGCGGAGGCTTAAAAAATTAGTATAGCTCATTTTTCTTATAAAAGTCAGAATCGTATTTTTCCTTTCAATTACGATTCATGCCTGCACATAATAATATTATATGGCTTGTCTTTCTGGTGTCCTTCCCCCACTTCAGTATGGGGCAGGCTATACATAATGACGCTCATAAAACTGACAGCCTCTTGTGTCTTCTTAATCAAACAAACCAGCCTTCAGTAGCAGCACAAATGTATCATCAACTGGCCGGTTATACGTCTAACCGAGAGGCATCACTGCACTATGAGCAGTTGGCCTTAGAAGCGGCCATGCAAACTAACAACAGCAAAATAATTATTGACGCGCATACCCACCTCGGTCTGTATTATCGGAAGCACAGCGACTACCTCAGCGCCATCCCACATTTTAATAACGCGCTTCGTGCTGCCCATGACCTGAACGACCCGGCTTTACTGGATACATACCTTGAATTGGGAATATCCCACCTCCGCTTATCGAGGCTCGACTCATCTGAACTTTATTTAACAAAAGGCATTTCAATAGCCGCTGCCGCAGATGATCAACGGATGATGGCATCATTCTTCAACATGATGGGCAATGTGCTGAAAGAAAAAAATGATTACAAAGAAGCCGTTGAATATTACGTAAAGGCAACTGAAATTTTTGAGCGATTGAATGATTACGATGGCCTCACGCAAAGTCTCTCCAACATTGGCAACCTGCAAAATCTTATGGGCGATTACGACAAGGCCCTTGCGTATGCTTTGCAAAGCCTTCAGATCGCTGAGAAAATATACAAACTACCTTCAATAGCATACTCCAATCGCTTGTTGGGAAGAATTTACCGCAAGCAACAAAAGTTTGATGAGGCCTTGCTGGTATACCAAAAAGCCATTGAAGTATATGAAGCGCTGGGAGCCAAACGCGATGTATCGGAAACGCTTACCAGCATGGGCAATATTTATTATGAAAAGGAAGACCTTCACAAAGCAAAAGATCTCTACACCCGATCATTGGGTATAAGCAAATCGACTTCTGATTCAGTTAATATGACCTACAGCTATGCTGCTCTTGGATCTGTGGTCTTCCTGCTTAAGCAGTATGCACAGTCTGCACTGTACTTCGACTCAACCATTCGCATTGCAAACCGGATAAAGCTTCCGGCTTTGGTGATGGATTCATACCTTGGATTAAGTGAGCTGTATGCAGACCAAAAGAATTTTGAACGTGCCTACCACTACCACTTGCGCTATACTGCATTAAGCGACAGCCTCACCACTATTCAAAACCGGGACGAAGCAGCAAATCGCGAGGCCCATTATCAAAGCGAAAAAAAAGAGAATGAAATCCGTGCACTCAATGCCGAAAAGGAACTTAGCCAACTGCGCTTGCAACAACAGCACAACCAACGCAACTACCTTATCGGCATTCTGTTACTTTCGCTTGCGCTGATCGGGTTATTGATTTACCTGTACCGGGTTCAGCAAAAAACCAACAGAAAACTGGAAGCACTCAATCAGGTACAATCCCGATTCTTTACCAACATCTCCCATGAGTTCCGTACACCGCTAAGTCTTATCATAGGGCCACTGCAACAACAAATACTACAACATCCAAACGACCGCCAAGCAGCTTTGTGGAAAATCATGCTCCGTAATGCTGTGCGACTGCACCGATTGATTGATCAGCTGCTCGATTTATCTAAAATTGAATCCGGCAATATGAAAGTTAGGGCTTCGGAAGGTGATCTGAAGCAATTTTTAAAGACTGTTTATGCTTATTTTGTTTCATTCGCTGAGCAAAAGCAGATACGCTACACACTTCATGTACCCGAAGAATCGGTAACCGGATACTTCGATCGCGATAAGCTTGAGAAAATTGTGAGCAACCTGCTTTTCAATGCACTGAAGTTTACACCCGAAGGCGGACAGGTACAACTAATCGCCAGGCATTCTGGTCATCAACTGACTGTACAGGTTGCTGATACCGGTCCTGGTATTCCTGTCGACCAGCTTTCGCAAGTGTTCAACAGATTCCATCAGGTGGATAACACCTTATCAAGAACTAGTGAAGGCACTGGTCTGGGGTTGGCGCTATCGAAAGAATTAACCGAAGCTCATCATGGCACCCTTTCCGCTGAGAGTCCTGAAACAGGTGGCAGCGTATTCACCCTCATCATCCCCACCTCATTTTCCTATTACAAAAATGAGATAGCAGAACAGAATACCGAAACATCAGACGTATTGTATGAAGAAAGTGCTGTCTATGACCACACGATAGAAGACATCACTGAAGCAGACCGGCCAGTAATACTTGTTGCGGAAGACCATGCCGATATGCGCACCTTCATACACGAGATATTAGCGCCACAGTATGAAATAGTGTTGACGGAGAATGGAAGCCAGGGCTGGGACAAAGCTTTGGAACGTGTTCCCGATCTGGTCATCACCGACTTGATGATGCCTGAACTGGACGGCACTGAATTTTGCAAACGATTAAAAACGCATGAAGCTACCAGCCACATACCGGTCGTTATGCTTACGGCACGAGCCGATCAGGAAAGCAAACTGGAAGGACTGTATATCGGGGCAGATGATTACCTGACTAAACCCTTTGATGCGCGCGAATTGAAGGCCCGTGTTCAAAATCTGGTTGAGCAACGTAAAAAGCTTAAAACACTTTTCGCACAACAAGTCGTGCCTTTCACCCGCGTAAACAATCAAGCGCCCGAGGCTATTTTTCTTAACAAGGTTATTACAATAGTGGAGCAGCATTATACGAACCCGTCTTTTGGTGTGGAAGAATTTACCCGTGAAATTGGTATGAGCCGCATGCAACTTCACCGCAAGCTTAAGGCCCTTTCGGACAAATCGCCTGGAGAGTTTCTTCGACTATACCGGTTTGAGCAAGCTAAAAAACTACTGGCTATTAAGGGGCTAACGGTAAGCGAAGTTGCCTATCAAACAGGGTTTAACAACATCCCAAACTTTACGCGGATGTTTAAAACTTTGGAAGGCATAACACCTTCCGAATATCAGGAAAGGGCAGTAAAAAGTGCTCCTGTTACAAATCCGCAAGCAATTGTTACGAATCCGTAACACTACTTAGTATCCCTGATTCTACCTTTGATTATGCGGTATGACCGATACCATACTTGCATTTTATATGTATAGCATAAATTAAACCTTAAACCCTTCGTTTATGAAAAAGCTCCTTTTTGTATACGCTGTTATGATGGCTGCAGTAAGTGTATGTGCACAACCGATTACCATAATTCCAAGAATTGGTGCAACATCATCAACAATTTCTACCCAGTACGATGAGGACATTAAGGCTAAAACCGGGTTCACACTTGGAGTGGGTGTTAACTATTTAGTAAATCAGACATTCTCCGTTCAGGCTGAATTGAACTTTATTCAAAAAGGATATTTGGAGGAATCTTCAAGCTCGCGGTCAGATTTTTTGGATAATTTCGAACAAACACCCTATACTACCACCGAAACAAGTAAAGGGAAGCAAACTCTTAATTATTTTGAAATACCGGTTTTGGCAAAAGTCATTTTTGGAAACAAGACCAAGTTCTTTCTTAACGCTGGGCCATCCATCGGTATTGGCTTAGGAGGAAAATATACAAGCGAATCAAAGTCAACTATAGTATATTCTTATTCAGATGGTGATGAAACTGAGTCCTATTCATCCGATATAAAGGGCAACATCAAGTTTGGCACGATGCCAGACGGAGCAGATGAAAATGATTGGTATATCGATAACCGTATCGATTTTGGCCTTCAGTTTGGCGGAGGAGCACTTATTGCTGATAGAATTATGATTGAAGCCCGATATGGATTAGGTTTATCAAACTTGTATAACTCGGATTACGAAGTAAAAAATCGGGTATTTCAGGTTACAGTCGGCATTCCTATCAGACTGTATTGACTTCGTGAACCAATTTAGCAAGAAGCTTATCCTCTGACAATGAAACATTGGAGGAGAAAAGTAAGCAACACTAATTCTCTTTCCCACTACTAGCTGTTCTGGATTTGCCATCCCGAACCCTGCTAAATAGGATTTTAAATCCGCTATTATCTGTCGTTCGACATTGCAAATGTCGAACACCGGTGTAAGCCATCAGTCTACCAGACTGGATGCTTATTATTAAGCCCAAAATGCTTTGAAAGTTGTCATTAACTTCTATCTTGAAAGAGATGGAGGAGAATGAGCATAGAATTGATCCCGTTGACCGATGGATCATTGATCCGTTAAATCGGTTTATCAGCAATAGTACCACCAGTGGCATTGTGTTGTTTTCGTCTGCTGCGCTGGCGCTGATACTCTCCAATTCGCCTTGGTCCGATGAGTTTCAGCAGATATGGAAACATAAGGTTAGCATTGGCTACGATGCGTACATTATCAGCAAGGATCTGCACCACTGGATAAATGATGGGCTCATGTCTCTATTCTTTTTTGTGGTAGGTCTTGAATTGAAACGCGAAATAATTGCCGGTGAATTGAGTGATCTGAAAAAAGCAGCCTTGCCCATTGCGGCTGCTATTGGGGGCATGCTGGTACCTGCATTAATCTATCTCCTTTTTAATCGCTCAGGCGATACGGCAGATGGTTGGGGAATTCCCATGGCCACCGATATTGCTTTTGCGTTGGGAGTACTTTATCTGTTGGGCGACAAAGTTCCGCTTTCACTTAAAATATTTCTAACTGTTCTGGCTATTGCCGATGACATTGGCGCTGTGCTTGTGATTGCATTTTTTTATACCTCCGACATTAACGTTATTAGTTTGTTTACCGGAGCTGCTTTTATGGCCGTGCTCATTGTTGCTAATGTGATCGGTGTGCGGAGCACCTTGTTTTATGGTATTGTAGGCATTGCCGGTTTATGGCTGGCATTTATTATGTCGGGCGTTCATGCCACCATTGCAGGAGTATTGGCAGCATTTACCATACCAGCAAGAGTAAAAGTTTCGGCTAACTATTATAGTCAAAAATTGGAACAGTTGCTGGTCTTATTTAAATCCGCAGAAGTCAATACACTACCTACCGTATCAAAAGAGCAATTCAAAATTTTATCTAAAATTGAAAATTTTTCAGAGCAGGCGCTCACTCCATTGCAACGTCTGGAGCATACCATGCATCCGTTTGTCGCATTTTTGATCATGCCCATTTTTGCATTGAGTAATGCTGGTGTAGAGCTATCAAGCAATTTCCTTACACAAATTCAAAGTCCGGTATCACTAGGAATTTTCTTCGGATTATTAGCGGGCAAAGTTATCGGTGTGGTGGGCGTTGTCTATCTCATGTTGCGCTTACGATGGGCTGTGCTTCCGCAAGGAGTTAACATGTTGCACATCTGGGGTACAGGGTTTGTGGCAGCCATTGGGTTCACCATGTCGCTGTTCATTTCAGGATTGGCATTTCGCCAAGAAGAATATGCAGTGCAGGCGAAGTTGGGCGTACTTGCTGCTTCTATCACAGCCAGTGTGATTGGTTATTGTATCATTCGCATCGCAAATAAAAAGAACGTGGGTTAGACCATCATTTTTAGGTTCAATCGGATGATTCTGATTGCATGCTCAGCCCTGACTATTTGAGATTTGCAATCCCGAACCCAGATGAATAGGATTTTAGATCTGACTGTTTATAATGCTAGTCTATTTACCAGCCATGATAGCTCAAACAGGTACATTCATAATCATTTGAGCGCCATCTTACTTTGTCTTCACCAAATGATATTGAATCCCGGAAGCAGACTTGTCGGTTAAGTGCAACACGCGTCCGCCACGAACAGATTCAAATTGCGCCCAAAAACTATCTGTTTTACCCTCAAACCTATTTGTCATGGTGATATCCCAAAACGTAGTGGTGAGTTTGCCTGCATACTTTTGATCATAAAATTTCATGCTTCCCACCATACCGAAAGCCCCTTTATGATTGCTTTCATACGTACCGGAAGAATGAAAAATAAATGTATTACTTGATGAAGAGCTGTTCATTCCGGCATACGCACCGGTCGCAGTATTGTACATATCAACATATGCTCCGGTGGATGACTCCCAAGTTCCCGCAAGGTCGGTTATAGTCACTGCAAATTTATTGTAGTTCAGCATAGCTTCAACTTTTTCCTGTGTTGGAAATTCCTGTTGAAAGACTGCAGCAGAAGGCGATATGATTTCAATACATTTTGAAACACCACTGTTGGTGATAACTCTGAAACCAATATGACCTTTCTTTCCAGTGGCTTTTTCAACGGCATCGGCTTCGTAAAAGTAAATGCAGAAATAACACGGACCTCCGTTGTCGTATTTCCGAATGTTACTCACGTTGTAACGCGGCAGGATAACCCGATCAAACAATACTCCCTCCAGGTTATTGGAACTTCGCAAATCATCGGTAACCTGAATCCCATAGTGTAATAACACGGTCGTTTGATTTTTGGTCACCTTAACAAAGTCAGCAAAGGGCTGTGCTACCCATCCATCATCGAAGTTGGTCGTGGATATCGAGATACCCTGAATTCCCGCTGCCGCAGTAACAGGTATGGCTGGTTGCGATGTATTTGGCGTGACTGGTGTATTGGTAACAATATGTCCTTCTGGCTTTTTTAGTTTTAGGGAGCTTAGTGTTTTTTCAACATCATGCATATATTCCTGGCTATTCATCAATACCGTAATACTAACTTCAACACCATAACCCGAAATTGTTCTTAACAAGGCATAGGCTTCCTTGTTTTCAAACTGAAAGGGTGTTGCGCCCGAGTAGGAAGTCCAGCCATCTTCCGTCTCCCGTTCAGGCGTTGGTATTGTTGTGCCGGAATAGTTCTTACTGATCAGTGTATTCCACTCATTGGTAAAATCGGAAAGCGCGTCACCACCACTCGTTATGCTTTTATACACAGTGATGCGGCACCATCCGCGCGTTTGATTATTGGTAGCAACATACGACACAGCAAAATCCGTGAATTCTTTTTTCCAATCACGCGGAGGAACAACCGTAACTATGTCAAATGTTTCAGGCTGAGCAACGGTTGAAATTCCAATGAACAATCCTGCCAATAAGAAGAATACAGATCGTACCATCATTTTATAAAAAATCTATTCGTGCATCTTAATCAATCGAAAGATAATGGATTTCAAAAACAGCTTTTCATGCTCAGCGGTATAATCCGGTTCTCCCCACATCATCATGTAGGTGCATGTCTATTGAGTTTTCACCAATTTAGATTTGTCTGTAGTTGGTTTTGTTTAATCAGCTGAACGTTCTGTTCAGAAATGAATTAGCAATTCCTGCTCGGATCTACCTTAAGCTTCAACAAACTATGCAAAACAAGATTACGATCATGTGGGTAGCAGCGCTTCTGCTCTGCACAACTGCTACGGCAACAGTACGAACCGTCAGCAATAGCCCCACACGCCCGGCACAGTTCACAACATTTGCGGCAGCACAAACCGCATCTGCCAATGGCGACACTGTCTATATATATGGTTCGCCCTTTCAATATCCAGACATTACCATAAGCAAGCGTTTGGTCATCATTGGTGCCGGCTATAACCCCAACAATCAATTCGGACAACCCACCAACATTGCCAATATTATTTTGTTTCGTGATGCCGGTTCAAGTAATGCCACAGGTTCCGTCATTACTGGTGTGTTGACCGGCCGTTTGGATATCAGCGGATTAATGTCCAACAACATCCGTGTTTTCCGCTGCCGGATTACAAGCTACATTAACTTAGCCGGAGGATCGCCAACCGGCTATGCGGATGGCTGGGTTCTATATAATAATATTTTCCAAAGCTACATTTATGGTGGCGCGAGTACGCGAACATCCTCATCTGCTACCAATATTGTTATCGCCAATAATATTTTTACATCTTTCAGTTATTTGTATGGCTTTAACAGCAATACAATAATTTCAGACCACAATATTTTTTTTGGCGCCAATAATTTTTATCAAACCTTTAATGTAATCGTAACGAACAACATCTTTACGCGCTCCAGCGGAACAGTCTTTTACGGAGCCACTTCGGGTCCTGTCTTGTGTACGTTTAACAACAATCTTTCCAATCAAACTACCATTGCCGACCCAACTACGTACACACCCGCAACCAATTTTGTTAATACGTATACCGGTACCGGAGGTGGAAGTAATTTTGGTGGCGGAAATATTATCGGGCAAGATCCACTCTATACTAACGCTGCCAGTTTATCGGAATATTCTCCTTCCGCTAATTATAGGTTGCAAGCTTCGTCTCCCGGAAGGAATGCAGGAACAGATGGAACGGATTTAGGTATTTACGGTGGCTCTTATCCCTTTCCGCGTGGTGGTGCCGATGGCTCCGGCTATGATACCAGTCCGATGCCGCCCATTCCGCAAGTAACCGAACTCAACATTCAGAACGCTACCGTTCCGGTTAACGGAACGTTGAATGTGAATGTAAAGGCTACCATCAACAACTAGTTTGCATTTCATGCTGTTGACAATGCGTTTTACAACTTTCATCTTATTTTTTATCCTATCCATCATTGGTCATGCTCAGGTTATTAACCGAGCCGAATATTTTATTGATGCCGATCCCGGACACGGAAACGGTACTGCGGTTGCCGTGAGTTCACCCGCTGCATCCGTCAATTTCAATTTTACCATCCCAACGAATTCATTGAGTACGGGTTTTCACATTGCAGGCTTTCGAACACGTTCCAGTGTAACAGGCTTTTGGAGTCATGCCATGTACCAGGCCTTCTACATTGTTCCTCCAATTTCGAACATACCGGCTACCAGTCTTACACGGGCTGAATATTTTATCGACACGGATCCCGGATTTGGAAATGGAACGAACCTTCCTATTACTGCCGGGGCGACAATAAATTTTGCGTTCACCGTTCCAGTGAATTCCCTCACACCGGGATTTCATACACTGCATGTACGCACCCGCGATAACTCCGCGCGATGGGCACATGCGCATATCCAAACATTTTACATTGTTCCTCCTGTAACACCTCCGGGGGCAGTCAATCTAACCAAAGCAGAATATTTTTTTGATACAGACCCCGGACAAGGAAACGGAACGCCCATTGCGCTTACTGCCAGCAGCACACAAAACAATGCGCTTGCTATTCCCATCACCGGATTGAGTGAAGGTTTTCACCGATTGAATATCCGGTATAAAAACAACGCTAACCCTGCATCGTGGAGCCATGCTCTTCAGGGAACGTTCTACGTTATACCTGCGTCATCGCTTCCTTCGCAAAACATTACACGCATCGAATATTTTATCGATACCGATCCGGGTTATGGTCAGGCCAATGCGATAAGTTTTACATCAGCACCTTCGGTGGATCAACTCGCAACGATAAATTTAACCAGCGTGCCTTCGGGTAATCATATACTCTATGCACGGGCAAAAGATGATAAAGGATTCTGGAGCGATATTGTCAGCTCACCGTTTACCATTGCCAACTGTGTTCCTCCAGCCCAACCTGTTGCTGCTGATCAATCCAGGTGCAATGCGGGAACGGTTACCTTCACGGCTACCGGTGCAACCGGTTCGCAGGTGTACCGATGGTATGATGATCCCGTAGCCGGAACATTGCTTTTCACTGGTGCCGCATACACCACCACATCGCTTTCAACAACACAAACTTTTTACGCTACCATTTATGATCCTATTACCCTTTGCGAAAGCGCACGCAAACCTGTCATCGCCACCGTTACCATTATTCCGAAACCATCTGTTAACCCCTCCGGGGATTTGAGTTTCTGCGAAGGCAGTTCAATTTTTCTATCCGCTCCAGTCGGAGCAACACAATACCTCTGGTCGAATGGACAAACAACTCAACAAATTTTGGTGAACACCAGTGGAAAATATACGGTGCAAACCGGAAACGGAACGTGCCTGAGTCCTGCGTCTGATACCGTGCGTGTTACCACCATTCCTTCACCTGTAAAACCAGTTATTACGATTACAGGAAACACAACTATTTGTGGAACAGGTTCAGTTGATTTATCGGGCCCCGCAGGCTTTGAATATGTTTGGTCTAATGGAGCAACTACACAGTCGATTACGGTAACGCAAACCGGAGTTTTCTTTCTCATTGCAAAAGCGTCAGGCAACTGCCCGAGTTTTCCTTCTGATCCGGTTGTGGTGAGTGTACTAACTCCACCGTGTGGAGGAGGCGGACCAACTAACCAGCCACCGGCCATCAACAACGCACCACTGGCCAGTACAATTGAAGGCGTGCTGACGCTTGATCTCACAACCATTGTGAGCGACCCGGATAATAATGTTGACTACCCATCGCTACGGCTGATCAGTACTACGACAGCACGTGGTGCCACCGCATATATCGATGCTGCATATAATCTTGTCGTGAATTATGCCGGTCTTCCGTTCACTGGTGTGGATCGTATCACCCTCGAAGTTTGCGACCTGGCAGGTGCCTGTGTGCAACAAGTTCTCGATATAGAAGTAGTGGGTGGCGTTGTTGTGTACAATGGAATTTCACCCGATGGCGATGGCAAAAATGATTTTATGCTCATCAAATATATTGATGTGGTGGAGGGCGCAACTCAAAATAAAGTCATGATACTGAACCGCTGGGGCGATGTGGTGTTTGATGTATCCAACTATAACAACCAGGATCGGGTATTCCAGGGACTGAGTAACTCCGGAAGCGAACTTCCATCGGGAACATACTTTTATAAAATAGAATTCTCCGGTGGACTCCAGCCGCTGAATGGTTTCTTAACCTTAATCCGGTAGTCTATGAAAAAGATTATACTTATCGGTTTACTCTTTCTAAATGGTGTAGTGAAAGGACAACAAGACCCTCTCTATTCTCAATACTTGTTTAATCCGTTCATCATCAATCCAGCGTATGCCGGTTACTCAAAAGATCTAAATGCGCTTGCAGCTTACCGATTACAGTGGGCCGGGTTTGAAGGAGCACCTGTAACCATGAATGCTTCGGGCCATGTAGCATTGCATAGTAACCGTATGGGCTTAGGACTAACTCTGCTAAAAGATAATATAGGCAGCGATAAAACCACCATGATTCAGGGATCATATGCCTACCACCTGTTGCTGGATAATAACCAGCGGATTTCCTTTGGCTTAAATGCCGGATTCGTCAACTACAGCATGGATTACAGTACGCTCAAAATCGATGAATCTGATCCTAAGTTTCAAACCAACATCAGCGAATTTAAACCCACAGTTGGCGCAGGAATTTTATTCTCCTCCGATCGCTTCTTTATTGGTCTCTCTGTTCCAAAAATGTTAAAGAGTTCAACCAACGTAGACGGTGCACAGGTGATCTTGTACAACCAGCATCTCTATGCTCACCTGGCCTATCTCTTCACACTGAGTTCACGCTTAAAATTAAAACCCTTTGTATTAGCACGGGCGGTACAGGGTTCGCCTGTCAACCTTGATGCGGGTGTTTCCTTGCATGCTGACGATAGCTATACGCTTGGACTCTTCACACGAAGTTTACATACGTTTGGATTTCTTGCCAAAATAAACCTGGGTGATGTATTGCGATTGGGCTATGTCTTTGAACTCCCCACCAATCAATCGGTTGGCATGAACTATACATCACATGAAATAACACTCGGCATACGCATGCGCTTGCTCCGGTTTCATGATATTGCTGCGGTTACCGATTTTTAAAACCCAACTTACTCATCATACCAGAGACCAACTCAAAAATAGTTTTGTTAGTAGAATCTGGCAGACTGCCTTTCAAAAAAAAGTCGTCAGGCACCTTCAAGGTGTCAGACACCTTGTTCACGGATGATTTTTACAATGGCTTCTAATACCGTGATGCGCTGATGGCTACATCCGAATTTTTCCATGCCTGCGAAAAACGCTTTGCTGTGCTGACCATTTCCGTTTTCTTTCCCAACTTCAACTGGCATTGCTGCAAGCCGGTAAGCGACCAACCATTTTCAGGATTTCTTTTTAAGTCTTGCAGGTAAACTTGTTCGCTTTCCGCGAACTTTCCAGTCTCCAGCAACGCAGCTCCTAAAAAGTGACGTGAGGGAATTTTCCAATCCGGAGGCTCCATGTAGCGTAAATCATCTTCTGCTGTTACTGCTTCTTGCAACGCTTGTAGCCCCTCCTCAACGTTGCTTTGTTTGCGTAACACTTCACCACGAAGCAGATGCAACGGCACTTTTACAATATCCGACACAGGGTTAAACGAAAAATAAATTTGTTGCAAGGTATCGAGCTTGCAAAGTGAATCAAGCTTTACAAGCTCGTGTTGTGCCTGTTGCAGGTAACCCGATCGCACGGAAGCCATGCCTCGTGCAAAATGCCACATGAGTTTAGCGTAGATAAGTTTATCATCCGGTTCCGGAAGGGACAAGATATCATTCCACTTTCCGAAGCGTATAAATGCAATGAGAGGTTCAACACTAAAGTACTGGGCAAATACCGGATTAGATTCAGTAATGAGTCCGCCTTTGTAGGCGAGTTTCAAAGCTGTTTGTATGGCAAGCGAACTCCTACCTTCCATATACGAACTGTAACTGATGAAGTCCACGTTATGCGGATAATATCCAAAGCGATACATGCCCCGGTTATCGGAATTTGCCAGGTACTCTTCATCTGCTTTTACAGCACGCTGATTCACTTCCACCGATCGCGCGTACTGCCCTGTTCGCAGATAAATATGAGCCGGCATGTGAATGATATGGCCGGCACCCGGCATAGCATTTTCTAAAAATTGCGCACTGGGCAATGCCTGTTCCGGCAACGGAGATGCCTCCACTAAATGAATGTATAAGTGATGCGCGCCCGGATGATTCGGAAATTGTTTCAGCGTTTTTTCCAAAACTGTTTTAGCTTCTGCTGTCGCGGCTTTAGGTGATCCATCTTTCTCCCAATAATCCCAGGGCATGGTATTCATGATAGCATCCGCACATAATGTTTGTGCCTCCACATTCGTGGGATATTTTTTTGCTAACTGAAGCATGGCCGAAGCATATGCCTGATTGAGCGAATCGCGGTTATCATACGCCTTGCCGTTGTACCGTGCAGCCATGGCATCGATAAAATCTCTTTCCGTGGGGGAAACATAAGCCTTTTTTGCAATAGCTTTTTGAATGGATTCGTAAGCGATTCGCTCACGATCTTTTGGATTGACATCATTCAGATTAGGACCGTACGCCAGGGCAAGTCCCCAGTACGCCATGGCGCAGTTCGCGTCCAACTGAATGGCTGCGCGAAAAGCCTGAATGGCTTCCCAATGATTAAAGGCATATACAAGTTTCAGGCCCTGCTCAAAATATGCCTGTGCCTCCAATGATGTTGTTGAAACCGGATAACGAAGGTCGCCCAGGCCGGGTAATAGCCGCGCCTTTTGTATTAGCGTATCAGACCAATCATAGGTAAAAGATCCACACATGGTAATGGGGGTTGCAACGGGCTTAGCATAGAAAATAGGCTCGACCGTGTCATTTTTTTTCCAGGCCCATAAAAGCAGAACCGTCAACACCAATACAGAAGTAATACAGAGTGAACTTTTTCTCATCATAATTGGAAATTTTAAGGTGGGTAAATCCATCAACTTCACATCCTGATAGGAAAAGTTACAAAAAAACATTCAGTCGAGAAGGGTTTAGTACATTTCAGTTCACAGAATTATCCCGATATTCGGGCTTCAAAAAAATTAGTATGAGAGCCCAATTAAAAATTACCGGTATACTAGTGCTCATTCTGCTTGTTGCGGGGTGTGCACCGAAAAAAGAATTTTCCTATCCGCAGGTAGAACCTCCGATAGCGGAGAAACAACCTTTTGAGATTGTTTCCAAACACGGCCATAAACGCATTGATGACTATTACTGGCTGAAGAACAGGGAAGACTCATCGGTTATCGATTATCTCAAAGCGGAGAACAACTATCGCGATACGATACTGGCGCATACCAAAACATTCCAGGAAAAACTCTTTGCCGAAATGAAGGGACGCATTAAAGAAAAAGATGAATCTGTTCCTTATAAACTTGACGACTACTTTTATTACACACGGTATGAGGATGGTGCCGAGTATCCGATTTATTGCCGGAAGAAAAATTCATTGGAAAATGCTGAGGAAATTATTGCTAACGGTAACGAACTGGGTAAAGGGCATGAGTACTTCAGTTTCTTCGCAGAAACAAGTCCAAACCATAACATTGCTGTGTTGGTTATGGATACCGTAGGCAGACGCTTTTACACGATCCGATTCAAAGACATGTTGACCGGGAAAATGCTACCGGATAAAATTGATGGAACAACCGGAAACGTAGAATGGGCTAACGACAATAAAACCATATTGTATGGCAGGCAAGATCCTACTACCCTCCGCGCCAATCAAATTTTTAAACACACCATCGGCACCGACCCATCCAATGATGCAGTAGTCTTTGAAGAAAAAGATGAAACACTTTCGTGTGGTGTCGGTAAAACACGATCAAAAAAATACTTCATCATAGGTTCCAGTCGCACTGATGCCTCGGTGAATTATTACCTGGATGCTGATAAGGCTTCAGGCAAGCCAATCCTTATAGAGCCACTTACAGAAAATGTAAATTACAGTGCTGACCATTACCATAATAAATTCTATATCCGTACCAACCTGGACGCAAAAAATTATCGAATAGTCGAAGCACCAGTAGCCACGCCAGGAAAAACCTATTGGAAAGATGTAATTCCCCACAGGGATAATATTTTCTTAGAGAATTACGAAATCTTCAAAGACTACCTGGCACTTGAAGAATTAAGTGAAGGTCTTACTAAAATCAGGCTATTAAAATGGAGTGATCAAAGCGAACACACGGTTGACTTTGGTGAACCTACCTACATGGCTGGTATCAGCAACAATCCGGATGTCAATTCCGGCTTGATCCAATATTATTATCAATCCATGACAACACCACCTTCCACATTTGATTTTGATATGACCACACACGAGAAAAGACTTCTGAAGCAACGTGAAGTACTCGGTGGCTTTGATCCGGCATTATACCAGACAGAGCGTGTGATGGTTAAAGCGCGAGATGGTGTAAATGTCCCGGTATCCATCGTTTATCGAAAAGATAAATTTAAAAAAGATGGAACCAACCCCTGCTTCCAATATGCTTACGGATCGTACGGGTACAGCACTCCGGCTTTCTTTAGCTCTACTAGACTTAGTCTGCTTGATCGCGGATTTGTATATGCCATCGCACACATTCGTGGCGGACAGGAAATGGGAGGCCAGTGGTATGAAGATGGAAAAATGATGAAAAAGAAAAACACGTTTACTGATTTCATCGACTGCTCACAATACCTCATCGATAACAAGTATTCAGCCTCCGATAAACTTTTTGCCAATGGCGGAAGCGCAGGTGGATTGTTAATGGGCGCGATAACCAACATGGCCCCTGAACTCTATAAAGGTATTATTGCCGATGTTCCTTTTGTGGATGTGATATCCACTATGATGGATGAAACCATTCCGCTCACCACCTTCGAATGGAAAGAGTGGGGCAATCCCAACATCAAAGAAGAGTATGACTACATGTTGTCCTACTCTCCGTATGACAATGTTGAAAAGAAAAACTACCCGAATTTACTTGTCACCACAGGCCTTCACGATAGCCAGGTACAATACTGGGAGCCCGCGAAATGGGTCGCTAAACTTCGTGACTTAAAAACAGATAATAACCTCCTGATTTTAAGTACGAACATGGATGCCGGACATGGTGGAGCTTCCGGCAGATTTCAGGCACTAAAAGAAGAAGCACTAATGTACGCGTTTGTGTTCGACCTTATCGGAGTAAGGGATTAGGGACAACCATAAATTTTGAACTGAGCCGAAGCAAATACGACAATTTGCTTCGGCTTTTTTTTGCCTTAACTCATGGCTTGATATACAGAATTTTCTTTTCAACATCCTGAATGAACTTCATTCTGTGTAAATCGTTATGATAAACAAAAGAGCTATATGAAAATCAACGCTATTGCTTCCTTGGCAATTTTACTCTGGATAACACTCTTGATGGGTGCTTGCCAGAATGATGAGCAGGTTGGGTCAGTTATTGGGCGATGGGAAGGCACAAAAATTTCAGCCTCCTTCAAACCAGATGGAATTCCTGCTTCCATTGATCAGGATGACGACACCTTTAACGCCATCATCGAATTTAAAGCCGATGGTTCAGTAATCTACGCAGATGATGGAGATGAGTATGACGGAACATGGGTACAAAACGGCAATACACTTACACTTACCGTAAATGCTGACCTGACTTTTTTCGATTTATCAGGTACGGGTACAATAGAAGAAGCAACTGCTGAAAAGCTAACCCTTTATCTGGAGCGTAAAGGCGAATTTGATATTCCGGACTTCGGTGCCTTAAACGGAACTGTTAAAGCCAGAATTTATTTTCAGCGCATTCCTTAGAGTCCGCTATTGCAGAGAATAGCTTTATTGATTCGTTTTATCATGGAGGGACCTTCATAAACAAATCCGGTATATACCTGAATAAGATCAGCGCCTGCTTTCAATTTTTCCAGTGCATCGTTAACCGTCATAATGCCCCCGACACCAATAATCGGATAATCTTTTCCTAATCTTTCTCGCAGGTAACGAATCACTTCATTCGATCGGTTGGCGAGCGGCTTGCCACTGAGTCCTCCGCTTCCAATCTTTTTCACTGCAGGAGCTGCAGTTGTCAAACCTTCACGTGAAATTGTAGTGTTGGTAGCAATTACACCATCTGTTTTTGTTTCTTTCAGAATGTCAATGATATCATCGAGTTGCGTGTCCGTCAGATCAGGTGCAATTTTCAGCAACACAGGCTTATATACTTTTTGTGATTTACTCAGTGCAATTACATCCTCTAATAATTTCAACAACGGCTCCTTTTCCTGTAGTTCACGCAGGCCTGGTGTGTTGGGTGAACTCACATTCACCACAAAATAATCGACATAAGGATGAAGAGCTGAAACACAGTGTGCGTAGTCATCAATGGCGTTCTCATTGGGTGTACTTTTATTTTTGCCAATGTTTCCACCCACAACAACCGAAGATTTCCGTTTCCGCAATCGCTCCACTGCAGCATCCACACCACCATTGTTAAAACCCATCCTGTTGATCAGCGCTCCATCATCGGGCAATCGAAACAACCGGGGTTTCTCATTGCCGGGCTGCGCTTTAGGTGTTAGCGTTCCGATTTCGATAAATCCAAAGCCAAACCCTGCTAGTTCATCAATCAATGTAGCATCCTTATCAAATCCTGCGGCCAGCCCTACCGGATTTTTAAACTTCAAGCCTAGAATATTTTTTTCCAATGCTGGATTTTGGTAGTCAAATAAAAGCCGAAGCAAAGAGGTAAAGCCTGGGATTTTTCCTTTAATTCTTAATACCGAAAAGACGAAGTGGTGGATTTTTTCAGGATCGAACAGAAATAAAATTGGCCTGATCAAAAACGTATACATAGGGACTCAAATATAAAGGGATTAATTCACAGCCTGTGAAATGCGGTGAACTTTTAAATAGAAAAGCCGGACTTCCAATGGAAATCCGGCCATGCTTATCAAAGTATTAACTTTTAAAGTTTGAACGTTACCCCTAAAACAAGGGGTGATAAGCCAATACCCAACTCACCAAATCCCGCAAACTTATCTGAAAAATAATAGCGCGCACCAGCATAGATACCACTTCGCACACCGCCATCATAGCTGTCGGAATAATTATTTCCAGAACCACCATCATACGTATAGCTTGATGATACAAAGCCTAAAAACACGCCAGCGTACGGATCGAACTTATCATTCTTAACTTTTAATAGTTTGGCAAAATGATACGTGCCCCGCGCACCGAAATCGATAAAGTTATAATGGTAATCATAACCAAAGTAACCATAATCCCAGCGCGTGTAGGCCAGGTACGGCCCAACAGCAATTTCGTCTGTTATCGAGAACTCGGCATTGGCAGTGAGGGAAACGCCTCCGGCATAATAGTAACCAAAACCCAGCCCTGCATTAATGAGCACATTACCTTTTTGAACCTGTGCCGCTGCATCAAACTGAATGAGGGAAAGAAATACAAGCAACAAGGCTGAAATACCAACACGTTTAATTTTTCTCATAGTCTTATTTTTTGTTTGCGCAAAAGTACAAATTGTGTTGCATCAACCCAACAGTTATTTGTTGTGCGAAGACAAACGGACTTTTTTCTCCGGTAAACATCCGGAAAAAATTTACTTTCTTTTTTTCTTCAATCGGGAAGGAAATTTTTTAAACGACTTATACACCACCGCTTGAATGGTGCGGATGGCGCTAGCCTCATTCAGTTCAACCTGGCTTTCAGTTGTCCACAACTCTCGTTTTGATTGAATATCCTGGATGTCCATGATGATGAATCCCTGACGGGAACTCCGTGACCAGTTTCTGGATTGACCCATGTCAGCACCCGAAGTAGTAGGCGTGCCTCCCAACGGGCCAAAGTCCTCTGACTCAATTTTATTAAATGCTCCCGCTACATAACTCACTTTCATCTGGGCGGTAGAGTCATCAACATATGTATAGCCTTTCGACTCCATTTCATGAACAACCACTTTCTTGATTTCCTGAAACAGGGTTTCTTCATTAATTATTCGTTCATCCTTTGGTGTTGTGAATTCCCCTTTCACAACCGTGAAACGCTCGTACGAAGTTAAATCAACTCCCGAAGCAATTTTAGTTTTTACGGTTTGTGCAGACAGGGTGACCGTAAACAATACCATGACCAGTAGCATGAGCTTATTCATACTTCGAAAGTACAAAGAATTTAGGATCGGGGATGAAACTCCTGAATAACTTGACGCAAATAATCGCGATCAAGATGTGTATAAATTTCAGTGGTGGTGATGGATTCATGGCCCAACATCTCCTGTACCGCCCGTAAGTCTGCACCTCCTTCTATCAGGTGAGTGGCGAAGGAATGACGAAACGTATGAGGACTGATTGTTTTATTTAACCCGATGGATAAGGCCAGGTTCTTAATAATCGTAAAAATCATCACTCTCGTTAATTTCCGTCCGTTTCGATTTAGAAACGCATACGATTCAAATCCTTTCTGAACCGGTTTGTGTGGAGGTTTGGCGCGCAATTCGTTCAAATAAATTCTCAAATACTTCAAAGCATCGGTGCCGATAGGTACTAACCGCTCTTTATTACCCTTGCCAATCACCCGTAGAAATCCATCATCATAATAGATATGGTTGATTTTCAATTCCACCAACTCCGAAACCCGGAGTCCGGAACTGTAAAGCACTTCCAGGATGGCGCGGTTTCGTCCACCTTCTGCTGATGAAAGATCAATGGCAGCCAACAATTTTTCAATCTCCGGATAGCTCAGCGTATCCGGAAGTTTTCGCCCAAGCTTAGGACCTTCAATCAGAACGGTCGGATCTTTCTCAATAAGATCTTCAAACATCAGATACTTGTAAAACGCCTTAATGCCGGATAAGATGCGTGCCTGGCTATGGGCACTCATGCCCAACTCATTTATATACTGCAGGAAATTTTGTATGTGGGTGGCCGTAAGACTCAGTGGACTAACTTCAATTCTCCTGAGCGTCAGGAATTGTTGAAGCATATCAACATCATGCACATACGCATCAATGGAATTACCGGATAGCGAACGCTCCAGCTTCAGGTAGTTTGCAAAATGTTTCGTATGAAGTATCCAGGATTTTTCCAATGCCGTGTCCCGCTTGACGGACGAATTTACTTACATTTACTCAAACATAACGATCCCTATGAACCGCCTTAAAATCTTATTACCGTTTCTTTTTGCCACCAGTTGTATACTGCTCAATTCCTGTTCAAACGCATTGAAGGTTTCATCCTTTCAGGCCACAGGTGCTATCCTTGAAAATTATAAAACATATGCCTGGATAGCACCCGGAGACACCGCGCTAAATCCGCGAAGAAAGGATAAAGTATACGCAGGATTTATTCAATCCTCAGCCGATACAGAACTGACAAAAAAAGGAATGAAAATGGATGCCCATAATCCAGATGCTGTCTTCTTATTCGAAACCCGGATTGAAGAGAAAATTGTAGCGCACCATGCACCTGAAATGAATTCTTCGGTAGGGTATGGCGGATATGGTTTTGGTTATGTGGGTGCAGGCTACTACGTCGGTCCTTCGGTTCCCATCTATGGTGGTGAAATCAGTTCCATCCCTGTGGAGGAAGGAACGTTAACCTATTCCATGTTTGATCGCAAAACCGGAAAGCTTTTATGGAAAGGTTCAGCCATTCAAAAACTGGATGCTAAGACTGATCCCGAACGTACAATTAAGAAGGCAACCAGCTTTATTTTTAACAAGCTGCACATCAAGTATAAATAAATAACATCGTCTCAACTCAACCGTAAGCTCAAGCACGATGAAAATACAAATCATTAACGGGCCCAACCTGAACTTACTCGGCAAGCGAGAAACGTCTGTTTACGGAAGTGAATCGTTCGAAACATTTTTAGAAACCTTGAAGAAAAGGTTCCCGGCTGTCGAACTGGAGTATTATCAGTCGAACGTAGAAGGCGAACTGGTTAATAAACTTCATGACGTTGGTTTTAGTTACGATGGTATCATCATCAACGCAGGTGCCTACACGCACACTTCGGTTGCCATTCATGATGCCATTGGCGGAATCAAAACGCCTGTTGTCGAGGTCCATATCTCAAATGTTTATGCCCGTGAGGAATTCAGACATAAAAGCTTGATTACTTCAAAATGTGCCGGCATGCTCACCGGCTTTGGGTTGGAGGGATACGCCTTGGCCATGCACTATCTGATTCAAAAGTCAGAAGGGAAAAGTCAATAATTCAGGGTGCGATAACATCACCATCGTTGATTACAACGTGTAGTCTTAATATATGTGTAAGAATTTCATTCAATCGAATGTGTTCAAAAAACTATTCACACAAACAAGTGTAAATTTTGATAGCAAAAAACTATGATCTCCTTCTACCCTGGCCCATCACGCGTTCACGATGAAATACCAACGTATGTAAAGGATGCCTTTAAGCTGGGGATAATGAGCATCAACCACCGGAGTGAAGTGTTTGTGGAGATGTCTGAAAAAACCGTACGGCTATTGAAAGCGAAACTTAACATTCCAAAGAACTACACCATATTCTTTACAGGCTCGGCTACAGAATGTTGGGAAATTATAGCGCAATCGTTGATCACCACAAAAAGTTACCACCTCTATAACGGAGCCTTCGGAGAAAAATGGTTCGCGTACACACACCGTATACGGAAAGATGCCGAAGCACTTCCCTTCCATCGGGAAGAAAAGATCGATCCTGAAAAAGTTAAGTTTGCTGCGGGGGCTGTCATCTGCTTAACGCAAAACGAAACCTCTAACGGTACACAGGTCAGCAATGCCATCATCCGGAAAATAAAAAAGAACAACCCTGAAAGTCTTATCGCTGTCGATGCAACATCATCCATGGCGGGAATTGCCTTGGATTTTAAGTCTGCCGATGTATGGTTTGCCTCTGTGCAAAAATGTTTTGGACTTCCAGCTGGCTTGGCATTACTGATCTGTTCTCCACAAGCCATAGAACAAGTGAAGTCCATTAACGAAAAAAAACATTACAATAGTTTAGTCTTCATGCACGACATGATGTTGAAATGGCAAACACCTTTTACGCCCAATGTGCTCAGCATTTATCTGCTCATGCGGGTAATGGAAAAAAGTCGACCGATCAATGTCGTACATGCCGAACTGAAAAAGCGCGCTGGTGACTGGATTGCATTCCTGGAAAAGCGCAAAAGCTTTCACCACCTGATTACCAACAAAACAGTGCGATCGCTTACGGTCATACCGGCAACCGGAGATGCGGAAACACTTTACACCATCAAGAAGGCCGCCCGAAAGCACGGCATTTTGTTGGGAGAAGGATACGGAGAATTAAAAACAACTACTTTCCGGATTGCCAATTTCCCGGCACTCAAACAAAGTGAAATCAATATTCTTAGAAAGGTATTAAGCAAATTTTAAGGTGGAGCAAGAAGTAATGTAGAAAACCAACATGCTGGCGCAATCGGTAGCAACCACATAAAATGGCCACCATTAACACCGTTGGTTAAAAATATATAACCGGCTTTTGCATTATTCGCGAAAAACTGTTGACCTTTGTATACCTTGAACGTTTCCATGACAGAACCGATTAAACAAACCATGCGGATCATTTTGCTTCTGCTGCTGTTTCAGTTTGTTGCTCCTGTCTTTATCTCCGTAGTTACGTTAGGAGCAGACACCAATGAGGATTTTAAATGTGCTTATCATGAGCAACACAACTCCATTGTAATTCCTCAGCTTCTTAAGGAAACAGATGAGACTGATTCAAAAGAAGAATCGCTTGTTGTAAATCTTATCACACTTATCGATTTTACAGATCACGTTTCTGTTTTGACCGAATCACACGAAACAAAGATCACTCCAATAAATTTTCGAGATCAGTTCGATCTGCTTCCTCCCCTATTTACGCTTCATCGCGCCTTTCTTATTTGATTCTTTTTTTCTTTAAGGAGCATTCCACGCTCTTTACTCCGCATGCAGGCACACCAGCCTCAATGCAGAACTAATTCCATTGCCACAATTTTTTTCAGCAAGTTCATGATTGATGAGCGAATAGGTATTAACCTGAGCATTCATGACATCTGATCGATTGGGCGGTAGAAAAAATGACATGAATAAAGTTCATAAGGCCAGCACACACGTAAGGCCCATTAAAAGAATTCAAAAAAAAATTAACATGAAAAAAATTGAAGTACCTCTTGACGGACTAGAGGGTTTAAAGCAAAACTGGCGGACTGATGCAATGTCTGGGTTTCTTGTCTTTTTATTGGCACTACCGCTTAGTCTTGGTATTGCGAAAGCCAGTGAGTTTCCCCCCGCAATGGGGGTACTCACCGCAATGATTGGCGGCTTATTTGTAAGTCTGTTTGCTGGATCTAAATTAACAATCAAGGGTCCGGCAGCAGGTCTGATTACAATATGTGCTGGAGCTGTAACGGAATTGGGTGGTGGCACAGAAGGATGGAAACTCGCCCTCGGTGTGATCATTGTTGCCTCGCTCATTCAAATGTTATTTGGCTTCTTAAAATTTGGTTCATTAAGTGATTTCTTTCCTCCATCGGCCGTGCACGGAATGCTAGCGGCTATAGGTCTAATCATTTTTTCCAAACAAATTCATATTCTTCTTGGAATTGATCCGGCAACATTGAAAGGGTTGGAGCCACTGGAGTTGTACGAAAGAATTCCTGACTCTATTATCCATGAAGATCTGCGGGTAACACTTGTCGGGATCGTCAGTTTACTGATCATTTTTGGAATGCCGCTGCTGAAGGGAAAAGTATTTAAGAAAATCCCTGCGCCCATGGTTGTTCTATTGATCACTATTCCCATGGCGCTCATCATGGATTTCAAACACACAGAGCCTGCATTCGACCTTGTAAGAATCGGAGACTTCTGGGGGACAGTGGGATTCAATGCCGACTTCTCTGCTATTGGCACGTTTGTCTTTTGGAAATATGTTATCATGTTTTTGTTTGTGAACAGTCTCGAGTCATTGCTCACCGTAAAAGCTATTGATAGCCTGGATCCGTGGAAACGTATTTCCAATCCCAACAAAGATCTTGTAGCCGTTGGTGCCGGCAATGCACTATCTGGCCTACTGGGTGGTTTGCCCATGATCTCTGAAGTGGCCCGTAGTTCGGCAAACATTACATTTGGCGGACGTACACGATGGGCGAATTTCTTTCACGGGTTTTTCCTGCTCGTGGCCATGCTGTTGTTCATCCCCGTCATTGAGATGATTCCGAATACCGCCCTTGCAGCACTTCTTATTGCTGTTGGTTATCGACTTGCCTCACCGCATGAGTTTTTTAAAACGTATAAAATCGGATCTGATCAGCTTGCCGTATTTGTTACCACCATCATTGTTACCGTTTCAACAGATTTACTCATTGGTGTAGCAGCCGGTATTATAATGAAATTCCTATTTCATATTATTAATGGTGCACCACTTCGCAGTTTATTCAAACCGAATTTTGAACTTATCCATGACAATGAGAACTATATAATCCGGGTAAAAGATGCGGCAATTTTTTCCAACCTGATTGGATATAAGAAAATGATGCGCTCGCTTAAACCTGGCAAAAAAGTGACATTCAACTTTGCGGATGCTAAAATTGTTGATCATTCCTTTTTGGAATCTCTTCATCACTTTGAGGAGGAATACAATCACACAGGAGGAGATGTGGCCGTGCAGGGGTTTGATAATTTCAAAGCCTCTTCAAACCATCCGCTGGCAACCCGCAAATATGATCCTGGAAGCCAGACACGAATAGAAATTAAACTAAATGCCCGTCAGATTGAGTTACGTTCTTTTGCTGATAAGCATGAATTAAATTTCTATCCGCAAAAAGTCAGAAGCGCTATTAAGTATAAGGATTTTCCAATTCAGAGTGGTGCAAAAATACAGTATGAAGAAAACGTACTTTCAAAATATACGGAAGCAGGTAAAATTGAAATTTCAGATATCACCTTAACGGAAGGCGCCCTGCAGGCACAAACCAATACACAGATTACGGTAATCCGGATTTCGGAGACAGCCTTTACCATTCCTGATTTTGCGCTGGAGCCTGAAGGTCTCTGGTCAAAATTCTCAGAACTGGTTAATGGAAAAGATATTGATTTTGCCTCTTTCCCGGTGTTCTCACGCAAATATTACTTACGGGGCCACGATGAAACTGCTATTCGAAAATTCTTCAACGAATCGCTCATCGGCTTCCTGGAGAATCATGAGGAAATTCATATTGAATGCCATAGGAACAAACTGCTTTTGTATGTGAAGCGGGATGTCCTCAGTCCAGCCGAAATAGCTCAGGTGCTAAAGCTGGTGGAAGAATTAACCGGTACCTTAACGGAAACAGAAGTTCAACAAGCATAAAAAGCAAGTCGATTGAATTATGAGAAAAATAATTTTGTTAGCACTTTTTCCAATGGTGTTTGTGTGGTGTGTAAATGGTCAGGTGGCAACAACTCCCCCGGCTGCAAAAAATAATACTGTCGAAGAACTGAAATTAAAACTGAACGAAGATGGAAGCCACTATTTAAAATGGACCTTTCTAAATCAGGTTTGGCTACGCTATAATGAAAGCAACCCCGGAACATTGGTGATGGCTGAACCAACATCACAAACGGTCGACATCGGTTTGCGCAGAACGCGTATCCAGTTTTTTGGACAGCTTTCCGATCATGTCTTTTTCTATACGCAATTCGGTCAGAATAACTTTAACTTCCTGTCGCAAAATGCCGGGAACCGGAAGCTCCAGGCATTTTTTCATGATGCCTTGGGTGAGTACAACGTTTGGAAAAATAACAACAAATTAAAGCTGGGTGCTGGCTTAACCATTGCAAATGGCTTGTCTCGATTTAGCCAGCCGAGCGTGGGCACGATAATGACTATGGATGTGCCTGTTTTTGCTCAGGCCACGGTCGATCAAACGGATGAGTTCTCTCGCAAGCTTAGTGTTTATGCGCGTGGTCAGTTAGGGAAACTGGATTATCGAATTGTACTTAGTGATCCGTTTCCCATTACAACCAATGGCCAACCTGTACAGCCCATATCTTCCAACGCAACGTTTTCGCAAGTTGACCATCACAAACAATACCAGGGATTCTTTAGCTTTAATTTCTTCGATCAAGAACCTCATACCACACCGTATATGACGGGTACATATCTTGGAAAGAAAAAAATCTTAAATCTTGAAGCTGGATTCATCACACAACCGAAGGCAACATGGACAAGAGAAACCATTGCCTCCGACACCGTGTATCATGCCATGAAACTGTGGTCGATAGCCTTATTTTATGACGCACCACTCAATGCTGAAAAAGGAACCGCGCTTTCGGCTTATGCCGGATTCTTTGATTTTAATTTTGGTGAGGGCTATTTACGCTATAACGGCATTATGAACCCTGCCAATGGTCTTGCCAACGGCTATCCGTCCGGAAGCCAGGGTAATGCCTTCCCCATGTTTGGTACGGGAAAAGTGATCTATACCCAGGTTGGCTATTTGATGAAAAAAGATTTGCTGGGTGAAGGCTATGGTACGCTTATGCCCTATGCATCGCTGATGAGCGCTGACTTTGACCGGTTGAAAGATCACATGAATGTGCTTGACATTGGCCTGAACTGGCTGATGAAAGGTCATGGCAGTAAACTAACACTCGACTTTCAGAACAGACCAGTGTTCGGAACACAAGGTAATGACCTGGTCAAAACCGGTACCTGCAGCCAAGTGGTGTTGCAATTTCAGATTTCAATCTGATGAACAAAAATTGAAAGCTCTCACTATAGACGATCTGCGAACAAATGAAAACAAAACTTGCATTCTTTCATGAACATGATGTGATCCATGAACTCAAACACTACTTACCGGCTCAAGCACCCCTGAAGGATTTTATTCATCACAACACGCTGCATGCTTTTCAGCACCTGAAATTTGACAAGGCCATTTATAGCGCCTCTGCCATTTTAGGCTATCGGGTATCACTTTCATTAGCCGAGTACCGTTCCCACTACAGCACCCAACGCATACGTGAAGACGTTCTGGAAAGGATTATTGCCAAGCGAAAAGGAACTGAAGCGGTAGGTGAGTGGAAAAAGAAAGTTCTCACAAAAAAATACGACCGTCCTGCTTCGCCCCGCATCGGAACATTGCGATCCAATTGGAAAAGAAAGTATCAGATTGATCTTGATTCCCGTGTCCATCCTTTATTATTCAGAACATTATGCAGCTATCTCGATCAGGGTATAGCCATGTGGAAATTTCCGGTATGGGAAAAAGGATTCCTCTCCTCCATTCGGGAAATGGAGCGCACAGCCTTCGTCAGTTTTTTCAAAACAAAAAGAGCTCGCCACCTCATCTTGCATACACGGTGCGAAATGCACAACCTGTTGGAAATCCTGGTAGGCAACGAATTGCTTTACAAGTCTTACCTGTTTGATCAGCAATTTGCGCATCAGGGATGGTCCGGTATGGTTTCGGCTGTGGAGAATCAGCCACAGGGCTTACTGGATCAAAGACGAATTTCTCTCAGTGAGTTGGTCATCTTTGAATTGCTACTCGAAATAGATGCACTTGACCTACAATTTGGAGAGGCGTGGAAACCCCTGGGAAGCTGCCTGGCCGAACTCCCGTCAGATTTATTTTCTGATGTGCACATTACAGAATTGGATGAAGTGACCTCCATCTGGCAGGAAGCCTTTGAGTGGAGTTACTACGATGAAGTTCTGGCCGGAATGTTAACAGGCCTTAAGAAGGCGGAGACAGAAAAAGAGGATAAAACATTCCAGGCGATGTTTTGTATTGATGATCGCGAATGTTCACTCAGGCGTTATCTGGAACAGGTCGATCCAGACTGTGAGACATTCGGAACACCCGGATTCTTTGGTGCAGAATTTTTCTTTAAGCCAGAACATGGAAGATTCTATACCAAGTTGTGCCCCGCACCGATAACTCCAAAATATTTAATCAAAGAAATTGGCACAAAGGTGAAGCGAGAAAAGGATGTTAATTTCTCCAAACATACACATTCGCTCTTTGGCGGATGGCTAATATCCCAAACACTTGGCTTTTGGTCGGCCTTCCGGCTCTTTTTGAATATTTTTCGTCCAACCATGAGTCCGGCAACGGCTTCCTCATTCCGGCATATGGATAAGTACGCCAAACTAACCATTGAAAATAAAAGCCCGGATAGTCGCGAGAACGATTTGCAAATTGGTTTTACCATTGATGAAATGACCAACCGCGTAGAGGGCCTCTTGAGAAGTATTGGATTGGTAAAAGATTTTGCCCCGATTGTTTACGTGATCGGACACGGTTCCAGCAGTGTGAATAATCCGCACTATGCCGCGTATGATTGTGGGGCATGCTCCGGACGTGCCGGTTCAGTAAACTCACGGGCGATATGCTACATGGCTAACCATCCGGAAGTCCGCACTCTTCTGCGCATGCGCAACATCAACATTCCAACGGATACACAGTTTATCGGTGGCCTGCACGACACAACACGCGATGAAGTGATTTTCTTTGATGAAGATTCACTTTCTCACCGCAATGCAGAAGAGCACTATAAAAATGAGGTTGTGTTTGCGGAGGCACTTGATTTTAATGCTAAAGAAAGGTCGCGCAGGTTTGAATCAATCGACACCGTATCTGACCCGCAAAAGATCCATGAAAAAATCAAAACGCGATCTGTTTCGCTTTTTGAACCGCGACCAGAATTAAACCATGCTACCAATGCGCTCTGCATAGTCGGAAGGAGAGCACTTTCTAAAAGTTTGTTTTTAGACAGGCGCGCCTTTCTCAACTCGTATGACTATACCAGTGATCCGGAAGGTGAAATTCTTTTTACTGTAATGAAACCGCTTGGCCCGGTGTGTGGCGGAATTAACCTGGAATATTTCTTCTCACGGGTTGACAATCAAAAACTTGGTGCAGGCAGCAAACTTCCGCATAATGTAATGGGACTTTTTGGAGTGGCCAACGGAATCGATGGTGACTTGCGACCTGGTCTGCCCAGTCAAATGATCGAAGTACACGATCCGGTTCGCTTGCTCATTATTGTCGAGCACTTTCCAGAAGTTGTGCTCAAAACCATCCAAAAGCAAAAGGAAGTTTATGAATGGTATATCAATGAATGGATTCACCTGGTCGCCTTCCACCCGGAAACACACCAGCTCTTTACATTTCAGGAAGGAACGTTCACTCCGTATGAAATTGAACATCAACCGAAAACTAAGCGTGTTTCCAATCTCTCCTCGCTAGTTGAATCATCGCAAGAAAATATTCCGGTACACATAATCGCATAATTTCAACATGACTTATCTATTGCAATTTTTTATTCTCATTCCCCTTGTCGGATTTACGATGAGCATGGTATTGCCCAGGGATAAAGAAAAACTAATTTCCTGGTTCTCGTTTTCGATTGTTGGAATTCACTTGCTAGGCGCGCAACTATTCTTTATTGCCTGGTTGCTGAAAGATCACCCAACACTTAACCTCCGAGAACTGGTTATTTATCAATCGGTCGACTTTGAATTTTTACTGGATTTCTATTTTGATAAAATCACTGCCGTATACGTACTGGTTGGTTCGTTTTTAACTTTTCTTGTTACCCTTTACAGCCGCTATTACATGCACCGCGAAAGTGGCTATAAAAGATTCTTCAATACAATTCTTTTTTTCTACCTGGGCTATAACCTGGTCATCTTTGCAGGGAATATGGAGACGCTTTTTATAGGATGGGAAATTCTTGGAATCTCTTCTTTTTTACTCATTGCCTTTTACAGGAATCGCTACCTACCTGTAAAAAATGCTGTAAAAGTATTTTCGATTTACCGGATTGCTGATGTTGGGATAATTTTAGCGATGTGGCTCAGTCATCACTTATGGCACGAGAATATTACTTTTCTAAAGCTCAACAATTACGATCTCGTTCACGAACAATTACAGACACATAGCTGGGTGGGGATTTCCATTTCTCTAATGATTTTACTTTCTGCGCTTGCTAAATCAGCTCAACTTCCGTTTTCATCGTGGTTACCAAGGGCAATGGAAGGCCCAACTCCGTCAAGTGCCATCTTCTATGGTTCACTTTCGGTTCATCTCGGAGTATTCATCCTGTTGCGAACGTTTCCGTTTTGGGAACACCAGTTGTCCGTTCGGATTTTGATTGGGGTATTGGGATTATTGACCAGCTTGATCGCAACGGGAATTGCCCGTGTTCAATCCTCTGTAAAAAGTCAAATTGCCTATTCATCCATTGCACAGATCGGATTGATCTTTATCGAAGTAGCCGCTGGTCTGGAGATCATTGCATTACTTCACTTTGCAGGCAATGCCTTTTTACGCACCTACCAATTACTGGTTTCACCTTCTGTGGCAAGCTATCTGATCCGGGAACAATTTTATAATTTCACACCCCGTCAACATTCTATTGAAGACTCTCTTCCTAAAAAAATTGAATACACCCTATACCTGTTAAGTCTCAAAGAATGGAATCTTGATTCATGGATGTATCGCTATTTATGGAACCCGCTGAAATGGGCCGGTAAAAAACTCGACTTCATGACCTTCAATCGTGTAATAAAGATTTTTGTTCCCGTCTACATACTTTGCATGTTCCTTGTCTATAACAAAGAGCTCGTTGCTGCACCCATTCTCACTGCGCTACCTTTTATACTTTCGTTGATCGCCTTAATTATGGTGCTAAAGGGTTTTACAGAAAGGAAGCGATCGCGGATGAGTTGGCTGCTCTTAACGATGAGTCACTTTTGGATTGCCATGGCCATTGCTTTTAATGAACATTTCAGTTTTTCACAGGTACACCTGTACTTAAGTGGCGTAGCCGCTTCTGGTATTCTTGGATTTATCTGCCTGGGAAGAGTAAAGAAACTGGAGGGGAATGTAGACCTCTATCAATTCCATGGCCATTCGCACCGACACCCTAAAATCGCTTTTGTATTTCTACTCGCATGTCTGGGTTTATCTGGTTTTCCCATCACACCAACCTTTATTGGTGAAGATGTGATTTTCTCACACGTTCATGAAGATCAACCCATACTGGCATTACTCATTGCACTAAGTTTTATTGTTGATGGCATCGCCATTATTCGGATTTATGCCCGAGTCTTTCTGGGCGCACATGCTAAATCTGTTTATGAAATGGCCTATCGCTCATCGTAAAAAGGTAGAGGATCTTGTCAGGGCTGCACGACAGGACTTCTTCGTAGTTTAGGTTAAGTATGCAGTCAAAGTGCCGGATGTACGTCCGGCATTTTTGTTTTATACACTTCCTACATGAAGATGTGGCTTTGTGTTATCGCGACAACTTCGTTATTCATTCCGCGTACTTACGCTAAAAAATAATTACACATGAAAAAGACCATTCTAATTCTTCTACTTATTGCAAGTAGTGCAGTCGTTGCGCAGGCACAAACAATTATTCCAAAAATCGGCCTTTCGGTTTCTTCTACTAACGGAGAACTCGAAACACCCGGGTTCAGTAACAGCATTTCATCCTGCACGGGCTTCACCATTGGTTTGGGGTACAACTATCCGCTTGGTACGGTAGGCCGGGGGATATTCTCGGTGCAACCCGAACTCTCCTTTATTCAAAAGGGATTTAACGGAAAAACTTCCGGTGAAATCAATATTGGTGAAGCGATCTATCAACTGGTGGCTGACCAACAATACAAAATCAATTACCTGGAGTTGCCCGTATTGGCAAAGATTGAATTCGGTTCAGCTAAAACTAAATTTTCCTTTCTGGCAGGGCCTTCCATCGGTTACGGATTGGGCGGAAAACTAAAAGGAAAGTACACACTGGATGACGGATACGATACCTGGAAAGAAAACATCGATGGAAAAATCAAATTTGGTAAAGAGCCATCCAATGCCGAAGAAGATTTCGATGTGGTGTATTTTGACAATCGTTTAGATGTTGGATTAAATCTTGGCGCTGGTGTTACCCTCTATAATAAGATTGCGATTGATGTTCGCTACCAACTAAGCTTTACGAACTTATCGGACGATGCAGATTCAGCAAACCGTGTTTTGCAATTTACCGTAGGCGTACCCCTTAGTCTTAAATAAATCGCATTTGCCAAAAGACTCTCTGTAAGCCGGATTCACGTCCGGCTTTTTTCATTAGTTTTACGGCATGTTTAGTCTAAAAGAAATTTTTTCAGTCACCTTGATTCTCTTCTCTGTAATCGATATTCTCGGATCGATTCCCTTCATCATCATCATTCGTAAACGTGAAGGAAGAATACATGCCGAGAAGGCTACCATTATTTCGGCTGTGCTCATGGTGAGCTTTTTATTTCTCGGTCAGTCAATTTTAAAATTATTCGGACTTGACGTGGCTTCCTTTGCTGTAGCAGGTGCCATCGTAATTTTTATTGTAGCCATGGAAATGATTTTAGGCATTACGCTGATTAAAGACGATCCGGAAGCAAAAGGATCGGGATCGGTTGTTCCGCTTGCTTTTCCGCTGATAGCCGGTGCCGGAACGCTAACAACAATTCTCTCGCTAAGAGCGGTATATGACGAAATCAATATCCTCATTGGCATTCTGTTGAATCTGATTTTTGTTTACCTCGTCTTACGGTCATCTGTTTGGCTTGAGCGCGTCATCGGCAAGTCGGGTTTTGCAGTTTTGCGCAGAGTATTCGGAGTGATCTTGCTGGCTATCGCAGTGAAGATTTTTAAATCTAATGTTCTCTTTTAATGATCCGCATCTATACGGATGGAGCCGCGCAAGGAAATCCCGGCCCGGGAGGCTACGGAGTAATTCTGAAATTTAAGGATGTGGTAAAAGAGTTATCCGGAGGGTTCAGGCTCACCACCAACAACCGTATGGAATTACTGGCTGTAATCACGGCTTTGGAAGCGTTGAAAAAAGAAGGGATTCCCATTACGATTTATTCAGACTCCAAATATGTTATTGACGCAATCGAAAAGGGCTGGATATGGAACTGGCAAAAAAAGAATTTTGCAAAAAAGGCAAACCCCGATCTGTGGCAACGGTATATTCCGTTGCACCTGAAGTTTAAACCGAAATTTGTTTGGGTAAAAGGTCATGCCGGCCACGAAGAAAATGAGCGATGCGATCAACTGGCTGTGCAGGCAGCCAACGCTGGAAAACTATTGGTTGATCATGTTTATGAAAACACGAAGGAATAAATGATGCCTTACTGAATGTGTTTCTCCGTCAGTGCTATTCCTCGTGTTTTTAATTCCTGAAGAATAGGATTGTAGATTTCCTTTTGCATGGGCACCACAACACCGCGTTGCTGAATTTTCCCCTGCAATAAAAGTTTGGCTGCAATACCTAAAGGAAGGCCTACTGTTTTTGCCATGGCTGTATGCACGGCATCATCTCCCGTAGCAACGAGTGTAGCCTGAATTTCCTTTTGATGAATGCCGATCTCATAAACAAACCGGTGCCACATCACAATCTGATCACGATCGGTTTCCTGAAGTTTCCATTTTTTGTTGAGGATGTGTTCCAGAATCTGAGCGGGTGTTCCAGTAGATAAGCCGATTCTTTCTTTATCAAAAAAACCAGACCAACTTAACTTTTGTATTTCTGCACCCCGAGCATCAAGTTTAAGTTGAGCGCAAAGTTTTTCCTCCACGGATTTATGCGTATCAAAATCTAGAAAGGCATTGATAAAATCACGGTGAGTCATGGTGTCAACTCCCTCCATTATATAGGTATCGTCACAACAACCTAACTGCACGAAAATATTCCACGCAGAACAATAACCCTGATTACGCAAGGTGCCTCGGACCATAGTTTGAATACCGTGCAATCCATACATCTCTATATATTTAAGCGAGTCGCGGTTCGCATAACCTTCATAGTCACCGAGCCCTTCAACATGAACCGGTGTTGTTCGGCTAAAGAGTTGCTGATACGGAATATACTTATACTGACCGCGCTTGAGAAACTTTGCGGTTCCCTGGCCAGCCATCACCACGTTGCGTGGATTCCACGTAAACTTATAACGCCATGAATTTTCTGGATCTGTCTCGGGTGCAATTAACCCTCCGGTAAAGGATTCAAATGAAATAATTTTGCCGCCTTCAGCACGTATAGTATCCATCACATGCATGGCACTCATGTGATCAATACCCGGGTCAAGACCGCATTCATTCATAAAGAGAAGACCTTTTGCGTGTGCCTCGGCATGTAGGGCTTTCATTTCCTCAGAAACATAACTGGCGTTGAGTAAATGTTTATTCAACTTCAGGCAATGGTGCGCCACCAACGGATGCAAATGTGCCGGCAACAATGAAATAACCACATCAGCTTCAGCAATTGTTTTTGTGCTAGCGGTTTCATCAGCGATATCAAAAAGAATGGCGGTTCCGCGGTGATGATCATGAACGCGTTCACGTGCAGCTTCTTCTGCAATATCGCCTACCATTATTTTCCATTCCTGTTGCCCGGCTTGCTCCAATAGATAGGCGATCAGCGAAGAAGAAGAACGGCCTGCACCCAATACTAAAATAGTTTTCATCAAATAATAATTTATAAGTAGGGTCAGGCTTTCTTCATGCGTACGGATAAACTCATGACCCCTTCCATGTCTTTTATTTTTGAGGGAAGAATTCGACCCATCAAAATTTTTGTTCCCCAAAGTAAATGAAATGCACCGCATGTAGCCTTCGGATGCGAAAATTTTTAACTTACGAAACACTCATAAAAAGGAAGCCACTGTACTTTGGCCAAACAGCTATGAAAGAATTTATACTTGTTGATCACCTGGAAGATCTTGATGCCGAATCAAAATACCTCGCACATAAAGCAAAAGATGCTGCAAACCACGCCTATGCTCCCTATTCTAAATTCCATGTTGGCGCAGCGGTGCTCCTGGAAGATGGAACAATTGTTACTGGCACAAACCAGGAAAATGCTGCGTACCCGTCAGGGATGTGTGCCGAACGGGTTGCCTTATTTGCAGCCATAGCGGCACACCCGGAAGCTAAAATCTCCAAAATCGCCATCGTGGCGAAACGCAAGGGCGGAAAAGATCTGGTGCCCGCTACTTCTTGCGGACCCTGTCGCCAGGTGATGTTGGAATTTGAAACCCGGCAGCATAAGCCAATCGAAATAGTTATGCAGGAACAAAACCACCAATGGGTTAAAGCTGCATCGGCCGAATCGCTCCTGCCTTTTGCTTTCACTAGTGTAAGTCTCGATCATGGCGATAAGAAATAGAGAACCCCTTTTCCGCTTTTACCTTATTTTAGTTTATTTGTGCATATGAAGTTTCGCCATAGATCATTGAAGCAGTTGGGTGCCCTGTTACTGGTATCAATGGCCCTGATCTACTTTTGTGAGTTTCTGGTTATTCGTTACAAAATAAATTCACTGAAAGAGACCGAAGAAAAGAAGGACTTTGCCCGAAGTGCCCAGTTGGGCAGTCAACAAATTGCTTTGCAGGTGCAGCGTTACCTGAGCGGGCACACTGATCTTTCAGCTGATATCACTGCCCGAATCAAACAGCAGGATCGCGACCTTGAAATACTGAAAAATGGTGGAAGAAAAGATAATTCCACTATTTTTTTGAAGCCACTCTCCCGATTACCCCGCATTTCATTTGATAATCTTTTTGAAGATTGGAGTATTTATAAAGAGAGTACCATCGTACTAATCACCGAAAGTGAATTTATAGAAACTGCGCTACCGTCTTCTACCGATTCAACTGAAACAACCTCGCACACGGTTCAAGTACCCAACATCAACTATACAAAAGCCAAAATAACAAACGGAGGTCACTGGCTAACCTTATCGGGATGGTTTGAAAAGCTGCTGAAAGACATCAACGATGAGGTACTGCAAAAAGAGCAAGCTGTTGCTATTTGGTTTCTCATTTTTGTTGCTGTTGATATCGCATTGTTGGGTGCCATCGCGTGGCTCTTTTTCCAGCACGTTTTAAAACCCATTAGTGGCTTAGCCGAAAGCACACAAAACTTGCAACAACAGCATGATCTACCCCCCAACGAAATCGGTAAACTAGCCACACAAATCAACATCATACTGGAACAACTCAAGGATGCGACAGAATTCATAACGACCATTGGTGATGGCAAACTCGATGTTGATTACCAGGCTTTGGACAGCCATTATGAGGCGGGTAAAAGTAAACTGGCCGACTCGCTGGTGGCTATGCAGCTTAAATTGAAGTCGTTGAATGACGAAGAGCGAAAGCGCCAATGGGCTAATGAAGGGCTGGCAAAATTTGTAGATATTCTTCGCTCTTCCAATGATGACATCAGCCAACTGAGCGACAGTATTATTGCTGCCCTTGTAAAATACACGAACTCCAACCAGGGAGGTTTATACAGCTTCAACGATGAAGATGAAAACAATACCTACCTGGAACTGGTGTCACTTTTTGCGTTCGACACGAAGAAATTTGAAAAGAAACGTGTAAAACCAGGTGAAGGAATACTCGGCCAGAGTTTCCTCGAAAGAGAAACTACACTGCTAACCGAAATACCCGATAATTATGTTCGCATTACCTCAGGGCTTGGTGATGCTACACCCAAGTCGATACTGATGGTGCCACTTAAAGTAGATCAACAGGTTTATGGTATGGTTGAATTGGCTTCCTTCCACGAATATCAGCCACATGAAATTTCGTTCGTAGAACGCTTGGGAGAGACCATCGCCTCCACACTGGCCAATGTAAAAGGAGCGCAAAAGAACCGACATCTCATTGAACAGTTTCAACAACAAACGGAGGAAATGCGGGCGCAGGAAGAAGAGATGCGACAAAATATGGAAGAACTCACGGCCACCCAGGAAGAAATGAGCCGGAAGGAACATGATTACATTGCCCGAATAGCTGAATTGGAAAGCCAGGCCGGTTCCCAATCGGTTGATACTGTGCGGGAGGAATTGAAAAAACAATTCCGCGCCAGTGAAGCTATACTCAAGAATAAAATAGTCCAGTTAGAGGAACAGCTTTCTATAAAACCCGCGCACAGTGATGACTGGGCTTTGGTGGAAGAAGTCGAAAAATCCCTGAAAATAAACCTGGAGGCCATAAAAATAACCCAGGAGGAACTAGACCGGAAGGCGGGTTAAAATTAACCGCATTTTTAGCAGGCAAAGTTTTTTAAAATCCTTTTTTTCAGCTAATTAGTATGAATTCGCTAATTTGAATCCTTGTGTAAAAGAAGGAGGCTGGGTTCTTATTCAACACATGTAATATTTACGATTGAAATTAGCCGACAGGGTTTACATTGAAATTTAAATTTGAGTCCTCTTAAAAAAAGACCTGTTCATGCAAGACATTGATATTGCCGATCTTAAAAGGATATCAGAGCTTATTTTCCAGAAGTACAATTACGACTTCCGGAATTATGCGATGTCATCTTTCAAAAGGCGGGTGCTCCGGATTATGGAGTTGAAGAAGCTTACCGTAGAATCACTCATTAAAAAGCTTAACGACACCCCCATTTTTATTAATGAATTTCTGGATGAGCTCACCGTGAATGTAACAGAGATGTTTCGTGACCCGAGCTTCTGGCGTATCATGCGCGAAGAAATCATACCCGCCATTCAGCTTAACCATAAACAATTCAAGATCTGGCATGCCGGCTGTTCTTCCGGTGAAGAAGTGTTGTCGATGTGCATCATGCTGAAAGAGATGGGCATTTTACATGATGTCACCCTGATTGCTACCGACCTGGACGTAAACATTCTGGAAAAAGCCAAGTCAGCAACCTACCCGGTCAAGAACATGGAGCTGAATGAAAAAAACTATATCCGTTTCCAGGGTACAGCCTCCTCTTTGAAAGATTACTATAAAGAAGACAGCGGTTATGCTGTATTTGACAAAAACCTGTTTATGAACGTTTCCTTTCGCAAGCATGATCTTGTGCTGGGCGATGTTTTCAACAAGTTTGACCTGGTATTATGCCGCAACGTAATGATTTACTTTAATCAGAACCTCCAAAACGAGGTGCTGAAGAAATTCCATGAAAGTTTATTTAAATACGGCTACCTGGCCATCGGCTCCAAGGAGTCGTTGATCTGGTGTGATTATGCCAACCGCTTTATTGTTGTGAACAATGAAGAAAAGATTTATAAGAAAATAAAAGACTAGCGAAGCTGTCAGTGACGAATGAGCAAATTCAACTTAAATAACAGCTATAAAGCCGTTGTTATAGGAGGGTCAGCAGGCAGCTTCCAGGGAGTGGTTAAAATTCTCTCGCAGTTGCCGAAAGGTTTTCCATTACCCATTATCATGTGCCTGCACCGCCTGAAACATGTGCGCAATGGATTTGTGGAAGCACTGTCCATTAAAAGCGTTGTACAGGTAACTGAGCCCTATGATAAAGAGAATATTAAAAAAGGAGGCGTTTACCTGGCACCCGCGAATTACCATATGTCTGTTGAATTGGGGAACTATTTCGCGCTTTCAACCGAAGAAATGATAAACAATTCGCGGCCTGCTATTGATATAACATTAGGCACAACCGCCTATGTCTATCGCGACAAGCTGATTGGTATCCTTTTGTCAGGCGCCAATCGAGACGGAGCGTTGGGGATGAAGCACATCCACGAAAAAGGCGGGCTAACTATTGTACAGGAACCAACGGAATGCATGATCGATACAATGCCAAAAGCTGCATTAGCAGTAACAAAAATTGATCATGTGATGAAGGTTGACCAAATTGTAGAGTTTTTAAAAGAACTAGATAAACAATACCGATGATTGACTTAATCAAAGATCGCTACCGGCTGGGGCAACTGCTTGCCATCTTCTTCCTCGTGGGGGTTGCTGCATCGATTTACAAGGTTTATTCCCTGCCGGCTACCCTATCGCTGGCCTATGGATACCAGCCGGCATTCTTTTCGGTTTATGTTGTATTGGTGATTACGTTTCTATTGGGCGGGCTAACGATCTATTTCATTTTGCAAAACCGCAGGGAAATTGTTGTTTACCGCGATAAGGAAACAGACCGTAATTCAGGCACTAAAGAAAATCTGAATACCAATCAAACCACCATTACTTTAGAAGGTGTAAAAGAGAGTATACGGAAAGCCTCCACTGAAAAGGAAATTATGCAGGCCGGCTTGCAAAGTATATGCAAACAACTGGAAGCCGGACAAGGCGCCATATATTTAGCCACCGAAGTGGATGGTCAACGAAAAGTAGAGCTCAAGAGTGGCTTTGCACTGAATGTGGCAGAAAGCACCGTGATCAGTTATGAATTTGGTGAAGGTCTGGTGGGGCAATCTGCGGCAGCCGGTAAAACACTTTACATTGATGATGTACCGGAAGGATATATTAAAATCATTTCAGGATTAGGTAGTGCATCGCCTCGCTATTTGTTGATTGTGCCCCTAAAGAAACAGGAAACAGTCGTAGGTATTATGGAGATCGCATCCTTCACGGCTATCAGTGATGATCAACGGAAATTTGTTGAGGAATCAGCTCAACTCATTACCGACAAAATTGCACTAAAATAAAGCACCAATTAACGCGCCATACGAATGATGAAAGGCATTAAAATAAGTACCAAAATCACCCTTCTTATTCTGGTGTTGTCGCTGGTGGCCGTTATTGCCATCAGCTTCTTTACCTACGATTTTATTACCAAAAACAATCAGGAAAAATTCTCATCCAGCCTGAATGTAATTGCCGATAACCGGGCCGCATATTTTAATACATACCTCGATAAAGTGGTTTTCGCCATCCGGCTGATTCAGGATGCAGAAATTGTTAAAACAAATGGCAACGCGCAAACCATTCCACCTGCAACAGAGGAGGTCGATATGTTTGCCACGGAAGATTCGGAAGCTGAAGAAGAAGTAGAAGAAGGTTCTCTCCCAACAGCATCAACTTTAAGTCCTCTTCAGGCATTTCTGGTCAAACAAAAAGAAATATTTGGTTTCGATAAAATCATGATCACATCGCCTTCCGGAGCGATCGTTGCTTCTACCGATGGAAAATCCGGGAATGCGTTAGACACAGACGGATCAACCTTCGCTATGGTTAAGCAAGATGGTCTGTATTTCAGTATTGTCAGAGCTGATTCAAGCGGCTACTACACCTTTGCTGCAGCAACACTCTCTACCAACAATGGTGATCAAGTATTGTTGATTCGTTTAAAATTGGACCAAACATTTAGCCTACTGAAAAACTATCAGGGCCTTGGCGAAACCGGTGAGGTCCTGCTGGCACAACGTGATCCAAAGTCCAAAGCCATTTCCATTATCAGTCCCTTGCGCGACAACTCCATCGTAAAACCCTTTAACGCTAAAGATTCTGTTGTTGCCAATATCAATATCACCTTAGACAGTGGTGTTGTCAACCGAATCGGAAAAGACTACCGGGGCAAGGCCGTGTTGGAGACTACCCGGAAAATTAATCATGCGCGTTGGGTCTTGGTGGCAAAAGTAGATGTTGCTGAAGCACGCGGTGAGACAGGAACATTGATCAATACTTTTATTTATGCAGGCTTATGTGTTGTGGCGCTGGCTACGTTGCTCTCGATGGTGCTTTCGCGATCGCTTACCCGACCACTCTATGAAATGCGAAATAAACTGGGTATGGTGGCACAAGGTGTTTTACCTGAAAGTACCGAACAACACGCCAACGATGAGTTTGGCCAGATGGAATATAAAGTTGATGAGCTGGTAGAAACCCTGAAGGGCAATGCCAACTTTGCTCAGCGCATTGGTGAAGGCAAGTACGACACCGAATTCAAACCCGCCAGTGATAATGATATGCTGGGTATGTCGCTCATTAACATGCGCAACAACCTGATTGAAAACGAACGAAGAGATAAAGAACGGAACTGGATCGTTCGGGGCGTTGCCGAAATCAGTGAGATTCTCCGGATGCATGATTCTATCGACAACCTTGGAGAAGACGTTATTAAATTCATCCTCGAAAAAATAGGAGCCATCCAGGGCGCATTTTATGTTGTGAACGATGAGGGCAGGCAGAAGACCATAGACTTACGTGCGAGTTATGCTTACAACCGGAAAAAGTATCTGAAGGCATCCTTCAAATTTGCCGAAGGTCTTGTGGGCCAGGCAGCAGCCGAACAAGACACCATTCTGCGCACCGAAATACCGGACGATTATGTGAGCATTACGTCTGGCATCCTGGGCGATCAGCGCCCAAAATGTATTATGATCGTACCCCTCATTACCAACGAAGAGGTGTATGGCGTGTTGGAGTTTGCGGGCTTCCGTAAGTTCGATCCGTCACAAGTAAAATTTGTACAGGAACTCAGCTTGATTCTGGCACGAACAATTTTCAACATCAAGGTAAATGAACGCACGCGGAAACTCCTGGCCGAATCGCAGGAGATGAGTAACGAACTCAAAGAGAAACAGGAAGTGCTTCGCCAAAATGCCGAAGAGATGCAGGCCACACAGGAAGAACTGAAGCGCTCCAACCAAAAACTCGAAGAGCAGATTGAAGAAGTAAACCGCACGCAAAAACGCATGCAACTCCTGCTTGAAAATGCCTCTGAGGTCATTACCATTTACGAAGAGGATCAGAGTATCCGGTATATTTCACCTTCGGTGGAAACCATTTTAGGCTACGGTCAGAAGGAACTGATTGGCAAGAGTGACATCGACAAAGTACATCCGGATTACCGCGATACGGTGAAAGACCTCTTCCAGAAAATGATCAACAGTCCGGATGATAAGATTACAGTTCAGTACGAATACAAAACACGTGAGGGTAACTACATCTGGATTGAATCAGCCGGTACAAATTGTATGTCGAACCCTGCTATTCATGGTTACATCCTGAACTCGCGCGACATTACCGAGCGAAGAAGAGCAGAGCAGGAACAACGCATGCGAAGCAAGATGCAAGCCTTGTCTGAAAACTCCCCTGATCTGATCACCCGTTTGGAAGGTGGATCAATTTCCTATATCAACCCGGTTATTGAATCGTATACCGGAAAAGGTCCGGCAGAATTCCTCAATCGAAAAGCATCGGAAACAGAACTCGACACACAGGTACTTGATAGCTGGTTAAGCATTGTTGAGCAAGTGAACTCTTCCAATGGAAAAGTTGCCACCGAAATGGACTTCCCTTCCGAAATGGGTAAGCGAGTCATGCAGGTGAACGCCATTCCGGAATACGATGAAGCCAATGTGTTAGAGTCTGTTCTTGTAGTGTCGCACGATATTACAGAACGCAAACTGATTGAACTTGAAATCCAGAATAAAAACAAGAAGATCACCGAAAGTATCAACTATGCCAAGCGAATCCAGACAGCCATTCTGCCAAATTCACGGGTAATCAGCAAGGCACTTCCTGACTCGTTCATTCTGTATAAACCGCGTGATGTTGTATCCGGAGATTTCCCCTGGTTTGTACAGATTAAAGACGATATTTTTATTGCTGCTGTTGACTGTACCGGTCACGGAGTTCCCGGTGCATTGCTATCGTTGATCGGCTATTTCCTCCTCAACGACATCGTGCGAAGCCGTAAGATCACCGAACCTGGAAAAATTCTCGACTTACTCGATGAAGGTGTTACCACTACTCTCCGCCAAGATGAGGATGCTACCACAAAAGATGGTATGGACATCGCCTTATGTAAAATTAACCTGAATGCCGGAGAAGTAGAGTATGCCGGGGCACACCGACCACTTTACATTATGAAAGCCGGTGTGATGGAGGAAATCAAAGGAAATAAATTCCCGATCGGTGGCGGTATATTTAAGAACCAGACTAACTTTACTAACACCAAGGTTACCCTAAAGAAAGGCGATTCTATCTACTTCAGTTCTGACGGTTTCCCGGATCAGTTTGGCGGACCAGAGGGAAGAAAATTCGGACCGAAGAAAACGCGTGAAATTATTGAGCGGGTACATCAACTACCCATGCAGGAAGCGATAGCAACCTTCGATCATGAGTGGGAAAACTGGCGGGGGGAAACGAAGCAGACGGACGATGTCTTATTAATTGGAATTAAATTTTAAATAAAACATCGAATGGGTTTAAAAACACACTCCCGATTCGGTAAATCTTAATAAATTAGCAAACTACAAATTCATCTAATCCTTTTGAGCATGAACTTTATCTATGACCTGCACCGCACCATGATGTCGCAGAAATTGATCTTGGTTTACCAGGGAGATTTTACCCAGGAAACAACCAAGTCAATTCTCGCCATGGCCGAGCGTAATATTGATTCCTCCGGGGAAGAATCAAGCATCAAGCGTAAGGTATTCAATGTGATGGTTGAGGCGCTTCAAAATATTGTTAAGCACAGCGATGAGCTTGTCGATGGACAGATTCGGAGCCACGCTGCAATCTTCCTGATCGGCCGTGAAAGCAATCGCTACTCCATTATGTCTGGTAACCCAATCCGAAAAGAAAATATTCCCGGATTAAAGTCAAAGCTTGAGCAAATCAATGGCCTTGATCGTGATGGATTAAAAGACCTCTACAAAGAGATCATCAAAAATACCACCATCTCCGACAAAGGAGGTGCGGGTTTAGGATTTGTGGATATGGCACGTAAGTCGGGTCAAAAACTGGAGTTTGAATTTCCAGAAATGTCCTCAGAGTACTGTTTCTTCTGCCTCACGGTACATGTACCCCGCGAAACCGCTGAATAACCTGATTGTTGAACATTAAAAAGTGTATACCATGGAAATATTAAATCTTGAAGGAACTGAAGATACCCCAAAAATAATTCTCGATAAGAAAAACGGAATCTTTGAAATCTCCGGTCGTTCTTTACCCGAAGACTCTGCTGAATTTTACAGACCTGTACTGGAGTGGATTGAACAATACAGCAGCGAAGCGAATGCCTCCACCGATTTTGTATTCAAACTGGAGTACTTCAACACCGCCTCCTCTAAATTAATACTCGATGTTCTCTCTGCCTTGGAAGATATCAAAGGGATGAAGATTGTATGGTATTTTCATGAAGATGATGAAGACATGGAAGAGGCCGGGCAGGAGTTCTCCGAACTGGTCGAAATTCCTTTCGAATTCAAAACATACTGATTTAATTCACTCATAATTAGTCGGTTACCGTTCATTTTATCAAAGGTAAAATGGCCGGTAACCGATATTTTTTTATACCTTTATAAACGAACCTATAGTACTTTTTTTAGACCATGAGTGAAGAAATACTCAAAGCCCTTACTCAACTTTTTGCCATCATTACCAAACAGGATGGCGGAGTAACTGCCAAAGAACGACAATACGTTATTAATTTCTTTCAAACAGAATTGGATCAGGATTCTGTTAAAGAATACCTGGATTTATACGATCAGTTTTCAGGCTATGGAAAAACCGAAGAAGATGATGGTAAGGCTAAACTCACCTCCGTTCGCGACTCGGTAAAAACACTGGGTATTTGTAAAAAGATCAACAAAACCCTTACCCAGAAACAAAAGGTAGTTGTACTGATTAAACTCCTTGAACTGGTCGTTTCCGATAAAAACTTCTCTCCACAACGCAGAGAAATTATCAATACAGTATCCACCGTATTCAATATTGTTCAGTATGAATATAACCTGATAGAAAGCTTTGTTGCCAACGAAGACGCCAAATCGCTGAACTTTCAGGATATCCTCTTGGTGAATGCTGAAGACAAAACAGACGAAGGTAAAATTTATAAGCACGTTCACGGTCATATTGAAGGCAACCTCATCTTCATGCGCGTGAGCAGCGTGGAAATGTTCTTCACCAAGTATCTGGGCGAAGAACTTAACGTGATGAATGGCTTTACCATGCAGAAGAACAGAGTCTACTTATTTTCGCATGGCAGCACCATTAAAACACAACCGGGTGATGCGCTCTACTACAGTGATCTGGTAGCCAACTTCAATGAGGAACTTAAAACCACCAAACTCTCCTTCAATGTTGTTATTGACGAATTAAAGTTTCCAAACGGAGGCATTGGCTTACGCAATGTATTTATTTCAGAGGGCCCTGGTAAACTCATTGGCATCATGGGCGCCAGCGGTGCCGGTAAAACCACGTTGCTAAATGTGATGGCCGGATTGGTTGAGCCTACCACCGGGCAGATTCTGATTAATGGGTTCGATATCAATAAACAAAAAGACAGAATTCACGGTGTTATCGGCTACGTTTCGCAAGATGATCTGCTGATTGAAGAACTCACCGTGTACGAAAATTTGTACTACAACGCCAAGCTGTGTTTTGCAGATTATACAGAAGAACAATTGCAAAAACGCGTACTGGAAGTTCTAGAAAACCTGGGCCTCGATCAGCGCAAGGATTTGCGTGTTGGTAATCCGCTGGATAAAACCATATCGGGTGGCCAGCGTAAGCGTCTTAACATTGCCCTTGAACTGATTCGTGAACCTGCTATTCTTTTTCTGGATGAACCTACTTCCGGGCTTTCTTCCCGTGATTCGGAAAACGTCATTGACTTACTAAAAGAATTATCGCTGAAAGGCAAACTGATATTTGTTGTTATCCACCAGCCATCATCCGACATCTATAAAATGTTCGATAAGATGATCATCATGGATACGGGTGGGTATCCCGCTTATTATGGTCCGCCCGTTGAAGCTGTTACGTATTTCAAAAAATCAACACACCAGGTGGATAGCAACCGCGGCCAATGCGAAACCTGCGGTAATGTTAACCCCGAACAAATCTTCAACATCATTGAAGCTAAGGTGGTGGATGAATATGGTCAGCCCACCAACAAACGAAAAATCACGCCTCCACAGTGGTATGATCTCTACAAAGAACGATTTAAAATTAATCGGGTAGAAGATGTAAAAGAAGAACCTCCCCATTCGCTCTCACTTCCCAGTCGGTTGAAGCAAACCATCATCTTTACAACACGCGATACACTCTCTAAACTGAGCAACAAACAATACCTGCTTATTAACTTGTTAGAGGCTCCTCTACTGGCATTGATTCTGGCGTTCATTATCAAATACAAGAGTGCACCCGGAGGCAAGGAATATATTTTCCGCTTTAACGATAACTTTCCAGCCTTCATGCTGATGAGTATTATCGTAGCCTTGTTTATGGGTTTGACGGTAAGTGCAGAAGAAATTATCAGAGATCGCAAAATTCTTAAACGCGAATCGTTTCTTAACCTGAGCTGGAACAGTTACCTGATGTCGAAGCTGGCGATACTTTTTACACTCTCCGCCATACAGACATTAACATTTGTCTTGATCGGCAACCTGATTCTGGAAATCGAATGGAGTATGCTATTCCCGTTCACTTTTGTGCTTTTTACTATTTCTTGTATGGCCAATGTGCTGGGGCTTAACATTTCATCGGCTTTTAACTCAGCCGTTACCGTGTATGTGATGATACCGCTTTTGCTGATTCCCCAAATGATTCTGAGTGGCTTGTTATTCAGTTTCGATAAACTAAACAATGTTATCAGTACGAAAGGAAAAGTACCCATCGTGGCAGATATGATGGCCTCGCGCTGGGCGTATGAAGCCCTGGCCGTCTATCAATTTAAAAACAATTCCTTTGAAAAAGAGTATTTCGAATATGAGAAAATAGAATCACAAGCCGACTTCAAAGCATCTTATCTGGTCGAGGAGCTTAACCGCAAAAGGAAATTCATAGCCGATAATCTTTCCACCACCAGCGACTCGGTGAAAGCCATTATGCAAAAGGATCTGAACATCATTCAGGATAACCTGCGTAAAGAGGAACTTTTCAATAAAGGCTTGGAAGGATTTTTAGACAAACCGTGGACGGTTGAAAGCTATAGTAAAATAGCCGATCAGAAATTGGAAGAGTTTCTCATGGCCTACAAAAAATTCTATCAGGGACTGTATAACAAAGCGGTGATGACACGCGATCAGATTTTTGCCAAGAAAGAATCCGAAGATAAGGGCTATAGTATCAACAAATCCAAAAACAAGTATTACAATGAAAGCCTCGCGGATTTAGTCCGCAATGTGAAAGAGAAAGACAGAATTCTGGAGTTTAAAGGAGAACTCATTCAACTGATTAATCCGATCTTTAACGACCCTAAACCAGCGCACGCATTGGATTATCGTACGCATTTCTTTGCTCCCGAGAAAAATCTGTTTGGTGTCACGGTCAGCACTTATTGGTTCGATTTGATGGTGATTTGGCTTATGACGGTAATCCTGTATATTACCCTGTACTTTGAACTTCTCCGTAAATTGGTCAACTCATTTGATCGGGTACCGGGGAAAGTCAACTTACCCAAGGTTAACCTGGCAAAAAATAAATAAGGCATTCAGGTAACTTTTTGGCCGGTAATGCCGAATTTTTAACTTTGTAGACGCATAATTTTATAACTATGAGAATTGTAACTATCGGGCTTATTCTGGCAATCCTATCGGCTTGTGGTTCCGGTCAAAAATCGGATGAACAAGCACTGAAAGAACTGCTCGATTCAGCAAAAACTGAAGGCCCAACTATATCCGAAGAAGTTATTGATGGTATTCTTCAGTCAATTCCGAGCCCGTTGGAAATATCAACACTGCTGAAAGAATCTGGCAAAAAGTACAATGCTGCCTACCTGAATTCAGCTGATAACACATCAAAGTACAACAGCAACTACAAAAAAGCACTTAACCTGGGTATTTATGGCACTGACCTGGGTTACACCAATATTTACGAGCAAAATCAGGATGGATTGAAGTATATGGCTTCCATCAAAGAATTGGCGAATGGATTGAATATTGGTCAGTTTTTCGATATCGAAACGATTGGTCGTCTTGCCACAAACAGCAAAAATCTGGATTCGCTGCTCCTGATTACAACGCAGAACTTCAATAGCATCAATCACTATTTACAAACACAAAGCAGGGCCAACCTGAGCGTACTTCTACTTACCGGTGGATGGCTGGAAGCTTTACACATTACATGCGAGGTTGCTAATTCCAGTCCTGATAACACGCAACTCAACGAAACCATTGGTGAGCAGAAAATTATTCTGGAGAACATCATGTTGTTACTTTCTTTTTACAAGGAGTCCGATGCTAATATGGCCGCCTTACTAACGGACATGGAAGAATTAAAAAAAGTATTCGATAAGGTAAATATCACCTACACCTATAAAGAATCAACCTTCGAAGTAGTAAACGGTGTAATGGTCATTAAAGACAATAGCACCAGCACGATCGAAATTACTGCTGAGGATATTAAGAATATCAGATCGACTGTACAAAGTATCAGAACCAAGGTAATAAGCTAATATTTAAGGAGCCCAATTATGAAAAAGTTAATATTCATTGTCCTATCCGTTTGTATTCTAAGCACCTTAGAAGTCATCGGACAGTGCAACTCGGAAGCACTGACTAATCAGTGTATTCCTAAACTTGCCGCTGGCTTCAACTTCCTCAAGAGTTATAAAATTGAAAAAGGAGGAAAAGAGTATGTTGAGTACTCGTATGTGTTTACAAAGGGAACACAGTATATGATTAATATTTGCGCGCCTGGGCAAAGCACCGATGGTATCGTGGTGAGTCTTTATGATTCTAATCGAAATAAGGTGGCAACCAGCAAAGTGAATGGACAATTTATTTCAGCCATCGCGTATCCCTGCAATACAACAGGTATTTATTATATCCAATATACATTTGACGGATCAACGGAGTATTGTGGGGGAAGTGCCCTCGGCTTCAAACGCTGATTATCAATACACATCAATAATATAAAGGCTTTCCTCAAGGAAGGCCTTTTTATTTTTTAAGACTATGGAAGAATTCGAGCTCACGTTCACCTGCAAAGCACGGTATTTCAAATTTGGTGAAATCAATTCCAACACCCGGCAAATTTGGTTTGTGCTTCACGGCTATGGTCAACTTGCCCGTTACTTTATCCGAAAATTTGCCCTGCTGCAGGAACACAACATTTGCATCATCGCTCCGGAAGGACTATCACGATTTTACCTGGAAGATATTGCTTCGCGTGCGCAAACCGGAAACAATCGTGTGGGTGCAACCTGGATGACCAAAGAGAATAGATTGATGGAAATCGAAAATTATATTCAGTATCTGAGTGATGTCTACCGCAAAGAAATTCAGTTGTCAACTATTCCGGTAACACTGCTGGGGTTTTCACAGGGTGCTGCAACAGCTTCCCGTTGGGTAGTTAGCAAGACCTCCAATTTCCAACGCATCATTTTATGGGCCGGTGTATTTCCCCCTGATATGGATATAACGGCTGGATCGGAAATATGGAAAAACAAAGAAGTGGTTTTTGTCTATGGAAAAAATGATCCGTTTATGACGGAAGAGCACCTCCATGAAATGAAAATATTATCGCACAAGTTAGGGATTCATCCCGCCATCATAGCCTTTAACGGAGCGCATGAATTGGATGCATCCACGCTGTTGAAACTTATTTAGTCACGTCTGACTAACGTACTGCTTCCCTGAGCAACCGGAAATACAGTAATGTCGGCCAGCACCACGTGCGCTGGACTTGACAAAACGTACTCAATAATGTCGGCAATGTTATCGGCAGTAAGGGGTTCAATACCCTTATAAATAGAACGCGCGCGCGGTTCATCACCTTTAAATCTCACCAGCGAGAATTCTGTCTCTACCAATCCAGGATTAATGGAAGTAACTTTTATCCCAAAAGGATTTAAGTCCATGCGCATACCACGGGTCAGGGCATCAACTGCAAACTTACTGGCGCAGTAAACATTTCCATTCGGATATACTTCCTTTCCGGCAATTGATCCGAGGTTAATAATATGCCCTGCTCTGCGGTCGGTCATTCCCGGAATGATTTCACGTGATACATACAGCAAACCCTTCACGTTGATATCAATCATGGCATCCCAATCCTCCAGGCTACCCGTTTGAATAGGATCAAAACCATGTGCATTGCCTGCATTGTTGATCAGGATATCAATGGACTTCCATGCATCCGGTAAACTGTCAATCGATTTTTTTACTGCATCCTTATCGCGAACATCAAAACACAATGTGATGACCTCCGTTTGAGCCGATAAATCAGCATTTAATTTTTCCAATCGGTCCTGTCGCCTGCCGCAGAGTATAAGTCTGTAGTGTTTTCTGGCTAGCAATCGCGCAGTTGCCTCACCTATTCCAGCGGTGGCCCCGGTTATCAATGCTATTTTTGACGTCATCTTATTGAAAGAGTAAATAAAGTGTAATCGTATTGGTAGTGATACTGCTCAGCGGCTGACCATATTTATTGGTTGTGTTATCCAACACGTTGGTTATGCCACGTGAAAACCGAAGCTCAGGTGAGAACTTAAATAAGGGGTAGTACAAATCAAATCCAAAACCGAATTCAAGATTTAGTTGTGTAGACTTTATCTCAATGGTTGTTATGGTTTGATCGATATCTTTTTTACCGGAAGCCTCAATGCCAGGCTTTACGCCACCGATCATGTACATGCGAATATTTCCCCTCCTTTCAGATTTGTATTTAAGTAAAATCGGAAATTCTACCATGGTGGTTTCAACCAGTTGCTGATCCGTGGGGGTATCGTCTGTATACAGGTATGTCAGGCTGTGTTCATAAAAAGCAACTTCTGGGGTAAGGCGGATATCTAAGAAATCGGCAAGTTTGTAATTCACAATAAATCCTAATGAGAATCCGGGTTTCCATGCAGGTTGAACAGCAAATACGGTATCGAAAGCAGGTGATACGAATTTATCAGAATACTTGATCTGATAAGCAGCTGTATGCAAACCAATCAAAAAGCCATAGGTTAATTTTTTTTCATCATAGTTGGGATTGTTGCGCTGAACCCAACGCCCTTTCTGGGCAAGTGCAAGCTGACTTCCGCACAACACGATCACGAAAAGCAGAATTACTTTCGACCGGTGTAAATGGAGCTTATTCCAAATGTAAGCGGTATGCATGCTGTGTTTTTAAATCCAACTTTCTGTAGAATCCGTTCGAACTCCACGCCATCCGGAAAAGCCTCGACAGATTCCGGCAAATAGGTATATGCTGCTTTGTCTTTCGAAATCAACTGGCCAATCTTTGGCAAAATGCCCTTAAAGTAAACGTTGTAAAGCTGTTTGAATGGAAACTTTTGCGGTCGCGAAAATTCCAGGATCACAACGGTAGCCCCGGGTTTAAGGACTCTAAAAATTTCCTGAAGGCCAGTCTCCAGGTTCTCAAAGTTTCGTACCCCAAATGCAACGGTTACAGCATCAAACTTATTTTCCTCAAAGGGAAGATTTTCTGAGTCCCCACTGCGAAGTTCTATTTTATTCGATAAGCCGCGGGTCACAATTTTCTTTCGGCCCATCTCCAGCATACCTTCAGAAATATCGACACCGATTACTTTATCAGGATTCAGGCGAAGAGCCTCCAAAGCAAAATCGCCAGTGCCGGTAGCTACATCGAGTACTATCTTTGGATGAGATGCCTGCAACAACCGGATGGCTTTTTTGCGCCAGCCTTTGTCGATGCCCAGGCTTAGGAAATGATTTAAAAAATCGTACCGCTGGCTGATGTTGTCAAACATTTTAGCCACCTGCTCCTTTTTACTTGATTGGGCTTCCTTATAGGGTACTACAGTCATCACAAACTTGCTTTGCTCCTAAACAAGGTGGCAAGTTAGAGGTTTACGAACAAGCAAAGAAATTTAGTTCGACAGAACCTTGAACTCAACCCTTCTGTTCAGTTCGCGGCCTTCATCCTCATCATCGTTACTGGCGAGTGGTTTGGTCTTTCCGTACCCTACAGCCGTGATTCTGCGGGCATCAATTCCTTTTTTCGTAAGGAAATCCTTGACAGCCTCAGCCCTGCGTTTTGAAAGAATCATGTTATAGGCCTTGGTACCAACCGCATCTGTATGACCCCCAATCTCCACCATCAGGTTTTCATTCTGCCGCATCATGGCTTCGAGTTTATTTAATTCCGGATAAGCTTCTGTTTTGAAAGTGGCTTTATCGAAATCAAAATAAATATTTCTCAAAATCGAAGTTACTCCAACCGATAGCTTGCGCATGGCGATAGTTCGGGTAAGGGTTTTCTCTTGTTCCGATGCACCTTCAAGAGTGAGGTTTATGTTTTGAAAAACATAGCCTTCCAGCTCAGCCGATAAGCGATATTCTTTTGACTTTGTATTTACTATTGAGAATTGGTACACGCCTGTTCCCATATTCTCGGCACCGACAATAACATTATCTTTAGCGCCCTGCAATTTTACCTTGGCATTAAGTGGCGCTTGATCCGATGCATCAACTACACTTACAATGTACTTCAGTGGTTGGAGAACCTTCTTTGGCTCTACTTTAGGTTCAGTTTTTGGCTCTACTTTAGGTTCAACTTTGGGTTCTACCGGAATAATCGCTGCTACCGTGGCGGTGTCTTTCGGAACGTCAGGCTTGATGGCAGTAATAGGTTCTGTGTTTTTCAAGCCTTCGGGAATGGTAATCAGGTAAATATCCGTATAGCCCATTCCATCATCTCTAACGGATGAATAATAAGCCCGCTTTCCATCAACAGAACTGATGAAATAGACATCATCATCGGGTGTATTGATTGGGTAGCCTAAATTGGTTGGTTCGCTCCATTCATTCTTTTGTGGATTATAGGTGCTCCGGAAAATATCATGGCCACCCATACCTTTATGTCCTTTGCTACTGAAATAAAATGTTACGTCATCATAGTCGATGAATGGGCCATCTTCATCAAACTCAGTATTGATGACTGGCCCCAGGTTCTTCACGTTAGACCATTCACCCTTACTGTCTTTAGTAGCGCGGTAAATATCGGTACCACCATAGCCCCCCGGACGATTGCTGGTGAAGTATAAGGTTTTCTCGTCTTTGGAAATAGTGATCGATTTCTCTTCAAAGCTGGAGTTAATAATGCCCGGCATGGGTTTGGGTGCGCCCCAACTGCCATCAGGCTGGCGGTCGCAAAAATAGATGTCACCACCACCATCATCTTTGTAAATAAAAAGTATACTTCCATCGGCCGATAAGGCCAGGTTTGAGTCATGATAAGGCGTATTTACTTTCGTTCCAATGTTCTTCGCATACGTCCAGGTGTTGCCTGATTTTTTCGCGTAGAAAATATCCTCAAAAGGTTTGTTGTCATTATCCACGTTCTCATTGAGGTTATCCTCCCTTCTGCGCGTAGTGAAAACAATTTCATCTTCCTTTTCATTTAATACCGGAGCATAGTCTTCATATTCTGAGTTGATCTCCCTTCCTATATTCACAATGGAAAAATTACCCGGGTTGCTGGTAAACTCCTTACCATTTTGGGATTCGTAAATATGACGGTCAACCGTGGCCAGATCAACCTTATCTCTTCCCTGATAGTTAGGTTTCTTGGCTAATCGTTCTTTATAGCGTGTATAATATTCAATGGCCTTGTCGAACTCCAGGCCGTACTGATAACTTCTGCCAATAGAGAATTCAATGTCAAACCGATAGTTTGGATCCTGACGGTATACGCGTTGAAAATACTTTACAGCAAGGTCTTTCCCGATAGTAAGCAAGTGTAACCTACCGGCTTCATAGTTGGCTTTTAAAAATGTGGTGTCCAAGTCGGCAGCCGTAACCATCAGGCCCCGCGCATCATCAATAGCCTTGGTCTCGGTTATCATACCTTCAGCAACTTCAAGATACTGGCGCGCTGTTTCCTTGGGGTCTCCCTGACTAAAAGCGGAAATGTGAAATACCAGATAGAAAGTTGAAAAAATCAGTACACTACGGATACTGGACATCGCTTAAAAAGTTTGATCAATAAAGTTTAAAAGAAAAACCATTCATTTTATGCCAATATAGTAAAATTGGGACATTTACGCACAAAAATAAAATCATAAGGTATGCGTAAATTACAATCTTAGTATTTTGCCCTTCAATCTTTACTTTAAGATAACCCGATTTATGGAAATAACCCAGGCTGAGTTCGTATCAAGCTATGCTGATGTACGTAAATGCCCCGCTCCGGATAAGCCCGAGTTCGCCTTTATTGGTCGATCTAATGTTGGTAAATCATCGCTAATTAACATGCTGACAATGCGGAAAAAACTGGCTAAAATTTCCGTTAAGCCCGGTAAAACGCAAACCATTAACCACTACATCATCAATAGTTCATGGTATTTGGTTGACCTTCCGGGATACGGGTATGCCAGTGCCAGCAAGGAAAAACGGGCAGGTTTTGGAAAAATCATTGAAGAGTACGTGTTAAAGCGCGAAAACATTGACTTCCTTTTTATTCTTATCGATTGCCGTTTAGAACCACAGGCAAATGATATGAGCTTTATCACCTGGGCTGGCGAAAAGGGTGTTCCGTTGGGAATTGTTTTTACCAAGACCGACAAGGTTAGCAAAAATGAACTCCAAAAAAATATTGCGCAGTTTAAGAAAGCGCTCTACACCACGTGGGATGATCTCCCGCCACTTTTCACTACATCTTCTACCGACAAAAAAGGCAGGGAGGAAGTACTCGACTTTATCCAAAACACGCTCACTGCACAACATTAAAATTGTTTAGATTTGCCCGCTTAAATCATAACGTATGACACTGGCAGAAATAGCAACGATATCGGGTAAGGGCGGATTGTTTAGGGTAGTAGCACCAACAAAATCGGGTGTCATACTGGAGTCTTTGGATGATGCCAAAAGCAAAGTAATGGCCAGTGCAAGTCAGCGGCTATCCCTGCTGAATGAGATTTCCATTTACACTACCACCAAAGAAGGAACAATTGCGCTCGAAGAAGTATTGAAAAAAATCCATACCGAATTTGGTAACGACCTGGGCATCGATGCCAATGCCGATGCCAGTGAACTGAAAGCTTTTTTGAAGTCCGTTTTACCGGATTACGATGATAACAGAGTCTACGTTTCGGATATTAAAAAATTGGTAAAGTGGTATGATATTTTACTGAAATATGCTCCGGAAATTCTAAGCACTGCAGAAAAAAGTGAAGACACTAAAAGCGCATAGCCTGTTCTACCATATTTTTTGAACCTACATAGAAGGGTGTTCGCTGGTGAAGATCATTGATTTGAATATCCAGTATTCGTCCACTGCCATCGGTTGCTGCTCCTCCAGCTTGTTCCGCTACAAAAGCCAATGCATTACATTCATACATTAGCCTGAGCTTGCCATTCGGATTTTTAGCGGTAGCCGGATAAACGTAAATCCCTCCTTTTAAAATGTTACGGTGAAAATCAGCTACCAGCGAGCCGATGTAGCGGGCTGTATAATTTTTGTCTTTACAAAGTTGAATGTATTCCTTCACCGCTTTTGGAAAGGAATTGGAAGAGCCTTCATTAATAGAATAAATTTTACCTTCATCCGGTATGCGCATGGAAGGGTGCGACAAAAAGTATTCGCCCAGAGTTGGTTCGTACGTAAAGCCGTTAACGCCATGACCGGTGGTATACACCAGCATAGTTGATGATCCGTAAAGCACATAGCCTGCGGCTACCTGCTCCGATCCTTTTTGCAATATATCTTGTGGTTGGATGGGTGTACCGGCCGGACTTTTCCTTCGGTAGACAGAAAAGATAGTACCGATAGAAACATTCACGTCAATGTTTGATGAGCCATCCAGCGGATCAATGGCAATTACGTACTTACCCTCGTTATTTAAATCCACAAAAGATTCTGTCTCCTCCGAAATCAGGGCACAGACTTCTCCCCCCTTCTCCAGCGCTCTGCTAAACCGAATATTCGCCAGTACATCCAATTTCTGCTGGTCTTCACCCCCCGTGTTCTGCGATCCAACAGCACCCATAATATCGATCAGGCCAGCCTTATTTACCTCGCGATTCACTACTTTCGAAGCTAACGCGATATCGCGCAATAACTGAGAAAGTTCTCCGCTTGCATATTGAAACTGACTTTGATTGTTCTTGATAAACCGATCCAGCGCCATGCCAATGGATTGCGCAATCCTTGACGATTCAATACTTGGTAAGTGATGTTTATTGGTTAATCTTTGCATGCTGTATAAGTAAGGCAAAGGTAATCCGCAAACGATTTAGTGCAATAAAAATGAAGGTTTTTAAATTCGGAGGTGCATCTGTCAAAAACGCAACTGGCGTTCAAAACGTGGCTTCCATTATCCAATCTGCTTACAAAAACAACCTGCTGGTTGTTGTCTCTGCCATGGGCAAGACAACTGATCTTCTGGAGAAAATCGTTACCCTCCACCACTGCAAACAAGCGTATGAAAAAGAACTTCGTGAGTTGAAGGCATACCATGCTCAAATTACTGCTGCGCTGTTCCACAACAAGCATGGTGTTGCGAATGAGATTGAAAAAATCATGGCGGAACTCAGTGCCGCGTTAACGCTTTCGGATGATGTTGATCTGGTGTACGATCAGGTTGTATCAACGGGAGAAATTCTTTCAACGCTCATTCTTCACCATTACCTTATTGACCAGGGAGTTTCTTCCCGTTGGATAGACGCCCGTCAATTTATTGCCACCGACAATAGCTTTCGGGAGGGTAAAGTTGATTGGCAAAAATCTTCTGATCAGATTCAACAACTCATTCCGGTACTCGAAACGAATGTCGTTGTAACACAAGGTTTCATCGGGCAATCACCCGAGGGTCTGACTACAACGCTGGGTCGCGAGGGCTCAGACTATTCGGCTGCCATCTTTGCATCCTGTTTACACGCTTCGGATGTAACCATCTGGAAAGATGTGCCGGGCGTAATGAGTGCCGATCCCAGGCGCTTTCCGCAAGCCCTTGTTTTTGATGAACTTCCTTTTCGGGAAGCGGCAGAGATGACCTACTACGGAGCTTCTGTTATTCATCCTAAAACCATTAAGCCCTTAGCCAACCGTAATATTCCTTTGCTGGTCAAGAATTTCGATGACCCATCCTTGCCGGGAACAATCATCCACGAATGTAAGGTGGATAATTTGCCTCCCCTTATTGTTTTTAAGGAAAACCAGTGCCTCATTTCGTGTAAAGTAACAGACTACACCTTCATCAGTGAGCAACAACTATCGAATATTTTTATCACCTTATCGGAACTTGACATTAAAATAAATGTGATGCAGAACTCTGCTATTTCATTTTCGTTTTGCACTGATTTCCGGGAAAGCAAAGTGATGAAACTGATTAACCGATTGCAGCAGAATTTTGAAGTTTATTACAACCTGGGGCTTACCCTGATCACCATAAAAAATTATGACGCTGCAGTGTTTGATGCTTATCGGAAAAAGGAAGGAGTAATTCTCGAACAATCATCACGTTCTACGTTGCAAGTATTAGTAAAAAAATTTTAGAGGCTCGATTTCAAGATGGCTTCGTCACGCTGTTCACGAAGAAGCACTATCTTGCATACAGAAAGTTTCACGTTATACCGCCTGAATCCGTTTGGCTATCGCCTATCGTGTTGTACTAATCCGGACACGATTAAAAATTGCGCGGTGATGTAGGTTCCCATAATCCATAAACCCTCATGTTGTACTGGCGCATAAAATTTATGGATGGCAATCAGGGAGTCCGAAATCATAAACAACAGGGCCCCCGCAAAAACCATCCAGAAACTTTTCGATCGTGTTCGGCCATAACGAAAGAGTGCATTCATTACCATGAGCACCAACACCAGAGCATAGATCATCACCGGTACTTTTAAATCGCCCAGCGTAGGATATAAAATCACCACGAGTCCTGAACCCGCCAGCATGATGGGGAACGATAACCTGATTTTTTGAATCCCCTGTAATTCATCCCCCGTTGCTTCCGATTGATGTTGTCGGTATGCGAAAATGTAAAAGATATGGGAAACCAAAAACGCACCTAAGCCCAGCATGAAGTACATTCCATTTCTATCCTGATACATCAGGAAACTGTCGCCCAGAAAAGAAAAGACCATGGCGAACACCAATGAGGCCGATCGATATTCACGCGCAACGGAAAAAAGATACCAGCCGGCCAGGGTAACCATGATCAGCGGTTTGCAAATGTGATGCAACGTTGAAGCATGGGCTATGAACTGAGAGGCAAGCTCGCCTACACTGACAATAAAAAAGAGCGCTAAAAAAGTTTTCTTCATGCTTTTGTTTTGCTGCCCGTAATCACCAAATATATAAACGCCAAGGTACTCAACACACTACAGGTAAAAAAAGTAATGAAAAATCGACTTGGATCATTATCATAAATGAATGCCGAAATCAATGCACCAAAACCAATACCCAATTCCATCGCCATGTAAACACTGGCCAGACCCTTTCCCTTATGATTGATGTCACTTAAGTCTGTTGCCCAGGCCAGCAAGGTTGGCGAGGTTGTTCCCTGTGCAAATCCATACAGGGTCACACCAATGATCAATTGGAGTTGCGTATCGGCCAAACCTATTACTACCATTGAAATAGCAATCAAACTTAAGGATACGCGCAGCACAGGCTTCCTTCCCCACCGGTCAGATGCTTTACCTCCGAGGAGTCGTACAACCAATGAAGCAATGGTGAGGTATGTAAAGAGCAAGCCTTTATTTTTTATTCCAACAAATTCACCGAAATCTGATATAACAGTGAACACCGATCCATAGGCAAAAGCACCCAACACCATCACTATACATGGTGCAAACACACGGGGTTCAAACCACTCATGGCGTTCAATTTTAAGCATGGCTGGCGTGAAGCGATTCTTTACCTGAAGGGTTTCTTTTATCCCCGATAAAATCAACACTGAAATAATGGCGCATACTGATGAACAATAAAACATGACATCTAATGAAAAAAACTGAACGATGTTACCACCGAAAGCAGGCCCCAGGGCCATGCCAACAGAACCCGCTGTTCCCAGTAACCCCATCGCCTCACCTCTTTTTTCTGCCGGAATAATATCTGCGAGATAGGCACTTTGACCGGTAGGTGTAAAGCCTGTTGAAAACCCGTGCGCTAAACGCAGTATTAAAAAACCTGACACACTGGTAAGGATTGGATAGATCAAACTGCAAATGAAACAGACTATTGACCCAAAAATCATTACAGGCACACGCCCGACTTTATCGGCCAATTTTCCGCTGAAGGGCCGTGATAAAAGTGCTGTTAGTGTAAATAATGAAATCACAAAACCTTTGTAAGCCGCACCACCCAGTTGGGTGATGAAGTTGTTCATTTCAGGAATGATCATGTTAAAGCTCGCAAAGAATAAAAGCGAGCTCAAGCAAAGTAGCCAGAATTGTGTTTTGTAAATGTTCCGGTTAATCAATCGTTTCAGACAATAGTCGCAGGAAATCTTTCTCTAGCTCAGGGTCATCGGGGCGCCTGGCATCCTGATCAACAAAGAAACCTTTTCTGTCAACCAAAACATAATGCGGAACCTGAACAAAATCAAAAAGCTTTGCGGCATCCGAATCTGGTCCGATTCGAAAATGGGTAACATAAGGACTTTCTAACTTATTCTTCCGCAAGGTTTCTTTCCACGAAAGGATGTCATCATCAACAGACAGGTGAACAAAAGCGATTTTTGATTTAAACTTCTCAACAATTTTTCTCGCCTCCGTAAGTTCGGATACCGAAGTTTTATTTGTACTGGCCCAAAAGCTGAGGTAAAGAACCCGGCCGTGGTTACGTTCTACAAAAAGATTAAAACGTGCTTCATCTTCCTTTCCGCTCAGATATCGTTCCTGCTCGACATCACGGTATGTTTTAAACTGATCAGAAAGGGATGAGCTGCGCTCAAGGTCTGCTACAATCTCTTCTTCCAGGGGCGTGGCCTTCAACGTATTGTTTCGCTCCCAAAAAGTTGTGTCAAACGGAATAGTGAAAAGTGTTTCCTTACCCGGCTCTTTACCTTCAAAAACAGGAAAATCACGCGTTAGAATATCCGTAGTTATCAGCTCAATGCGGAACGCGTGCTGAAAGTTTAATTGGCGACTGAAACTTTTTCCCTCGCGGATAGCATGGTATAAATAATACTTGTTCCCGTTTCGCTGATACAGCGCAGTAGTAGCAAGGGTATCGGCTTTGGTGGCACGGATACTCTCTGCTTTTACAAATGCATAGCTGTTGGTGGTAATGAAAAGTGTTCCGTGAAAATCAATCGGATAGGCAAGTCCTGATGAAAGACGAATGGTATCTGCCTTTAACCGATAGTCAATTTCGTAAACTTCTTCATTATCAAAAGCTGTAATGCCGCGGAAATCAAACCGAAAGAGGTTAATGTATTTTTTCAAACCACTTACTTCCTGAAAGCCCATGCTGGCTATCCAATTATCATCTGAACTTTTCATGTTCGATTGGTATCCTGCAATGTCAGTAGCTAAGATGTTATACAAGGCAATCGGCACGTGGTTGGTGTTTACCTTCGTATTATCAAAACTTCTGCGTAACTGCGTAACCCGAACTTCATCTTTACTTCCCGGATAAGTCTGCATTATCCGATAGCCCTTTCGTTTGTAAACTTCCACAGCGGCTTCGATGAGTCTGCCGTACACGTCATCATCGCGGCAATAATGACGGTAAAAAGTTCGATAGACAAATGGCTTTGAATTATAATTCCGTGGAATATTATCAAACGCGCGTTGTACGATTTTTTGTGGCGTTAAGTCCTTTCCAAAAACGATAACTTCTTTCAGAATTGTACGGGTCGGTTTTAGTCTGATCGCCAGTGTTTCAGTTGGACTATCAACAATAAGATTCTCGTAACCAATACAAGATATTTTTATGGAGAACTTTTTAAACGTGTGAAGTTCCGGTACTTTCAGGGCAAATGAACCATCGGCATTGGAACTTGTGCCTGAAGAACTACCAACAACATTAATCGATGCATAGGGTACAGGATCGAGTGTCTGTTCATCCACAATCGTACCTTCAACAAGAAAAACCTGGGCAGAAAGAAAGGCTGGAACACCAAAAACCAACACCACAAATAGAAACACTCTTATCATATATCCGAGCCGAATGGCTAAGATATAAATTTTGACATAGTCATAAAAGTTGTGATGGCCGAAGGCGCACCGCCTAAGATTGTAGGGAGTTTTAACTATGCCTGTTGTGGTTCCTGTGCGCTCAGCAAAAAGCCTTTGATGAAATCATCCAGGTCACCGTCTAAAACACCCTGGGCATCATGACTTTCTACACCGGTTCTGGCATCTTTCACCAGCTTGTACGGATGTAATACATAGTTCCGGATTTGTGAACCAAAATCAATTTTCATTTTTCCGGCTTCTATCTTGTCTCGTGCCGCATTCCGTTTTTCAATTTCGGCCTGATACAGTTTTGATTTCAACATCTGCATGGCCCGCTCACGGTTGGCATGTTGAGACCGCTCTACCTGGCAAACAATAACAATACCGGTGGGCTTGTGTGTGAGTTGCACTTTGGTCTCCACCTTGTTCACATTTTGTCCACCTGCGCCACCGGAGCGTGAAGTTTGAATTTCAATATCCGCAGGATTGACTTCGATCTCAATTGAATCATCGACTTTTGGATACACAAAAATAGAGGCAAATGAAGTATGTCTTCGTTGATTTGAATCGTAAGGCGATATGCGCACCAGGCGGTGCACGCCAATCTCTGATTTTAATTTTCCATAGGCGAATGGTCCGTCTATCTCCAGCGTAGCTGATTTGATACCCGCCACATCACCCGATTGGTAATCGACCTGGGTAACTTTGTAGCCACTTTTTTCACCCCACATGATATACATCCGGTTAAGCATGTCGGCCCAATCCTGGCTCTCTGTTCCTCCGGCTCCGGGGTTGATCTCGACCATGGCGCTGAGTTGATCTTCTTCGTGGCTCAGCATTTTCTTGAATTCCAATTCTTCAACCGCCAGGGCTGTCTTGCGGTATTCACGCTCCAGTTCATCTTCACCTACATCGCCTGCTTCGTGAAACTCGTTTAACACATCGAGATCGTCTACCAGTTTATTGACGCGATCAAACGCATCGGTCCATATCTTTTTGGCGCGGATATTTTTAAGGATAACTTCAGCTTGTTTGGGATTATTCCAGAATTCGGCTTGCTGGGTGATGAGTTCTTCATCCTTCAATTCGAGGCACTTACGATCGTAGTCAAAGATACCTCCTCAAGGCGCTCATACGAGCCTTCAAGTCTTTCAACTGTTCAGTAGTCATGGTAGAAAATTTTCGTCAAAGGTAACAAAAGTCTGATACTTCGCCCGATAGTTTGTGGGCATTACTGACCAAATGGAGTCATGTAGTTAGTAAGTTCAGGCTGATAAAAAAGGGAGCCTTTCTTCGCGGTAAGCAAGCGGTATTTATATCCTAGTCGCTGCGATTTTTTTTTGATGAGCATCATGGGTAGGCCAACGGCTACGGCTGATAGCGAAAGTGTTGTGACGTTGTCATCCAGGGATGGAGACTCACCCTGAACAACAATTTGATTAAACTGGTCGATAAGAAACAATCCCGCCCCTCCAACTACAAGAAGTCCACCCACCACATTGTAAAATTTGGTTTGCTTAAAATAAATTCTGTCAATTTTATGAAAGGGAATCGTATCGCGATGCGTTACAACGGCCGTATCATACAGGTTGTTGACATACGAAGTAACTTTTGTGTTACTGGTTTTCAGTTTGAATGTAATCTCATCACCCGGATAAAGCCGCAAAACAACTTTTTCTCTTTTCAACAGCACCAATTGTTTCTGCGCAAATGCACCCTGGGTAATTACTATGATCAGACACACCACTATAATTTGCTTCATCCTGGTCAATTGTATCACAGCATCCATCTTGTTAAAGATACAAGGATGAAGGAATATTTTCACAAGTAAGGCTAGATCGTTTTTCTTCCTACATTCTGGCTATCCAACCAAAAGGATCTGGCATTGTGCCGCGCTTGATCGCATCCAATTCCTGATAAACTTTAGTGGAAAACTTTCGGCTTTCAACAGGCGGCAGCACATAATCTTTTCCTTCATGGCCAATCAATTCAATCGGAGCAATGGTGGCTGCTGTGCCCACGCCAAAGGCCTCTGTCACAGTTCCATCTTCAATCCCTTCTATAATCTCCTTCACCGCTATCTTTCGTTCCGCCACCTTCATTCCCCAATGACGCGCCAGGGTTAAAACACTATCGCGGGTAATGCCAGCTAAAATGGAATCGCTTAAGGCTGGTGTTACCAGCGTATCATTTATCACAAACATCACGTTCATGGTTCCTGATTCTTCAATGTATTCATGATTCTTACCATCGGTCCAAATCAACTGATGATAGCCTTTCTCCTGCGCAAGTTTCGCAGGGTAAATTGCACCACCATAATTTCCACCTGCTTTTGCATAGCCTGTTCCACCGGCTACTGCACGTGTATAATGTGTTTCTATTTTAACTTTTACCGGTGCAGCATAATAGGGGCCAGCCGGACTCAAAATGATCATGAATGTAAAATCCTGCGATGGGCGAATGCCAATGTACTCATCGGCTGAAAACATGAATGGCCGGATATACAGTGATGAACCCTCAGTATCGGGAATCCATTGTCGGTCAAGGTCAATCAATGTGCTGAGACTATCCATAAATAAATCTTCCGGTATCAGGGGCATGCACATCCGCGCTGCGGAGATGTTCATCCGTTTCCAATTGTCGGCTGGCCGGAATACTAATGTTTCTCCGGTTGGTCCGCGATGGGCTTTCATACCTTCAAAAATTGACTGACCGTAGTGAATGGCCGGAGTTGCCGGACTTACTGGCATATATCCATATGGTATGATGTGCAGGTTTTTCCATTCCCCATCACGGTAATCGGCTAAAAACATGTGGTCAGTAAAGTTCTTTCCGAACGGAATATTTGAAAAATCAACTTCAGAAAGGCGCGATTTGGCCACGCGCTCAATATTAATTTTCAACGTATCAATCATATTTTAAAGCGTTATCGCGCCAAGATAGCGCTATTTCTAAAAGATGACTAACAGATGTTAGGGATTTACATGCGTGGTTTCCAGGGTGTTTCTTCCGCGCCTAATTCGTGCGACATTTTGCGGGAAAGAACGAAGAGATAATCAGAGAGGCGGTTCAGGTATTTAATGACTAAAGTCTCAATGGGTTCAAGATGGTTAAGGGCAATCGTCAGGCGTTCTGCCCTGCGGCAAACGGTGCGCGCCACGTGACAAAAAGAAACCGATGGATGCCCTCCTGGTAGAACAAAAAATTTCATAGGCGGCAACTGAGATTCCATTTCATCGATCGCTGTTTCCAGAAACACAATATCAGTTTCAGCAAGAGCCGGGATTTTAACTTTCGTATTTCCAGGCTCTGTTGCAAGGATAGAGCCGATGGTAAAAAGTCGGTCCTGAATCTCTACCAAAATATTTTTTCGCTGTTGATTTACTTCCTGATCGCGAACCAGGCCAATAAAGGAATTTAATTCGTCTACAGTGCCGTACGTATCAATGCGCAGATCGGACTTCGAAACACGCTTCCCTCCAAACAATGAGGTAGTTCCCTGATCTCCGGTCTTGGTATAGATTTTCATCGTTGCAAATAAATTTAAAAATACAAAACCCGGAGCGAACACTCCGGGCTTATGCGAAACTTAAACCTTACACTTTAATGATATTTAGTTAATGAGCCGCAACGGTTTGTGTGCGATTCACATTTTCATTCTTGCGGTCCCACTCAATCAATCCATCGCGAAGACGGATGATTCGGTGTGAATAATGAGCAATGTCATCCTCGTGCGTTACCATAATAATGGTGTTTCCCTTATCGTGAAGTTCCTGAAACAGGTTCATGATATCGTAGGATGTTTTGGTATCCAGGTTACCCGTGGGCTCATCGGCCAAAATAATGGACGGATTGTTAACCAAGGCCCGGGCAATAGCTACACGCTGCCGCTGACCACCGGAAAGTTCATTTGGTTTGTGATGATGGCGATCGGCCAAACTTACACTCTCCAGGGCAGCCATTGCCATTTCTTCACGATCGGAGCGGTTATACCCTGCATAAATAAGGGGAAGAGCAACATTTTCTAAAGCCGAAGCACGGGGCAACAGGTTAAACGTCTGAAATACAAAGCCAATTTCCTTATTCCGTACCTCCGCGAGTTCATTCTCCGTCATCTCACTCACCATGTTATTATTAAGCATATAGGTACCGGTTGTGGGTGAATCAAGGCATCCGACAATATTCATCAGCGTTGACTTTCCCGAACCGGAAGGGCCCATAAAGGCAACGTATTCGCCTTTATCGATGGAAATGGTGACGTCCTGAAGGGCGTTAACAATGTTATTGCCCATTTTATAAACCTTGGCGATGTGGTGCGTTTCTATAATTTTCATATGTTAAAAATAATGCAGTTTAGTCACTGCTACTGGAAATCATTTCGAATTAGTTTACACTTTAACGGTCTAATTACATGGATGCATACATAAGTTAAAAAGTTTAGTTCTTGGATATACTCCGTAAACGCTTATTGGTTGCAGGATCAAAGTCTTCCAAGCCATTTTTAAGACTCAGCTTTGTATGGACGAGTTCCTGCCGATAAATGTTACACATTCCTGAATAACGGCATTATCTTTTAATATCCGGCTATGGCCAAGACCGGAAGTTTTATACAACGTAGCCGAAGGATAGAGCTCAAGAAGCGCAAGAGGATGTTGAATACTAACTTCCCGGTCGGCATCATCGTGAACGAGCATTAAGTCAATTTTGCGTGGAAGCTTTTTTATAAAATGTAATGCTGTAAACTCATCAAAGGGTCTACCCATTGTTTTCTGAATGTAGGCCTTAAAGAATTCTTTAGTTCCGGAAGACCCACCGATAGCCTTTAGGTACGTATTGATGATCTCATCACCGATGGTTGGGCTGGCAATGTTAATAAGCTTCTGCACTGGTAAATTATTCATCACAGCATATAACGCAACACCACCTCCAAAAGAATGTGAAAGTATGGCCTCCGGCTTTCCTTCTTTCTCAATCAATTTTTTCAACACAGCTTCAAACTCCATAATATTCGTTCGCTTTCCTTCAGACTGACCATGAGCTGGCCCGTCAAAACCAACAACACGATAACCGGCAGCATTTAGTGGTTTTAAAAATCTTCTGAATTGTGTGGCTCGTCCTGCCCATCCGTGCATAACAAAAACAACCTTATCAGCTTTTCCCCAGGCGTAACATTGAATGCGCTTGCCTGAAACCTCTAATGAAAATTTTTCAGCATATGACTCCGCCTTTCTTTCCTTTTCAGTAGGTGCATAATGAAGAGGCGTGAAAAAGAGATTCACAAAAAACTTGCGCGCCAAAGCAGGTGCCAACCATTCCAGTTTTGGAAATCCCCACCGGATAAATTTTAAGAGCAAAGGAGTTTTGTCTTTTTTCATAACCTGTCCTGCATTTCAAACCTTTTTCAAATCAACGGCAAAACATTCACAGTTTGCAAGGGTCAAGTGAAATATTCAGTAATTTGCATGTTGAAACAGTTTTTATCACTATGAATAAAATTGTATTGGCTTCTGTCTTCTTTCTGGCGTTTATCGCCTCGCAAACCTTGATTGCCCAAAACCGATATTGGATTGCTACAACCCCTTCAAACTGGAATAATACGGCTAACTGGTCAGCTGCCTCAGGGGGAGCAGGAGGAGCTTCTATACCAGTAGCAGGAAGCGTAGCCATATTTAATGGTGTGGGCGGAAGAAATGGAGATTGCATTCTTGATATTGATCCTACCGTTGGGGGTCTTACCATCAATGGATACTCCGGTACAATCGATTTGAGCGGTTTTACCTTAACTACGACCGGAACCAACTCATTAAGCACAGGGTCTTTTTCAAATACAGGGGCACCAGCTACACTCACATTAAATGGTGGGACTTCCACCTTTTCCGGTACTTTGTTTAATGTGCCATTGACTGGAACTGCCGCCAGATTATTTTTTAATGGGTCTGTTTTTAACAACGCCATCAACCTTACCAAAACCTCCAATAATACCGATGCTGGTACTGGGGGAAATGTTTTTAACGCCAGCGTTGAACTTACCAACACCAGCAATAACCCGCTCCAATTGGGAGAGACAAACCCTGATATTTTTCATAATACAGTAACGCTCAATATCAATAGTAACAGCAGCATTTCGTTGGCTCGCGGAGCCACCGGCACGTTGTTTAATGAAAACATCATCATTAACTATAACAATACTGGCAGTGTTATTTTTGGAGCTGCGGGGGGAACATCCACATTGGCCGACACAAAAATAATTAGCATCGGAAGTATTGGTGCTTCAGGAAGCGGTAACCTGAGCCTGAGCAATTTCACCCAAACCGGTTCTACACCACATTCATTTTCGCTTACCGGTAATAATACAGCCACGCTGACTTTTGGACCAAATACGATTTTTAATGGGAACATTGATGCCGTAGCGGCTAACCTTGGTCTTAATACGAGCACCTTTAACGGAATTGCTCAACTTACAAAAACTGGTTCCAGTACGAACAACCTCCGCGGAGGGAATGTCTTCATGGGCACTACTACCGTCACCAATCAGGGAGGTGATTTGGTCTTTGGAAGCACACCGGGTGATGCTGGAGATACTTTCAACGGCACATCAACATTCAATAACGTGGGTGGTAACCGCATTCGAATTTCTGAAGAAACATCAGGAACTGTTTTCAACGGAGATGCGGTCTTCAATAGTTCGGCCGCCACCGATAATAATAATCGTATTCAGGTAAGCCGACTGGCTGGAGGCGAGACTACATTTAACGGCTCAGCAACGTTTGTCAACAACGGCAATCAAAGCGACATTCACCTCAGTTACGATGCCGGCACCAGCACAACGTTTAACGGCCCCGTAGTTTTTATTTCGAATGCCAGTGGAGGTGGTGATTTTTATGTAGGCGTAGATGGTACAGTTAACTTCAATAACGCCATTGAATTCACGAGCCTTTGCTCGGATGTTATTTACCTCTCGCAAGGAAGCGGAAATGTTACACTGGGAAATGGCAGTATGAGTATTGGTCCCGGAGGATTTGATCAGGGTCAGCTCAGGTATAGAAACTTTACGCAAACTGGTTCCACTTTACAAGCACTAACCCTAACAGGTACAGCTACATTATACCTGGGACCATCATCAGAATTTAATGGTGACGTTACCTTTATAGCACCTCGGCTTTTTTTAAATGGATGCACGTACAACGGAACAACATACATCGAAAAAACAGGCGCTGTGGCAAACGCAGGAACTGGCAACAACATTTTTAATGGCGTTACGACCCTTGTCAATTCAGGCAGTGGAAACCTGATCAGTGGCAATACCTCCAACGATGTATTCAACAACGATCTTACCCTCACCAATACCGGGACCGCCCTCATCGGTATGGCCGAGAACTCAGCCGGAAATGTATTCGGTGGGAATGTTACACTCAATTCAACTTCTGGTGGTGGTATCTACTTCTGTAATGGTGGTGTGGGAGCTACAGCAACTCTCGCCAGCGGCAAATCACTTTCCATTGGCGGACTCGGGTTTACTTCCGGTGATTTACGCCTCATACGATTTACGCAACTGGGACCAACAACCCAAAACGTTACCCTCTCAAGTACAGCAGGTACCCTTAGACTCGGACCCAATTCCCAATTTGATGGGGATGTAAACTTTATTGCTCCGCAGATATTGTTGAATGGAGCTACGTACAACGGAACAACATACATCGAAAAGACAGGAGGCACTAATAATACCGGTACGGGAAATAATATTTTCAATGGCGTTACAACGCTGGTCAATTCAGGAAGTGCCCAATTGATCACTGCGAATACGAACCCCGATACGTTCAATAACGACCTGACGCTGACTAACTCCGGCACCGGAGTTATTTATATGGCCCATAATGTACCGGGAACAACTTTCAATGGAAATATAACGGTCAACTCAATTAGCGGCAACGGAATCTATTTTTCACTCAATGCTTCCGGGAGTTCAACACTGGCAGCAGGGAAATCTATTTCCGTTGGTGGATTAGGTTTTAGTTCAGGAGACCTTCGCTTATTACGTTTTACACAAGTCGGTGCTACACCTCAGTCTATAACATTAACCAACACCTGCGCCTTGCGCCTGGGCCCTTTATCTTCGTTTGGCGGTGATGTAAATTTTATCGCACCGCAGGTTTTTTTAAATGGATCAACGTTCAGCGGCACTGCGTACATTGAAAAAAATGGAGCGGGAGACAATACCGGAGATGGCGGTGATCTTTTCAATGGGCCAACCACCTTGGTGAATAGTGGTTCAGGGTCTTTTGAACTGGCAAATACAATTGCTGATGTATTCAATTCTTCACTGATCGTAAACAACACAGGAAGCAATCGAATCCAAATAGGAATAAGCTCAGCAGGCAATCTTTTTAACGGAAATGTCACAATCAACCACAGTGGAACCAATACGGCTAGTAACAATTTAATTATAGCCCGGAACGCTTCTTCAACAGCAACATTCAATGGAACGCTTACACTGAATTGTACTAATACCAGCACAAACTCTGGTATCATCATTGGCAATGATGGGAGTGCTGTTATCAATGGAAATATTTTCGTTTCCAGTACCAATGGAAGAGGTATTTTGTTTGGCAGTGCTACCGGAAATGCAACACTCGCGAATGGATTTACGATTCAAGATGCCGGACCCGGAACATTTACCACAGGTACCTTAACGTTATCGCGGTTTACGCAAGTAGGCGGAACAGCACAAAATATTACCCTGAGTGGCACTTCCAATATAACCATTGGTCCGTCTTCCACATTCAATGGAAATGTAACCTTCATTACGCCCCAGATCTTTTTGAATGGCTGCACCTTTAACGGAGTGACCTATATCGAAAAGAATGGTGCCACAGCCAACACCAGTACAGGAAATAACATTTTCAATAATGTTACAACACTGGTAAACTCTGGCGCTGGAAATTTTATCAGCGCAGGCACCTCCAACGATGTTTTTAATAACGACCTCACCCTCTTCAATACTGGAACTGCGCTCATCAGCATGGCGCAAAATTCTGCAGGTAATATCTTCGGTGGAAATATCGTTGTAAACTCTCCTTCCGGAAACGGAATTTATTTTGGAGATAATGGAGGGGCTAGTGCTTCACTGGCAAGTGGTAAAACCATTTCAGTGGGGGCTTCAGGTTTTTCTTCAGGTGAACTTCGGCTAAAGAGATTCACACAAAGTGGTAACACAACTCAAAATTTAACGCTTACAGGAGCAGCAATTCTTCGTGTTGGTCCGGCTACTACTTTTGATGGCGCAGTTAATTTTATTTCACCCCGTATAACCCTGGATGGAGGCACGTTCAACAATACAACACAAATTGAAAAAAATGGAAATGGTAACGATGACTCTGTCGGAGGTAACACGTTCAATGGCACAACAACCCTCACCACATTAAGTGCAAATCGGTGGCGACTGGCCAATACCAATGCCGATACTTACAATGGAAATATAACTTTTGTGCGGGCCGGTGCCGGAACCTTTGAGGTGGCTTATGCACAAACAAACAATTTTTCGGGCGACATCAATGTAAACAGTACGGCCGGAATCACATTCAATGGTGCAGGCAGTGGTGTTACCCGAATCAACGGAAGCGGGGTACAAAGTGTTAGTAAAACGGTTGGCTCGGCTTCACCAACTATCCCGAGATTAACCTTGGCCAAAGCTTCCGGAACATTGACCTTGAATACGGATGTAACCATCAGCAATACAGCAACATTTACATCCGGTATTGTTAACACAACGGCAACCAACTATTTGAATGTTGCCAATGGTGCTTCCGTATCAGGAGCAAGTGATGTCAGTTATGTTGATGGACCCGTTCGTAAAACAGGAGTAAACGCATTTACTTTTCCAGTTGGGAATGGAGGGTTCTACCGTCCCATATCCATCTCCAACCCCACGGGTGCAGCGCATCACTTCACCGCACAATATTTTCGATCAGCGCAGACGTTTGGTGGCAGTTCCACATGGCCTGCTGCATTCTACACAGTTAGTGCCTGTGAATACTGGACCCTGGACAGAAACACTGGTGCATCGTCTAATGTATCGGTTACCCTGAGTTGGAATGATGCCGCATGTGGTGGCGCAGGTTACATCGCCAACCTGGCAAATCTGCGCGTTGCCCGATTTAACACAGCCACTTCTTTATGGGTTAACGAAGGAAATGGTGGAACAGCCGGATCAACTTCTGCCGGAACAATTGTTTCAGCAGCTGCCGTTACAACCTTTAGTCCTTTTACCCTTGCATCCACAACCGCTGAAAATCCACTCCCTGTTGAGTTGGGTAAATTCAGGGCAACGGATTTAGGTAACACCGTTCTGTTAAATTGGATAACCTATTCGGAACAGGACAATGACGGCTTTACGATTCAACGATCAGCTACGGGCTTCGACTTCGAAAACATTGGGGAAAGAAAAGGGGCAGGCAACTCCGTTGAAACAATTACCTACTCGTTTGTTGATGATCAACCGTTTCCGGGAATATCGTACTACCGGTTGAAGCAAACCGATTTTGGTGGAGAGGAGAGTTACTCGAATGTAATTTCGGTTTCACGAAAAGGTGACGACTTGCCATTCTTGGTTTATCCAAACCCGGTCGGAAATGAACGGATTACATTTAATCAGAAGGCAACGGTATCGGTAATGAACAGCCTAAATCAATTTGTAATGCAGGCAGAAGAAGTTCAAAGTATTGATGCATCTTCGCTGGCCGCAGGATTTTACATTATCAAAAACCAAAAAGGACAAGTAGCCCGATTCATTAAAAAATAATCGGAGTATTGTTCAACTAGGACTTTATATCGAACTCAAACCTTTGTGTCGAATAGTGAAAGGTGGTCGTATCGTAAACCCGTTCTGAAAAAAGTACATGGTTCAGTCGGTCTACTATCACTACGGTTGAGCACCGCGTACCATAGCCCGGACTTTTAATAAACATAGAAGACAATGCTCGTTCACGCTCCAAGCCAATTCCAGTATCGGGAAGAAGTTTATCATCAGCAATAACATCATCCTTTAATAATTCAAAAAGGTTCTCCGGATTGACATGATCTGTTGCCAGCGCCTCAGCCATTTTTTGTTTTCCACGAAGTACTTTCGGCCACGGTGTTTCCAATAAATGATTACTCAGACCGTACAACCCTGGCGAAATCTTTTCAAGGCCATCACGATAGTTTGAATAGTACCACAACGCATCGGTATCTCCTACCAACAGGTTAAATCCATTGTAGGCTTTTGCGCGATTAGCAAGTCTGCTCAGGTAGACTTCAGGAGTTGAACTATCGTTTAAATAGTCTGTAACCAATTGCCCGCGCGATGGGGCATGTGGATCAATATTTTTAGGATCGCGGTAATTTGTTACAAGGCTGATTCTTCCCCGCTTCGTCATTGCCATCCAGGTGCCATGGGCTTCAAGATCGCGACCACCAACAATGTGCGGATGATCTTCCCAGAAATGTGCAGTCGCTGTTTTACGACTGTAAAATTCATCGCGGTTAGCGGCCACCACGAGTTTATAGGATGGGTGATTATTAACAGAAAGAAAAATGAGGCACATAATACATCAAACCAATTTGAAGTTTATCAAGTTCATCGGCAGATATTATACCGTTAAGATGGTTGCAAAAAACAAAATAGCCCGATAGGCAATCATTGACATGGCTAAACAAGGAATAAAAGCCAGCGCTTTTACCAAGCTCCAAACTACGGAATCCTGATAAACCCTACGTTGCATAAAGTAAAGAATCGCCACAGCAATGATAACCGCAAAAGATGTATATACAGGATCAGTCAAATATTGCTCAAGCGAAATATCCATCAATAGCATGAATTTAATAAGTAGAAACATAAACCATTGTACCACTACATTACCGATAAGAATAAACATGGAATTGAATTCAAGCGAAACAGTAAGGTGATCATAGAAATATAACTTCTTTTTCACATTAAGAATTAAAATGAATACTCCAGTAAACAATACAAATACAATCAGCATAAGCTTAGCAAGACTGGTTGATTGTTGTTCATACCGAACACGGAATACATCCATTGAAATATTTTCCTTTTCAATTTTTTGTGCCACAACACCGCTTATCATGCTACTGTATGGCATTTGATTAAGTTGTGATTCAAGCCTTGTGTTATACGTATCCGAACCTGCCATCAAAAAATAAATAAGGTTTATGACAAAGAACATGGATATCGGCTTCACATAGGGTACACGTATCCCCTCAATCACCTGGGCAGATACAAAACCAGGCTTCAGCACCATCAGTTTTAATGTTTTAAGAAACTTACTATCAAGAAAAGTGATGGCATTTAACAGGCTCCCCAGAAAATGCCGAAATGACTTCTCTTGAGGATTAACTACTTTTTCGCCACACCGATTGCAATACTTACCAGAAAACTTGTGGCAGCAAACTTTACATATATGCTGATCATTCATCTGTTCAGGTTCCAGGGCTTGTTGATTCATGTTCAAATGGGAAACAATTCCAACTGACTTGGAAGGAGTTGAAAACTTTTACGGTGATAGGGTGATACGCCTAACAGCTTAATTCCATCGCGATGGGCTGCCGTTGGGTAGCCCACATTCGTTTCCCATCCATAGCCTGGAAACTCAAGCGCTAGTTTTGCCATCAGTTCATCACGGTAATTTTTGGCCAGCACCGAAGCAGCAGCTATGGATAAGTACTTTCCATCACCTTTGATCACGCATTCAAAACCAAGCTCACCATACGGTTTAAAACGATTGCCATCAATCAATAAAAACTCCGGTCGTATGGCTAGCTTATCCAGCGCCAGATGCATGGCTTTGAAAGAAGCATTTAAAATATTGATTTCATCAATTTCTTCATTACTCACTTCAGCAATGGCCCAGGCCAGGGCATCGGAAAGTATGTCGGCCTGTAAGGCAATGCGCTCCTCTTTTGTTAACTGCTTGGAATCATTAAGCAGTGTATGCTGATAATCTTTCGGAAGAATAACGGCCGCAGCTACTACGGGACCCGCCAGACAACCACGGCCAACTTCATCACATCCGGCTTCAATCAAATGGGGCGTAAACGATGATAGCAGCATGTACAAACTTAATGGTCGAAATGGTCTCCGACAAAAAAGAATTCGATAGTTTTGAACTTATCGCATCAAATCCGTACCGTATGTCATCTGTAAAAAATCCATGGACTACCCTGTCGGGAGAAGAAAAATATGATAATCGCTGGATTAATGTTACCGAATACCAGGTACTTAACCCTTCCGGTGGAAAAGGTATTTATGGAAAAGTGCATTTTAAAAATAAAGCAATTGGCATTATTCCGCTGGACGAGAACAACAACACCTGGTTGGTCGGGCAATTTCGCTATACGCTAAATACATTTGAATGGGAAATTCCTGAAGGGGGTGGTCCGTTAGATGAATATCCATTGGATGCCGCCAAACGTGAATTAAAAGAAGAAACCGGACTAACCGCTCAACACTGGTCCATGATTCAGCGTGCACACTTATCAAACTCTGTTTCCGATGAAGAAGGCTTTATCTATTTAGCCGAGGGATTGGAACAAGGTGAAAAGGAAATAGAAGAAACAGAGGCCGATATGAAAGTTTGGAAACTGCCATTAAGCGAAGCACTTCAAATGGTGCTGGCTGGCAGGATAACCGACAGCCTAAGCGTAATGGGTATTTTGAAAGTAGCCCGCTTGAAGGGAATATAGCACAGCTGAAACCTGTGACGTCCAACAAAGATTAGGATCAGGTTGCAGGTTGTATGCTCATTACTTTAAACAATCATGTCATTGCGCAAGTACACGCACCACATTCGTCCTAATTTTTTACTGGCTTACCCCGTTATGCTGAGCATGCTCGGTCAGGTAATGACAGGCGTGGCCGATAGCGTTATGGTGGGCTGGACAGGAGCTACTCCCCTCGCTGCTTCTTCGTTCGCTAACATTTTCTTTTCCATTCCCCTATTCTTTGGTGTTGGCGTTTCGTATGCTATAACACCGCTGGTGGCGCAGGCTGAAGGTGCAAACGATCAACAAAAAATTATTGATACGCTTAAAAACGGGGCGCTTATCAACATCATAACAGCATTCGTTTTAGTCGGACTGATTTTTTCGGTCGAGCCCTTTATGCCTGCCATGGGTCAGCCCGATGAGGTTGTAACACTGGCTATCCCCTACCTCAGTATCATTGGTGTTTCCATCATTCCTACTATGATCTTCCAAACCTATCGTCAATTTGCCGAAGGACTTCAACGCACTCGTGTGGCCATGATCATTGTAGTGGGTAGTAATCTCCTCAACATCCTGTTGAATTACCTGTTGATTTTCGGAGCATACGGTTTTCCTGAACTTGGGCTGAATGGTGCCGGATGGGCAACGCTGATTTCGAGAACGGTCATGGCCCTGAGCATGATGCTTTACATCTACTATGGAAAAAAATACCAACCTTATCATGCCAGTTTCTCCTTTGGAAATTACACCCGCTCATTGATTTCAAAAATGCTGCACATCGGCATACCTGCAGGATCACAATTTATTTTTGAAGTCGGTGCATTCGGACTTTCTGCGCTCATGATGGGATGGATTGGCACCACGGCACTGGCGGCACACCAGATCGCTATCAACCTGGCGACCATCAGTTACATGACTACCTCTGGATTAGGTGCTGCTGCAACCATACGCGTAGGTAACTTTCTCGGCCAGGGTGATATCCGGAATTTACGCGGGGCTGCCTTCACCATGATGGGTATGGCGGTTGTAATCATGTTGGCGTGGGCAGTACTCTTTATTTTCGGTCGGTACTTCCTGCCAACGCTCTATATCGATGACCAATCTGTGATTGAATTAACTGCAACCTTGCTCATCACGGCCGCCCTCTTTCAACTCTCCGATGGCATACAGGTAGTTACAGCCGGTGCACTGCGTGGTCTTCAGGATGTAAAGATTCCATCACTGCTCATTTTTGTTGCGTATTGGATTATTGCGTTGCCCCTCGGTTATTTATTTGCCTTTCCATTAAAGATGGGAGCGCAGGGCATTTGGATTGGCTTATTCATCGGCCTGACATTAACCGCTACAGCAATGGTTATCCGTTTTCATCGTCTCTCAAAAAAACATCAATCTGAGACCTGACGCTCGTGCCCTCACTGTTGCTTTGCTACATTTGCATGCTTAACTTTCTTCAAACCAAAAACTATGGAAGAGCCCGCACGCCCCGTTCGCTATTCGCAAACTACCATTACCGAATTAATGATTCCTTCGTATGCGAACTTTGGTGGTAAAATTCACGGTGGCACATTGCTCTCCCTGATGGATAAGGTTGCGTATGCTACCGCCAGTAAACATGCCGGATCATATTGTGTAACCGTAACCGTAGATAAAGTAGAATTTTTGCAGCCGGTTGAAGTAGGCGAACTCGTATCCTTACATGCCTCGGTCAATTATGTTGGACGCACATCACTGGTAGTGGGGATTCGGGTGGAATCTCAAAATGTAAAGACCGGAAAAATAAAACATACCAACTCCTCCTTCTTTACGATGGTGGCCAAAGGTGATGATGACAAACCTGCTATTGTTCCCAAACTAATTCTCGAATGCAAAGAAGATGTGAAACGTTTCATCGAAGCGATGCAAATGAAAGAAATCAGAAATTCCATCCGTGAAAAAATGGACGATGCAAAATCACATATTGAAGTAGAAAGAGCACAGGAGATATTAAAAAATGAAAGATGTCTTCTGGAAATGAAGTAAATCGTAAATCGTAAATCGTAAATCGTAAATCGTAAATCGTAAATCGTAAATCGTAAATCGTAAATGAAATATATTCTCTGTACCGCACTCTTACTAACCATCATTTTTTCGTTTGGACAACCGCACATCCTCAACCAGCGCGCACAAGCCACTCTAGTTGATGAACTGTTAGATGACCGGTTGAAAAACACGTTGCCTAAACTCATGCGCAGAGAAGGCATCGACATGTGGATCATCATTTCCCGCGAATACAACGAAGATCCAATCATCAAAACATTTCTTCCGGCTACTTGGATGGCGGCCCGCAGAACAACCATATTGGTAATGTTTGATCGTGGCCCGGATAAAGAACTCGAACTGTTAGCCGTTTCCCGTTATGATGTCGGCCAGCGCTTGAAACGCGCGTGGGATCCTGATCACCAGCCCAATCAATGGACGCAACTGGGCAAAATTATTGATGAGCGAAATCCGAAAAAAATCGGCATCAATAAATCTGAACACGTTGGGCATGCGGATGGACTCACGGCCAACGACTATGAACAATTCCTGAAAGCCGTTAGCAAAAAACATCATCCTGCCATTACCTCATCTGAAAAGCTGGCGGTAAGCTGGCTGGAAACCCGTAGTGAACGGGAAATGATTATCTACCAACAAATCTGTCGTATCGCGCATGAGATTATTGCCGAGGGTTTTTCTGACCGCGTTATTCAACCGGGTGTTACCACCACAGAAGATGTTGTCTGGTGGTACCGTGAGCGCATCAAGGAATTAAAGCTGGATACCTGGTTTCATCCATCCGTTTCCATTCAACGAAATGAACCCGATGCTATTTTTACAAAACGCATTCAACCAGTTGTGATATTACCAGGCGATTTACTGCACGTTGATTTTGGCATTACGTATCTGCGGCTGAATACCGATACACAACAACATGCTTATGTTCTAAAATCCGATGAGCATGATGCTCCCGATTTTCTCAAGAAGGCGTTCGCCCGTGGAAATAAACTTCAGGATATTCTGACCCGCAATTTCGTGCAGGGTAAAACCGGAAATCAAATACTGGCAGAATCCCGCAAGCAGGCAATTGATCAGGGTCTTTCTCCTTCTATTTATACACACCCAATCGGGTATCACGGACACGCAGCGGGTACCACCATTGGTATGTGGGATATGCAAGGTGGTGTTCCCCACAACGGTGATTATCCCTTGCACTACAACACAGCCTATTCCATCGAACTGAATGTTACCGTGTACCTGATTGAATGGAAGAAGGAAATTCAGATTAAACTGGAAGAGGATGGCTTTTTTAGCGAAGCTGGATTCCGTTACATCGATGGACGTCAGACAGAATTGATGTTGATTCCGAAAAAGAGTAAACCATAATGATGATACCTTAATTTTTCCCCACCTCATTTTACTATTTTAGAACTCCTGAAATGGCCCTGTACACACTACACCTAATATCCGTTAACAGATGAAAATTCTGAAAGGGCTTTACACAGCCTATTGCCTTGTGGTCTTTACTTTTTTCTTCCTGATCCTGTTTCCTAGTTTTTTAGTTCCTATTTTTTTTCCGAAAAAATTTAAACTCGTTGGCGTTTTGAATCGGTGGTGGGGAAGATTGGTTTTTACCTGCATCGGTTTGCCATATGTAATTGAATACAAAAGTAAACTTGACCCGAAGAAGCAATATATATTCTGCCCCAACCACTTCTCCTATCTGGATATCGCATCACTCGTTTTCAATGAACACGATGCCATTTTTGTAGGGAAGAGTGACATGGAGAGCATTCCGCTGTTTGGCTACATGTATCGAAAACTGCACATCACCGTGGATCGCACAAACCTCAAAAGTCGGTACTCTACGATGGTCAAATCACTGAAGGCCCTTGATGAAGGAAAGAGCCTGGTCATCTTTCCGGAGGGTGGCATCATTACGGAAAGAGATCCGGTTATGGCGCGTTTTAAAGATGGTGCTTTCCGTGCTTCCATTGAAAAACAAATTTCTATCGTCCCTGTCACCATTCCTTATAATTGGATAATTTTACCACCCTATGAATTCCTGATTACCTGGCGCAAGATGAAAGTAATCTTTCATGAACCAATTGAACCAATCGGCATGACGATGAATGACATTGAAGTATTGAAAACCCGGACAAAAGAAACCATCGAAGCGGAATTGGCAAAACAGTTAACACATGAAAATTAATCGCGAAGTTCTCGATAAAATAGCGCACCTCTCCCGTCTCGAGTTTGATGAGAAAGATGCCGAAAAGATGATGCAGGATATGACGGCCATTGTGGATTGGGTGGAGAAACTTAAGGAAGTAGATACCGAAGGGGTTGAACCCCTCACCACCATGAGTCACGAAATTAATGTGCTGCGCGAAGATGAAATAAAAGAACACCTCAGCCACGAGCGGGCGTTACAAAACGCACCTCAAAAAGACGCGGATTATTTCCGGGTGCCAAAAGTTTTGGAATAGAAACAGAAAGACTATTCTTCGCTCTACTGTCTAAAAAACTACGCTATACTAATTCTACACATCGCAGATCAATACACCCTGTTTGAGCGATGCAATTTTATCTTCACGCTTGGGTATAAATTCCTGCGCAACATATCCTTTGAATCCCGTTTCCACGATAGCCTTCATGATAGCCGGATAATTTAATTCCTGGGTTTCATCAATTTCATTGCGGCCGGGTACACCTCCTGTATGGTAATGCGAAATGTACTTGTTGTACTTGCGAATGGTGGCGACCACATCCCCTTCCATGATCTGCATGTGGTAGATGTCGTACAGCAGTTTGAACCGATCTGAACCGATTTTTTCACAAAGCGCTGCACCCCAAGCTGTATGATCGCACTGGTAGTCGTGGTGATCAACTTTGCTATTTAACAACTCCATCGACATGGTAATTTTATATTTCTCAGCAATCGGCATCAGGCGCTTCAAGCCGATGGCACAATTTTCAATTCCCTTTTCATCATCCAGGCCATTCCGGTTTCCGGAGAAACAAATGATTTGGGTAAGTCCGGCTGCGGCAGCTTTCGGAATAATATCAGTATAACTTTTCACCAACTCATCGTGCAACGCAGGATTGTTAAATCCTTCCACAATCCCTTTTCCTGCTCCCCACGGCATGGCCGAGGTTAAGCCATATTTTTTCAGTACGGGCCATTCTTCCGGTCCTGTTAATTCAATGGAAGCAAGGCCAATATCTTTTGCGGCTTTGCATAAAACCTCCAGTGGAATACTGTTATAGCACCATCGGCAAACAGAATGATTTACTTTTCCTTTCAAGCCAGGTTCCAATACTGCCTCTGCAGCAGCAACCCGATGAGAGAGTGATGCACCGGCCAAGGCGGCCGCAGCGCCTCCTGCTATTTTCTTTATAGCCATTCTTCGGGATGATGATTGATGGTTTTTCATATGAATAAAGTTATGGATGTTCTGTTGTTAATGCTATTAATTTACAGGATTAAACTCAACCCAGTCGATGCTACCAAGGTGCTTATTGGGCTTCTCTTCATTTCGAAAAACAAAATACAAATGTTCTTTCCATCTGTATCCTCCACCGGGAGTGGCATAATTGGTATTCTGCTATCCAAGTTTGTGAAATTGATAGTCAAGGCTTGCCCCTATCAAAAAGCTGCGTATCTGCGATAGTGAAAAGAGAAATATTTTAGAATAGTATACCCTACACTTTATGTTTTGTGGATCGGTATGCTGCAACAGCAACTAGGCGGAATGATATCGATTGGACTTTGGAAGAGAAAAACAAAAGCGATAATGACAGCGCTGAAGCGAATAATTTAACTACTGCATTACACCTAAAGTTGCTCGGCCGTTTTCCAATTCTCGATTTTTGAATTTCCACGGAGTGAATAGTTCAGCAGGAGTGGTTTGCCGGGATAGCGTACCAGGGCATCATCATCCAGGCTCAGGAGTTCTATTGTTTGGGTTTTACCAAGGTTTATTACCGACTTCCCTCGGGCCGATTCGCACCAGACGCTTTTTGTTGTGAGGTCACTCAGATCAATCAAACAGTTGCCTTCAATTCTACGAATGAACAAGCGTTTGCATATTCCCTTAAAAACCATTGAGCCGTCACCGGCAATTTCAAGGGCCACGGTGTTTCGCCCACAAAAAATAATGCCCGACAAGTTGAAGTTGCCTTGCGCCACAAGGGTTACATCACCATAGTTTCCGATCACAATGGAATCGTCTGTAAAATCACCGATGAACTCGATCTTTCGACCATTGTGCTTAGATTGAGGCTTGAGCATGTTTATCTTAAATTGAGTTTACTCCCTAATCAAAAGACGACAGAGAATACCCGAACCTCAATTACTATTGAAAAAATATCGAAAAAAGTTAGGTGCTAAAATTTTAAAATTTTGGCTATCAATATGTTAAAGAGCTGACTCTCCGCATAAAATATTAACAGGCTGTTGCCCCAATAAGGCATTAATCGGCTTTGATCTCCATAATTTTACGGTCAAATTCCTCATTTGGTAAGATCGATTTAGTACGAATCTTTGTCTTATACGCGTAGATTGTATTAACCGAGTAATTTAGAATTCGCGCAATATCCTCCGCTTCGGTAATGCCCATCCGAAAGAGTGCAAAGATTCTTAATTCTGTATTCAATAGCTGGCCTTCCTTTAAAGTGATCTGGTCTTCAGGGTGGAAATACGTATTAAAGGTTCGGACAAAATTGGGGAAGAGCTTCAGGAAAACCTTATCAAAACTGAAATACAACTCTTCCCGCTCACGTTTTGTGTTGATATTATTGATAATGAACTTGATATCATCATACTTCTTGCTGTTCAATTTCTGTTCTACTGAACGCTTGAAGGATTCAATCTTTTCAAGGTATTCAGAGTTTATAGAAAAATAATACCCGATAAATTCCTCCTTAATCCGATTGGCCTCCGTCAATTTGTAAATGGTTTCTTGTAAAATATCATTGGCCTGTTTAATACTTTGTTCGGCTGCCTTCAGTTTTCTAAACTGTTTGAAAATGATCAGCATGAAGATGATCACCAGGAGTAAGAGAACTGCCAGACCTACTGTATAGTTCAGCCATATTCTGCGATTTGCTTCTGAACTATTCAGTTCTGCCGAAGCAATTAGCGGCAATATAGATCCGATCTCAACCATTCGTTGCCGTGCACCATAAAACTCTGCGTCATCCAATGCCTGCCGGATAAAAATATAGGCATTTTTTTGATCGCCTTGCTCGTGTAAAATTCTGGCGAGTGTGTACATCGCGGCAGTCTCCTTGGTTGCAGCCCGTATATCTGAAAGTGAAGACCTGATAAGACTTTCAACGGCTCGTTCAGGTTGGTTTAGCCCATTGTAAGCATTGCTCAAATCATAATAGGTTACTGCGAACTGTGGCAAGGTTAGGTTTTGCTTCTTGAACAATTCTTCAACAGTATCAATAACTTTCTGGTAATTATTGATGTGTATATTTTTGACTGCAGTCAGATAATAATAAAAAAAAGAACCCGGTTTACACCACATCAGAGCAGAATCAAGATAATGCTGATTCAACTCTATGTATATGCGTTGATACCCCATGTCTTTGTTGTAATTATTAAGATCCGTATACGATCGGGCCAACAGCCAGTAGTAATCTACTTTGGTTGTATCCGGCAGGTATTGTGTTTCAATAACACTCAATGAGTCAAAGGTTTCTTTGAACATACCTGCCGATAATCGTATAAAACTCAATTTGACCCTGGCATAACCGATGCGGGATTTGTCGTCAAGTTTGTATGCTGTTTGAATTAATTTGCCCGCATATTTCGAAGCAGAATCATAGATGAATGTTTTATATTGATGGTAAAGGGAATTGTATAGATCAAATTGCTGATCTAGGGGCAATTGGTCTACTTCCTTAAGTCTATTGCCTAGGCCGTCTATTATATTTCGCTTTCGCTGAACATAGATCTCTTTTTGAATGATCTCATTTTTTAGTTCCTCTATCAATTTGCCATTTTGATCTTGCGGATAGACGCAGGAAGCCGAAAGAAGTATTCCAGTTAAAAGTAAAAGCGTTTTCACAGAAGCCAATGTACCAATTTTTATAACGCTTATATTCTTGCTGTTGAGCAGATAATGAAATTTAAAAAATGAAAACCTGAAATACTGAATCCATGCATACGCTGAAAAATAAAAAATCCCGCCTTCGCTCAAACGTTGGCGGGCAGAGTCGGGGCGACTGGATTCGAACCAGCGACCTCTTCGTCCCGAACGAAGCGCGCTACCGGGCTGCGCTACGCCCCGAAAATTTACAAGACAAAAATAAATAAACAGTGAAGTCCGGCAAAAAAATACTCCTACAATGCGCTAGCTATACCAGCCAGAAAATTATAGAAACTGTATTTGGTATCCACAAAGTTTTTCTCTGCAGCCTGCATCACATGGCGTAACGCATTCTGCTGCGTAACCGTACGCAATGTTCTTGATTTATCCAGCTGATGCAGATCATGGTGTTCAATCGAATCTTCCTGTCCATGAATTTTTTTTCGAATGGAATTGATATGCTCCCGAACCGTTTCAAAAAGACTTAGCAGATGTTCTGCGTTTGCGGCAAGATTAGGGATGGTATTTCTACGTGTCAGTTCAATTAATTTCGTTTCAAATTCGGGTATCTCACTTTCGTAAAAGTCCAGCGTCTTCAACCAGTTTTCTAATTCATCTTTAAAATATTGATCCAGTATTTTTTCCATGGTACGGTGTTTTAATCTGCACTTTCAAAGATGAACCAGCACAGGCCGTGCGGATATGATAGAAATTCGTGGTCTGTATGACTTACATCATTGTCCGGCCAGGCATCTGGGAACCAGTAGTCAGGTTGATTGTTTGCTGTTCACCGTTTGCCCGATTAACTCTTTAACCTCATCTTCGGTAATATCCGGATAGTTCTCATACCCATGACCAATGGGGCTCCCCAGACTCTCCATCATCAAAAAGATAAAATCATCGGTTTCCTGCGCAAGTGATACTGATGCTTCTGCCGTGGTTACCGGAACAGCAACAATAATTGATGCCGGCATTTTCTTTCGAATACTCTTCACAGCGGCAAGCATGGTATCGGCAGTCGTTAATACATCATCTGTCAGAATTACGGTTTTATGGCTCACCTCCAGCGAAGCTGTGCTGCCCTTATAGAAATTGTGTTGCGCGGCCAGGCTATGCCGGATAAGCGTGATCTGGTGACCAACATAATCCTGTGGTACATCCCGGCATGACTCACTGCTGATAAACACGTCATCCAAACTGACGGAGCCAATTGACTTTTCGGCACAACCCGGATGCGTAATCTTTTTGCACAGAATAATATCAAACGGAAGGTTTAGCATCTTTGCGAGGTGATACCCCACTGGCACACCTCCACGTGGAATACCCAAAACAACGGCATCTGTATTTCTGAAGGCCATTAAACGCTCTCCCAACAAATGGGCCGCGTGAATCCTGTCATGCAATATCGCTGTGGTTGCCATCATGCTTTTGTGGATATTAATTAAAGTACGGAAATTCCTGTATTACTACCTGATCTCCAATGATTTTCATCATTACAATCGCAGTCATTTTTCGTGTTGAAACAGATATTACAGGCTCAGTTCTTAAAACCATGATATCAATCATATCAATATTATTATGATGATGTATTAGTTTTGTCTATTACTTGCTGCTGCATGAATCTTCAACAACTGGAATATATTGTCGCGCTGGATATTCACCGCAACCATGCCAAGGCTGCCGAACACTGTCATGTTACACAGCCTACCCTGAGTATGATGGTGAAGAAACTGGAAGATGAACTGGCCGTAAAAATTTTTGAAAAAAGTCAGCCGCTAAAACCCACGAAAGCTGGCGAAATCATTGTAAACCGGGCGCGATCTATCTTACAGGAGGTGAAAAACATTAAGGAATTTATTCGCGATGAAAAAGAATCGATAGAAGGTGAATTTCGGCTTGGCGTTATACCAACTCTTGCACCATACCTGCTGCCCCGTTTCCTCAATGAATTTCTCGAAAATCATCCCGGCACTTCGTTTACCGTAATGGAGCTTCAAACCGAGGAAATTATACGCCTGCTCAAAACCAACCGATTGGATGTTGGAATTTTGGTTACACCACTGGACGACAAAGAAATACGGGAAGTACCGGTGTTTTACGAACCTATTCTAGTATACACATCCGAAGGCCTGAAGTATTTTCAGCAAGAAAAAATCAGCCTGAAATCACTCACCCAGGAAAACCTTTTGTTGCTGGAAGAAGGCCATTGCTTCCGCGGCCAGGTAATGAACCTGTGCTCTACCAAAGGAAAAAAGACCCACCATCAATTAAATTATCAAAGTGGCTCCTTTGAGACACTCAAAGCTATGGTGGACAATAACTATGGGTATACGCTGATTCCCGAATTGGCTGTGAACGCCAAAAACAAACACGTGAAGCACTTTATTGCACCAGAGCCAGTGCGGGAAGTCAGTCTGGCCGTACATCACGGTTTTGTGAAGGAAATGCTGCTGATTAAGTTGCGGGAAGCTATCCTCAAAGCCATTCCGCTGCATTTCAAAAAAAATGAAAAGTACGTAAGGGTAAAATGGAACTGAACGTTGCCAGCAGAGAAATCTGGTCGACCTGATACTCAGAGAGGCTATCATATAAACACACTCTATATAGGGATAGAAATTTTCGCTTTGTGCAAATAGCCTTGAATGATGAACTTACCACGCTGAAAATTCTGAATGTAACTGAATTAAAAATTCAACATCATTTCAGAAAGTCTATTGGTAAGGATGACATCGGTCATTGCGTCAATAGTTAAAAGGGTTTATCATTAATCAAAATTCAATTTATAATCTATTAATAATGGGAAATCATACACAATCAAGCACATCACCACAAACGATGAACGGTAACGGTGAAGCTAAATGCCCGTTCCACCAACCAGCAGGTAGCGGCACACAAAATCATGACTGGTGGCCGAATCAATTGAAGTTGAATATTCTTCGTCAACACTCTTCTCTTTCGAACCCGATGGGCGAGAAATTTAACTATGCCGAAGAATTTAAAAGCCTCGATTTGGCCGCATTGAAGAAAGATCTTCATGCGCTGATGACCGATTCTCAGGATTGGTGGCCGGCTGACTTCGGTCATTATGGTCCTTTGTTTATCCGCATGGCATGGCATAGTGCTGGTACGTACCGAACAGGTGACGGCCGCGGTGGCGCTGGTGCTGGTCAGCAACGTTTTGCCCCACTCAACAGTTGGCCTGACAATGTTAACCTGGATAAGGCTCGCAGGTTGCTTTGGCCGATCAAACAGAAATATGGTCGCAAAATTTCATGGGCCGACTTGATGGTGCTTACCGGTAATGTGGCCCTTGAATCAATGGGCTTCAAAACGTTTGGGTTTGCGGGTGGCAGGGAAGATGTGTGGGAACCCGAGCAGGATGTGTATTGGGGTGCTGAAAAAAAATGGTTAGGTGGTGACATCCGTTACGCAAATGGCTCGGAAGGTGTAGAAAAGAAAGAGGGTGTAGTAGTATCAGATGATAATGCCGATGGAAAAATACACGATCGCAATCTAGAAAATCCGCTGGCTGCTGTGCAGATGGGGTTGATCTATGTAAACCCCGAAGGTCCTGACGGAAATCCTGATCCGATTGCTGCTGCGCACGATATTCGGGAGACGTTCAAACGCATGGCCATGAATGATGAAGAAACGGTAGCGCTTATTGCGGGTGGTCACACCTTCGGTAAAACACACGGTGCTGCACCAGCAACCCATGTAGGCCCAGAACCGGAAGCGGCCAGTATAGAAGAGCAAGGACTTGGCTGGAGAAGCAGTTATGGTTCCGGCAAGGGTGGAGATACCATTACCAGCGGACTTGAGGTAACGTGGACGTCCACACCAACAAAGTGGAGTAACAATTTCTTCTGGAATTTATTCGGATACGATTGGGAACTTTTCAAGAGCCCGGCTGGTGCACACCAGTGGAGACCCAAGAATGGTGCCGGTGCCAATAGCGTACCCGATGCTCATGACAAATCAAAGCGTCATGAACCGCGCATGCTCACTACAGACCTTGCCTTGAAACTTGATCCGATCTATGAAAAGATTTCCAGACGCTTCTATGAAAACCCGGATGAATTTGCCGATGCTTTCGCACGTGCTTGGTACAAATTGACACACCGTGATATGGGTCCGATTGCCCGTTACCTGGGTCCGGAAGTGCCGAAAGAAGAACTGATCTGGCAAGATCCAATTCCTGCCGTTACACATAAATTGATTGATGACAAAGACATTGCATCACTGAAGAGTAAAATACTTGCTTCAGGGCTCTCTGTCTCTGAACTCGTATCAACTGCATGGGCTTCTGCCTCCACCTTCCGTGGATCGGATAAACGCGGTGGCGCAAACGGTGCCCGTGTTCGTCTTGCTCCGCAGAAAGATTGGCACGTGAACAATCCTGCTCAACTGGCAAAAGTACTCAAGGCACTTGAAAGTATTCAAAAAGAATTTAACGGTGGTGGTAAAACAGTTTCACTTGCCGATTTGATCGTGCTTGGAGGATGTGCCGGTATTGAGAAGGCCGCTAAGAATGCCGGTCATGAGGTAACAGTACCGTTCACTCCCGGAAGAGCTGATGCTTCACAAGAACAAACAGATGTAGAATCATTCGAAGTGCTTGAACCTATTGCTGATGGGTTCCGGAACTACCAGAAGAAAGCATACACCGTTTCCGTTGAAGAGTTGTTGATCGATAAAGCCCAACTGCTAACACTCACTGCACCGGAGTTGACGGTGCTGGTTGGCGGCATGCGTGTGCTGAATACCAACTACGATCATTCCAAGTATGGTGTATTTACAAAACGGCCGGAAGCGCTCACAAATGATTTTTTTGTAAACCTGCTTGACGTGGGCACAACCTGGAAGGCGCTTGACAGCGGAGGTCACGCTTTTGCCGGTAGCGATCGAAAAACAGGCGAAGTAAAATGGACGGGTACGCGTGTGGATCTCATCTTCGGATCGAACTCTGAACTTCGCGCAATCGCAGAAGTGTATGGATGTGGTGATTCACAAGAGAAGTTTGTGAAAGACTTTGTTGCCGCATGGAATAAAGTCATGAACCTTGACCGTTTTGAGCTGGCCTGATGTAAGCGGCATATTTTTATAGGACGAGGTGGCCCGGTAACGGGTCACCTTTTTATTTCCATATACTAGCCCAGACCCGGCAAGCAAAAGGGATCTTTCATTTTTTCATAGAAATCTGTAAATCCGGTTGTAACCTTCCTCTCCATACCCGGTAACTAACCTGAAATTTGACAAAAAGCATTCACCAGATGACCGATGAATTGATAATGGAGGCCGTGAAAAACGGTGATCTGCAGCAGGCTTCCTTGCTTTTTGACCGGTACAACAAACGTATTTTTAATTTTCTGGCGCGCATGACCATGGACAGGGATTTGGCAGAAGACCTGACACAAAATGTTTTCCTGCGTCTGATCAAGTACCGGAACTCGTATCGCGCAGGCGCTCGGTTTGAACCGTGGATTTACCAGGTAGCACGGAACGTATTCTCCGATCACTACCAGCAATATAAAAACAAGTTCAATGATTTTATTGATGTTGAAAAAATCAGTGACCATATGCCCCAGAGAGAGGAATTTGAAAACGTAGAAGAACAGGAAAAAATTCTGCATCAATCACTGGCTAAGTTATCGCATGAGCAACGTGAGTTACTGGTGCTGACGCGATTTCAACATCTCAAATATGAAGAAGTGGCTGTGATGATGGATACCACTGTAGCCAACATTAAAGTGAAAGTTCACCGGGCAATTGCCAAACTTCGGGAACATTATTTTGAACTGGAAAAAATATAATGATAGAAGGTATGGACAAGGATAAATTAGAAAGTCTGCTGATCGGGTACATAGATGGGACGCTGACAGATACCGATCGACTCATTGTTGAGCAAGAACTGGCGCAGCATGAAACTTCCTGTTTGGTTTACGAACAACTGAAAACGGTTGTGCAGGCAATGCATAACAGTCCTCCGGTGGAACCATCAGGACGGCTGAAAACATCCTTTGATCAAGTGTTAAAAGAAGAGGTGGAAAGAAATGGAAAAAATAAAACAGCATTCTTTCATCCGACTATCTATCGTGTTGCCGCTTCCGTAACACTGCTGATGATTGCCGGTGGTATTGGTTTTTGGATCAGCCGTCAGCAACAACCCAATGCAGAACTGGAAGCGATGCGCAAAGAAGTGCAGGCTACTAAAATGATGTTGATGACGATGCTGGAGAATAATCAATCGGCAAGTCAGCGTGTACAAGGTGCAAATGTTGCGTATACGCTGGTGAAGGCTGATGATGAGATCGTACAGGCCCTGGTGAGCGCACTCAATGAAGATCCCAACACCAACGTACGGCTGGCAGCACTGGATGCCCTAAGTAAATTTCATCAGGATCCTGCCGTGCGCAGTGCGTTGATTAAATCGCTACGGGTACAGACTGATCCATCCGTTCAACTTGTGCTAATCCAACTGATGGTATCGATGAAAGAAAAATCGGTGATCCGGGATTTGGAAGAAATTGTAGGTGATGAAGGCACCCTGAAAGCCGTGAAAGACGAAGCCTACAAAGGACTATTGAAGCTTACGTGAGTGAATTAAAAATAAACCGTGTTCTAAAAAATTAACAAAAACGAATTATGAAAATTAAAAATGTAATCCTGCTCGCACTGGTAGTGGTATTTCCGTTCCGGATGCAGGCTCAAGAATATAAAGTGGCTAAGAATTCAGGGCGTCTGCAAATCAACCTGGGCCGCGTAACGGTTGAAAGTCACAATGGAAATGAAATCATCTTTTCATCGAAAGACTATCAGGATAGTAAAGATGATCGTGCCCAGGGCTTGCGTTCCATTAACAGTATGGGCCTTGAGGATAATACCGGATTGGGAATTAATGTAACAGTGAAAGGCGATGTGGTGGATGTGAATCAGCTGAAAAAAATGAGTTCGCCCGATGTAAAGATATTGGTTCCGAAAGGAATGACTGTAGCGTATGACTTTCAGTCGCAATACGGAGGTGAGGCTACGTTCCGCAATCTCGAAAATGAAATTGAAATTTCATCCAATTACAATGGCATCGCACTCGAAAATGTTACCGGACCAATAACAGCCAAAACAGTTTACGGAAACATTGATGCTACGTTCAGTCAGAATGTTAAAGGCCCGGTTTCCATTGTCTCGATTTATGGGTATGTGGATGTAACTCTTCCGGTCTCCATCAAAGCCAACCTGAAAATGAGTACTTCCTATGGAGAAATCTTTGTGGCTCCTGATTTTAAAATTGAAATCGAGAAGCAAGGCGATATGATCCGGTACAGCGACCGGGTAAACGGTAAAATCAACGGTGGTGGTATGAACATCGATTTGCGTGCTGATTACAGTAAAATCTACCTGCGGAAAAAATAAATCCCGATACACGGTGATCTGATTCTTTCGATCACCGTGATAGTGTAAACCCGATATACAATGAAGACATTTATTCTATTGTCCATTCATGTTCTGTCACAGAGTCTGATGGCGCAAACACCCATTCAAAAATCGATAACGGTTCAACAAGGGCAAACTATCTCCATGCATTTTGATTATCCGGAACTTATCCGTGTCAGTACCTGGGAAAAAAATGAAATCAGCATACAGGGAACAGTCAGTATTAATGGCGGGGAAAATGATGATGCATTCGAATTGCAACTTGCAACATCCGGAAATGTTGTTACCGTTCGCAATGAAATCAAAGACATGAAAAACCTACCGCACCGTATTACGGTGGTTGATGGGGCAAAAAAGTTAGTGTTTAAAAATAAAGAAGACTGGAAGAAATACCAGGCCGAACATGGTAAAGGAAACTATACTATGGAGTCGTATGGTACGGATATGGAAATTCTGCTGGAAATAAAGGTGCCAAGAAATTTTCAGACCAGCATTAAATCCGTTTATGGTATGGTGGAAGTAAAACAATTTTACGGACCACTCACCGTTGTCTCAACTTATGGTGGCGTGGATGCCGCACTATCCGAAAAAAATATTGGAGTGCTTACCGCAGAGACAAACTTTGGCGAAATTTTCTCCAACCTGAATACACGGTTTGGTGATAGTACCAATCGGGATGAGAATTTTCACACTGTAGTATCGGCCAAGCCTGGAAACGGTCCGGCTTACAATTTTGAATCAAAATATGGCAATGTGTATTTGCGGAAAGCTAACTGAATCGTCAATGTCGTACAATAAAAAAGGCCAGCTGAAAAATAAGCTGGCCTTTTTTATTCCGTTGCTCTGGTTACTGAACCACCCGTACGTTTACTGCATTCGGTCCTTTCTTTCCATCCTGTACGTCAAAAGTGACCTTGTCATTTTCCCGCAGGCTGTCAACCAGCAAGCCGGAAATGTGTACAAAATAATCTTTTCCTGAGGCGGTTTCTTTTATAAAACCAAATCCTTTGGCTTCGTTGAAAAATTTAACTGTTCCTTCCATGATGTTTGTAATAAATTTTAACTAAAGGTAATCTTATTACCCTTATTGGCAAACACGTTTTTTACCATCAAAAGGCTTAATTATTCAGAAATGACTTCCTTCATTGGGTAGCCGGTATCGCAAAATAAAATACAGAGCCTTTACCTTCGGTGCTCTCAACCCAAATGCGGCCACCATTTTTCTCGATAAACTCTTTGCACAGAATAAGTCCCAGGCCAGTTCCCTTCTCTTCAGCAGTACCTTTGGTTGAGTGCTTGGCGTCAATCCGAAATAACTTTTGTATCGTTTCACTGCTCATGCCAACACCCGTATCAGCAATCGTAACAATAACATCCTGCTCCTTTCGTTGAGCATCAAGCGTGATGATGCCCTGCTCAGGTGTAAATTTAATAGCGTTGGATATCAGGTTGCGCACCACTGTATCGATTGAGTGGTAATCAGCCCACACCATACATTCGTTTTTTAGATTATTGACAATGCTGATCTTCTTGTTGAGCGCCTGCGTCTGCAATAGCTGAGCATTTCCTTCTAATACTTTGGTTAGATTAAAGGACTCCGGTTTAAACTCAATCTTTCCAGTTTGTGAACGCGACCACTCCAGCAAATTTTCCAGCAGCGAAAATAAATTCTTCAGAGACTTATCCAGGTCTTTAGCCAGCATCTGTATTTCTTCTTTGCTCAAACTTTCCGCATGATTGATTAACAATCCTGAAAAAGAAGTGAGCGAATTCAGCGGTCCTTTTAAATCGTGACTGATAATGGAAAAGAATTTATCCTTTGTGGCATTCAATTCCAGCAACTCCAGATTCTGCGTATTTAGCTGCGCATGGGCCACCTCTAAAATCTTATTCGACCTCCGCTTGAGCATGTAGAGATATAAGATCAATGCTCCGATCACGAGTGTCATCACCATCAGCACCAGTAGAAAGTTTCTGATCTTGCGCTGGTTGGCAAGTTCCTTTTCACGCTGCACCCTGTCGGATTCGAGTTTGGTTATCTGTGCTTCGCGTTTTTCAATAATATACCGGCTTTGCTTTTCCAATAATTCCTGTTCACCCTTATCGCGTTGAATAAAATCATTGATGGCCATGAAAAGTTCGTTATATTCAAATGCCCGTTTGTAATCTCCGGTTTCCTTAAAACACCGGCTAAGGTATTCATAGCTCCTTCTAATCTGTTCCTGATCTTGATTTTCCTGTGCAGTTGACAATGCCAATTGTAGATTCGCTGCTGCGCGCTGATAATTTTTAGCGTGGAAGTATAGTACACCAATATTGTTGTACGACTCAGCGATTGTTGCCTTATCCCGTAATCCCTGTCGTATCTCGAGGGCGGCAACATGATTAGCCAGCGCACGATCCTGATTTCGCATAAGCCGGTACAGTTCTCCAATATCATTCAACGACCGCGCCTCTTCTCGTTTATTTTTTAACGATCGGTATAGTGCGAGTGCATCCTTATGATGCTGCAAAGCTTCAGCATACTTACCCGTTTTCACATACAGATTTCCCAAATGATAAAACGCTTCCGCTTCCACATCGGGCTTCTGAAGCTGATCGGTATACTGTAACACATGTTCATAGCTGGCAAATGCTTCCTCCATTTTACCTAACTCGGCATTAATTTTCCCCAGTTTATTCAGGATGAGAATATGGATAGAAATGCTGTTAATCTTTCTATTGGCATCCAATCCACTCTCTAATATTTCAGCACTTTTATAATAGTCGCCAACCTCTTCGAATACCTGTGCCATGCACACATACGTAAGTATTCTATCCGGTATCAGACCAAGGGAATCTTCGATGGCCAGCGATTGAATAAAAGAATTCATGGCCTCTTCATAATTGCGTGTACGCGTCAGGTGAATTAATCCGATGGTTTTGTGTGCGCGGGACTGCGCCTTAAAGTCGTGAACATCAGTTGCTTCTTGCAATGTATGCCCTGCCTGTTGCAGAGCTTCATCAACAGATTTTTTCTGCACTTCGTTAAAAAAGCCCTTGTACCAATCAATATCCGATTCAACATCCTGCCCAGCGCTTAGAAAAAAGCTTATGAGCATGAGTGTGAACGAAAAAAGTTTTTTTGTCCTTAAAGACATTCCCCGAATTTTTCCCAAAGGTGGTGATAATGAAATATGAATTTAGCGGAAGTTAAGGTTAAAACTTACACTGAAAATCAGTCTAAGTCATGATTCACGATGAACACTCAAACCAGGCAATCTTGTTGATCGCCAGTTGCAATGGGTCTCCCGCTTCGTGACCACTCGCTCCACGACCCCACATACAACCGGGCTCCTTCCAACCCTGCCTGATGCAGGGCCAGTAGTGTATGACAGGCCGTTACACCGGAGCCACAATGAACAATAACATTTTCAAGAGGCCGATTACCTATGAAGGAGCGGTATGTTGATGTCAATGCTTCGGCTGTCTGAAATCGTCCATCAGACTGAAGATTGTTTTCCATGAAGGGAATATTAACAGCACCGGGAATATGCCCAGCCACAAGATCAATGGGCTCGCGTTCGCCACGGTAGCGAAAACTTTCCCGAACATCGATCACGACATACTCAGGATTGGCGCTCGCTCTTTCAACATCCGCTATGGTAACGGTTGGCAGTTTCCATCCTTCTATATAATAAGGAGCAAGAGAGGCTGGAGTTTTAGCATTTCCGGCATCAAGAACCAGTCCTTCGCGAATGAGTGCATCCAATCCACCATCCACCACCTGAACTTTTTCATGACCTGCAGCTTTTAACATCCACCAGAATCGGGCAGCGGCCATAGCCCCTCCCTTGTCATCGTAAATAATAATGTGTGAGGAGGGTCTGATACCAATTCGGCCAAGTAACACTCCGAATTGTTTTACATCCGGCAGCGGATGCCGACCTCCGTTAGCAGGATTCTCTGATTTTTGCGATAACTCCGTTTCCAAATCAACAAAAATTGCATTTGGCAAATGTCCGCCTTCATATCGCTCCTTTGCACCCGGACCACCCCGGGCATCGATCCATGTAACATTGGAATCTTTTTGCAATTCCCGTACTTCGGCTGCCGCGATAAGGGGTGAAAGTCTGTTTTGCATACATCAAAAATAATGAAAGCAATGCACTATTTTCGTCCAGGTTTTATCCTTGTAGTATGAAGAAGACTATTTTTAAAATGCTGGCATTCGTCAACCGAAAGATTCTTCCACGCTATAGTCAGCGCGACATCACCAAACTCTCCAAACTGGATAAAGCGCTGGTGGCCTACCGATATTGGGTTACCCTACATGTTCTAGAATGAGACATGTTGGCTAGTAATCATTTCATATTTCCTTTCAGAAATGTGATTTACAACGTGTTCGAAAAATTCTTCTAAAATTTTTTCAACTTTTTTTGGTAGTTATCCGGACTTATATCACATTTGTCTATCGATTTAGTAGATAAATCAATTCCCACCAGATTGGTTTTATACAGAAGAAGGGAGAGAATAGGCTCGATGAACTTCTAGCAACCTGTCGCCACCAGAGATAAGGTGCTAACTCCTACCTAACCCCGGTATTCGGGACGGAGCTATAAAATATAAAAAAATGAAAACAAAAAAGACATTAACTCTTTTGATGGCAGGTATCTTCTGCAATGTAACAGCCATACGCTTGTGCTCATGCTGCTGTTGTTAATTCGCTGATTTTCTATTCAACGCTCTGTTGAATATTCCACAAGGCTTTCGGATGCACCTACAGTAGCAGTTGTATTGGTGGTATAACTGTTATTCTGGTGCATACCGTGGCCGCCAGGCTTGTCTCCAATTTTATAACCCTTAAAATAAAAAAACATGAAATCATTCATTTCAGTAGTGATCGCGTATTTTCTGATCATCCTGATCTCATCTGCATTCGCGTAACCAAAGGTTTAACAAAACATATATAAACTCATTCAAACAATGAAAAAACTATTACCCATTCTGCTCTTTACACTAATCATCGGATCGGCTCTTGCGCAGCAAGCTGTGAAAGGATTAATAAAAGATGAAAGCGGGCAACCCTTGCCTGGTGCCACCATCTCGCTAAAAGGTACGTCTGCGTATGCTATCACAGACGTTGAAGGTAAATTTACAATTGCCGCAACCAAGGAACTTCCCTTTACCCTACAGGTTAATTCCGTTGGATACAAAACGCAGGAGATTGAAATTTATGAACTATCGGGTGAACCTGCTGAAGTCTTCCTTAAAAATGACAACATCCTGGACGAAATTGTTGTTGTTGGATATGGAACTCAAAAGAAAAGCGAACTAACAGGAGCTATTTCCTCAGTGCCTGAAGCGGTGCTTAAACAGCCCATCAGTTCTATCGATCGCGCTTTACAAGGTGCAATAGCAGGTGTTCAGGTCACGCAAACTTCTGGTCAACCAGGTGGTGGTGTGAGTATTCGCATACGCGGTGGAAGTTCCATTCAGGGTGGTAATGAGCCACTCTATGTTATTGATGGATTCCCCGTATACAATGCCGCATCCACTTCAGGTGCCATCAGCGGAGCTACCATTAATCCGCTTTCCAGCATTAATCCTTCTGATATTGAATCGATCGATATTTTAAAAGATGCATCTGCTACTGCTATCTACGGATCACGCGGTGCCAACGGTGTGATCATCATAACAACTAAAAAAGGAAAAGCAGATCAAACGTCAATCAACTACGAAGCGACATATGGCGTGCAGACACTGCGAAAAAAAATCGACCTCCTCAATGCAAAACAATTTGCATCCCTCCGTAATGATGCTCTTTTTGATAGCAATCCGGCAGGCGGACAATTTCAATATCTGACACAGGAGGAAATCGATCAACTGGGCAGCGGAACCGATTGGCAAGATGAAGCCTTTCAGTCTGCACCGACACAGAACCACCAGTTATCGCTTTCCGGAGGAAGTGGCAAAACCAGGTATGCTGTGTCAGGTAGTTATTTCAACCAGGATGGCATTATTAAGAATACAGATTTTGAAAGACTCAGTACACGCATTAACCTGGACAGCCGACCAACAGAACGCCTGAACGTTGGGCTAAGTCTTACTGCCAGCAATACAAAAGCAAATGTTGCTCCTTCTGGTATTGTAAGTGCCTTACTCACTATGCCACCAACGGCTACCGTTTATGAAGAGGATGGAAGTTATACGCTGCGCAATCCGTTCGAAAATATATTCTCAAATCCCATTGCGTCTCTCAATGAACAAATTAATAAAACATCAACGAACCGTGTGCTGGGAACTGTCTTTGGAGAATATGCCCTGTTGGATGGACTTACCTTTAAAGTATTGTTGGGTACTGACATTAACACTTCAAAAGAAGACAATTACATACCCAGTACCATTTTTGAAGGGGCAACAAATCAGGGATCAGCTTCAACAGGTTTTGTCAATTCTTCCTCTTGGTTGAATGAAAATACACTCAACTATACGAAAGATTTTGGCAAACATTCCATCAATGCTGTAGCCGGTTTTACGCAACAAGAATATACACGCGACATCGTGCGAACCGGAGCAACAAATTTTGTAACAGATGATGTCACATACAACAGTTTGCAAGATGGAGCGGTAACCACAAGACCTTACTCCAACAATACAAAATGGGCACTACTCTCCTATCTGGGAAGAGTAAACTACAATTTCAACAAAACGTATTTTCTGACCGCCAGTCTCCGATCGGATGGTTCTTCACGTTTCGGAAAAAATAACAAGTGGGGATATTTTCCTTCAGCTGCGGTGTCGTGGAAAGTAAGTAATGAAGATTTTTTTAGACCCGCTTCGAGAATCGTTACAAACCTAAAACTACGGGCCAGCTATGGTGCTACCGGTAATCAGGAAATTGGTGAATACCAATCACTCGCCACATTGCGAAGTTTAACGTATCTGTTCGGTGGGGCTCTTGTCACGGGATTTACTCCGAACGGAATTTCCAATAGCGATCTCGGCTGGGAAACAACCAACCAGTTTGATGCAGGTATCGATCTTGGAATATTAAATAACAGAATTGGCATTACGGTTGATGCCTATTACAAAAAAACAAAAGATCTGCTGCTGAACGTTGAAATTCCCTGGACATCCGGGCAAGCCACCTCGCTTCAAAACTTCGGATCGGTAGAGAACCGCGGACTTGAATTGGGCATTAACACCATTAACCTGGAAGGAAAAGTAAACTGGAATACAAGTATCAATTTCTCGCTTAATCGGAATAAAGTCGTAAGCATTGGTGGCTTCAGTGATTCCTATATCAGTGGAAATTATATTGTAAAAGTGGGAGAGCCCTTGGGCACCTTTTTTGGAACCGTAACCAATGGAATTCTTCAAACCGGTGAAGAAGCAACGCTGGGTGCATATACCGGAAATGCCACCCCGAAAGCCGGGGATCGCCTCTATAAAGATATTAGCGGAGATGATAAATTTACAACTGCCCTTGATCGTACGATCATCGGTAACGCGCAGCCGGATTTCATTTTTGGGTTTACGAATAACCTCACCTGGAAAGGTTTTGACTTGTCCATCTTTTTCCAGGGCATCATAGGCAATCAAATTCTGAATGGTAATAAACAGACGCTTGAATTATTTAACGGACAGCAGAATGCTTCTACATCAGCGTTGGATCGCTGGACGCCAACGAATCCAAGCACAACCATTCCACGTGCAAAACTAGACCCTGCTCCGGTTTTCTCAGACAGACTCATTGAAGATGGTTCGTTTATCCGACTCAAAGGCCTCACACTCGGCTTTACACTGCCCAAACCGTTGGTTGAACGTGCAAGGCTAACCAATCTTCGGGTGTTCATCATTGGCCAAAATCTGCTGACGTGGACAAAGTATACAGGCTTTGACCCAGAAATTACTTCCGGAAACAATACCGTATCTCAGGGAACAGATGCAGGCATTTATCCTGTTTCGCGCACGATCAGTGGTGGATTGTCTGTCACATTCTAACATCTACAAAAATGTATAACCATACTAGTAAAAACTATATGAAAAAGATATTATCCATTGTCATCGCCACGGGACTTTTGTTCTCTTGCGTTTCTCTGGAGGAGGATCCTCAATCATTTGTTACCTCCGACCAGTTTTATAAAAATGGTGATCAGGCAACCGCTGCCGTGAATGCCATCTACCGAAAGTTGTATGAAAGTGGTCAGTCGCTCTACAACAGTTTATTCCAGATCGGTGTAGAAATGGCCACTGATGATTATGCTGCTGGTCCACGGGCGCGCAATGCAAACGTCCGGGCTATTTCCGGATTAACACACGATCCGCTCAACGACCGGATGGAACAATTATGGAAGCAAAGCTACGATGCGATTAATGTTGCCAACATTGCTATTGATCGTATAGCGTTAATCAATCCCTCCGAAATAAACGAGGTACTGAGAACACGATTAATCAACGAAGCTAAATTTCTACGAGCCCTTAATTATTTCAACCTGGTTCGTTGGTTTGGAGGTGTACCCATCGTTTTACACGAAACTGCATCCTTGAGTCCGGAAAATTTGTATGTTGAAAAAGCATCAGAAGATGCTGTCTATCAGCAAATCATTCAGGATTTAACAGATGCTGAAAATTTACCTGCCACCTACTCCAGTGCAAACGTGGGCCGAGCTACCTCAGGAGCTGCTAAAAGTTTACTTTCAAAAGTTTATCTCACGCGCGAAGAATGGCTTAAGGCTGCCAATAAAAGTAAGGAGGTAATTGACAGCCAGACTTACGAACTATTTGAGGATTTCGCTGATGTTTTCAATGTGGCTACAAAAAATGGAAAGGAACATATCTTCTCTGCGCAATTTAAAGGTTTCTTCAATTACCAGGGCAACAGTTTAGCCAGTCGCTCCGCTCCTTTCGAACCACCCGGAATAAATGGTGACTATGCCGATATGATTAACAAACCCGGTAAACTGTATGAAAGTTTTAGTGCCAATGATGAACGTAAAGCTGTAACATTTGTCACACAAATGATCAGTCCGGTAAACGGCTTGTTGTATACATTCGAACCTCACCTGCACAAATATTACGATTACGCTGCTGTAGGTTCACAGGGAAATTCATCGAAGAACCTTCCCATCATCCGATATGCCGAGGTACTGTTGATTTACTCCGAGGCCCTGAATGAACTTAACGGCCCGACACCAGAAGCCTATTGGGCAATTGATGAAGTTCGCTCCCGCGCAGGTATCGAAAAACTGGCAGATATTTCACCTGCTCTAACAAAAAGTGAATTCAGAGACGCAGTTTTTCAGGAAAGACGTAAAGAACTTGTATTTGAATATCAGCGCTGGTTTGATCTGGTTCGCAGGGGTGCCGACTATTATGTTGCTACATTAAAAGCAGCGGGTAAAGCTAACGCTGCTCCGCGGCACTTACATTTTCCAACGCCTCAGCGTGAAATAAATCTCAATCCGAAATTGACGCAACATCCGGATTGGGTAAACTTTTAATTCTACAAACACATGAAAAAAAAATATTCCATACTTCTTTTTATCAGCCTTGCTTTAACCAGTTTTGTAACATTCGCACAAAAGGCGAAAGATACACGACCCAACATCATTCTTATTATGGTGGATGATATGGGCTACTCCGATATTGGTTCATACGGCTCCGAAATCCAAACACCCAATCTCGACAAGCTTGCTTCCGAAGGTTTGCGTTTTAAAGAGTTTTATAACAACGCCATCTGCGCACCAACACGAGCGTCATTACTCACTGGCCAATATCAGCATCGTGCTGGTGTCGGATACTTTGATGTTGATCTGGGCTTACCTGCCTACCAGGGTTTTCTGAATAAAGAATCATTGACCATTGGTGAAGTATTAAGGAGTTCTGGCTACAGTACTTTACTCTCTGGCAAGTGGCATGTCGGTAACGATAGCTTGGCGTGGCCTAACCAACGCGGCTTTGACCAGTTCTATGGTGTTATTGGTGGTGGCGCAAATTACTTTAACAACTTCCCCATGCCGCTAAACGGAAGGGAGTATCCGGTAGTATTAGTGGAAAACAATAAGCGTCTCAATCCTAAACCTGACAGTTATTACTTTACCAATGAGATCACCGATCATGCTGTGAAATTTCTGGATGAGCAAAACAAAGCCAATAAACCATTCTTTTTATATGTAGCCTACACGGCACCACACTGGCCGCTTCACGCATTACCAGAAGACATTGCAAAATATAAAGGCAAGTACGATAAGGGTTGGGGTGAACTTCGCAAAGAGCGTTACGCCCGCCAACAGCAACTGGGAATTCTTGAGAAAGACAGTAAACCAGCTGAGCGTGATCCTTCCATTCCGGCTTGGGATAATCTTACGTACGATGAGCAAAAACTATGGGCATCGCGTATGGAAGTGTATGCGGCTATGATTGACCGCATGGATCAGGGCGTAGGAAAAATCACCAACAAATTGAAAGAATTGAAAAAAGATGATAACACCCTGATCGTTTTTATTTCCGATAATGGTGCCGAAGGTGGTAACTATACCCTTGGCGGAAGAGGAAAGCGATTCAATTCAGGCCCTGTAGGAACTGCCGGATCATTTGATTATGTCTACAAGAACTGGGCGCATGTTTCCAACACTCCCCTCAATTCCTACAAAGGAAATATGCACGAAGGAGGTATATCTTCTCCACTCATTGCCTGGTATCCAAAAAAGATAAAAGCCAACACCATTGCAAAAGGTACAGGTCACTTAATTGACCTTGCTCCTACATTCTACGAGTTGGCGGGCGCAAAATACCCAACGCAGTTTAATGGCGTGACAACAAACAATCTTGTTGGAAAAAGTCTGGTACCAGTTTTCACTGGCAGCACACAAATAGTAAACCGCAATGAACCTATTTTCTGGGAGCGTGCCGGAAACAGGGCTGTTCGAAAAGGAAAGTGGAAAATAGTTGCTGATCATCAAAAACCATGGGAATTATATGACCTCGAAAAAGATCGTGGCGAAACAACGGATGTATCTGCGCAATACCCTGAAGTTGTACGCGAGCTATCGTTTGATTATATACAATGGTCTGCACGTACCGGTGTGGTGGAATATGAAACGATCAAACCCCGCACAGCACCAGGGCCTCGAACTGAAACTCCAAGGGAACCAACCGTCATCCGGGGCACAAATTAAAATCTAACATCCTGACATCATGAAAAAAGTAATTTTAGTTATAGCCCTATTTTTCAGCGTGCTGCATGTGAACTTCGCACAAAAGAAAACAGAATTGAAAAAACCGAATATCATTCTCATCATGGTAGATGATATGGGATTTTCCGATATCGGTTCGTATGGTGGCGAGATACAAACACCCAACCTGGATAGACTTGCCGCAGAAGGAATCCGCTTTCGTGAATTTTACAATAACTCCATCTGTGCTCCAACACGCGCATCCCTTGTAACCGGACAATATCAACATCGCGCAGGCGTGGGATATTTTGATGTAAACTTAGGTCTCCCCGCTTATCAGGGGTTTCTCAATAAAGAATCACTAACACTGGCAGAGGTGCTCAAACTAAATGGTTACAGCACACTGATGTCAGGAAAATGGCATCTCGGAAAAGACAGTTTAGCCTGGCCCAACCAGCGTGGTTTCGAGCAGTTTTACGGATTCATTCCAGGTGCCAGCAACTATTTTGATATTGGTGAATATGGCAAAGCTGCCCCGGTTACACTTATTAAGAATAATAAAAAAGAAAACCTGAAACCGGGTGAGTACCTCACCAACAAAATAACTGACAACGCACTTTCTTTTCTGGATGAACAAAATAAAACCAATAAACCATTTTTTCTGTACTTACCCTTCAACGCACCACACTGGCCGTTGCAGGCTTTACCGGAAGATATTGCCAAGTACAAAGGAAGATATGATATTGGATGGGATTCGCTACGTCAAGAACGCCTTAGCCGTCAACGGGAATTAGGGATACTGTTACCCAATCAACAAGTATCGCAGCGTGACCCGGAAGTTCCGCTTTGGGATAATCTTAACTATGATCAAAAACAATTGTGGAAAGCAAAAATGGAAGTGTATGCTGCTATGGTTGACCGTGTTGACCAAAGCATCGGAAGGGTGCTGACAAAACTCAAAGAACTAAAGAAAGATGATAACACCTTGATCATATTCATTTCTGACAATGGAGCACAGGGTGGCTATTCGGGCACCAACAGAAGGCAACAACGGAACACCGGACCAATCGGATCTCCGGGTTCGTATGATTACCAGGAACAAAGCTGGGCCTATGTTTCGAATACTCCCTTGCGGCAGTATAAAAATAATATGCATGAAGGAGGCATAAGTTCGCCCTTTATTGCCTGGTTCCCCAAACAAATCAAAGGTGGCGCAATAGTTAAAGGTACAGCGCATTTGATTGACATCGCGCCTACATTGTATGATGTAGCCGGAGCAAAGTATCCGGCCACTTATAATGGTGTTACAGCTCATACCCTTGCGGGAAAAAGTCTAATACCGATTCTTAATGGTAATGCGCAGGAAGTAAACCGTGGAGAACCTCTCTTCTGGGAGCGAGCCGGTAACCGTGCCGTGCGAAAAGATAATTGGAAACTCGTATCAACTTACCCGGGCTATAAATGGGAACTGTTCGATCTCGGTACAGATCGCGGTGAAACTACTGACCTCTCTGGTAAATATCCAGAACTCGTTAATCAACTCTCCATTGAATATTTTAAATGGGCAGAACGCACCGGAGTAGTGGACTATGATAAAATAAAACCCAGTCAGCCGATGCAAATACCCGGACAAAGTGCATTGCCCAATCCAACAACAGTGCAACGAAACAACTAAAAAAATGAGAACACTGGCTTCAAAGCGGAGCCAGGTGTTCTCAATAAAACTAAATTCCACCACCATGAAAACTATCCTATTATCCAGTCTTTTTATCATCCTCTCCACAAGCATCTACGGTCAGAAAAAGGAGTATGATATAAACGCTCTTTTACAAAAACAAAAACTTACAAGTATCAATCGAAATACCAGTCCAGTAACGGACGGAAAAATCAAAGGAGTTAAACTCGATGAAAATGCTGAAGAGGGAATCGTGTGGCTAAATGATGTAATTTTCTCCAACGGTACGCTTGAAATTGATCTGCGTGGACAGGATGTTTTTCAACGAAGCTTTCTGGGGCTGGCTTTTCATGGCGTGAATGATTCAACATATGATGCCGTTTATTTCCGTCCCTTTAATTTTCATGCTGAAGACCCTATTCGGAAAATCCATGCCGTGCAATATATCAGTCACCCGGTCCATACATGGAAAAAATTGCGCGATGAACAAAATGGAATCTTTGAAAAAGCATTGGTTAACCCACCTGATGCTAATGGGTGGTTTCATGCACGCATAGAGGTTTCAGATAAAACCATCTCCGTTTATGTAAACAAGGATACTACACCCTCCTTGACGGTAACAAAAATCAGCAATCAAAAAACGGGAAAAGTTGGACTGTGGGTTGGAGATGGATCCGGTGGCGAATTTGCAAACCTGCGCATTACAAAATCAAAATAAATTCTTATGCAAAAAGCAATAGCTCCTTTTTTGATCCTGATGGCAGCAAGTCTGTTGTCTACCGCACAACAAAACAATCCCGGCATTGTGAAAATCCGGGGTACAAAGCTCACCTACCCGTTGGTGGAAAAGTGGATCAACGAATTTTCAAAGGAGTACCCACATATCAAAGTTTCCATTGCCGCAACTGCTCCTGCAGATAGCATTGATTTCACCATTGCTTCCTATGCCCTGACATCAACGGATCTGGATGCGAATCAAGCAAGCGCTGTTGTAAGCCGATATGTACAACTTCCAGTGGCTAACAGTAAGCGACCAGACCTTGCCACCTTGCAGTCGACTGGCATCACAGAAAAAAATCTGCGCAACTTATTTTTCTCACCGAGTACGCCAACATTCCTGCCATCTGCACAAACACCAACACTTTATATTCGTGACAGACCGGTTTGTGCCGTGAAAGCATTTGCAGATCATTTTGGTGATAACCCGAAAGAAATAAAAGGAACCGGGATAAAAGGAGATGACAGCGACCTTGCCGATGCCGTTCGAAACGACATCAATGGTTTATCTTTTAACAACCTCGGTTTTATTTATGATAGTAAAACCCGAAAAATTTCAGATGGACTTGCTGTCATCCCACTCGACCTTAACGAAAATGGAAAGATTGACAAGGAAGAGCAAATTTATGGTACACTTGACAGCGTTATTGAGTTTATAGAAAAAACGCATCATCCAAAATTCATAACTGAAAATGTAAACTTTATTTTCAAAAAAAATTCAACGAATACAAATGCCGGAATTTTCCTGTACTGGGTGCTCACTACCGGTCAGCAATACCATCATCAACTTGGATTTGTCAGCGTTGATAAAACGCTGATTTCAGAAGAACGCACAATAATTTCCTCCGCCTTCAACCTGAACGCTGCTTCTTGTGAGACCACAAACGACCTGATGAAAAAACGAAAATCAAATAAGCCCAACTAGTACATGAAAAAAGCTTGTATCAATCTGCTCGTTTTTCTCCTGGCAGCCATAGGAACAGGGACACTGCTTTCCTTTCAGTCCGACACTACAGAAAATGATTTAATGGTTTTGGTAAAGGGAGGTCTTCTCAAAACCGTTGATCCGGTAACCAACAAAAATATCGAGGTGAACATTAAACCTTTTTTGCTCGACAAAAATCTGGTTACCGTAGCCGAGTTTGAAGCCTTTGTGTACGCCACTCACTATGTAACCGAAGCAGAAAATTTTGGTAATGCTGGTGTGTTCGATGATGTTATCCATCAATGGTCGTTAATTGATGGGGCAGACTTCCGTTATCCCTTTGGCAGAAACAAACCCAAGGCGGAAGGCAATCATCCCGTTACACAAGTTTCGTGGAACGATGCCATTGCCTATGTACAATGGAAAGGTAAAAGGCTCCCTACGCAATGGGAATGGGAGCTCGCTGCAAAAAATGGTGAGAATTCAGATCAGCAATATACGTGGGGTGAAAACCTCATCGTAGGAGGTCAATACAAAGCCAATACATGGCAGGGAAGTTTCCCCTATTACAATACAAAAGAAGATGGATACGCCTACACTTCTCCAGTAGGTGCCTTTGGAAAAAACAAATTAGGTCTGACGGATATGGGTGGAAATGTATGGCAATGGTGTGAGGACAGTATTGAGCCAACTCCTCGCGAAGCCGAGATTGATCCATCAACGAGAAAAGTAACACGTGGTGGTTCATTTTTATGTGATCCGATGGTGTGTCACGGATTTCAGGTGAAAGGTCGCGCATCCTCCACACCGGAGTCATCCATGGTGCACATTGGTTTTCGGTGCGCGAAAAATCCGTAATCTGCCTATGATCGGTGAATGCGTGCCAGATCACCTATTGTATTATTGGAAAGAATTTTCAACGTGGCATCCCGGACTTCTTTAAATAATTTATTGATTGAGCACTTCTTCTCATTCTCGCATAATCCGCACGATTCATAAAAATTCAAAGACACACATGGTAGCATCGCTACTGCACCATCAATCAGCCGAATGACATCAATAATACGAATTTGATCGGCATGTTTAATCATGTAATAGCCGCCACCTTTACCTTTCTTACTTCCCAAGACACCTGCGTTTTTCAAATCCAGTAGAATGACTTCGAGAAATTTATGTGGAATGCTCTTGGCATCTGCTATTTCCACAATAGTTGTGCATTCTTTCTCGTGCTTTTCTGTCAAATAAATTAGTGCGTGAATAGCGTACTGACACTTTTTGGATAGCATAGCTGCAGGATTTTAAATTTCTGCTTAGCGTAAAGGTGTTAAATAATAAAGTTTACTCAAAGAAGTATTTGATTGTCCTGCAGGAGCTTGCCCCGAAAGACCGTCAGCTCTAAGTGCTAAACCTGACATCATTAAAAAAAAAATAAAATGGTTGCAGAAATAAAATATACTATTAATATTTGTCTATAGATTTAGTAGATTTTCAATTCCACCACAGGAAAGCATCCGCTTTAGATTGAATTTTTTCCGGATCAGTGTAGAAACTCAAAAACAACTGCTATGATTAAGAACATTAATTTAGATCGGCTGATTGGCTTGCTGATCATTGCCATTACCTCGCTTACCACGCCTATACTCATCTTTCTGTGGATTGGTTAACCATTCTTTTAGATGTTTACAGATTATAAACCTCATTTTGATGTTGGTGAGGGAGATGCCATCATCCTGCTTTACGGTCTCTTTGGAAACCTTAGCAACTGGGGGCATGTGGCCCATGAGTTTTCCGGAACCAATCGGGTCATTATTCCAAGGTTACCATTTTACTCAAGTCTGATCATGCTCGAACGGCTTGATACGTTGGTGGATTACCTGGAAGCCTTCATTACACACCATGAACTGAACAAAGTGATCCTTATGGGAAATTCCCTGGGCGGACACATTGCTTTACTGTATGCGCATCGTCAACCACGCAAGGTTAAAAAATTAGTCCTCACAGGAAGCTCTGGTCTTTTCGAAAATTCATTTGGAGGAACATTCCCTAGGGTGAAAGATTATCAATACATCCGCGAAAAAGTTCAGCAGACATTTTATAAACCCGAGGTTGCAACAAAGGAACTAGTTGATGAAGTTTACGCCACCGTGCAAAGCCGATCCAAAACCTTGAGCATAATCGGATTGGCACGTGCAGCACAACGGCATAACCTGGCCAATACACTCGATCAGGTTACAACACATACACTGCTGATTTGGGGACTTCAGGATACTATTACACCACCAGAAGTGGCGTTGGATTTTCATGAATTACTACCGAAGTCTGAAATCATTTTTCTTGATCACTGCGGACATGTACCCATGATGGAGCAGCCTAAACTTTTTAATCACCACGTTCGTGAATTTCTGGAACGCTAGTAATCTGAATTATGCCGCCCTGGCTATCCCCGGATTCTTCCTTTTTCTGGGATTAGAATATTTCGCTGCCCTTAAGCAAAAGCGAAGCTCACTCTTTAACTTTGATAGCTCCATTGCCAATATCAGCATTGGTATTGCCGAGCGGCTGATGAGTCTTTTCATGACGGCAAGTTTTTATGGTGCGTTCGTTTATGTATATGAAAACTTTGCACTCTTTGAGATTCCCAATACCTGGGTAGTTTGGGTTGCCATGCTCTTGGCCACTGATCTGGTTTGGTACTGGTATCATCGGTGTGGACATGAAATAAATCTTTTTTGGGCTGCACACATCGTTCATCACCATAGTGAAGAATTCAATTACAGCGTATCGGCCAGGATTACGATTTTTCAAGCCTTGATCAGAAACGTGTTCTGGTGTCTGTTGCCGCTTGTTGGTTTTCATCCTACCATGGTCATGGCAACACTTATCATTCATGGTGCATATTCTTTTTTTACACATACGCAGCTGATTCCCAAACTCAGATGGCTTGAAAATATTCTCATTACTCCATCACACCACCGCGTACATCATGCAGCGAATGAAAAATACCTGAACAAAAACTATGGCGACCTTTTTGTTTTTTGGGACAACTCTTCGGAACATTTCAGAAAGAAGAGGAGAAACCTGTATTTGGCATTACGCATCCTTTAAAAAGCCATAGTTTCATCTGGCAACATGTTCACTATTTTTTAGAAATGTTCTATGCAGTTTCCGTCACTCCCGGGGTGTGGAATAAATTGAAAATCATCTTTGGTAAGCCGGAAATGTTAGACCAGAACATTCGTCCTCAACTGGAGAAGATTTATCTCCAGCCAAAAACAGCATCTAAAACAACATTTCGTTATAAAGCCTACCTGGTTATTCAAATCATTGTCAATGTCCTGATTCTGTTTTTGGTTACCTTATTTTACTTTCAAATAGGGCTTCCTGAACTTACGGCATCGACTCTATTTATTTTGATAACCCTGATTAACTGTGGTGCCTTGCTGGAACAGCGTACCTGGATTTATTACCTGGAATACCTCCGGCTGATCGTTGTTATCAGCTATATAAGTTATTGCCTTGAACAGCCCCTGGTACTGTTCGTCAGCATCCTCGGCATTGCACTGCTCCTCTGGTCAAACCGTCAAATTCGCCCATGGTATCTGAATTTTATTTACGGATAAGGATTTATTGCAATCGTTTGAAATACCCTCTGAAGACCTGTCGTGGTAAATATTTAATTATTCACCCTATTGTCTATTGACTTAATAGATAATATGTATAGTTTTGCTTAATAATCTACTATAACTATAGACTTTAATCATTATGAAGACTTACCACCGCAGCCTTCTTTTTCTGACCACACTGATTACCGCAGCCGGTATCAGCAATGCTCAGAGTACTGTAACTGCATCCGTTCTTTCAGCAAGCGAAAGCTTAACGCAACATGCTCAACCTAACCCTTCTGCCAAACAAAAAGTAGTGGTAGCAACAGGTACCCGCTTTGCCTATCCCCTCGTACAGAAGTGGATTGATGACTACAGCATCGTTAATCCTAATGTGCAAATCGTTATTGAGTCGCGAGGTACATCTGATCCTGCCCAGTACGATATACTCATTGAAGCAAGCGAACCCACTGAGGAGTTGAAAAAGAGTAGAGAGTTTATTTATGTGGCGCGTTATGCCATCCTGCCCGTAGCCAATAGCAACTCCACCTTCTCAAAAATCTATGGCGAAAAGGGAGTTAACACTGAGTTAATCAATCAACTCTTCTTCCATGATATCTATGCTGACAAAGAGAAGGAACAAACTGTGAAAGCTCCCTATACTATTTATACCCGCTTACAAAAAGCAGGTGCTCCGATTGTATTTGCAAAATACTTTGGCTTTGAACAAAAGGATATTAAAGGCAAGGCTATTGCCGGAGCTGATGAGCATCTCTTAAAAGCTATTTTACGCGATTCCACTGCACTATCCTACTTGCCCCTAACGCTGGTGTATGATCACACAACTGGAAAGCCTGTATCCGGAATAACCGTAGTCCCGGTAGACCTGAATGGGAATGATCGTGTAAGCGATGATGAGAAATTTTACAACGAACTGGGCGCGGTACTGCAACGCCTGGAAAGCAAGGACGCTAAAGATTTCAAAAACGTACCCATCGAATACATCCACCTCTCGGTAGATAAGCGCACAGCAACCCTTGAGGCCGTTGATTTTTTGCGCTGGGTCATTGACAACGGACAAAAAGATTTACATGCCTACGGCTATCTGGTTCCCGAGCCAAAGCGGTTAGACAAAGGATCTTTTGATCAGTTCGCGGCTAAACGCATCAAACAATAAAATAAAAATGGGCCGTGTAGTTTATGCGGCTCTTTAAAAACTCTTTGCACGAATCAAATCCCCCTTTGTTTGTCAATAAATACAAAACCTATGCTTAAAAAGTTACAACTCATCATTCCAATTTTATTTTTTTCAACCGGTTTGTTTGCACAGGCTGTTGTTGAAGGTGTTCTAAAAGATGCCAACGATCAGCCGATTGTTTCTGCAACCGTTGCAATAAAAGGAACAAATAAATATGTTATCTCCGATATCAATGGAAAGTTCAGTATTGCGGCACCTAAAGAACTGCCCTTTACTATCCGGATTAATTCCGTTGGCTTTAAATCGCAGGATGTTGAAATTTATGAATTATCCGGTGAATCACTAGACCTGATTCTTACTGACGACAGTCTGCTGGATGAAATCGTGGTTACCTCAAGGCGCAGAGAAGAAACTGCACAGAATGTTCCTATTCCGATCTCTGTTGTGAGTGGTGCGTTAATTGAGGAAGCTGGTGCTTTCAACGTTAACCGCCTTAAAGAGCTTGTTCCATCGGTTCAACTTTATTCGTCAAATCCACGCAATACGGGAATTAATATCCGAGGACTCGGTTCTCCGTTCGGCCTTACCAACGATGGTCTTGACCCCGGTGTAGGCTTCTATGTGGATGGTGTTTATTATGCGAGACCGGCCGCTGCAACCCTGGACTTTATTGACATCGAGCAGATTGAAGTGCTGCGCGGACCACAAGGAACATTGTTCGGTAAAAACACCACTTCAGGTGCCTTTAACATTACCACTCGGAAAGCCAGCTTTACTCCTGGCGCTGACCTGGAGGTTAGTTTTGGAAATTACGGATATGTTCAAGCTAAGACTTCCATTACGGGCCCGCTCAGCAAAACACTCGCAGCACGTGCATCGTTCTCGGGCACCCAGCGTGACGGTTTGATTGACAACATCGTTACCGGAAGAGCAACAAATGATATAAACAACCTTGGCTTTCGTGGTCAATTACTGTATGAACCCTCAAACAATCTCACTATTACGCTGGCCGCTGATGTTAGCAGTCAAAAACCCGATGGTTTCGCACAACCCATCGCTGGTGTAGTAGAAACTAAGCGTGCGGCTTACCGTCAATTTAATAACATCATCAGCGATCTGAATTATACCGTGCCAACCCTCAATGCATTCGATCGGAAAATCGATCACGACACACCCTGGAGATCGGGCAACGAATTGGGTGGCGTATCGCTTACCATAGATGCGCAAGTTGGTCCCGGTACGTTAACCTCCACTACAGCCTGGCGCTATTGGAATTGGAAGCCATCCAACGATAGAGACTTTACTGGTTTGCAAGCATTGGCAAAATCGCAAAACCCGGCCGAGCACAGAAATTGGTCACAAGAAATCCGCTATGCGGGTGAATTCACTTCTAAGTTAAGTGGTGTGATTGGTCTGTTCTATATTGATCAGGAAGTTAAGATCGATGGCACGGAGGAATCGGGCACAGCGCAATGGCGTTTTTCGCAGAGCTCAACTAGTCCGCTGTGGCAAACCCCCGGTCTTCTTGAGGGATACGGTATCCGAACAAATGCCTCCATCAAATCATCCAGCGCAGCGGTCTTCGCCAACGTTGATTGGGAGATTGTAGAAGGATTGCACATCCTGCCTGGTGTCCGCTACAACAATGACAAGAAGGATGTATCGTACGATCGCAGAACCTACGGTGGCCTCGATACCGCTACCTATGCTGGTACAAAAGCAGAAAAGATTGCACTTCAGAATATTAAGAATGGCGTTTACAGTAATCAAAATTATGTTGCCGATGCCAATGAAAATAATTTCACCTATCAGCTTACGGTAGCCTACCGGGCTAGCAAGCGCATCAATGCATTTGCAACCTACTCTACAAGCTTCAAGCCCGTGGGAGTTAATGTGGCTGGCCTTCCAACCATTAGCGGTCAGCCGGCAACAGACCTCGCGGTAATAAAACCAGAGGATGTAAAACATTTCGAAATTGGTGTTAAGACTACACCGACCAACAACCTGACATTGAACGTAACCTTACACAACTCGGATATCTCCGACTATCAGACGAATGTTCAATCACCGGAGTTAGGTGTAAACCGTGGTTATATCGCCAATGCAGAGAAGGTGAATGTAAAAGGCGTTGAAGTGGATGCTAATCTGAAGGCCGGCAAACATTTCTCCTTCTACGGATCGCTCGCCTATACAGATGGTAAATATGTAACTTTTACCAATGCACCACTTCCATTGGAAGAAACCGGTCAGGTAATTGATGGCGTGCAGGTGGCCTTTAAAGACATATCAGGAGAAAGATTACCCGGTATTTCCAAATGGGCAACATCTATTGGCGGTGAGTTTTCTAAAGCTGCAAATTTTCTTCGCCAGCAAGGAAAGTTCTTTGTTGCTGTGGATACATATTATCGTTCGGAATTCTCTTCAAGTCCATCACCTTCAGCATTCCTGAACATCGATGGCTATGCGTTAGTTAACGCAAGACTTGGATTCCGTACAGCGAGCGGAACATCCATATCGCTGTGGTCTCGTAACCTTTTTAATAAAGACTATCACGAACAATTGCTGGTAGCTGGGGGTAATGCCGGACACTACGGATCTGTACTGGGCGATCCCAGAACGTATGGTATTACTTTACGCCAATCCTTCTAATAGATCGCTTAAAACCTAATACCATGGCTTCTGTGCGGAAATCAAATTCCCATAGAAGCCATTTTTACTTCTGTGAACTTTTATACATACTGATTCTACAATTCCTGGTATTGTTGTGTGATGGCAGGCACAACACGCTATGGGCACAGCAGCAGGACAGCATAAAACATGAATTGATTATCGACCTGGAAATACGACCACGAGCGGAATTCCGAAATAATTATAAGGTGGTACCCGCAGACTCCGTCATGCCTGAATTATATATCAGTCAGCGAAACCGCCTTTCGCTAACCTATACTACAATGGCACTTAACGTTCACGCATCATTCCAAGAGATCCATGTTTGGAATAAAGCGGGCGAAGAATCCGCCATTGGCAGTATCAATTTTTATGAGCTTTATGCAGAGCATTCCCTTGCCAAAAATCTCTCGGTACGCATTGGCAGGCAAGCCTTATCCTTTGACAATGGTCGCATATTTTCAGCGGCCCCTTGGGCGCAGCAATCACGTTCGCACGAAGGTGTTCGACTACTGTATACGAAAAATAAAGTTATTACCGATCTGGTCTGGACCTTCACCAGAGCCTATTCAACCGCGTTTGATCAAACTTATTCACCCATAGCATCCAATCAATATAAATGGCTTGTGGTTCATCATTTGAAATACACTATTAACCCCTCACTTTCTTTTACCACCCTCAATTCCATTGATGTTTTTGAACAGCTCAATGACCCAGATGCTTATTATTTCCGGTTAACAAATGGTGGAAGGGTTGAATACACCAGATCAGATTTTTATTTCACGTTAAGTGGCTATTATCAATCGGGAAATAATGTAGCGTTGAAGAACATTCACGCCTATTATATTCAACCCGAAATCAAAACCACGCTAAACAAAACTACCCTTCGGCTGGGCGCTGAAATATTGAGCGGTGATGGTGAGGCTAATCAAAATGTAACTCATTCATTTGTTCCCTTGTATGGAGTTGCCTGGAAATTCATGGGGAATATGAACCTCTTTGCCAGATTTCCAGCCGATGTCAATAATAGGGGATTGGTTAATCCTTACTTATTCATTAGTTTTCAATTCGATAAAAAGTATTCTGTTCGAGCTGATGGTAATTTATTCTATTCACAACATTCGCTTACGGATGCCCGTAATAAGAAAGCCCATAAATATCTGGGGTTCGAAAGTGATCTTTCGCTCAATTTTAAACCACTAAAAAGTTTGGAGCTAAATTTTGGTTTTTCGTTTCTGCTTCCTGAAAAAAGTATGGAGATACTCAATAAAGTCAGTGATTCAGATACTATACCCGTTTGGAGTTACCTGATGATTTCATTTAACCCAATACTCTTACAATATAAAAATGTCAGATAATTATTTTTACATGAATACTGCGTTCTATTTGAAGTCCTATATTGTACGGCAAATTCATAATAAAAAGAGCAAAGAAGTGAATAGTAAAATACCCATAGCGATGCATTCAGGTCATTCCGATATACGTAAAAATTTTTTTCCCAGACGTAGCCTGTTGTTACTGATGTGTTCGCTACTGTTCATGGTCGATTCGGCCTTATCGCAAACGAAAGAATTTGAAAACCGCGAGATGACCTGGCTCGGGTACTTCAATCAAACACGGTTTACCAACAAGTCAGGGTTGTGGGTTGATCTTCACTTGCGCCTGAATGATCAGTTTGTAAATGAAGTGCACGCTACACTAGCACGTGTTGGGTATATCTATTATTTCACTGATCAAGCCAGACTAACTGTAGGTTACGCTCACCAAACACAATACGGGCATGAGAACAACCCCACTGTTCAGGAGCATCGCCCGTGGCAGCAGATTCAATGGTTTGAAAAAAAGAGCTGGTTTACCATGATGCAATGGATACGATTGGAAGAACGCTTTCGTGAAGAAGTGTCCAATGGTCAAGTAACGGGTGATTATACCTTCAACTACCGCATCCGGTATAACATGTCTTTCTCTATTCCGCTCACACAAAAACAAATGGGACCTAAAACACCCTTCATCTTCATGAACAATGAAGTATTTATAAACTTCGGGAAAAACATTGTAAACAATTACTTTGATCAGAACCGAGCATTTGTCGGACTTGGCTATCAGTTTACACAGCACCTTAATGCTCATCTGGGCTATATGTACATCTTTCAGCAACTTCCGGCCGGTAACGAGTACATCAACACCCATGCTATCCGGCTATTTGTATTTCATAATCTGGATTTCAGGAAAAAAGAATAATGATTACAAAACCAACCTTCAAAGAAGCCTTTCAATTCTGGCTCAAGCTGGGTTTCATCAGCTTTGGCGGACCGGCCGGACAAATTGCCATCATGCATGAGTTTCTGGTTGAAAAAAAGAAATGGATTTCTGACAGTCGCTTTTTACATGCACTGAATTACTGCATGATTCTTCCCGGGCCAGAGGCACAACAACTGGCCACCTACATCGGTTGGTTGATGCACGGTGTACGCGGTGGTCTGACAGCCGGAATTCTATTTGTGCTGCCATCACTCTTTATTCTGCTGGGCCTAAGCACTGCGTATGTTCTTTTCGGAAAACTGGCGTGGGTTGCTTCGCTTTTCTATGGATTGAAACCTGCCGTGGTTGCCATTGTAATTCTTGCCCTGATAAAAATCGGAAAGAAATCATTGATCAGTCCGTTTCACTATGGCGTTGCTGCAGCCTCCTTCATTTGCATTTTCTTTTTTAACATTTCATTTCCACTGATTATTGTTGGAGCACTGCTTTTCGGTTTCATCGGACAAAAAATATTTCCTAACTTCTTCAACCCATCAAAAGCATCTGCACATGCCGATGCCCATGAATCGGAGTATTACCTCAATAAATTCTCTGCTCCCGTTACCAATGGATTAAACAGTACGAGTGTTGCCATCAAAATTGGAACCGGCCTTGTGTTGTGGCTTATTCCGTTTGCATTATTTTACTTCTTCCGTAACGATTTTTCCTTTTGGTCTGCCCTGAACATCTTTTTTACCAAGGCTGCATTTGTAACCTTCGGTGGGGCGTATGCTGTTCTTCCCTACGTGGCGCAGGAGAGTGTTGAAAAATTTCACTGGCTCACACAATACGAAATGATTGATGGGCTTGCACTGGGCGAAACCACACCCGGTCCCCTCATTATGATTCTTGTATTTGTTGGCTTCATGGCCGGCTACCATCATGGTAACGGCTCGCTGCTGGATGGAACGTTTGGTTTGCTGAGTACAGCGTTTTATACGTTTTTGCCTTGCTTCATTTTTATTTTGGTGGGCGCCCCGATGGTAGAGAAAACTAAAGAGAATGAAAATCTAAAATCCATTTTGTCAATCGTTACGGCTGCGGTCGTAGGCGTGGTACTGAACCTCACCATCTACTTTGGAAAAGCTGTAGTATTTCCACTCGGGTTGCAGGCTATTCCGGATTGGTTCTCTGTAGTATGGCTCCTCATCTCTTTTATAGCCCTATACCGGTTCAAGATAAACATGATTACCTGGATTGGTGTGAGTGCTGCTGCAGGATTTCTCTATCAGCTATTCCATTAATTTTCTGACGTAACTCGATTTTTATCAGCCTTCTTCATTTATCTTCGCGGTCTTTACTCTACTATGGCATTACTCGAAAAACAATTGGTCGTTAAACGATCCTCTATACCCAACTCCGGAAAAGGCTTGTTCACCAAAAAGCCTATTGCAAAAGGAACCAAAATTGTTGAATACAAAGGCAAAATCACACCCTGGAAAGATGTGAAAGATGAAGATGGCAAGAATGGCTACATCTTTTATGTCAACCGTAAACACGTTATCAATGCACATCCTACCCCGCAGCACCTGGCACGGTATGCCAACGATGCCCGTGGCTTAGTTCGCATAAAAGGCATTCTGAACAATTGCGACTATGTAACCGATGGGTTGAAGGCCTACATCGAGTCCAAAAAGGATATTCCGGCAGGAGCCGAAATCTTTGTTGACTATGGCCCGGATTATTGGAAAACAATCCGCGAAAACCTCAAAATTCAGGCACAGGAGGAAAGAGAAAAACTGAAGGAACAAAAGCAAAAAGCAAAGAAGAAAACCACCACCAAACGAAAGGCGGTTAAACGCAAACGCTAAATTTCTTACTTAAACGCAGCGGTCTCCAGTTCATTTAATCGTTGGGCTGCACTCGCAGCATAGTCGTCAAACCCTATGCGCGCGGCTTCTGCTACATACGCTTTTAACAAGCGGATGGAAGTTGAATTAACCTGAATAGCTTCAGCCAATATATCGTACGACTTCAAACTTTTGGCATCCTGATTTCTGAAAAAGTTGACAGCCGCCAAAATACCCGTTTCGAAATACGGATTGTACCGGCCAACAATTTCATAATTTGTTTTAGCTGTTTGCAGATCACCGGAAGATTCGCTGATCAACGCGGTGTATAAAAGTTTATCAAGTTTGTGGGCAGCATCAAACTCCACTCCCTGATTAATCTGTCGGGCCAACGTCCTGATCTCACCACGGGAAGCCAGCATCTCAAGTTCTACAAACCGGACATCATCAAATAGCTTTTTGTTGGTTAGTTCCAATCCGCTGATCTGATTCATGTAGCGAATGGCCGGAATAAGCTTATCGGCTCGCAACAACTTACGTGCCCGGTCGAGCAGTGCCTGCGCTTTGTAATTGCTGTTTGTAAAGGTGTTGATCAGGCTGTTGAACCGTGAGCTGTCAGACAAGGTGATGCGGTAGCGGCAAAACTGGTATTTATCAGCATCGTTCAAAGCGCGTGCCTCTCCATCCTTCAACGTGAGTATCCTTTTCATTATTCCGGAAAAATACCGATCTACGGTATCGACACCGTTGGCTACAGTATCCCAGGCGATAAGGGCATCGTTTCTTCTTCCCGCTTCGGTTAATGCTATGGCATTATAGAGTTTAGCCTGCCGGTAATCCTGTGTTTCCGCATACGAAAAAAAACTGGAAGCCAATACCGGATTACCCTGCTCCAGTGCCCACAAGCCCATGATGTAATTATACTTTCCCTGGTAGCGTGAACTGATGTACGAAAGTTCCGCCAGAATTTCCAATCCCTTGCTTACGTTACCCTGATGATAGTACGCAACGGCAAGTGCCGCTTTGATGGCTTCGCTGAAATCTTCATTCACCGAATCGGAAGCAATACGATAGGCCTTCGCTGTAAAAGCAGTATCCAAATTTTTGACATGCTGAATGATGTAATTGTTCAATAAGGTGGCGGTATGTAAATCCAGTTTTTTTTCCGTCAAGGGATTGACATTCGCTTCAAACTTTCTTCCCTGCATCGAAGACAACGCCAACGCATTACCCAGCACCGCTGGCGACTTGGATTGAAAGACACCAACTACCGAATCTGCTTTAAGCGGAAGATATTCCATAGCAGCCATGGCAAAAAAGTTTGCCTCGGCAGCATCGCGTGAAACTTCATGTTTGCGTGCCAGGCTGAGATAGTGTGCGGCTGAATCAAGGGCATGGACTTTTGTATACGCAAACCCAAGGTTATTTTGAATCGCTCCACTATTGGGCAAAAGCCGATTGGCCATACTGTAGGCATCAATGGCTTTAAAGATCTGCTTCTCCCAGATGTATAAATTACCTGTATTAGTAAGGGAATATTCAGATGGCGATTTTGCATTTGCCTTCTCCAACCGGTCATGCGCCTTAACTAAATCAAAGCGTCTGGACTGTATGGAAGCGAGTGAATAATTCGACCGGTGATTTTGAAATGCATAGCTCGATGCTTGTTCATAGAGTGCCTCGGCAAAACCGTTGTCACCCTGTAGGGTGTAGAGGTCCGCTCCTCCGATAAAATATCCACCCATGCTGCGGTAAGCAAAATCCCGCCAGTCGGAATACATGATGAAGGCAATCACCAGAATAAAGCCACCCAACCGAAATGTAAAATAGGGCATTCGGTTCGACTTGTAAAGAATGCGGTAGATCGGCACATCTTTATCCAATAAGGGAAGAAAATTCGAGAGCACATACAACAGGAAAACCAATCCATAACCCAGTTGACTATAAATAATCAGATCGCGAATAACCTGTAACGCTGCATCGTTGGCGTTGCCCAATAAGCTGCCAACAAAAGCAAAAGCAATCGCACCAAGTGAAATAAACAAGTAAGCACCAAACGGATAGAAGGAGAGGATACCTTCATAGAGATTTTCGCGTTGACGAAAACCCCAGATACCCAGAATGGCGGAAACCGTGAGCAACAAATAAAGATTGAGGTAAATAAAATTCCACTCCAATGATCCAATAGCATGCAGATAGGTGATGAAAAGGTTAGCAAACCAGATCACGATGATGATGCCGAAATGCCGGAGGCTTTTACTATGGCCCTGGCTGGTCATGAATACAAACGAAGCAAAAATTTCATGCGCCACCATTATAATAAAAATGGCACTCACAATCATTCCTGCCGTGTACGCGGTGACACCAAGGTGCATGATGGGAAATGCTACTTCGGCAAAAAAATAAACTATAAAAATGCTGGCCAGTGTGAGGATAAAAAAACTAACCAAACGTGTGGTGAATGTGGTTGCGGAGCGAAAACTGTGAAAGTAAAAACTCAACCCCATGTAGGCAGTCAGCAAGGCTACTGAAGGACCCATATTCCGGAATCCAAAAACGCGCAAGACTTCCAGTCGCAAACTCACCACCAACACAATAAACAAGGTCATGCCGGCCAGGTACCAGAAGCGGCTGAGGGTAGTGACAACGGCCAATAATACAACAATCGCCAGGGCCATCACCAGTAGAAAAAAATAATTTGCCGTGGTATTGGGTTCCACATTGCTGCCGGAAAAGTATTCAAAGATCACGTAGCTCTCTCCTGGAATGCTTAATGCAAAAGGCCCAAGTTCAAAACTGTGAACCGGGACATCAACCATTTTTTGTTCCTGCAACTTTTCCCAATGTATAACAGCATCGTTGCCACGGAAGTAACCATGCCACATAAATGCCACGGATAAAATAAAAACTGCCGTGAGCACAAACCAAATGATGCGGTGTTCGGTTGACCAGCCTTTCCAGAAAAAAAGAGATTGCATGCGATTATGATGAATTAACCCTTCCGGGCGGAAATGTAAGCGCGCAAATCTACAATCTGAAATTTAAGGTCTGAAATCACGAACAAGATTTCCTAATGTCTTGATGCCATGTTCGATCTTCTCACTCCAGGGTTCGCCATAACTGATGCGAAAACAATTTTCAAATCTGCCCTGAGATGAAAAAATTTGTCCGGGGGCGATACCAATGTTATGCTTTAGCGCACGCTTGTGAAGCTTATAGGCATTGATTTTTTTGTTCATTTCTATCCACAAGGTAAAGCCTCCCTGCGGACGTGTAACGCGGGTATCTTCCGGAAAATATTCCGAAACGGCTTGCAAATAGCGAAGCGACTGGGTGTGCAGTGCCTTGCGCAAATGGCGTAGGTGCAACTCAAATCGTCCCTTGCTCAAAAAATCCGCGACAGCTGCCTGGGCTAATGTGTTGGTGGAAACCGTATGCATCCGCTTCAGGCGGATCACCTGACTCTTGAATTTTCCCGGAATCGTCCAGCCGATGCGATAACCCGGTGCCAGCGATTTTGAAAAGGATGCGCAATGCAGAACCAGTCCTTTCTTGTCAAATGTCTTGCATGTTTTGGGTCGGGTCTTTCCGAAGTATAACTCGCCATAGATATCATCTTCAATTAACGGGATATCCTTTTTCGCGAGCATATCCACCAATTTCTTCTTTCGCTCATCGGGCATACAACTGCCTAACGGATTATTGAAGTTGTTCACAAACAAACAGGCTTTGATATCAAATCGGGGAATGGCTTGTTCTAAGTAATCAAGGTCAAGCCCGAAGACAGGATCCGTTGGAATCTCTACCACTTTTAATCCATGACTTTCCATCACCTGGAAAATGGCAAAGTAAGTCGGACTTTCAATGGCCACAGCATCACCGGGTTTAGTGATTGCTTTTATGCATAACGAAAGCGCCTCCACTGCTCCGGCAGTTACCACGATATCATCTTCGCTCGGTGTGCCACCCCAGTTAAATGCTTGCCGTGCAATTTGCTTTCGGAGTTCAACATTGCCCTGAATGTGTTCATAGTGCAGGCAACTTGTTTTTGATTCGCGCAAGGCATGCTGCACAGCCTTATTCAGTTTAGCTGTGGGTAACAACTCCATCGATGGGGCTGCCATAGAAAAGTTCAATAAATTCCTGGCGTTCAAATCCACGTAAACGCTATTGATCATATCATCAACACTTACGGGTAGGGCATCATCGAGCGGCTCACACACGTGGGGCATGTCCAGCATATGCTCGGGTGAATACTTAACATAGTAACCCGATTGCGGACGTGCTTCGATCAGGCCCTTAGCTTCCAATACATAGTACGCCTGAAAAGCCGTACTCAGGCTGATGCCCTGCTCTTTGCTGAGCGCACGAACCGAAAGCAATTTATCACCCACCTTAAATACTTTCTTTTCAATGAGGGTTTCAATACGGTCGGCAACTTCTGCGTATTTGTGGTCGGGTCGTATGGCAGCTATTTCGGACATCGTTACAAATCAATTAAGACACAACTACATCTCATTCTATTTGTTGGAATTGATTCCATCCTTCTCCATCAACCGCTTGCGGATTCTGCTCAAGGATTCGGGCTTAATGCCAAGGTACGAGGCAATGTATTGTTGTGGAATGCGCTCCATCACCTTGGGCCTATCCTTGATCAATTTAAGGTATCGCTCTTCGGGGGTGTTAAACAACATGTTCCGGTTTCGCTGCACCACAAAAATCAAAATGTACTCGGCCATCATGCGTCCGAACTTTTGCCATACAGGAGAACTGTCGTACGCGGACTGAAGCTGATCGTACCGCAATTGTAACAACTCAGCATCATCCATGGCCACAATGTTATCCACCGAAGGCTGCCGCGAAACAAAACTGGAATAATCGGTTATGTAATTCCCTTCAAAGGCAAAGTTTGTAGTGAGCTCCTCGCCCTCCACCAAACTATACACGCGGAAATGGCCTTTGTTGATAAACGTCACGTGGTCGCATACCTCCCCCTGGCGCAGGATGAACTCTCCCTTTTTCAGAAATCTGCGGGTGAGCAGGGATTGGTGCAACTGCCACTCTTCTTCCGTGAAGATTACAAACTGTTGAACGTATTTACGGAGCTGGCTGAATTCATCCATTCCGAAAAATAGTCAAAAAACAAATACCTCACCCCCGCCTTACGGCAAAGGGTGAGGGGTTCCATTCAGATCAAAACGTGAACCTTACAAACGGAACCGGGAAAAAACCCTGCTGATACTGCGTTACAACGGTGTTGGTACGCGGATTATAGCTCTGCGAAAAAATATTCTGGTTGTTCGTTACATTCTGCAAATCCAACGCAAACTCAAGAGTGCTCTTGCTGTATTCCTTCCGGTAGGAAAGTTTTACATCCATCCTGAAATAAGGATCCTGTTTTTCAGAAAAAGCATTCGCCTCATCATAAATTGTGCGACCCAACGCCTGCGATGCTTCAACATTAATTGGTGTCAGGTATTTACCTCCAATGGTAGTAAGTTTCAGGTTCAGTACCAGGTAATTTTTCTTTTTGCCAACACGCCATTCTTTTCCACCCAATGCATTGAAAACATATTGCGTATTATAGGCCGTGTTTCGCTCAATGCCATCGCTTCCTTCATAGCGCGAATCAAACAGTGATCCCGTCATCAGAAAATAATAACCCTTATGAAAGAAGCGCTCCAGCGTCAGCTCCATTCCATAATTTTTACCCATTCCCTTGCTCACTAAACTATCTGTATCGGAAGGTATAAAACTGGCACCTGTATTCAGTGCAGAAAACGTACTGGACATTTGCTCTACCGGCACATTGCGCAATTGCTGATAGTATGCTTCAGCCTTCAGGCGGAAATGTTCATTTATGTTCCAGTCGTATGTGAGCACACTGTGCTGACTTTGTGTGAAATCGAGTTGCGTGTTGGTCAACACTACTTCTTCCGTTGGAAGCTTCGTTTGAACAAACGATGTGTAAATGCTTTGAATCTGATTATGCAAGCCAAAGCCAAGGCTGAGAGAATGATTGCCGCTAATCAGGTATTGAAAGCCAAGGCGAGGCTCCAGTGCCAGTTGTTCATTCAAAGAATAGTATTGCGCATGCACCCCAAGGTTCATTAAGAATTTTGTATTGAAACGATGCTTCCAGGTAGTGTACGCCTGATACAAGGTTGTATTATCGTGTACATCAATACGCACCGAATCGCGAGCGAGGTTGGCGTAGATATCCCGGTTAAACAAATCAAAATCTGTATGATCCATATAAAAGCCAGAGGTCATGCTATTCTTCGAATTAAATTTTGTGCGTACGGAACCTACCACTGAATACTTCCTTGTGGTGAACTCTGCTTCATAGCGATTGTACTTGGCTATCACTTCATCTTCCATGTTACGCACTAACGAGTCACCGGTAAATTCTTCATACGTGTAACTTACTCCTCCGGTGAGTTTCAGGAATGTTCTTGAATTAATATTTTTTTCATAACTCAATCCCGCTATCCCGGTTTTATAACGCGGATACGTATCCTGATTTTCCGATCCGTACAAATCCGTATTGGTTGATAAATCGGCTTCACTACCCAACAAATCAATAGCGCTGATGCCGCCCAATCCAAACAAGGTCCATTTTCCATTGCCTTTTGTGGGAAGGGATACTTTAAAATTCAGATCCTGATATAATGGTGTATTCGAGCCTGTACCAAACTCGATGCCAAGCGATTGAAAAATTCCGAGGGTAGAATACCGGTAGTTGGCGATAAACGATCCGTTATTCTTTTTGGATAGCGGTCCTTCTGCGCCCACTTCAAAACCATTAAAGCCAATTTGTCCGACATACTCATGTTGTTGGTTGTTGCCATCACGTAAGCGAATGTCAAATACACCGGCTGTGGCATTTCCATACTGCGAGGGAAACGCACTCGTAATAAAATCGGATTTGTCGAGGTTGTTATTATTCAGCATGCTTACCGGTCCGCCCGTACTGGTGAGCGAACCAAAGTGATTGGGATTTGGTATGTTCAGTCCTTCCAGCTGCCACAACATTCCGGAAGGTGAATTACCGCGGACCACAATATCATTGCGAGAGTCATCACCACCCACTACACCGGCAAAGTTGGCAGCCATGCGCGAAGGATCACCCAACGCTCCGGCATAGCGCTTGGTATCGTCAACATTAAAAGATCGTGCACTCACAACGGCCAGATCGTTTACCGTAGCAGTCTTGTCCTCACGTGAGTCGGCTACGATTACGAGGTCGTTCAACTGACGCACACTTTCTGTAAGGGTAATATTGAGAATTACCTCCTTCCCTGCCGTTACAATCACATTCGGAATAAACTGCTCTTCATACCCGATGTAACTAATCTTGAACGACTGCCGGCCCAGGGGCACATTTTCAATTCTGAAATATCCGTTCACATCTGAAGCACTGCCTGTTATCTTTTCAGTGCCCATGAGCATTACGTTTACGCCAATTAACGGTGATTGACTAACTTCATCCAGTACGCGTCCGCGTACGGTTTGTGTGGTTTGCGCAAAGGATGTAAACGTTGCCAGCAGTGCTACCGCTATGCCTACCGCCATCCACAAGGTTTGTAAGGTTCTTTTTGTTTTCATTTAGTCTTCGTTTTGATGGAACAAAATTCGATACAGGCAGGCGGATAAAAATTGATCACGGTTAAGGAACGATTGATCGCGACTTGATTTGGGTTAAGAAAGCCAACGTATTAAAATCTCTTCAGAGGGTATTGGGAAGTGAAACGTTGTTCCAAATCAGCGGTGAGGAAACTGATAAATCCAACTGATCTGGTTAAATTTAATAAAACTGGAACTGTTTTTTTGCCGTATAATTCACAAGTTTTGAATAACCTTTAACCCTCATCACTTGAAAAAAAATATACTCAATGCCTACCTGGCACTAGCTGCCATCTGCCTCATCTGGGGAACAACCTACCTGGCGTTGCGCATCGCTGTTGTACACTTCCCTCCTTTTCTTTTCATCGTTATCCGCCAGTTGATTGCCGGGAGTTTACTGGTGGGATTTATGCTCACCGTTGGCAAAGCCAAACTTCCAGATAAGGCAGAAATGCTTCGCCAAGCTATTGGCGGATTCTTTATGCTTTCCTTGGGCAATGGCCTAGTGGCCTGGGCAGAGGTACATATACCCAGTGGCATTGCCGCCATTATTTGTTCGCTGATGCCGATGTGGGTTATTCTGATCAACCTCACCATTCACACCGAGGAAAAACCAACGGTACCCATTTTAATTGGTGTTGCCCTGGGGATGGTTGGAATCATCATGATCTTCAGCGAAAATCTGTCAGACTTTTCCAATACACAATATCTGTTTGGTATCATTCTGACATTCATAGCTACCATCAGCTGGGCCGCCTGTAGCATTTGGATGAAGAAACGTAATTCAACTAGCAATCCCTTTCTCAATGCAGGACTACAAATGTTTTTTGCTGGTGTTTGGCTTATTCCCTTTACAGTCATCTTTGATGACCTGCATGCGGTGAGTTGGTCTACCGAAGCATTTTATTCATTGATTTACCTGGTGTTTATTGGTTCCATTGTAGCATATGCCTGCTATACATACGCGTTAAAAAATTTACCAATGACCATTGTATCGCTGTATGCTTATGTCAATCCGTTGGTTGCCGTGTTACTGGGCTGGCTGATTCTTGATGAGAAATTAAACGCGCGTATCGGAATCGCATTTGTGCTCACCGTAGCCGGAATTTACATTGTTAACCGCGGATACCAACTCAGCAAACTTTGGAAAGCTCAATTTTCCTCCGGACGATAAATTTTAAGTAACGTGTCGAATAGTACGATCACTGAGTTTACTGCTGCCGACCAACCGTGGTTTGAAAAATTAAACCGTGCATGGATTGAAAAATATTTTTGGATGGAACCCATCGATGTGGAGGTGCTGCAACATCCTGACGAACACATTATACAACCGGGTGGCTCCATTCTCGTGGCACGGTTGAATCAGGAAATTGTTGGTGTTGTGGCGTTGAAATACGTATCGCCCGGAGTATATGAATTCACCAAAATGGCAGTGGATGAAAAGTTCCAGGGATTGAAAATCGGACGCGCATTGAGCGAAGCGGCCATCGCTAAAGCTAAATCGATGGATGCACATTCCATCATTCTGTACTCGCATACCAGTTTGATCAATGCCATTGCACTATATCGGAAACTGGGATTTGTTGAAGTACCCGTGGATGGTCCCTACAAACGAAGTGATATCAAAATGCAATTGACGCTAACCGGGTTGAAACCTGAAATAAGAAAGCACAAAGTTACCCATAGCGATCTTTCGATTCTTCGCGAGGTTGCCATTCAAAGTTTTCGTGACTTGCTGGAAAAGTCAAACACTGCGGAAGACATGAAACTCTATATCGACAACAACCTCAGCTATGAGCAACTCGAAAAAGAGTTTCATGAAAGTGGAACAAAATTCTTTTTGTTTTTCGATGGCGATACACCGATGGCCTACCTGAAACTCAGAGTAGGTTATGAACCGGAAGAATTGAAAGACACCAAAGCCCTTGAAATTGAAAGGTTATACTGCATTCAGGAATATGTAGGAAAAAGTGTGGGGATAATCTTAATGCAAACAGCACTCGACTACGCTACAGCGAACAACTATGAACTCGTGTGGCTGGGTGTGTGGGAGCACAATCCGCGCGCCATGGCCTTCTATGAGAAATGGGGGTTTGAAAAATTCGGCTCGCATGTTTTTATGCTCGGCACCGATGCACAGACGGACTTGTTGATGAAAAAATATTTGTTACCTGTATGAATGCAGCCTTAAAAATAGACCAACTGAATGTTGATCAAATTCTTGAACGCGTCAAGGCTATGGCACTTCAGTACTTTGATCAGCAGGATACGCTGTCGCCTGGAAAGTTTATTCCGGATATCAGCATGGAAATTCTTCCCGAGCACGGAATGGGTGCGCATGCTGCACTCGATTATTTTTCGGTACACTATGCCGGTAAAATTACCAACAGTGCCGGCCCGCGTTACTTTGGTTTTGTTACCGGAGGTTCAACTCCTGCAGCCGTTGCCGGAGATTGGCTTGTCAGTGCATACGATCAAAACGCGTGCGGCAGCAATGACTCCATCGCACCTCAACTTGAAAAACAGACCATCCACTTTTTTCATCAACTCTTCGGCCTTGATCAGGAATTCTTTGGATCTTTTGTAACGGGCGCAACCATCGCCAATATGGTTGGACTGGCAATTGGCCGTCAGTGGATCGGTGAGCAACACCATATAGACATCAGCAATGAAGGGTTAACACATTGTCCTCCTATAAAAATTATAAGCGCTTCTCCCCACTCGAGTGTACTAAAATCACTGTCGATGTTAGGGCTGGGTAGGAAATCGGTCATCACCATACCAACTTTACCAGACCGCGAAGCGATTGACATACTCGAACTCGAAAATTATTTACGAACCAATCCTGAGCCGTGCATTGTGGTAGCCAATGCCGGCACGGTTAACACGGTTGACTTTGATGATCTGGAAGCAATCGGAAAACTAAAATCTCTATATCCATTCTGGCTTCATGTTGATGCTGCCTTTGGTGGTTTCGCTGCATGCTCTGAAAAATATAAACACCATTTGCTCGGCATCAACGATGCAGACAGCATCACCATTGATGCACACAAATGGCTGAATGTACCGTATGATGCAGCGATGCAATTCACGCGACATCCTAAACTACAGTTAAAAGTTTTTCAGAACAGTGCGGCTTACCTGGGTGATCCGGCACAGCGTCCTGATTTTTTTCACTACACTCCGGAAAACTCGCGAAGATTCCGCGCGCTTCCCTCCTGGTTTACGCTGATGGCGTATGGCAAAGAAGGTTATTGCGAAATGGTAGAACGAAATTGTTGTGCGGCAAACTACTTTGGTGAGTGTATTGAGCAATCAGAACATTTTATATTGCTCGCACCGGTTCGCATGAACGTAGTGTGCTTCACACTGAACCAGGAAAATATCACGTTCGATTTCATCCAGCAATTTCTGAATGCAGTTCGCGATGATGGACGCGTTTTCTTTACATCAACTCTGTATAAGGGTACTCCGGCCATTCGCGCAGCCATCTCCAACTGGCAAACAAAACAAGAGGATTTGGAACTCGCGTTTGAAGTTTTGACCTCTGTTCTTAAAAAGCTAACGGATGTTAATCAAGCGACAACCAACTTAGCGTGATTTTTTACTGGAATATTACAGGATAATTAAGAAATTCACCCGATAATAAAACCACCTATGACAACCTTAACAGCAAGCATCCCGGTAGAGCGCATCGCCAAATCGAGAATCAGTGAAGTTGATTTTAATAACCTCGAGTTCGGCAAATATATTTCTGACCACATGCTGGTGGTTGATTTCCTTAACGGGAAATGGCAGGAACCTAAAATTGTTCCGTTCGGTGATATACCCATGTCTCCAGCCATGCTGTCACTTCATTACGGACAATCCGTTTTCGAAGGGATGAAGGCGTTCAAAAATAAAGATGGTAACATCTGCATATTTCGTCCGCAGAAACACAGTGAGCGATTGAATAAATCGCTGGCGCGGATGTGCATGTCGGAAATACCGGAGGAATTATTTATTCAAAGTTTACATGCCATCGTGGAGACCGATCAAAACTGGATTCCCACGAGCGAGGGATCATCACTGTATTTGCGTCCGGTTGTCTTTGCATATGAGCCACGCCTCGGTGTGAAGATTGCCGATCACTTTAAGTTCTTTATTTTAACCAGTCCGGCAGGAGCCTACTTTAGCAAGCCCACACGATTAAAGGTTGAAGAAACATTTGTGCGCGCAGCAGAAGGCGGAACCGGTTTCGCGAAATGTGCCGGAAACTATGGCGGAGCATTTTATCCCACGCAGGTGGCACGCCAGGAAGGATTTGACCAGGTACTATGGACGGATGCGAAAGAACACAAATACATTGATGAAGCCGGTGTGATGAACGTGATGTTTGTAATCGATGGAAAATTAATCACACCACGATTGACGACAGCTTTGTTGGATGGCGTAACTCGCGATTCTATTCTGAAGCTTGCTCCCCAACTGGGCATAACAGTAGAAGAAAGAAAAGTAAGTGTAGAAGAAATTGAAAACGCCTTTAAAAAGGGAACCATCACAGAAGCTTTCGGATCGGGTACCGCAGCCGTTGTATCGCCCATCGCCACCATCAATATTCATGGTATCGATTATAATCTTCCTGCTGCCGGACCTGATAGTTTCCAGGTTCGCGTAAAAGAAAAACTAAACAATATGCGGCTTGGTTTTGAAGCCGATACCTTCGGCTGGAACTATGTCATTCCGGTTAATGGTCAGTAATCACTATTGTAACAAATAACGTTCACGCTTCGAAAACTCATGCGCGCTGCATTTTTTAAGGGAGCTAATCATCCGCTTGTTATTCAGGATGTAAAAAAATTCAAACCTGTAAAAGATCAGGTGCTGGTGCGTTTACATAATGCAGCCTTAAATCACCGCGATTTATGGATACTAAATGAACAAACGGAAATTAATTCTCCGGATGGAATCATTTTAGGATCTGATGGAAGTGGTGTTGTAGAAGATGTAGGCGAAGATGCCGATACATTATTGATCGGCTCAGAGGTGGTGATCAACCCAAGTTTGGAATGGGGAAACAATCCCACGGTGCAGGGAAATACATTTAAAATTCTTGGCTTCCCCGATAACGGAACCTTCAGCGAGTATCTTGCTATCTCAAAAAAGTATGTATTCGATAAACCGGAACACCTCACTTTTTCAGAAGCTGCTGCTGTTCCCTTATCCGGGCTAACGGCATATCGGGCGCTCTTCAGCAAAGCCCGACTGCGTGCAAACGAAAAAGTTCTGATCACCGGTATTGGTGGTGGCGCTGCCTTGTGGCTACTGCAATTTGCAGTAGCATACAAAGCGCGGGTTTATATTACTTCAGGCTCAGACGAAAAAATTGAAAAAGCTAAACAGTTAGGTGCTGTAGGTGGATTTAACTATCGCGATGCGGAGTGGGCACAGAAAGCTCAAAAAGAATGTGGTGGCTTTGATATTATTATTGACAGTGCCGGTGGTGATCATTTTGGAAAACTAATTGAACTTGCACTACCCGGTGGCCGCATCGTAAACTTTGGAAGAACCTCCGGGAACATTACTGAAATTTCAACGCGGTTACTGTATTGGAAACAACTCTCTATACACGGAACAACCATGGGCACACGCGATGAATTTTTGTCGATGCTCGATTTTCTGGAAAGTCGAAGTATCAAACCGATCATCGATAAAGTTTTTCCGCTAACGCACGTGAATGAGGCGCTGCAACACATGGAAAGTGGTAACCAGTTTGGTAAAGTAGTCATACAAATTTCTTAATCATCCTGCCATGAGTGAATTCGCTAAAACTGATCGCACCACCATTACCCGCTTGCCCAAACGCGGTGTATATGACAACGAAACCGTGTACTCCATTCTGGATGAAGCGTTGGTTTGCACGGTGGCATTCGTGCGCGATAACCAGCCCTTTCAAATACCAACTGGGTTTTGCCGTATCGGAAACAAAATCTACATCCATGGTTCGGTGGGAAGTTTTTACATGCGCGAACTGGCAGAAAAAAAATTACCGGTTTGTATCAGCGTAACGTTGTTGGATGGTTTAGTCCTGGCACGATCGGCTTTTCATCATTCTGTCAATTATCGCTCTGTTGTGCTTTTTAGTCAGGCTGAAAAAGTTACCAATGATGATGAAGTGTACGAAGCGCTGGAAGTTTTTACCAATAAAATGCAGCCCGGCCGCTGGAATGATGTACGGAAACCCAACTCCGGAGAATGGAAAGCAACCATGGTCTTATCTTTTGCTATTGATGAAGCTTCTGCCAAAGTACGAGTTGGTCCACCGAAGGACGATGAAGAAGATTATGCACTGGATGTTTGGGCCGGTGTGATTCCGTTAAAAATTGAACGCAGCACTCCGATTCCGGACCCGGCTTTGAAAAGCGGAGTTACCCTGCCGCATTACCTTTCGTAGTATAACCCACAAAAGTAAAATCAAAAAAAAAGGCGCTGTCTTCCGACAAGCGCCCTAAAGTTTATGAATAGTATATTTATTTCTGCGCGACTAATATCGGAGTGTTGGAAATGAGGGTAATCAAATCCTCATCGTTTACATTTTTCTTTTCATCGGCAACAATCACAAAGTGCTCGTACAGTACGTCCAATTCGGGTTTGCTGGGATGATACCCTAAAAGCTCTAAACGATGCTTCAATGCCGCCCGTCCACTGCGAGCCGTCAATACAATGGATGAAGACGGAACACCGACATCCGCAGGATTGATGATTTCATAGTTCTCCGCATTCTTCAGGAAACCATCCTGGTGAATACCGGAAGAGTGTGCAAAGGCATTGGCTCCAACAATCGCTTTGTTCGGTTGCACCGGCATACGCATCATTTCTGAAACCAGCTGACTAAGATCATAAATCCGCTCAGATTTAATATTGGTATATAAGCCAAGATCCTTGTGCGTCTGAATAATCATTGCTACTTCTTCCAGGGATGTGTTACCGGCACGTTCACCAATTCCGTTAATGGTAACTTCCGCCTGACGGGCACCATTAATCAACCCTGATATGGTATTGGCCGTTGCTAATCCTAAGTCGTTATGACAATGAACAGAAATAATTGCTTTATCAATGTTCTTAACATTCTCATATAAATATTGAATGCGCTTGCCATATAAGTGCGGCAGACAGTATCCGGTTGTATCCGGAATATTAACCACATCTGCACCGGCTGCGATTACGGCTTCAACCATTTGTGCCAGAAACGCCAAGTCCGCACGACCAGAATCTTCGGCAAAAAATTCAACTTCAACACCTTTGCTCTTGGCATATTCCACCGCCCACACACCTTGTTCCAAAACTTTTTCGCGTGTGCTGTTGAACTTGTGTTTGATATGAACATCGGATGATCCAATACCGGTATGAATTCTTCCGCGCTTCGCGTAACGAAGGGCTTCACCCGCTACATCGATATCATCCTTCTTGGAACGCGTCAGCGCACAAACCACAGGTTCGTTAACAGCCTTGGATATTTCAATCACAGATAGAAAATCTCCAGGACTGGAAATCGGGAACCCCGCCTCAATCACATCCACACCGAGCAACTCCAGCTCACGTGCAATGACAATTTTCTCATCGGTAGAGAGTTGACATCCGGGCACTTGTTCGCCATCGCGTAACGTAGTGTCGAAGATTTGAATTTTTTGGCTCATCGTGTTTAGGTTGTGGTAATACTATTTTTCTGCAAGTTGACTAATGCGAATCTGGTTACAGACCATGTTTCCCATGACTTCCGTGCCCAGAATTTTTTCCTGAGGCGTATGCTCATCGGCTATGTCGCGTGTGCGATAGCCCTCCTTCAATGTTTTTTCTACAGCCCGAATAACACTTTCTGATTCTTCCTTTAATCCAAAGGAAATATCCAACAGCAAAGCAGCGGAAAGTATGGAAGCTAATGGATTGGCAATTCCTTTTCCAGTGATGTCGTGCGCACTTCCGTGGATGGGTTCATACAAGCCGACTGCATCGCCAATCGAGGCAGAGGCTAACATGCCCATGGAGCCTGCAATCTGCGAAGCTTCATCGGTCAATATATCACCGAAAAGATTTCCGGTTAACACCACATCAAAGCTTCTTGGATTCTGAATCAGCTTCATGGCCGCAGCATCGACAAACATGTGATCAACAACAACGTCCGGATAATGCTTGGCGACTTCCTGTACAACCGACCTCCACAACCGTGAACTTTCCAATACATTGGCTTTATCGACAGATGTTAATTTTTTTCTGCGCGTTTGTGCTGCTTTAAATGCTTTGTGGGCAATCCGCTCAACTTCGTAGCGCGAATAAATCATCGTGTCGAAGGCAGTGTCATTATTGTTTGTACGACCGCGTTCACCGAAATAAACATCTCCGGTGAGTTCGCGGAAGAAAAGAATATCGGCACCGCGCAACACTTCTGGTTTAATGCTGGAAGCTTCCAACAATTCATCAAACAATTTTATAGGCCGTAGATTGGCATACAACCCAAGCTCCTTGCGCATCTTTAATAATCCCTGCTCCGGGCGCACAGGAAGTGTAGGATCATTGTCGTACTTGGGATGGCCAACAGCGCCAAATAAAATTGCATCACAGCTTTTCATTTTCACCAACGACTCATCCGGGAGTGGATTGCCCGTTGCCTCAATGGCATCATGGCCGATCAGGGCTTCGTCAAAAATAAATTCATGACCGAAGCATTCGGCAATTTGCTCCAACACTTTCTTACCGCTGGTGGTTACTTCTTTTCCAATTCCATCGCCCGGTAGTATAACTATTTTCTTCTTCATGTTTCTCAGGATCAGTTCAATAATGATTTTGGCGTTAGCTGTTTACAGTATCAAATACTTTGATCTCATCGCGTAAACTCAACAGGTAGTCGATATCATCATACCCATTTGTTAAACAAATTTTCTTATACGGATTGATCTCGAAGCTTTCGTTGGAACCATCTTCGAGGATAACTTTCTGTTGCTGGAGATCAATTGTGATTTCGGTAGTTGGCTTCTGCGCAACAGTTGTCAATATTTTTTTTAAAAATACATCAGAAACCTGTACGGGAAGCAAGGCATTGTTCAACGCATTACCTTTAAAAATATCAGCAAAGAAGCTAGAAATGACCACCCGAAAACCATAATCATAAATGGCCCATGCGGCATGCTCCCGACTGCTGCCACAGCCAAAATTCTTTCCGGCAACCAAAATTTTTCCGGAATAGGTTTTATCATTCAGAACAAAATCACTCTTTGGTTTCCCCTCACCATCATAGCGCCAGTCGCGAAATAAGTTCTCACCAAAACCTTCGCGCGTAGTAGCCTTAAGAAAACGAGCCGGAATAACCTGATCGGTATCGATGTTCTCGATGGAGAGTGGTACAGCCTGGCTTGTTAGTGTTATGAATTTTTCTTTACTCATTTCTATATTCGTATTAAACCAAATCCCGTACATCGGTAACCTTTCCGGTGATGGCTGCAGCCGCAGCACTCAGTGGACTTGCTAAAAATGTTCTGGATTTCGGTCCTTGTCTGCCTTCAAAATTTCTGTTCGATGTGCTGATGCAATATTTTCCAGCAGGAACTTTATCTTCATTCATACCCAGGCAAGCTGAACATCCCGGCTCGCGCAATTCAAAACCTGCTGCTTCAAATATTTTATCAAGACCTTCCTTCTTCGCCTGCTCCTCCACTTGCTTCGAACCGGGTATTACCCATACTTCAACACCGGAAGCTTTTTGCTTTCCTTTCACCATGTTCGCCACCAAACGCAAATCTTCAATGCGGGCGTTGGTGCAACTGCCGATGAAAACATAATCTACCGACTTACCCAATAATTGCGAGCCGGGTTCCAACCCCATATAATCGAGCGACTTGGTAAATGATGTTTGCTCACTGATGTCCCTTAATTCAGCAACCGTTGGAATACGATCAGTAATCTTAATCCCCATACCCGGGTTTGTTCCGTAGGTAATCATGGGTGCGATATCGGCTGCATCATAGGTGAGAACCTTATCATATGTTGCACCTTTATCCGTTGTAAGTTGCTCCCACTTTTTCACCAACGCATCAAAGGCTTCACCCTGTGGCGCAAATTTTCTTCCTTTGATATAATTGAAGGTAGTCTCATCCGGAGCAATCAAACCTCCGCGCGCGCCCATTTCAATGCTCATGTTACAGATGGTCATGCGCGCTTCCATGGAGAGGTTGCGGATGGTATCGCCTGCATACTCTACAAAATAGCCGGTCGCACCACTGGCAGAAATTTTCGAAATGACATATAGAATAATGTCTTTGCTCACTACGCCCTTACCAAGCTTGCCATTGATTTCGATCTTCATGCGTTTGGGCTTGTATTGCAACACACACTGTGTCGCCAGCACTTGCTCTACTTCGCTGGTACCAATTCCAAATGCAATGTTTCCAAATGCACCGTGTGTGGAGGTGTGACTGTCACCACATACAATTGTCATTCCCGGTAAGGTTAGCCCTAACTCCGGGCCAATGATGTGTACAATCCCCTGAAAAGGATGGCCAAGATCATACAACTCAACACCAAACTCTGCACAGTTTTTCCGCAGTGTTTCAACTTGAAACCGCGACAAAGCTTCCTTAATAGGAAGATGTTGGTCTTTGGTAGGCACATTGTGATCGGCAGTGGCCGTTGTACGCGATGGGTTAAAAACTTTCACACCACGTTTGCGCAAACCATCAAAGGCTTGCGGGCTGGTAACTTCATGGATAAAATGGCGATCAATAAATAATGCATCGGGATAACCTTCACTTCGTTTCACAACGTGTGCGTCCCAGATTTTATCGAACAATGTTTTTGGTTCGTGACTCATGCTTAGTGTTTCTCCTGTTTCAACTTCGCTTGTTTGAGTGGGTCTTTCAACAAGTGTTAGTTTGGTCAAACCTTTTAAAAATGAAACCGCCCCGATGTTGTCGGGGCGGTAGGCTTAAGGTTTGGTTTTATTTCTGTATCACGTTAATGAAACGTATATATTTCGATTGCATTAATCTTTTCATTCTTGAAGGCTCCAAGATGAAAAAAGTTGATGAGTAGATCAACGAAATGTTAAAAGATTTTTAAATCTGCTAACGAGTGTTTGTGGTGAGTGTGGTAAAAATAATCTTCAAAGACTTACTTCTACACTAGCAAATCTCGGGAATTTCAAGTTTCACTATTGTACCGCGGCCTACTTCCGATTCAATTTTTATCGAGCCATTTAGTTTGTCCATGGCCTCTTTCACAATGTATAAACCAAGGCCCGAGCCCGCGCCATCATCGGTAGCACGATAAAACATCTTATACACTTTATCCAGATGCTCTTCACCAATGCCTTTTCCATTATCTTCAATCTCCAGCTTCGCAACATGTTCATCAATCTCAACATTCACTTTTATAACCGGGTCTTTTCCATTTCGATACCGGATGGAATTTGAAATGATGTTATTTAAAATAACTTTCAGGCGCCAGCTGTCGCTGATGAAAGGTTTGCTTTGCTTAATACGAATAATTTTTTCTACTGCTTTTCCAGTTGATGTAGCAAACCGAAGCTGATTAAAGGTATCATCAATCAAGGGTTCAAATAGAATTTCTTCTTTCTTAACCTCCAGCCGTGAATTTCTGGACTGGTCTAAAATTTCACGTATAAAGTTATCCTGCTGCAAAGCACTGCTGTTAATCTTTTCGAGGTAGATGTCCTTCATGGTAACATCTTTATCTTTCTTCGCCAGGTTAATCAAACCCAAAACAGAAGCAATGGGCGCACGTAAATCGTGTGAAACACTGTAAACAAAATTATCCAGTTCCGTATTGCGTTTGGTGAGTTCCTGATTCGTGCTTTGCAATTCTTTCGTCCTGTTCTCCACCATGGCTTCAAGATTCTCATTGAACTGTTTGAGTTCGCGCTGTGCTTCAAAACGTTCTTTTACGGTTGCTGATAATACGATGGTGGAGATGCTAATCACACCAATAAAAATCTGGAGTAACAGCATTGAATCGTAGGATGCTTCTAAAATAAAAGGACCGGTATGGTGAATGGTATAATAAATTGAAACCAAAGAAGCGATCAGCACACCGGTAATAGCGGCCAGCAACTCAAATCGAAATGCCAGCCACAACAAAAAGGGAATGAGCAAAAAAGGGAGCGCCCGAACTACAGTTGAATTGAACGGATCCAATTGCAATAAAAAGTATACACACAATACGCAAGCTGAAAAAATTCCAACTTCCACTGCTTTTTCCATCCGAAAATTGAATTGCTGTTTTCGGGCTGCCGCCAGAATGAAGGGTGTAAACAGAAGAATGCCCACTACATTACCAATCCACCACGAGAACGCTGATTTCAAAACATCACTTACCAGAATAACCTGATTAAAATACAGACTGGCCGTGCCGATGCCTGCACCAATCATACACATGAGCAGCGTTACAAACAAAAATCGAAAGGCATTCCTGGCGTGATGAAAAGGATATGTATCCCTGATCCAAACCTTCATCAGAAAATTTCCACTCAGCGTCTCTAAGGTGTGTCCGATAGCAATAAAACTGGAAATTGTAATGATGGTTTGAGGCGGTAAACCCGGGCTATTCCAAAATGCCATAACATTGGCAATCAATGCTCCTATGGTTATGCCGGGCCAGGCGCTTCTTCCTAACAGAATAATCAACGCGAAAGCAATACCGGAAGGCGGCCATGCCGGAAGCGCTGTTGTATTATCAAATGCTAAAAAGTATCCCACGCGCGCGAAAAAATAATAGAGCAGCGCAACAAGAATGATCTTGAAATCGGGAAGATATTTAAGTGTAGGTTTAATAGTCAAAAGTAATCACCTCATTATCAATACAATAATAATAGAATTTTAGACGAATAACAGGCTTTTATTCGTGTTCGGGCATTTTGGGAGTCGATTGGCGATTTTTGGCCGTTGAAAGTTTTTATTCGCGGCTGAAACGAAAACTTTATATTCACCCAACGAATTTTTTAACATGGACCTGACCATTCTTTTTTCACCGCTCGATGAATCGATTTATGCAGATATCAGTTCTCCTTCCAGCTTTTACAAGAACATTGTAGCGTTTGGGGAGAAAATGCCCGAGTTCAAAGGAGCTGACATTGCAATATTTGGCGTGAATGAGTCCAGGGGATCAACCCGGAATGCCGGAACGTCAAACGCTCCGGATGAAATCCGGAAAAAACTTTACAACCTCAAACGCGGAACTGGTCCGCATCGCATCGTGGATCTGGGTAATCTCAACATTGGCCACGATCTGGATGAAACCTATGTGCGCATCAGCGAAGTATCGCGCATGTTGCTTGAGAACAATGTGCTTCCACTAATATTGGGTGGTTCACACGATCTTGACTATGGGCAATATGGTGGATATGAAACCCTTGAAAAATTGGTGAGCATACTGAACATTGATGCTTTTCTTGATCTGGAAGAAAAAAAGGAATTGGATGCCAATCAGCGACACATTCATAAAATCTTATTGCATGAACCCAATTACCTTTTCAGCTACACACACCTGGCGTATCAAAGCTATTTGATTGATCCGCTTTCCGTGGCGGTGCTGGAGAAATTATACTTTGAAGCCTTTCGCATCGGGCAAATGAGAACCAATATGCAGGAGATGGAGCCAACCATCCGTAATGCTGATATGCTATCATTCGATATCACAGCCATTCGCTCATCCGATGCTCCAGGCAATGCACAAGCCCAGCCCTTCGGACTTACCGGTGAAGAAGCCTGCCAGATTTGCTGGTATGCCGGGTTAAATGAAAAACTGAGTTCGGTGGGGTTCTATGAGTACAACCCCGAATTCGATGATGCCACCAAAAAAACGGCTTCCGTTGTTGCCACGATGATCTGGTACTTCATCGAAGGCTTCTACCACCGCAAAAATGAACACAACTTCCGCAGCAACGATTTTTTAAAGTACACGGTATCCATGCCTGTAGAACCTGAAACACTAACTTTTTACAAAAGCAAAATGAGTGAAAAGTGGTGGATGGAAGTACCGTACCCAAACGGGGTTAAGCGTTACTCCCGCAACAGCATTGTTCCGTGCAGCTATTCGGATTATCAAACCGCTACAAAAGGTGAGGTGCCCGAACGCTATATCAGCATGCTGGCCAAGCTAATGTGAGCGACTTGTAATTAAACTTCATTTCGCATAGGATAACGACCTCCTCCACGTTATACATTTAATTCGCACAGTATAACAACTACTTTTTATAACTTGATGGGCAAAACGGAAGTTTGATGGTGATGAGATTTTTTTGTTGCGTGCTGATGTTCTCTTCATTCCTCACAGCTACTGCGCAACGCGATCGGGAGCAGTGGGTGGATAGTGTCTTCCATTCCCTAAAGCTTGAGGAGAAAATTGGTCAACTTTTTATGGTTCCGGTATCGGTAAACAATGACGACCAACTGGAAGAAATTGAAGATGCCATTAAAGATCATCGTATCGGAGGAGTGATTTTTCTTGAAGGAGGACCCGTGCGTCAGGCTAATCTCACCAACAAACTTCAACGAATCTCAAAAACACCATTATTGATCAGTCAGGATGCTGAGTGGGGCTTGGGCATGAGCCTGGATAGTGCCATGAGTTTTCCGCGATCACTGGTATTAGGTGCCATTCGCAATGACTCGATGATTTACAACATGAGTCGGGAAATCGGTCGCCAGCTGAAAATGCTTGGCGTTCATCTGAACTTTGCACCGGTGGCAGATCTCAACGATAACCCGGAAAATCCATTCATGAGCTATCGGTCTTTCGGGTCTAACAAAGAAAATGTAGCACGCAAATCCGTAGCGTATTTACAAGGCTTACAAGCAGCTGGCGTTTTGGCTTGCGCAAAACATTTTTCATTAAAAGGTTTAACAGTCGTTGATGTGCAGAATGATTTGCCCATCCTGCAGGCCAGCATTGATTCAATTACGGCATACCCCTTTCAGAAATTATTAGACGCCAGGTTACCCGCCATTATACCCGCTCCCATTGAAGTTCCTCTGTTTTATGAAAAGAAAATTAATGTCGGGAAAAACAAGTTCAACACGAATACACTTTCAGCCATTTTCACAGGTGACTGGCTGAAGAAACAAATGAATTTTAAAGGGTTGGTGATGATCGACATTCCAAGCACACAACGCGCCACCAACAAAGCCGCCAACGGTGATGTAGAAATGTTTGCCTTTCAGGCAGGCAACGATGTATTGCTTTCACCCCTGGAACTAGGGTCGGCTATTCGGAAAATCAGGAAGTTAGTGCGAAACGAAAAATCATATGAAGAACAACTGTATACAACAGTGCGCAAAATTCTGGCAGCCAAATTTGACGCGGGCTTATGGCATCATCAGGAAATCAATACCACGAATTTAGCACGAAGGCTCCAGTCCCCAGATGCCATCTTACTCCAACAGAAATTGTATGAATCAGCTGTAACCGTTATTCGAGACAACACCAACTTGCTACCAGTACGCAGCCTTGAAAACAATCATGTTGCATACATCACCAGCGATGGCGCTAATCCAAACAAAGAGTTTTATAACACTCTCTCGAAGTATAGCAACATAGCGTATTTCACAGTAGATGACGAAACCAACTATGCTCATTTACTACAGTCATTACAGGATCAGGAAATTATTGTTGTTGGCATATTTCCACAGACTACTGAAGATGTAATTCAAAAATTATTACCTGCATTACGGCAACTCAATCAAACACAGCAAGTAATTCTTTGTGATTTCGGTAACGAAACTTTTTTGAAATCGGCTGACGATTTTCCGACCATCATCACAACCTATACCAATGTGCCTGAAATGCTGAAGGCAGTACCGCAGGTAATTTTTGGCGGGCTGCCTGCGGATGGCAGACTGCCCTTAACGGTATCACAGCAATTACCAGAAGGTACAGGCGTGAAAACAAAACCCATTCAACGGCTTCGCTATTCTATTCCGGAAGATGCCGGTATGGATGAACAAACACTTACGCGGATTGAATCTATTGCCGCAGAGGCAATTGATATTGGTGCTACACCCGGGTGTTACGTCTTGGTGGCCAGAGATGGTAAAGTGATCTATGAAAAATCTTTCGGCTACCTGACGTATGAAAAAAAGACCCCTGTATCCGATGAGACGATTTATGACCTGGCATCCGTAACCAAAGTATCAGCCACACTTCAGGCTGTAATGTTCATGCAGGAAAAGGGGCTTATCGATATCTACAAAAAAGCCTCCGTGTATTTGCCAGAACTAAAAGCATCGAACAAAAAAGATTATACACTAAAAGATATGCTCACGCACCAGGCCGGCCTTTGGCCATTCTTACCCTTTTGGTCACAAACCATGAAAGATGCAGTTCATCTTCCTCATTATTACAGCACTGTGGGAAATGATAAATACCCTTTTATGGTAGCCGATAATCTCTATGCTTCTGTTTCTATGAAAGACAGTTTGTGGAATTGGATTGTGAAGGCGAAAGTTCGTGATAAGCCGGCCCGCACACCGTTTGATTACCGCTACAGCGACATGGGCTTTTATATTCTCCAGCACCTCGCAGAAAAAATGTTGAATCAACCGTTGGAAGATTTCCTTCAGCAAAATTTTTATGAACCACTCGGTGCATCTACGCTGGGCTATCTTCCCCTGCAACGCTTTCCTGCAAGTCAGATTGCGCCTACAGAAAAAGATTCACTTTTTCGAAAAACACTTTTAGTTGGTACGGTGCACGATCAGGGTGCGGCCATGTTTGGTGGGGTTGCCGGTCATGCCGGATTATTCAGCAATGCCAACGACCTGGCGAAGTTGGGACAAATGCTTTTGCAGGAAGGAAGCTATGGAGGGTATCAATATTACAAACCTGAAACAGTAAGGATGTTCACACAAAAACAATTTGAGACAAGTAGAAGAGGACTTGGATGGGATAAGCCTATTCAAAGCGACTGGAGCAGCCCGACATCCTTATATGCCTCACCCCGAACCTTTGGACACACCGGTTTTACCGGAACCTGCATCTGGATTGATCCTGAATTCAATTTGGTTTATATTTTCTTGTCCAATCGGGTGCACCCGTACATGACCAACAATAAACTTTTAAATGCCAATATCCGTTCTCGCATACACGATGTTATCTATCAGTCGATTTTTAACTATTGCAGCCAGCATCAAAATTAGATCGGGCGCAATAATTAAAGCAGAATCTCGACCCAGATAACAGACATCCAAACTGAAACCCAACACTGTGGAACAATTTAAAATCGGAATAGTCTGCTACCCTACCTTTGGTGGTAGTGGTGTTGTTGCAACCGAACTCGGCAAAGCCCTTGCAAAAGAAGGACATCAGGTACATTTTATCACTTATTCGCAGCCCACGCGGCTTGATTTCCTCAACGAGAACCTCTTCTATCACGAAGTTAATATTCGTTCATATCCGCTCTTTGAGTATCCACCATATGAATTGGCGCTGGCGAGCAAAATGGTAAGTGTGGTAAAAAATGAAAAACTTGATCTACTTCATGTACACTATGCTATTCCACATGCCTCAGCCGCATATATGGCCAAGCAAATTTTAAAAACACATGGCATTTACATTCCTGTTGTCACTACACTGCACGGTACAGACATTACCCTTGTAGGCAAAGATGCATCGTATGAGCCAGTCGTTACTTTCAGTATTAATCAATCCGATGGCGTCACGGCAGTATCACACGATTTGAGGCGAGAAACATTTGAACACTTCAAGATCACCAATGAAATTGAGGTGATTCCGAATTTTATTGATCTCGAAAAATTCAAGAAGCAAAAGAAAGATCATTTCAAAAAAGCAATTTGTCCGCAGGGAGAATCCCTCATTGTTCATACATCCAATTTCAGGAAAGTGAAACGTATCAACGATGTAGTAAATATTTTTGCTAATATCCATGCAGAGATTCCGGCTAAGTTATTGATGATTGGGGATGGTCCTGAACGCGAAAAAGCAGAAAACCTTTCTCGCGAACTGGGCATCTGTGAGGATGTCCGCTTTCTCGGAAAGCTGGAAGCGGTAGAAGAAGTGCTCTCGGTTGCTGATTTATTCCTGATGCCATCCGAAAAAGAAAGCTTCGGGCTGGCCGCACTCGAAGCCATGGCCTGCGAGGTTCCTGTTGTTTCTTCAAACACCGGTGGTATTCCTGAACTCAATGTTCAGGGTGTTACCGGGTTCTTAAGTCCGGTTGGTGATATCGAAGACATGACCCGTAAATCACTCTTCATTCTGGATAAAAACAACCTGCCCCGCTTCAAGCAAAACGCCTTAAAAAGAGCTCAGGAATTTGACATCACCCAGATTTTACCGATTTACGAGGCTTATTATCAAAAAATAATGATCGAAAGTGAGGCCAAAACTACGCTATAACCGTTTTTTTACCCTTTTGTGGTTTTAATGATTTGTTAGAAATTTGTAGGGCGTAATTTTGCAAAAAATAGAAAACCAAAATAGTGATCATGGCAGAGACCTTAACACCAGATAGCATCAAACCAAAGAACAACGGAACACGCCAGTTATTCAAGAATCCTATACTTGAAAAACTTACGCGTACCCACATTTCAGTGCCTTTGATAATCTTCTTTACGTATTCTTCAGCCTTATTGTATTGGAGCGTTACACACACTTCACTGAGTATTGGTATTTCCATCCTGATGTTCTTTTTAGGAACACTTGCTTTTACATGGGTGGAGTACAACATGCACCGTTATGTTTTCCATATGAAGACGTATACGGATATGCGGGCCAAACTTCAATACACCATGCATGGTGTACACCACGAATTTCCAAAAGATAAAGACAGATTGGCAATGCCACCGGTATTGAGCATCACCATTGCCACCATACTATTGTTAATTTTCAGAGTTGTGATGGGCGATTTAGTTTTTTCTTTCCTACCGGGATTTTTAGTTGGTTATTCTGCCTACCTGGGTGTTCATTATATGGTTCATGCCTATCAACCGCCAAAAAATTTCTTTAAAGTATTGTGGATCAACCATGGTATACATCACTATAAAGATGGAGAAATCGTTTTCGGGGTTTCTTCTCCTTTATGGGATTACATTTATGGAACGATGACAGAAAAGAAGTTGAAGGCACAAGCCTGAACTTGATAATCCACTAAAACGTAAGAAAGCCGCACTGAATAAAATCAGGCGGCTTTTAAGTTTAGGTTAATGCGTATGTTATATCCGTTCAGCCTTCTGTGTTTTTGGCTGAGGTTCTTTTTTAGCATAGGTAGCACAGGTGTAATATGAACAAGAAGAAAGGGATACCGAGGCCAGGACTAAAACCACTATTGCTTTTTTCATAACTTTAAATTGATTGTTTGGTCGTCAAAAGTAGTATAGCTTCGATTAACGACATTCTCATTTATGACCGATTTCTTACACAGGTTCCTAAGTTTTCAGAAATTAAATTTTCCGAGCCGAAACAGATTTCAGCGTTTAATGGTTAATACAGGATATTGCAACCAACGCTGAAATGTCAGGATATCGCTTCTCAAAATACACACCGCCAACCGAGCAAGCCAAAAGCGACTTTGAAAAGCTGCTGAAAATCTTCATGCAGTTGATCTTAATTACATCCGGCAATGTTGCCGAAGCCCTTCAATGGCTCACTGAAGTTGATCGCCAATACGGTTTAACCAACAAGAATTATGGTATTGGTGATTTCATTGAGGATTTAAAACGCAACGGCTTTATCACCGAAGATGGTCCAACAGGCGAATTCAAACTCAACGCTAAAGGAGAACAAAACCTTCGGCAATCAGCATTAGAAGAAATTTTCGGAAAACTCAAGAAAGCAAAATCAGGTGAGCATAACACACAACAAAGTGGTCGGGGAGACGAATCAACGACAGAGCGGAGAGATTATGAGTTTGGTGATACCCTCGAACAAATTGCTGTGACCGATTCACTCCGAAACGCTCAGATTAATCACGGTCTGGATAACTTCTTCATGACAGAAGCTGATCTGGAGGTAATCGAAAGTGAATTTAAAACACAAACATCAACGGTGTTGATGATCGATATTTCACACTCGATGATCTTGTACGGTGAAGATCGCATTACACCCGCCAAAAAAGTGGCCATGGCCCTGGCCGAACTCATTACCAAAAAGTATCCAAAGGATACCTTGGACATCCTGGTGTTTGGTAATGATGCATGGCAAATTGAAATCAAAGACTTGCCTTATTTACAGGTGGGTCCGTATCACACGAACACCGTTGCAGGATTAGAGCTGGCAATGGATATTCTTCGTAGAAGAAAAAACACCAACAAGCAAATTTTCATGATCACTGATGGAAAACCAACGTGTATCAAGGAAGGGTTACGGTATTACAAAAATGCTTTTGGTCTGGATGAAAAGATTCTAGCCAAAACACTCAACCTTGCAGGGCAATTGAGAAAGTTGAAAATTCCGGTTACTACGTTTATGATTGCAACTGATCCTTACCTGAAAGCTTTCGTTCGGGAGTTCACCAAAGCCAATAATGGAAACGCTTATTACAGTAACCTTGAAGGATTAGGAAACCTTGTATTTGAAGACTTTAAAAAGAACAGAAGAAAACACCTCTGATAGTTGACTGACAAACCATTCTACCGATAAAGCGCAACACATGATCGATCATTTCAAAATAAAAACACTGGCACAATTAAAAAGCTCGGGTTATCACTCCAAGTCCATTAAAGATGAACTTCGTGCAAATCTCATTCAGAAATTAAAAAACAAGGAAACGGTTTTCGCAGGGATATGGGGTTATGAAGAAACGGTTATTCCGGATCTTGAACGGGCCATTCTCGCTTGCCACGATATTAACTTACTGGGTTTACGCGGTCAGGCAAAAACACGCTTGGCGCGGCTTATGATAAACTTGTTGGATGAATACATTCCGATAATTGAAGGCTCCGAGTTAAATGACGATCCACTACAGCCCATTTCACGGTTTGGTGTTGATAAAATAAAAGAATACGGTGATGAAACGCCCATAACATGGCTGCACCGCAGCGAGCGCTACTCCGAGAAACTCGCTACTCCGGACGTTTCCATTGCAGATTTGATTGGTGATGTAGATCCAATAAAAGCTGCAACGCTAAAACTTCCTTATTCAGATGAACGCGTTCTCCACTTTGGACTAATCCCCCGATCGAACCGGTGCATCTTCGTGATCAATGAACTACCCGATCTGCAGGCCCGCATTCAGGTCGCGCTGTTTAACATTCTTCAGGAAGGAGATATCCAGATCAGAGGTTTTAAAATACGTTTACCACTGGATATCCAATTTGTCTTCACCGCCAATCCGGAAGATTATACCAATCGCGGGAGCATTGTTACTCCGCTAAAAGATCGCATTGATAGCCAGATTATCACACACTATCCGAAAACAATTGAAATTGGGAAGCGCATCACCAAACAAGAATCGAGATTAAAAGAAGATCAGCGAAAGCTTGTTTCTGTCAATGAGATGGCCCATGACCTGATTGAACAGATTGCGATCGAAGCAAGAAAAAGCGAATACGTGGATGCGAAGAGTGGTGTGTCAGCCCGCTTAACAATTTCAGCGTTGGAGAATCTGGTGGCCGCTGCTGAGCGCAGAAGCATCATCAACGGTGAAAAGAATGCAAAAATAAGAATTGCAGATTTTATTGGTGTTGTTCCCGCCATAACCGGTAAAGTTGAACTCGTGTATGAGGGCGAACAGGAAGGTCCTGGCATTGTAGCACAAAATCTTGTTGGCAAAGCCATCCGCTCTCAGTTCTTAAATTATTTCCCCGACCCGGATAAATTCAGAAAGCAGAAAGAAAAAAGTCCATATAAAAAAATATCAAACTGGTTTGGTGATGGTAACACGGTTGATGTTTTACATGACATGAGCCAAACTAATTTCGAGAAAAACATCAAATCCATACCCGGTCTGGAAGAACTGGTAAAAGAGTTTCATAAAGACCGTGATGGCGATACCAAACTTTTCCTAATGGAGTTCGCCCTTCACGGATTGGCCGAATACAGCCTGATCAGCAAGCATCACCTTACGGCCGGACTTCAATTCAAAGATTTACTGAGCAGTATGTTTACTCTTCCCCAGCCTGGTGATGATGATGACACCGGAAACGATGAAATAAAAGGAAGAAACTTCAACTAGCTACAATCATGAACAAGCCGCAAGAGTCAGCTGCTTTTGATTTACGGCAGGTTCAGGAATTACGCAAGCGTATTGCGCAAGGCGAAGGCATTCAGCTGGAGTTTAAGCGAAAGGCAACATTTCCGGATAAAATTGTCAGAGAAATGATTGCCTTTGCCAATACAAAAGGTGGCACTTTACTGATTGGGGTAAATGATGATGGTGAACTCTCCGGCCTTAAACATCCGGAGGGTGAGTCGCATGTTATTCAGGAAGCGCTAAAAAAATGCAGACCAAAACTTCCGGTTAAAGAAACCTTTATTCCCATTGGAAACTCCCGAACAATTCTTCATTATCAGGTTGAAGAGAGTTTAAAAAAACCACACTATTTTCTGAATGATGATGGTGGCAAAGAATCATTTGTTCGCGTAGAAGATAAAAGCATTCAGGCAAGCCGCGAGATGCGCGAAATCATCAAACGACAACAGCGTAACAAAGACATCCGGTTTCAGTATGGAGAAGCGGAAGATTTATTGATGAAATATTTAGATAGGCATGCGCACATTACGTTAAAGCAGTTTGTACAATTAACAGGATTAAAAAAGTTCTATGCCTCCCGCAAACTGATTGTACTGGTGTTGGCCGATGTCCTGCGTATCAATGCGCATGAAAAGGGTGATGTATATGCGCTTGGATTCAGACCGAAATAAGCTGGAGGAACGGTCAACGGGAGAATGGGGCTGTAAATTTAAATAAAAAATTCTCTTTTCTGCGCTTTCACGTTTCATCACCTTTTCGGTACATTTCGTTGAACCAAGTTCTTTGTGAAGCATGACCAAAGCCAAAAAGGAAAAGAAGATTTTCGTACTCGACACATCTGTTATTATCTATGAACACAACTCCATTTTAAATTTCGATGAACATGATGTCGGCATCCCGATAACGGTGCTGGAAGAACTTGACAATTTCAAGAAAGGTAACGACACCAAAAACTTTGAAGCACGGGAGTTTATTCGCTTGATTGATAAACTGGCGAAAGGCCAGATGCTACACCAATGGAATCCCATCAACGGAAAAGGAAAGGGAAACTTCAAAGTGTTGATGGACATGAATAGTGCTGTAGATGCCAACAAGGTATTTAACGAAGATAAACCCGATCATCGAATTCTGAATTCGGCTCTTCAAATTCAAAAGGAAGAAAAGCACAAACGTGTAATCCTGGTTTCGAAGGATATAAACCTTAGGTTGAAGGCGAAAGCGTTGGGTTTGCAGTCGGAAGATTATACAACCGGGAAAGTTCAAAACATCTCTTCACTCTACTCGGGCAAGACCATCATTGATGATATTGATGCTGATCTGATTAATCTTCTCTATGAGAAAGGTTATTGCCCTCCTGAAGAAATACTGGGCAAACTGCATCCCCAAAAGAATCATTACTACATATTAAAAAGTGGTAAAAAGTCGGCACTGGCCTTCTTCAATCCGGCTAATGGCATGATGGAGCATGTAGAGAAGCGATCAGTTTACGGTGTAAAACCACGTAATGCCGAGCAAACCTTTGCCATCCACGCTGCCTTAAAACCTGAAATAAGGTTAGTATCCATTCAAGGTGTTGCCGGAACGGGAAAAACATTATTAGCACTAGCCGCTGCGCTGGAACAAAAACGCGAGTACAAGCAAATTTATTTAGCCCGACCAATCGTTCCACTCAGCAATAAAGATATTGGATACTTACCAGGTGATATTAAATCAAAGGTGAATCCTTATATGGAACCCTTGTGGGATAATCTGAAATTCATCCAAAATCAGTATAGCGAAACGGACAAGGAGTATTCCAAGATCACCGAAATGGTGAACCAAGAGAAACTTGTAATTACACCACTGGCCTATATCCGCGGGAGAAGTCTGTCGAATATTTGTTTCATTGTAGATGAAGCACAAAACCTGACGCCTCATGAAGTGAAAACCATCATCACGCGAGCGGGAGAAAATACCAAGATCATTTTCACGGGAGATATTTACCAAATCGATACCCCATACCTGGATTCTCAGAGCAATGGGCTATCCACATTGATTGACAGGTTACAAAATCACGATCTCTACGCCCACATAACACTCGAAAAGGGCGAGCGTTCAGAACTTGCAAACCTGGCCAATGAACTCTTGTAGGTATTTTCATTTTGAATAATAATTCCCAAAAATGGATTAAATAGAAAATTAACTATCCATTTTTAGCTAAATTTTGATGTTTTAATGGTTGGCGTGGTTCTGGGATATTGTGAGGAGTAACCAATAAAAACATGATCCTTACAATCTTTTTTAAATATTTATCACTGGAAAAACAGATAAATGTGCTTAAAAAGCGGGGTATTAATCTAGGCAGCAGAATCAAAGACGGTCGTAAGATTTACATCTATATGTTGAACAACCTGTTTGTTGAGGTTTCATACCAACATGACAGAGATGATTCAACTCCGGAAAAGCTGACTATGCTTTCGGGTTTGAAGAACTTGAATAACTATCTGGAAAAAGAATTTAAGGCGAGTTTCTAACTCGTCTTATTTTTTGGCTAGTACTTTCACCATCATATCTCCAATCTCAGCAGGAGATTCAACAACATTAATTCCGCACTCCTGCATGATTCTCATTTTGGCTGCGGCCGTATCATCTGCTCCTCCTATAATTGCACCGGCATGTCCCATCCTTCTCCCCGGAGGAGCTGTTTGACCAGCAATAAAGCCCACAACAGGTTTTTTGTTTCCATTTTCTTTTATCCAGCGAGCGGCTACAGGCTCATAATTTCCACCAATTTCACCAATCATTACAATCGCATCTGTTTCCGGATCATTCATTAAAAATTCAACAGCCTCCTTCGTGGGTGTACCAATAATCGGATCGCCACCAATCCCAATGGCCGTTGAAATCCCGAGCCCTGCTTTTACAATCTGGTCTGCTGCCTCATAGGTAAGCGTACCCGACTTGGATACGATACCAACACGGCCTTTCTTAAAGACAAAGCCAGGCATAATTCCAACTTTAGCTTCTCCCGGAGTGATAACACCCGGGCAATTTGGACCAACCAGCACAACGTCTTTATTCTGAATGTACTTCTTGGCAATCATCATATCCTTAACCGGGATACCTTCTGTAATAGCAATGATCACTTTTATCCCGGCATCAGCTGCTTCCATGATAGCATCGGCCGCAAATGCTGGAGGAACAAAAATGATGGATACATCTGCACCTGTCTTTTCAACGGCTTCTTTCACGGTATTGAAGACAGGTCGGCCTAAATGTTCAGTACCACCCTTAGCCGGTGTCACGCCTCCAACAACGTTGGTTCCATACTCAATCATCTGGCCAGCATGAAAGGTTCCTTCTGAGCCAGTAAAACCTTGTACAATAACCCTTGAATTCTTATTAACCAATACGCTCATGGAAGTATGTTTTTAGAATGCACAAAAATAGAATAATAAAATTTCCGGCCAAATCACATAAAACAAGTGAAGCTGCCCAAGGACAGCTTCATTTGATTCCAATATTTCAATTTTAACTACTTTTTTACAGGCTGCTCTTTTAATGCATTTCGCAATAGAAAGTCATTATAAGCATCCGCATAGGGCGTAACATCGGGCGCCAGTTTAATGGCCTCGAGATAAGCTGTAGATGCGTCAATTAACAAACCGTTCTGTTCATAAAAACCTGCCAGAACAAGTTTGTTCAGTGCAGTTTGTTCAGCAGTCTGCTCAACAATTTCATTGAGTGAATTTTTTATTCTGACTTTATCTCCCTTGGAAAGTTTCTTTAACGTGTATTCATCGGAGACTTTATTGCGATCAGCTTTTGAAGCTACCGTCACGATAATATTGTCCTCATTATCAAAATTTGAATCGTTCAGATCAATGGAAATGGCGTTTTCCGTAACCTCAGCCTTCTTTAACTCATCACCAAACATACTTTTAAATGTAACGAGGTATGGTGATTGCGCTTTGTCTTTTTCCCAGCTAATAATCACAGTATTGTTATAAACAATTGCCGATTCTGGTTTAGGTAAGTAAATCTTAATATTATTTGGTCCGCGGTGCACAGCCCCGGTTGCTGCCAGATTGTTCTTCTTCTCCTTGTTTGCACTCAAAACAAAGTCAGCGTATTTGTTCAATACACTGGTTCCACTACTTCCAATTTTTTTGTCCAGATCAGCAACACTGTACTTCCCAGCTTCTTTCAATTCCAATGGTTTTCCACTCACGTGAATCAACCCCAGGTATGCATTTTCCGGAAGTTTAATCTCATCGCTTGCTTTCAAACTAGCACCTACTTTTATCGGCTGCCAGCCTGTTCCGGTTTTAACTTCGTTTGTACCCTTGTTCATCAGTACCTTAAAGGCGTCTTGGCCAGAAACAACTCCGGCAAACAGAAACAAGGAAATTAAGACCAACACGTTCGTTTTCATGATTAGAGGTTTTTTATAAAATTAAAGTAATAGATCGGAATGTAGCACCCAAAAAACGGTGAAAGCCGCATAAGCGGCCTTCGGAAGTCCTTTTCAGGCTATGATTATCTTTTTAAACCGTGACGCAACAAGAACTCTTCAAAAGCCTCTTCGTAAGACGGTACATCTGGCGCCAATCGGATAGCATCTTCGTAGGCTGAAATGGCATCAATGAAAAGACCATTTTCCTCGTAGAAGCCTGCCAATATTAATTTATTAAGTGCTGTTTGATCTTCCACAGCTCCTATTATTTCACTTAAGGAAGTCTTAACCCTTGCCTGGTCTGCGGGTGGAAGTCGTTTAATCATATGTTGTTTTGAAACCAGTTTGGGGTCGTTCTTCGAGCTGACTTCAATCAGAATGGCATTCAGATTAGAAAACCGGGGATCGGTAAGGTCAATTTGAAGCAACGTTTCAGGCGTTTCAGCTTTAGCAAGTTCTTCCTCAAACATGTTCTTTATGGTTACCACGTAAGGTCCAGGAACCTTCTCACCTTCCCAGCTTATAATAGCAACGGCATTGTAAATGCCTGAATGCTGATTCTCAGGGAGCATAACCTTAATAGCATTCGTTTCTGTTGCGCGGTGCACAGCCCCTGTAGCACTTAACCGGTTCTTTTTAGCTTCGGCTGAATTGCTGCTTAATATGAAGTCGGTATACTTATTTAATACGCTGGTTCCTCCGCCAACATTTTCGGCTAGTTCAGAAACCTTAAAATTTCCGGACTTCTTCAATTCAACGGGTTTACCCGATGCATGCACAAGGCCCATGTAGGAATTGTCGGCCAGTTTGAGTTCATCGCCCAATTTTAAAGTGGCACCAGTTTTAACCGGAAGCCAACTTTCGCCAGATTTTACCTCGTTTACCCCCTTATTGGCAAGTACTTTAAAGGCGTAATCCTGTCCGAAAACAAGGGAGGTCGTAATCAAAAAACCAGCTATAAGGGTCAATTTTGTGATTTTCATGGCTTAGTCTGAGTTATAGAAATCAAAAATAGCAATTTAAGGTTAAACTGTTCATACTGCTTTTCGTCCTTTGGTAATCCAGTATCGAATGGCCGTAACGGATAATACTCTTTTAACAACGTTGACGTACAACTCAAAGCACGTGCCAACTAAGGCAAGTGCTGCCAGGGTGTAAGTCAGATTGAGCTTAAAGGCAAACCAGTTGAAGATATACATCATGAGTACTGTACAAATCAAGATCTGCGTTAGCTGCAAGACAATGGAGAAAAGATCGAACCAATGCGGTAGCTTTTGATTTATAAAAGCAAACAACATAACGTTAAGAAAGCAAACAATTACAGCTATCGCGATTTGTTGCCAGAGGCTGAGTTCGTCAATATAATCCTCATTTAAAATCATGGAAACAATATTTGCATGAACCACAACACCATACATATCCGGTCTTGTTTTACCTGCATAAACCTTATTAAGCGGAGTGAAGAATTTATCATCCCAGGAAGTATCCTTCAGGTTATCACCCAGGAATCCCATAATTACAATCTTATCTTTAAATAGGCTTGAAACAAATGAACTTGAATCCAGCGCCTGATCCCAATCGAGAGTATAATAGCGGCCAGGAAACTCTGATGCACCAAAAGGATCATAAATATTCCCGCGATAGTTTATGACTTCAGAAAAATTACCCCGATCCAAAAATCGCTTTGTCTTTACGGAGTCATACAGCATCGCCATTTTAACAGCAAAGGCGTATTCCATTTTTCCATTCACCATCATTTGCGGATTGAATCTCCTGCAGGATTTCAGATCTTCCTGATGTTCCGCATCAGTTTCCAGGCTTGCATACCCTTCAAAAGCTCCCGGACGAAGTATCTCATCGGAATGTTCTAAAGAGTCATAGATGTCAATATCCCCCATCGATTTCAACAAGGCTCGAGTCTGAAGGAGTTTGGTTACCATCACAACATTTCCAGCCTCGCGGATGGCATCACCAAAAATTAAATTGCTTAATGTATCATAGGCCAAAGGACAACATAAAGAATCCACTTTTCCGTCTGGGCAATCCTTACAATCAAAGAAACTATCGATGCCGATTACTTTTGGTTTGAAATGACTGATAATACGGATTTGCTGAGCAATCGCAGCTCGCGGCAAATTACCAATGTTCACAACAACAATATTGGTATCGATTTGTGGATCATCGCGCAATCTCGAAAAGGTTATATCTGTCAGCTCCATGTCGCCTAAGGACTGGCCTAACGGATCAAATGCATTAAAAATATTCAGTTGTGATATCTCACGAATGCCTAACAAAACAGCAAAAACAAATAGTGTTGCAATTGAACAATCAATCAAGAATTTCTTCATATTGAAAAGAATGTATCTAGTAAATTTAGAAATTTAGACGGTCTTTCCGAAAGAAGCATGACAAGCATCAAGCCCCGACTTAAAACTGCTGACTATGTAAAAGGTGTTTTACAGGGAGACCGGATCATGTTGGGCCAGGCCATTACGTTGGTGGAAAGCAATCTGCTCACTGATCAACAGCTTGCGGCTAACATTATTAAAAAGATAATTGACCATACCGGGCGCTCTATCCGCATCGGTATTACCGGTGTACCCGGAGTGGGTAAAAGCACGTTTATAGAATCCTTTGGTCTGCGCGTGATTTCGCATGGAAAAAAGTTAGCGGTACTAACGATTGATCCCAGCAGCAAGATTACCAAAGGAAGTATTCTGGGAGATAAAACCCGCATGGAAAGTCTTTCGAAAAACCCACTCGCCTTTATCCGGCCATCGGCCGCAGGCGATACACAAGGTGGTGTAGCCCACAAAACGCGTGAAGCTTTGCTGTTGTGTGAAGCAGCCGGTTATGACGTAATCATTATTGAAACCGTTGGTGTAGGGCAATCGGAAGTTGAAGTAAAAAGTATGGTCGATTTTTTTCTTTTACTCATGTTGGCCGGGGCAGGTGATGAACTCCAGGGTATCAAAAAAGGGATTATAGAAATGGCAGATGCGATTGTCATTACAAAAGCAGACGGAGATAATATCCATCCAGCAGTTGAAGCGCAAGCCGCCTATCAGCAAGCACTTCACTTATTGCCGATTTCACCTTCACGATGGCAACCGAAGGTTTTGACCTGTTCGGCTGTAACTGGTTCAGGACTTGAAACGATCTGGGAGATGATTGAACTGTATATCGAACAAACTACGGCATCCGGTTTTTTTCTCCAAAACCGACAACAGCAGAATGTCTCCTGGTTCAATGATAATTTTGAGCAGCTCATTAAGGCTGATATTGAACAACACCTTGCGCTTAAAAAATCGCACTTGGAAAACAAGGTTGCGCAACAACAACTGTCGCCACAGGCTGCCGCACAGGAGTTACTGGAGGCCTACTATCATAGTATGAAGAAGTTCTAAGCCATTCACTTCTTCCATGGACAGTGTCGGCATGCGTTTTTACAACAGTAGCCTCGTTTGAGGTGATATGCCTCGGTAAAAACAGTTAAGCCATTTTCGAGATAGAACAACTCCTTCGTGTCCCTATTTACCGTTTTAACTTTTCGCATATCACCAGGCAAAAGCTATTTTCATATACCATGATCGGCCGCGTGTTTGAAATCCAAGTATCTCTTGATAGGTTTCATTCAACACATTCTCAAGCCTTAAACCCAACAAAACAGATTTTGTTATTTTCCAGGTAGCATTTACATCGACAAGATGATAACGAGAAACGCTTACCTGATTCAAGGCACCAAATGGTCCTAACCCTGCATCATAAAAAGAATCCGGCCGTGGCCCAACAAAACGGTACGATGCCATAAGCGAAATTTTTATGCTGGGTAAATACTGAACTTGCCCTGAAAACATAAGATCTGGCCTCCTTACAAGATTACTGATCGTTGTATTACCCGTAACAAAAGTTCCGTAATTATAGAGTTGTACATGATTACCTCCTGTTTGTTGAACGCTTACCTCGTCTGACTCAAGGCGCAGTTTTCCTGTTAACCAGGAAAAATTTCCCTGAATAAAAATCTGCTTGCCCAGAACAGCACGTGCTGTAAGTTCAGCGCCAACTACAACGTGTTGGGAAAAATTCAAATATGTATCACCTAAGTAGTCATTGTAGCTGAGATTCTGAGTTTCTGAGTTTTTATCCCACAAATACACATACTCAATCAGATGATTAACCCTGTTCCGGTAGGCAGATAAGGTAATCTGACTGCCCGATTGAAACTCTTTCTTGATACCTACCTCTACCGACAAAGACTCCTCCGGAAGCAAAGCCTTATTGCCGCGCGTAGCAAATGCTCCAAAATTTTGCGTAGGGTCAAAAAGTTGATTTAATGAAGGTGCATTGTAGCCGCTGGATAAGGATGCATATAACAACAATTGGCTACGGAGGCGATATGAAGGATTTATCTCGGCTGTCCAATATTGTCCGAAAATGCTATGATGGCTAACCCGTCCTCCTGCAGATAACACAAAATTTTTTAGTCTCCATTGAAGCTGACCGAATGCATAACTTGTGGCTGTGGAGGTGCTGATTGTGTCATAATTTATTATCCATTCAAAAGGTCCAAAAGCATTGGAAAAGTAATACGTGTTAAAATCCATCTGCTCTTGATATTGGCCTATGCCGAATACTGCGGCTAGATTGTCCTTTTTAAAGTTACTTTGAAATTCATTTGTCAATAACCTACCAGTATACCTTCCGCGAAAATAGTTTCCATCATAATCTCCGTTAACATTCATAACAGAAGAGTCATTGATGTTCAGTCTGGATGACTGACTCCACGAACCCAATGCTGAAATTTTCCAGTGGTTGTTGACGGAGTATTCTACGGCATAGTTAACGAGGTCGCGCGTAAAGCTGATGTCACTATTGTCATCATCCTGAAAGGCACCTGCATCAATGTCCGCACGTTGATTGACTGTTTTATAAAATGCAGAAACTTTCCAGTGTTCATTATGAAATCCGGTCTTGATGTAGGTGTCTGTTTTCCTGAAGTTATCACGATCAGTTGTTTTATAAACTCCCGGTGATTGTATTGTATCCAGTGTTGCATTTAATCCATTCACACGCTGATCGATAAGCGAACCGGTAACATACAATCCGTTTTTCATGGTGTATTTCAAATCAAGATTTTCCATCATCGAAAATGATCCACTTCCAAATGTTCCGGATTGGATTGCTGCGCGGCCGTGAAAGCCAGGTGCCTCATCCTTTCTTGTAATGATGTTAATTATTCCCCCAACAGCAGAACCACCGTATAGGGTGCTGTGCGATCCGCGAACGATCTCTACCCGCTCAACATCCGATAGTGAAAGTTCCGAAAGATCAATGACTGCATTGGGTGTTGAAGGGTCGTTGATGCGCATACCATCAATCATTACAGCCACCTGATTACTATTAGATCCACGCAAAAAAACACTTTGATTGCTCCCCGGAGTTTGGGCTGATCCCACAACATACATCCCTTCTTGTGCCGCAAGCAATTCACCCACTGAACTGTAAATTGACTTTTCCAGTGTTTGATGATCGATTACGGAAACACTTCGTGGCACCTGCATGACAGATTGCTCATTTCTGCTGGCGGAAACGATGACATCACGAAGCATTGTAGTTGACAGGGTATCTTGCCCAAAAAGATTCGGTGAGAAAATGGAGATACTCACCATAACAAGAAAATTTCTCATAGCATTATGTTTTTAATTGAACACTATGAGCCTTGGTAGAAATGAAAAATAAACGGGATTAGACGTCCGCTTACTCATCGCCTTTCACCCGAAAGCTCTGATTTTTGTTGGATAATTTGGCAGGTCTCCTGGCTTTCCACGTTGCTGACGCCTTCCCATTCCGTTGATCGAAACAGTGGCGCAATGAATGTCAGCAACACTATGTGGATTACAGTTGCGGGGACAGCTACGGATTATCCGACTAAGTCGGCACACACCGTATTCCCTTTTAATTTTCTGATGATTGTATATCAGCAGAAAAACCACACATCCGGCACAAACCTAATTAATTTCCTAAACTTGCATGCATGAGACAATCTTTTGTTTTTATTCTTTGCGCTCTGTTGTCGGGCTGTCAGCAGCAGAAAACCGAAAAGCGTATTAGCGAGCATCCAGCTCACCACACTACGCTCAACTATGCTGTAGGATTCAAGGTAAGCTATATCGGTAAAACAAAACGTGTTGAAGTCATGTACCCTTTTCAAGGTGCAACTGCGGGTTATACATACTTGCTGGTGCCTCATGGTGAGGAAATTCCGGAACATGATGCCACTATAAGGGTCATTCGCATCCCTGTAAAAAGTATGGTGTGTACTTCTACCACGCATATCCCCCTGCTCGACTACCTGGACGAAACGGAAACACTCACAGGTTTTCCAGGTACAGATTACATCAGTTCAGAAAAAATGCGGGAGCGAATTGACAATGGGAAAATTATTGAACTCGGTGTTGAAAAAGGAATTAACCTGGAACGACTAACCGTATTGAAACCCGACCTGGTTATGGGGTATTCCATGAGCAATGATTACGGTCAGTTTAAAAAACTAGAAGAACTTGGCATTCCTGTGGTTTTGAATTCGGAGTACCTTGAAAAACATCCTTTGGGTCGGGCCGAGTGGATAAAATTTATGGCTCTCTTTTTTGATAAGGAGCGCATGGCTGATTCAGTCTTTAGTATCATTGAAAAAAATTACCTCGAAGCAAAAGCAATACCTCATCCAAAGAAAAAGCCAACCATTATGAGTGGCATTGTTTATGGCGATGCCTGGTTTATGCCTGGAGGTCAGAACTACAATTCAAAATTACTTCAGGATGCCGGTTGTCAATATCTGTGGGAAGGTGATAGTTCCAGTGGCTTTTTAGAATTAAGCTTCGAATCAGTTTATGAAAAGGCTAATCAGGCAGAGTTTTGGATTGGCGTTGGCAATTATCCTTCCCTTGAGGCCATTCGCAATGCCGATCATCGATACGCCAAATTCAAAGCATTCAACACAAAAAATGTTTATACCTACGATGGTCGTAGAGGTGCAAAGGGCGGCAGCGAATTTCTTGAACTCGGTTATTTGCGCCCGGATATTATCTTGCGGGATCTGATTAAAATCACCCAACCAGATGCACAACCGGATCATGAAATGTACTTTTATAAAAAACTTGAGTGATCATTCCGGTTTACCTCACAATTCCCGCTGATCTGAATTACCTTTGTGCAGGATGAATTTTTTTTACTGTACTCTTTATGCGTGGCTTGTTCCATTTTTTGCCTGCGCCAGTCAAGTCAGCACATTTGAAGAAAATGGAAAAGTAGGGCTGAAAAATGACCGCGGTCAAATTTTAATTCCTGCGCAATACGAAGCACTGGGGTGGTCTGATGGCAAAATCTCTGTAGTAGGAAAAGTAACAGGCTATAAGTTAAAGGATCACTGGGGTCTGATTTCAACTGAGAACCACCGGATAACCAAAGCTGAATACACAGAACTGCTGCCAGCAGAAAACTCCCTTTTTGTGGCACGGAAAAAAACCAACCTTTCCCTCCGGTTTGCCGCTGGCTGTATCAATACTTCCGGAAAAGTAATGATACCCTTTCAATATGATGGCCTTTCTATATCCTCTCTCCGGGCAATCGTGATTGTCAGATCAGGAAATCAATTCCTGCATGGCCTGATTGATCTGTCAAATACTATTCTTATTCCCATCAAATACAGGAGCATTTATCCACTCGGAAGCTTGCGCTATGCTGCCGAAAATTTTGAAAAGAAAATTTCTATTTACACCGATACCGGAAAACAGATTACTGATTTTTCAATCGATAGTATTTCGGCCTATAAAAAAAACTATGCGATAATTTTTCAGAACCACCGACAAGGAATCATAGATCGGGATGGAAATGTGAAAGTCGAGTCGCGTTTTCGCGAGATTCATATTGATGATAATGGTGCCGTCAAGGCGAGAGAAGCTGACGAATGGTTTTTTCTGGACGGACAAAATCAGATGCTTCGGAAATATCTTGCAGATTCCATTTCTCCTATCGGGAAAAACTTATTAAAAATTTCGCATGCCGGAGAAGTTTTCTTTTCGGATAAGGAATTCAACAAAATCGGCCAATCATTTTCAAGCATTGGAGAGTTTCAATTTAAAAGAGCGGTGATTGAAAAAAATAAGAAAGTAGGACTAACCAAACCGGACGGCACAGTTGCATTAGAACCGCGCTATGAAAAACTTCGGTGGTCTGCCTCCCACATTCTGGCGAGCTCAAAATTTGATGGCGCACAGAAGTGGATAATATTGGATTCAATGGGGCAGCCATTGTCACCAAAACTTTATGACACCATAGAAGACTTTAACGGAAAGTTCTTCCCGGTAAAAAGCCGGGGATATTGGGGTGGTGTGGATCGGTTCGGAAAGGAGACCATTGCCTGCGTTTTTGATTCCATCGTGCAACAAAAAAATGATCACGTTGTGGTTCTTTTTAAAGGACAATATGGTGTTATCTCCCTTCAGCAGGAATGGATTATCATTCCACAACAGCAGCAACTGCAACTTCTAAATCACGAACGCCTTCTTGAGCGTACACCAACGACTACATTTTTAAAATCGTTTGATAAAAACATTATCTACTTCTCCGATAACAAACTTGCTCCACAAGAAGATTTTCTACTGGAATATCTCTCCTCCGGTACAATTTGGAAGATAGATATGGATGGACGCATTGTTGATCGGCAGGTTCATCCAGACGAACCCATTCAAAGAATCTTGCCTGAAAGCGAAGGGCTCCGCGGCATTCAGCGTAACGGAAAGTTTGGATTTGTTGATGCACGCGGAAGGCTGCGCATCGCGAACCGTTACGAAGACATCAAAATTTTCAGTGAAGGATTAGCCGCTGCCAAGATCATGGGAAAGTGGGGGTATATTAACCACGAAGATAAAATTGCAATTCAGCCTGTTTATGACGAGGTGACTTCCTTTTCCAATGGATTCGCTTACATAAAACAAAAAGGACTTTACGGACTGATTGACAAAAACGGAAGTCCGGTTTTACCCCCACGCTATGAAAAAATTAAAGTACTCTCTAGCGGAAGATTGCTGATTCAACAGGAGGGAAACATAGGTTTGGCTGATGCCCGTGGAGAAATCTTGATTAATCCGAAATACAACCGCCTTGAAGATACCGATAATGGATACGTCATCGTTGAGTGGAATGGAAAATATGGCTTGCTAACCTTGCAAGGAATCAGTACGATTCCATTGATTTACGATAAACTGATCTTCAATCCGTTCGAAAATCAGTTTATCGGGCTGAAGAAATCTCCCTGGATGGAAGTTAAACTTTGATCCGAAAGAATTTTTCTAATCCTTTTTCTGATCCAGCATCCAACTGTATAGGCTTACGCTAAATGGGTCATAGCTTGTATCGGCTGTACCCATTCCAGAGCCGCTGTAAGTTCTTGTCCATACATCATGTCCAGCATCAAACACGGATATTTTTGCCTGATGCTTCGGAGTTGGTGACTGTGCATTGTAATTTGTAACAAAGTTCTTAGAGGTAGTGAAGTTGACACCGTCTTTGTCACCGATAAAAACCCAAATGGGAATACTTTTCGACTTTTGAAAGCCTGAACCTGCTCCGTAAGCAGCTACTGGAGCCGCTGCGGCAATATGGCTAGTAGACTCATCCTGTTTTGTCAGGTAGTCATAAACCCCATTTCCACCATGACTTAACCCTGTTAAGTAAATTCGCTTTTCATTTACCCGATACGTGCTGATCATGTGCTCAATAAATGCCTTCAATGGTGCTGGACTCCCACCGCCCCAGTTATTCTGGTTCCCAGCTGGATCATGATATTGAGGCGAAACTACAATCATCGGATAAGGAGGATTCCATTGTTTGTTTTTGATCAACTTAGGAGGGCCATTGGCTAGTACCTTATCTAACACGGCTTGGCCGTTGGTACCATCACCTCGTTCCGTTTTTCCATGAAGGAAAACTAAAAGCGGATATTTACTGGATACTTTATCATAACCAGCAGGAAGATATACATAGTACCCAACGGCCGCGGTAGTAGACCCCAAAACCTTTGGTGTATGTGTACCCCCTGTATCAGCCGGAAGACTTGTCAATTCATCTCCTGAGGCAGAAGAATCAGAGCCTTCATCGTCACCGCAGCTAACTGAAATTAAGCTGACAAGCAAAAGAAGCAAAAGGGATTTCTTAATGGTATTCATTCTGTAATCTGTTTTGTTGACCCAAAAACAATTTGAGCGTTCAAATTAAAATTACTAAAAAACTCAAAAATGAGCTTTTTAACTTCGATAAATCGACAGAAAAATACCTCTAAGAGTATGTGAATTGGTATGAGCACCAACTCACGATTTGTTACCTTAATCCTTCTTTGGTGCGCCAGGCTGACCCTTACCCGATCCGGAAATGGATTGACGCATCTCCGTATCAGCTTGCACATTTTGCATTTTGTAGTAATCCATAATACCCAGATTTCCACTCACAAACGCAGCAGCTATAGCTTTTGGAATTTCAGCCTCAGCCTCAATAACTTTTGCGCGTGCCTCTTGTGCTTTAGCCTTCATCTCCTGATCTAAGGCAACAGCCATCGCTCTTCTTTCTTCAGCTCTTGCTTCTGCTACTTTTAAGTCGGCACTGGCCTGATCAATCTGAAGTTTTGCACCAATATTGGCTCCAACATCAACATCAGCTATATCAATGGATAGAATTTCAAATGCCGTTCCCGCATCCAGTCCCCTTGACAAAACAAGCTTTGAAATTTTATCTGGGCTTTCTAATACTTCTTTGTGCGACTTAGCAGAACCAATAGAGGAAACAATACCTTCGCCTACACGGGCGAGAATGGTATCCTCACCGGCACCACCCACCAACTGCGCAATACTGGCGCGAACCGTTACACGCGCAACAGCGATCAACTGAATTCCATCGGAGGCCACAGCAGCAACTTTCGGTGTTGTTATCACTTTCGGATTTACGGATATCTGAACGGCTTGAAATACATCGCGTCCTGCCAGATCGATAGCAGTAGCTTGCTTAAAACTTAAATTGATATTGGCCTTATCGGCAGAAATCAACGCCCGAATTACATTCGGCACATTTCCGCCAGCAAGATAATGGGTTTCTAATTCGTTGGATGAAAGCTTCAATCCTGCTTTGGTAGCGGTAATGAGTGAATCAACCACAATGCGGGGTGGCACCTTCCGTATACGCATGAACACTAACTCCAGCAAGCCGACCTTTACACCGGAGAATAATGCTGTAATCCATAAGTTAACTGGAACGAAATAAAGAAAAATGAAAAAGAGGACAATACCTCCAAAAATTAAAACCAGAAAAGCTGCGCCTTGTATTTCCATAATTGAGTTAGATAATAGGTTCTACTATAATTTGATTTTCCTGTAGTTGAATAATTTTCACTTTAATGCCAACATCTAAAAACTGACCAATTGTTTTTACTTCAAAATTCTGATTGTGAAATTCTGCCGTTCCCATCGGGCGCAACGAAGATCGTGTAATACCCTCATCACCAATTTTCAATTCGCGTTGCGCGCCCTCATTAACTTTACTGTCAATAGTAGACTTCAGCGAAAACCGATTCCATGCTCCGCTTCTAAAACTATAAAACAGTGCCGCCAACGTTGTAATTGATGTTCCCAACAGCACAAAAAAGCCAATATCATTGCCAAAGTGACTATAGCTGACGGCAATACCGGCAATGGCAAAAATCAATCCCAGCAATCCCACCACTGTTGTTCCGGGAATAAACACAAGCTCTACGATAATCAGTCCAATACCAATGGTAAGAAGCGCAATTACAATAAACCACATGAGCATAGTCCTGAGATGAAATCAAAAGTACAAAATTAAAACCTCACCACGCACTTAATGTTTAGTAGGCGCGGGCAAACAAAACCCTTCTATTTGAAGGTTTACCGGAATAAACACATTTACCTTTTTCATCCTTCGAATCTAATGGAATGCATCGGATGGTTGCCTTCGTTTGTTCCTTAATTGCAGCTTCTGTTTCAGCCGTTCCATCCCAATGAGCCGAAATAAACCCAGCCTTACCATCCAAAACCTGTTGAAACTCATCCCATGAATTTACCAGAGTGATCTTCTCATTTCTAAAATTCAATGCCTTCTTAAAAATGTTTCTTTGAATATCTTCCAGGAGATCAGGAATGGCCTTCGAAACATCATCTAATTTAATGATTTGTTTCTCCTTCGTATCCCTGCGGGCCACTTCCACCGTACCATTTTCCAAATCGCGTGGACCAATCGCAAGGCGAACCGGAACGCCCTTCAATTCCCACTCGGCAAACTTGAATCCTGGTTTATGCGTATCCCGATTATCAAACTTCACAGAATATCCTAGCTTCCGAAGATCGGAGGAAATTTGATCCACCCGTTCAGCTATTCTGGCAAGTTCTTCTTCACTACGGAAAATCGGAACGATCACAACATGTATAGGTGCTAGTTTGGGCGGTAATACTAAACCATCGTCATCCGAATGAGCCATAATAAGAGCACCCATCAAACGGGTACTCACACCCCATGAAGTTCCCCAAACATAATCCAGCTTACCTTCCTTGTTGGCAAATTGCACATCAAATGCCTTTGCGAAATTCTGACCCAAAAAATGTGAGGTTCCAGCCTGCAGCGCTTTTCCATCCTGCATCATTCCTTCAATACAATAGGTGTCAACCGCACCTGGAAATTTTTCACCTTCCGACTTTTTACCTTTTATCACCGGCATAGCCATGAAACTTTCAGCAAAGTCGGCATAGACATCTAACATTTGCAGAGTCTCCTTAACCGCCTCACCAGCGGTGGCATGGGCAGTATGTCCTTCCTGCCAAAGAAATTCAGCGGTGCGTAAAAACAGTCGCGTCCGCATCTCCCATCTTACGACATTAGCCCACTGATTGATCAGGATAGGTAAGTCACGATACGATTGCACCCATTTTTTATACGTATTCCAGATAATGGTTTCAGAAGTTGGCCGAACAATTAGTTCTTCCTCCAGTCTAGCATCAGGATCTACAATAATACCACTACCATCCTCAGCATTTTTAAGTCTATAATGCGTCACAATGGCACATTCCTTGGCGAATCCTTCAACATGGCTGGCCTCCTTTGCCAGGTAAGACTTGGGTACAAACAGGGGAAAGTAGGCATTTACATGGCCTGTATCTTTGAACATTTTATCCAGCGCCTGCTGCATTTTTTCCCAGATGCTATAGCCATAGGGCTTAATGACCATACATCCACGTACATCCGAGTGTTCGGCCAAATCTGCTTTTTTAACTAACTCGTTGTACCACAAAGAATAATCTTCACTTCTGCTTGGTATCTCTTTACCCATTTTGATGGTATAATTATTGTTATTCTACTGATTAATGGGCAAATATAATTTTACCCTATTAATACCGGCTAAATTTTGTACTTTTAATATACTAAATGGCCGAATTAGCGTTAAATCAATATCGTATTCAAACAACAGGCATATGAAAAACAAGGTTATAATTCTTAGCATAGCAGTTTCTTTGTTGACTGGCGTAGTTGGCGCTCAAAATATTGAGAAAGATGACATGTATTTCAATTCGAAGGACCGTGCCAAATTGAATGCACAAAGAACAACAGAGGCATCTTATGTATCGAACTATCCTAACTTTAAGAAGAAGGTTGATGCCATGACTAATGAAGCTGACTTCATCAATCCTACTGATAGTTATTCAGCCAGAAATGTAAATCCAGAGTTTACCTCAAGGGCAAACTCCCAATTAGCACGCGAAGACAATCAGGATTACTTCGTCAGTAATTATCACTATAATTCAGCCAGTAACCTCAATCAGTTTAATAACAGCTACAATAACTGGTATAACAATCCCTGGTATAATAACAGCTATTTTGCACCTTCCATGTATTCTGCGTGGAACAGACCGTGGGGCTATAATGGATACTACTATGATAATTGGAACAATCCATGGAACAGTCCTTATTATCAATCAGGTATGACCATGAGTTACTACGCTGGAAGCCCATGGTGCAGTGGCTTGAGCATGGGATATAACTGGGGCTGGGGCAATTCATTCTATGGTTCTAACTTTGGATATTATGGATCGCGCTGGAACAACTGGGGCTATGGAAACAATATTATCATTGTGAATGATGGCCGAAACCAAGTCAATTATGGCAAACGTCCTTCCCGGCCTTCTGTTGGGGTAAACAATGTAGATGATTACAGCCGTAGCAGGAGAAATGCTGGTAACACAAATGTAAACTCGCAAACAGGACGTGAAAATTCTGGCGGTCGAGTGGCTTCACCCGATTATTCAACTGGAAGAACACGTCAAACTTCGAATGACGAGTACTATGTTCGTCCAATACGCAGAACGCAGGAATCATTTAATCCTTCAAATCCTTCGCGGACCAATTCCAATAGTAACGGTTCCTTCTCAACTCCTTCACGGGAAAGAAGTTCTAGCTTTGACAGTAGCCCATCGAGGAGCTCCACTATTTCTCCTTCTTCTGGAAGTTCTGGTGGATCAAGGTCAAGCTCTGGTTCTTCAGGAGGAAGCTCTGGTGGATCAAGGAGAGGTCAATAATCGTCCGGCTAATTTTTTTCCAATATGAAAAATGTGTTTGGGTTAGCCCTTACTGTTATTACTCTGTCTTTTTCAGAACAGGTTATAGCTCAAAGTTTTGTTGACAATGCGTTGTTGTTCAGCCGTACCAATCCGGCTGGAAGTGCAAGAATACAGTCCTTGGGTGGTGCTCAAACCTCTCTCGGTGGCGATTATAGTTCTGCGCTATCCAATCCGGCAGGTCTTGGAATGTTTAACAAGTCAGAATTTACCTTCAGTCCCGGTTTGAATTTTTATAACACATCCTCATCGTATCTTGAAACTTCTCAAAAGGATTCGAAAACTGTTTTTAATATTCCAGGTTTGAGTTTTGTTCTTCATCAACCACAAGAGAAAGCGAGTGGATTTCTGGGTGGATCGTTTGGAATCAGCATGACCCGAACCAATGACTTTAATAACGTTTTCCGTTATCGGGGTGAAAACAGCTATACTTCCATCATTGATTATTTCATTGAGGATGCCGAGGGATTTAGTATTGATCCTCGTCCGGGTGTTCCAACATTGAACTATGATTTCCCGACAGGACTTGCATACGATAATTATCTGATTCAGGACTCTGCCTTTCTCAAACCTTCACCAATATCGGGTGATTACATCGAATACTTTTCTGTTCTGGGTACCTACCCTGATGTTCCGGGGGATTTCAGAACTGTAACCCGAAGTGAAAACGCTGTCACCAAAGGTGCACAATATCAATGGTCCATTGCTTATGGCGGTAACTTCAGTGATCGTTTTTTCTTTGGTGCCAGCCTTGGCATTACTACCCTTAGGTACAAATACCAACGCATCTACACTGAGTCTGAGTTCTTTTTTGAACTCGACCCCGCATACAATCCACTGAATTCGCTTGAACTCGAAGAGAATATAGATATTAAAGGATCTGGTGTAAACTTAACCGTAGGATTGATTGGAAGACCTGTTGATTTTATTCAAGTCGGTATCTCGTATGTAACACCAACCTACTATCAGATCACGGATAACTATACTGCAGCAGTCCGTACGAAATGGAATAACTTTGATTACTACGGAATTGAAACACTTAACAATATCGCATACGAAAGTTCCGAACCCATCATTTCAGAATATGCGTTGAGTACGCCAATGAAATTCAGTACAGGAATTACTTTTTTTATTGGCAAACAAGGCTTCATCACTGGTGATGTGGAGTTCGTGAATTATGCCAAAGCCAAGTATGATTCTCAAACACCTGGAGAAAGTTTTGATCCAGAGAACACGGATATCCGAACCCTCTACAAAAATGTGATCAATTACCGACTTGGTGCGGAGTATCGATATGACATTTTCAGGTTTAGAGCAGGCTACAATTTTCAAGCTAACCCCTATGTGGATACCATAGATATCGATAAAAGTATTCAGACTTTCAGCGCAGGCGCTGGTATTCGGCTTAATCAATTTTATGTTGATTTAACACTTCAGCAAAGCAAATGGGAGAATGTGTATTCACCTTACGTTTTTAAAAATGGTGATGCTCCGCTGGTCAAGTTGGAGAATAAAATCTTTAGTTCGATGATGACCGTTGGATTCACTTTTTAAAATGAACAGCGTCCAATAGTTTACCTAGTGTCGGGTGTTGTAGTGTAATTCTGGCAGTTTTATACACCGAAAGGCGCTTCTCACGAATCAGAGTAAGCTGTTCGCGTTTTTCAGATTCACTTTTGGTTTCGAGTAAAGGTCTGTCGCTTTTTTTCTCCAGTCTTTTCACAATGTCATCAACGGAAACATCCAGAAAAATACTCAACCCAGATTGGTTAATTGTCTCCATACCGCCAAAAAAACAAGGTGCACCGCCACCTGTCGCCATGACAAAACTCCTGTCGGACCCAGCCCACTCCATCAATAGCTGAGATTCCACCATCCGAAAATAGTCTTCACCCTTTTCTCTAAAAATTTCAGACACTGTCTTACCCTCGTGATGTTCAATCTCCTGATCCAGGTCAACAAACAAGAGCATCAACTCATGAGCAAGTTGTTTACCCAGCGTGCTTTTGCCTGAGCCTGGCATTCCGATTAAATAAATTTTCATTCAACAAGGTGATTGTCCCGAAGCTCTACTTCAATAATTGAAGTACTTCTTCAGCAGTTGGTGTGTCGTTGTGGTGCCACATTCCCTTAACTGTGCCATCCTGCCAAAGCGTAATACCGGGATTTGCACGCACTATTGTTTTCAAAACAGTAGCATCAGCAAAATAATACGGTACTGCAAATTGCTGTGCATGCCGAAACGCTTCAACTTGTTCCGTACCCGATGCGGTAAGTACCATCATTTCTACTTTTCCATCGAGATCTTTCACTAATTCCCGAATCAGTGGCATATTCTTCACGGAAGTGTGACTTACATCGTAGAGTACAAAAAGTAGCTTAGCGCCTTCAAATGTGTTTTGTGTAACATCATCACCCTCTGCTGTTGAAACAGCATAGTCGGTAATTTTGGGCTTCGTCTTATCCGGATTGACTTGCATCACAGCAACATACTTGTACAGTGTAGTATCCATTAAATACTTTTCGGAAGTAATGATCGCACCATCCTTTTTCTGCTGAAACGTATACTCAAATACAGGTTGCTCGGGCGGCTGCATCTGCTGCGGAATAGTGTTGCCGATTTTATACGCCCTAAAATCAATAAAAGGCAAATGCCGCACCGCATGAATCCCCAAATAAAAACAAAGTGCCGTGACAACGACTATCACAGCATGACCAATCTGAGAATTCAATGTTTGTTGATAGTCCTTGCGATACCAGAAAAGATGAAGCACAAAAACCATGAGAATAATATCCTTTGAGAAGGATTGCCAGGGTGTAAGTTTAATAGCATCACCAAAACATCCGCAATCTGTTACCTTGTTAAAAAAGGCAGAGTAGAAGGTTAGGAATGTAAAGAAGATTAACAGCACCAGCAATGCGCTGGTGGTAATTTTCATTTGGTATTGAATTAATACCGCCACACCCAATACAACTTCCAGCACAATCAACAGCATTCCGATTTCCATGGCAAAAGGAACGAAGTAGGTGAAGAAGGAACCAAAGTCAGCTGCGAAGACGTGGAAATATTCTTCCATTTTTATTTCAGTCCCCACCGGATCGTTCAGCTTAATCAGTCCGGAGAAGATGAATAACCCACCAACAAAAAAACGCGAAAACTGATCAATGAATTTTTTCATAAGTTCTAAAGAGATTCAGCTTTATCCGAAAGTTTAATTAGGGAAAACACGGCATAATTAATCATGTCCTGGTAATTTGCTTTTACGCCTTCGCTCACTAATGTCATGCCCTGATTATCTTCAATTTGTTTAACCCGTAGTAATTTCATGAGAATAATATCCGTCATAGAGGTTACGCGCATTTCACGCCAGGCCTCACCATAATCGTGATTCTTTTCCTGTAGCAGATGAAAGGTCTCGTTAACATTTTCATCAAAGAGCGGTTCCAATTCTTCAAACTTCATTTCAAGACTGGAAGAGTTTTCCAGCTTGATCTGGATCAACGCTATAATGCAATAATTGATAATTCCGATAAACTCATCCTTAATCGGATCGCTGACTTTCTGCACACCTTTTTCCTGGATGCTCCGGATCCGTTGCGCTTTAATAAAAATCTGGTCGGTAATGGAGGAAAGTCGCAGGATTCTCCAAGCCGTTCCATAGTCGCGGGTCTTCTTTTCAAACAAGGCTTTGCAAGTGGCAATTACCTGTTTATATTCGATGGCAGTTTTCTCAATCATAGATTCAAGCGGTGCAAAATACAGGATTTTCAACAAACAAAACACTTAACATTCGCGGCCGCCTTTTCGATCTCAGTAAGCCGTGCGTGATGGGTATTCTGAACATCACACCCGACAGCTTTTATGACGGAGGAAAGTATCAAAGCGAGGCAGCCATCCTGAAGCATGCAGAAAAAATGCTTCTTGAAGGAGCATCTTTTTTAGATGTTGGCGGATATTCATCCCGGCCCGGTGCTGATGATGTAAGTACTTCTGAGGAATCTAATCGCGTAATACCTGCTATCCGCTCACTTGCAAAAGAATTTCCACAAGCCATTATTTCCATTGATACATTCCGAAGCAATGTAGCCAAAGCCTCCGTTGAAGAGGGGGCTGGTATCATTAACGATATTTCCGGAGGCGAGCTTGATCCTGCCATGTTTGAAACTGTTGCTGCGCTGAATGTACCCTATATTCTCATGCACATGCGGGGTAATCCGAAAAGCATGCGTGCTTTAACAACCTATAACAACCTGGTAAAAGAGGTCCTTGATTACTTTGCGGAAAAAATCTCACAGCTTCAGCTACTAGGCGTAAAGGATATCATCATTGATCCGGGTTTTGGTTTTGCGAAAACCCGCGAACAAAGTTTTGAACTGCTCCACCACCTTCAGCATTTACAAATACTGGGTAAGCCAATTCTTGCCGGACTATCCCGAAAATCCATGATCTGGAAATCATTAACGATCGCCCCTGAAGATGCCCTGAACGGCACAACATCCCTCAACACAATAGCCCTATTAAAGGGCGCCAACATTCTCCGGGTTCACGATGTTAAAGCAGCGATGGAGATTATCAAACTCAACAACGTTTTGAATCAGGCTTAACCCTGAAACATCCATTCAAGTTGTTTATTGTTCCGTGATTCAGTCATTGTTTTATACATTTGTTGTAAGGCATGATATTTTTATTCAAAATAGGATTTCTTGAAGTAAGTTGGGTCGACTTTGTTGACATTGGGCTGGTGAGCATCCTGTTGTATCAGGTCTATAAACTCATTCGGGGCAGTATTGCTGTTAACATCTTTCTGGGCATTCTTGCACTTTATCTGATCTACCTTATTGTTCGTGCTGCCCAGATGGAATTGCTATCCACCATTCTTGGTCAGTTTATGGGTGTGGGTGTATTGGCCATGATCATTCTGTTTCAACCGGAGATCAGAAAGTTTCTATTGGTAATCGGGCGTGGAACTGAATTCCGGGAGAATATTTTCAAAACCATCTATAACTGGCGGCAGGAGTATCATGAGGACTTTGACATCTCTCAAATTATTGAAGCAGCAAAGACACTGAAGGCATCAAAGACCGGGGCGCTGATTGTTTTCTCACGCGATGTTGAGCTGAAATTCTATGCCGAAACGGGCGATACCCTAGATGCTGAAGTGAATAAGCGATTGTTGGTTTCCATTTTTAATAAAAATAGTCCGTTGCATGATGGTGCCGTTATTATTTACAAAGGAAGAATCAAAGCCGCCCGGTGCGTTTTGCCCGTAAGCGAAAATGATCACATGCCTGCCCACTTCGGTCTACGCCATCGTGCAGCCGTTGGAATGTCGGAAAATACTGACACACTCGTCATGGCTATTTCGGAAGAAACAGGAAGATTGATTCTCGCCAGAAACGGAAAATACCTGCGCGCCCTTAAACTCAAACAAGTCGAACAAAAAATACTGCAATATCTACATAACGATGAGCCCGTAAAATGGGAAGAGTTTAATCATGAGGAAGTTGAGTCAGCGGAATCAACTACTGCAAAAGCGTAAATTCTTTTTCGTTAACTTTTAGCCTTCAACTTATATTCTATGCGTTATTTCTTTTTGGTCGTGCTGTTCATGTACATGCATTTTTCCCGAGCCCAGTCGCTGGAAACCGTAATCCAAAAAGGTCACGAACTGGCGGTGGTAACGGTCAGCATTAGTCCGGATAGTAATTATGTTGCAACCGGAAGTAAAGATAAATCTGTCAAACTCTGGGAACTGCATACAGGTCGTGAAGTACGAAGCTTTCTCGGTCATGAGGCAACGGTTACCAGTATTGCCTTTAGTCCGGATGGGAAATTCCTGATCACCGGTAGCAATGACAAAACCATACGGTCGTGGGATGTTGCCACCGGAAAAGAACGCTTTACAATTTTAACTACCGACATCATCACCGATCTGGCTATTGATCCGTTACAGCGCTTCTTCATCGTTTCGGGATACGGCAACTCCGGATATGGCGATAGCTCAACTGTTTATAATTTTAAGTCGCGTGAGGCTATCGCTAAAATTTCGGTGTCATCCGATAAGGGATTGGGCAGCGGAGTAGATGTTGCTATTAGTCCGGACGGAAAGTGGGCAGCCTTTGGAGAAGATAATCGCGTGGTCAGTTTGTATCAAACGAGTGATTGGAAAAAGATAAAATCCTTCGAATTCACCGAAGGCTATTGTGGTGGATGCGGCTCGCGCGTTGTGTTTAGCAGCAACAGTAAAATGCTTTACATGGCTTCGCACAATGGGCCTTTAAAGAAATACGATCTGACATCCTATACGCTCATTAAGATGTACGAAGAAAAAACGGATGACCTCTCGGGATTAGCCATTAGCCCTGACGGAAAAAAAATTGCCCGTGCGACCGAAACGGAAATTGTAGTCTGGGATGAGGCCACCGGGAAAGTGTTGTTCACCCTGCCTGCTTCAGATAAGGAAGAGTTTCATGAACTTGAATTTACCCGCGACAGTAAACGGATCATTGTTACATCTGACAACAATACCGCTACACTCTGGAATATCCAGCAGGGTAAAAAAGAAAAAGAGTTGACGGGTTTCTTAAATGAGCGTGACAACGGAGGGCTGAACTATGATCCTAACTTCTATTGGCAATCTGCAATTGCGCGATACATCCGTTTCAAAAATACGGTGATGATCAGCCGTGATGGCAAAACGTTGATCAAAGGCAAATTCGGTACAAAAGTAAAGCGGTGGGATATTGCTACAGGTAAAGCGGTGATGGAATATGTTGGGCATAAAAAAGCGGTACTGTGTTATGATCTTTCCAAAGATGGCAAGCGCTTTTTAACCGGTGGTGGTGATGGCAAGATAGTGCTATGGGATTTACAAACTGGCGATTCACTGCGTGTGATCAAAAGCTACCGCGAACCCATTTTTGATGTTCACTTTAGCAGCGATGAAACAAAAATTGTTTCATCGAGTTGGGATGCTACGATGAAAATTCATGATTTGGAAACATCCAAACTTGAAACCTATTTCGATTTTCAGAGTTACTCTGCGTACAACCTGCTCTTTCATCCAAACAATTTATATCTATTTTCTGCGCGACTGGATAACAGCTTGCAACTATGGGAAATCGATACCAAGAAAGAGGTACGGAATTTTGTCGGACACTCCGATATCATTTCTTCCATTCAACTCAGTCCTGATCAAAAAACACTCATGAGCACGAGTTGGGACAAGAGTATTCGGCTTTGGGATATTGGCACGGGGTTGATGGTTAAAAAATTCAAAGGTCATCAGGGAGCGGTACACATCGCTATTTTTAGTGCCGATGGAAAATTTGTTTATTCTGCAGGCGCTGATCGTACCATACGCGTGTGGGATGTTTCCACTTCCTCTATTGTACGAACATTTGATGGCCACCTGGCGGAAGTCACCTCACTTGTATTCAGTCCAGATGGTAAAATGCTCATCAGCCACAGCGTGGATGGCGTTACCAAATTCTGGGATCTTACCTCGGGAAAAGAATTTTTCGAACACATTCACCTGGGCGAAAATGACTGGATGGTAAAAAACCCGGGCGGCTATTTTAATGGAACAGAAAATGCACGAAAATATGTTCATTTTGTCAATGGATTGAAAACCTATTCGGTAGATCAGTTCTTTCAGGAATTTTACCGACCTGATCTTCTTCCGAAAATTTTTCAGAATCGCGGTGGATTTGACGATCAAAAAGGAATTCAGGGAAAATTAAAAAATTCGCCTCCACCACAAGTGAAGATTGCGCTTGTTCCGGCCACCGGAAACAAAGTGGAAGTGTATGTTCGCCTCATCAATGGAGGGTCAGGCGTTGAGAATCTTAAAATTTTCCACAATGGTAAAAGCATTCCTATTGATCGGAGTACTTTGAAGTATCCGGATACAAAAAGTCAGACAACAACCTACAAACATCTTGTAGATCTCATTGGCGGCACCAATACCTTTACCGCCACTGCCAGCAATAACGACAATGTAGAATCTGATCCGCAATCCGCAGAGATATTTTCGGAGCATTCCTCGAAAAGCAGTACGTGCTATGTTGTTGCGGTAGGTATCAACACCTATAAAAATCCACGTCTGAATTTAAACTATGCAAAACCCGATGCCGAATCCTTTGGAAAACTCATGGATGAAAAAGGGGAGCGCTTGTTCAAAAATATTGAACTGCATACACTTTACGATGAAGAAGCCACACGATCAAAAATTCTTGGTAAACTGGATGAGCTCTCCGCAAAAATCAATCAGGAAGATGTATTCATTTTTTATTATGCCGGACACGGCAGCATGGTGGATGATCAATTCTATTTCATTCCAACAGAAAGCCTGCGCTTATACGATGGAGGCTCACTCAGAAAAGAAGCAATAGAAGCCTCTCTGCTGCAGGAGAAATTAAAAAATATACACGCGCTAAAACAACTCATCATTATGGATGCCTGCCAGTCGGGTGGCTCTGTTGAATTGCTGGCTATGCGTGGCGCAAATGAAGAGAAAGCCATTGCACAGCTATCGCGTAGTGCCGGTATTCACGTCATGGCATCAGCCGGCAGTGAACAGTTTGCCACAGAGTTTACCGAACTGGGTCATGGACTATTTACGTACGTGCTGATCAAAGCACTTCAGGGTGATGCCGATGGCGCCCCGAAAGACGGCAAGGTTACCATCTATGAACTAAAATCCTATATCGATGATCAGGTTCCGGAGATGACGCGCAAGCTGAAAGGGAAACCCCAATATCCCTACACGTTTTCGCGCGGTCAGGATTTTCCGGTGGTGATTGAATAAGAATAAGTTGCCTGGAATGATACCCCTGCCGGAACTCAAATTTTTAGCATGGAAATTCGGTCATACGTTTACGATCTAACCAAACCTTGACATTCACGGCAAATAAATGAAAAAGTTTATCGTACCGATTTTAGCAGGGCTGATTGGTGCCTGCGCACTGTTCATTGTCACCATCAGAATAATGGTGGATAAGGTCGATAAAAAAACAAAAACTTCCACCATGGAAGTTTTTCGTAATGCAGACATCATTTTTCAAACTTCCAAATCAAGCCAGAGTAAAGCCATACAACTGGCCACAAAATCGAAGTACAGCCACATGGGGATACTGTATGAAATTGATGGAGCATTTTATGTTTACGAGGCGATTCAACCGGTTAAGCTGACCAGGTTAAACGATTGGATTCAGCGAGGTGAAAATTCGCATTATGTTGTTAAACGACTTAAAGATGGTGAACGACTCCTGACAAGCGAGAACCTGAAAAAGATGAAGCAATATGGAGAGCAATTCCAGGGTAAAAGTTATGACCTTTACTTTGAATGGACGGACGACAAAATATATTGCTCGGAACTGGTTTGGAAAATATATAAAGCAGTACTCAATATTGAAATTGGTGCGCTGCAGGAGCTCCATGAATTCGATTTGACAGATAAGATTGTGAGCGATAAAATGAAAGAACGTTATGGCAACAACATTCCGTTACGCGAAAAAGTAATCTCACCAGCGGCCATGTTTAATTCTGATAAGTTGATCACCGTGAAAGCAAACTGAAGAAACAATACTGATCAACAACAAGCTTACTTCACTTCCTCATCGGGTAAAATTTCAATATCGCGGATCAACACTTTTTTTGCAATGCGTTGGGCCGTGGGTGTGGCGGCTAAACCACCCAATGCTGTTTCCTTATAGCGTGTTTCCATGCTTGCCCCGATTTCACCCATTGCCTCAATAACTTCATCCACGGGTATCACACTGTTCACATCGGCCAGAGCAATCTGGGCGGAGCTGTTGGCAATAGCAGCTGCACTGGCATTGCGCACCACGCACGGCACTTCTACCAGACCAGCTACCGGATCGCACACTAATCCCAGCATACATTGTATGGTAATGGCAACTGCATTAAACACCTGATCAATATCACCTCCGAGACAATATACAATCGCACCCGATGCCATAGCTGCAGCACTTCCTGTTTCAGCCTGACATCCACCAACGGCTCCAGCTAACGAAGCACGTTGTTCGATGATCAAAGCAATGCCGGCAGCGACTAACATGGCTTCAAGAATTTTCTTATCCGGAATTGTATGAATCTCCTGCAACGTAAATAATACGCCCGGCATAATTCCGGAGGCTCCCGCAGTTGGCGCGGCCACAATACGGCCCATGCAACTGTTCACTTCTTTAGCGGCCAGCGCACGTGCAATGAGATTCTGAAATTCTTTTGAGAGCACCGTCTTTGGATGTCGATGCACTTTTTTCGCTCCATTATTAATCATACCCGACCGCGAAGTCATGTCTTCTTCCAATCCGGTGTGAACAGCATCTTTCATCACTTCCCACGCCTGGGCAAGGCCGGTAAAAATTTCTTCTTCTGTTCGATTCTTCTGATCACATTCGTACTCTACAACAACTTCACTGAGCGACATGTTTTTCTCATCGCAATACTTTTTCCAATGCTGAAATGAGTCAAAAAGAAAAGCCATACTGGTTTTGTTAAGGGTACGAAGTACGAAGTTTTACTAGTATGGGACAAGAAATAGGGTGTATTTCAAACGTTTGAGTGGCTTCTTCATCACATCCATCACATTTTTGCGGAGATGTGTTGAACTTCCACTAATATTGAATCATCATGAAGCGCCTGTCTTTTCTGCTGTTCCTTTCCTTCACCACCATAGTGTACAGCCAGGATAAAAACTTCTGGCATACATTAGCTCAAGTGGGATTTGAAAACAAAAAAGATAAAAACGGCTATGATGTTGAACTTCCGGTTTTCAGCAAGTACTTAAAGTCCTTTCAGGGAAAACAAATTGAGTTAAAGGGATATGTTATTCCATTGGAAGAACTGGGTGGTCAGGGGAAATTCATGCTCTCATCGTTACCTTTTAATGTTTGCTTCTTTTGTGGCGCAGCCGGACCCGAAACGATCGTGGAAGTTGAGACTACTGAAAAAATAAAATTCACAACCAAACCAATCACGATGGGTGGTACACTGATGTTAAATGATCGGGATCCCAACCATCATATGTATATACTAAAAACAGCGAAACTCATTGGTACAGATTAAACCACCCCAATTCTTCATGAAAAAAATAATTCTGCCTGCGCTCTTTCTGATCACGACTTGTGCGTACGCGCAGCAGTCTGATGAGTCCACCATCAAACTAATCTTCGATAAAGAATTAACCGAGGGAAAATCTTACAGCATGCTTGAGTATCTGACAACCAGCATCGGCTCCCGTCTGAGTGGATCGCCCGGAGCCGCAGCAGCGGTGGAATGGAGCCGCCATACACTCGAAGGGTTTTCAGATCAGGTGATCTTACAGCCGGTGATGGTACCGCATTGGGTTCGAGGTCAAAAAGAAATCGGACGTATTGTCAACTCCCGAAAAATGGGAACCGTAGAAATGAATATCTGTGCCTTGGGCGGTTCGGTGGGCACCGGAACTACAGGACTTGTGGGAAATATTGTTGAAGTGAAGAGCTTTGATGAACTGAAGCAAATGGGCAGCAAAAACATTCAGGGCAAGATTGTTTTCTTTAACCGACCAATGGATCCTACCAAGATTGGAACTTTCGCGGCTTATGGTGGCGCTGTTGATCAACGTGGTTCCGGAGCAAGTGAGGCTGCCAAATATGGTGCGCTTGGTGTGATTGTACGTTCGATGGGTTTGAACCTGGAAGACTATCCGCACACGGGTGGTTTACGCTATGCTCCCAACATTCCAAAAATTCCGGCTGTTGCCATTGCTACCCGTCATGCGGAAATACTGAGTAAGCTTTTGAAGGATGATAGCAATCTCCAGTTTTATTTTGAAACGCATTGCCAGACATTAGAAGATGCCCCCTCCTTCAATGTAATCGGAGAATTAAAGGGCAGCGAATTTCCTGAAGAAATTATTGTGGTGAGTGGTCATCTCGACTCGTGGGATCTTGCACAAGGTGCTCACGATGATGGCGCAGGTTGCGTACAGGCTATAGAAGTCATCCGGCTTTTTAAGATCATGGGCTACAAACCCAAACGCACCATCCGCGCGGTCATGTACATGAATGAAGAGAATGGATTACGTGGAGGGATAGAATACGCGAAGCAGGCCGAACTCAAAAAAGAAAAACACATTGCTGCGATTGAATCCGATCGCGGAGGCTTCACACCCCGTGGTTTTACAATGACGGCATCGGAGGAAGTAAAAAATAAAATAAAAAGTTGGAAGCCATTATTCGAACCATATGGGCTAACAGATTTCAATCAATCTGGTGGAGGTGCAGATATTGGTCCGCTCGAACCTCAGGGTGTTCCAGTCATTGGCTTTCTGCCCGATTCACAACGTTACTTCGATCATCACCATACTCCGGTTGATAACTTTGAATCGGTGAACAAACGTGAACTGGAATTGGGAGCAGCATCGATGGCTGCTTTGGTTTATTTAATTGACCACTACGGGTTGAAGTGATGTGAAAAAAATTAGTTTATCGAAGTCTGAAAAGAGAAACTTACTACTCCGTATTCTTGACATATTTACGAATGTAATAAAGCATAAACGGAGTATACGGACGTGAATATTTGTCGGACTGAATTTGTGTTACACTGACAAGTTCCCAGTGCTTTTTCGAAAGAGCATTCAAAACAAAAACAGGGTCACCGTTAGCCAGAATCGCTTGATTTACTTCTAGTAGTAAGCTATCTGAATTCGTTTTCTTTCGGCTAACGGAAATCATGTTGATGTTACCCACGGCATCAACGGATGCAAGCACTTCAATAATCCGATAACAAAAAAACTGACAGATAAAAGGAGTGCAGAAACACAGAGGAGCAATAATTGCGGATGATTACTTTGTTCATGATAAGAATGTGAATTCTAGTTACCGGTTATATAACAATTGAAAAATATTGTCAGCTAAAATTCTATCTCGCCCAATATTTCCGCTTGTTCCAATACATACATCATTTTATCCGGATCACTGTCATTGAGTTTCAAGACACCTCTCACTTCAATGGGCTTCTCAGTAAAACTGACAATGTTTTTGGTGTAAATCTCCACCACCGATTCCGGACCGCCTACACCACAAAAAAAACAGGCATTCAACGGCATGGATGACAGCATAAACCGTGAACCCTTTACTCCGTTATCAAATGGAACCATATAGCCTGGTAGTGTTACTGCCTTTCCATTCAGGGACTTCGCTCCGGTACTGAAAATTGGTTTATCATACTCACCCAGTTTGTCTTTTGCCTTATGGAACTCAATGTCATAAAGCTTGGGCCACACCAGGGAAGGAAAACCTTTGTACGTATTTTTCTGACTGAAACCAACACAGGGAATAAGCACCATCGTGATAATCATCACCTGACGAAAACGATTGCAAAAATTCTGACACCCGCAGTTAGTTGTAGTCAACCAAAATAATGTCCAGGCATTGCTTACTCCATTCTTCATTTTTATCTATTATCGCGGATACGCTTTTAAACTCCGTTTCCCCCCACAAAGTTATGAGAAAGTTTTTGGTTAATAACTGGATCGTTCTGACCATTGGTTTAGCCCTTATTGCGAGCATGGGCATGGCCATCCAAAACAAATCCACTATCGAAGAAAACAGCAAACTTCAGCAGCAAGCCGAAAAAGTAAAAGAGCGGACCAAAGAAATCCTGAGCGAAACCATGCATGGTCTTGACATTGGACTTCGGGGATTTGCCCTTACCAAAGAGGAAAAGATGCTTGAACCTTACAAAAAAGCTATTGAAAAGAATAAGGCCATATTCAGTGAATTGGAGTTTTTGCTTGAAACGCAATCGTATCCACACAGGGTTGATCTAAAAGCTATTCGGGCCGAAGTAGATTCTTATATTTCTTTTTGCAACCAAATGATTGAGGTCGCCAGAGAGGATAGTAGTACCAACCAGATTGCATCCATGCTTCGCGAAGATCGTGGATACAGTGTATGGAAAAAATACGATGACTTCTCCAGACCCTTGTTTGAATTTGAAGATAATATCTATCAGAAGGCCTTATCCAATTACAATGGAGCCATCAGGGGCAATCTCATTTTGCAGGTATGTGTAGTGATTCTGGTGCTACCTGCACTTGCTCTGTTTATGGTTCGCTTAAAACGAGAACGTATAGGTCGACAATCGCTATTGTTGGAAGTTGAACAGAACGATAGAAAATATGTCTTCAATCCCGGAACAGAACGTACTACAGATGCCAAAGTCGTAATCGGTTCATCCATTAATAATGTTCGGGCCGCTTCCGATTTTATCAAGGCCATGGCAACGGGAAACTACGATGTGGAGTGGAATGGTTTAACAACCCAGAACGAAATCCTGAATGAAGAGACGCTTGCCGGCAACCTGATTGACTTACGGGAAAAACTGAAACGTGTAAAGCGCGATGATGAACAACGAAATTGGGTTAACGAAGGTCTTGCTCAATTTTCTGAGATGGTTCGAAACAATCAAAGCAATGCTCAGGAGCTTGCTAATCGGTGTGTCTCTTACCTATCCAGGTATCTTAATGCTCAACAATGCAGCCTGTTTGTGTTAGAGGGCGAAGAGTTCGATCAACATCTGAAGCTCACAGCCTGTTATGCCTTCGATAAGAAAAAGTGGGTCGATAAAAAAATCGAGCTGGGTTGCGGGTTGATCGGTCAGGCTTTTCTAGAAGGTGATGTGATGTACTTGAAAGACATTCCGCAAGGTTACACAAAAATTACCTCTGGGCTAGGTGATTCTACCCCAAAACATCTAGTTATTGTTCCGCTCAAGTATGACATCCATACCGTTGCGGTTGTTGAAATTGCTTCCTTCAATTTCTTTGAAGAACATCACATCAACTTCCTGAAAAAGGCTGGAGAGTTTCTGGCCTCCGCTATTTCTAAGCTCACAGACAACCTTCAAAATGAAGAATCTGCTGGAACAGTCTCAAATCAATGAAGAGAATATGCGCCAGCGCGAAGAAGAGATGCGGCAGAATATGGAAGAACTTCAGGCTACTCAGGAAGAGTTAGTGCGCAAAGAAAAAGAGATGCAAAAAAGACTAGTTGAAGTAAAAATGTAGCGGTTTACGATCTTTATAAAAAATAAGGCCGGTACGTGTGTATCGGCCTGTTTTTTTCAAAATTTTCCGATATCAAACCGAAGCTACTTCTTCCTTCGTGTATTCTTCGATGGGCAAACAACTGCATACTAAATTACGGTCACCATATGCATTGTCCACGCGGCTAACACTTGGCCAGAATTTAGTCTCCTTCACAAACGGAAGCGGGAAAGCTGCTTTTTGTCTGCTATATGGCCGCGTCCATTCATCCGCAGTAATAACTGCCACCGTATGCGGTGCATGTTTCAATACATTATTCTCCTTGTCGGCCTTGCCTTCTTCCACTTCACGAATTTCATTTCTGATTTCAATCAAGGCATCAATGAAGCGATCGAGTTCTTCCTTCGGTTCGCTTTCCGTAGGTTCAATCATAAGTGTTCCAGCAACCGGAAACGAAACAGTTGGCGCATGAAAACCATAATCCATTAACCGCTTGGCAATATCCTCCACCTCAATACCGAATTTCTTAAAATCACGGCAGTCAACAATCATTTCGTGTGCGCAACGACCATTGCTGCCGGTATACAAAATTTTGTAATGACCGCTCAACCGGTCTTTAATATAGTTAGCATTTAAGATGGCATACTTCGTGGCGTTGGTTAATCCCTCGCCACCCATCATGGCAATGTACGCGTAGGAAATCGCCAGGATACTGGCACTTCCCCACGGTGCGGCAGAAACAGCGTGAATGGCTTTCTCACCTCCTGTTTTCACCACAGCATGTCCGGGCAAGAATGGTTTCAATTTATCGTTCACACAAATAGGACCCATGCCAGGACCTCCTCCTCCATGTGGAATGCAAAATGTTTTATGCAGATTTAAATGACACACATCGGCACCGATATTGGCTGGCGATGTTAACCCCACTTGCGCATTCATGTTGGCACCATCCATATACACCAATCCACCATTGCTGTGAATGGTCTCACAAATGTCAGTGATGGCTTCTTCAAACACTCCGTGTGTCGATGGATACGTCACCATCAGACAAGAAAGTTTGTCTTTGTATTGTGCTGCCTTTGCTTTCAGATCAGCAACATCAATTTTTCCTTCCTCATCGGACTTCACGACCACCACTTCCATACCAGCCATCACTGCACTCGCAGGATTTGTTCCATGGGCCGATGCCGGTATCAACGCAATGTTCCGGTGTGCTTCCTTTCTGTTGAGGTGATACGCGCGAATCACCATCAGGCCGGCATACTCGCCCTGCGCGCCACTATTGGGCTGCAGGGAAACTCCGGTGAAGCCCGTTATTTCTTTCAACCAGCTTTCCAGGTTGTTGGTGAGTTCGGCATATCCCTGCGTCTGCTCCGCAGGAGCGAAAGGGTGCATATTGCCCAACTCCGGCCATGTAACAGGAATCATCTCAGCCGTGGCATTGAGTTTCATGGTGCATGATCCCAATGAAATCATGGAGTGCACCATCGATAGATCCTTATTTTCCAACCGCTTGATGTAACGCAACATCTCATGCTCAGCGTGATGTGTATTAAATACCGGATGTGTCAGATAAACAGATGTACGAACCAATGCTGTGGGCCAGTTGATCTCCTGTCCGTTTGCCGAACCCAGAGTTGTTTTCTTATTTTCAACCACCGCAAAAATTTCAAGAATCTGTTTTACATCTTCCAGCGTGGTTGTCTCATCCAGCGAAATACCAACATGCTGATCGTTAAAATACCGAAAGTTTATTTCATGCTTCGAGGCTTCATGCTGTATTGCCTCTGAATCGGTAACGGCAATTTTTAAGGAGTCAAAATAAAATTCATTGACCTGCTTTAAGCCTAATCCCCTGATTCCTGCATCCAGCACTTTTGTTAATCCGTGAATACGGCCGGCAATTTTTTTCAATCCTTCCGGGCCATGATACACAGCATACATTCCCGCCATTACGGACAATAAAACCTGGGCAGTGCAAATATTGGAAGTTGCTTTTTCTCTGCGGATGTGTTGCTCGCGTGTTTGCAAGGCCATGCGATAACCCGGGTTTCCGGAGGCATCAATGGATGCTCCAATAATTCTCCCGGGCATTTGCCGCTTGTACTCATCTTTCGTAGCAAAGAATGCAGCATGCGGACCACCAAAACCCATCGGCACACCAAAGCGTTGTGATGAACCTACCACCACATCAGCTCCCATCTCACCTGGCGACTTCAGCAGCACTAAACTCATCAGGTCAGTGCCAACAACAACTGCAATTTCTTTTTCGTGCGCTGATGTGATAAACGCTGAATGGTCTTTGATCGCTCCGTTATTGTCGGGGTATTGAATATATACACCAAAGAAAGCGGGATCAGTGATGTCCAGTGTTGTTACATCATCAATTACTAACTCAATGCCCAGCGGACTTGCCCTTGTGATCAATACATCAATAGTCTGGGGAAACGTGTGGCGATCAACAAAAAACTTCGTGGCATTTTTCTTTCCTCCTTTGCGCGATGCGTGCAGCAAGTGCATAGCTTCTGCTGCTGCGGTACCTTCATCCAACAGGGAAGCGTTTGCAATCTCCATCCCTGTCAGGTCAATGATCATGGTTTGATAATTGATCAGTGCCTCCAGCCTGCCTTGTGCAATCTCGGCCTGGTATGGTGTGTAGGCTGTATACCATCCAGGATTTTCCAAAATATTCCGGAGGATAACACCGGGTGTGATGGTGTTGTAATAGCCTGCTCCGATAAACGATTTATAGACTTTATTTTTCGAAACAAGTTTTTTGAATTCATTTAAAAATTCAAATTCAGATTGTGCCGGAGGCAGGTTCAGTGCCTTCTTCAGGCGAATGCCCTTTGGTACAGTTTGTTCAATCAATTCATCTACCGATGCCGCCTTAACAACTTTTAGCATCTCTTCCGTTTGGTGTGCATCTGGTCCGATATGGCGACTTTCAAATTTCTCGGTGTATTGTGAATCTACTTTCATGGAGATATGATTTATTCGGTTAATGAGTTCTGATCAGAAATGCGCACAAAGGTAAAATTATTTTAAGGCAAAGCCTTCCTTCAAAAGACTAAAAGCAAAGTGTGATTTTTTGTTCACGCTATCCGAATTATATTTTACGCTTCAGCCTTTTGCTGAAATAAAATGATTATCGAATAACGTTTAACTCCCGGCCTACTTCCGAAAACGCCTGTATGGCCCTTTCCAAATGATGGCGGTCGTGTGCAGCTGAGATTTGCACCCGGATGCGGGCCTTACCTTTGGGTACCACCGGAAAGAAAAATCCAATCACATAGATGCCCTTTTCCAATAGCTTTTCTGCAAACTGTTGTGCGAGCGGAGCTTCATATAACATGATGGGCACAATGGGATGTTCACCCGGTTTAATGTCGAAACCGGCCTTTGTCATTTCTTCGCGGAAGAATTTCGTGTTTTGTTCAAGCTTATCGCGTAACGCTGTAGTTTCAGATAGCATGTCGAACACTTCAATAGAGGCGCCTACAATAGACGGAGCCAATGTATTTGAAAACAAGTACGGTCGAGATCGCTGACGAAGCATTTCAATGATTTCCTTACGGCCTGACGTAAATCCTCCAGAAGCACCACCCAGCGCTTTTCCCAACGTTCCGGTGATGATATCCACCCTGCCGGTAACTCCACGGTATTCCGGAACACCCCGACCAGTCTTTCCGATAAATCCGGTAGAGTGGCATTCATCTGTCATGACCAACGCTTCATATGCATCAGCGAGATCGCAGATTTTGTCTAACTGTGCGATGGTGCCGTCCATCGAAAAAGCTCCATCCGTTACAACGATGATCTGCTTCGCACCCGCATTTCGGGCATCTTCCAGTTGCTTCTTCAAATCATCCATGTCGTTATGCTTGTAGCGGTACCGCATGGCCTTACACAGCCTCACGCCATCAATGATGGAAGCATGATTTAATTCGTCAGAAATAATGGCATCCTCTGCCCCAAAGAGCGGCTCGAACACACCTCCGTTGGCATCGAAAGCAGCAGCATATAAAATAGTATCTTCTGTTCCTAAAAACGTGGAGATTTTCTGCTCCAGTTCTTTATGAATATCCTGCGTACCGCAGATAAAACGCACAGACGACATACCAAATCCATGGATATCGATAGCACGCTTCGCGGCTTCCGTTACACGGGGATGTGAGGAGAGGCCCAGGTAGTTATTGGCACAGAAATTTATGACCTGTTTACCCTCGCTGGTGCGGATGTCGGCACCCTGAGGGGTAACAATAATGCGTTCCTTTTTAAATAGGCCAGCTTCATGAATGGCGCGTAGTTCTTTTTCGAGTACAGGTTGAAGATTCTTGAACATAAAGTTATTAACTGATTTTCGGTTTAGGTCGCATGACAGGTTTGGGCTTCAGATTAGCCTCAGGATTTACTGGGGCAGCTGTTTCTGTCTGAGGTTGGTTATTGGGCAATACCCGCGTTTCCTTCAGCGGATATTTCCTTCGGATCGGATTGATCAGGTAAAGCTTCTGTGCAGTAAAGCTATTGGGATGAACCTGTTCAAATTCAGATTGCCAGGCTTCCCATACATGCGTTTCGGCTGCACGAAAAGCTTGCGCATCAATTTTTTTGGTAATTAAATAGGCTTCAAAATTCACGGGCACTAAGGTAAGAAAATGAATTCCTAACGCATGGTAGGCGATCGGTAAATTTCAGTAATTTCGCCCCACTTTTGGATCATCATGAAGAAGCAAAGAATTCTCGTTATCGGTGCCGGAGGCCAGCTTGGCTCTGAACTCACGCAAGGCTTGTGGAATTTGTATGGAAAGGAAAATGTGATGGCCACCGATGTAAAAGATGCAGAAGGCGTATTGGCCACCGGCAACTTTGAGATTCTGGATGTATTGCAGCAAGACCAATTGTTCAACCTTGTTCGCAAGAACCAAATCACCCAGGTTTACCATTTGGCTGCCATTCTATCGGCCACCGGAGAAAAGAATCCAAAATTTGCCTGGCACCTCAATATGGATGGACTTATCAACGTGCTGGATGCGGCCGTTGAATATAAAATTGAAAAAGTCTATTGGCCCAGTTCCATTGCAGCTTTCGGTCCAACAACTCCGAAAATCAAAACACCTCAGCACACGGTTATGGACCCGACTACCATTTACGGTATCAGCAAACAGGCCGGGGAACGCTGGTGCGAGTGGTACTTCAAAAACCACGGAGTTGATGTGCGCAGCCTCCGCTATCCGGGTTTGATTGGTTATAAAACAAAACCCGGAGGTGGCACAACCGATTATGCTGTTGATATTTTTTTCAAGGCACTTTCGGATAAAAAATTTGAATGCTTCCTGAAGCCCGACACTTATCTTCCAATGATGTACATGGATGATGCCGTGAAGGCCACACTCGATTTGATGGAAGCACCCGCTGAAAAAATTAAAATACGATCAAGTTACAATGTAGCCGGCATGAGTTTTTGCCCCGCAGAAATTGCCGCTGAAATCAAAAAACACATTCCCGAATTTGAGATTACCTATCATCCTGATTTCCGTCAGGCGATTGCCGATTCGTGGCCCAAATCGATTAACGATTCGGAAGCCCGCATTGATTGGGGCTGGGAGCCACAGTTTGATTTGACACGAATGACAAAAGAGATTTTGGAAAATCTCCCCCAGCTTTTACAAACTATTTAACAACAACCTTAATTGTACGGCTACTTTCCTGTCGTTGAATTTTTACGAAGTAGATTCCGGCTTTGGTGTCATCCGGTAAGGAAATTAATTCTTCAGATTGAAGGACTTTACGCTGCATAATTTCCAAACCCACAGTATTCAAAACGCTTATACTGGTTCCGGGTGTTACTTCACCATCCAATTCCAGCATGAATTCTCGGTTCGTAATAGGATTGGGATAGAGTACAATATCAGAACTGCTTTGCCAGTCTACATACACAACAGGTGAGTAATCAAATGATCCGTCAAAATCTATATTCTTCAGGCGATAATAATTTTTGCCATTTAAAGGCTTTGAATCAAAGAAATCATAGTGCGTTTCAATGTTGAGTCCGCCTTTTGCCACCACACGTCCAAGTGGTTTAAATTGAAGATCATCCGAAGCTCTTTCAACCTGGAAATAATCAAAATCTTTCTCAGATGATGTTACCCAATCCAGGCTTACACCACCTTGCAAAGGCGTGGCTTTAAAGCTTAACAATTTTATAGGAAGTGGTGATTGAGTAGCATTGATGGACCCGATATAAAAATTTCCGCTCAATGTTGCTGCGCTCAACCCGGTTCGAATGGTCAGAAAATCAGTGAATGAACCGGTGGCCGTTGCATTGGATCCCGGTGCAGCCGCTGTGGCCAGCATAATTCGCAGATCGGTTAATGCACCAACTGTTCCAAACCCCGTACCACCTGCCCTCAAATTAATAGTGCCACCCGCCAAACCATTTCCGGTAGCAACCTTCCAGAAAGAATCTTGTCGCCTGACGATTGTACCTCCGTCTGTAACCGAAACAACTGACGTGGTGGTAGCACCGGTATGTCCGACACGAATGGTACCCAAAGTTGTTGGCGCTGTGCTGGGATAAGAAACATATAATAATCTTTTATCAGAAGATGTTCCCATCGGAAAGAGGCCTCTAACACTCAGGTCAGGAATTACAGGAGTTGAAACCCATCGGGTAAAATCGCCATTGAATAACCTCCCATTGGTATAGGATAATGTTCCGGTAGTACCAGCATCCAGTCCGAGGGTTAAGTTATAGCCCGAAAGGTTAACATTTCCCGCAGTCATGGTTAGTGTTCCTTGAATTGTGAGGAAAGAATTGATAACTACCTGTGGTGAACTTCCTGATGAATTGTTGATCGTTAGGTTGTTGAAATTGATAGCATTTCCACTCGCGGTCTGTTGGCTTGAGCCACTAAGTGTAACCGTACTGGTATTGGTTGTGAGCGTGCCGTTATTGGTCAGGTTACCAAAAATCGAAAGCGTGTTAGAAGCATTAATCGTAACCGATGCCCCTGTGTTAATCAATAAATCACGGCAGTTGGCTGCAGCAGTGATTTGGGGGAAATTGGGTACACCGGTTGAGATCGTTACATCTGTAGTAGATGTTGGTACGGTGTTGTTACACCAGTTCGTATTTAAGTTCCAATTAGTAGTTGTTCCCTTCCATCCACCAGCCAATGGCAAAACAGCTACCGTAACAGGTGGTGAAATTCCGGTACACCCACCCGATGTCACCTTTCTTCTGAAATAGGTAGTCTGGGTTAACACACCAGGTGTATAATTTTGGGTATTGTTCGTTCCTGAAGCGAGCGCAAAGCCAGAACTTGATGATGTAGTGCTAGACTCCCAGCTATATACCGGACTTCCAACGGCATTGCCAGACAAAGCAGCGGGTGAAGTTCCGGAACAGAGCACCTGACTGGCACTAATTGTATTGGAGAAACTACACAGGTTTCTTCCTGAGCATGGTCCAGCACCACAATCATTATTGGTGCCAAAAACAGTAGATGAACCCTGATTAAATATGGTGCCAGTAGTAAAAATATCACCGGAGCCAGTAACGTCAAGGTTACCATTGTTTGAATCGTAATCTCCATTCACCTGAACCAAGCCATTGATGGTAAATGAACCTCCACTATTGCTATTGGTAAGCGTCCCATTAACAATCAGCGTCCCGCCAGCTTCAATTAATAGTGTTGTTCCATTATTGATGTTCGTTGCTCCCAGAATCAGTGTAGCACCATTGCGTACAATAATGGTGGAATTGCTGAAGGTTGCGGCTCCTCCAAACGTTGTTGTTCCAGCCTTAATATCCAGTATTCCACCTGCCGTATTCGCGGTAAGCGTGTAATTTGTGCCACCGGGTAAATCTGTAACATTTTGAAAAAAGAAATAATCGCCAGTACCAATGGTAATGTTCTGATTTAACACCACAGGAATTGTAACATCAACATTAGTGTTCGCTGTTGGAACAGTAGCAGGAGACCAAACTGAAGCATCATTCCAATTACCGCTCGAAACTGTGGTCGTCTGCGCGATGGCTACGCGGAAAGCGGAAAGCAAACAGAAAATAAAAAAAAGTCTCATACCTAAATTTAAATTGTCTCATCCTTTCTCTTTGACCCTTTCAAAAAGCTGAATAAGTTGCACATGATAATTCAATGCCATGTCAACTATCAAAACTCAAAATACTTCCGGATTGTTATGGGTAACGATTTCACGACCAGAGGCTCTCAATGCCCTCAATGCAGAAGTACTGCAAACTTTGCGCGAAATTATACAAGAAGCTTACCAGAACAATGCCATTAAGGGAATAATCCTTACAGGCGAAGGCGATAAGGCCTTTGTGGCTGGTGCCGATATTAAAGAACTTTCTTCTCTAAATGCAGAACAAGCGTTTGCACTTGCACAAAAAGGCCAACTCTTATTTAAGCAACTGGAAGATTCTCCCAAACCTATTATTGCTGCCATCAATGGTTTTGCACTCGGTGGTGGATGTGAATTAGCTATGGCTTGCCACATTCGTATTGCTACTGAGAATGCCAAATTTGGACAACCGGAAGTCAACCTGGGAATTATACCAGGCTATGGCGGCACACAACGTTTAACGCAACTGGTTGGGCGTGGCAAAGCACTAGAGCTTATGCTTACGGGTGATTTGATATCGGCACAAGAAGCAAAAGCGATTGGACTAGTGAACCATGTTGTTGCCAATCGCGAGGAGTTGATGACACTCGCGCAAACCATTATGAGTAAAATTTTGAGCAAAGGTCCTGTTGCCGTTGCCCATGTCATTAAAAGTGTGAATGCCGGATTTAGTTTCGAGCAGGAAGGCTATCAGGCGGAAGCTACCTCTTTTGCTGCCTGCGCTACTACCGAAGATTTTAAAGAAGGAACAGCTGCCTTCCTTGAAAAACGAAAACCTACCTTTAGTGGAAAATAATTCACACACGGAAGTAACCGGAATACATGAGTAAGATCAAACGACTGGCGGGCGAAACCATACTCTATGGATTGGGGAGTATCCTTCCCCGCTTTCTGAATTTCCTGCTCGTACGGTTGCATACCGATGTTTTCGCTCCTGAAGAATATGGTGTTATCACCAAGTTGTTTGCATACGCTGCCGTGATCAATGTAGTGTTTATGTTCGGCATGGAAACCGCGTACTTCCGGTTTGCCAATAAACCAGGCGCTGACGAAAAAAGAATATTCAACCTTTCGCAGACAGTAGTCATTACCATCAGTATCCTGTTAACGGTGCTCTTCATCATGCTGGCAAACCCCATTGCCGAAACGCTGAGCATTCCGGGTAAATCCAAGTATGTTATGTGGCTCGCGATCATCCTGCTCATTGATGCCGCTGTGGCCATACCATTCGCGCGGCTGCGTTTACAAAAGAAAGCCATTCAATTTGCCCTTGGCAAACTCCTTAACATGGGCATTCTGGTGGGACTTAATCTTTATTTCCTCTACATCGCGTTTGATCCGGCCTGGGGTGTTGGTTTTGTGGTGCTGGCCAACCTCATCGCCAATGGATTTTATCTTTTCTTCTTCGCAAAAACACTTATCCGCTGGCGGCCTGCCTTTGATTCAACTGTTTCACCGGTTATGGTTCGATATGCGTATCCCATCATGCTCACCGGACTGGCGGGTATGACCAACGAAATGTTTTCGCGCCTTACATTGGAGTGGTGGTTACCCAAAAATTTCTATCCCGAGCAAACATCCGAATATGCGCTTGGAATTTTTGGCGCTTGTTACAAGTTTGCCGTGCTCATGAACCTGGCGGTGCAGGCGTTTCGCTATGCCGCAGAGCCCTTCTTTTTTTCGAATGCTGCGGATAAAAATTCGCCAACACTTTTTGCCCGGGTCAATCACTATTTCATCATCACGTGTTGCATTTTGCTGGTTTCCGTTAGTATTAACATGGATGTTTTAAAACACTTCTTAAAGCGAGAGGCTTATTGGGAAGGTTTGTATATCGTCCCGATTTTACTGACAGGATACTTATTCCTGGGCATCTATTATAACATTTCGGTATGGTTTAAACTCACCGACAAAACCTATTATGGCACCATCATCACCGTGGGTGGAGCCATCATCACCATCGTTGCCAATTTCATCCTGATTCCTTTTTATGGTTACCTCGGCAGCAGTTGGGCCACACTGATCTGTTATCTTTCGATGACCGTAGCGTGTTACCTCCTCGGACAGAAATATTATCCCATTCCGTATTATGTGATGAAAGGCCTGGGTTACATTATTTTTTCAATCGCGCTTGTGTATAGTGTCAATGCTTTCGAAATGAACAATCAATGGCTTGCCTTTGGATTTCATCAGGTGGTGTTGGTGCTCTTTTTGATTACCATTTATTTTTTTGAAAGAAATCAATTCAAACAAACTACCGGTTGAATTCTTTAGTTTTACTGCTCTTAAAAAACCTCTTATGAACATTATTATTCCGATGGCCGGATTGGGCAAACGCCTTCGTCCACACACCCTTACAACCCCAAAACCCTTACTGCCGATTGCCGGCAAACCTATTGTACATCGGTTAGTGGAAGACATTGCTAAAGTTTGTCCGGAGAAAATTGAAAGTATTGGCTTCATTATTCACCCGAGTTTCGGAAAAGAAGTTGAAGAAAATCTAAAAGTGATTGCGCAACAGGTTGGTGCCACCGCAAAAATATATTATCAGGAAAGTGCACAGGGAATATCACACGCTTTACTTTTTGCAAAAGAATTATTCACGGGCAAAGTAATTGTGGCTTTTGCCGATACCTTGTTCCGGGCAAACTTTAAACTAGACACCACACAAGATGGCATCATCTGGGTGCAGAAGGTGGATGACCCTTCTCACTTTGGCGTTGTGCGCCTAAACGACAAAAAAGAGATTACGGAATTAGTTGAAAAACCTTCTGCATTCGTATCAGATCTTGCCATTATCGGGATTTATTTCTTCAAAGACGGCCAGGCATTGGCGCACGAAATGCAATACCTGATCGATAACGACATCCGCGAAAAAGGAGAATACCAGTTCACTACGGCCCTTCAGAACCTGAATAAAAAAGGGGCGGTTTTTATTCCAGGACAGGTAGAAGAATGGCTCGATTGCGGCAATAAAAATGTGACTGTTCAAACCAATCAACGCTACCTGGAGTTTATCAAAGACCAAAAACTGATTTCCGACAAAGCAAAAATCATAAACTCAGTCGTTATATCCCCGTGCTTTATTGGCGATGGCGCCACCATTGAAAACTCAGTTGTTGGACCATATGCTTCTATTGGCGAGAATTCGCACATTCGAGATAGTCGCATTCAAAATTCCATTATTCAACAAAATACCACGGTTTCAAGGGCTGTTCTGGAGAACAGCATGTTAGGGAATTTCGTTAATTTTGAAGCCCAATCTCTGGATTTGAGCCTGGGGGACTTCAACACGATTACCTGATCATTTTAACTTGAAAAATTTTATTAAATCTGTTGGTTTGGTGGCGACCCTTGCGGTTATCGTATCGCTTTCCGCATTTGGGCAGAAGAAGAAAAAATCTCCGGAGCTTAAGGTTTCTACTAAATCGCAGCGCGAAGCAGAATTCTATTTCACCGAAGGAGAAAAGTATTTCATCCTGGAAGATTATGCCAAGGCCATGCTCTACTATCAGCGCGCCATGGAAATCAATCCTGAAAATGCTACCATTCACTATAAAGTGGCTGAGGTATTATCGCACACCAATAAGCAAGACGATTTACTACGTGCTTCACTCAGCATCGAGAATGCTATAAAACTTGAAAAATCAAACAAATACTTTTACCTGCTGGCTGCAAACATTTACAGCAGCATGGCCCGCTTTGATAAAGCTGCACAGGTGTATGAAAATTTAATACGGGAGGTGAAAGGATCAGAAGAATACCTCTATGAACTCGCAGCTGTATACCAATATGGCAATAAACCCGATGATGCCATTAAAACGTACAACCGCGCAGAGAGCATTTTTGGTGTGAATGAAATTTCCTCTGTCCAAAAAATCAGACTGTACCTGGAGGCCGGAAAAACAAAAGAAGCAGTAGAAGAAGGCGAAAAACTCATCAATGCCTTTCCGGATGAAGAGCGCTATGTGATGGCATTGGCAGAGGTTCTTACACAAAAGAACATGATTAGTCAGGCCATTCCGTATCTCGAAAAATTCACCACCCAAAATCCGGAAGCCGTTAACGCCAAAATGTTATTGGCTGGTTTATATCGCGATAGCAAGCAAGAACAAAAAGCGAGGCCTTTACTCCTGACGCTGTTTGATGATACTGGTGTTGACCTCAGAAGTAAGCTTCTTGTTTTAGGTGCCTATAGTGCTGAACTCGGACCAAACAGATCGGGAAATAATTTCGATGCTGAAAAAGAGTCCTTTGCGCTAGAGCTTTTCGAGAAGCTTCAAAAAAAATATGGAAATGAACCCAATGTACACATCATCGGTGGCGACCTTTACCTTTCAACGAACAAACCTCGTGAAGCTTTACAGCACTATACCACTGCCGTGGAATTGGGTGACGTAAATTTTGAGGTGTGGCAGAACCTCTTACTGCTGGAAGTTCAACTCGATCAATTTGAAGCTGCCATAAAACATGCTGACCTGGCGTTGGAGATGTATCCGAATCAGCCGATGATTCATTATTATCATGGCTACGCTAACCTGCGCACACGGCACTACCCAGAGTCAATTCAATCGCTGGAACAAGCAAAAAAATTATCGGCTGCTAACCTTGCCATGCTCAGTGAAATCAATACCCTTTTGGGCGATGCCTACAATGCCACAAAAGAGTATGAAAAATCTGACAAGGCCTATGATGATGTACTTGCCTACAATCCCAACAATGTGGGCGTACTCAATAATTACAGCTATTTTCTTGCCCTGCGAAAAGTAAACCTTGAAAAAGCTGAGAAAATGTCAGGGCAGCTTATCAAGAATAACCCAGACAATCCAACATTTCTGGATACCCATGCCTGGGTGCTTTTTACGCGTGAGAAGTACAAAGAAGCACGAAAAATTATGGAGCGAGCCATCAGCACAGGGCAGGCAAATGCAGTGCATTTTGAACATTATGGCGATATTCTTTTTAAATTAGGCGATGTAGATGGAGCTGTTCACCAGTGGGAGAAAGCCCGGGGCCTGAATGCGAATAGCGAAACACTCAATAAAAAAATTACGAACCGGAAAATCTATGAATAAAAGCCTCAGGTTCCTGCTTCTTGTAGTAGTCCCAATCATTGCCTTATCCTGTAGTAAAAAAGTTGTGAGCCCCTCCCTAACAGGACCGCCAAAATCTATTTTGAATATTGAAGAAATTGACTTTGGATACTTTCACGGCAAAGCACGCATGGTTTTGCGGGAAGCCAACAAAGAACGGGAAGTGAAGGCCAATATCCGGATTCGTAAAGACAGCGTAATATGGATGACCTTTTCAGTAATCGGTGTTCAGGGCGGAAAAGCACTCATCAACAAAGACTCGATTACTATTGTGAGCACTGTGGATAAGGAATACTTTGTGTTTGAGTATGCCGAGCTATCGAAGCGATTCAATTTTGAAATTAACTATGATGTTATTCAGGCCGCTATGCTGGGGAACCCGATTATCAAGCGAAGTGAATTGGATGAAGTGCAGCAGGAAAGTTCAATGTACATGCTGAAACAGCATGCCGGAACTATTGATGTATTAAATTACGTGAATGCAGCCAGTATGAAAATTGAAAAAATAGAGATGAAAGAAGGTAACAGCAGTAACTCGCTGGTGATTAACTATTCGAACTTTCAGCCTGTAGGAACCAAAGTCTTCCCGTATAACGGTACCATCAATCTTTTCTATAAAGCGGCAGCCGGCATTCTCAACACCACAATTATTTTCGAATACAATAAAGCAGAAGTTGGCGATAAAGAACTCAAGTTCCCGTTTAATATTCCGAAAAAATATGAGCGCAGGTAAAATCCGACTGCTCTTCTTTTTTCTTCTGTTAACAGTTTTTTCTGTTCAGGCGCAGAAAACAAAAAATCAACTTCAAAAAGAAAAGCAGCAGAACCTTGAAAAAATCAAGGAGGTTGAAAAAATACTGAACGAAACTGCGGACAAGAAAAAAAATTCAATTGGCGAACTCACCGCACTCAATCAACGCATCCTCCAACAGGAAAACCTGATCAATTCCATCAAAAGAGAAATGAATTTTCTGGATTCGGAGATCGGGAAAAATAACGATATCATACAGGCGCTGGAAGAAGACCTGAAAAAACTGAAACAAGAATATGCCGCCATGCTTTTCGCGGCCCAAAAAGCAAACAACAGTGTAACGCGTTTAACCTTCCTCTTTTCTGCAGCATCATTTGATCAGCTAATCATGCGCTTGCGGTACATGGAGCAATATGGTGAAACCCGCAAGCTGCAAGCCGAACAAATCGTGCAGGTACAGGAAGAACTCTCCGGTCAGGTAAAAGTTATTCAAGCGAGGCGCGAAGAGAAAAATAAATTATTGAATGACGAAGTAGCCGAAAACAATAACCTGACAAATCTCAAGAAAAAACAAAGCAACTTAGTGCGTGAACTTCAAAAAGAAGAAAAGAAACTCAAACGTGACCTGGAAGAAACCAAAAAGTCTATTGCCGCGCTCGACAAAAAAATAGATGAAATCATTAAAGAAGAAATGGCCCGCGAAGCACGGGCATCACGCTCAAAAGAAGTCATTGCCCTTTCTTCCTCTTTTGAAGAAAATAAAAGGAAATTTCCCTGGCCGGTAGAATCGGGTTTTGTTTCCCAAAAATTTGGCCGGCAAAATCATCCCGCCTTAAAAGGAATCGTTATTCAAAATGATGGTATTAACATCCAGACAAAAAGCGGAGAACGTGCCCGGGCTATTTTTGACGGACAAGTAACGGCCATTGCCTTTACTCCGGGCATTGGCAGTACGGTACTCATTAATCATGGTGATTATTTTACCGTGTATACCGGGCTGAAAGACATTGCCGTGAAAAAAGGACAGAAAGTAACAACCAATCAGGAGTTAGGCGAAATCATTTCGAATGCCGATGGAATATCGGAACTGCGTTTCCGCATTTATCGCGACAAAACTCCACTTGATCCCCAGACCTGGCTCAAAAATATGTGAACCGTGATTTCGGTTCATTAAGCGATAAGATTCACCTTCCAAAAACAAAATTATCCACCTGAAACCAAGCTGTTAAAGTTTAGGTTTAATCCACCTAATCCGCTAGTTTTGCGTACTAATAATTTAAATGCCATGAAAGCAACATTATTGTTTTTAAGCGGGGTTGGTTTCCAGGAAATTTTACTCATCGGTCTTTTTGTACTTGTATTCTTTGGTGCAAAGAAAATTCCCGAGTTCATGAAAGGTCTGGGTAAAGGCGTACGTGAATTTAAGGATGCGGTAAAAGACGTGAAGAAGGATTTGGATGATGCGGGTGCCGCGGGTAAAATCGAAGACGGAAAATAAGTTTTGAAAGCATACGCTACATTTCGCGAAATACAACACGATCTGCAGCACGGCACCATCACCTGCCGGGAGTTAGTCCGGCACCATCTTGATATCATCAATACCAAGGCACATCTAAATGCTTTTCTAAGTGTTTACGAAGATGCTGCCCTCAAGCAAGCTGCTCGAATCGATCAAAAAATATCCCAGCAGAAGGCCGGCAAATTAGCCGGTCTTGTTGTTGGTTTAAAAGACGTACTGTCATACGAAGACCATCCGCTGCAAGCCGGAAGCAAAATTCTTAACGGTTACACATCGGTTTACAATGCTACGGCAGTTCAACGCTTGCTCGATGAAGATGCCATTATCATTGGCCGCCAAAATTGCGATGAATTTGCTATGGGTTCGTCCAATGAAAATTCAGCCTTTGGCCCTGTTCGAAATGACCTTGACAACACACGTGTTCCGGGTGGATCGTCCGGTGGATCAGCGGTTGCCGTTCAGGCGGACATGTGCAGGATTTCCCTCGGCTCTGACACAGGTGGATCTGTTCGGCAACCCGCAGCTTTCTGTGGCGTTATCGGCTTAAAGCCTACCTATTCGCGTATATCGCGATACGGACTAATTGCTTACGCATCTTCTTTTGATTGCATTGGCATTTTTGGGAAATCCATTGATGATGTTGCGCTTGTACTGGAAGTGATTGCCGGACCCGATGAATTCGATAGTACCGTTTCAAAGAAACCTGTTCCTGCCTATTCAAAAGAGTTGACGCAAACAGAACGCAAAACTTTTAAAGTAGGCTACCTGAAAGAGCTCTCCACATCGGAAGGTCTTCAGCCCGAAATTCAAAAAAATATCGTAGCTAAACTTGATCAGATTAAGGCAGCCGGACACGCTGTAGAACCCATCGAATTCCCCTTGATGGATTTTATTTTACCAACGTACTATATCCTCGCTACAGCGGAAGCCAGTTCGAACCTTTCGCGTTTTGATGGTGTTCGATATGGGTACCGTAGTAAAAATGCAACGGACCTTCTCTCGATGTATAAGAAAACCCGATCGGAAGGGTTTGGCAAAGAGGTGCAGCGCAGAATATTGCTGGGAACATTTGTACTCAGCGCCAGTTACTACGATGCCTATTACACCAAAGCCCAAAAAGTGAGAAGGATCATTCGTGATAAGACAAAAGAAATTTTGAAGCAATATGACTTTATTGTGATGCCCATAACACCCACCACGGCTTTTAAAATGGGTGAGCATACCAATAATCCGTTGGAGATGTACTTGGCGGATCTTTTCTCCGTTCAGGCTAATGTGGTTGGTGTTCCCGCTATTTCTATTCCATGTGGAACGGATCAGCAAGGACTGCCCATCGGACTTCAAGTGATTGCAGATGACTTCGAGGAATCAAAGTTGCTACAGTTTTCAGATTTACTACTTAACATGAACTGACATGAGAAAACTATTTCTCTTTATGTTGTTCGCCATTTTTTCAACGCAGGCATTTAGCCAGGTACAACCTGATTCGGTTGTTATCGATTCACTGGAAGTAGCTGTTGCAGAAGAAGAAATGTTGTACAAAGAAGATTCGGCCGACTTTGTGTATTACTCGCTGCCGAGTGAACTTGAATATGTTCCCGGTGATGATCATCCTGAAATCTTGCGCGACCGGCTAAGCTGCATTGAAAAAACGATTCCCCTCCGGTATAATGATAAAAGCCACGCCTTCATCAATTACTTCACAGTAAAAGATCGCGAATATACGCGCCTGATGATGCGGAGAAAAAATCTTTATTTCCCACTATTTGAGAAATGCCTGGCCAAGTACAAGTTGCCGGATGAACTGAAATACTTATCCATCATTGAATCAGGCTTAAATCCCCGGGCAGTTTCGCGGGCCCGGGCTGTTGGGCTATGGCAATTCATGTCCGCTACAGGAAAATATTACGGTGTATCGAACAACTGGCTGATAGACGAACGGATGGATCCGGATAAATCAACCGATGCAGCGTGCCGGTATCTACGCGACCTTTACAACATGTTTAACGATTGGGAACTGGCGCTTGCCGCTTACAACACCGGGCCTGGAAATGTAAAGCGCGCCATTCGTAAATCAGGATATAAAAAATCGTTTTGGGAAATTTATCCGAATCTCCCGCGAGAAACGCGGTCGTACGTTCCGCAGTTTGTGGCCATCATTTATACCATGAACTACCTCGATGAACATAATTTTATTGAAGAGGGCAGTGAGATGTTGGTTCAACACGATACTATCATGCTGAAGAAATTCATGCACATTGAAACGTTTGCCAAGCTGACGGGCTCTTGCATTGAGGATTTACAAAAGCTCAATCCTTCCATTATCCATCATGCCATTCCGGAAAATAATAAAGGGTTTGTTTTTCTTGTTCCCAAACAAACGAAAATGATGCTGGAGGAAAACCGGTATGCAATTCTGGATTCTGCCTCGAAGGTTGGTAAAAAAGAACTGGAAGTGATCGCCCAAAAATCGGAAGGAAGTATTTATGGTAGAGATCGTGTTATTTACAAAGTTAAGAGCGGAGATGTTCTGGGTTCGATTGCCATTCGCCATGGGGTGCGGGTTGATGATATCAAAAAATGGAATAACCTCAGCAGCAATATGATTCGCGAAGGTCAGCGCCTGAACATCTGGTTGAAACCAAGTGCCTATACAAATCCCGCTGCTTCAGCATCTGCCAAAACAAAAACACCTGTTGCCTCGGTTGCCATACCCGACTCAAAAACGTACACCGTTCAACCCGGTGATACCCTTTGGGATATTTCTAAAAAATTTGAAGGCCTCACCATTGATAAAATTAAAAGTCTCAATAATCTCTCGGACAATAAGATTAAACCCGGTCAAAAACTCATTATTGGTATCTGATTTTTCAGATTCGATTGGAGTTTGATGTGACCAAGGTGTTCGTCTTGCATTATTGATGGTAAAGAATTCTACGCATGAACCGTATCCTCCTGTTTTTCTTCCTTATCATTTTTGTCATTGCCTGCAATACATCGGGTAAAAAAAGTGAAGAGTACTTACCAAAATCCACTGGAAAACCTGGCGACATTTTAGTGCTTATGGATTCTGCACAATGGCACGGCCCTCTGGGAGAGGAGGTAAGAAAAGTTTTTGAGGCGGAGGTCCCGGGGCTACCGCGTGAGGAACCCATGTTTAATATTATTTGGGTCCATCCCAGCAAAGGATTGAAGTTACTGACCCAGATCCGAAACATGGTTTATGTTTTTACACTCGATCAGCATTCCAGTGGCACGCGAGCACTCACGCACCAATTTACACCCGAAACGCTGGAGCGGATAAAATCGGATAGCAGCTTTTATTTTTCAACAGCACAAAATGAATTTTCGCGCGGACAGGAGGTCATGTATTTGTTTGGAGGGCGAGAAGAGCACCTGATTTATAACTTGCAGCAAAACGGTCAAAAAATTATTGATTACTTCAATATCGTTGAACGGAAAAGAGTAGAGCGGGCACTCTTCGCTACAAAAACCACCGTGGGTGTTGCCTCATTTTTGCGTAAAGAACAGCAATGCGATATACGTGTTCCTATCGGCTATCGGCTGGCACAAAAAGAAAATGATTTTGTCTGGCTGCGAAACATCGAAGCCAATGCCGACCGTGATGTCTTCATCACCTGGAAACCGTATGAAAGCGAATACCAGTTACTTCCGGATAGCCTGATCGCCTGGCGCAATAGCACCGCTAAAAAATATTTGTACGAAGATCCTGAAAATCCTAACAGTTACCTTACCACAGAAACTACTGTTCCGTGGAATCCTGTGCGCGCCAAGCAAATTAATTTCAACAACCATTTTGCTATGGAATTGCGTGGACTTTGGAAAACCAATAACCACACCATGGGAGGTCCGTTTGTCAGCTACGCAGTAATTGATCAGCCCCGTAATCTGATTTACTATATTGAAGGATTTGCTTACAGCCCCGGAAAAGCTCAGCGCGAAATCATGCGCGAACTGGATACCATTTTATGGACCTTTCGCATGAGCGATACCGTCTCCAGCAAGTAGTCAATTGTTTTTTAGAAAAATGGTGAAAGTTGTACCATCATTCACCTGACTTTCTACTGCTATCCTTCCACCCAACGCTTCCACTTGTGTGCGCACCAGGTAAAGACCGAGGCCTTTGCCTTCTACGTGAAAATGAAATCGCTTATACAAACCAAAAAGATTGTCGTGGTGATTCTTGAGATTGATGCCTAGCCCGTTGTCGGAAATATCAATTCTCGTCCATTCACCCTCACGCTTCGCCTGAATTTTAATCGTTGGTTTCCGGTTCGGATGCCGGTATTTAATGGCATTGCTGATCAGGTTGTAGACAATACTTTCCAGGTATTGCGGAAGTGAAAAAATCATGAAGGGTTCCGGGAAATCTTTAATTAATTCTGCTTCCGTTTCATCCATTTCAGATTCTAACATGGTAAAAATTTTCTTCACCAGTTCACCAAAATTAATTTCCCCCAATACCTTTGTGCTCATCTTTTGAATACCCAGAATAAAGCTAAGGTCCTTAATCACGTGGTCAAACTCATGTGTTGATGTTATCATGAGTTGTATAATCTGATCACGTTCCGCTGGTGACTGTGCTGAATCCAAAATATCGGCCAAGCCGATGAGTCGTGCAAGCGGTGCGCGAAGGTTGTGCGAGATGATGTAGGCGAACTGCTCCAGCCTGCCATTCTGTTCAATCAGTTCCAGGTTTGTTTTTTTCAAATCCTGTGTCTGGCGCTGTACCTCAGTATGCAATTCAATATTTTTTGATTGAATCAATTTACTCTGATCTTCAATAATTTGTTGTGCTGTGCGCAATTGCGCATTCTGCTTTTCGAGTTCATTGCGTTGAACTTCAATTTCGTGTTGTTGCAACACCAGTTGTTCATTGTGGGCTGTTATTTCCTCATTCTGTGCGCTGATCTCTTCATTTTGTGTTTGAATCTCCCGAGTTCGTTCGTTCACCATCGCCTCCAATTGTTGATTCTGGTCTGCGAGAATTTTGTTTTTATCCTCCTCCGATTGCCGTAAAGCAGCTTCTATTTTTAACGTCTGGCGAGTATAAAATGCCGTGTAGGCAAGTGTTGGTATGGTAATCAGAAAAAGTACAATCTGCAGCCAATAACTATTGCGCAATGCAATGCGGTAGTTTGCCTGTGCCTTTTCAGAAATTCTATCCTCGAATGCATTTACCTCCTTCGAAAACGTTTTGTATTTCAGCCAAATAGGGTATCCTCTGTCCTGATCAACCAGGTACAGGAATTTTTCCTCTTGATTCGCGTCTACCAGTTGTTTCAGGTATACTATGAATTTAAAATAGGCATCAACAGAATCCTTCATGACGGTAACGGGCTCCATCGGATAACCCTGATCGGTTAGGGCAGCCTTCAGGTCACTGAATATTTTTTCTTTATTCGCAGAAACGGTATCAATTGGTTCAATAATGAATTTTGAGTTCTTTACAAGAGCATAACCACGTATGCCCAAATCAAGCAAGTGAAGATTGCGAATAATATCAAGGGTATTAACCTTAACGCGTTCTGCTTCCTCCTGTAATTGTTTATTCCGCTCTATAACCTGATTGTTCTTATAGATTAAGAAAATATTAGCCACTAACAATAATCCGATTAATGTTACCACAACGTACAGCAGTTGCCCTTTGAACCAAGTTCCCAACGCCATTCTTGATATTATAAAGACTACTAAAATACACCTTAACACGTAACGGGCAAAACCCGTCTAAGGCATAAATCAACATCCTGTCAGCAGTAAAAAACAAAATACAGACAGTAATGTTTGTCATCTGTTTTTCCTGTCTATTGCTATCTTTGAGCCCTTAACAAAACTACCATGTCCATTAAAATCAGACGGGAAGATGCCCTCAATTACCACATGCAGGGGCAACCGGGTAAAATTGAAGTTGTACCCACCAAAATGCTCAGTTCACAACTGGATCTGGCGCTGGCTTACTCACCGGGTGTAGCCGAACCCTGTAAGGAGATTGCCGCAAACAAAGAGGATGTTTATAAGTATACTTCAAAAGGAAACCTGGTGGCCGTAATTTCCAACGGTACCGCTGTTCTGGGCCTGGGTAACATCGGGCCGGAAGCTTCCAAGCCTGTTATGGAAGGTAAGGGCGTGTTGTTTAAAAAGTTTGCCGGCATTGATGTTTTCGATATAGAGATTGATGAAGAAGATCCGGATGCCTTCATTAAAATAGTAAAATCATTAGAGCCCACCTTTGGCGGCATCAACCTGGAAGATATCAAAGCTCCGGAATGCTTCAAGATCGAAACCGAGTTGCGCGAAAAGATGAACATACCCATCATGCACGATGATCAGCATGGCACAGCCATCATTTCATCAGCAGCATTGCTGAATGCGCTCGAACTTGTTGGTAAAAAAATAGAGGACATAAAAATTGTTGTGAATGGCGCTGGCGCTGCGGCAGTCAGTTGCACCAAACTGTACATGGCACTCGGGGCAAGAAAAGAAAACATTGTTATGTGCGACAGCAAAGGTGTGCTGAATAAAAATCGTTCGAACCTTGATGATATTAAAAAGCAATTCGTTACCGACCGCGCGTTGACCACACTTCCTGAGGCGATGAACGGAGCGGATGTATTTGTTGGTCTTTCTGTAGCCGATGCGATTACACCGGAAGATTTACAAAGCATGGCCAACGATCCGATTGTGTTTGCGCTGGCAAATCCCAATCCTGAAATTGATTATCACCTGGCACGCAAATCCAGACCCGATGTTATTCTGGCCACAGGTCGCTCTGACTACCCTAATCAGGTGAACAATGTGCTTGGTTTCCCCTACATTTTCCGCGGTGCACTTGATGTTCGTGCTATGGAGATTAATGAAGAAATGAAATTGGCGGCTGTCAAGGCGTTGGCAGAGCTCACTAAAGAATCGGTACCCGATATGGTGGTAAAAGCATACGGTAAAGACATCATCAAATTCGGAAGAGAATACCTGATTCCAAAACCGCTTGATCCGCGCCTCATCACTACCATTTCACCTGCAGTAGCCAAAGCTGCAATGGATTCTGGCATGGCCAAAAATCCAATTACAGACTGGGGTGCCTACCACGAGCAATTACAAAAACGCATCGGCATCGATCAGAAATTAATGTCGCGTGTGATTGACCGTGCCAAGAAAAATCCGAAGCGAGTGGTGTTTGCAGAAGCCAATCATCATAAAATTCTTAAAGCTGCGCAGGTATTAAAAGATGAAGGCATTGCCCACCCGATATTGCTGGGCAACAAAGCTGAAATTCTGAAGTTGATCGAAAAGCATAAACTGGATCTGTACGATTGCCCGATCATTTATCCGCGTGAGGAAAAAGAAACGATTGACCGATACGCGGAAGAGCTATACAAAAAACGACAACGCAAAGGACTTACCTATCCGGATTGTGAACGCCTGATGCGGGAGCGAAACTACTATGCGGCCATGATGGTGGAACACGGTGATGCCGATGCGCTGGTCAGCGGATTAACAAAGGATTATCCTAAAACGATTTTACCTTCTCTACAAATTATCGGCACAGCCGAAGGTGTAAACCGTGTAGCCGGTATGTACATCATAATGAATAAGCGTGGTACATTTTTCTTTGCTGATACCACCGTTAACCTGGATCCAAGTGCGCAGGAACTGGCTGAGATTATTGAACTCACGGCAAGAGGTGTGAAGTTTTTCGATATGGATCCGAGAATAGCAGTTCTCTCCTACTCTAATTTCGGTTCATCGAAAGGTGAAGTACCGGAAAAAACACGGGAGGCTGTACGATTGGCACGTCAAAAAAATCCAAACCTTGTGGTGGAAGGTGACATGCAGGCGAATATTGCACTGAATACTGAAATCCAACAGGAAACCTATCCGTTTAGTGCCTTGGCACAACAAGCCGCCAACACATTGATCTTCCCGAATCTGGCTTCTGGTAATATCGCTTATAAATTGCTGATGGAAATTGGTGGCGCTGATGCAATCGGACCAATTTTGTTAGGGATGAAAAAGCCTGTACATGTATTGCAACTCGGTAGCTCCATTCGTGAAATTGTGAATATGGCCGCCATCGCTGTGGTGGACGCACAACTACACGAACAGAACGATCACCTCTGAAATTTACGTGTGATTTCCGATGGACGGTAATGCATCGTCCATCCTAAATCAAAATTCTTTTATTATGATTGCCTATCTGAAAGGAAAACTTGCTCATAAAGACCCTACCCATGTGATCATTGAAGTCAGTGGCGTAGGGTACCTCGTTCATATTTCATTACAAACCTTTTCGGAAATTAAGGATCAGGAAAATATTTTGTTACACACACACTTGCAAGTGCGTGAAGATGCTCATATCCTGTTCGGCTTCAGCAGCAGCAGTGAAAAGAAACTTTTTCAGCAACTGATTTCTGTAAATGGCGTTGGCCCCAGCACAGCCATTGTCATGCTTTCGTACATGAACAATGCGGAGTTAAAATCAGCGATTATACAGGAGGATGTGGTCGCCCTGCAGTCCATCAAAGGCATCGGAAATAAAACTGCCCAGCGGGTCATCATTGAACTGAAGGATAAACTCAAAAAAGAAAGCTGGGAAGAAGGCCCGACAGTTTCTGCAGGCCCACACAATACCTTGCGCAGAGAGGCGTTATCTGCTTTGCTAACGTTAGGTTTACCCAAGGTTACGGCCGAGAAAAGTGTGGATGCCATCCTGAAAAAATCAGGAAATACCATTACCTTAGAAGATTTAGTAAAGCAGGCACTTAAAAATGCATAAAGCTTTTGCTCATGAGTCCGTGCGCAGTTGTGCAGAGAGGTGCCCGTACAATTTGCAGTAACAAATGGTACCCTCTTTTTGTGAAGGGTTATACACACATGGCTTAACAGATTATAATTAAGAGGACGCTTGACGGTTATTACACGGAAGAATACGATGGCGTTAATGCTGGGCAAGTACTGCATGGCATGGCTCAGCTTTTTTGCTCTTCCCGATGATGCATTCGCACAGCGGCAGGATACCACACGGGTTAGCCGCGACACCATACCCACACAATCGTACAAGCCTACCCGAAAACCAACCTACTACCCGACCGATCGGTATGGTGACCCCTTTTCGAATACTACCTCGCAATCACCCCTCTACCTCAAAGATCCGAATAAACTCAAACTCGATGTGGAGATCGACACGGCACTGAACTATACCATTTACGAAAAAATTGGCGAAATCAATTACCGTCCAACTACCAGCATGTCGTTTGGCGAGTTTAAGCAATACCAGGAACGACAGATTCTAAAAAGCTATTGGCAAAACAAGTCGCGTGCACAAGATGGAGAAAGCGCAGTGAGCGGGCGGGGTTTTGCTCCCAAAATTTATATCAGTCCTGTGCTCGACAGGATTTTTGGCGGCAGCTATGTTGAGCTTGTTCCGCGCGGTTTTGTAACCCTCGATTTTGGTGCAGCCTTCCAGCGGGTAAATAACCCTGCTATTCCCATCCGGCAACAGCGCAATGGAGGTTTCGAATTTGATCAGCAGATCAATATGAGCGTTGTGGGTAAGATCGGTGAAAAAATGGCAGTCACGGCCAACTTCGATAACAACAACTCATTCGATTTTCAAAACAACATGAAAGTTGAATATACCGGCTTCAAGGAAGACATCCTTAAAAAACTCGAACTGGGAAACGTCAGCCTGCCCTTGAACAACACGCTTATTCAGGGTGCTCAAAACCTGTTTGGTATTAAGGCACAAATGCAATTTGGCAAACTGAATGTTACTTCCATAGCATCCACGCAGCGTGGAAAGGTTTCCTCCATTGATGTTGGGGGTGGCGGCAGTGGTTCAGGAGGTGGTGGAAGCGGGCAAGGGCGGCCGTTTGAAATTGTTGCTTCCAACTACGATGACAATCGAAATTTTTTTCTCGGTCACTTCTTCCGAAACAACTACCGTAGCTGGATTGCAAACTTGCCGCAGATCACATCAAGCCTGAACATTACACGTGTTGAAGTTTATGTGTTGAACCGTAATAACGACACACAAACCCTTCGCAATGTAGTAGGCCTAATGGATATGGGCGAAGGTGTGCGAATTTATAACGGCAATGTTGGTGGTATTAAACCCGCTTCACCCAATGCAAATGATGCGAATGATGTTTTTGCCAAAGTAAAAGCCCTTAGCCGAAACCCCGATGACATCAATGGCTCTCTGGAAAGTCTTTACGGAGCGGGAACGTTGACAAATGGAACAGATTTTGAAAAAATAACCGGTGCACGAAAACTCGCACCCACCGAATACACCATTCACAAACAACTTGGCTACATCACCCTTACACGCAAACTTCAGAATGATGAAGCCCTGGCGGTGGCCTACGAATATACCTACAACGGCCGATCGTATAAAGTGGGTGAACTCTCGGAAGATTATGCCAGCCTCAAAGACAGTGAAGTTATCTTTCTGAAATTGCTGCGACCCCGAAAAGTCGCTACACGCGACCAAGCCGGTAAAATCATTCCTACCTGGGACTTGATGATGAAAAACATTTACAACCTGAATGTGAACCAGCTAACGCCAGAGGGCTTTCAACTGCGCATCATCTACCGTGACGACCGCACCGGCATTGACAACCCCCAGTTGCAGGAAGGTCAGTTTGTACGTGAGCGGCAATTAATTGAAGTGATGGGACTGGATCGGTTGAATCCCGTGAATGACTTGCAGCGCGATGGTAATTTTGATTACGTGGAAGGCATCACCATCAACTCCACCACGGGGATGATTATTTTTCCCTACCTCGAACCCTTCAGCGAAGCCTTGAAAGAGGCCTTTAAAAATGAGCCCCAGAAAGATTACCTGACGCAAAAGTATTCCTACGACACACTCTATCGTACAACCAAGGCGGATGCTGAATTATTTGCCACCAAAAATAAATTCTTTCTGAAAGGGCAATACAATGCAGGATCCTCGAAAGAGATTCTGATTCCCGGCTTCGGGGTATCACAAGGATCAGTAAAAGTTTTTGCCGGAGGCATTCCCCTCATCGAAGGTCAGCAATACAGCGTTGATTATATCTTTGGTAAGGTGACCATACTGGATGAAAGTATTCTGAATTCCGGGAAGAACATCAGTATACAATTCGAACAGTCCGATCCGTTTGCTTTTCAAACACGATCACTGATAGGAACACGGTTCGATTACCAATTGAACAAGGATGTTAACTTCGGCTCCACTTTTTTGTATTATAACGAGCGGCCGCTAATCAGCCGAAACCAGATTGGTACCGAGCCTGCCCGTAACATGCAATATGGGTTAGACTTTAACATTCGAAAAGACAGCCGCTTGCTCACCAAAATTATTGATGCCCTGCCGCTGATACAAACTAAGGAACAATCATCCTTCAACATCAATGGTGAATTTGCACAACTCATTCCAGGCACTTCCAACATTGTTGATGGTGAAGGCACAGCCTACATCGATGATTTTGAAAATACCGCCACACCCTATTCGTTGATGAGCCCTTCCGCGTGGAAGATTGCTGCCACACCCAAGACACCACAATTTGATCCTACCAATGGTGCCATTGACGACACACGCATCAATGATCTGCGTGCAAAGATCGCCTGGTACCAGATTGATAATCAGTTTTACCGCTCTACCGGAGGGCGCTTTAAACCAGATAACATTACCGAAGCTGATTTAAAAAACCACTACGTTCGCGCGGTTGGCCCGCAGGAAATTTTCCCGTACAAGCAATTAACGCAAGGTGTTTTCTTCGAACAAATTTTTGATGTGGCCTACTACCCCAGCGAACGGGGTATGTATAATTACAACACCAACCTGAATAGCAATGGGTTGCTTACCAATCCTCAAAGCAACAAAGTGAACTGGGCTGGTATCACCACCGCAATCCGCACAGAAGTTGATTTTGATAAAGCCAATATCGAGTACATAGAATTCTGGATGTTGGACCCTTTTCTTCCAGGACAAAACGGGAAAGTTATCGATGGTATTTTTAATGAAAACAATACAACCGGAGGAAAACTAATTTTTCAATTGGGCAGTATCTCCGAAGATGTGATGCGCGACACCCGCCATGCATTCGAAAACGGTTTGCCACGCGATGGTGTGCCGAATGATGGTGCTGCACCCAATGATTTTGGATATGTTACAACCCAACAATACCTCACCAATGCGTTTGATAATTCTTCTTCGACAGCTCGACAAAATCAGGATGTTGGATTAGACGGACTGCCTAACGGCAAAGAAGCAGATTACTTCAAGAGCTTTCTAGACAACCTCAATCCGGGCGCACGTCAGATTGCGTTGCTCGATCCATCGGCCGATGACTTTAAATATTTTTTAGGCAGTGATTTGGATGCAGCTAATGCCAAGTTGCTGGAACGTTACAAAAACTTTAATGGAACCGAGGGTAACTCACCCATCAGTACCGGCAACGAACTGGTTGTTCCTTCCGGAAGCCCCTACCCCGATAACGAAGACCTTAACCAGGATAATACACTCAGTGAACTGGAAGAATACTATGAATATGATATCGACCTGAAAGTTGGTGGGCTTTCTATCGGAAGAGAATATATTGTTGATAAAATTACCACCAATGACAATGGAAATCTCTCCGAGTCCGTTACGTGGTATCTCTTCCGTATACCGGTTAAACAACCTGAAAGAAGTTTTGGAAACATCAACGGCTACAAGTCGATCCGATATGCCCGGATGATTCTGACAGGGTTTGAAAAACCCGTTGTTTTACGGATGGCCAATTTCCGAATGGTGGGCGCACGATGGAGAAAATATGAAGCCAGCTTGCGAGAAGGTGGTTTAATACCCACCCCCGAAATTACACCGGAAGATTTTACCCTTTCGGTGGTTAACCTGGAAGAAAATGGTGCCATTGATCCGGAAGGAAAAAAATCTCCCTATCGCATACCACCCGGAGTGGTGCGCGATCGTGATAACACATCGTCAGTATCACGCCAGGTGAATGAACAATCTGTGCAGGTTTGTATTGAAGATTTAAAAGATGGTGATGCACGGGCCATCTACAAAAATGTAGAAGTTGATCTGTTTAACTACGGGCGCATTAAAATGTACATCCACGCCAACAGCGAAGCGCCTGATGATGAACTGCGCGGATTTATACGATTGGGCACAGACTTCGAACAGAATTATTATGAGATAGAAGTTCCCTTAAAAATTACCAATCCTGCCAGCACCGATGATCCGAATTTGCTCTGGCCTGATGCCAATCAAATTGATCTTGACCTGAACCAGCTATACGGATTAAAGGCTGCGCGCGACCGTGAGAAATTTCCGCTCTCGCAGTTGTATCCGGAAGCGGGGCCTAAGCAGGTTGGCAAACATTACATCCGGATTTTCGGGCGGCCTGATCTTAGTGGTGTCCGCCTGATGATGATCGGAGTAAAAAATCCAAAAACAAGCGACAAGCGGATGTACGATATCTGCATTTGGGCAAATGAACTTCGTGTAACAGACTTTAACCGAACGCCTGGCTGGGCTGTTAATTCTACGGTGAGCGCGAAACTCGCTGACTTGGCTACCGTTACGGGCGCTTTCCGACATACCACTTTTGGATTCGGCAGCGTGAGCTCAAAAATTGGTGAGCGCACCCGCGATGAAACCACGGCCTATGATGTGTCGGCCAACATCAGCGTTGACAAACTATTACCCGGCAACACGGGCATTAAAATACCGTTGTTCATGAGTTATGAGAATACAACGGTCAATCCGAATTATGACCCGGCAAACCCGGATATGAAACTGGCAGCCGCACTCTCTTCTTTTAATACAGAAGAGGAACAGTCGCAATTTAAAAAACTCATCCAGGATAAAACCGTCAGGCGAAGTATCAACCTGACCAACGTTCGAAAAGTGAAAGTTAAACAAGATGCACCCTCCCGCATTTACGATATCGAAAATTTATCGTTCAGCTATGCATACAGTGAAGCATTGCAGAGTAATTACTTCACACAAGAAGCATCACAAAAGCTGTATCGCGGTTCAGTGGCCTACACGTTTGCTCCAAAGGCAACCGGCATTGAGCCCTTCAAGAATTCCACCGGTTTGAAATCACCGTATCTTAAACTGATAAAAGACATCAACTTTAGTCTGTTGCCCTCCAGCATTTCCGTACGGGGCGACCTGGAACGATCGTTCAACAAACGAGTTTACCGGAACTCCGGAACGAACGATGGCGAATTCCAGAATTCCAACGCCAACTACCTCAAGTATTTTATTTTCAACCGAACCTATAACGTACGGTGGAATTTATCACGCGGTTTATCCCTGGATTACTCCGCCCGCGCGAATGCCGTGATTGATGAACCCGAAGGTGACATTGATTCGCAGGAGAAAAAAGACAGTGTACTCACCAACCTGAAAAATTTTGGCCGGATGAAAAACTTCGACCAAACCGTAACAGTAAACTATACCATACCGCTTGATAAGCTTCCGCTAACGGATTGGCTGGGAGCAGAGTATCGCTGGCAGGCAGACTACAACTGGAAAGCAGGACCGTACAACAAACCGGATAGCCTGGTGAAACCTGGTGAACAGGATATTGCCGATCACCTGGATTTTAAAAACACCATTCAGAACCACCGTGAAAATAATCTGACGGGTAAAGTAGATCTGGTAAAACTTTACAACAAAGTAAAGTTTCTGAAAGAACTCAACACGCCACCCAAACCACAACCGATTCGTGCAAACAACAAAAACCCAACAGTAAATGCGGCCAAAGCCGATACTGTTAAAAAAACACCTCCAATGATTAAGAACTTCTTCCGGTTGCTCATGTCCGTGCGTTCCATTAATGCCACATACACCCTATCAGAAGGAACCATACTGCCAGGTTTTGCCGAGAGTCCGTACCTCTTTGGTATGGATAAAAGTTTCAGTGAACCCGGTTGGGGATTTGTGTTGGGAAGTCAGGATCCGAGCATTCGCTTCAAGAAAGCAGAAAATGGAATGATCACTAAAAATGCTTCATTAACAATGCCCTTCTCACAGGTTCGAAATGAGAATATTTCGTTACGAGCCAACGTAGAGCCGGCACCCGATTTTAAAATACAATTGGATGTAAAGAAGGAAGCCACTTCCGCATATCAGGAAATTTTCCGATACGATACTATCGATTCGCAATATGCTTCTCTCAACCCCAACCGAAGTGGTAGTTATCGAATTTCCTTCATGGGCATTAAAACTGCCTTTAACAGTTCGAACAATACCATTGACTCCGATGTATTTCATCAATTCGAACAAAACCTGCTTGTCATTAAACAACGCTTCCAAAGTCTTGGTCAGTTACCGGCAGAGTTCGATACAACATCGCAAGATGTGCTGATACCGGCATTCATTGCTGCCTACTCGGGTAAAGATGTTAATCGGGTTAGCTTGTCGCCTTTTCCGAACGTGCCCTTACCCAACTGGCGCATCGACTACACCGGCTTGAACAAACTCGAAGCATTTAAAAAGGTCTTTCAATCCATCACTATTTCGCACGCGTACACAGCTTCGTATTCGGTTGTTAATTACTCAAATTCACTGGAGTATGAAGATCCGAATAACCTGAGCATTGATCGATCGATAGAAGATTACAACCGAAAATACTTCAGTTCAAAACTCGATGAAAGTGGAAATCCTGTACCAATCTATGTCATCAGTCAGGTTTTAATTTCTGAACAATTTGCTCCGCTCATCGGAATCAACCTGCGAACGAAGACTCGCCTGACCGCCCGCTTCGAGTACAAAACCAAACGCGATCTGGCCCTGAATATTTCCAATGCACAGGTAACGGAGTTGAATGACAAGAATGTAACGTTTGAACTGGGCTATACAAAAAACAATATGAAACTTCCCTTCAAAGCTGAGGGCAGAACGATTGTCCTTAAAAACGATGTGACCTTCCGCTTGAATGTGAGTATTACCGATAGCAAAACTATTCAGCGAAAAATTGAACAACTCAATACCATCACCAGTGGTAATCTCAATTTCCAGCTGAGGCCAAACATTAGCTACACCGTAAACCAAAAACTAAGCTTGCAGGCGTATTACGAACGCACCGTGAATGAACCCATCGTATCGAATTCATACCGCAGAGCCACTACTCGCTTTGGTATACAGGTTCGGTTTAGCTTAGCGCAATAATATATGTTGGTGGGTGCATCATTCGCGCTCGTACTTTAACCTCTTGTGTGGACTTTCTGAAAATTCCCCTTATTTTTGGGATTCTTAATCAAACCATATCATGAATATTCCTGACGGACTGAAGTACACAAAAGACCACGAGTGGGTTAAAATTGAAGGAAATACAGCAACTATTGGCATCACGGATTTTGCCCAGAGCGAATTGGGTGACATTGTTTATGTTGACATCAGTACTGTTGGTCAGGAAATAGCAGCTCATGAAATCTTTGGTACCGTTGAAGCCGTGAAAACCGTTTCCGATTTATACATGCCTATAGCGGGAAAAGTTATTGAGTTAAACGCTATTCTGGATGGTAGTCCCGAAAAAGTAAATGAAGACCCGTATGGTGATGGCTGGATGATTAAAGTTGAAGTTTCCGGTTCAGCTGATGCTCTGCTCACAGCAGCACAGTACAAGGAACTTATTGGCAAGTGAAACGTTATCCGGTAGCACTGCAATAAAAAATTCATGATCGAACTTCCAACCGTATCCCCTGATCAGACCCGCAGAAAAAAACCGGATTGGCTACGTGTGAAATTGCCAATTGGTCCGGAGTATGCCAAAGTCAGAAGGTTGGTTGATGACCATAAACTGCACACCATCTGCGAAAGTGGAAATTGCCCGAACATGGGTGAGTGCTGGGGAGCCGGCACGGCCACATTTATGATTCTTGGAAACATCTGCACTCGAAGTTGCACATTTTGCGCAGTGGCTACGGGGCGCCCAACGGAATATGATGAGGAAGAGCCGAAACGCGTAGCGGAGGCCATTAAATTGATGGGCGTAAAACATGCCGTGATTACTTCGGTAAACCGCGATGAGTTAAAGGATAAGGGTGCGGAGGTTTGGTATCAAACTGTAGTGGAGACAAAAAAAATCAGTCCCGAAACAACTATTGAAACACTCATTCCCGATACAAAAGGAAACTGGGACGCGTTGTACCGTATGATTGAGGGCAAACAAGAAGTTGTTTCGCATAACATGGAAACGGTGGGCAGACTTTACCGGATGGTTCGGCCTCAGGCGAAATACGATCGAAGCCTGGAGCAAATCAAGCGCATTCGCGAAGCGGGCATGCGCACCAAGTCGGGTATTATGCTTGGCCTAGGTGAAACAAGCGAAGAAGTTTTCAAATCAATGGATGACTTGGTGCAAAATGGGTTACTCATTCTTACACTGGGGCAATATTTACAACCCACCAAAATGCACCTGGAAGTAGCTGAGTTTATCCACCCGGATACCTTTGCGATGTACAAAGAAGAAGGACTGAAACGCGGACTAAAATACGTTGAATCCGGACCGCTTGTGCGATCATCGTACCATGCGGAACGGCATGTGAATGTTCCATTGAATTAATACTGGCAATAAAAAAGCCCTGCCGAAAACGACAGGGCTTTTTTCATGGATAATCTACATTTTATTTCTTGTCAGTCGCAATGCGTTGCTCACGATTGGCAATTTCCCAGGCGGTATAAAAAACCACCTGCGCGCGCTTGGTTAGCAAATCGAATTCAATTTTATCTACCTCATCACTCGGCTTGTGGTAATCTTCATGGATTCCGTCAAAATAGAAAATGATTGGAATATTGTTTTTGGCAAAGTTCCAATGATCAGAACGATAGTATAAACGCTCCGGATGGTTCTGATCGTTGTAGGTATAATCGAAAAGTAAATTGGTATACGTTCTATTGGTTGCTTCACTTAACGTATGGAGCTCGGTAGAAAGTTTATCCGAACCGATAATGTACACATACGGTGCACTGTCTTTATGTTGCGGGTCGCTTCGGCCTACCATATCAATGTTTAAATCCACCACGGTTTTATCTAATGGAAATACCGGATGCTGCGTATAGTAATCTGAGCCCAGTAATCCTTTTTCTTCACCGGTTACAGTCATGAATAAAATACTTCTTCGTGGACCTTTACCAGCTTTCTTAGCCTCTGCAAATGCTTTGGCAATACTCATTACCGAAACGGTTCCTGATCCATCATCATCAGCTCCGTTGTTAATCAGATCGCCTTCGCCACTGGCAAATTTACCGATGTGATCATAGTGCGCGGTGATAATTACCAATTCATCTTTCTTATCAGTTCCTTCCAGGTAGCCTAATACATTCTCACTTTTCAGTGTTTTCACATCCATGGCTATTTGGTATGTTATTGTACCAGGCTTCAGTTTTTTCAATGCTCCTTTTTTCGAATCTTCATTTGCTGCCTTCGCCAGTTTTTCTGCTGTGGAATTCAATACTTTTTCGGCTACGTTGGGCGAGACGAAAAATATGCCCGTATTTTTTGAATTGCTCTCAGGCCTTTTGAGTGAAAGTGATCCTCCGGATAAGAATCCTTTAAACTGGGCAACCAGTTCTTTGAATGCGCCCGGTTCAGGATTATAAATGAGGGCCAGCTTGGCTCCCTTCTCCCTGGCAATGGCTAACGGTGCACGGAAATTTTGGTCGGTATTCATAATCACAACCGCTTTTCCTTCCACGTTAAGCTGATCAAAATCCTCCTTACGACCCAAACCGGCAAAGACTACCGGAACGCTTACCTCACCATCAGAGCTTGAAGAGCCATAATAAGCAACATCCACAAAGTTGATGAATTTCTGCTGGCCAGCCTTTATATAGATATCGCCAGGAATAGAAGTATACAACGTTACCGGTTGATAGTAGCTCCCCTCTACCGGTCCGGCTAAACCAAGCTCTTGAAAGTGCGCGCTAATAAAAGCTGCGGCTATCTTCTGCCCACGCTTTCCGGTTTCGCGACCTTCAAAAGCATCGGAAGCCAAAATGGTCAGGTACTCTTTTAAATCTTCCGAGGTAATAATGTTGCCGTATTTTTGGGCAACAGGGTCTTGTGCCACTAAGCTGGAAACGCTCAGCAATACACCGACCAACATACTTAGTCTATGCTTCATCATACAAGTTTGGTTAATGGGCCACAATATGAAAAGTATTATCTGAAGTGGCAAACCAAATAAAGACAAGCGGTATCCCCAATTTGTGGGAGCGTCTAAATTAGTCTTTCACAAAAGCCGGCAACACTTCCTGGCCAAAGAGGTAAATGACACCACTAAAAACTACAGCAAATACAATTGCACTGATGAGCATATACACAATGATCTTATCTTTTGGAGCGCCAAAGCTTACGGCTAATATCGTTCCGCCAATAGGTGTCAATCCCAGCGGAGTGAGTACAGCAATACCTACCAGCCCAAATCTTTTCCAGATGCGCACTACCCTTCTGTTTCCCGGAGTGAACTTCTTTCGCTTGGCTATCCAGCGCTGCAAGATCTTAGTCCTTAGCCATTCACCAAAGTACGTGAAGGCCACAACACTCGTCATCATGCCGGCCACGGTTGCAATAACAGTAGTTAAAAAGTGAAGGCCTGCAGCATAGCCCAGCGTGGGGCCAAAAACAACTTTGAGTGTACACAATAAATAAATTGAAAATGCCTTCAGAATCTCCTCCCACATAGTGTTTAAAAAATTAAATCTTCTCTCCAAAACTCAGGTCACCGGCATCGCCCAGACCGGGAACAATATAGAACTGTTCGTCCAGTTTTTCATCAACGGCAAAGGTCCAGAGTGAATACGATGTTTTGATATGCTTCTGTACGTACTGAATGCCCTCGGGTGCAGCTACCAATGCCGCAATATGCAGGTGTGATGGTGTTCCTCGCTTACCTAATGCTTCCAGGCTTTTTATAAATGAATGCCCTGTGGCCAGCATAGGATCGATTAGAATTACTTCACGGCCCTCCAGCGAAGGAGATGCAAGATATTCCAGTGTAATAGCAATATCAGCACTATTCTCCTGCCGGTACGCTCCAATAAAACCACAATCTGCCTGATTAAAGAAATTCAAAAAGCCTTGAAAATAGGGCATGCCTGCGCGTAGTACGGTAATGAGTACAGGTTGATAGTGTAATACAGGAATAGTTTTTTCTCCCAGTGGTGTATTCACCACGCAGGGGTGATAAATCATTTCCTTTGAAATTTCATACGCCATAATCGAACCCAGCATTTCCATATTTCTTCTAAACCTCGTACGATCCTGCTGAATATGACGATCGCGCAATTCGTGCAAGAACTGGTTGGCCAGCGAGTTGTGTTCACCTAAATGATAGAGCATGTTTGAAAGGGCACTTTTTTCTAATCAAAATTTAGAATAAAGTTGTGTAAAGAACTAATGTTGAATTAAATGTTGGGATTTTCCCGACTTTCGGCTGAACGACATCCTATGAACCTGCTCAAAAAACTTTGCGAAATTCACGCACCTTCCGGTGAAGAATTCAACATGAAGGAATTTCTTCTTTCCTACATCCAAAAGGAAAAAAAGAAATGGAAAACGAAGCCTGAAATTTTTCATGGTGAGGGATTTCAGGATTGTATTATTCTGAAGTTTGGAAAGCCACGAACAGCCATCTTTGCGCATATGGATTCCATCGGATTTACCGTACGGTATTTTAATCAACTCTTGCCCATCGGCAGCCCTGATGCCGAAATGGGCACTAAGTTAGTTGGCGAAGACAGCCTGGGAAAAGTTGAGTGTGAACTCGAATATGATAAGGAAAATCATGCCTTTTATAAATTCGGAAGGCAGATTGAACGCGGCACCTCGCTTACCTACAAAATAAATTTCCGCGACACAAAATCGTATATTCAGACAGCCTACCTCGACAATCGGTTGGGAATTTATGCAGCGCTGAAAACTGCAGAAAAATTAAAAGACGGAGTGATCGTGTTCAGCGCGTGGGAGGAGCATGGAGGCGGTTCCGTTCCGTACCTTGCTAAATTTATCGTTGAAAAATGGGGTGTACAGCAAGCGCTGGTGGCGGATATCACCTGGGTTTCTGATGGTGTCGAAGCCGGCAAGGGCGTGGCTATTTCAATGCGCGATAAGAATATTCCGCGCAGAACCTATCTGAATAAAATTATTCGCATTGCCCAACAATCAGGAATTGACTTTCAACTCGAAGTAGAGGGTATGGGTTCAAGTGATGGGAGAGAATTACAGGTGTCGCCCTATCCGTTCGACTGGTGTTTTGTTGGCGCGCCACAGCACAATCCGCACACACCCGATGAAAAAGTGCACAAGCACGATATCAAAACGATGCTGGAACTTTATCATGTATTGATGAAAGAATTATAATGATCAATAATATTTCAAAGTAAATCAAAACGATAAATGATCTTGTCCGGATAGTTTTCTTTCGGATATTAACAACCTCAATTCTTCACTATGAACACATCCGCATCCCGCAGAGATTTTATCAAAACAACAACGCTGGCAGGGGCAGGATTATCCATTCTGCCCGCCTCTGTTTTATTTTCAAAAGATAAAGAACCAAAAGTCCGTGTTGGTTTTATTGGTGTGGGCATGCGCGGACAAAACCACCTTGAACTCGCCTTGCGCAGAACTGATACCGAGGTGGTTGCCCTTTGTGATGTGCAGCTGCGCATGATTGATATGAGTAAAGACCTCATTAAAAAATCGGGCAAAGCCATGCCACAAATTATCATGGATGGTCCGTATGGATATAAAAAACTGTTGGAGAATAAAGACATAGACGCGGTGATTATATCCACACCCTGGGAATGGCATACCGTTATGTGCCTGGATGCCATGAATGCTAAGAAATATGTAGGCTGTGAAGTGATTACCGGAATGACGGTGGAGGAATGCTGGCAACTCGTTCACACATCCGAGCGAACCGGCATGCCCATGATGATGCTCGAAAATGTATGCTACAGACGCGATGTCATGGCTGTTTTGAATATGGTGCGACAGGGATTGTTTGGAGAAATCATTCACCTGCAAGGTGGATACCAGCACGACTTGCGTGAAGTTAAATTTAACGATGGAAAAAATCCGTATGGTGGCGGTGTCGAGTTTGGTGAAAAAGGTTTTTCAGAGGCGCAATGGCGCACCTTACATTCTGTCAACCGCAATGGCGATCTCTACCCTACGCACGGGATTGGTCCTGTAGCCATGATGATCGATATTAACCGGGGCAATCGTTTCACAGAGTTGGTGGCGTACGCCTCAAAGGGGCGCGGGCTTCATGATTATGTTGTTAAGACTGCCGGTGAAAATCATCCTAATGCTAACGTAAATTTCAAACTCGGAGATGTGGTCACCACCATGATTAAATGTGCCAATGAAGAGACGATTCTTTTGCAACATGACACGAATTTGCCGCGGCCATACTCGTTAGGTTTTCGGGTTCAGGGTACGAACGGTATCTGGATGGATCTCAATAACAGTCTTTATATTGAAGGAAAAAGCAAACAGGCTCACCGTTGGGATTCAGCCAAAGAATGGTTGGAAAGCTACGACCATCCGCTCTGGAAAAAATATGGTAATGATGCTGCCGGAGCCGGACATGGCGGTATGGATTGGTTTGTACTTCATGCGTTCATCGAATCGGTCAAGAAAAAAACGAATACACCGCAAGATGTTTACGATGCCGTCACCTGGAGTGCCATCACTCCACTTTCAGAGACATCGATCCGGTTAGGCGGAGAAACGATTGAATTTCCTGACTTCACACAAGGCCAGTGGATGTATCGTAAGAATATATTTGCAATCGATGACACCTATTGATTTCAGCTTCCATCAAAAGATCGCATTAGGGTAAAGTAAACGATAGAAGTCTAAACTCCGGACTTTTTCTATCTTTGCGGCCCAAGTTGGTTACCGATGAAGATTCAAGACCTGGAGTTTAAAAAATTTATCAGCGAAAGCACCGTAACAGAAAAAGTTGCTGAGCTGCGCAAACACATCAATCACGATTATAAGAAAAAAACACCCGTTTTTCTGCCGATCTTAAACGGATCGTTCATGTTTGCTGCCGACCTGATCAAAGGCCTTGACATTTCTTGTCAGGTATCGTTCGTGAAAATTTCATCATACCAGGGTACGCAATCCACCGGGCAACTCAAAACACTGATTGGAATTGAGCAAAGTCTGTTCAATCAGGATATTATCATCGTAGAAGATATTGTTGACACGGGGCTTACACTTCAAAAAATAATTGAAGAGCTAACCAGTCTCGGTACAAAATCAGTTGAAGTTGTAACGTTACTAAGAAAAAAAACTGCCCGCGAAAAAGGTGTTGCCATCAAATATATTGGCTTTGATATCGATGAGGAATTTGTGCTGGGTTACGGTTTAGACTATGATGGTCTGGGCCGAAACCTGAAAGAGATTTACAAAGCTGATATGCCTACACCGGAGGAGGCCTAGAGGACAACGGTCAAAAAATCATTTTTGTAATTCGTAATTCGGGCATTCATTCCTTATCTTAGGCACCCTAACAATCAAAACCTCGTAACGCTAATCGCTAAACCGAACATCATGATTAACCTTATTCTCTTCGGCCCTCCGGGCGCAGGCAAAGGCACACAAAGTACTAAACTCATCGAAAAGTATTCCCTTACACACATCTCAACTGGAGATCTCTTTCGCAAGCACCTGAAGGAAGGTACACCGCTCGGAAAGCTTGCACAGGAGTATATGTCAAAAGGAAATCTTGTTCCTGATCAGGTAGTCATCGATATGGTTGATGATAAAATCAAGAGCAGTGGCCAGCTGAGTGGAATCATTTTCGATGGCTTCCCACGCACTACCCCGCAGGCTGAGGCACTGGATAACCTATTGGCGTCCAAAGGCGCACCTATTCGCGTGTTGGTCGAGTTAGTAGTTCCAGAAGAAGAACTGAAAAAACGACTCGCTGAAAGAGCCGTAAAAGAAAATCGTCCGGACGATGCAAAGCCAGAAGTGATTGAAAATAGAATTGCCGTTTATAAAGCTGAAACAGTTTCTGTTGCGCAGTACTATAAAAATCAAAACAAATATTCATCCGTCATTGGCGTTGGTGAAATTGAAAACATTTTTACCAATATCTGCAGGGAAATTGACCGAAGCCTGCTCTCGTAAATTCTAACGCTTCATCCTTGTCAGCTCCCAACTTCATTGATTATGTAAAGTTTAACTCCCGCTCTGGTAGCGGAGGTGCAGGGTGCCTGCATTTTCACCGCGACAAACTCACCGCCAAAGGCGGACCCGATGGTGGGGACGGTGGCCGGGGTGGTCATATTATTTTGAAAGGCAATAGTCAGTTGTGGACGCTCCTTCACCTAAAATACCGTAAACACGTAATTGCTGCATCCGGAAAGGCTGGTGAAGAACAGAACCGCACGGGGGCAGATGGAAAGGATGAAATCATTGAAGTGCCGCTTGGCACTGTAGCAAAGCAAGCTGAAACAGGAGAAATCCTATGTGAAATAAATGAGGATGGTCAGGAGTATATTCTGACACCAGGTGGACGTGGCGGAAAAGGGAATATGTTCTTTGCTACGTCCACGCGCCAAGCTCCACAATTTGCGCAACCCGGTGAGCCTGGCATTGAAGAGTGGATTATTCTGGAGTTGAAATTATTAGCCGATGTAGGCCTGGTAGGTTTTCCAAATGCTGGAAAATCAACCTTGCTTTCGGTGGTATCGGCTGCAAAGCCTAAAATAGCAGATTACGCTTTTACCACACTCACCCCCAATCTTGGTGTTGTACACTATCGCGATGACCGCTCTTTTGTGATGGCGGATATTCCCGGTATTATCGAAGGAGCTTCGGAAGGAAAAGGACTTGGCATTCGGTTCTTGCGCCACATCGAACGGAATTCCTTATTGCTTTTTCTCATCCCGGCTGATGCCAAAGACATTAAACAAGAATATGAAATCCTGTTGAATGAATTACGCCAGTACAATCCTGAGTTGCTGGATAAAAAGCGGTTATTGGCCATTTCAAAATCCGATATGCTGGATAGTGAATTGAAAGAGGAAATGAAACGGGAAGTGCCAACCGATATTCCATCAGTTTTTATTTCGGCCATCACCAACCAGGGCATTCAGGAGTTAAAGGATGTGATTTGGCGACATCTGCATCAAGGCTGACCAGTTCTGAGCTTTAAGTGCGTCAAAGTGTCACAAAATCCCTTTGGCAAAATTATTGACAACTGCGAAGTAGCAATTTTCGAACCTCTATACAGCACATGGAAGAAAACAACCAATCACAGGCAGAAACCAATACTAACGAAGATCTGGTTTCCGAAAATCCTGTAGAAGAAACCACGGGTCAGGATAACAACGATCCCTCAGGAGCTGACCAGAATAGTCCGCTGCTCAAAGCACAGGCAGATTTGGCAGAATCAAAAGATAAATTTATCAGGCTCTATTCTGAGTTTGAAAATTTCAGGCGCAGAACAGCCAAAGAAAAGCTTGAAATGGTTCAATCGGCCAATGAACAACTGATCAAGTCATTGCTACCCGTTGTTGACGATTTTGAACGCGCAGAAAAATCCTTTCAAAATAAGAATGATCAGGATACTGAAGGCTTCTTTCTGATTCATAATAAATTCAAAAAAGTGCTCGATCAGTACGGAGTGAAAGTTATGGAGGTAGCCTCTGGTTCAGATTTTAACGTTGACCAGCACGAAGCCATTACGCAGGTTCCTGCTCCTGAAGAAAAGCTGAAAGGCAAAGTGATAGACGTTGTTGAAAAAGGATATGTACTAAATGAAAAGGTAATTCGCTTTGCCAAAGTTGTAATCGGAAGCTAACATCCTCATGAGCACAAAAAGAGATTTTTACGAAATACTAGGTGTCAGCAAAACGGCTTCACCTGAAGAAATAAAAAAAGCCTATCGTAAGGTAGCCATACAATTTCACCCGGATAAAAACCCCGACAATAAAGAAGCGGAAGAGAAATTTAAAGAGGCCGCTGAAGCGTATGAAATATTAAGCGATCCAGATAAACGTGCCAAGTACGATCGCTTTGGTCATGCTGGTGCCGGGGCTGGTGGATATGGCGGACACACCATGAACATGGATGACATCTTCAGCCAGTTTGGAGATATTTTTGGTGGCGGTGGAAGTCCTTTCGACAGCTTCTTTGGCGGTGGCTCCCGCAGCAGTGGCGGAAGACGTCAGCGCAAAGGCTCAAACCTTCGCATCAAACTCAAGCTTTCGCTAGATGAAATTGCGAACGGAGTGGAGAAAAAAATTAAGGTTAACAGGCTGATGCGGGCTGACGGTGTAACCTTCAAAACCTGCACAACCTGCCAGGGCACTGGTCAGATTCGAAAAGTGGTCAATACCATGCTGGGCCAAATGGTTTCTGCCTCCACCTGTAGTCAATGCGATGGCTCTGGCCAGATCATTGACAAGCGTCCACATGGAGTGGATAACTCCGGACTTATCTCCAAAGAAGAAGTCATCTCCATAAAAGTCCCTGCTGGAGTTGCCGATGGCATGCAATTATCCATGTCAGGAAAAGGAAACGAAGCCCCGGGTGGTGGCATTGCCGGTGATTTACTCATCCTGATAGAAGAGCAAGAAGATCAGTTTCTGAAACGCGATGGAAATAATCTGGTATACGACCTCTACATCAGTTTTATTGACGCAGCCTTGGGAACAGCAGTAGAAGTTCCATCTGTTGGTGGAAAAGTAAAAATCAAAATAGAACCCGGAACGCAAAGCGGAAGGATACTCAGGCTTCGGGGAAAAGGACTTAAAGATGTAAACGGATACGAAACGGGCGATCAGCTGATCTATATAAACGTCTGGACGCCTAAAAAACTGACTTCAGAGGAAAAAGCAAAGCTGGAAACCCTGCGCCACTCGCCTAACTTTATTCCCCATCCTGATGCTAACGAAAAAGGCTTTTTTGAACGAATGAAAGAGATTTTTAACTGATTTATATCACACATAATTTAGATAGACCCGTTTTGAGCCCAAAAACGGGTTTATTTTTTTACGATTTTTAACTTATTCTTACACCTCGTAACTAAATGATGCTGAGGCCGTAAGTATTCATCATGCAGAGAAGTTTTTGGTTCACAATTTTTGGAATTGCACTGGCGGGGTCGGCAATCGGACAAATTAAGAAGCAATTCACTGTGGAGAGCACTTCTGCCTGTGATGATATAAAGCTCAGCCTCAAAGCCAATAGCGGTAATTGCTTTATAAAGCCATCCAAAAATGCTGAAATACTGAATGTCTTTAGCAATCAGGACGAGGCTGCTTACTCTCATAACTTTAGCAAGGATGTAAAAGGCAAAACCTGCGAGGTGTATTTGAACCTGGAAGAATCAAAAAGTGAAGGCATCAGCCAATCTATTTCTACCCGTATTTTTGGCGCTACCGAAAAAACATCCGGTGAAAAAATCTGGAAAATGTACCTTACTGATACCAAGCCCTATACGATGGAGCTCAACTATGGTGTTGGCAACGCCAATATTGACCTCTCCGGACTTGCCATCAAAAAACTTAAAATTAATACCGGAAGCGCCAACGTATCAATTGGGTACCCTGGACTGGAAAACCAGATCGACATGGATACCTTCTTTATTAAAGTTGACCTTGGTTCTGTCAATGTTAAAAACCTCAATCAATCCAGAACGCGAAATGTCATTGCTGATGTTGGCTTCGGTAACATGCTCCTTGATCTTGGCACTAAACCGCTTGTCAGTAATATAATAAAGGGCAGTGTAGGAGCCGGCAACTTAACCATCATCCTTCCACCCAGCGACACTCCTATTCTCATTAAAATTCAAGATTCCTGGCTGTGCAGTGTAAAGATGGTAAGTGGCATGAAAAAAATTGGACCGAATACGTTTGTTAACGCTGCCTATAAAAAAGATGCGCCCGGCAGTTTAACCTTCGATCTTGATGTGTCCATGGGCAACATCATTTTCAAAGAAGCTTCAAATCCCTGATAGGGCTTCTTTTTTTCCTGGTCTCCAAAATTCACCCTACGGTTATTTGTAATTCCTGCTTATCTTTTGACACTAATTTAGTGTTAAAAAAATAATCTCGTGGAAGCATTAACCGCCCTCAATGTGACCAAGCGCTACACCAATCATTTGGCGCTTGATCAGATCAGTTTACAAATACCGGAAAAAACAATTTTTGGTTTATTGGGGCCAAATGGTGCCGGTAAAACAACACTCATACGCATCATCAATCAAATCATCAATGCCGATAGCGGAGAAATCAGAATCTTTGGTGAACAATTACAGGAAAAACACATCGGCACAATCGGATATCTTCCGGAAGAAAGAGGACTTTACAAGAAATTAAAAGTTGGCGAACAGCTGATTTACTTTGCTCAACTCAAGGGCCTCTCCCGAAAAGATGCCGTTGAAAAGAGTAAAGCCTGGATGAGAAAATTTGAAATCACCGATTGGTGGAATAAGAAGGTTGAAGACCTCAGTAAAGGCATGGCGCAAAAAGTACAGTTCATCAGCACCGTGATGCACGAGCCTAAACTGATCATTCTGGATGAGCCTTTCTCCGGATTTGACCCGGTCAATGCGCAACTCATCACGGAAGAAATTCTGGAGCTGAAGGAAAAAGGTTGTACCATTATTTTTTCTACGCACCGCATGGAAACCGTAGAAGATCTCTGCGATCACATCGTGATGATTAATAAATCAAAAAAAGTTTTAGAAGGCTCCAAGAAACAAGTGAAGGATGCCTATAAAACAAATACGTTTTCAGTTGAGCATAAGGGCAGTTTTACCCTTACTGCAGATCGATATGAACTTCTGCAGCAAAAGCCCCTGGACGATTCCTTCTTTCAGTCAACCATTCAAATTAAAGGTACCCAAACACCCAATCAATTAATCCGGGACTTGACGGAACTTACGGAAGTGCACAGTTTTGTAGAAAAGATTCCAACCATGAGTGAAATTTTTATTGCTACAGTGAAAGGAGGTTCAGATGAATAAGATCTGGTTAATTATCCAACGTGAAGTATTGAACCGCGTACAGAAAAAATCTTTTATAATTGCCACCATTTTATTGCCACTGATTTTTCCGGCCATCATGGCCATACTGGTATACGTAGCCATTGAGCAGAAGAAGAGTGCTACTAAAAATGTAATTCAGTATGTAGATGAAAGTGGCTATTTTGTACCTGACACTTCGAAGTTCATTTTCAAAAAATTTGATGGCAGTATTGAGGATGCTAAAAAAGACTTTCAACAAAATAAAAGTTATGGGTTACTCTATGTACCCACCTTTGAACTATTCGCTCCAAAAGGTCTGTCACTGTATACAAAAGTAAATCCAAGCCCCACAGAGGTAGGCGATTTGGAAGGCATGCTGGAAGGCCGCATTAAAGAATTAAAAATGCAGAAATTCAATATCGACAAAAAGATATTGGATAGTTTGAAAACAGATATCTCCATTCAGAATGTAAACCTCTCCGAAAGTGGTGCTGAGAAAAAATCCGACTCGAATGTGCTTTTTGGGGTAGGTATGGCCGGTGGCATCATGATGTACATGTTCATTTTTATTTATGGTGCACAGATCATGCAGGGTATCATTGAAGAGAAAACGAGCAAGGTGGTAGAAGTGATTGTCTCCTCTGTAAAACCCTTCCAGTTGATGATGGGCAAAATCATCGGACTTGCTTCCGTTGGACTTTTACAATTTTTAATCTGGATCATCCTGATCACTACTGTCTCAACATTGGTATTAGGTCTTTTTGGTCTGGAGATGCCCCAGCAGCAAATGGCAGAACAAATGACCCAGAATACAGAATTTCAGCAGCCGGGAGCCGTAGAATTTCTGAATGTAATGAGCCAGATTCCATTTGGCTACATTATCTCCGTATTCTTATTCTTCTTTTTAGGTGGATATCTATTGTACGGTGCATTGTTTGCAGCCGTAGGATCAGCTGTTGATAGTCCAGCTGAGGCACAACAATTTATGTTTCCGATTACTATCCCGTTATTGATTTCTTACTTTGGACTTTTCACCTTCACGTTGCAAGATCCACACGGCACGGTGAGTGTCTGGTTATCCATCATTCCATTTACATCCCCAATTGCCATGATGGGGCGAATTGGTTTTGGCGTACCGGATTGGCAACTGGCTTTGTCTATGGTTTCGTTGGTGGCTGGTTTTATTTTAACCACCTGGGCAGCCGGAAGGATATACCGCGTGGGCATTTTGATGCACGGTACAAAAATTAATTACAGGGTATTGGCAAAATGGTTTATGCTGAAAGGCTAAACCATTCATAACTGAAATACCAGCCGGATGAAGTTCATCCGGTTTTTTTATTTATTTTCAGAGGTTCATGGCCATTAAAAATCCTATACCTCAAACTGACTTTTACGAGTCTAACACCAATTTAAAATGGTTTGTGCTCGCGGTTTCGGTATTGATCAGTATTGGCTCAATCTATTATACCAATATTCTCGTTGAGCAACTTAAAGAACGCGAAAAGCAACAGGTAGAACTTTTTGCCAGGGCGCTGGAGTACACGCTTCATGATGAGTCGAACGACAATATTTTGTTCATCACCGATGAGATCATCTTTAAAAACAATTCTATTCCTACGATCTGGATAACCAAAAGTGGCGAGTATCAATACCGTAACATTGACCTGAATGAAACCTGGTCACAAACCCGAAAAAACAGAATACTGCGGCATGAAATTGAGGAGATGAAAAAACTCTACGATCCAATTAAAATGACGTACAAGGGAGAGAATGGTGACGTGGAAGATTATGGCTTTGTCTACTACAAAAATTCTTTCCTGCTCGCTCAGCTTATCGCGTATCCTTACATTCAACTATCTGTCATTGCTATTTTCGCTTTCATAGCTTACCTGGCGTTTAACTACTCTAAAGCAGCCGAACAAAACCGCGTTTGGGTTGGACTTGCCAAGGAGACAGCCCACCAATTGGGTACGCCACTTTCATCGCTAATGGCCTGGGTTGAAGTACTGCGTGAAGACAAAGACCTGCGCGAAAGAGGATTCGTTGAAGAGCTGGAAAAAGATATTCAAAAATTAAGAACAGTAACAGAACGGTTCTCGAGCATTGGCTCTATTCCTACCTTGAAAAAGGAAAATGTTGTATTGCTCATCAATAATGTTGTGAACTACCTGAGGCCGAGGGTGTCGTCAAAAATCAAGATGGAGGTTTTTACCTTATCTGAAAATATATACTCGAAGGTGCATGCTCCTCTTTTCGAATGGGTGATTGAAAACCTCTGCAAGAATGCGGTGGATGCTATGGGTAGTTCGGGCACCATTGCTATCAAAATCTTGCGGGGAAATGAAAATAAGGTCTTCATCGATATTTCAGATACTGGAAAAGGCATTCCCCGGGCAAAAATTGATATGGTATTCCGGGCTGGTTTTACTACCAAAAAACGAGGATGGGGACTCGGACTGACCTTGGCAAAAAGGATCATTGAAGCCTATCACGATGGCAAAATCTATGTTAAGTCATCGGAAGAGAACCAGGGTACCACGTTCCGCATTGCGTTGCATGCAACAACCGGAGAAAGCCCGGTAGTGGTCTCAGCCAGTGCCCAAAATGCTTAACAATTGACCCTGGAAGGGAAGGAATAATTCGCACTTCATACTTTGTACTTCATTCGTAAACGGCTACTTTTGCGGTCGAATTTTCAGACCCATAATTTTCAAAACTAAGATACAATGGCAAATATTGGAAAGATCACCCAGGTAATTGGCCCTGTAGTAGACGTAGCCTTTGATGGCGCAGGTGCAAAGTTACCGAACATCCTTGATTCTCTTGAAGTTACCAAGCACGATGGCACCAAAGTGGTGTTGGAGTGTCAGCAACACCTGGGCGAAGATCGCGTCAGAACCATTTCCATGGAAGGTACAGAAGGTTTGGTTCGCGGCATGCCCGTAACCGATACCGGTTCACCCATTAAAATGCCCATTGGTGAAGATATTAAGGGTCGTCTTTTCAATGTTATTGGTGAAGCAATCGATGGTATCAAACAGCCAAAAGGCGAGCAATCGCTCCCAATTCACCGTCCATCGCCTGCTTTCGAAGATCTCTCAACTTCCACTGAAGTTCTGTTTACAGGTATAAAAGTTATTGACCTTATTGAGCCCTACTCAAAAGGTGGAAAAATCGGATTGTTTGGTGGTGCGGGTGTTGGAAAAACGGTATTGATTCAGGAGTTGATTAACAATATCGCGAAAGCCTATTCCGGACTTTCTGTATTTGCCGGTGTGGGTGAAAGAACCCGCGAAGGAAATGACTTGCTCCGCGAAATGATTGAAGCCGGTATCGTTAACTACGGTGAAAACTTTTTAAAATCTTTGCATGCCGGGGGCTGGGATCTTTCTCAGGTATCGGAAGAAGACTTGAGAGAATCGAAAGCAACCTTCGTATTCGGACAAATGAACGAACCTCCTGGAGCACGTGCCCGTGTTGCCCTGTCTGGTTTGACGGTAGCGGAGTATTTCCGCGATGGTGATGGCAAAGGTAAAGGTCGCGACATCCTGTTCTTTATTGATAATATATTCCGTTTCACACAAGCAGGTTCTGAAGTATCAGCACTTCTTGGTCGTATGCCTTCCGCTGTGGGCTATCAGCCAACACTGGCTACTGAAATGGGTGCAATGCAAGAGCGCATCACGTCCACCAAAAATGGTTCGATTACATCTGTGCAGGCCGTTTACGTTCCTGCCGATGACTTGACTGATCCAGCTCCTGCAACAACCTTTGCTCACTTGGATGCTACGACCGTATTAAGTCGTAAGATTTCTGAGCTTGGTATTTACCCTGCTGTTGATCCATTGGATTCAACATCCCGTATTCTTCGTCCTGAAATTGTTGGAGAAGAGCATTACAATTGTGCGCAACGTGTTAAGAGCATCCTTCAGCGTTACAAAGAGCTTCAGGATATCATTGCCATTTTGGGTATGGATGAGTTATCGGATGAAGATAAACTGGTGGTACACCGCGCCAGACGTGTACAGCGTTTCTTATCTCAACCTTTCCACGTAGCGGAAGCATTCACGGGTTTGAAGGGCGTATTGGTTGATATTAAAGATACCATCAAGGCGTTCAATGCCATCATGGATGGTCAGTATGATCACCTCCCTGAAATGGCATTCAACCTGGTGGGTAGCATTGAGCAAGCTGTAGAGAAGGGCGAGAAAATGATGGCAGAAGCAAAAGGTTAAAAATTAATTGCTCATGAGCGATGGATAACATTGCTCAAGTTTCTAAACCCTAACGAGAAGACAATGTATCTTGAAATATTAACACCCGAAAAAAAGGTATTCCAGGGCGATGTAGTCCTCGCTACTTTTCCCGGAGCCGATGGTTCATTTCAGATCATGGATAACCACGCACCGCTCATCAGCTTGCTGAAGGAGGGTATAGTGGAATACAAATCAAAAGAAGTTCACGAAACAATCACGATTACAGGAGGAGTAGTAGAGGTGTTGGCTAATAAAGTGATTCTTCTGGCGGATGGCATTGCTGCCTAACCAAATACCATTAACTTTCATAAAAAAGCCCAGCGTCAAACTGGGCTTTTTTTATGCTGGATGCTTCATTACTGACGCGATATCCACTTGATAAAAAAGACGACACCAATAACAATCGCAATAACACCCAAAATCCAGAATACAGAGTTTACTCCACCGAATAGGTTCAGCGTTACCCCAACAGCGCCAAAAATAATGGCCAATTTTAAATCATGATCCATGGCTTTAGTAGCTGCTGCAGCTGCAACATGATCGCCCGACTTCAATGCTTTTGAATAGTTCTTCATGTCCTCCTTCAACTCCTTTCGGAATTCCTTGCGTTCAGTTTTTGACATTCCCTTATATGTCTTGCTAGCTGCCTCGCGGGTGGAAACCGGATTTTCAGCAATAACCATCAACTTTTCATCGGCACTGGCCACCATTGTTTCCTGGTCAACTGCAAAGACGTTCTCATGTTGACCGGGTAGTGCAGTAAGGGATTCACCCTTGTTTTTCTTACCGCTGTTGTAATCATAGTGATCAAAATGATAGGCATATTTTGGTGCGGAGCAGGACGCCATCATCGCGACAGCAATAACAAGCATTGAAAATTTCTTCATGATTAAAGTATTTAGGGTTTCCGTTTCTTAAACTTAAGCAATCTCTGGAAGAATCGCTTTTCAAAATTCCAAAAAAAATCAAACTGGCCGAACAAAAAACCATATGCCAGCAACAGCAGGTTATAGAGCGGTAAAATCAGAATATAATATAAAACAGATGCCGTGAGGGTATCGCCCTGGGCCCCTACTAAAAAGTGAAGAAAAGGTCTTTTGATGAAAAATACGGTGAAGCCTGTACAAGCAAATACCAGCAAGACAATAAGCACTTGCCGGAGGCTATCCAGTTTCCAGCGCAACCTTAATTTTTCTAACCATGAAGTGTTGGTCATGATTTCACTTTAAGAACTGAATTTCAAGAAATATTTCCATAATCCACTTGGTGGTAACGGTGCCGTGAACACTACAGCGTCTTTCTTTACAGGATGAATAAAGTGTAATTGCCTGGCGTGAAGACAAATGCTCCCGTCTTCATTGGCGTGGTCATCACCATATTTTAAATCTCCTTTTATGGGGCAACCCATGCTTGCCAACTGAACACGAATTTGATGCGATCGGCCTGTAACCGGTCTAACCTCCAACAACCAGCATCCTACTGCATTTCCAATTACCTGATACGACAATTCCGAACGCTGCGCTCCATCAGTCTCTCTGGTGAAAGCAGTTGTTTTGTTTTTCTTTTCATCCTTTAACAGCCAGTGTATCAACGTACCCTCACGTTGCTGTGGTTCCTTTTTCACAATAGCCCAATAAATCTTTGTTGTTTGCTTCTCCCGAAACAGTGCATTCATACGTTCCAGTCCTTTGGATGTTCGCGCCAGCACAACGATGCCACTGACCGGTCTGTCCAGCCGATGAACAACACCCATGAAAACAGCTCCGGGCTTGTGATGTTTTTCCTTAATGTAACTTTTGCATAACTCCACAAGCGGTGTATCCCCTGTCGCATCACCCTGCACCAAAACACCTGACGATTTATTCACCACGAGCAGATGGTTGTCTTCAAAGATTACTTCAAAAGGTTTCTGCCCGCTCATCGCGAAGTGTTAATCCTTAAATTCAGATGTAAAATGAAAATTGATGTCGGGAAAATTATCCTGCACCATTTGAAGCCATGCTCTTGACTCGGCCATAAAAACAAGCTTATCATCTTTATCCAGCGCGATATGGCGTTGCTTCGAATCAATAAACTCGTTCAGCTTTTTTTGATCCTTGCTGCTGATCCAACAGGCTTTATAAATATTTTGCGGAACAAACTGCACCGAGGCGCTGTATTCATTCTTCAACCGGAACTGAATTACCTCAAACTGCAATGCGCCCACTACACCAACTACCTTTCGCTTACCCAACTGATAGGTGAACAACTGCGCTACGCCTTCTTCCATTAATTGCAAGAGGCCTTTCTCCAATTGCTTGGTCTTCATGGCATCCATGTTTACCACCTCTTTAAAAATTTCGGGAGAGAAGCTGGGTATGCCTGTGTAGATAAACTTTTCTCCATCGGTAAGCGTGTCACCGATTTTCAAATTTCCGGTATCATAGATACCCACAATATCACCCGGCCAGGCTTCATCCACCGTCTCGCGGTCTTGCGCCATGAAGGCAGTAGCGTTGGAAAAGCGAATGCTTTTTTCATTACGAACGTGGTAGTAGTTGCTGCCTCGTTCAAACTTGCCGGAACAAATGCGAACGAAAGCGATTCTATTCCGGTGTTTGGGATCCATGTTGGCATGAATCTTAAATACAAAACCGGAAAATTTGCTGTTGTTGGGCTCAATGATGCTGGCTGTTGTTTCGCGAGGAATGGGAGGTGGAGCAATCCGAATAAACGTATCGAGTAATTCTTTTACTCCAAAATTGTTGACCGCACTTCCAAAAAAAACAGGAGCAACTTTTCCATCTAAATAATCCTGTACATTAAACTGTGGGTAAACACCCTCCAGTAATTCGACATCAGCACGAAGTTGCTTTGCATTTGTCTCGCCCACGCGGCTATCAATAACCGGATCGTTGAGGTCGGCTATTTCAATACCTTCCTCCACGGTGGTTTTACTGGGTGTGAAAAGCTTTAAACTTTTTTCATACAGGCTATAAACACCTTTGAAGGTTTTACCCATGCTGATGGGCCAGCTTAACGGATGTACTTTGATGCGAAGCTTGGCTTCAATCTCGTCAAGGAGATCGAAAGGATCTTGGCCTTCGCGATCGAGTTTGTTGATGAAACAAATCACTGGTGTATTGCGCATCCGGCAAACCTCCATAAGTTTTTCTGTTTGCATCTCCACACCTTTCACACAGTCTACCACCATGATAACACTATCCACAGCCGTGAGTGTGCGATAGGTATCTTCGGCAAAATCCTGGTGACCGGGCGTGTCCAGTAAATTGATCTTGATGTCCTTATAATTAAAACCCATCACGGAAGTGGCTACGGAAATTCCCCGTTGCTTTTCAATCTCCATCCAGTCCGATCGGGCATGGTCCTTTATCTTGCTGGACTTCACAGCACCGGCTTTTTGAATCGCTCCTCCAAAAAGCAGAAGCTTTTCCGTAAGCGTAGTTTTGCCTGCATCCGGGTGACTGATAATGCCAAATGTTCTGCGTTTTGCTATCTCCTCGTCTAACGTCATTATATTCAATAATCAAGGGGCAAAAGTAACAAAAGTCCGGTAGGCCGCTGATGATCTTTCCTTAAATACTATCTTGGACTGCATAACCGATCAATCTAAAATGGAGTACCGCAGATTTGGAAAAACGAACTGGAATATCAGTGAAATTGGTTACGGCATGTGGGGCCTCGCAGGCTGGACAGGCACAGAACCAGGTGAAGTCGATGAGGCGCTCGAACGTTCTGTTGAACTGGGCTGTAATTTTTTTGATACCGCCTGGGGCTATGGCGCGGGTGCCAGTGAAAAAATCCTTGGAAATCTGATCAAAAAGTATTCGTCAAAACGACTTTACTTCGCCACTAAAATTCCTCCTAAAAATTTCACGTGGCCCTCCAAACCGGAGTTTAAACTGGAAGATTGCTTTCCTGCATCGCACATCATCGAATACACCGAAAAGAGTTTGAAGAACTTAAACACTGACTGCATTGATCTGCAACAATTCCATGTGTGGGAAGATGGCTGGGCCGATCAGGATGAGTGGAAAAGAGCCATTGAAAAACTGAAACTGGAAGGAAAAATAAAACACATCGGCATAAGCGTTAACCGCTGGGAGCCCGACAATGTGTTGAATACCCTGAGAACAGGTTTGATCGATACTGTTCAAGTGATCTACAACATTTTTGACCAGGCCCCTGAAGACAATCTCTTTCCATTATGCCGTAAACTTGATATCGGAGTAATCGCGCGCGTTCCCTTTGATGAGGGAACCTTGACAGGAGCGCTGACAAAAGAGACTGTATTTCCTAAAGATGATTGGCGCTCAACTTATTTTGTTCCTGAAAATCTTATCGCGAGTGTTGAGCATGCCGATGCCCTTCGACCACTAATTCCTTCACGGATGTCAATGGCGCAAATGGCGTTGCGTTTCATTCTGTGTAATGATGATGTTCACACCATTATACCCGGTATGCGCAAACTTAGAAACGTTGAGGCCAACATCGCCACGAGTGATGGCAAGAAACTACCTCCTGAATTGGTTGAAGAGTTAAAAGAGCATCGCTGGAACCGAATGCCTACATCCTGGTCGCAGTAAAATTTAAGAAGCCATTAAATCTTCTTGAGCCCAGCGCACACACAAATATTCTGTCATTGTGTCACCTTTTTGGCATAAATCTCTACTGGCATAACCCTTGATAAACAGGTATTACTTGGAATTAGAAATTAAAACCTGACAATATCATGGGAAAAATAATCGGAATCGACTTAGGAACAACAAACTCGTGCGTGGCCGTAATGGAAGGCAGTGAGCCTGTTGTAATTGCTAACAGTGAAGGACGGAGAACTACTCCCTCTATTGTGGCATTTTTGGATGATGGTAAAGGCGAACGCAAGGTGGGTGACCCGGCCAAACGTCAGTCGATCACCAACCCTAAAAACACCGTCTCTTCCATCAAACGTTTCATGGGTAAAAAATTCCAGGACGTGGATGGCGAAAAGAAAATGGTGAGTTACCAGGTTGAGAGTGGAAACAATGACACCGTGCGCGTTCGTATTGGCGATCGTTTATACACCGCACAGGAAATCTCTGCGATGATCCTTCAAAAAATGAAGAGCACAGCAGAAGACTACCTCGGAACAACAGTAACCGAAGCCGTTATTACCGTGCCTGCTTACTTTAACGATGCAGAACGTCAGGCTACTAAAGAGGCTGGACAGATTGCCGGACTTGATGTGAAGCGCATTATCAATGAACCAACAGCCGCAGCACTTGCCTACGGCCTGGATAAGAAAAACAAAGACATGAAAATTGCCGTGTACGACCTTGGTGGTGGTACATTCGATATCTCAATATTAGAATTAGGTGATGGCGTCTTCGAAGTAAAATCAACCAACGGTGATGTTCACCTCGGTGGCGATGACTTCGACCAACGCATCATGAACTGGTTGGCCGATGAATTTAAGCGCGAAGAAAATGTTGATCTGCGGAAAGATCCGATGGCACTTCAACGCTTGAAAGAAGCTGCTGAAAAAGCAAAGATCGAACTGTCGAGTTCACAGGAAACTGAAGTGAATCTACCGTATATCACTTCGATTGATGGAGTACCCAAACACTTGGTGAAGAAAATCAGCCGAGCAAAGTTTGAGCAACTGGTGGATGATCTGGTAAAACGAACACTTGAACCTTGTCGCAAAGCCGTGGAAGATTCAGGTGTATCGATTGGTGAGATTGATGAAGTCATCCTGGTAGGTGGTTCTACCCGCATCCCAAGAATTGTAGAAGAAGTAGAAAAATTCTTCGGCAAGAAACCTTCTAAAGGTGTTAACCCCGATGAGGTTGTAGCTGTTGGAGCTGCTATTCAGGGTGGTGTGTTAACCGGTGAAGTAAAAGATGTGTTGTTGTTGGATGTTACTCCGCTTTCGTTGGGTATTGAAACACTCGGTGGTGTATTCACCCGATTGATTGAATCGAATACAACTATTCCATCCAAGAAATCGGAAGTGTTCTCTACCGCTGCCGACAATCAACCCTCTGTTGAAATTCACGTGTTGCAGGGCGAACGCCCGATGGCGAAAGACAATCGTACCATTGGTCGCTTTCACCTCGATGGAATTCCGCCTGCACCACGCGGTGTTCCTCAAGTTGAAGTAACGTTTGATATTGATGCTAACGGCATTCTGCACGTATCCGCAAAAGATAAGGGTACAGGCAAGGAGCAAAAAATCAGAATTGAAGCTTCATCCGGCCTGACCGATGCCGAGATTAATAAAATGAAACAGGAAGCGCAGGCCAATGCCGATGCTGATCAAAAGGCTAAGGAGCGTGTTGAAAAAATCAACTCTGCCGACTCACTGATTTTCCAGACCGAGAAACAGTTGAAAGAGTATGGCGACAAACTTTCTGAAGGAAATAAAGCTGCCGTATCCGGTGCGCTTGATCGATTGAAAGAAGCGCACAAGATTCAGGACATTGCCGGTATTGATGCCGCGATGACTGCCTTGAATACCGCCTGGCAGGCCGCAGCTACGGAAATGTATCAGGCCAGTGGCAGCCCCGATGGGGCACAACCTGGACCAGAAGCCGGCCCTACCTCATCTAACAATGGAAGCAGCGCCAGCGATGTTTCGGATGTTGAATATGAAGAAGTGAACGATAAGAAGTAAGAACTGAAATTCTTTTCTCTAGAAAAAACGCCCCGCCAAAATCGGGGCGTTTTTCGTGGATGCAACTGAACAGTTGTTCGGCTGTTCATGTCTGATTTTTTTCGCATTGTTTCAATCCATGCACTTTTTATTTCAGCAGATAACTAAATTTGCTCGCTTTCATAAAACTGAAAAATTATGGTCGTTTTAAAATTTGGTGGGACTTCTGTTGGCAAGCCTGAGCGCATGAAAAAGATCGCTGATCTTTTACTCACCACATCAGGTAAAAAAATTGTTGTACTCTCTGCATTATCCGGAACCACCAATTCGCTTGTCTCCATTGGCGATCATCTTTTGCTTGGGCAGCGCGCAAAAGCTGAAGAAGTTATTGACACCCTTGAAAAACATTACCAGGCCTTTATTAAAGATTTGTTCGGGAGTGAAGCCTTTCACGCCATCGGGCAGGAAATAGTCAGTCGCTTTTTTATTTTTATTCGCATGCTGGCAGCCGGGCAATTTGATAACAAAGGTTATCGTGAATTGCTGGCACAAGGTGAACTGATTTCCACCGAGTTATTCTATCAGCACTTGCAGGAAAGAAAAATCAGTGCGCGCTTGTTGCCCGCTCTTTACTTCATGTCGATCGATGAGAATGAGGAGCCTGAATTAGAAAAAATTTCGGAGCGTCTCAAGCCCCTGGTAAATTCACTGAACAATATCGACATCATTATTACACAAGGATATATTTGCCGCAATCACCGTAATGAAATTGATAACCTCAAACGCGGTGGCAGTGATTATACGGCATCGCTGGTAGGCGCAGCCATTCGTGCTGAAGAGATTCAAATTTGGACGGATATTGACGGTATGCACAATAACGATCCGCGCATTGTAAAGAAAACCGTACCGATATCCGAGCTTACTTTTGATGAGGCCTCAGAGCTTGCTTACTTTGGTGCAAAAATTCTTCACCCCTCTACCATCGTTCCTGCACAGAAGTACAACGTACCCGTTCGGTTGAAAAACACAATGGATGAAAAGGCTCCGGGCACCATTATCACCAGCAAAGGTTCGGAGGGAACATTCAAAGCCATAGCCGCAAAAGATGGCATCACGGCCATCAACATTAAGTCATCACGCATGCTCATGGCCTATGGCTTTTTGCGCAGGGTATTTGAAGTCTTCGAAAACTACAAGACCTCAATCGACATGATTACTACCTCGGAAGTGGCCGTATCATTGACCATCGATAACGACACGCACCTGAGTTCAATTGAGACTGAGTTGAAAAAATTCGGAACCATTGAAGTGGATAAGGACCAAACCATTATTTGTATTGTGGGTAATAAAATGATGGAACAGAAAGGCGTGCTGACAAAAGTATTTGATTCCCTTCATGATTTCCCTGTGCGAATGGTATCCTGTGGCGGTAGCGTCAATAACGTTTCCGTGTTGATCGAGAAACAATACAAAGAAAAAGCACTCAATGCGCTGAATGAAGGCCTTTTTGGATTGTCATGAGTAGCTTAGTTGTTATGTGATGACTTAAAAAGTATCCCTTTTGTCTGCCCTAATCGTGTCTGAAACATGACAAAAGCTTAAATTTGATTTTTGGCGCTTCCGATAAATGACTTTTTCTCTTTTTCTGACCTTATTTCTGGTTGCCTTAAACGGCTTCTTCGTAGCTGCTGAGTTTGCCATTGTTAAGGTCCGTTCGTCTCAAATTGCCCTTCAGGCAGGCACTGCCAGAAAAAAAGCAGCACAGATCATCATCGAAAACCTGGATGGTTTTTTAGCCGCCACGCAATTGGGGATTACCCTGGCAAGCCTTGGGCTTGGTTGGGTAGGTGAGGATGTTTTTTCGAACATCATTCTCAATCTCATGAACACGCTTGGGATTAAACTCTCCGAAGCGTCAGCACACACCATCGCCATGCCTATAGCATTCTTTACGCTAACCGTTCTGCACATTGTTTTCGGTGAACTTGCTCCTAAATCTCTGGCTATACGGTATCCGGCTCCAACAACCCTGGCCGTTTCCATACCGATGCGGATTTTTTACTTTATTTTCAGACCCTTCATTGTTCTCTTGAATGGACTGGCCAACTTAATCCTGAAAATCTTTGGCATTAAACCCCTGAGTATGCATGAAGGGATTCACTCCGAAGAAGAATTGAAACTGATTATTGCTGAGAGTGAAGAAGGTGGTGCAATTGAAAGCAATGAGCGCGAACTCATTCAAAATGTTTTTGATTTTGACGACCGCGTGGTGAAGCAGGTAATGGTTCCACGTATAAAAATATACGGCATTAATGCAACCGCTACGCTGGAAGAAGCCATGCACATCGTTATGAAGGAAGGCTACTCCCGTTATCCGGTTTATGAAACGAGCCTGGACGATATCAAGGGTGTTGCCCACAGCAAAGATATTGTTCATCATTATTTCAATAAAACAAATAAGACCCTTCTCGAAATTGCGCACCACCCCTACTTCATTACTGAAAACAAACCGATCGATCATTTGCTGCGCGACTTCCAGCGCAGGAAGGTTCAAATGGCAATTGTAATAAGTGAATATGGCGGAACGATCGGACTCGTAACATTGGAAGATATTCTGGAAGAACTGGTGGGAGAAATTCAAGATGAACACGATCAGGAGGCGCAGATTGTAACCCGCAACGGAGATGTCTTTCAGGTCATTGCAACCTCTCCCATTCGCGATATAAATAAAGAGCTGGATGAACCCCTCGAAGAATCTGAAGAATATGACACCCTTGCCGGCTTACTGCTGCTTCGTAAACCATTCGATCTTCATGAGGGTCAGGAGTTGGAGATCGATAACTATTCTATAAAAATTCTGAAGATGAATAAATCATTACCAGAACTCGTAGAATTAAAACCAAATCCGAAAGAATCGTGAGCTTTTCTGCCTTCTTTAAAATATAATTTGCTGAAAACGGTTTCAACCGTTATTATTATTCCGTGAAGTTGCCAACCTAAATCGAAGTTTCATGGAAATCACCGTCATTATCATCTTTATTATAGGGTATCTACTCATCGCCCTGGAGCATCCCATTAAGATCAATAAAAGCGCATCCGCCATATTAACCGGTGTAATCTGCTGGACAATCTACGCCCTCACATCGGGTGAGCCCATGGCGCATATCAGCGAGCAATTGTCGCATCACTTGAGTGAAATTGCGGCCATTTTATTTTTCCTGATGGGCGCCATGACGATTGTTGAGCTTGTGGATGCCTATCAGGGATTCCGGTTGATTACCGATCGTATTAAAACCAAAGATCCAAAAGCACTAATGTGGATTGTCTGCTGGGTAACGTTTTTTCTTTCTGCCATTCTTGATAACCTGACAACATCCATTGTAATGATATCACTGATACGAAAGTTGGTTCCCAATAAAAACATGCGGTTGTTTTTTGCCGGCATGATTGTTATCGCGGCTAACGCGGGTGGCGCATGGTCACCCATTGGGGATGTGACCACCACCATGTTGTGGATTGGCGGACAAATCACAGCATGGAATATTGTTAAAACGTTACTTTTGCCAAGTATCATTTGCATGCTGATACCGTTGATCTATTTGCAGTTTACACTAAAAGGTGAGCTTGGGCATGCCGGTAGTCATGATGCTTCCAAAGATGCAGCGCATGGACACGGCCATGGTAATAAAGAAATCAAGGGATCGAAAGCGATGCTCTTTTTAGGCGTAGGTGGATTGATCTCTGTGCCGGTATTTAAAACTGTAACGCACCTGCCTCCGTACCTGGGCATGCTGCTCGCCCTAGGCGTATTGTGGGTTGTTTCAGAGTTGATCAATCCCGATATGGATGAACAGGAGAAAAGACCCTATACAGCGGCCGGTGCCTTAACCCGAATTGACGTTCCAAGTGTGTTATTCTTCCTCGGGATTTTACTTGCTGTCAGTGCCCTTGAGTCCATGGAAATTCTCCACCATTTTGCTTCCTTTCTCGACACAACCTTGGGTGATAATCGAATCATCATCACGCTGATTGGTATTCTTTCATCAATTGTGGATAACGTTCCGTTGGTGGCTGCGAGCATGGGTATGTACAGCATGACAACGTATCCGCATGACCACATGATCTGGGAATACCTGGCCTATTGTGCCGGTACAGGCGGTAGCATCCTTATCATTGGGTCGGCTGCCGGAGTTGCCGTGATGGGAATGGAAAAGATTGATTTCATCTGGTACCTGAAAAAGATTTCACTGCTGGCAATGCTGGGGTATTTTGCAGGCGCTATTGTCTACCTGTTAATCTATCCGTACCTGGCAGTTCATTGAGAAATCGTGGATCATGCTTTTTACAGAATTTGAACTGTGTTTCTTTTGAAGCGCAGGGAAAATACCAGAAGGCAACCAAAAATTACGCAATAGCAATAAGCGCTTTGGCGAAAAAGCATTACTAAAAGCCAATCATCACACCGCTGCTGCTATCGCGCGATGCGTGGGTAACACTTTTCAAACAATTGATTTCGCCACGGTAACGCAGCACACCTAAAAATGCAAATACAAGCGCTTCTTTGAAGTTCACTACGTCATCTTCCGGAATGATCAGTTCAGCATAATCACCACAAAATTCCAGCAGTCGCGAAATAAAAAATGAATTAAAAGCACCACCACCTGTGCACAATACTCGTGGCTTTTCACTGGTCGTTAAAATGGAACTTGAAATTTCTGCAGCGGCCGAATCGGTGAATGTTCGTAGCCTGTCGTTAAGCGGAATGGATTCGTCATCGAGCAAGGGCTGCACTTGTTTTTCAAATATCTCCCTGCCTAATGAAGGGCGCTTTTTTCGCAAGCCTGCGTATACGCGCATTAAATTTTTCCAAAGGCCAGTATGTAACGCACCACTATCGGCCATTAAGCCTTGCGCATCAAATTTTTTTCCGGCCTTCGTGGCTAGATAATTCAGCCCCATATTCAGGAAACAAATGTCATACGCCAGGCGCCTTCCCTTTACATCCATTGAAAGATTGGCGATACCGCCCAGATTCAGACAAACAGAATATTCGTTAAATAAAAATTTATCACCAGCCGGAACAAGTGGCGCGCCTTCACCTCCCCGTAATACATCCAGGCTTCTAAAATCCAATATTACTGGTACCCCACTGGTCGCATACAAGGCTTGTCCATTTCCCAGTTGAAACGTAAAACCTTTTTTTGGCTGATGAAAGATTGTATGACCATGTGAGGAAATAAAATCTGCCTTCAGTCTGTTTGCCTTGATAAATTTAAGACAAGCGTCTCCCAAAAATTTTCCGTAGGCAATATCTAAAGCAATCAATTCTTCACCGGCATAGAGGTGAGCCGTTATTAAATGCTTGCGCCAGGCTGCGGTGTAAGGAATGGTAACAGCTCTTTTAAGTTGATAGCTCCAGCTACTACCATCATGTTTAAACGTGCAATGCGCCATATCCAATCCATCCAATGAAGTGCCTGACATCAATCCAATAACCGAATATTTTTCTTCCGTCATAAAAAGTTAATCGTTAATGTAATGCGTTAACCGTACCTTTGGCGCTTATATAAACGCTCCGGTATTCATGATGAATTTGGTCATCGACTACGGCAACAGCGCTGCCAAGGTAGGTATTTTTGATCAGCACGAATTAGTTGAAAAACACTTGTTTTCAGAGACAACTGAACTCAGAAAATTTCTGGAAAACTTTTCTGCCGACAACTTCATCATAAGTTCGGTGAAGGCCGATGCGCTTATGATAACCGAATGGGCTGTGAATATCAAAAAGAAATTTGTGCTTTCACAAACACTTCCGCTGCCCATTGAGATTCAATACGCCACACCTCAAACATTGGGTGTAGACAGAATTGCAGGTGTCTGTGGAGCAAAGGTGATTTTTCCAAATAATGATTGTCTGGTGATTGACACCGGAACCTGTATAACCTATGATATGATTACAAAAGACGGGCATTTTATAGGTGGTGGTATTTCTCCAGGTCTTTCCATGCGGTTTCAGGCTGTTCATACGTTTACCACGAAGTTGCCGTTAGTAAAGCCCAAAGATGATGTTCCGTTGATTGGCAACAGTACAGAAAGTTGCATTCAAAGTGGAGTTATCAACGGATTATTAGAAGAAATTGAAGGTATTATTCGCCTGTATCGCGTAAAATTTGCGGATTTACAGGTGATTTTATGTGGTGGTGATACCGGGTTTTTTGAAAACAAATTGAAAGCGTCCATATTTGCGAGCCCTGAACTGGTTCTCAGTGGGCTAAACAGCATCTTAATTTATAATGTCAACCGTTAAAAAGTACATTTTTGTTTTTGCCTGCATCGTTTGTTCAGCAAAAGCATGGGGGCAAGCTGCACCTTCACCCTATTCAACATTTGGTATTGGTGAGCCTTATGGTAGTGGATTGGTGCACAATCAGGGCAATGGAGGAATGGGTGTCAGTCAGCCGCAGTACTGGTACCTGAACAATCAAAATCCTGCCCTGCTGGTGTACAACACATTAACTATTTTTGGAGCTGGAATACTCGCAGAAAGGAAAACAGTAAGCGGGGATACCACCAATGAAGAGTCTACAGGAGGTAATATGAATTATCTCGTCACTGCTTTTCCGGTTAAACCGGGTAAGTGGACTACCTCACTTGGATTAATGCCCTATACTTCTGTAAACTATAGTTTTTCCTATGTGGCTGATGTTATTGGTAGCCCGGACAAAGTCAGTGTTGAAGAAGAAGGTAGCGGTGGCCCTACTCAGCTTTATTGGAGTAATGGCGTTCGGTTAAATGAAGACTTCGCGGTTGGGCTCAAAGCAAGCTATGTTTTTGGCGCTGTTGTAAACCGATACAAGGGAAGGTTAATCAATGTTGGTACACCCACCAACTATTATGCAGTGGTAGAAGACAAAACGTATATCAAAGATTTCACCTTTGGTCTGGGTGGATCGTTTAGTAAAGACTCTATCGGTAGAAAGAATTACACCCTGAGCATCGGTGCAGTTTATAATTTGAAAGCTGATCTGAAAACAAGGAGCAGCGTTCAGCTCTTTCGCGAAACCAGTTTAGGCGATAAAATCGAAGGAACATCACTGGATACGGTTAGGGGAAGCATTTCTGTTCCGCAGTCACTCGTTTTAGGTGCATCCTTTGCAAAAGGAACTTTTTGGTCAGTAGGAACTGAATTTTCCTACCAGGATTGGTCATCCTTTAAAAGCCTGAGTCAAGATGATGAAGGGTTGGGAAAAGCTTGGCGAATGGTGGTTGGCGGTGAGATTACACCCGACCCTGTTGCCGTAGAAAGTTACTTCAAAAGGATTACATACCGAACAGGTGTGAGTTATGAGCAATATCCTTTTTTGACAAATGGCAAGGAGGTTAAGGATTTTGGCATTAATTTTGGCTTATCCCTTCCAGCGGGCCGTTCAAGCTTAGATTTGGCCGTTAAAGTAGGAAAGCGGGGAGATAAGAAAGTAAATGTTTTGGAGGAGAGCTACTTTAAAGTTTATTTCGGAATTACATTCAACGACCAGTGGTTTGTTAAAAGGAAGTTCGACTAGTAAAAGAAAAAAATGAGTATGAAAAAAAAATTGTTACATGGGGCATTCTTTTTAGCCTTATTCCTGAGTGCCGGTTATTCTTCCTTCGCCCAATGTAAGGAGTGGAAGTGGCCTGAAAATCCTGAAGAAAAAGCCAAGGCTGAAGAAAAAGTGACACTCTATACCGATGCGTATAAAGGCAAGCATTTCAAGCAAGCCCAGATTTCGTTGAACTGGCTTTTAAACAACACACCTAATCTCAACACCAGTATCTACATCAATGGTGCTGATATTTATGATCAACTGGCCAGCGCTGAAAAGGTTGAAGCGCGAAGAAAGGTATACATTGATTCGCTCATGATTATCTATGACCTGAGAGTAAAAAACTGTGGTGAAGAAGCCGCGGTAATCAATAGAAAAGCCAATCACTTTGTTAAATATTATGTCAATGATGAAACAAAGATCGCAGAGGCACTTTCGTTGATGGATAAGGCCTATGAACTCAATGGAGTGAATGTATTGGATGCTTCCATTATTGCCTACATGGCAGTAGTACGCCAGAATAAACTAAAGTTAAAAACACTCACCGATGATCAGGTTATTCAACGCTATGATAAAATCATGGAGGTTATCGATGCCAAAATCAAGAAGGCACAAAGTGAAGGTAAACCGATTGATCGATACAAAAAGATGCAGGACGATGTGAACGCCATTCTGGTTACCATTGTAACAGTCGATTGCAAATTTGTAAAGACATACCTCGAGCCAAAGTTCAAACAAAACAATAACGACATTGCATTGGCAAAGAAAATATTCTCCTTCATGCTGCAAGGTAAATGTATTGATGACCCGTTGTGGCTAGAGGCTGGTGAATCCATTCACCGTAATACGCCTGAAGGCGAACGCGATTGCGGTCTGGCTAAAACACTTGGCAAAGCTTACTTAGCAGCCGATAATACGTCAAAGGCAGAAGCATATTTTAAAGAAGCTCAAAGCATTTGCAAAGAAGCCTCTGATAAAGGTGAGAGCGTGTTGTACCTGGGAAGCATTGAAAACAAGAAGGGTGATAAACGTAGTGCCCGCGAACTTTATAAACAAGCCGCTTCATTTGGAGGAGAAACCGCAAAAGATGCCTACGAAAAAATTGGCGACTTGTACATGAACAGCTTTGAAGATTGTGCTGAAAAGAAAAGTCAGGCAGAAGACCGTATGGTGTATTTACTTGCCTACGATTACTATCAGAAAGCGGGAAGCAATAAAATGGCAATGGCCAAACGATCCTTCCCCTCAAAAGCCGAAATTTTCGAGCAAAATATAGAAGCGGGCTCAACCAAAGTTATAGGTTGCTGGATCAATGAATCAACTACCGTACGGACACGCGACTAAGCAAATCATAACCATACTAAAAGGCCATAGCACCGACTATGGCCTTTTCATTTATGCGAATACTTGTTTTCATTTTTAGCATTGTCACGCTCATGTCCTGTGGAAAAGCTGAACCGCAGGAACAGCTGGAATACACCGGGCCGCTCAGTGAAGCTGAAAAGGTTGAATTGTATTACAGTGAAAATGACAAGGTAAAAGTAAAAATGACTGCTGACGTCATGTATGAATTCAAGAGCGGTGACCGCGAATTCCCGAAAGGAATTTACCTTGAATTCTACAACGAGTTCGGCAAATTGCAATCAACACTCCGTGCGAATGATGCCTATTTCTTTAAACAGGAAAACCAATGGCGGGGGCGCGGCAATGTGGAGGTGAAGAATGTCGAGAAAAATGAGCAACTCAATACGGAAGAACTCTTTTGGAAACCTGCTGAAGAAAAAATTTTCACCGATAAGTTTGTTACGATTCGCCAAAAAGGCGATGTTATCTATGGCACCGGCCTGACAGCCAAGCAAGACCTTTCCGACTACGAAATTCAAAAGGTGGAGGGCGAAATTGAAGTAGAGGAATAGGTTTTTCCGACAGGCACTTAAATTCTGTACTTTTGTTCATGCGATTGCCCGATATCATCATTCTTTCTTTGGCTGTGGGTTTTCTCATTATCGGTATTCACCAGGCCATGACCCTTGGATTTGGTAGTGCGTACTGGGCGCTCATGCTCACCATGATTCTGTTTTTTGTTTTTCAATTTCGTAAGCGTAAGTAAGATCATGAGTCAGGAATTTCTCCCCGGTATCGTTGTCGCGCTTATCTTCTCCCAATTTTTTTCCGGAATAGAAGTTGCTTTCCTGGCAGCCAACAAATTACAACTTGAACTGCAGGAAAAGCAGGGTATTCTTTCCGGTAAAATCATGTCTTATTTTACCCACAAACTATTCTGGTTTGTAGGCACCACACGCATAGGCAATGTTCTTTCGATCGCAGCTTTTTCACTCTTGATGACCTTTTGGCTGACACCGTTTTTTTCCCAACAATTACCTGGTATCTTGAACGCTAAAGTTGTTATCATCATCCTGGTAACACTAATCTCCACAGCTATTATTCTGATTTTGTCCGAACTCCTTGCCAAAAGTTTATTTATTGCCAATCCTAATCGGATGGTTTCGGTGTTGGCTATTCCCTTTGCAGTGGTTTATCTTCTTTTATTCCCGGTAGTATACAGCATAATTACCGTAGTGAAATATTTTACGCTTTACATTGCACGGGTAAAATATGAAGAAGAAAAAACCGCGTTTCGCTTAACCGGCCTCACCCATCTGGCTATTCAGGAAACTACTAACCCTGTCAAAGAAGAAATTGAGGTAGACAAACGAATATTCAACAATGCTCTCGAATTCAAATCCGTCCGCATCCGCGAATGCATGATACCCCGAACTGAAATCGTTGCTGTGGAACTTGAAGATGGTATTGAAAAATTACGCGAAGCTTTTGTTGAAAGTGGTCATTCCAAAATCCTGGTGTATCGAAATTCCATTGACGATGTAATCGGATATTGTCATTCCTCCGCGCTCTTCAAACGACCTTCATCTATTGAATCCATCCTTACACCGATCATAACCGTACCCGAAACCACGCTGGCCAATGAACTAATGGTTCAGTTCACCAACGGGCAAAAAAGCCTGGCTGTTGTAGTGGACGAATTTGGTGGAACCTCCGGTATTGTGAGCATGGAGGATGTGATTGAAGAGATTTTCGGTGAGATTGAAGATGAGCATGATGAAGACGACCTGATCGAACAGAAGCTCGACAATCAAACCTATTTACTAAGCGCCCGTCTTGAAATTGACTACCTTAACGATACCTATGGATGGAATCTCCCCATTGGGGATTATGAAACCCTTGGGGGATTGATTCTATCCTATACCGAAGACTTCCCTAAACCCAATGAATCTGTCAGTATCCCACCTTTTACCTTCACCATTCAAACCACAGAAGACAATCGTATCGGCACTGTAAAAATGGCCATTGCCAACATCGAAAAAACCGAAGAATAACCCACCTAAAGCCCTGAGAGACAGAAATTTTAACCCCAACCACCTGATTTTTTGGAGCCGGGTTTTTCTTATACAGATATCGGGTTAAATTTGCGGCTCTTTAAAATTTACACTATGGCATTGATAGGAAGTTTGCGCAACAAAATGGGCACCTGGGTGGTGGTTTTTGTGTTTGTTGCGATTGCAGCATTTATACTTGGCGATTTGCTCAGCGGGCAGTCTGCTATCTTTAATTTGAACAGTAACGATGTTGGCGAAATTGGCGGACACACCGTTTCGTTGGAGGAGTTTCAAAACGCAGTAAAAGAGCGTGAAGCCAACTATATTCTAAACTTTAACCGTGAGCCTGGTGAGCGCGAAATGACTACGCTTCGCCAGCAAGCCTGGGAGTTGCTTATCCTGAAATATGCTATTGAACCTCAATACCAGAAAGTAGGCCTGGAAGTTACATCCGATGAGATTTGGGATATGATCCAGGGTAAAAATGTTGACGAGAATGTTAAGATGGCCTTTACGAATCAACAAACTGGTCTGTTTGAACGTGATCGTGTTGTTCAATATCTGAATCAGGTAAAAACGATGCCTGAAAATTCTGAACCGCGGGTTCGGTGGGAATTGTTTCAACGCGATTTACTACCCGGGCGCAAGAGGATTAAATTTGAAAACCTGCTGGTTAAAACAAACTATACAACAACCGCAGAAGCAGAACGCGAGTACCATTTACAATCGGATGTGGCCGAAGTGAAATTTTTATATGTGCCCTTCTACGCTATGAGCGATTCATCCTCAAAGGTGACGGACTCTGATCTGAAAGATTATTACAACAAAAACAAAGAGAAATACAAGACCGAAGAAACCAGGAGCCTCAGCTACATCGGAATTCCGGTGATCCCCTCAGCGCAAGACACGCTGGACATCCGTAAGGAGTTAGAGCGGGTGGTGGCTGACTTTGCTACATCGGATGACGATTCACTTTACGCAGCCGGAGTTACTGAAGGACAAACTCCATATGCCCGGTACACCATTGGTTCGTTGCCAGGCTTTATTCGTATCGATCAACTTGTACAAGGAAAAGTAATCGGTCCGTTCATTGACGGAAATACGTTCAAGGTTGTAAAGGTTTCGAAAGTATTTCAGGACACGGTATACAACGCCAAGGCAAGTCACATTCTGATTAAGTGGACAGACACTTCGGATGCCTCTAAAAAAGAAGCCAAAGAAAAGGCCAGAAAAATACTGAATGAAATTAAAGGAGGTGCTGACTTTGGTTTGAAAGCACGCGAGCACGGCACAGATGGTACAGCATCGCGTGGTGGCGATCTGGGATGGTTCAGCAGCGGGCAAATGGTAAAGCCCTTTGAATCTGCCGTATTTGGCGCAACCCGCACTGGAGTTTTAAACGATGTTGTTGAGACAGATTTTGGTTATCACATCATTGATGTTACCGAACTTAAAAACAATACAGCATACGAACTTGCCATTGTAGAAAACGCTATCACGCCAAGTGATGCTACTACAAACGAAGCTTATAGAAAAGCAGAAATGTTTGCCGCAGATATTTCCGGATTTGAAGATTTTAAAGAAAGAGCCAAGAAGGAGCAGTACAATGTGCTGGATGCCAAAAACATTGGCAGTAGCGACAGAAGAATCGGAACGTTGGGCGAAGCACGCGAGATTGTGAAATGGCTGTTCAACGAAGCTTCAAAAGGTAAAGTATCCACGATCTTTGATCTTCAGGATATTTACGTAGTGGCTATCATGACTGATGGCCTAGAGAAAGGCTATAAACCTTTTGATCTTGTGAAAGACGAAATCATGCCACTGGTTCGCAATCAGGTTAAAGGAAAAGCCATCATCCAAAAATTAGGTGAATCAAAAGGCACATTAGAAGAAATGGCTATCGCCTTTGGTACGGATGCCAATATTTATAGCAGCAGCGACCTGAAACTAAGCAGCAATACACTACCAACTGCGGGCTTTGATCCACAAGCAGTGGGCATTGCCTTCTCTCTGGAGGATGGAAAACGCTCAAAACCTTTTGTAGGTGAAAACGGAGTTATTGTTATGGAACTCCAGAACAAAACCATTGCTCCGGCAGTGGCCGATTATACCGCTTACAAGACCCAACTTGAACAAGGTGCGCAAAGCCGAAGCAGCTTTAGCATTGCAGAAGCAATAAAAGATAATTCAGGAATAGAGAATCTACTCTATAAGTTCTATTAGTCAATATCAACATTAATTAAGTACGCCCCGGCTTGTTCGGGGCGTTTCCATTTGTACCATGAACGAAGAATGGTTCATTTCCTTTCAGGAGAAACTCGATGAACATCATCAATGGCCTTCATTGTATGTATTCAAGTTTATTGTCCCAACAGGAAAAGAAGATGCTGTTAAGAAATTGTTCCCGCTGAACGCTACCACAGAACGGTTATCCAAACAGGGAAATTATATTAGCATTACCGCACAAGTAATGATGACCTCCAGCAATTCCGTGATTGATGTTTACCGAAAGGCTTCGCGCATTGAAGGATTAATTGCCCTTTGATTCTGGTGTGTTATTGGGTTAACTTGGTAAACATTTCCAGATTCACAACATTAACCCTGCTATTATGCCGTGGACCGAAGCAAATAATAAGCTTACCAGAACTTTCAAGTTTAACGATTTCATCGAAGCCTTCGCATTCATGACGAAGGTGGCATTCATCGCAGAAAAAATGAATCATCATCCGACATGGACAAATACGTGGAATACAGTAATCATTGAACTCAGCACCCATGATGACGGGAATATCGTAACCGATCGCGACCACAAACTTGCTGAGGCCATTGACAAACTGGTGTAGTCCATGAGTACGCGTAAAACCTCACTCTACCTGGTCCCTACACCAATCGGCAACTTAGGTGATATTACATTACGGGCATTAGAAACATTGAAACAGGTTGATTTGATTCTGGCAGAAGACACGCGCACGTCAGGATTTTTGCTCAAGCATTACGCCATTGCTAAACCCCTTCAGAGCTTTCATACATTTAATGAACATAAAATGGTGAATACCCTCATCCAACGATTGGAGAAAGGGGAAACCATGGCCCTTGTTACCGATGCAGGTACTCCCGGTATTTCAGACCCCGGTTTTTTAATTACGCGCGCTTGCCTGCAAGCCGGACTTGCAATTGAATGCTTACCCGGAGCAACTGCCTTTGTTCCAGCTCTGGTAAAATCCGGGCTCCCATCCGATCGTTTTGTTTTCGAAGGCTTTTTGCCCCACAAAAAGGGAAGGCAAACGGTATTGAAAAAACTGGCTGAAGAAGAGCGTACCATGATATTCTATGAATCTCCCTACCGGTTAGTCAAAACATTAGAACAGTTCAGTGAATATTTTGGCGCTAATCGAAGCGCCTCTGTATCGCGTGAGTTGACCAAATTATTTGAAGAAACCGTGAATGGTTCATTGGCAGAAATCCTGCTCCATTTTAGTGCAAAAGATGTAAAAGGCGAAATTGTGATTGTCGTAGCCGGTAAGTCCGAATAGTATTACGTAATGACACTTTAATGGTTAATTAATACTCCGGGAGGCTGTCAGTTTTAGCCATTGATGATTATCTTCACTTTTCAAAAAAAACTGTAGGGGATGAATTTACAAGAGGCCGAAAAAGGAGTGATTGCCATTTGTCAGGAAGTTGGCGAATTTATTCGCAAGGAAGGATCTGAATTTGATCGATCCAGAATCGAACAAAAAAACGGTTTTAATAACCTAGTCTCCTATGTAGATAAAGAGGCGGAAAAAAGATTAGTTGATGCCCTCCGTAAAATTCTTCCTCCGGCAGGTTTCATAACAGAAGAGGGAACGGTTGAACAATCGAAACAACACGAATATAACTGGATCATTGATCCACTAGATGGCACTACAAATTTCCTTCACGGATTACCCATATTTGCCATTAGCATCGGCCTGACTAAAGGCACAGAAACAATTTTAGGTGTGATTCAACATGTTGTGCGCAACGAGTGCTTTCATGCTATTTCCGATTCACCAGCATATTGTAATGGAAAAGAAATTCACGTTTCCACTATACCAACACTGAATGAAAGTCTGCTGGCCACCGGATTTCCATATTACCATTTAGACAAGCAGGATGCTTACCTGGATATTATCAAAGATTTTTTGCAACATACACATGGCATTCGCAGGCTCGGCAGCGCAGCCATTGACCTTGCCTATGTGGCCTGCGGCCGACTAGAAGGTTTTTTTGAATATAATTTAAATGCCTGGGATGTAGCAGCGGGTACGTTTATTGTGAAACAAGCAGGAGGTAAAGTTTCTGATTTCAGTGGCGGCCAAAATTTTCTCTTTGGCGGAGAGCTCTGCGCTGCAAACGGAAAAATTCATAACGAAATGTTACAGGTCATACAAACCAAATGGAAATAATTGCAAGAGCCATCAACGTCATCAATACGATTAACGAATAACAAATTTCATTTTCTACCAACAACTTTCAAATTAGCTACTATGAAAAATTCCAAACATCAATTACTTCGTATTCTGGTATTCATTTTAATCTCAGCGGGTTTTACACAGGCCCAGCATAAACTCGATGAAAAATTGCCGGTCGATCCGCAAGTAAAAATCGGAAAACTGTCGAATGGACTGACCTACTACATCCGTAAGAATTCAAAGCCCGAAAATAAGGTTGAACTCCGTTTGGTTATCAATGCCGGCTCTATACTCGAGGACGATGATCAACAGGGGCTGGCACACTTCACCGAACACATGGCTTTCAATGGTACTAAAAATTTTAAAAAGAACGATCTGGTTTCTTACTTGCAGTCGATCGGTGTAGAATTTGGGGCCGACCTTAATGCCTATACAGGATTTGATGAAACCGTTTACATCCTTCCCATACCAACAGATAAAAAGGAAAATGTTGAAAAGGGATTTCAGATTCTGGAAGACTGGGCCAGTACCATTGCTTTCGATAACGCTGAAATTGATAAAGAACGTGGCGTTGTACTGGAAGAATCAAGGCTGGGAAAAGGTGCGGAAGACAGGATGTTTAAAAAAGTATATCCCAAATTGTTTGATGGTTCCAAATATGCTAACCGGCTGCCTATTGGCAAAGATGACATTCTCAAAAACTTCAAGTATGATGTGCTGAAACGCTTCTACAAGGATTGGTACAGACCCAATAACATGGCCGTTATTGCAGTAGGCGATATAGAGCCTGCCGAAGCGGAAGCGTTTATTAAAAAACATTTTGAAAAACTGAAGAATCCACCAAAGGAAAAGCCGCGCTCCATGGCGGATGTTCCTGCACGAAAAACCTCGGAAGGAATTGTTGTAACCGATAAGGAAGCAACTAACCATGTATTGGAAATTTATTTCTCTAATAAAAAAGCAAAGCAAGACGTAACCGTTGGTGATTACCGGGAATATATCGTTCGGAGACTATTTACTTCCATGCTTGGACAACGTATGCAGGAACTAACACAGAAAGCAGAACCTCCTTTTGTTTTCGGAGGCAGTAATATCGGAGGCTGGGCACGTGGCTATGAAGCTTATCAATCGTACGCTTATTTGAGCAAAGGCGGTGTAGAGCCCGCCATCAATGCGCTGGTGCAGGAAAATGAGCGTGCGCGAAAATTTGGATTTACGGCAGCAGAACTTGATCGCACAAAAAAAATGTTGCTGAAGGGTATGGAGCGCTCATACAATGAGCGTGACAAAACGGAATCGGAAAATCTGGTGGGCGAATACATTCGAAACTTCCTGGAAAAAGAAACCATACCGGGAATTGAAAATGAATATACTTACTACAAAGAATTCCTGGATGGAATAACGCTTCAGGAGGTTAATCACTATACAGCTGCGCACATTCCTTCTGTTACGGAGAATAAATTAGTGGTATTAACTGGTCCGGAGAATGCCGACTTTGCTATTCCTTCTAATGAAAAACTTTTAACACTAGCCGAAGTTGCAGCCAAAGCTGATATCAAACCCTATGAAGAAAAAGCTGTGGCCACTACCTTATTGGAAAAAGCTCCCACACCCGGAACCATTTCCAGTGAAAAGGAAAACAAAGAAATCGGGGTTACAGAACTTAAACTTAGTAATGGTGTAACGGTTCTATTGAAACCAACTGATTTTAAAAATGACCAGATTGTGCTGGGTGCAACCCGTTTTGGTGGACAGTATTTGTTTGACGCAAAAGATCGTTTCAATGCCGAGTTTTCTTCGACCGTGGTTTCACAGATGGGCGTTGGGCAATTCTCACCCGTTGACCTTCGGAAATTTCTGGCCGGTAAAAGTGTAAACGTCTCACCGCGGATCGGAAATATTTCTGAGACTTTAAATGGTCAGTGCAGCGCCACGGATATTGAGACCTTGCTGCAGCTAACGTATTTGTACTTTACACAACCGCGTCAGGATAATGAATTATTTAGTTCGTTTGTCACAAAGCAACAAGCGCTTTATCAAAATATGATGGCCGATCCACAGTTCACCTTTCAGGACTCGTTAATATCGCTCTTGTACAAGAAGCATCCATGGGCACCAAAATTACCTAAGCCGGAAAACTTCGCGCAGATCAACCAACAACGGGCACTTGAAATTTATAAAGAACGATTTGGCAACGCCAACGGTTTTACCTTTGTACTCGTGGGTGCTTTTGATCTGAATACCCTAAAGCCCTTGATCGCTCAATACCTGGGTAGTCTGCCGTCAAATCCTAGCACATCCAATTTCAAAGACGTAGGATTGCGCCCGATAAAAGGTCCGGTGAAGAAAGAGGTTAATAAAGGAACCGAACCGAAAAGTTTTATCCGCATGTTCTGGATGGGTGAAGCACCTTACTCCGATGCAGAACAACTGAAACTGCAAGCGCTCACAGAACTCCTCAACATAAAAATTATTGAAACGCTGCGCGAGGATATGGGAGGTATTTATGGTGGCGGCATGTTTGGAAGCCTGAATAAATATCCCTACAGTAATTTCAACATCGGGTTATCCTTACCATGCGGGCCGGAGAATGTTGATAAACTGATAACTGCGGCCACTGCCGAAATTGAAAAAGTAAAATCAGCCGGACCCACACAGGAAGATTTAAACAAAGTAAAGGAAACCTGGAAACAGCAATATCTTGTCAATATCAAAGACAATAGCTTCTGGACACGCCAACTTATCCAAAGTGTGGAGTCTGGCTCCAATGCGGCCAATGTATTGAGTTACGAAAAGCGTGTAGAAGCCCTGACAACGAAAGACCTGCAAGAAACAGCAAGGCGCTATCTGGATATGAAGAATGTTATTCAAGTTGTACTGAATCCTGAAAAGTAAGGAGTACTAGATCAATCGCAGTAAAAAAACCCCAAGGCTCACTTCGGGGTTTTTATTTTTTGAATTTCTACATGCCAGGAAGCTCCACTAAAGACCTTATACCGGCTGGAAAAACTTTCTTGATTAATACCCAATGATAAATTCATCAGGCTATTGGCATACGCCAGATTCTCTCCAATGCTTACATCTGAAAAAGTATTGACATACGGCATCCTTCCTTCAAAAATTAATTCCTGTTGATGATAAATCTTTACCGAAAGAGAATCACCTTTTTCGATACCCGCCATGTGCACAAGAGCTTGATCAATATTCGTCCATACATTTCCATACTGTACATCCAGCGCTGGAATATTTCCTCTCAATTTACCATCATCGACAGTTGCCTTTTGATAGGGAATCGCCATGACCTTGTTTTCCAATACCTTTCCCACTTGTTCAAAGGATATACTTCCTGCTGCCAGCCGCGCACCGGTATACGCATAGACATCACGACCATGAAAGGTATACGATTGTTCAGAATGGACCCTCCGGTTTCTTTTTTCATCAATTTCACGCACAGCCTCGATCTCTAAATACTCCGCTACCAGGGTGAGGGTTCCATTATCGGGTGAAACAAAATAATGACCCGATTTTGTTTTGAGCACAACTGATTTTCGGTCTGAGCCCACACCCGGATCGACCACCGAAACAAACACTGTACCGGGAGGCCAGTATGGGGCCGACTGATGCAACCGATAGGCTGCTTCCCAAATATCGTAAGCCGGTATTTCGTGTGTGATGTCATACATGTTAATTTCTGAACAGACGTCAAAAGCAACTCCCTTCATAGCGGCTACGGCACCATCCTTTATTCCAAAATCACTTTGAAAAACGAGGGCTGAAGGTTCAGTCTTTTTGTTACAGCTAATCCATGCAATACTGAGAATAAAAAACAATATACGCGACATCATGACGGCTCCAATAATAAGATGAAAATACAACCAGTCTACCAAAGTAGAAACTGAAACCATCATTCCTCATAAAAAAAGAAGCCCTTCAAACGTCCTCCGAAGGGCCTCCATGCAAAGAAGGAAATTAAAAGGGAAGGGGTTTAAAAGTAAATTATTCGTATCGCAGAGCTTTTACCGGATTGATCACGGCTGCCCTAAACGATCGATATCCTACTGTGAGGACAGCGATTAAGAGTGTAATCCCGAATCCAGCCACAAAAAATAATGGCCCTAGAGAAATTTTATAAGCAAACTCATCGAGGTAGCTGCTCATCGCAAACCATGCGAGTGGTGCGGCAAGTAGAAAACCCAATAGAATTAATTTTAAAAACTCGCGCGAAAACAAAACCATAATACTGCCAACCGAAGCACCCATCACTTTTCGAACACCAATCTCCTTCGTTTTTTGATTGATCATAAACGTGGCCAACCCAAACAGACCTAAGCAGCCGATAGCAATGGCCAGTGATGTAAATGCCGAAAGCAGAACTGAACTTTTCTCTTCACTTCGATAAAAATTACGAATACTTTCATCTAAAAACTCGTACGAAAATAAATCATCCGGATATGTCTGTTCCCACAGCTTTTGAATTTCAGGCAGTGTGCCTTGTACCGACTGTGGATTAATTTTCAATGATAGCGTATGGTAATTAACTTTCCGATTCAACAAAACGGTTGGTTCAATTTCGCTGCTGAGAGAAGTGGTGTGAAAATCCTCCACCACCCCCGCGACAGGCAGCATGCGCCTCCAGATTCGAAGCCGCTTGCCGATCATATCTTCAGGATTCGTAAAGCCAGCGATGAGGGCAAGCTTTCGATTCACTAAAATAGTTCGTGCTGTATCAAGATCTTCAATATTCCTTCCAGCAATAAGTTTGAGTCCAAATAAATCCACATAATTTCCGTCTACGGTTTTCACCTGCGTATCTCTCCGCTTATCATCTCCTTCGCCTTCCAGAATAAAACCAGTTCCATTAACATTTCCCGATGAAGGAGGAGTATTGCATAAACTATATCGCTCTACACCCGACAATCGCGAAATTTCATTAGCGAGGGTTCGCATCTTGCTGATACCACTGGAATCAGAAGGTAATTCTTGTTGGGGGATGGGTAAATTAATAATAGCATCCTGCTTGAAACCCAACTCCTTGTGACGGAAATAATTCATCTGACTGATCAACACCAGGGTGCCCACAATCAGAAATTGTGAAATAAAAAATTGCACCACTACCAATCCTTTTCGCAGAAAGAATCCGGAAGAATTTTTATTGCCGATCAGATTTTTCAGCGCCAGCGCAGGCGAATAAGAAGAGATAACAAAAGCAGGATACAGCCCCGATAAAAGCGTAACAAGTATAAAAATAATTCCAACAATTATTAGAAGTTGAGGATTGCTTAGAAAATTAATAGAAAGGGAAAGTTCTAGGAATGGGTTGAGAAAGCCTAATGAGAGTTGCGCGATGCTCAATGCAATAATTAAGGCAAAGGAAGTAACTAAACTGGTCTCACCAGTAAACTGAAAAATAAGCTGCATCCGGGAGCTTCCTAATGTTTTGCGTATACCAACTTCTTTGGAGCGCTTAATGGCCTCGGCAGTTGTCAGGTTAATAAAATTAATGCTGGCCGTCATGATCAGAAAAAAAGCCACCACACCAAGAGCTATCAAAGCGGTAATACTAACGGTGTTGTAGCTATAGTTACCGTAGCGATCGTCAAAGTGGAGATCGGCCAGCGGCTGCAGTACAAACTTCTGATGGTTATAATTTTCTCCCGGATTGTGCTTTTTATAGAACGCATCCATCCTTCCTTCCAAATTGGAAATTTGCTCGCCATCTTTCAATAGAAAATAACATTGCTCATCACTCCAGATTCCTCCCCATCCTTTTTCTTCGTTTGCCTTACGAATAGTTTCATAGGATAGGTATAATGAAAATGGCAAATCTGTATTGGTAGGGGGATCACTCACTACGGCCGCAATTTTAAAAACGTTTTCACCAAATCGAATCACTTCACCAACAACATCTTCACGGTTAAAATATTTATGAGCCAGCGAAACACTAATAACAGCTTCATTCGGCTCATCCAATCCAGCGATGGCATCGCCCATGATTACTTCACGATGAAAGATTTTAAAAATGCCAGGTTCTGTAAACACAACCCCACGCTCTTCCTGAAATTTTTTATTCTCTTTATTATCCTGAGGGACCAGGATCAATGCACCCGACTGATATTGTGTGAATACAACTTCTTCTGCCTCCGGGAAATCTAACCGAAAGGCCGGAGGAAGCGGTGTAGGAATTCCAGGGGTATGAAAACTTCCATTGTTGCCATCGGACGTGGTGACAACACGATAGATGCGGTCATACTTCGCTTGAAATTTATCGAAGCTGACATGGTACTGAACCAATAAAAACAGAATCAGACTCCCAGCTATACCCAGGCTGAGTCCGATTATATTGATTAGCGTTGTATTCCGCTGACGCAACAAGCTCCTGAAAGCTGTTTTAATATAGTTTTGTAACATCTATTTGGACTTTATAGAAGGCACCAACATTCAAGATAGGGGCCACAGTAAAAACGGTCAAAATTGAACAAGAACAGCATTGCTAAATGGTTTGGCTGTTCACAAATGGCAGGTTATGTTCGGAGACGGACATACACTCCAGGTGAAAATGAACCGTTTATCCTATTCCGTTTGTTAGGTTGTTGAACTAAGATTTGCGATTTACCTTTACACCATTATGCAGAGTCTACTTGTAGGATTAATTTTTGCGGCCGCCCTTACCTATGTGGTCCGTTTGGCCTACAAAAGCTTTAATGCTAAATCAAACTGTGCTTCAGGCTGCGGAAAATGCAGCGCTATAGACTTCACGAAAATTGAAAATGAGATTCAATCAAAAGCCATGCGCAATAGCTGATCGCTTCTCGTCTATTCCTCTCATAAAATTAATTGTCTCCAATAAGGCTAATGTGGTATCTTGATTGAAAATCAATTCTCACCATGCGCACTTTTACCCTCCTCCTTATTATTTGCTTTGTTACTGAACTCCAAGCCCAAAATTTAAAATCCGGTGGCATTCTTAAACCCGAGCAAGCCCTCATGGATATTCGTCATTATACAATTGCCCTGGATGTAAATCCGACACAACAAACCATTGATGGCTATACCGAAATTGCATTGATTACCTCAACACCAACCAGCGTTTTACTATTCGACCTCGTTCATTTGCTCACTGTACAAAAAGTTTGGGTAAATAAAAAAGAGCAATCCTTCACGCACGAAAATGATCTCATCCGAATATCACTCACTTCACAACTGCCCGCAGGAAAAGCTACAGTAAAAATCCAGTATGGTGGTAAGCCCGGTATTGCCACGAGACCACCCTGGGTTGGTGGATTTACCTGGACGGCTGATTCAACTGGTAATCCATGGGTGGCCATAACCTGTCAGAGTGAAGGAGCAAAAATTTATTTTCCCTGTAAAGATCATCCCAGTGATGAGCCCAATGAAGGTGCAGATCTTATGATCAGTGTACCAAAAGGGTTGTACGTAGCCGGGCCCGGCCTGCTTCAAAAGACAACTACAAAAGGAAACAAAAGCACCTTCCATTGGAAAACGAATTACACTATCAACAACTATAGTATACTTTTCAATATTGGAAAGTACACGGTTGCCTCACGCACGTACACAACTGTGAATGGAAATAAAGTGCCGATGCAATTTTATGTATTGGAGGAACATCGGCATAAAGCAGATCATCTATTAGATTTATTTGAACAGTCGGCCAGGGTTCAGGAGAAATACTTTGGTGAGTATCCGTGGATAAAAGAAAAAATGGCCATCTGCGAAACCCCACACCTGGGTATGGAACACCAGACCTTAAATGCGTATGGCAACAAATTCAAATACGCTACAGTTGGCGGCAAAGATTTTGATTGGTTGCTTCACCATGAATTTGGTCATGAATGGTGGGGCAATAAAGTTACCGGTATTGACTGGGCGGATATGTGGATACAGGAAGGCATCTGTTCTTTTGGTGATGCCCTTTATACACGAGAGGCCGAAGGGGAAGAGTCTTATTTAAAAAGAATGCAACAAACCGGCCGTAATACACAAAATAAACTCCCGGTAGTGATTGGTGAAAATCTGGATACCGACACCGTATATCATGGCGATATTTATGGTAAAGGAGCCTTCTTCATGCACACGCTCCGCTATGTCATCGGTGATGAAATATTTTTTCCAACACTCAAGAAGCTGGCTACCGATCCTCAGTATACCTACAACAACCTGGTCAATACCCATGATGTTGAAAGACTTTTCAGCGCAGCCGCCAGTCAGAATTTAAAACCTTTGTTTGATTTCTACCTGCGCACAATTCACAAGCTTGAAGTTCAGGTCAAGCAGGTTGGTCCGGCAAAGTATCAGATTACTTTTTTGAACTATCCGGAAACCCTTCCATTGGATATTGTGACCGATGCCGGGAAGCATCGAACCCTTGTTGATAAAAAGGGAATAACCATTACCAATTCAACCTGGCCGGTCATTGACCCGGATGGATATTTTTTAAAGAAAGTGATTTTGGAGTAAATCCTTTAACAGCACTAAGCCCAAATCTTAGTTCCCTCTGTACAATTTTTACACATCTCAATTTCGCTTCGGGAGCGAAGCAGGGATGAACGAAATTGATTGTAGGACTCACCCTGCCAGATTTCGGCAAAGGAATTTTTGGTTAAGTCGCCCAACACAAAATGCGCGTCTTTATCAAAACAACAGGGAACTACTTTGCCATCCCAGGTGATAACACAGCTGTGCCACATTTTCCAGCAATGATTCAGAAGTTTATTTTTAATGGAGTATGTGCCATCTGTATTTTTCCGGTAACGTGCGTACCGCTCCTGCGTGGGTATCAACGATGATCCGTTCTGATAATCATAAATCTGTGCCGTTTTCAATACTACCTGATCGACACCAAGTTCAGCCGCCAGCTTTTCTACTGCTGGTATTTGATGTTCATTAGGCTTGACGACCAAAAATTGAAAAACAACATGCGGGGTTTTTGATTTCAGTTTCTTCTTCCATGCGATAATGTTGCGGGTTCCTTCCATTACTTTTTCAAGACTTCCGCCAATGCGATAGGACTCATATGTTTCCTGGGTTGTACCATCGATGGAAATAATGAGGCGGTCCAATCCTGATTCAACCGTCACCCGGGCAACATCATCTTTCAGATAATGTGCATTCGTTGATGTAGCTGTATAAATTCCTTTGCGCGATGCATAATCAACCATATCCAAAAACTGGGGATGGAGGTATGGCTCGCCCTGAAAATAAAAAGTAAGGTAACTCAACGTTGGCGCTAGCTGATCAATGATCTGCTGAAACAATGGTGAAGCCAACATTCCGGTAGCGCGTGTAAAGGAACGTAACCCACTGGGGCACTCCGGGCATCGTAAATTGCAGGAGGTAGTCGGTTCAACAGAAATGCTGATGGGCAAACCCTTGATGAGCGGCCTTCCCGACCACTGCGAATACAAATAACTGCTCACAACAGACGAATGATTGAGGCTTCGCTTCCAGGTAAGCTTTGAAATCATGTTACGTGCATCTGTCGTTCCCCCGATCATGGTGCAAGATAACCTCTAAAAGTAATCTCCGGATAATCCTTTGTCGTTATCTTTCGGAATGAAATTATCATGCTGCATGAGAAAATTAAGCGCCTTCATTTTATTCTTCATCTCGGGTTTTGTATCCGCACAAACCACAAAACTTTCTGAGCGGGCCACCATTTCTGTCATTACCTGTGGGCCCTTTCAACAAGAGTTGTATTCTGCCTTTGGTCACAGCGCTATTCGTGTTTTCGATGCTTCACAAGGCATTGACGAAGGTTATAACTACGGAGTCTTTGATTTCGATCGACCCAATTTCTACCTGAACTTTGCCCGTGGATTTCTCTACTACAATCTGGGAGTTTACGATTATCCCCGCTTTCGGGATTTCTACATTTATCACAATCGTTACATCCACGAACAGGTATTGAACTTATCGCAGGAACAAAAACAAAAACTTTTTGATTACCTCCGCTGGAATGCCCAACCTGAAAATCAATTTTACCGGTATGATTATTTTTATAATAACTGTGCCACCAAAATCAGGGATGTGATAAAAGAAGTTCTGGGCGATGATGTCACGTTTGATGGATCGTATATAACAACCGACTATACAATTCGCGACCTCACTGACATCTATTTACAACAACAGCCCTGGGGCGATTTGGGAATTGATATTTGCCTCGGGCTGCCGATGGATAAAAAAGCATCTCCTTATGAATATATGTTCTTGCCGGATTATATCGAATCCGGATTTGATCATGCTACACTGAAACGCGATAGCGTTATAATTCCAATTGTCAAGGAGAAAATTTCAATATACGAATCCAGGGAAGAAGATCTGCCAGCAGGATTACCACACCCACTACTTGTCTTTTCAATTGTTGCAGTATGCATCATCGCGATAAGCATATGGGATGTAAAACGGAAAAAACTTTCAAGCTGGCTTGATGTCATTCTGTTTGGGGCAACTGGCGTTGTTGGAATGCTCCTGTTTTTTCTTTGGTTCTTTACTGATCACAACGCTGCCGCAAATAACCTGAATATTCTGTGGGCTATTCCCACACACCTTGTTGCTGTTGTGGCACTTATCAGGAGTCCAGCCTGGTTGGCAAAGTATTTCTTAATCACTGCTCTTATTCAAGGAATACTCTTACTTGGCTGGTTTATTATGCCACAGCAATTAAATGTTGCCTTGATACCGATTGTGATTGCTTTGTTATTGCGGGCGTTTCTTCAATTTCAATTCCGGCCAAGGGCAGGGTAATAAAAAAGGATGTACCCTCCCCTTCACGCGATTCTACCCGTATGGAGCCCTTCATCTTATCAATCATTTCCTTCACAATGTATAATCCCAAACCAGAACCTTGCGAACCTTCAGTGCCGCGGTAAAACATATCAAAAATTTTATCCTGCCGGTCTGTCTGAATACCTTGCCCATTATCAGAAACCACAACATTCAGGTTGTCATCAGCATGATTTACAGTAACCCGTATCCACGGATGGGGTTGATTGAGCCGGTGATATTTAATCGCATTCGAGATCAGGTTATTTAAAATAACCGAGACGCGACTGCGATCTGTGAGCACTTCGATCACGGTTATTTCATTTTGAAAGTCAATTTGCGAGGCACCCTCCAGAAACTGATAGTTTTGTCCGATCTCCTGCACCAGTTGATGCATGTTGATGATCTCCTGACAAACTTCGGTACGCGAATTCCGGGAATAGTCAATGATGTCTTTAATAAAAAGGTCAAGCCGGTTAGCCCTGTCTTCCATCAAGTGCAGATAGTGACCCACCGATGAATTACCCGCCTCTTGTTTTGCAATATTCACTAATCCTTTAATAGACAAAAGTGGTGATCGGAGATCGTGTGATGTGCTGTAAAAGAAGCGATCCAATTCAGCATTCGTTTTCTCGAGATCTTTATTTTTGATATTAATCTCCTTGGCTAAAATATGAAGTCTCCTTTCAGATTCCTCATTAATATTCATGATGAAGTTGATGCATACCAGTAAGACTGTTGCACTGGATACAAGATTGATCAGGAAAAAAATATTTTCGTTTGCAGCTTCAATCTGATAGGTCCCGATTAAGTCAAAATCAGAAAGGAAGAGGCTAACCAGCAATACGCATGATAGTAATGAAAAGAAAATTCGCCATAGCCGTTCAGCACTTCCAAAGGAGGCCATCGAAATTCCCATGAGTGGAAAATAGAATAAATAAATTCCAACTTCTTTGGGCATCAGGCATGCATAAACGGCAAAAATAATATTCATGAACAGCAGCACAACAACGCGCGCAACTGTACGAAATCCCTTTCGGTGAAGCCAGAATCCGGAAAAAATCACTACCGAAATAAAGAGGTCAATAACGGGAGCTTCTGGTGTGCCATTGATCAGGTCTGGAAAAAAATGAAATAAGCCCATCGCGGCACCAAAAAGCGTGATCCGCTCAAAAAGCTTTGTTCTTTTTTGAAGGGCAAAATCCTTAAATGGAGATTCTAAATTTTCCACGCTATTCATTAATAGCGCAAAGTTAACGGGCCCGTCCTTCCCCAATTATGGGATCACAGCATTAGAATACGCATGTAAGGTATGCACCGAAATCGGCTCACATATGTATCGGCCTGTTGGCAGTAGCCGCCAGACAAGCCTCTTTAACTGCCTCCATATAGGTAGGGTGCGCATGTGACATTCGTGCCACATCTTCAGCAGAGGCACGGAATTCCATAGCAGTGACTCCGGCAGCAATCATATCCGCAGCGCGGGCTCCGATGATGTGCATACCCAAAATCTCATCCGTTTGTTTATCGGCCAGCACTTTAACGAGGCCATCTGTATCCATGCTGGCACGCGCGCGACCAAGTGCCTTGTAGGGAAAGCTACCAACTTTATAAACTCTGCCCTGTTCTTTTAATTGCTCTTCGGTATACCCTACGCTGGCTACTTCGGGCCATGTATATACGACACCGGGGATCAATAGATAATTTATATGCGGTTTCTGCCCTGCTATTTGCTCGGCAACGCACACGCCTTCTTCCTCTGCTTTGTGCGCCAGCATCGCCCCACGCACAACATCTCCAATCGCATAGATCGTATCAACTGTTGTTCTTAAATGATCATCTACGGGTATACGACCTTTATCCAGTGTGATGCCCACTTTTTCTAATCCGAGTCCATCGGTATAGGGCCTACGCCCAATGCTCACTAAACAATAATCTCCCTTTAGTTCAAGTGCAGTTCCTCCATTCTTTGGCTCAGCTTTCACGACCACTTCTTTCCCTTTCGACTCAACAGCAGTCACTTTGTGACCTAGGTAAAAGTCCATACCCAATTTCTTCGTTGATTTTTGAAGTTCTTTACCCATGGTTCCATCCATGGTGGGAATCAGGCTATCCAAAAATTCAACCACCGTAACCTTTGAGCCGATGCGGGCATATACCGAGCCCAGCTCCATACCAATCACACCTCCACCAATAACAATAAGATGTTTTGGAATTTCCTTCAATTCAAGTGCTTCTGTGCTGGAGATTATTCGCTTTTTATCGAAGGGAGCAAAGGGAAGTGGTGTAGGCTTTGATCCTGTAGCGATAATTACTTTTTCAGTAGTCAGCGTTGTTACTTTACCATCAGCCGCTGTAACGTTGATGGTATTTTTATCTACAAACGAACCCACTCCGGTATGCACTTCGATCTTATTCTTCTTCATTAAATAAGCAATGCCATCAACATTCGCTTTGACAACATCGCCTTTCCGTTTAATCATTTGGGTGAGATTAACTTTTGGTGGGGCTATGTCAATTCCATGTTCTGCAAAATGCTGTGTGGCGTTGTGAAAGTGCTCGGATGAATCCAATAATGCTTTGGATGGAATACAACCTACATTCAGACAGGTTCCGCCCAGGGTATTATACTTTTCGATGATAGCAGTTTTAAAACCCAGTTGGGCACAACGGATAGCGGCAACATATCCGCCAGGTCCAGATCCAATAACTGTAACATTGTATTGCATGATGGTATTATTTTCAGTTCGTTATTAACAGTTGAATAGGATATTCAGGCAACTCCATGTTAAACGCCAAGAATTAATCTTCCCGGGTCTTCCAGCATTTCTTTTACCCGAACCAGAAAACTAACCGATTCACGACCATCGATAATCCTATGATCATACGAAAGTGCCAGGTACATGATGGGCCGCACCACAACTTCACCATTCTTCACGACAGCACGTTCAACAATGTTATGCATCCCTAAAATAGCAGCCTGCGGAGGGTTAATGATGGGAGTTGAAAGCATGGAGCCAAAAACACCACCGTTGGTAATGGAAAACGTTCCTCCGGTCATTTCTTCTATCGAAAGTTTTCCGTCTCTGCCTTTTGTTGCAAGTCGAACAACTTCCGCCTCGATTTGATTAAACGTTAGTGATTCAGCATTTCGAATCACTGGAACAACCAATCCCCGTGGCGTAGACACAGCAATGGATACATCGCAATAGTCGTGGTAAATAATTTCATCTTTATCAATAGAGGCGTTGACAGCCGGAAACTCTTTTAGCGCATTACAAATGGCTTTGGTAAAAAAGGACATAAAGCCCAACCCAACACCATACTTTTCTTTGAACTGATCTTTATACCTCGAACGAAGCTCCATGATGGGTTTCATGTCCACCTCATTAAAGGTAGTGAGCATAGCCGTTTCGTTTTTCACAGCGACCAATCTCCGTGCAATTGTTTTCCGTAACGAAGTCATTTTTTCTCTCCGCTCTGCGCGCGATACGCCAGCAGAAATGACTGGGGGTCCGGAGGGCACTTGTGCTTTTGACTCTGCAGACTTTGTTGTCGGAGCAGCTTGTGCCTTCGCAGCATCTTCTTTCGTAATTCTTCCGCCCACACCTGTTCCCTGAACTTGCGCGGTTGAAATTCCTTTCTCATCTAAAATTTTTGCGGCCGCGGGTGACGGATGACCTGCCGCATACGAAGCATCCGATGATGCTGTAGCTGCTGCAACGGGTGATGGCGCAGAAGCCTGGGCGGCAGGAGCTCCTTCCGTAATTTCAATTCTGCAAATTAACCCTCCGATCGGTAGTGTATCTTTTTCCTTCGCAACGATGCGCAATATACCATTTGCTTCTGCCGGTAACTCAAACGTTGCCTTATCTGATTCTACTTCTGCGATAACTTCATCCAGTTTCACAAAGTCGCCATCTTTTTTCAGCCAGGTTGAAATCGTAACCTCAGTAATCGATTCACCGACAGCCGGCACTTTCATTTCTTTAACACCACCAGTTGTTTTCATAGGTTGAGATGTGGTTACAGGAGTTTGGGTTTTTGTTTCAGGCTTAGACGAAGCCTTCTGGGCAGCGGGCTCTATTTCACAGATCACCTCACCGATGGGAACTGTCTCTCCTTTTTGCTTGACTATTTTAAGAACCCCGGCACTTTGTGCCGTTAGTTCAAACGTTGCTTTATCCGATTCAAGCTCAGCAATAATTTCATCCAGTTGAACTGTATCGCCATCGTTCTTCAGCCAGTTGGCAATGGTCACTTCGGTAATAGATTCCCCTACCGTAGGGACTTTTATTTGAATTCCCATGCTTTGTTGTTTGTCTAAAGATTATTTAATACCCAGTGCTGCGTTCACAATTTTTTCCTGCTCGAGTTTATGAATTTTAGAATAGCCCGTTGCAGGAGACGCACTTGCCTTACGCGAGATGAGTTCTGGGGCATCCTTCGGCATCATGCGCAAAATGTACGACCAGCATCCCATGTTTGAAGGTTCTTCCTGCGCCCAGATGAGTTCGGCACCTTTGTATTTCTTCAGTACAGACTTCAATTGTTTTTCAGGGAATGGATGCAACTGTTCCATCCGAACAATGGCAACGTCTTTTGCCTTTTTCTTTTGTTGGCCTTCCAGCAAATCATAATAAATTTTACCGGAGCACAACACAACACGCTTCACTTCTTTAGCTGCAACCGAATGATCATCCAACACTTCATTAAATGTTCCAGAAGTAAAATTCTTTATCGGAGAAACAACACCCGGGTGCCGTAACAACGATTTAGGAGAAAAGACAACACATGGTTTACGGAATGGCCAGGCGATTTGTCGCCTTAACAAATGAAAGAAATTAGCCGCTGTTGTTGGGTTAGCAACAACAATATTATACTCCGCTGCTAATTGCAAAAATCGCTCTGGTCTGCAACTGGAGTGTTCAGGGCCCTGACCTTCATAGCCATGCGGAAGCAGCATCACCAATCCATTCATCCGCTGCCACTTGGATTCTGCGCTGGCAATAAACTGATCGATCATTACCTGCGCACCATTTACAAAATCTCCAAACTGAGCTTCCCACAATACCAATGCTGTTGGTGATGACATGGCGTAGCCATATTCAAAACCCAATACACCGAACTCTGAAAGGAGTGAATTAAAAATATGAAATTTAGCCTGATTCTTATCGAGATGATCGAGGCCACAATGCGGTTCATTGGTATTGGCATCAAAGAAATAAGCATGACGGTGAGAAAACGTTCCTCGCTTAACATCCTGGCCAGACATCCTCACCGGAACTTTTTCCAACAACAGTGATCCATACGCGAGCAATTCAGCTTCGGCCCAACCCAATGCTTTTTCTTCAAAGAAAGCTGTGGTTCTGTCTTTAATTAATTTCTCGATTTGTTTAAGAGGTTTGAATCCCTCCGGAATGGTGGTAAGTGCTTTCCCAACTTTTTCAATCACACTTTCCTTTACACCTGTCTCAGGCGACTCGTCAAAATCATCAGGCTTTGCAAAGCGCATCTGATCCCACTCCTCCTCCATCTTTTGTGGTTTGTAGGGCAGAGGCTTTTGCTTCACCTCATTCAACCGGTCTTGCAACTGGTTACGGAAACTCTTGTCCATTTCATCGGCCAGCGTTGCATCAACATCACCACGTTCAATTAGTTTCTTAACGTAGATCTCACGCGGGTTCTGATGCTTCGCAATCAGGTTATACAATTTGGGTTGTGTGAATTTTGGCTCATCACTTTCATTGTGCCCGTGCCTGCGGTAGCAAAGCATATCGATGAAAATATCTTTACCAAACTTCTGCCGGTATTCAACGGCAAGATTCGCGGCAAACGTCAATGCTTCCGCATCATCTCCATTCACATGAAGCACGGGAGCATCAACGATCTTGGCGATATCTGTACAGTAAATACTCGTCCGGGCATCGTCATAATCCGTAGTAAACCCTACCTGATTATTGATCACAAAATGTATAGTGCCTCCGGTGGTGTAGCCGGGCAAGCCCGACATCTGCACCACTTCATATACAATGCCCTGACCTGCCACCGCGGCATCCCCGTGAATAAGAATTGCCAGGCCTTTTTTCAGATCGCCAGCATACTCGTCATCAATCTGACCACGGGTATAACCTATTACGAGAGGATCAACCGCCTCGAGGTGTGATGGATTTGGCGTGAGCTTCACATAAATCTTTTTTCCCGATGGCGAGGTGATATGGCTCGAGTAGCCGAGGTGATATTTCACATCACCATCACCCATGGTGAGGTTATCCGGATTTACATTTCCTTCGAATTCAGTAAAAATCTGTTCATATGTTTTCCCCAGCGTATTGGCCAGCACATTTAACCGGCCACGGTGTGCCATACCGATCACCACCTCTTTCACATCAAGCTCTGCTGCTTTATTGATGATCGTATCCAGAGCAGGAATAGTATTTTCTCCGCCCTCTAAGGAGAAACGTTTTTGACCCAGAAACTTGGTATGGAGAAAATTCTCAAACACAACAGCCTCATTGAGTTTAACCAGAATTCGTTTCTTGTCAGTAATACTAGGATTGAAATTGTAATATTGATTTTCACATTTCTCAAAAAACCATTGCCGAATTTCATCATTGCGTATGAAGTTGTACTCGAAGCCAATGGGTCCGAGATAAACCGTCTTAAGTTTTTCAATAATCTTGCGCAACGAAGTGCGCGTCATACCAATCTCAGCGGCAACATCAAACTCGGCATCCAGATCAGCATCCGTCAAGCCAACACTCTTATGATCAAAGTTTACATGATGATTGCGTCTTTGCCTGACAGGATTCGTATCGGATTTCAAATGACCGAAAGAGCGATAAGTGAAAATCAAGTTTCGCACCTGCGTTTCTTTGATCGATAGCGAATCCTCTCCTGTTGCATGACCATTCTCGCCATAGCGCTGAAGAGAAAAATCATAGCCCTCAAAAAACTTCTGCCATGTGCTATCGACCGAAGTTGGGTCCTTTTTATAATTTTGGTAGAGTTGGTCGAGATAACCAACATCAGCATTTGAGATATAGGAATAATTGTCCATGGTCTTTAAAAATGAAAGCCAACAAATGTAGAGAACGGCTCGAATATTAAAAAATTGAACAATCGCGTAAGCAAATATATCTGAATTTCAAACCTTTAACCTTTCTTGGCTTCAGCGATTGCTGAAAAGGTAAATTCCATTAACTTTGCGGTCCTAAAAAAAATAAAACGGACGAGTTCCACAATTAAACAAAACACAAATGGCTGTTAAAATCAGACTGGCCCGCAGAGGCCGTAAAAAACTGGCGATGTACGATGTAGTCGTAGCTGACGCCAGAGCACCACGCGATGGTCGCTTTATTGAGAAGATCGGGACATATAATCCCCTGACTAACCCTGCTACTATTGACCTGAATGACCAAAAGGCATTTCAGTGGTTGATGAATGGAGCGCAACCCACCGATACAGTAAAAGCTATGCTTTCATATCGTGGGATCATGATGAAAAAACATTTGCAAATTGGTGTAATCAAGGGTGCTATGACCCAGGATCAGGCTGACAGCAAATTGGCAGAATGGATTAAAGCTAAAGAATCAAAAATTCAGACAAAGGTTGATTCCCTGGCTAAATCCAAAGCTGATGCAGCCAAAGCCCGCAAAGAAGCAGAAACTAAAATCAAAGAAGCACGCGCTGAAGCTATCCGCAAAAAGGCCGAAGTTGCAGCTGCTGTTCCTGCTGAACCGGTTGCCGAAACCAGCGAAGGTGAAGCCCCTGCAGCTGAGGCTACTGAAACACAAGCTTAATCTTTCAAATCAGTATTCAATGCCAATGCGCGAAACCGCATTGGCATTTTTATTTTATACGGCATTATATTTTGTTAGGTATGAACCATGAATCGTTTTACAAAATTGGCCTAGTGATGAAACCCCACGGACTAAAAGGGGAAGTAACTGTTTCGATTGACAAAGATTGTCCAAATGACTTTGCTTCTCTGCAAACTATTTTCCTCCAAAAGGGATCGCAGTTTGTGCCCTACTTTATCGAGTCCATCTCCCTGAAAGGAGATAAAGCATTTGTAAAGTTCGAAGACGTCAATAACCCGGAAACAGCCACACAGATATCGAAGCATGCTATTTATCTTCCGATGAAAGAACGACCCAAGCTAGTGCGGGGAGAATTTTACGATGATGAAATTATTGGCTTTACAGTAACAGACGAAACTTCCGGATTGATTGGAAAGGTGGTTGAGATTGTCCACTCAGGTCCGAATAAATTATTAGCGATTGATAACCAGGGCAAAGAGGTACTCATACCGATTAACGGGCCTTTTATAACACGCATCACTAAAATCAGAAGCGAAATTATCGTCAGCCTTCCGGAAGGATTTTTGGATATTTGACTATGCACATTGATATCATCACTTGCCTGCCCCGGCTGATTGAAAGTCCATTTTCGGATTCCATCCTAAAACGGGCTCAAACGAAAGGGATTGTTACTGTAAACATCATCGATCTAAGAGCGTATGCTCAGGACAAGCATAAATCCGTAGATGATTACGCCTATGGGGGTGGTGCAGGTATGGTGATGATGATAGAACCTATCGACCGATGTATCTCAGACCTGAAATCGAGGCGCCAGTATGATGAGGTAATCTATATGAGTCCGGATGGCCAATTGTTTAATCAATCTATCGCTAATGAACTCAGCATGAAAAACAACCTGATCATCTTGTGCGGGCATTACAAAGGCGTTGATGAGCGGGTGCGCGAACACCTCATTACACGCGAAATTAGTATTGGGGACTTTGTTCTGTCCGGGGGAGAATTAGCAGCTGCTGTAGTTTCCGATGCCATAATCCGTCTAATTCCCGGTGTCTTGTCAGACGAGACATCTGCCCTTAGTGATTCCTTTCAGGACAACCTGATTGCTCCACCGGTTTACAGCCGGCCGGCTGAATATAAGGGTTGGAAAGTCCCAGATGTTCTCCTGTCCGGCCATCAGGCCAAAATTGAACAATGGAAACTGGAAAAAGCAATTGAAAGAACCCAAAGCCGAAGGCCCAATCTGTTAAAAAACAATACGCCTGAGTAAAAATAGCAGAAATGAAGTACTGGGGGCTTTTTTCAAACATTCCTAATCTTGACTTCTAAATTCTAAAATCTTTCCCTACATTTGCAGTCCATTTTCAAAACCATCGAGTTATGGCCGACTTAATTAAACTAGTAGAACAGGAATTTGCTACCGTGCGTCAATCTCTCCCAAGCTTTAAGCCTGGCGATACCGTGAATGTTCACGTAAAAATAAAAGAAGGTAATAAAGAGCGTATTCAGCAGTTTCAGGGAACTGTTATTCAGCGCAAAAACCCGGGAACAAACGGTGAAACATTTACCGTTAGAAAAGTCTCTAATGGCGTTGGTGTTGAAAGAATTTTCCCGCTTGTGTCTCCAACAATCGACAAGATTGAAGTTATGAAGCAAGGTAAGGTTCGCAGAGCCAAACTGTACTACATGAAGGGCCGTCATGGAAAAGCAGCACGTATTAAAGAGAAAGTATAATTGAGATAATTTAACACTTGAAAAATCCACCCCAACAGGTGGATTTTTCTTTTGTAAACACTTTAAAATTTCATTAATACAGCCTGAAAATGGGCTTTTTTACCGATTAGCACAGTATTAAATAATTAATAACTTTGTCACCTTCTTGGGAAGCAAGCCGGATTTTCTTGATCCGTCTTCAATTTTAATTTTTTTACTATGGCCTGGTTTAAACGCAGCGATAAAGGAATATTAACACCCACAGAATCAAAACGTGAAGTCCCTGACGGGCTTTGGTTCAAATCGCCAGCAGGCAAAATTGTACATACCCGTGAGTTAAAAAATAATGCATACGTTGTTCCCGAAGAAGACTTCCACGTCCGAATTGGTTCTGAAGAATATTTTGAAGTGCTCTTCGATAATAATGCGTTTACAGAACTCGATGAAAACATGGAGTCGGCAGATCCACTGAAATTCAAAGACACCAAACAATACCCCAAGCGCATTAAAGAAACACAGGAGAAAACAAGCTTGAAAGATGCTGTTCGAACAGCCTACGGAAAAATGAATGGGCTGGATATTACCATTGCCTGTATGGATTTTAGTTTCATTGGCGGCTCTATGGGGTCTGTTGTTGGTGAAAAAATTGCGCGTGCAATGGACCATAGCCTGAAGCATAATAAACCCTTTCTCATGATTTCGCGCTCAGGCGGAGCACGCATGATGGAAGCCGGACTTTCACTGATGCAAATGGCAAAAACATCGGCCAAAATTGCCTTACTGGATCAGGCCAAAATACCCTACATATCATTACTGACTGATCCAACCACCGGGGGCGTTACAGCATCCTATGCCATGTTAGGAGATTTTAACATTGCAGAACCTGGTGCATTGATCGGCTTTGCAGGTCCTCGTGTAATCCGGGAGACTATTGGCAAGGATTTGCCCAAAGGCTTTCAGAGTGCAGAGTTTGTGTTGGAACATGGCTTCCTTGATTTTATTGTTGACCGAAGGAATTTGAAAAGCAGACTCAGCACGCTATTGAAGATGCTTCAAAATTAAATCTAAGACGAAATCCTTTTTTCACTTCGGAAATTTATCCAGCGGAAATTGCAGTAACACGTGTTGCAGTACTTCCAGATCAACATTTGTTCCTGAGATGTTGAGAAAAAAACGATTACAGATACCCAGCAAAATCTGAGAGTCCTTATTCCGATGACGGTAGGATTCCCATCCCGTACAATTCTTCATCGCAATAGGACGAAAAACTAAGGTGTCGGTTTCAATCCTGCTTTCATCACTCCACTTGCGCATAGCTTGATTGTACATGATTGGAGCATCATTGAAATCAAAAAGCAATATCTTGATAGATTTATTCCCGGAAACAAAATTTCTTTCGCAGAGCGAATAAGAAATAGTTCCCAGCTTAGTTAAAACACTTTTTGCATCCCCATCCGGATAATATCCTTTTATTTTTGCCGGTATCAGTTGCATCATTTTCTTGGAAGACATTGTTCGCTCATCAGACTGCGAAATGGCTTGTTCCCAAAAGCATAATAGTGATGCTATAATGATTAACCGGCTCATCCTGCTTTCAGGCGCATGGAAACGCTGTATTCTTTTACTGTATCAATGAAACACCTAACCTTGTCTACTTCAATATCAGGATAAAGACCATGCCCAAGGTTGGCAATATGTTTCTGCGAGCCAAATTCATCCAGCATTCTTTTCGTTTCCCTTTTAACATCATCAAGTGATCCGTATAATGCACAAGGATCAAGATTACCTTGCAACACCTTATCTGGCATTTGTATTCTTGATTCTGCTATTCCCATATTCCAGTCCAGGCCTACCACATTACAGGGTAGCATGTTCATTTCAGGCCTTGCAAAAAATGCACCTTTTGCAAAAACAATTGTCGGTACCTCTTGAATAGCATCACAAATTTTACGGATGTATGGCAACGAAAATTCTCGATACTGTGCTGGGCTCAAGATACCGGCCCACGAATCAAAAACCTGAACAATATCCGCTCCTGCGTGTATCTGAGCTTTCAAATAGTGAATTGTGCTTTGCGCTATCATCTCCAGCAACTGATGTGAAAACACTGGTTGAGTATACAATACTTTCTTGGCTCGACTAAAGGTTTTACTTCCGCCACCTTCGATCATATAGGAGAATATCGTCCACGGAGCACCAGCGAAACCAATTAATGGAACACGGCCATTGAGTTCATGTTTCGTTAACGAAATAGCATCTGTCACATAACGCAACTCATCAGGGCTGGCTACATGCAACCTCTTTATATCCGCGGCACTGGATATTCGATTTGGAAAAACAGGTCCTTTGTTTTCCTCCATCTCATAATTCAATCCCATGGCTTCGGGTATAACAAGGATATCAGAGAAAATAATAGCCGCATCAACCCCCAGAATATCAACAGGCTGTAGCGTAACCTCCGCTGCAAGTTCAGGCGTTTTAACCAATGTTTTAAAATCTCTAGCTGCTTCCCTTACTTTCCTGTATTCAGGCAATATTCTTCCTGCCTGTCGCATCAGCCACACCGGTGTACGCTCCGTTTCTTTCCCCTGGGCTGCGCGCACTAATAAATCATTTTGTAGTTGCATAGAACAAAGATGGTGGATGATTGATGGAAATAAATGTTTGATGTCCTTTTTCCAAAAACAAAAAGCCGGGAGCTTTAGAAGCTACCGGCCTTCGATAAAATTATTGCAGACTCCTTATTAAGCTTGTGCGATCGGATCAACCGATACAAACGACTTATCTTCTCTTCCTTTTTTAAAGGTCACCACACCGTTGGTCAATGCAAAAAGCGTATGATCCTTTCCGATGCCTACGTTCTTGCCGGGATGATGTTTTGTTCCGCGCTGACGCACAATAATATTTCCGGCTACCACTTTCTGGCCACCAAAAACTTTAATGCCCAGTCGTTTGCTTTCCGATTCGCGGCCGTTCTTTACTTTACCTTCACCTTTTTTATGTGCCATGGTTGAAAATCTCTTTAGACGTTCTTACTTACTTAACCAATGCTCTCAATTTGCACTTTCGTGAATTGCTGGCGATGTCCGTTTTTCTTGACATAGCCTTTTCTTCTTTTCTTTTTGAAGACAATCACTTTGTCACCTTTTACGTGCTCCAGTATCGTACCCGATACTTTCGCGCCTTTTACAGTAGGGGCGCCAACATCTACCTGCCCACCATTATCAATGAGTAACACGTTCTCAAAATTAACTGAGGCACCTGCTTCTCCTTCCAATTTAGGGGCATAGATATATTGATCTTTAGCCACTTTAAACTGCTTTCCGGCAATGTTTACTATTGCGTACATAATTTTCAAAAAATAGGACTGCAAAGGTAGAAAAAGATTCCAGATATCAGCGTGGTGGATTTAATAATTTTGCCCTGAAGGCGAATTTCCGGCCGAAATCAGGATCGAAAATTTTTTTTCAAAAAATTCATTGCGTTTTTCAACTGAAATCTAACACGAAAGAAGCGCCACTAAGGGGTTATTTTACAGGAACTTATCTTTCCACAAAGCATCAACAAGATTTCCACAATCCTCAAAATTGACCCAAAAATGCAGTTTTGATTTCTTAAACCATTCTGTTTCATTTGTACACTTGACGCTGACCGAAGCAGAAATCCAATCTGCTTCTTCAAAGCAAAACAAGAAATTTTATGAAGATAAATCAGGTAAGGCAAAAGCCATTACCTGTATTGATATTTGGTTAAAACCCTTAAAACCCTTAACGCATGAGCCAATCCGTACGCGAAGAGCCTATTCTCAAAGAAAACAAAGACCGTTTTGTCCTCTTCCCGATCCGTCAACATGATATCTGGAAATTTTATAAGCAGGCCGAGGCAAGTTTCTGGACAGCCGAAGAAATTGATCTGAGTCAGGACCTGACAGACTGGGCTAACCTGAACGATGGTGAGCGGCATTTCATTACCCACGTGCTGGCATTCTTTGCTGCCAGCGATGGTATCGTAAATGAGAATCTGGCCGAGCACTTTGTGGGCGAAGTTCAATACACAGAAGCTAAATTTTTCTACGGCTTTCAGATCGCCATTGAGAACATCCATTCAGAAACTTATTCGCTGTTGATCGATACGTACGTAAAAGATCCAAAAGAGAAAGACAAACTTTTTCACGCCATTGAAACGATGGATTGCGTGAAGAAAAAAGCGGACTGGGCGTTGCGCTGGATTGATCAGGGAAATTTTCAGGAACGTCTTATTGCTTTTGCTGCCGTTGAGGGAATTTTCTTCTCCGGTTCGTTCTGTTCTATTTTTTGGCTCAAGAAACGCGGCCTGATGCCTGGCCTGACATTCTCCAATGAATTGATTTCCCGCGATGAAGGACTGCATTGCGACTTCGCCTGTCACCTTTACACCCAGCACGTTGTGAACAAGATGCCGGAAGATAAAGTGATCGAGATCATTAAAGATGCTGTAGAAATCGAAAAAGAGTTTGTGACCGATGCCATTCCGGTAAACCTTATCGGGATGAATGCCCCGCAGATGCGTCAGTACATTGAATTTGTTGCCGATCGGTTACTCAACGAACTCATCGGAAAGAAAATTTACAATGCTACCAATCCGTTCGACTTCATGGATATGATTTCGCTTCGCGGAAAAACCAACTTCTTCGAGAAGCGCGTGGCTGAATATCAAAAAGCAGGCGTGATGAAGAGTATGGAAAAAGAAACTGCTCCGAAATTTTCACTGAACGAAGATTTTTAATTACATTCAAAAACATTTTTTAAACTTTTTAAACAACCCTATCAAGACATGCTGGTAATCAAACGTGACGGACACCGTGAGTCCGTAAAATTCGACAAGATCACCGCTCGAATTGAAAAGCTTTGCTACGGTCTGGACCCCAAGCACATCAACCCGGTAGAAGTAGCCATGAAGGTGATCAATGGCCTCTACGATGGTGTTACGACCATAGAACTTGATAACCTGGCCGCTGAAATTGCTGCGAGCATGACTACCCGTCATCCGGATTTTGCACGGTTAGCGGCACGTCTGGCTATTTCAAACCTCCACAAAGTAACAAGCAAGTCCTTCTCCAACACGATGAAGCGGCTGTATACGTATGTGGATCCTAAAACCGGACAGAACGCTCCGCTCATTTCCAAGGAAACCTGGAAAGTAGTTAAAGATCACGCTGCCGAACTGGATGAAGCCATCATTTACGATCGTGATTTTGGTTACGACTATTTCGGTTTCAAAACACTGGAACGTTCCTACCTGATGAAGATCGATGGCAAAAGCATCGAACGCCCGCAGCACATGATCATGCGCGTAGCCGTAGGTATTCACGGTGAGGACATCCCGGCAGCCATTGAAACCTATAACCTGATGTCGGAGAAGTGGTTTACCCATGCCACACCAACATTGTTTAATGCCGGTACACCCAAGCCTCAATTATCGTCATGCTTCCTCCTCACCATGAAGGACGACAGCATTGATGGTATTTACGATACATTAAAAAATTGCGCTAAAATTTCACAGTCTGCCGGAGGCATTGGTCTCAGCATCCATAATGTTCGTGCAAAAGGTTCCTATATCAAAGGAACAGGAGGAACCTCTAATGGTATTGTGCCCATGCTGAGAAACTTCGACATGACAGCACGCTATGTTGATCAAGGTGGTGGAAAACGCAAAGGCAGCTTTGCGATATACCTGGAACCCTGGCATGCCGATGTTTTTGAATTTCTTGACCTGAAGAAAAATCACGGTAAAGAAGAAATGCGTGCCCGCGATCTTTTCTACGCCATGTGGATTCCAGATCTCTTCATGCAACGGGTGGAGAACAACGACACGTGGTCTCTCTTCTGCCCCAACGAGGCCCCCGGACTAGCCGATTGCTACGGTGAAGAGTTTGAGCGTCTCTATGAGAAATATGAAAAGGAAGGAAAATTCAGAAAACAGATAAAAGCACAAGATCTGTGGTTTGAAATTCTGGAATCACAAATTGAAACCGGAACACCCTACATACTTTATAAAGATGCGGCCAATAAAAAATCGAACCAGAAAAACCTCGGTACGATTAAATCGAGCAACCTGTGTACCGAAATTATGGAGTACACTTCGCCCGATGAAATTGCCGTATGTAATCTCGCTTCCATCGCCTTGCCAAAGTTTGTAACCGAAGATGGTAAGTTTGATCATCAACGCCTGTACGAAATCACGAAAGTGATCACCCGTAACCTGAATAAGGTTATTGACGTGAATTACTACCCGGTAGAAGAAGCGCGCAATTCCAACATGCGTCACCGTCCGATTGGAATTGGTGTGCAGGGATTAGCCGATGCTTTCATCTTACTGCGCATGCCGTTCGACTCTCCTGAGGCGCGTGGTCTTAACAAAGATATTTTTGAAACCATCTATTTCGCAGCCATGGAATCATCGATGGAATTAGCGAAAGAAAATGGTCCGTATGAAACATTCAAAGGATCACCGGTTTCAAAAGGCATTTTCCAATTCGATATGTGGGGTGTTACCCCAGACTCCGGACGCTGGGATTGGGAAAATCTGAAGAAAGAGGTAAAGCAAAATGGCGTTCGAAACTCCTTATTGCTGGCCCCTATGCCTACGGCCTCTACCTCACAGATTCTGGGTAACAACGAGTGCTTTGAACCTTATACCTCCAATATCTACACGCGCAGAACATTATCGGGTGAATTCATCATCGCCAACAAGCACTTGATGAAGGACCTGATGAGCCTTGGTTTATGGAGCGAAACAATGCGACAAAAACTCATTGCCACCAATGGATCGGTAGAGCCCATCGCAGAAATTCCGCAGCACATCAAAGACATTTATAAGACCGTTTGGGAAATTTCTCAAAAATCTATCATTGATATGTCTGCTGATCGTGGTGCATACATCTGTCAATCGCAGAGTTTGAACATTCACATCACGAACCCGAACTTTGGTAAGCTTACTTCCATGCACTTCTATGCCTGGAAGAAAGGTTTGAAAACCGGCATGTATTACTTGCGTTCAACCGCTGCCGCGGATGCCATTAAGTTCACGCTGGATAAAACAGCTATGGATCAGCCCTACGTTGCCGAAGATTCCACTGTGAGCACAGTAGCAGAACCACAACAAGTTATACAGGCTGCGCTGGTTAACGACACACAACAAGCAATTCCCTACGCACAAGCAACCGACTATGATCAGAAGCGTGCTGATATGGCCTGCTCACTGGATAATCCGGATGCCTGCGAAGCGTGCGGAAGCTAACCTTCACTTTAAATTGTAACAAAAGCCCGGTCATCATGATCGGGCTTTTTGCTTTTCAAGCAGTATCTTCACCGTTAAAATTCCCCCAATGAAAATTGCCTTTTTCAGCACGCAACTTTACGATAAGAAATTTTTCGATGAGCATAATGCCTCCTTCGGCTTCACCATTGAATACTATGAGACTTCACTCAACGAAAAAACCGTTAACCTCCTGCAGGATGTACAGGCTGTTTGCGTTTTTGTTAACGATAAGGTAAACCGGTTAGTCATTGAGCAACTGGCGCTGAAAGGAATAAAAATTATTGCCCTTCGATGTGCCGGGTTTAACAATGTAGATGTACAGGCCGCAGCCGATCACGGCCTGGTGGTGGTGCGCGTACCAGCCTATTCACCACACGCTGTGGCTGAACATGCTGTTGCCATGATTATGACCTTGAATCGAAAAACGCATAAAGCCTATAACCGCGTGCGCGAACAAAACTTCTCCCTGAACGGTCTGCTCGGATTTGATTTGTTTGGGAAAACAGTCGGGGTTATTGGCACGGGAAACATCGGACAGGTTTTTTGTTCGATTATGAAAGGCTTCGGATGTTCTGTTCTGGCGTACGATGTTTATCCCAATGATCATCTGATCCATACGGGGGTTCAGTATGTTACACTCACTGAAATATTTGAACGCGCTGACATCATTTCCCTTCATTGCCCCTTAAATGAACAAACGCGTTACCTGATCAATGATGATTCCATCCAGCGCATGAAGAAAGGCGTCATGCTGATTAATACCAGTCGCGGTGGACTAATTGATACCCGGACGGTTATTAATGGGCTAAAGACCGGAGTGATTGGATCACTGGGCATCGATGTTTATGAACAAGAAGAGAAGTTATTTTTCCGCGACCTATCGGAAAAAATTATTAAGGACGATATCATTTCACGGCTGGGCAGTTTCCCTAATGTATTAATTACAGCGCATCAGGGTTTTTTCACGCACGAAGCCTTAACCCAAATTGCCGGAACCACTTTATCAAATCTGAAGGCTTTTACCAATAGCGAGGTATTGATCAATGAAGTGAAAATCTAAAACAGGATTATAATGCGCCAGCTTTAATCTCATCTACAACAGCCGGATCGAGCAACGTAGTGGTATCGCCCAGATTGGAAACATCACCTTCCGCCACTTTACGCAAAATCCTGCGCATAATTTTTCCGGAACGCGTTTTCGGCAAACCGCTTACAAACTGAATTTTATCCGGTTTGGCTATAGGCCCGATGATTTTGGCAACCATTTCGCGAATCTCCTGGCGCAGTTTATCTTCCTCATGCGGCTTGTCATAGCAAATCACAAAAGCATAAACGCCCTGTCCTTTGATATCATGAGGATATCCCACCACAGCGGTTTCGCAAACTGCCGAATGTTCATCAATGGCACTTTCAATTTCGGCAGTACCCATGTTGTGCCCCGATACGATAATTACATCATCAACCCGACCGGTAATACGGTAATAGCCATCTTCATCGCGCTTGCAGCCATCACCTGTAAAATATTTTCCGGGAAAAGTTGAAAAATACGTATCGCGAAAACGCTGATGATCTCCGTAAATCGTTCGGGCCATTGCGGGCCATGGAAATTTAATGGTCAGTCTTCCTTCTACACCATTTTCCGTAACTTCATTTCCACGCTCATCCATAATCGCGGGTTGAACACCGGGTAAAGGAAGTGTAGCAAATGTTGGTTTTAATTTCGTCACGTTGGCGATAGGTGTAATCATGAACCCACCCGTTTCAGTTTGCCACCAGGTGTCAATAATGGGGCAATGACCTTTTCCGATATTTCTATCATACCAATGCCATGCTTCTTCATTGATAGGCTCACCTACTGTGCCCAGAATTTTTAGAGTCGATAATTCGTAGGCATCAACAAAAGAAAGGGGTGCTTTCTCCAGCGAGCGAATGGCCGTAGGTGCCGTATAAAAAATATTTACCCGGTGCTTTTCAATCACATGCCAAAACCTACCCATATCCGGCCACGATGGTATTCCTTCAAACATGACCGTGGTTGCCCCAGCTGACAGGGGACCGTATATAATATACGAGTGACCGGTGATCCAGCCCACATCGGCCGTACACCAATACACTTGTTTGTCCTGATATTGAAAGGCCGTGCGAAAAGTATAGTTTGTGTAAACCATATAGCCACCACAGGTATGTACCATGCCTTTTGGCTTGCCGGTTGATCCGGAAGTATATAAAATGAAAAGTAAATCTTCAGCATCCATTTCTTCTGCCGGACAGTTGGTGCTGGCCTTGCTGATTTCATCATGCCACCAGAAATCTCTTTCGGGCTTCATCACGACACGGGTCTGTGTACGCTCTAGCACAATAGTTTTCTCTACTGTTGGACATTTCAGCAATGCTTCATCAACAATGCTTTTAAGGCCAATCTTTTTATCACCACGATAAGCACCATCGGAAGTGATCACCATCCGGCAACCGGAATCATTGATGCGATCTACCAGCGAGCCGGAAGAAAAGCCAGCGAACACAACCGAATGTACGGCACCGATGCGGGCGCATGCCAACAGTGCATACGTTAACTCTGGCACCATGGGCATATAAATGCAAACACGATCGCCCTTCTTGATACCGTGTGCCCGTAACATATTGCCAACCTGGCAAACACGCTCAAATAATTCCTGGTAGGTAATGTACCGCGATGTTTCTTTTGGGTCGTTGGGTTCCCATATCAAGGCTGTCTGGTTAGCCCGTGTCGGTAAATGACGATCAATGCAATTTTCGGTGATATTCAGTTTTCCTCCGATAAACCACTTCGCTGCAGCATTGTGAAAATCCCATTCCAATACTTTCTCCCATCCTTTGCGCCACACAAAATCATTGGCAACGTCACTCCAGAAAGCCTCCGGATTTTCAATACTTCGTTGGTATTGTTGCTGGTAATCGTCAAACGTCTTAATGATGTTCATACTTTTCTGGTCATTCTCTTTTAAATACTTCGACCCAATAAAATTCATTTCTTTTTCCTGAAATTCAAAAGATGTTTTGTGGTGTGTTCATCACACAGTAAAAAATTAATCGGTTGAAGAATTTCAGGTTCCTCAGGGTTTATTCAAAATCCATTTCATTAATGGTCCGCTGGTCATACTGGTAATGAGTGCCATCACCACCAACGACACAAAAACTTTTTCATTGATCAATCCATTCTCCAACGCAATGAGTCCCAGAATAATTTCCATGGCTCCGCGTGCATTCATGCCAAACCCAGCAGCCAGTGATTCCTTCCAGGTGAATCCGCCCAGGCGTGTACCCAATCCGCTACCGATAATCTTGCCTGCAAAGGCAATGATAATAATCACAGCTGTTAACCCTAAATCAAAATTGGCCACAAAATTTACTTTCAATCCAATGGCAACAAAAAAGAGTGGGGCAAAGATGTTATTGATAAACTGATGGATGATCTCCTTTGCACGCTCAGACATATGAACCGAATCACCCAAAGCCACACCAAGAATAAAGGCACCGAAGATCGCATGGATACCGATATACTCAGTAAAAGCTGCAGCCAGAAAACACATAGCCAGCGAAACCGATAACAAGCCACCAGGCCATGCAAATTTTTTGTTAATCCATGGAAGCCCGCGATTGATCAGTCCACGGCCTAAGGTGAGCATCAGCGCAGTAAACCCGATGGTCAGCATCACGGTATTCAGGAGGGACATATTCTGCTGACCTTTTCCGATCATACCCAATACAACCGAGAAGATTAACCACCCAATTAAATCATTGATCATGGCAGATGAAATAACCAACATCCCCATGCGTGTTTTAAAAAGGCCCAGGTCCATCAATATGCGAGCGATAACGGGTAGTGCTGTGATCGCCATAGAGGTTCCCATAAACAAGGCAAACGCCAAGTGCTTGCCCTCATCGGCATATCCAAAAAAATCCGGAAAGAAGTATGGAAAAGCAAAACCAAGTGCAAAAGGAATAACCAATCCGAAGAAGCTCGTTGAAATCGCCTGCCTGCCTTGTTGCAATACAATATGAAGATCGACTTCCAGCCCGGCAATAAATAATAACATCACCACAGCCACCTGTACGAATCCATCCAAAACTAACGATGAAGAGCCCGGTGGAAAAATTGTCTCAAACCCCATGGGTGAAATGAGACCAAAAATAGTAGGGCCTAGCATTATGCCGGCAATAATCTCCCCGACAACAGCAGGTTGCTTAAGCTTTCGGGCACCTTCCGCAAACAACCTTCCCGCCAGCAGCATGATGCCGAGCTGAATAAGCAAGCTCATTACTTCATGCTGACTGAGCTTAACCATTGGCAACCTCCTTTCGGGGCTGAACGATCAGCAGATTACACGGTAAGTCTGCAAAAATATATTCGAGGTCGTGCGGAAACACCCTGTCGAAAAGTGAAAACCTCCGGGGCGAAGCACCAACAACAAGCAAATCGGCATGTTTGCGTTGCGCAAATTTTGAAAGTTCGAAGCCTGATTTACCCGAAACCAGTTTGATGTTTACCTTCAATCCCTCATGCGGAATTTTCTGTAACATCTTCTCAACATTTTCGATTTCCTCCTTGACCAGCGAATTCCGGAAGTTTTCATATTCATCTTCGGTGCGCTGATCGGCAGCCGACATGGTAAGACTGTACAGCTTTATTTCTTTTACAATGTGTAACCAGGAAGCTCGATCCATTTTTCCAAACTCGCAGGCCGATGCAATAGCTTCTTTCACATAGGGGCTATCTTCAGCATTAACCACAATATTTTTAATAGGCTGCGGATCGGTTGTTGGATCGATGAACATCAGGACTGAACAATCTGCCTTCCGCAATATCTTTCGGGCAATGGTGCCGAGGTAATACTGCATCAGGTTTTCTTTCCGTAAAGCGCCCGCCACCAGCAAGTCAACTTTTTCGTTCTTACAGGCCAGTAGAATCTGTTCGCTTGGTTTACCGCTGCGCCAGAGTACCTTAACCTCCTGGTCGGCTAACCCAACGGCATTCAGTAAAACGGTTAGCAAAGCTTCCTCTTGTTGTGTATGATTTCCCACATGAATCAATACCAGTTCAGCGCCCCAAATCTTTCTGAGTCGGGCAGTTTCTGCCAGCAAAGCTTTCATTCGCGGAGAAAAGGCAAGAGCAAGTCCTATTTTGGCAAAGCGCATATTGTTTCTAAAAATATTGAAATTTTGGGGTGCAATCGTTATTTTTTATTCCGATGGAAGGTTCCGACCAATTAATGTTTGTTTGATGCTTGCTGTCTCTAGTTGATTTCTTCCAAATCAGCTGAAAAACTTGCACGTATACCCTTGTTCCTGCAATAAAAAAAAGCCGACACATGAATGCCCCTACTTTTGTACTGTCTAAAAAAGAGTTGGTGCATGAAAAAGAAGATACGAAACCTCATCATTGGCGAGGGCAAATTCATCGAATCAGAAGGTGAATACAAACAAGTCATGCTTTCCGGACAGTTTGCCCTAATGGGAATACTTCTTTTGTCGTTGTACTGCATCCTGGATTTAGCATATGGGCAGTTTGCAACGCTCCCTGTATTTACACTCGCTATTTTTCTGCTGGCCATTTCCATTATCATTCACCGTCAGGGAGATCATTGCCTGGCAAATTACTTTCTGCTTCCTACACTCAATATAACTGTTTACCTGTTTGCAGCCAGCGAATCGCCTAATACCGCAGCATTTGTTTTCTTTATCGTCAACGCTATTGCGGCCTTTGCTGTATTCAATTATAAGCAACGGTTGCTCTCCATCTTATTTGCTGTTTTTACTTATTTTCTGTTCATCATGGCATACTTCGTTGATTTCAGCATTTTGCCAAAACGCGAGTACGATGAAATGATGATGCTCTTCAATGTGGTGGTCAACTTCACTATCGCCTTACCGGCAGCGGTGATGGCCGTTTACTTACTCATCAGCCTGAACCACTACAATGCCCGAAAGCTTGTCGACAATAATAAGTTGCTGATCAAGACCAACGAAGAACTTGATCGATTTGTGTACAGTACATCGCATGATTTGCGGGCTCCACTTACCTCCGTCATGGGACTGATTGATATTGTGAATCGCTCAAACGACATTGATGAAATCAAGAAGTATACGTCCATGATGAAAGACCGCGTCAATGCGCTGGATAAATTTATCAAAGACATTACCGACTATTCGCGTAACAACCGGATCAAGGTTTCGCGCGATAAAGTGAAACTCTCCGGCCTGGCCCAAGAGGTTTGGGAAAGTCTGCGGTACGCTCCGGAAGCTCATGGCATCGATTTTCAACTAGAGATACCGGAGTCTCTTGAAGTATTCTCTGATAAAAACAGGTTGAAAATTGTGTTGAGCAACCTCATTGCAAATGCAATACGTTACCACGATAGAAGCAAAGAAGAAAAGTACATTCGCCTCAAACATTCGCTCAACGGAAAAGGCATCTACCTGAAAGTGGAAGATAATGGTCAGGGCATTGCACCCGAATACCAGACAAAAGTGTTCGATATGTTCTACCGGGCGCACGAAAAATCACAGGGTTCCGGGCTTGGTCTCTACATCGTAAAAGAAACGATAGCCAAACTTGCAGGAACTGTTCGGCTGGAATCTGAGCCTGGAATCGGAACTACGTTCACAGTAAAACTCCCGTACTAACAAGTGTTATTACCGATCGGCTTCAAAAAACTGTCTGTTAAAGTCAACAGACAATGTTCTCCTATTATATTTGTCCCCCTATGGCAAACCAAGAGGACAACCTTTTCAAAAACGTGATCTCCCATGCTAAAGAGTATGGGTTTGTTTTCCCTTCCAGTGAAATTTATGATGGCCTCAGCGCTGTGTACGACTACGGTCAGAACGGTGCCGAGCTGAAAAATAATATCAAAGAATATTGGTGGAAGTTTATGACCATGCTGCACGATAATATCGTGGGTATCGATGCTGCCATTTTTATGCATCCTACTACGTGGAAAGCTTCCGGTCACGTAGATGCCTTCAACGATCCGATGATCGACAATAAAGATTCCAAGAAACGATACCGTGCCGATCAATTGATTGAGGGTGCCGTTGAAAAACTGGAAGAAAAAATTGAAAAAGAAGTTGAGAAGGCCGCGAAGCGATTTGAAAATTTTGATCGCGCTATGTTTGTCAGAACCAACCCGCGGGTTGTTGAGTACCAGAAAAAAATTGACGAGATCAACGCCCGTCTGAAAGATGCCATGGGCAGTGGTGATATGGCAGCCATGAAGCAACTTATTGTTGATCTTGATATTGCCGACCCTATTTCCGGAACAAAAAACTGGACAGAGGTGCGGCAGTTTAACCTGATGTTCTCCACCGAGATTGGCTCACTGGCCGATGATGCCAATAAAATTTACCTGCGACCGGAAACAGCCCAGGGAATTTTTGTGAATTTCCTGAACGTGCAAAAAACCGGACGGATGAAAATTCCTTTTGGTATCGCCCAAATCGGTAAAGCATTTCGCAATGAAATTGTAGCCCGCCAGTTTATTTTCCGCATGCGTGAATTCGAGCAGATGGAGATGCAATTCTTCGTGAAGCCCGGTGAAGAAATGAAATGGTATGAATTCTGGAAAGAGAAAAGAATGAAATGGCATCAGGCACTCGGTTTGGGAGCCGACAACTACCGTTACCATGACCACCTGAACCTTGCCCATTACGCCAATGCGGCCTGCGATATCCAATTTAACTTTCCGATGGGCTTTCGCGAACTGGAGGGCATACACTCCCGCACTGATTTTGATTTGAAGAGCCACGAAAAGTTCTCGGGTAAAAAACTTCAGTACTTCGACTCGGAAGACAATCAGAATTACATACCGTATGTCGTTGAAACTTCTGTTGGCCTTGATCGCATGTTCTTATCCGTGCTCGCAAAATCCTACACCCAAGAAAAACTGGAGGATGGAAGTGAGCGCGTTGTCTTAAAAATTCCTGCTCCACTCGCACCAAATAAGGTGGCTATTCTACCCTTGATGAAAAAAGATGGCCTTCCTGAAAAAGCAGAGAAGATTATGAATGAATTAAAGTTCGACCTGCGTTGCTTCTATGAAGAAAAAGATGCGATTGGCAAACGCTACCGCAGACAGGATGCCATTGGAACACCCTATTGCATTACGATCGATCATCAAACGTTAGAAGATGATACCGTAACGATACGCGATCGCGACACCATGAAGCAGGAACGCGTTAAGATCAATGAAGTGAAAGCCCAGTTGATTGATGCCTGCTCCATCAACAACATCTTGCGAAAAATTTGATTTATAAATTCATCAGGAAGATGATCACCGTTAACCCGCAAGATTAATTTCATCGCATGACGAGTGTAATCCTGGTGGCTGGTATCATGGTGGTGGTTTTCACCCTTCGAAGGCAACTCGGAGAAGGATATCAGCAGGCGGGACGCATTGTGGCACCCGTTCGAAGTCGCGTACTGCCCACACCCCTGGCCTATAAAGAAATTCTGCTTCGCTATTTTCCGTACTACCAGAAATTATCGCCTGGGCATAAGCTTACATTCGAGCGCAAGGTTTGTGAGTTCATCTACCGAAAAAGATTCATTCCCCGAAACACAATTCACGTTACCACCGAAGCCAAAGTGCTGATTGCTGCTTCTGCTGTTCAGATTACCTTTGGTTTGCCCCATGTCTATCTTCAGCACTTTAGCAAAATATTGGTTTACCCGGATGCGTATTATTCCTCCATTACCGAACGGTTTCACAAAGGTGAAGTCAATCCCCGCTTCGGCATCATCGTATTATCCTGGCAAAGCTTTGTTGAAGGATACATCCATCCTACCGATGCTGTAAACCTGGGATTGCATGAAATGGCACATGCCTTGCGAATCGAGAACATCATTCGAAACGATGAGTATAATTTTTTTGATGATGCATTGCTGGAGCAATTCGACTCCTGGGCTTATAAAGTCTGCAGTACTATTGACACTTGGCGGGAAGGATTTCTGAGGCCCTATGCGTGTACCAACGTGCATGAATTCTTTTCCGTATCCGTTGAAAATTTTTTTGAACGTCCTGCTCTTCTGAAAACAGAATTACCAGAAGTCTATTCGATCTTGGTCAAACTGCTAAATCAGGATCCGCTAAACCTTACACACCAAACTGAAACGCTATGAATAGTCTGTTAAACAAAAATCTCTTCTTTGTAAAAGAACACGTTGCCATGTTCAAAGCCGCCAACAGCTTTGATATTTATGACGGGGAAACTCAAAATATCATCCTGCAATGCCGCGAAGAGAATCTCGGCTTCTTTACAAAAATGCTTCGCTTTACCGACTACAAGCGGATGACGCCTCTTGAAATTGATATTCGAACAACACAAGGCGAAAAAATTCTGACCGTGAAACGCGGTGTTTCCCTCTTTCTTTCCAGTGTAGAGGTGTTGGATGAAAAGGGAATGGTTATTGGTAAATTCGAACAGAAATTTTTCTCCATTGGCGGGAAGTTTGAAGTGCGTGATGCCAGCGATCGGCCACTTTGCATGCTGAAAGGAAAATGGACAAGCTGGGACTTTCAATTCGTTTCGAGCGATAATCAGGTTTTTGCTTCCGTCAATAAAAAATGGGCAGGCTTTGGCAAGGAGTTCTTCACCTCAGCCGATAACTATGTTCTGCAAATCAGTCCGGACGTGCCGGAGAACCATCCCTTGCGCATGCTCATTATGGCTGCCGTGATGTGCATCGATCTGGTATTGAAAGAATGACCAAAAGCACTAAAGTTTTGACTTCTATGATCCACCCTAAAGGTGGATTTTTAGTTAAAATCAGGTAAAAATCCTTAGTTTTAAACCGCTTTAACAGGCCCTACTTAAATCCAAACCTAATGTGGAATAGAGCAGCCCAGTTTATCATTCAATACCGGATACCGATGATTGCTGTCATCGGAGTAATAACCGTCTTCATGGGCTATTACGCAACAAAAGTGGAGATGAGTTATGACTTCGCACGTTCCGTTCCTCCGGAAGATCCGGATATGATTTACCTCAACAAATTCAAGGAGCAATTTGGCGAGGACGGCAACATCATTGCTGTGGGCATGAAAGACAGCGCCATCTATCAACTTAAAAATTTTGATGCCTTTCGTGAACTCGGTGAAGAAGTGAAAAAAATCAATGGCGTAAATGAAGTCATCTCTTTACCTAAGCTCATTACCATTCTGAAAGACACTGCTAACCAGCGATTCTATCTCTCTAAAATTTTTCCAGATACGATTACCTCTCAAAGCGCACTAGATAGTCTGCTAACCGAAGCCCTGACACAACGATTATTTATGGGGCAGATTGTGAACACCGGCAATGGTGCCACCATGATGCTGGTGGCTGTACAAAAAGAAGTGATGAACTCATCGAGGCGAGAAGCCATGACCGATTCATTGTTAGCAGCCGGAAAAAGATTTGAGGCAAAGACCAACATTCCCTTGCGGTATGCAGGCCTTCCATTTATTCGCACCGTTGTTGCGAATGCCATTAAATATGAAATGAAAATATTTCTGATTGCTTCGGTGGTAATTACCGGATTGATCATGTTTCTGTTCTTTCGCTCTTCACGTGCCGTGTTGTTTTCCATGATCATCATTGGCGTACTGGTCATCTGGACCATTGGGACACTGGCCCTTTTTCATTTCAAGATTACCCTGCTTACCGGTTTAATCCCTCCGGTGATTGTGACCATTGGCATAACCAATGCGATTTACCTGCTAAACAAGTATCACCTCGAGTTTGATAAATCGAAAGACAAACTGAAAGCGATAACCGTGGTGGTTCAAAAAATGGGACTGGCCACCTTCCTTACCAACCTGACAGTGGCGATAGGTTTTCTGACCTTACTCGCCACCGATATCACGATTCTCCGGGAATTTGGTATCGTGGCTGGCATCAACATCATGGCCTTGTTTGTAGTCAGCCTGGTGATGATACCAAGTATTCTATATTGGTTACCGGCTCCAACCGAAAAGCATCTTCGCCATTTAACGTTCCCGTTAATGGGTGGCTTTCTGAAATTAGTGGACGTTATGGTGCATCGGCATCGGCTTACCATTTATGGTGTATCGCTGGTGCTGGCGGCTCTTTCGCTCTATGGTATTTCAAAGCTTAAATCGGTTTCCTTCATGGTGGATGATGTACCGGAAGAAAGCCAGATTAAAAAAGACTTGAAATTTTTTGAAGCTAATTTCAGTGGCATCATGCCGTTGGAAATTGTAATCGAGTTCAAGACCAAAAAGAAAAGACCAATTCTCGACATCGCTAACCTTAAAAAGATAGATGAATTCGAAAGCTTTCTAGACTCCATCTCCTTTATGTCGAAACCTGTTTCGGTAGTAAGCTTTGTGAAGGCGGCCAAGCAGGCTTTCTATAACAACAATCCTGACCGGTATTCGCTTCCCACAAAAAGTGAGGCAGCATTTATTATGCGCTATATGAAAGGCCAGTCTGACAGCAAAGGCCTCTATAAATCATTTGTCGATTCTGCCTTTACCAAAATGCGCATCTCCGCCCAGATTGCTGACATCGGTTCTATCCGACTAGACTCACTGGTGCACGATGTTATTGAACCACGAATGAATGCCACATTTGTTTCTACAGAAAAAGACACGATTGTTACGGCCATTACCGGATCAACGAAAATTTTCATCAAGGGAAATAAATTTCTGGTAGCCAACCTGCAGGAAAGTTTATTACTTGCTTTTTTGCTGATTACCCTATCCATGGCATTTCTCTTTGCCAACATCCGAATGATCATCATTTCGTTAATACCGAATTTGCTGGCACTTATGATTACCGCGGGATTGATGGGTTACTTCAACATACCCCTTAAAGCCAGTACCGCCCTGATCTTCAGCATAACCTTTGGAATTTCGGTTGATAACTCTATCCGTTTCCTCGCGAAATACCGCCAGGAAATTTTGTCGAACAACTTCTTCATTCCGGTCGCGGTAAGTGACAGTATTCTGGAAACAGGAAAAAGCATCATGTATACATCCATTGTGCTCTTTGCCGGGTTTATCATTTTCACCTTCTCATCGTTTGGAGGAACGATAGCGCTAGGATTATTGACGTCCACCACGCTGGTCATTTCTATGTTTACCAATATTATTCTGCTTCCAGCCCTCATCATGACCTTCGATAAGGCTAAAAAGAGAAAAGACGGGCACATGTTGATTGATGATTTCGACTCCAGTTTTTATGGAGAACAGGAAGATGAAGAAATTGACCTGAATAAGATTAAAATTCACAACCGACATTCGGCTGCCGAGTAACTTTTAATGCTTATTTGCTCCTCTACCAGAGGCATTTTTACCTTTCAATCAATCGTAAAATCGTAGTTCGTAAATCGCAAATAAGAAATATCTTTGCGCCTTACCATAAACCGTATACGTCAATCGTACTTCGAAACAGCCATGGCCGGTCACTACAAAGAGTTTAAAGAGCTGAATTTTGCCAAAATAGCAGATGAAATCCTCGAGTTCTGGAAAGAAGAAAAGATTTTTGAGAAGTCCGTAACCAACCGCGAAGGAGCCCCATCCTTTACTTTTTATGAGGGCCCACCGTCTGCCAATGGCACACCCGGAATTCACCACGTCATGGCCCGCACGGTAAAAGATATTTTTTGCCGGTACAAAACACTTCAGGGATACCAGGTAAAACGCAAGGGTGGATGGGATACGCACGGCCTTCCTGTTGAACTACAGGTTGAAAAACAACTGGGCATTACCAAAGACGACATCGGTAAAAAAATATCCATTGAAGATTACAATAAGAAGTGCCGTGAAACGGTGATGTTGTACAAAGATCAGTGGGATGATCTGACCATGAAGATGGGATACTGGGTTGACCTCGACAATCCGTACATCACATACGAAAAGGAATACATCGAATCACTGTGGTGGATACTGAAAGAGTTTTATAAAAAAGGTCTGCTCTACAAGGGATACACCATTCAGCCGTACTCACCGGCTGCCGGCACCGGATTAAGCTCGCATGAACTCAACTTACCGGGATGCTACAAGGATGTGAAGGATACTTCGATTGTGGCACAGTTTAAGGTGAAGAAAAATCAACAATCAAATTTTCTGTTCGATTCACTCAACAATGCTAGTCAAAGTGGTTTAGATGTATCTTTTGAACAGAGAACTAGCGAGGTATTCATTTTAGCCTGGACGACAACACCGTGGACATTACCTTCAAATACTGCTTTAGCTGTAGGACCAGCCATCAAGTATTGTTTGGTTAAATGTAGAAATCCTTATACAGGCAAACTAGGGGCGGTAATTTTAGCACAAGATACTTTTAGTAAATTTTTTATAGCTCCGAATAACCTATTTGATCAAGAAGGAAATCCCACAATATTTATATCCCAATCTATACCTGATAAACGGAGAGTGGATTATTGGGAAATCCTGATGGCAAATATTACAGGCAAGCAACTAGTCGGCATCGCGTACGAACAATTGATGCCGTATGTTCAGCCCTTGTACGATGCTGATAAAGCATTCCAAGTTGTAGCTGGCGATTTTGTTACAACCGAAGATGGTACAGGTGTGGTGCATACCTCTCCAACATTTGGTGCCGATGACTTCCGCGTAGCCAAACAAAACGGCATACCGCCACTAACAGTAAAGGATGAAGCAGATAATGAAGTTCCTACGGTTGACAAGAAAGGAAAATTCATCAGCATCATTGGCGAGAAACTAAAAGAAGGTGTTGCGAGGTTCGGCATCAAAACACACAAAGCTTTACAAGCGGATGATTTCTACGTGAAGAACTATACGAACGAAGATGAAAGTCATCCCGATTATAAAAACACCGATGTTATCATCTCTATCATTCTGAAAGAAGAGAATAAAGCATTTAAGGTGGAGAAGTATGAACACACCTACCCGCATTGCTGGCGCACAGATAAACCGGTATTATACTATCCACTGGATTCATGGTTCATCAAAACTACCGCGTTGAAAGACCGCATGGTGCAGTTGAACAAGACGATCAACTGGAAGCCCGAATCCACGGGCACAGGCCGGTTTGGAAATTGGTTAGAGAATCTGGTGGACTGGAATTTATCGCGCTCGCGCTATTGGGGAACACCACTTCCCATCTGGCGAACAAAAGATAACAAAGAAGAAATTTGCATTGGCTCATTGGCTGAGTTGAATGCTGAAGTAGCCAAGTCAGTGAACGCTGGTTTCATGAAAACTACTCTCCCGAATGATTTTGATTTACACCGCCCGTATGTAGATGATGTTGTGCTGGTGAGTGCTTCCGGTCAGCCAATGTATCGCGAAGCGGATTTGATTGATGTTTGGTTTGATTCCGGTGCAATGCCCTACGCGCAATGGCATTATCCGTTTGAGAACAACGATGTTTTCGCAACTAATTATCCTGCCGATTTTATTGCCGAAGGTGTTGACCAGACACGCGGCTGGTTCTTTACGCTACATGCCATTGCTGTGATGCTGAACGAAAGCAGCAATGAAATAGCGGCAGTCAACAAAAAAGTTAACAACGGTGGTGTGGCATTTAAAAATGTCATCTCCAATGGATTGGTGCTCGACAAAAGCGGCAATAAAATGTCGAAGAGCAAGGGCAATGTGGTGAACCCTTTTGAAACATTGGCAAAGTACGGACCTGATGTTGTGCGCTGGTACATGATTGAAAATGCACCACCGTGGGACAACCTTAAGTTTGATTTCGATGGTATCACCGAAGTACAACGTAGATTTTTCGGAACACTTCAGAATACGTATTCATTCTTTGCGCTCTATGCCAACATCGATGGGTTCCAGAAAGATGAGATGCATAACGTTCCGTATGAAAAACTTACACACCTTGATCGCTGGATCATTTCCAAGCTTCAGACGCTCGAGACTGAAGTGCGCAAGGCATACGAAGAGTATGAACCAACTCGTGCCGCCCGTGCCCTACAGGATTTTGTAAACGATCATCTTTCTAACTGGTATGTACGCTTGAATCGCAAGCGGTTCTGGAAGGGAGAAATGAGCGAAGATAAGAAAGCCGCCTACGAAACATTATATGAATGTCTGATGATCGTAGGTCAGCTCATGGCACCCATCGCACCATTCTTCAGCGATTGGATGTATGGCAACCTGACCGAGAACATTCGCGAAGCTGCAATCAAAAACAATACTCCGCTGCGTCATGCGTCTGTACACCTGACGGATCTCGCACAACCAGAAAGTAATCGGGTGGATGCTGAGTTAGAAAAATCAATGGAGTACGCGCAACGCATTTGTTCGTTGGTGCACTCTATCCGAAAAAATTCAAGAATCAAAGTGCGAACACCGCTTCAGAAAATTTTGTTGCCGGTGCTGGATGAAAAATTTGCCAGCCGCATTAAAGGAGTAGAAGAAATTATTCTCGCAGAAGTCAATGTTAAATCCATTGAATACATTGATGATGCTTCAGGTGTTTTGGTGAAAAAAGTGAAGCCAAATTTTGCCAAGTTGGGAAAGCAATACGGTCCGAAGATGAAAGAGGTGTCAGCCATCATCAATGCGTTTACTGCAGAAGACATCGCTGCAATTGAAAAAAATGGGGCGTTGGCTAAAGGGGGTTTTAATCTGGTTGCTGAAGATGTGTTGATAAGCTCGGAAGATATTCCAGGTTGGTCTGTTGCTGTTGAAGGTGGTGTTACGGTAGCCCTTGATATTACCCTTACCGAAGACTTGAAAAAAGAAGGTGTAGCACGTGATTTTGTTAACCGTGTACAGAATCTTCGTAAGGAAATGGGTCTTGAAGTGCTGGATAAGATCGGCATTGAAGTAGAGAAAGATGGCGAGTTGATCGCTGCCGCACTGACAGAATTCAGAGAATACATCAGCACTGAAACCCAGGCCCTCACCCTGGAGTTCAAGGATCACGTGTCCAATCCCACGGAGGTGGATATGGATGAGTTTATAGTGAAAGTGAAAATTTTTGTGAAGAACGCTTAATGAAAACATACCGGTACTTTTTGCTCGCGCTAACCGTCATTATCATTGATCAGGTATCTAAGCTGCTCGTGCATGAACATATGTATCTGCACCAGGAAATCAATGTACTGGGCGATTGGTTTCGGCTACACTACTTACTGAATCCAGGTATGGCCTTTGGCATTCGCTGGAACAATGAGTTTGGAAAACTTGCCCTAACCGCCTTTCGAATAGCCGCTATGTTTGGTATCGGATATTACCTTTATAAGATGGCCACACGAGAAGCCCATGTAGGGTTTCTCTGGTGTATGGCACTGATTCTGGGAGGTGCTATTGGTAATGTCATTGACAGTACATTTTATGGTGTATTTTTAAATAATCATCCGGCTAACTCTCCAACACCTTGGTTCCATGGTCAGGTGATTGACATGCTGTTCTTTCCAATTTTTGAGTTTGCCTGGCCGGAGTGGGTACCTTTCGTTGGGGGCGACAACTTCTTATTCTTCAGCCCGGTTTTTAACATTGCTGACTCTTCGATTTTCATTGGCGTAGTAATCATCCTGTTGTACCAACGAACATTCTTCAAATTACATCATGACGAAGATGAACTTATAAATCCGGAATCAAATCCACCATCTCAAAGTGGAGTGCCTAATCCTATGCTGGAGAAGCAGCCTGATACACCTATGCAGGAATGATCATCTCCAGTTGTTGATACCAAATCAACGCTAGCAACCGTTAGTCTAATTCATTATTCTTATTACTTTTAGGGTTATCAACTAATCCTTAACCAAAGAAGTAATGGCGAATCCTCTATTCACTAAAAAACCACTCGATATTTTGATGAAAGAGTCCGGTGATTCAGCACACGGACTTAAACGGACACTTGGTAAATTCAATCTGATGGCCTTGGGGGTCGGTGCTATTATTGGTGCAGGAATATTCGTCCTCACCGGTCAGGCTGCAGCACAATATGCGGGACCTGCTGTTTCGATATCATTTATTGTATCGGCACTGGCATGTGCTTTTGCAGGGCTTTGCTATGCCGAGTTTGCAGCCATGATTCCCATTGCTGGTAGCGCTTACACCTACGCATATGCAACCATGGGCCGTTTCGTTGCCTGGATAATTGGATGGGCACTGGTACTGGAGTATCTTTTTGCAGGATCAACAGTTGCCGTAGGATGGTCTGGCTATGTTGTTAGTTTTCTTGGGAAAAACATGGGAATTGAAATCCCACCGCAATTTACTGCCGCGACAGGTTCAGAACTTATCAAGACTGCCGATGGCTGGATGGCGCATACAAACGAACTGGTGACTTCATTAGAAGCTTCAGGCATAAGTATTGAATCCTTGCCACATGTCACAGCTATTGTAAACTTACCTGCTGTTATCATTGTCATGCTGATCACAGCCCTCTTAACCCGGGGAATAAAAGAGTCTGCTATTTTCAACAACATTATTGTTGCCGTCAAACTTATTGTTATTCTGCTTTTTGTTGCCTTCGGATGGCAATATGTTCATGCCGAAAATTGGACACCATTCATACCGGATAATACCGGAACGTTTGGGCAGTTTGGTGTCTCCGGCATTCTCCGCGCATCTGCAGTTATCTTTTTTGCTTATATCGGCTTTGATGCTGTATCGACAGCTGCACAGGAAGCTAAGAATCCCCAAAAAGATATGCCATGGGGTATTCTTGGCTCACTGCTAATTTGTACACTGGTATATATTCTTGTATCCTTTGTTATGACAGGCATTGCACCCTATCAGGAATTGAATACCGCGGCACCCATTGCAGTAGCCATTGATAAAGCTGGTGCCGGATTGGCCTGGTTAAGTCCGCTGATTAAAATCGGAGCAATAGCTGGATTGACGTCAGTAATATTGGTTATGCTGATGGGTCAAACACGAATCTTCTATTCGATGGCTAACGATGGCTTATTCTTTAAACCCTTCTCAAAGATTCACCCTACGTTTGGCACACCCTATACGTCAACAATAATTACAGGCATTGTTGCCATGGCTGCCTCTGGATTACTGCCAATTTCATTGTTGGGAGAATTGGTTTCAGTTGGTACGCTACTCGCCTTTATCATTGTGTGCATCGGAATTTTGATCCTTCGCTACAAGAGTCCTGATCTTAAGCGTCCCTTTAAAACTCCATTTTTTCCTTATGTACCCATACTTGGCATTATCTGTTGTACAGGCGTTATGGCTTTCTTAAATGGAATAACTTTTCTGATTGCACTCGGCTGGCTGGCAATAGGACTTGTGATTTACTTTTCCTATGGAAGTAAAAATGCTAAGTACTGATTTATACTACACTACAATATCTCCTTGTGGTTCTAGCTACATAAAGGCTGTCTCAACCTGACAGCCTTTATTTTTTATATGAGCTACTGTGAAGTTTCGTGAAAAAATTACTTCCCTAGCTTAACTCCCAATTGGTCCCGGTTCTCGATGCATGTGACGTACTTGTTTAGGCATAAAAAAAGCCTTCGATTTCGCGAAGGCTTTTCTGCTTGAAAGATAGGCAACGACTTACTCTCCCAGGTTTCCCGCCAAAGGGCGGGCCATCAGCGCTGGTGGGCCTGCTTATTTGGGCATAAAAAAAGCCTTCGATTTCGCGAAGGCTTTTCTGCTTGAAAGATAGGCAACG
>JAEUUG010000016.1 GCA_016787565.1 Cyclobacteriaceae bacterium
AAGTCAGTTCAACGATACAATTATGGCTTTGCGTGGGAATGTTCCTGTAAGTGCGAATACACTGGAGAAGCTTTATAACATCATTCAAGGTATGCAGTCACTCAAAAGAGAAGACATTGATACTTTAGAAGAGTTAAATGCGATTCTCTCAGATGCAGACCTTGTTCGTATCCAAGATTTAGCAGATGCGCTTGTAGCACTTAATCTTAAACAACGAAAATTTCAATTTTACTTTCCCGATAGCCAATGGGATGACGATCACAACCAAAGTCTGCGAAGAGACCGCTTTGTTATGCGTGGAAAAATTACAGCCTTAACGGACGACTTTACAAATGCTTTATCGGCAGTGTCCTATAAAACACGAATTGATACATCAAGTACATGGGCATATCACTTAAACACAAGCGCATTACAGAATTGGATTAATGCTAACATCTCCGGAAATGAACAAACAGGAACAAGGTATTGGATCAGATGCATCCCGACTTATAAATCGGGGCATTATGATGAAGCTATGAATGTTTTAACCTACGTTGTTTAAAATGGAACACAACCTTCTATTCAAATGCTTACAGTGCTTCTAGTTCGCTAAAATTTTCCTTAGCACGATTATACTCCTTCTTCATCCATTCGTATTTATTTTTTATACTGTCATCATCGCTCTGTAATCCCTTGCTAATCATTTCTCTTAATTTTTGATAATAGGTGGCTTGATCTGTGTAAGCGCGTACATCTTTAATATAATCAATATGAGAATAGCCAGATTCTTCTATCGCAATTACAAATTGCCCAGGATAATCAGCAATTACTTTATCATCGTCATTTTTTAAATCTAATACAGATTTGTCCAACAAAATTCTTGGATAGTTTGCAATTTTGGATTCTAAATAATAAGCGCAATTCATGGCTGGCCCGAAAACAAATTCAGTGTCGTGATGGATTTGCCCATATGTTATACCTCCTCTAAAAACAACTCCTTCTTTAATCATCGCAATACTCAGTTCTTTGAAAAAGTTGAAATTCATAAAATAATGACCAACCGGTAGGACTGAAAGCACTATCGAATCTGAAAACTGCGTTATTTCTAATTCGCTTTCGGAATTTATTGTAGCATTAAACCAGTCTCTAATGAATCCATCAATTTTCCTAAGAATTGAGTAAATCATGAATGGGTTGTCTAGGTATTCTTTGGAAACCATTTTTCCAAACCCAAGGATATCGATAAAACATACGATCTTATTTTTATAATTAACCATGAGTAATAATTTCACTAAATATAGTGGCAAAGGTGGTGGCAATTTGGTGGCAAAAGAAAAAAATACCTCAAAAAACAAGGCAAAATGGAGGCAAAGTTGTGAGGAAGCCTTAGGAAGAAGTGGCAATAAAACTCATGGTTTAACTCAGGTTTGAGGAAACCTGAAGCAATCCCAGGCAAAAAATTTTAACTCCAGCGGGATCACTTGGAGTGCCTCAGAAAATACTTTCTGAGGCATTTTTATTTTACAGCTCACGGGAGAACTCACGGGAAATTAGGGTACGTAGAGGTCTCTGAAGGAAGCATAAGGTAAATGCCAAGGCTGAGAACTCGGAATATTGCTTTATGCAATATTTATCAGTCCCTATTCAGAGCGTTTTCGGAGAAATTGAAAAATTTGAAATTCAGGTCTATTGAACACTGAAAAAATTAAGGGTGATAATTTTCATTACCACCCTTCAGCTGGGCTCTGCGTTATTTCTTTGTCCACTCAAACACAACTGTTTGATCTGTGTTCTCAACACTCAAAATTGAACCATCGTTGGCATATTGATATTCGAAAGTATCATTGTAATCAGGCGTTACTTTCCCACCGCCATAGGTATTCTCAATCGAAGTTACTTCTTTCATTGACAAGAAATATGGGTAGTGGAATTCATTCTCGAATAACACTGCGGCTACTTCAGCAGGTAACTTTGTCCACCATGCATCAGCTGAATTATTGAAGTTGATCTTAACAACCTCGTCATTTGTAGTATAGTCAAGTACAATTTGGTTGTTAGCTGCTGTCCAGGTTGCATCACCTGTTTCACTCGCCATACCCAAATTGTAGTTAAATGACTCAACGATGCTCGGAATGTTCTCATTAGGAGCACTGATATAATTGATTTGAATCGACTTACCACCATCACCTTCGTCATCAAAAATTACTTTGTGGATTACCTTCTTGACTTCGCCATCAACTTTCACATCCATGTACTCGAATGTGGCGAACACCTCATCATCACTTTCTTCATCGAGCGTCATAGTCAGTTTATAGTTGTCATTAGACCAGTCGAATGTATAGGCCGTAACGTCAACGCCCTCCGTGTACTTAACCAACTCAACTAAGCCATTTTCTAAATACTGAATTTCGTACTCCCCTTCTGCTACAGAGATCGAAGTCAGATGGGTAACCGGCTTGGGGTCTTCAGAAGTACATGACAGTATAACTGTTGCAATGAAAAGTGTTCCAAGTATATTTCTTGATATAGTCTTCATGATTTTAGGGTTTAATTTGAGATTAGTATCCGGCAGCCATTCCGACCAAGCCAATAATAAAGAACATCACAACGCCCCAGAGTATTAGATAGACCCAACCTTTAAAGGTGGTTCCCGGAGATTCGAGCTTTAATATTGACAGAAAGGATTCTTTGGAATGTTTATTTCCAATGATGATGGCTCCAACGGCCCAGATTGCAAAGAGTATTAAAAGTAGTGTTGCCATATTGTATTGTTTTAGTTAAAACATGTTTGGGGACGGGTGCCACTATAAAGCAGAAAAACCACCGGGTTGCGGTGGTTTTCCATGGATTATAAATTTATCCCGGTACTTCAGGTCATCGTACTGCCTGAAATATTCTAATATCAGTTTTCGTTTGCCCATATAAGTAGCTTCGTCATTAAAGATAAAAACCATTCCTGCCTGAATTCTTGCATACCCGGTAAACAAGACCCATTCACCGAAACAAGTCTGTAAATCTATAAGCCTGCGCTCAATGGTATAGTTGGAATTGCCAAGATGCTGAAAGAACCCAGAGAAATCTCCTGGCCTTAGACTGCTTTTGATCTTGATTATCTCCTGCTTGCGAACATACATGTTTCTGTTGGATCGAAATCTCCGTGTGATCCCTATATCCGAACCTACATCCGGATCGATAAAGACAAGTGTTTTATTTACAAGACTTCTGTAGTGTTGAACAGCTTGTTCGAAATAGGTTTTTCGATTCTCTTCACAAAAGTAAATAGGTGGACTTCCATCTTCACAAACATCAGGATTCAATATTGATAAATGAATATCTTGATTGATGAAGTATGACTTGATCACATTGATATCTGAATACTCCTTTGCAAACTCCGACTGCATCAGTTTGAACAGCGGCTTATTGCGTCTTCCAAGTTCATAGGTGATATACTTCATGTTCCTTTCCTTTGGTAATGGCTCAGTAATCATTGGAACGTAGAAAAGACAAAGACTCTTTGAATTCGTGAGAATGAATGTCAATAGATCGTACTTCCATAAGTCTAAAGAATTTCCACAGAATTTTGAATTCATGTTTTCAACTAAGGGGACGGGTGCCACTGGCTATAAACTATAAAAGCTCCCTCCGCATAGTGCGGAGAAAGCTTTGACACAAAAAAAGTCATTCATCAAATGACTTGGAAGTATCCTGGACAGTTAGCAAAAAGATTTGTGGCACCCGTCCCCTCAGTACAAAGAAAATTATTGGAGGAATTTCACACAAGTATATCCTCCAGACCACCGGATGATAATAGGAATTGTTCGATCAACTCAGGATGTTTTTCTTTGCTTGAAAGCCTGATCATGGAAAAACGTTTTTCAGTACAAGAAGTCATTGCAGGATCAGTTCATCAAGTGTTCTTATCAATCCTCGAAAAACTAATTAAGAATACCGACTTTAAGATTTGTAAGAATTACGATGAGCTTGGTATATCAGATGCACACACCGATTATGTGCTGATAAGTGAATCAACGAAGGTGTTAGTCCTTATCCACTTCAATTTAGCAAAAGAGGATGCCGATACACGCCTGATGCAATTCTTAAATTTTGATAACCCGGTAATTGGTAAGAGTTCCTATAAAATTGTAAAACTGGCTATTGGTATTGGGTTATGGGGATTAGATGCAACGAGGGCGTTGAGAAAACACAGAACCAGATTCAGTATGCATTCACCTCACAATTTAGTCGGCAGTTTAGAAATATTCAACATACAAATTGATGATGACCTGACCATGGACATTGATAACTACATTCTTTACCAAAAGTTGTCAGCGAAGGAACAACGCGAGTTAGTAGCGATTATCTTGCACGGCACTAGGGGCTTCATTCAGAATTCACTTAAGAGTTCGGTTGACGAACTCTAAATAATACTTTTTTTCAGAACTCCTACGCTATTTCAGAGGCCTTTCTTGATACCGGGAAGGCCACTCAGAGTTTGGGCATGATCAAATGTGGATAATGTATAATTATACCATTCTGATAAATTTCAGAAATTATTACGCGACCGCTTCAAAGACCGATAACTTCTCACCCTTTCGAGGGTTCAAGTCACAATTTCTCATGTGGCTATTTAGATGAAATATTGTGGGGAATACAGTCTTGCATAACTTGCATGTTACCTTGTCCATTTCCTTTTTCTTAAACACTTCGAGTTCAGCTACGTAGTCAACGAGTTTTTCAATCTCCTGTTTCGCCTTAGTTAGTTCGGCTTCATTAGATGAGAGCCCTTGATTGTATTCAGTATTTTGTTGCTTGAGTATTTCGATCTCACCAAGCAAATTGGTTGTGAATTGCATGTCGTTAAATTTCTTAACGAACAGCTCAGAATACACATAGTTGACCCCGGACACAAGTAAGCCCATGAACCAGCGAACAGCAATGTCCAACCCAGGCTGAGAGAGATCGAATGCATTAATAAAAAATAGAACTATGAATCCAGAGCATAGTGCAAAGAACACCGGCAACTGCCGACTACCGAAGTACTTTACATTACAGGTTATGACCAGCACGGTGGTTTCAACTCCAAAGCTCAGAACCCACGATGCAATTTCTGATTGCCATGGTGACATAACCTTAATGAATACTTGATAGTAGAGTCCGTGACCGACAAATATCATGGCAATGACGGTCATTAATAGTACGAAGATCACTGTACCTAAACTCGTGATGACGTCTGCGATTTGTGTTACGATTTTGTTCATGGTTATTTGATTAATTGGTTAATGACTTGAATGATCTCCCGGCTGGCATTGGTCTCGAACATTTTATCATCAGGATGGGGGTCGTATTCATACAATCGGAACCCTTGCTTTGATAGCTCAACCCTCAAACACTCGTAAACCAACCCCCGATTCCCCATAGTTTTAGGTAGGTTGATATGATTCATATGGATGTCGTTTTGATTATTCCAATGTTCAATGGTGGATAGTAGATGGATGCTGGATGTGCGCCTGACTTTTGCGTAGAGGATGACGCGCATCTGCTCGGTGGTCAGGTAGATGTCGTATCCGCCCTTGAGTGTCAGCAACCATTGCCTAAATATGTGGTCAAGTTGGCGGAACCGTCCACGATCTGGGATGGTCTTTGAATAACGGTTAGTCAGAAGCAACCGCATGTATAGTAGCTCTAACTTCTCTTGGTCAACTTGGTAAATGGATTCTGCAATTAGGTATTTGAATCGGTCGATAGTAATGGTGAATATCTGATCCTTGGTATCCCTATCCAGATAAGTAATCCTATCCCAATTCTTGAAGCAGTATAGATTTAGTATGATCTCATGGGGGGGAGGTATAAGTAATTATGTGATCTGTCTTCCGACTGGTTCGATAAGATACTTGGTATAGGTAAGGGATTGGGGAAATAAAAAGAGGATGGGTAATCCCATCCTCTGGTATCTGATCAGAGTTCATAGTATGGATTAGTATATCAACACGGGTACTTGAGTTGTGAAAAAATATCTGAGAAGCTCAGGAAGGTATTTTCCTTGTACTCAGAAGTATTAGGAAATATTTCAGGGCCGGTTCGAGTCCACGTGAAGCGGAAGGTGGAGAGTGCGTTCCAGAAATACAGGGTAGGGATAAATTTCATCCCAGCAAAAAAACACACCCGAGAAATGTCACACAATATATGGTAATCATTTTATTCAGCCCGAACAGGTGACTTTCAGTTAGCTTTAAAAGCTAAATAAATTATCTTTATAGCTATTAAACTGTGAATCCTCTATATGCATAATAAAAGGGTATTCAACCGGATTAAAGCAGTGTTAGCTGAGAACGGTAAAACCAATAATTGGCTTGCCGAAAAGACTGGCCGTAATAAAACAACCATATCGAAGTGGTGCACAAATCAGATGCAGCCAACTGTTGAATCTCTTTTTGATGTGGCAGATGTGCTGGAAGTAGATGTTAGAAAATTACTGGTTGCCACGAAAGAGGAGTAACAATGGCTGATGTTCATTCAAAAGAAGTAAGAAGTTTTAATATGAGTCAAATCAAGGGTAAGGATACTAAGCCTGAAATGATCGTGAGAAAATTTCTCTTCTCCCAAGGTTATAGATTCAGAATTCATGATAAACGATTCCCAGGTAAGCCAGACGTAGTGCTGCCGAAATACAGAACAGCAATTTTTATTCATGGATGTTTTTGGCATGGACACATTGGCTGCAAGTACTTTGTTATTCCTAAGTCAAGAACTAAATGGTGGTCCGATAAAATAAGCCGGAATAAAGAAAGAGATGATCAAAATATGCAGAATCTAACTAAGGACCATTGGAAGGTGATATCGGTATTCGAGTGTGAATTAAAACTTCCTGTTCAAGAGAAAACATTCAATAAAATTCTAAAACTTCTGTAAATTGGCTGTACCTATAATTGACATTTTTGCTGGGCCAGGTGGTTTAGGTGAAGGTTTTTGTGCATTACGTGATGAAAAGGGGAAAAGAGCTTTCAAGATCGCTCTTTCTATTGAAAAGGATTTTTATGCTCATCAGACATTAACTCTTAGGAGTTTCTATCGTCAATTTGATATCGGACAAATCCCGGATGACTACTATGAATTTATACAAGGCAAAATTTCATTGGATGTATTGTATAAAAACTGGCCGGAGCAATCTCAACGGGCAAAGGATGAAGCTTGGTATGCAACGCTTGGTGAAGGGAAAAAAGCAACTCCAAACTCTGAGATTGATAAAAGGATTGTAAAAACTCTTGGAGGTGAAAAAAACTGGCTATTGATTGGTGGACCTCCATGCCAGGCTTATTCTGTTGTTGGGCGAGTTCGGAGGCAGCAAAATATTCTTGATGAGTCAAAGGATGAAAGAGTCGGATTGTATAAACAATACCTAAGAATATTGGCTGTCCACAACCCTGCTGTCTTTGTAATGGAAAACGTCAAAGGACTTTTATCAGCAACAACTGATAAAAGTCCTGTCTTTACTAAAATTTTGAAAGATTTGTCTAATCCTGTCACAGCCTATTTAAAAGATTATAAACGCAATGGCCAGGAACTTGCTTGTCCAGGATATAAAATATTTTCCTTTGTATTAGAGCCGGAAAACTTCGATTCTGATGGCAACCCAATTATTCCCCAGAAAGATTTTTTAATTCGTTGCGAAAAATATGGAATACCTCAAACAAGACACAGAGTAATACTATTAGGAATACGCAATGACATAAATCACATCCCTGGAGTTCTAGAACAGGAAAAGGAGATTTCTATATCAAAAGTGCTTGCAGGCCTCCCAAGACTAAGAGGTAAACTGTCAAGAGGAGCTGATGAGGGTGACAAATGGAGGGATTCCATAAAAGGAATAATTAAAAAAGGAATACTAACTGGATTACCTAGTAATGTAAAGGATGAAATAAAAAAACAATTGGAGCAGGTCAGAATTCCGCACGAAGGCTCAGGCAAAGAGTTTATTTCCAGTAAAGAAATTTGTTCTGATTATCGTGACGATTGGTTTATTGACAGTAAAATAGAGGGAGTTTGTAACCACTCTGCAAGGGGCCATATGGAGAGTGACCTGCAACGATATTTTTTTATATCATGCTTTGCTAAAGTTAACGGATATTCTCCACAGCTTGTTGATTTTCCTCGACCATTACTTCCTTCTCATAATAATGTTTATAACAAAGATGGAGACATCACGCGGAAGTTTGCTGATCGATTCAGAGTACAACTCAAAAACAAACCATCAAAAACAATAACAAGTCACATATCACAGGATGGGCATTATTTTATTCATTATGACCCAACCCAATGTAGAAGTTTTACAGTTAGAGAGGCCGCAAGAATTCAAACATTTCCCGATAATTATTATTTCTGCGGCCCTCGGACATCGCAGTTTATTCAAGTTGGGAACGCGGTTCCTCCTTTGCTCGCAAATAAAATAGCATCCGTAGTCTCTAAAGTTTTTACTAAAATTACAAAGGAGCAAAAAAATGAATCGAAAAAAACATTAGCCCTAGTTCGATGAGTAAACAAATAGGATTTAAACCACAGGCCAGAATAATATTACAACTTGGTGACCAACTTATCAGGAATGAAAGTATTGCTTTACTTGAGCTAATTAAAAATTCTTATGATGCTTGTGCCCGAAAAGTTACTGTCGAATTAAAGAATCTAGAAGATCAAAAGTTAGGTGAGATACGAATTCAAGATGATGGTTTCGGAATGGACTATGATACGATCCGGGATATTTGGTTGCATCCTGGAACAGCTTTCAAAAGGAAGCAAATAGATGACGACACTTTTACTAGTCCATGTGGACGATCTCCTTTAGGTGAAAAGGGGATCGGAAGATTTGGTGCTCACAAACTGGGACAAGAAATTGAATTAATAAGCAAAACAGAAAAGGCAAAAGAAGTTTATCTGAAAATTAAATGGCGTGACTTTGACAATGACAAGTTGCTCGAAGACATACCAGTCAAATTAATAGAGCGGCCAGCCGAGGTTTTCAAGAAGGGAGAACATGGGACGATCATCATAATAAGGGAACTTAGAAGCCAATGGACAAGAGGGTCTGTCAGAGAATTATATCGTGCTGTCAACTCTCTTAATTCCCCATTTAAAGCCCTGAATTCATTTCGGGTTCAATTCAAAATTGATAAGCAGGAGTGGTTATCAGGGCTACTAAAATTTGATCAAGTTAAAGATAGTTCGCTCTACACCGCAGAGGTTGTAATAGAGGGAAATGAAATCAAATCCTTTGAGTATGAATTTACTCCGTGGCCTAGCATGAAGGGATTGAAGAGCAGAATCCATTCGGAGCAAAATATCGCAATGGTAAAAAAAGTATTCGATGAGAAGGTCAAGAAAAAGGTGTTAAAGGATATTGATATTTCATATCACAAGATTGGGAAAATCAAACTTAAAATTTTGATTTTCGATTTGGATCATGAAATAATGTCGATGGGAGTTGAAGATAAGAAAGGATTAAAAGATTATCTTAAGTTAAATGGTGGTGTAAGAGTTTATCGTGATGGCGTAAGAGTGTATGATTATGGAGAACCAGGAAATGACTGGCTTAATCTGGATCAAGACAGAGTAAATTTTCCCACAGCTAGAATAAGTAATAACATTGTAATAGGATCAGTTCAACTTGAAAGGCTAAAGAGCAAGGACCTTGTAGAGAAAACTAATCGCGAAGGCTTTATTCAGAATGAAGCATTTTGGGAGTTCTACGGAGCCGTAAAGTTTACACTCGGAAGAATTATTACTCAACGGAATATTGACAAAGATAGTTTGCGCAATTATTTTGGAAAGGGCAATAAAATACCAGTCTCAGATAATCTTCAACTATTAAAGGATAAAGTAGAGTCTAACATTCCGGACACTAAGATTCGTAAGGAGATTGTGGCCATAATATCTGAAATTCAAGCTGATTATAAAACAATAAGTGAAGTGTACATTCGGAGCGCTAGTGCTGGCCTAAGCCTGAGTATCGTTATCCATGAAATTGAAAAAATTATTCAGGAATTATTGTGGGTTGTAGAGGAGACAAGTAGCAAAGAATCGAACTTTGATCGCATTAAGTCTCTTACATGGCATCTTGGAAAACTGGTCGATGGATATAGTGGACTAATAAGACGTAGATCAAGAAGGGAGACTGACTTAAAACAAGTAATTATTAACGGCCTTGGAAATGTTGAGTTTAGATTAAGGGCTCATCAAATTGAGATAATAGGAGAATATGATAAGAAGAAGAAATTTGAATCAAGGGTTCGTTGTTCTGATAGTCTTATAATTGGTGTTATTGTTAATATCATTGATAATTCAATTTGGTGGTTGAATTATGGGAAGGTTAAGACTAAAAAAATATTCATTGACATTTCTAACGAAATGCCGGGATATCTTGCAATTATAATTGCTGATAATGGGCCGGGCTTTACCATACCTACTGAAGATGTTATTAAGCCATTCATTTCAAACAAGGATGGTGGTATTGGAATCGGACTTCATATTGCCAACGAAATAATGAACAGTCATGATGGTGAACTTCTCTTTCCTGCGTCTGGTCAATTCACTATTCCAAAGGATTTTAAATCAGGTGCTATCATTGCTCTCGCCTTCAAACTTTCCAAAAATTAATCCTATGATCCTGCCAGAAAATGGTTCAGTTGTAATTATTGATGATGTCCCGGAAGAGGCATTACCAATATTAAAGGTTCTTGCAAAGAAATGTGTCTCTACAACATACTACCAGGGGACAAGTGATTTACCGGAGAAGCCAAATCAGTCCATAAGATTACTTTTTTTGGACCTACAATTGATTGAGACTTCAAATGAACACCAAATAGCCAAAAGTGTTACTGGTATTTTGGATAGACTCATTTCTAAGGAAAATGGGCCTTACATTTTAGTAACATGGAGTAAAAATTATGCAAAGTATGGTGCTGTCGTTGAGGAGGAGATTAATAAAATAAAACACCTGATTCCAGCTTGCGTTGTAAGTTTCAATAAAAGAGATTGTTTGGAAGAGAAAGTAATTCCACTTGTAGACAAAGAGTTAATGCTCATAAAGGTTTTTGAAATGTTAGAGGGACGTTTTGAAGAAGATGACCAGGAATCAATTAGAAAATCAATAGAATCAGCCCTTTCTGACGAATTTAAAACCGAGTTTATCGCAAAACCGGATGCATTACAAACTATTGAAAAACATATATCAGAAGGTTTAAAAAAAGCGGGCGTATTTCACCTCTTCGTTATTTGGGAAAATCTAATCAAAAAATCCGGTGCGCATACTGTGCAGACAGTTGCAAACACAATTGATATGACCGATTTATGGGAAGGCAATATGCGACACGTAATTAAGAGATTAGCTGCAGCGCGAACTGGTCGTAATAAAATTAGTGATGATCTGGCATTACGCGCTGCAATGGCAACATTCACTCAATCATTTTCTGAAGAGATCGAATCAGCTGTACGAGAATTTAAGTTTCCTGAGTATGTTAAATTAAATTCATCTTTCGTAATAGCAAGACATGAAAATGGACTTAGTTACGAAATTGTAGAGGTTGAAGATCAAGGGAAAACAAAACTGCATGTAAATAAAAATGCATTAAAAATTGGTAATTTAGTAAGCCCTGAAAGTATCGCAACATTGTCTGAAACAGTGCCAGCTGATGATAAAGTCAGCGTAAAAATAATCACAGATGCATATGTAAAGATTCCCTATATCATTAATACCAAACTACATTTGGAATTGAGTTCAACGAAAGAACTTGTACCAGGAAATATTTACAAAATGACAACATTAGATGCGGCAAAAAAGAAAATGTATCTGGAGACATATTTCGATAAAGTTCCTGACGATGTAACAAGCATAGATTTTATTGAACTCGAAGTATCCCCTATTTGTGATTACGCCCAAACGAAATGGAAAAAATCCAGATTAATTTCTGGAATAATTTTTCCGGAAGCATTAAAACTCAAGGGAAAGGATAGGGATCATCTTTATAAAGTACATCCTGCCTTTCTAATAGATAGTATCCCACGAAAGTTAATTTTTGATTTTCATTTATTTAAATCGTTGGATAATAAAGATGTTGAATTACGAAATATCTGGTTTAGACTTAAAAGAGAATTACTAATTGATATTACTGCGAACCTCTCTGGACATGTGAATCGACCAGGGATTTCATTTGTAGCATAATACAGAGCTTTAATGCATAAAACTTTGAATTAATGAAAGGAATTGTTCTAGATAAAATTACCGAGGGCTCTGGAGCATGTTACCTTGTTAAAATTAAGCTACGAGATTACATTGAGTCATTGCCAGAAGACTACAAGGACTACGAAGTACAAAGAGAAATTGTAGCAAACGTATATTTAGATAACCTGATTCAAACCGTACTTGAAGAAAAACACATCCCATCACTTGTCTTGGTTTCTGAAAGTGAGAATTTTCAAATAACTGGGTCCAACTTCGAGGTTAGCAACTTTAAGATACTTGATGGACTACAACGCACGTTCCGATTGAAGTCAATTTTTGAAACGATAAGACTTCTCATCAATGAGTATCCAAACAATCCAGGCATTTTGAATTTGAGTAAAATTCAGCTGTCAAAGTTATACAAAAGTCAGCTGGAGAATTTTGGCGGCTCATCAATTCAATTAGGAAAAGTTGTGGAGACTGTCAAGAGTGGAAAAAAAAGTATTCAAGATTTGGATTCTTTGTTCGACAAATATCAGTGGTTTGAAATATGGACAGGCTTGAGTGAGAAATCAGAAGTTGAAAAAATGCTTGTCTTGAATGCAGGTCATAAACCAGTTAAGACCAAACATCAACTGGAACTTCTCTTTCGAAACATCATCCCCATTTTACAAAAGAGAAATTATAAGGAGTTCAGCGTTAAGAGAGAAAAAGAGATTAGCTCAACTAATTTCAGTAAGCAACGAGTAGTTGGTCAATTTCATTTCTCGAGTCTCATTACCGCTCTATTATCCTTTAGTGAAGGGCGACCTTTAACAAGTAACATTGACCTTATACAGAAAAAGCAATCGGACTATTTTGATGACAAAATTTTTGATGAATTGTTAAAGTATGAATTTTTAGATGAGTTTATTAATACTCTTCTAAGCTTTGATAAAGCACTGTTTCAACACTACGGTAATGAAGGAACTAAATGGTTCGGACGAGAGACAACTTTAGTTGGTTTTTTTGCGGCAGCAGGAAAACTATCTCAAGAAAACGAAAGCACTCTACCTCAGAATTCCTTGGAATTATTGAAGGAAAAGTTGTTAGGTAATCCAGATATCCTTGCATTAGATGTCTTTGAAAGAGTAAGAAACAGTCAGGATTTGGCTAAAATTAATATAGGCACTATCAATAAGAGAGCCGTTTACAACGGAATCTATGACATCCTAACCGGTCGTTCCAAATCTATTGTTTGGGAGAAATATTTTAAGAATGAGGAGTCATGATTACAAAAGACATACTCTACAATAATCTTCTTCGATTAACAAGGGAATTCACAATAGATTCTGTTTCCTTCAATACTTATTTCGATTTACTCCAAAATGCAACAAGGGAAGATCATTTGATACTAATGTCTGAAAGGATAAGCGGCATCAGGCATGAACTTGAAACGAGTCACACAAATAACGTGCTGCATGAAAATTTTGAAGACCTAATAAATTGGATAAGCGATTTCAGAGTCGCGTACCTTGACTTTCCTAATCACAGGATGGATGAGATTGAACTTATCGTTTCAATTTTAACAAAGATTGAAGCAGAGGCTCCTGATGGATTTGATGTGCTACTTGATGTAAATGTGGATTTATTTTGCCTCAATTCGTTACCAAAAGTTATAGCTGAGAGAAATTTTTATTTTGTTGATCAAAACAATTTAAGCGAATCATTTATCCTCATTGATATATCCGACCTCACAGCTCTAAATGCATTTATTACCACAAATCAAATATCAATTCAGTTACTGTTACATCTCACTTCCAAAATTGGCATTGCTAATTCTCCTTTGAATCCATCTCAGTACGTGCTTATTAAGACGCAGTTAAACGGCAAGAATGCCTTGATAAGGTCTTGCATATCGCTTCACATCTTAAAAACTGGTAAACACATACACACTGCCCACGAATACTTAACACGGCCAAGCATTTCTCCTCAAAGGCTTATTAGGATTGGCGATAACTATCAACAATTTAACGATACTATTATTATTCTGAGCGAGTATAATCATCAACGTGATATTCTCGATAAGTACATGAGACTTTATCATGTTGTTGAAAATTTCATGTTTAAATACCCCTTAGTTGGCATGGAAAGAACCAACGGGGGCAAGCCCTTTTCGATCAGGGATTTTCAGAGGATGTACAACAAAATAGACGTTTCAGAATTAAGTGCTTTAAACGATTTTATTAGGGCAATCACCAAAATCGATTACACCACAGGAACTAAGTTTTCCTCCTTTCTCTTCAGTAAGTGGACTGCTCTGCATCCTGGAGTAATTGCAAATAAGTCGCATTTAGATCGGCTTCTTGCTTTACTAAAGGTTGAGACAAAAAAAACAAAAAAACAGATTAAGTTTGATGATGTTAGTGAGAATTCATTCGATTATTTCTTCTCTCAACTCATCTACTATTATAGAAATTCGCTTGTTCACAATCGGGAGACGGAGTTCCACCTGACCCATGACACACTGCTTACGCATGACATCATTGGAGATACCGCTAAGTTGGTCCTTGAACACTTCCTAATACCATGTATTGAAGAAATTGTTTTCTTTTTAATCATCGAGCAAAATCCGATTGTCTGGTATGACAAATCAAAATTGACTTTATGGAATGAGGCGTAAATCTCCTTGGGAAAAATATTTGTAATGAATTACCTGATTATTCTTCAACATGAGTCCAACTGTGAGTTCTTGTATTGGTAATTCTTATAGAAATGGATAAACTCTAGTAAAAAATCTCTATCCTTTATATCTGGATCGATTATCATGCTTATTTAGTTCATCGAATTTCTTTTCCCAACATTCAAATCTCACCAAATCACCTCTACCCATATTAGTATAAAAAATGTATTCTGGGATTGTTTCCCTGTCGATGAGATGATTGGGAACAAGTTCATTCAATTTCTCAAACATTAGATTCAACGCGTTAGGCCTTAAGTCAAATTTTAAAAAATTAAGCCCAATTTCTAAATTAAGGTCGTTCAAGCCATTGATAATTTTTGCTTTTTCGGGATCGGTTGATGCAGAGTTAGCGACATTTCTTTGCGTTTGATAAATTACCTCCTTGTAAAAACTAGTCCGAATCACGTGACTTACAAAACTCAGCCAATTTTTGTGAACACTGAGTTTAACCGCATTGGCAAGGTTAGTAAGCAAGCGATAGTAAATATTGCTTCCACTATAAACTGAAATTGGAAAATAAGTTGCAGTAATAGCTAAACAGCCAGCTTCAAAGAAGGCGTTTGCTATCTTATTCAAATATCCATAATTCGGGTTTGTGTGGCATGCAGACAAAAAGACTAGGGGTGCCGTAATTTTGTGCTTAACGATATCAACTCCCGTTAATCTTTCGCCATTGATTTCCAAATAACTGGAGTATGTGCTGGGGTCAAAACCCCCGTGACAATCAAATATCAGAAGGTCAGGTTTGTGAAGCTCAATCTGGTCAACTACATCTTTGACTGATGCGCAACGAGCGGTTTGACAGCTAAGCTCCATTGCTTGCTTTTCGATCGTGTTAAAGTAGGATTTAAATTCATCGTCCTTGCCGTCTTCCACACTGGCACCCAAAATAATTAATGTCTTGCTCAAGATATTATCCTTCACGGTAAATTGAACGTGGGCATTTGCTGTAAATGATGCGAGAATGCCACCGTAAGGAGTTTCTGGAATTCGTGTTACATCGTAGTGAAAGCACAAATTTGTTCCTTTAAAAATGAGCCATTCGATTGGCAAATCAGTGATTGCAACAATTTGACGCGGGATAAGAAAAAGTTGCTCGTCTAATCCATCAGGAATTATCAAGCTAGAAAGCTTATTTCCAAAATTATCAATAAGCTTCTTTGAATTAATCCATTTGGTATTGTTGATAGTCTCTGGCTTAAAAAAACTTAACAGGGGTTTGATGGAATTCGCTAATTGTGGGAATCTAACTACCGTAGAATTGGTAAAAGAGGCATGCAAATAGCCAAGAAAATCCAAGTAGCTAGTCTTCGAACTTTGGAGGTGCGCTTGGGCTGCAACGTCTTCCTGTGTATATCCTTCTCTCGGAGTATAGGAAACATAGTTCAACGATTGTTCATGACTCAGAGCTTTCTTCCAACGCTTTAAATCTTCCCTTTCAATACTTGGATCAAAGATGTCGTTAAGCGTAGGATAGTTAAATGGAACAACTAATACTAGGGATGACAACCATTCGTCCTTGTGATTTGGAAACTTAATGCCTCTATCCTCAAGTACCAATATTTCAAGTTCATCCATCTTTTCAACCTGGCCAAGAATCAACTTGAACCTCGAAGGATCAAAAGGATTCTTCATGAGAACATTTGTCTCCTCAACTATCTGTTCTTGATTGCCAATTTCCTTTTCATCTTCAATCCAGGCGTTTCCAAGTGTCTGATTAAGGGTTAGGTAATTTGCATTACAGCCTCTGAACGAGCGCCTCGGATTATAAGATTTATGTAGGTCCTTAATGTCAAGATTTATTTCAAAAGGTATCTGTTGTTTGGGAAACGACTCGAGTAAAATTCTTTCAACAACCTCCTTTTTCTTAGTAAGTTTTTGAATGAAATCCAATGGGTTAGTAATTGTAAGCGGCTCATATCCTTTTAGGACTTGATCCGGAGCATCGATCCGAATTAGAAAGACCAATAAAAATTCTGATAGAAGCATCTTAATAATCTCGTCCAACTTATCGGTCTCAGGATGTATAAAAACAACTTTACAGGAAATCTTGTATGGGTTCTGTTTAAGCAAACTTGGAATGCTGTCTGGGTAGTACACTGAGAATCGATGGGGAATTAATGTCTGAACCATTTTAACATTACCAAAATGTGTAAATGGATCGTTTAGCTGAATCAGGTTTTTAGGAAGGCTTCCTAAAACATGAAGGATATTATGTTCAAAATCCTGAGGCGGAAAAAGAATTGATGGAGATGAGCGTCTTTGGGGAATGTATATATATTCAATGTCGCCAACAGCTAGCGGGCGCTGGGAGATTCCGTTCATAATTTTATTTGGATTGGTTTCAATTTACAAATCACATTTTTCATTCCTCGCTTTTGCGGAAGCATTCTTGCCGATTTTACACCAGAAATCATCCAAAGATTATTTTGAAATACATACACCGTGAATTGAACCGTGAGTTCTTGCCTTGTTGTGCCCCGGAGAACTGCTCCTTGGGCACACAACGTGATCCTGACAGGATCACAGATATACTAAAGAGATTTTTACCCCTCCTCCTTCAGTGTTTCACTTCGAGTTCTCATTAAGCCAATTTTTTTCGCCCGCTTTTAGTTGCATTACCGCTTTGTAAAACATCTCTAAAAAGCCAGTATCATTCGTATTCCAATAAAAATCGCCTCTGATATCACTGGGCGCCATTATGGCCTTCAGCTTGAATACATGCATTAGGAATTTTACCTCACCATTCTTAAGTACTGCCATATTGCGCTCATAGAACTTGTAAATGTGGTAGTGCTTAAAGACTGGAAGCAAAATGCGCTTCTGTTGTTGTGGAAAACAAACAGAATATCCATAGTCACCGTAATCTTCTACCAGTTGTTCCAGGTGTTGCCCAACTGTGATGCAAACCGAGTCAAGGTATTTGATCGGACTAAATACGCCTGTTCGATCTAGGCCACTAAGATTTTTGAGTCGACCAAGCAATAATTTCAATTCTTCCTCAAGTTTAACTATTTGCTTTGCAGCGTTTGGAATTTCAGCCTGGTGAATTCTATTTAAGCGAAGAAGCTCTTGTGTCTCGCATATGTAGTCTGCAAGAAATAAATCGCCTGCCATGTATATGTTTGCATTTTTTCCATACCTCTCGGCTACTTCCTGAGGATACCAAAGGTTGTCGTAGAATATGTCCATAATTATAGTGTTAACTGGATAAATTAATTGGATCAAATTTTTGAATCATTTTTTTGGATGAACTAGAGTATTTCATGGGAACTCACATTTCAAGACCAACATCCTAGTCCAGGTTGACATACTTTCTGGTGTGCATATCCTTCGCAAGAAATATTTGCGCAATCTGAACCATATCGACCTCCTTCACACCCCAGTGTCGGATGCGCGTGTTCCTACTGCCAGTCTTGCTAAAGTGGGGACACATCATTTTTGAAACATACTTGTGACGGGTAAGAACATGCGCAACTCTATAGGGTGTAAGTTTGGTACTTCCTCCATAAGCGTTTACCAAGGAAATCATTTGGCTAACGGTAAGAAATTCATCAGCCTGTTCCCTGGTGGGTGCTTTAGGAAAGAATAACAAGATCATCTCCTCCTCAATATTTGTGACTTCATACTCACGACTAAGTTCTGCTAGTAATCTCGTCTCATCCTTAGTTAGGTTGTAATCAAAGCCACTTCGGAAAAGGTCGATAGCTTCCATGTAGACGTCATCTTTTGATACGCTATTGAAAAGTTTCCAATCAATTCCGGTTACTTCAACTGGTACAACCCTTCTGTTATCATCTTTAATAATCAAGGGATCGTTTGATGTGCCACAGATGGAAGCGATTCGTTTTAAAGGAATAGGTTTCTTGTCAAATGGTCGTCTGACCTTAATGATTGTTTGTGTTAGCGTACTTTTCAGAAAATTATCATCATCTAACTTACGTGCTCGATATTCATCATCAACGACTAAAATGTTTGCAGCTAGATCAATTTGGTAATCCTTTGTCCTTTCCATCGGAAGCACGGCTTGGTACTTGCGTAGTTCCTCCGGCAGATAGGTTGTTAATAAAGTAGTTTTTCCAATTCCTGGTGGACCGACCACAACGGGAGCCATTTCATTTGAAACATCGCGAATCCTAACTTGAGCAATCCCCTTGACAATCCACTTTGTAATCATTGTTTGAGCGTATGGAAAGTCGAGATCTCGGCCAGTTGTAACTTCAATTGACTTTAACATTTCAGCTATTGCACCGTTGCGGAGAACACCTTTATGCGACTCTTCAAAAACATCAATAGGATGGTAAGTCGGTATACGATTACTCCCCAAGAACGTCATTACCCAGGTTGTATCCACATCGTTCCCAGCATCAACGTTGTCAACAGTGATCGAATTGATATGAAAATCGGTAACAGTCTCACCATTAAACTCAATATCGTTTATCAGAAGATTTTTTTTAAGGTCATAGTTGTCTTTAATGAAAGGTATAGAACGTTTCTTGGCAGAGGGCTTCTTCTCCTCAGTATTCTTTTCTCCACTCTTATTGCCACGACCAGTTATTGTGCGAATTTCCTCCTGCAATTCGTCATCGACCTTGCCTGTAAACGGAGCTGCTTCCTGATTGCAGAAACCATTCAAATCATAGGTCAAAATTGCCTTTTGAGTAACGTTTTTAAAACATTCATCGACTGGCAATCCGTGCGATTTTAGGATCTGGCAAACTGCTTCAAAATATTCGGCTTTCTTTTTTCCATCATCAACAAGTAACGCCATGTGCATTCCTGTTTTCGTAATGGACCTCACTAACATTAAAATGTGATCCTTAAACAGCGCCCTGACTACCGGAAAAATGATTTCAGTTTGCCCATGACTTTTTGTGTCAATATCCACGTACAGAATATTGTTGACAGCAACGACATGTTCCTTTCTATCACCACCAATTACTACGCACTGAGGAATTATACAAGGGCGATGACTTTTAAACTCCCTAAGGGCCTTTTCATCTCTAAGGGCAACTGCTGGCGCAATCTCATCTCCATACTTACGATTCAAAATAAAATCGCTGATGATATCGTCCAGCCTGACTGCCTTTGGATTTGGGTCATCATCAACCAAACGCTGGAAGTATGAAACATGGATGTCATACTTCTCCCGGTCTATATTAAATTGAAACGATCCTGACATGTTCATGTAGTTTTACTTTTTAGAACATGCCACGGCTGTCTACCTTCGAGCTTGCCAGTAAACACCTGCTCCATTTCCATTATCAGATCATTTAGAACGATCTTTCCATTCGGAATCTTTCGATGGTTAGTTTTAAACCATGAATAAGTACCATTGTATCTTATTAGATTGAAGAACAATGAAAAATTATCAGTGGTACCTGTTGGAATACAATATTCAAAGTCACCGTACTTCTCTTTTAGTTCTTGGATAGTTTTATCCGAGCTAATAAAATAAACAAGTGCTGCATTTCCGCTTACTCCCGGAGTCAAACTCAAAGCAAGTTCAAATTCTTCCCCACACAACGACTTGGATCGTCTATCTAATTCGAGGGCAATTTGTTCTAAATGTTCATCGCTCACATTCAAGTATTGCTGGTACCTGAGGGTGTAATAATACCTATAGTGCAGTCGAGCAAGCTTTTCAGCCTCGGCAATAACAGTCGCTAAAACTGCCTTTGAAAATGGACCGTAAAGATTGATGGCTTCGGTAATCGTTATAGTTTTTTGTTTTATTTTTCTTCGTATCATATAATTCATTTTTTGACTTAAATAGAGGGGAGCCACTGCTCCCCTCATTTTCTATGGCTATGGTTCTACCGCATTGTCGAACTCGTTTAGGAAATCGAAATTCACCACCCGTTTTTCTTTCTTGTCACGTGACACTACTACGTTCCATGTGTAACGGCCAGGTAATTTGTATCTTCCCACCAATTCTCGCATCTCACCTTCAGCCTTCCTGAAAGTCTGCGGTAACTTCTCCCGATACTTGTTGAAAAAAGTATAGGATACTACAACCTGAACCAACTCTTCAAGTAAGTCTGCATTCAGACAGACCACTTCTTCACCAAATTTTTCGATCATCTGAACGCCAGCACCTGAATGCCTTTTACAATAAATTGTATAAGGATTTTCGGTATTGCGATCAAAGTCTTTCACTTCATACTTTTCAAGTAATCCGTTAAACTCGGTGTAGAGTTCGTGCAAACTATCACTCTGCTTCAGCTTCAGCGCACTAAAATTCTTTTTGGTAAGTCTAAGCCACCAATAGAGAATACCTAGTGCTACTGAATCTGTCGCTAGTTCATAAGGAATGAAGTTGATAACTTCATCCTTTTTGAACTGGTCAACAGGCCTCGCGAGAAATCGACATGCCACATCTATTGTTCCAATCCTTTTCATATTGAACTGGTTATTTATAAACTTGACATAGTGCTGTTGCATTAGGGACACCCGCACTTTCGGTAGTCACCATCAGAACCCCTGCTAACCAATCCATTTCTACGGTAGCTCATATACAAATGGCGCGTTACTAGTTTGACGCTTGGTATCCACTGGCCAGTGGATTAAATCGCATTTTTTACTCCATGATTTTTGCGAGGTAGGCAGCTAAAGAGGCATGGGGAATTTTCCAAGACTTTAATTTTTTGCCTCTTAGCTCCCCACTTTCAATAAGCTTGTAAACTTGATGGCGCTCAATTCCCAATCTGGAACATATTTCTGCAGTAGAGTACGTTTTATTAGGGTCAATCGAATTATCCGCTATCGCTGTAATTATCATATTCTTCTTCCTTAATAAATCCTCAATTTGATCTGCATTGTTTTCAACTATTTTCCTTTCCAAAATTTTCATGTAGTTGTCCATGTCTGTTGCGTTTGTTATGATGCAAAAGTATAGGCAATCCCCTCCTCCAGAGGGGTAACTAAGTCTCCAGATAATTGGCCTTTTATAGCCACTTAATACCCCCCTCCACCAGCAACAGCGGCCATACCTTGCACGGGCAGTGTTCTCAATATTTTTTTTGAAATCAAAAATGAACAATGGCCAAAGCAAGACTTTTTATCAGACCAAATGCAATCAACAGGAACGGAGAGACCGGAATTTATGTGCGTTTATACTATCGCGATAGTTCAATAGACATTTCAACCAAAGAATTAATCGAACCAAAGCACTGGGACGAGAGGAAGCAATGCGTTAGAAAATCATACAAAGGACACACCAGCATTAATAATTACCTCCAAAAAGTTTTGATGGATGTTGAGACAATCAGATTAAACATCCAGATGACAGGTAAAGAGCCGCTGCCAAAGGAAGTAAAAAATCAATATCTAAATATTCACACACCTCAGCCAGCACCAGCACCAATAAACAACAACGCCCTTCATTATTGGGATACCTTTGTTGCATACAAATTGAGCAAAGGTGAAATTGGACACAAGTCGCACAAGCAGTACAAGTCAACTCTGAAATTTTTGATTGACTATGAAGAGTTCACAGATAGTAAAATCCATTTTGATAAAATTGATGTCAACTTTTACGACAGCCTGCTTTTATACTTGTACGATCATCTTGGCGTAAATCCCAATACTGCAGGGAATCGCATCAAGCAATTAAAGACGTTTTTAGCTTGGTCTTTAGAGACCGAGCTGACAACAAATTCAAAGTTCAAGAAATTTAAAAAACCAAGCTGCGAAGTTTCATCCGTGGCACTAAATCAAGAACAATTAGATAAACTATTTTTCCTGGATCTTAAAAGCAGGCCGGAATTGGAAATTTCTAGAGACCTATTCACGATTGGGTGCGCTACGGGGTACCGCTTTTCAGACTTCATTGAAATAAAGAAAGAACATATAAAAGGAGACTTTTTAATCAAAACAATAAACAAAACACAAGAGCAAATTCGGGTTCCATTGAACAGCTACAGTCGGGCAATTATCAACAAATATCCTAAAGGACTACCGAACGTGGATGACAACTATAATGGAACAATGAACTTACACCTTAAAGAAATTGCAAGGTTGGCTGGTTTTAATGATCTTCATGAATTAACAATTTATCCTGGAAATAAGATGCAAAAGGTAACGAGGCCAATGCACGAAATTTTATCAACCCATTGTGCTAGACGTACTTTTGCCAGTCAAAGTCTACAAAGGGGAATGTTGATGACTGACGTAATGAAATGTACTGGGCATAAAGACACGAAGACATTTTTAAAATATGTGAAAACTTCAGAGCCGAGATTACTGGAAGTAATGAGTAAAGCCTGGGACACAATTCCAACCTAATTTCGAGAATGAAAACAATTATCGTTGAAGTACCCGATCCCTTCGAGTCCTTTTTTGGAAACTTCACAAAATATGGAATTGGGGACAGGAAGATTCCATATGATCTTGACAAAAGAGCAAGAGAATTTATTATTGATCATATCGTGAAGCATGAGTCCAAGTTGGGATTCAAGAGGGATAAAATGAACGGGCCCAAACTCATTGACGAACTTGCTCGATTAACTTTCGCATTTCAATTCTTTGCAGAGGTTAGGCTCAATATCACTCCCAAATTTGAAGATGTTGGCATACTTAGTAAGCATCCGGATTTTATTTCACTTAAAAACGAGCTATCAAAAAGTAAAACCATCATCTCTTTCAAAAACTATACAAAATATAAGGAAGATCTGGCCGAAATCAGCGGAACTTGGTCAGTGCTGTCAGCGATAAATGAAGAGTTTGATTCAACATCTGTATTACAAAATATCGAGATCAAACTGGAATTAAACCCCAGATTAAAGCGTAACTCAAAGCTGAAAACCATCCGCCTTCCGCAAATAATGTGGCGGGAGTTCTTAAGAACCACCCACAACTTGGCCCTTAACTCAATGACAAATCTTCAAGCGTATAAGAACATTGCCAATCGAGGGAACAAGGCTAATGACCTGCTAATTCAGCTGCTAAGAGGAGCAATGATCAGTTATTTGCGGGAGCGCATTTACAAAGAAAAAGATCACCCTTCTTCAAAAATCTCAAAGGCGGAGGCTTTTCTGGTTGGAGTAGTTTTAGCTGCAGGAGGTTTTCTAATGGGTCCGAAAACTCATCCTATAACTCATGGGAAATTATGGTACTGAGTGGTAAGGACAAAATTATCCGCCAGTTTCATACCCATTCACGGTACCAGAAGGAAACACTTGGAACTATCTGGTAATCCACGGACCGGCCCAGCGGGATCACAACATAGCCTCAGATTGAAAAATCTGGGGCTTTTTTATTTTTGTTTTAACAAGAATTGCCAAAATTCAAAAATGGGTATCAATGAGTATCATTTGCTCATCTTAAAAAATGAGCATCATTGTCTACTATTTGCTAATCTGAATATTCTTTGCTAAAAACGAAATTCTCCATGTCGTAGCCGCACAATGCCACCGCAACACCAAAGCTTTGGCAAGAGCCAAATCCCAAACGCGAGCCTTCCATGACAGTAATGTAAACACTATCTTTAAATCACAAATAAAATAATCTGTGTCGCCTATCAAGAATTTAGTATCTCATTTTGACCGCTATCTTTCTTTGGACGATGACGAAAGTCAAGCCTTAACGAGCCGTTTATCGGAGAGGAAAATTAGACGCAAACAATACATCTTACAAGAAGGCGACATTTGTAAATATTTCACATACGTTGTTGAGGGTTGTTTCAAAATGTATGGCGTTGATAAATCCGGGACAGAACATAATCTTCTGTTTGCTGCTGAAGATGACTGGATTTCCGACCTTGACAGTTTACATAAAGAGCGACCTTCCAAATTATTTATTGAGGCCATAGAGCCATCAACTATACTTCAAATATCAAAAGGCGACCTTTGGTATTTGTACACCAACCATCCAAAGTTTAACAGAATCTTTCGTGTTATTATTGAAGACAAGTACATTGAACTTCAAAACCGATTGCTACAAACTTTCAGTACAACGGCATATGAGCGATATGAGAGTTTTTTGGAGCAATATCCAAACCTGTCCAACCGACTACCCAACACACAAATAGCATCCTATCTTGGCATTACCCCCGAATTTCTTAGTAAAATAAGGAATGAGAGAAGCGGCAAATAATGCACCCTTAATCTACATTAAGATTATTTCTTAAACCATCTTATAAGCACTGGCAGTTTGTTCACTGCACCTTTGTATTGTCAATTTTGACACAAAACAAATTCAATACAAAGTAAAATGAAAACAGAAAATACAAAAGTAGCCATTATCGGGCTTGGTAAAATTGGTGAGGCTATTGCAACAAACCTCGTCAAAGGAAAACATTCTGTAATCCTTGCCTCAAGGGATTTAGAAAAGGCAAAGTCATTGGCAAGCAAAATTGGAAGTCTGGTAACAGCCAAAGAAACATCTGCTGCAATCAAAGAAGCCGATGTAATTATTCCAGCTATTTATTTCAACTCCCTAAAAGAATTTTTCCAAACCTATGCGGTAGAATTGGAAGGCAAAATCATCGTTGACGTTTCCAATCCAATCGCTCCTGACGGAAATGGCGGTTTCAAAAAAATTGTTGGAGAACATGAATCGGCCGGACAAATTCTTTCCAACTTAATTCCTAAAAGCGCCAAATTAATTAAAGCCTTTGGGACATTGGGTGCAGGTTCTCTGCTGGGAGCAGCGTTTAACAGTCCTGAGAGAAAAGTTCTCTTTTACGCTTCGGACAGCACTAAGAGCAATCAACAAATTGAAGAGCTAATCTCAAGTAGTGGTTTTGAACCATTCCATGTTGGAGGCATTGACCAATCTATTCGAATTGAGGTTTATGGTGATTTGCACGAATTTGGCCGACTTGGTAAAACCGTAGCACTTGAAGAAGTAAAGGGAATAATAACCAACTCACAATAAACACAGTAAGAATGAAACATCTGAGTCGAATCGCTGTGCTGTTACTATTAGTAGCAGCCTGCCAAAACAAAGCAGAAAATCAATCAAACACTTCAACAGAAAATACCATGGAACAAACAACAGAAAAAACAGCAATCGAGAAATTACTATTCTCTTACCGTGATGCACTTAATGCTTCTGACGTAAATAAAGTACTTCCACTTTATACAAGCGATGGAGTATTTATGCCATCCAATGCACCTTCGGCAATCGGACAAGAACAAGTAAAAGCCGCTTACGAGTTTGTGTTTTCACAAATTCAATTAAACATTCAATTTTATATTGACGAAATAATGGTTAATGACAACTATGCTTTTGCCCGGACAACGTCAAAAGGCAGCACATTAATACATGCTAATAAACAAACCGTGGCAGAAGAAAATAGGGAGCTTTTTGTTCTTCAAAAAACAAACGGACAATGGAAAATAGCCCGTTACATGTTTAACAAAATGAAATAAACCACAAACATCAATCGTACACTCTTTCTCTGACTTTGGATGCGGGCTGAATGTGTAGCCAGACAAAGAGTGCGCTCAGTGTTGTATAAGCGGAGAAAGTACTACCAATTTAGATTTTCCCTCAACTTTAAGTTAATCCCATTTTAACACCAGAATGAGTATTTATCAGCACTAGATAATACTGATTGATCCTAAAAAAGGCCTTTCCAGCCTAAAATGGGTACTATTTGATACTGATAAACTTGTTACAGCGGGATCTCATTAGATGCCTCAGAAAGCAATCTCTGAGGCTTTTTATTTATTACAATCTACCTGGTTTATGAAAATCCATAAATGAGAGCCTTCAGCACTCATAATACATTAACCGATTTTCTAAAAGAAGTATCCAACCCGGTAAATAAGCGGACTATAGTAAGGAGTGTTGTCTTCCCGATTGTACAGAAAATTGTACAGCACCTGAATGCTTAGTCCACCTCTTCCTTTGCGACCGATTTTCCGGATATAGCCGGCACCTGCAAAAAATGAATCGACATGATCCGTTTTAGTGGTGATTTCATTATTAGCAAGTTGCACGGCATATTCGGTCTTCAAATATTCCCACTCTGACCAAAGGTAAATTCGTTTCGTGAGTTGCGCTCTTGCAAAGGCATTGGGACCGTAGCTATTCAGATCTTTCCCATAGACTCTGTTTCGGGTGTAAATGTATCGATAGCCCGGACCCATCGTGAGAATTTTTGGAAAGCGATAGGCCAGCAATACCGATACCTCAAGGTGTGTCTTCTTCGGTTGAATCCAAAACCCGGTTGATCCTCCAATACTTATTTGTTCTTTAAGCGGCCGTTGGTCTTTATGTTCTTGTGTGCTGGTAGTTGACTGTATTGAGTCTGCGTTGGTATTCTGGCAATTTGCGCGTATCGCTACAACAAAAAGCAGAATCACTAAAAAAACTTTACATAAACAGCTATTCATCTTCAATTCAAGTTGCGATAAATATCAATAAATAGAGTGGATGAATAACGTGAGCATAAATAACCAGAGGTTAATTAACCGTTAAGCCATTTCCATATTTTACAGATCGACTTTCTTAAGCGCTATCAACAAGCGATTGATCAATTCTTCTGATTGCAGAAATGAACCGAGTATTGGCTTTAATAATGCCTGCAGATCAGGAATAAGTTGAACCAGCTCTTGAGTGCATATTCTGGCGGCACTTAAATTTTTCATTTCGGCATAAGCAGCCGCTTTCAGCAACAACTCCCAGGGTACACTTTGTCGTTGCATTTTCTCTGCCCAGTACACAGCATCTTCATACTCGTTCTTCTGAAAGTGATAAATACTTAAGCCTGCATTAAACCACCATTGATAATACGGATTTATCTGGATAGACTCACTTAACAGCGTATATCCGCGTTCATACTCTCCGGCACAAATGAGACAAAACCCCAATCCTCCGGCAATTCCGGCAGCGTTCGATTTTAATTTTATCCATTGATCAATTATTTTCAGGCAATCTTTTCGCCTGTGTTGAAAAAGATAAGCCAGACCAAGTGTTTGATATGAATGTTGGCAGCGAGGATCAATGCTCAATGCCTTTTGTCCACATTTCACACCTTCTTCCTGCGGATCAGGAACAGCGCAATCGTATCCATAAAAAAATCCTGCCACATATGTTTCTCCAAGAATCGCCCATCCTAAGGCGTATTGCGGATCAAGCTGAACGGTATTTTGCATAACCTCCAGCCCTTTCCTGAACGTGTCTTCATTTAAATCGTTTACCAGGTAGTAATACCAGAAAACAGCATCATATACTTTCACATCCAGCGCATGCTTGATGGGTGAGGCCTTGGCTGCCTCCCTGAAAATAATTCCATGACTGCCTCCAATCTGATTAATCACATGCTTCACAATGTCGTCCTGAATGGTAAAAGTACCCATCGCAGATTTTTCCTTTTCATAGGAAGAAGCCCACACCTGGTGTTGTGTATTGCTTTGAATGAGCTGAACCCGAATCCGAACTACATTTTTGTTTGATTGAATACTTCCGGTCAGCAGGTAGGTTGCATCCAGTAACAATCCTGCTTCTTTTGAATCAATTCCCTGTGAGGCAACTTTTCTTGAAGAATAATATGACACAACTGAGAGTTCATTAAAATTCGTGAACTCCGTACAGATCTGATCACACACACCATCCGCTAAAATTTGCAGGTCCTTTTCTCCCAGGCAATGAAATGGAAGTACAGCCAGTATTGGTTTATAAATAACGGTTTGAGTTTGTGTGGGAGGCTGCACGGTTAGTGGAGTGACTAACTCAAAACTTGGTATATAGGCACCTTTTGGAACGGATATGAGAATAGGATCACTGCATCCCGGACCGCTATAATATTCATACAAGGCTCTTCGAAGTCGGCCGGCATGAATTCTTACCGAAGCATCAGCCTGGGGATCGTACCCATTTTTTTTTGATAAGACTTTCGTTCCTATAGTATATTCTTTTAAGGAATTCGTTCTACCGCCAAGTGTCTCTTCCACAATGAATGTGAGAAATCCTGACAATATCATGGAATTGCTAAATACCGGGAACATAAGAATCCGCTTCAACTGGTCAATAATTTCCAGGTGACTGCTAGGTGAGGACAATTCCATTTTACTGTTAATTAACTGGCTTGATTACTACTTAAAACTACAAAATAATAGTTTCGGGTGTAAATCAATAGAGATGCTGGTTACGCAGGAACTACAGCCCATCATTTTAAAATTTCCAAACCTGAAGACCAAGATTATTCAGCTGTACAATAATGACTCAAATTTTAAATCGCTTTGCGATGATTACTGGTTGAGCTCAACCCTGTTACAAAGGTGTAAGATGAGTGTTGACTCAAATTTAATATTGGAAAATGAGTATGGCTCCATGTGTGCCATACTTGAAAAAGAAATGACTGATTATTTAAAAAAGTAATACCATAATCTAAACCCCTATGAAAATCGTAAAAACCATTTTAGTGCTTTCTTTTCTTTTTGTTCTTAGCTCGCACCTTCAAGCCCAGATTGATAAAGAAAAGTTATCACTGAATATTTCGAAGGCAGAAGAAGCCAACTATCTTAAATTAAAAGAATATATGTGGAAGCGAAGATCAGATGTGTTTATTGAAAGCCAGTTAAAATTGACAACAATTACTGAATTCAGTTTCACGCCTGATGGAAAACTGGAGACCAAAATAGTGGATGCGGAAACCACCGTTAAGAAAAAACCGGGATTAAGAGGCAAAGCCCAGGCGAGCGCAGCGGAAGATAAAATAGAGTATATCGAAAAAGCCCTTACACTGGCTATTGCCTATACCTTTATGACAAAAGGTGAGATGCTTGATTTTTTCGGCAAAGCAACTGTAACGGAAAAGAACGGGCATATTGAGGCCGTGGCTGATGACGTACATGTGGCGGGTGACCGTTTGCTGGTACGAATAGATCCAGCTACTAATCTGTTTACCTACAAAGAGTTCACAAGTTTATTGGGACACGACAAGATAGAAGGAAAATTAAATTATGAGACATTCAGCAATGGAACAAATCACTTGTCAACAACTACATTAAACCTGCCTGCACAAAAAATGAACATTGATGCGAAGAATCAGGATTACACGATTCGAATAAAATAAAAAACCCAATCGAAAAGCTTGATTAAAAATGAATGCCACTATATGATCAACAAGGAGATGAAAAAACTATTCATACTTATTCTGGCCGGGTTGGCAGCCTGTAGCCAAAAGCAAAATAAAGAGGTGCCTGCCCAAAAACCCAATGTCCTGGTGATTGTTGCTGACGATCTGGGCTTTAGTGATATTGGCACCTTTGGTGGAAATATTCAAACTCCTGTGCTGGACAAATTTGGAAAGGAGGGTATGCTCTTTTCAAATTTTCATGTGCTGCCTACCTGTTCGCCTACACGTTCTTCACTACTTACAGGTAATGATAACCACGTAGCGGGTGTTGGAATCATGAGTGAAGTCAGCTATCCGGCTGTGGCGAATCTTCCCGGTTACTCCGGACAATTGAATAATCAGGTGGTGACAATTCCTGAACTCTTAAGAGAGATTGGTTACCACACTTACATGGCAGGCAAGTGGCACTTGGGTGATGAAGATGGACAAACTCCTGCTGATCGTGGATTTGAAGAATCATTCACACTGCTCCAGGGAGGAGGAAGTCACTATGCCGATCAAAAGCCATTGTCACCACCACAAGTAATGGATTATCGGGTGAACGGAAAAAGAATTGCAACACTCCCTGCTGATTTTTATTCCACTAAAAATTACACCGATACCCTTATTCATTACATCGACAAAAACAAAGCGGATCATAAGCCCTTCTTTATCTACGCATCGTACACGGCACCTCACGATCCGCTGCAAGCGCCAAAGGAGTATATCGATAAGTACAAAGGAAAATTCGATATGGGATGGGATTCTCTTCGAACACTTCGCCTCACTAATTTGAAGGCGCTGGGAATTGTGTCACCTGATGTAAATGCGTTTGCTCCGAGTGGTATTCCAAAATGGTCTTCATTAAGTTCAGCACAAAAGGCGGAGTTTGCTAAAGACATGGAAGTATATGCTGCAATGATTGAATATCTCGACATGAGCATTGGTCGCCTGCTTGATTATTTAAAGCAGCAAGGGTTGTATGATAATACGATGATTGTTTTTATTTCTGACAATGGTGCCAATGGGGTTATGGCCACTACCTATCCAGGGAATGGCGATGGAAAATATTTGAGCTCATTTAATAATGCACTGGAAAATCGCGGATTACCAAACTCGTTCATCGAAATGGGCCCCGGCTGGGCGCAAGCTTCATCCTCACCTTTCCGGTTGTTCAAGAGTTTTACTTCGGAAGGTGGTATCAAAGCTCCTTTGATGATCAAGCTGCCAAACGATTCACTCAATCATGGACAGTGGAACAGAAGCTTTGTTCATGTTACGGATCTTATGCCAACTATTTTACAACTTGCAGAGGTCTCGTATCCTGCACAGTTCAAAGGCAAAGCAGTACGACAGCCGATTGGAAAATCATTGCTGCCGGTGCTTACAGGAGCATCACAGGAAATTCATTCTCCTACGGAGGGCATGGGCTGGGAGCTGTTTGAAAGGAAAGCCTATATCAAAGGCAAGTGGAAAATTTTGAGATTACCGGCACCCTTTAGTACCGGCCAGTGGCAGCTTTTTGATCTGGAAAAAGATCCGGGAGAAATCACTGATCTCTCTTCCCAGTTTCCAGCCACCAGAGATTCATTGATTAACGACTGGCTGCAATACGCTAAAACGAATGATGTATTTGATCATCGTGGGCACTATGATTCACTGTTGAGCAAGAGTCTTGTTGGACATCATTAAAAGGAACAGAACCGTATCAATTTATGATCAGGGTTTTTCAAATAACAGTCTTGATTATTTCCGTAACCATGTTTGCGAATTTTCTCTTTACGGCTGGCGTAGGAGTATATAAAACCATTCACGCCTACTCTATTCTCTATTTCGAGGGAATAGATGGTAAGCCAGGGCTGGAAATTGTTGAGTCACTTGATCTGTTTCTAGTGGCCATTGTTTTTCTCATCCTTTCCCTGGGCTTTATGAAATTGTTTTATCCGGATTTTAGAGGGTTCAATAAAATGGTATTGCCATGGCTTAAAGTAGATGATTTTTTTCAGTTAAAACACTTAACATGGAATGCTATTCTGCTAACGTTACTGATCACGTTCGGAACCCATGTATTAAGAGCAAATGGCCCGCTAGAGTGGACGATGTTAATAATCCCGACTTCCGTATTCCTGTTCTCAACGAGTTCAAAAATGCTCAACCATTAGCAAACTTCACCTCACAAATTATTGACTGTATTCTTCTCAAAACAAAACGACACTAAACTTAAAAAAATGAACAGAATAATGGTTCTGATTACGCTTTCGGATAATGGAATAGAAACCATTAAATCGAATCCTGAATTGCCGAAAAAGGAAATGGAATTTGTAAACCGTTGGAAAGCGGAAAGCTTTTTGGAGAGTTTCTATATTTCGGTTTCAAAAAAAGATGCCGTTTTAATTTTCAAAGACAAAGACGAGTCTGCTACACGAGAACTTATCGAAGCACTGCCCTACTTTCCCTATATGGCTCAAATTGAATATCACAATTTGAATAAACAGTTTTAAGAGCTCCACTTAGAAATAATGATTCCTAAATTAATTAACCAAAAAAATTTAATTCACAACATATGAAAACTAATTTGGTGACTCTTGCACTTATTCTTCTCGCAGGCTGTGTTCCGGTTCGTGTGGTTGATTATCAGAAACAGATCAAGGGGGATATGAAAGCTTTTAAAACGTTCAGCTATTATCAAACTGAAAAGTCAGGCCTTATCGGTCCAAATTTTGAAAACAATCTTGCACTTTTAAAGACCGCCATTACAAAGGAGATGAACTCGTTAGGCTTTCAAGAGGTTGAAAGTGGTGGAGATTTATTCTTAAACATCGGCATTGCGGTAAAGGAAGAAGTGCAAACCCGTGAAACGGATTTCAGAACAGACGGCATGCGTTATATGGGTCAGCGTAATTACCACTGGGAAAGCCAGGAGGTAGTGGTAGACCGATATAAAGAGGGTACTGTAAAAATTGATCTGGTCGATGCCGCAACCAACAAAGGAGTATGGACTGGATCGGCCGCAGGCACAGTAACGGAGAAGAAAGATAAAGCAGCCGAGCGCATAAATAAGGCAATAGAGATGTTGTTCAAAAAATTGCCCGCAACAAAGTAATTCGATCAGCGCTGAGCCGGAACATTCTCGCCCTTTTTCTGCTCATTACCTGTATCGCTCAAGGGCAGCAATCCAGTACGCAATTGTGGAATAAACACATGGTTAACATTCCATTTGCCAACTGTCTTGCTCCTTTAGGTAAAGTTCTCCCTGGAACTTGTTGGTTTTTTTCACCATAAGCAACCAATCTGTATTTGACGCTTAATGGTAATGGAAATTCATATATCTAACAACGTGAGTGAAGGCACTCCCATGACAGAATAAGTGATGCAGCCCCTATGTATCACTTCTTAGCATTGGCTATCAGAAAACCGTTAACATCCAGCCAATGGATGAATGCATCAAACCATCTATTACTGGTTCGGCCAGGATTTCCAAGACCGAAGCCGTGGCCGCCATTCTGGTACAGGTGAAATTCTACTGGCCGGCCCGCTTTGAACCAGGAATCAATAACCCCAAACTGACCGCGGAAAAGAAAATCATCGGTGGCGATCACGTTGAACATGGGCGGAGCATTCTTCGGCACTTCCACGGGACCCATGCCACCATAGATCGGACCAATGAAGTCGAGCTCCACAGTTTTGGAGTGAAGCGTTGTGTGCATTGTGAGACCCGCACCGGCAGAAAAACCAATCATACCTAATCGCGCAGTATCAACTCCCCATTCCTTCGCCCGCTTCACAATCATGGCATAGGCAGCTTCAGCATCCTGGAGCTGGTTGGACAGATCCATGACAGGACGAGGGGTTGGTGCGGCATCATTCGTAGATGCTGGAGGAGTTGCTGCTGCAAAGGTTCTGTTCATAGATTCTTTAAAAGCATCAAGTGACTCAGGTGTAGGATGGAGCCGGTATTTAAGTACAAAGGCGGCAATGCCCCGGTCTGCCAAAGCTTGTGCAACTTCCCAGCCTTCGTTGCCCATCGACAACCACCTGAAACCACCACCGGGTGCCACGATAACGGCTGCGCCATTTGCAGTGCCAGGTTTTGGCAAGAAAGGCGTGAGTGTTGCCGTAGTAATATTTCGTGCCATCGGGTCACCCCACTGGCGAAACCAGGTTTCATGCGCGGGTTGATCTTTCACACTTCCTGTGCCAAGTGGAATAGCATTCGGTTCAGCAGGCGCCTCAAGCGGATAGATCGTGCCGTCTTGTGCCGTTGCGAATGAAGAGATTACAAACAGGCAAGCAACAAGAGTTGTTTTAGTGGTGCAGGCAAATGTATCTGTCATGATGGATGAAAGTAAAATTGTTTAATAACTATTCCTGATTAACAATAATAATACTTGTTATTCAAAGTTCCCCATTCTCCGCACAGTCTTTCCGCCTCGGTATGCTGGCGGAATGCTTTAAATTTATTTCTTATATTCAATTTTGGTGATGCGCCAAACAAATTGCCCGGCAGCTGTTTTTACAATCGCTTCATCACCCACTTCTTTTTTCAGCAGCGCCTTTGCCATGGGCGAGTCTATCGAGATGTAATCTTTCGCTCCAATAAGTTCTTCACCACCCACGATGCGGAAGCGGTTCTTAAAGCCTTTATCTCCCGATTGCCATCGGGATTCAATTTCAACCCAGGCTCCAAACATCACCTTGCCTTCCTGATACGGTGAATAGTTCACCACTTTCAAGTCATCAATACACTTCCGTAAATAAAGAATGCGCTTGTCAATCTCGCGCAGGCGTTTTTTGTTATAATGATAATCTGCGTTTTCAGAACGATCGCCAAGGCTTGCTGCCCAGGTAACTTTTTGAGTGGTCTCTGGCCGGTCCACCCGCCACAAGTGATCCAGCTCTGCTTTTAACTTCTCTAAACCTTCAGGGGTAATCAGCAGTGTTTTCATGTTCGTTCTCAGGCTCATTTCCAGTTCAAACTTACTTTATTGTGCTGTCGGGTCTTCTGAAATTGACGAAATTAAATCGGGCTAAGCAATGGTTCCGAAATGGAGACCCACTGAGACGGGTCCTTGATCCCTTCTTAAATAATAACCCAAGCGATTGTTTCAAAAAGGATTTAATACCTTGTTATGCAATTTCTTAAATCCCCGATCGCCATGAAATCGCCATTAACCAGGTACACCCAACAAAATGATAATTTTGTTTTGGCGATTCCATCTGACCTCTAAACAACTATTAACAGATGAAAAGAATACCATTCTACCTGCTCGTGCTTTGCGTTGGAACATTAACTGCGCAAACAAGTCCCGAAACCTACCCAGTTGATCCGGCTTCGGTTGAACAACCCGGTACACCCAAGGGCGAAATGTTAAAGTTCAAATTCGAGAATTCAAAAATTTTTCCCGGCACCACACGCGAGATCAGTATTTATGTGCCCGCGCAATATAAACCCAACAAGCCCGCGTGCGTCTATGTAAATCAAGATGGCATTCAATGGAAGGCCCCCACTGTATTCGATAATCTGATCGCTAAAAATGAAATGCCAATAACCATCGGAGTTTTTATTACACCCGGAAAAGTGCTCGCACAAAATGAGACAGCAATAGATCGTTTCAACCGAAGTTTTGAGTACGATGGATTGAGTGATGCGTATGCAAGATTCATACTGGAAGAAGTTTTTCCATTCGTAGAAAGTCAAAAAACATCGGATGGTCGTGCGATCGTTTTATCAAAGAATGGGAATGACCGGGCTATTGGCGGCTCCAGTAGTGGAGCGGTGTGTGCGTTTACAGCTGCGTGGGAACGGCCGGAAGAATTTTCCAGAGTATTTAGCGCCATCGGAACGTATACGGGTTTGCGTGGGGCAGATCGTTATGCTATTCTCATTCGCAAGCATGAACCAAAACCCATTCGCATTTTTATGCAAGGTGGTTCGAATGATTTAAACATCTATGCTGGCGATTGGTGGAAAGCGAATGAATCGATGGAACGGGCTTTACAATTTGCGGGCTACGATGTACAGCATGTGTGGGGTGAAGGTGGGCACAACGGGCAGCATGCCACGGCTGTGTTTCCGGAAGCTATGCGTTGGCTGTGGCGGGATTATCCAAAACCAATTGCTCTTGGGGTAACAAAAAATCCTTTTCTTACGGATATTCTATTGGAGAATGAAGGGTGGGAACTGGTAGGTGAGAATTATGGTTTCACCGAAGGCACTGCGGTGAATTCAAAAGGCGAAGTTTTCTTTCAAGACATCCCCAATTCCAAAACCTATAAAATAGGAGTTGATGGTACGTTGCAGGAGTACCTGGCGGATTCGAAGAAGGCGAGTGGTACAGCATTTTCACTAGCCGGTGATATGCTTACCATTACAGGAGGCTGGTCGCAACCACCGACTAAACAAGTTCACCGGTACAAAACATCAAAAGCGTACGAAGTGGTGGCCGATGAAACACCCGGCAATGACATTACGATAGCCCATAATGGAAACATCTATCTTACCCAGCCCGATGGCAGAGAACGCCCCAGCAAATTGTATCTGATAAAACCCAATGGCGAACGAAGCGTAGTAGATGAGGGGTTAAAATTTGCCAATGGCCTTTGCTTGTCGCCCGACCAAACTCAACTATACGTTACCGAATCGGCCACGCATTGGGTGTGGGCATATCAGATTCAAGCAGATGGTTCATTGAAGCATAAACAAAAATTCGGTTGGTTGCATGTGCGCGATGTTGATGAAAACGCCTGGAGCGATGGATTAAAATGTGATCGGGAGGGCAGAATTTATGTCACCAGCCTAAGCGGAATACAGGTGTTAGATCAATTGGGCAGAGTGAATGCAATCATTCCGGTGCCAAAAACAAAAGGTCAGGTTTCCAATCTTTGCTTTGGAGGTCCTGATTTTGATATCCTGTACATCTCGTGTCACGACAAAGTTTTTCGCAGAAAAGTAAACGTGAAGGGTGCGAATAATTTTGAGAAGCCCATCAAACCAAATAATCCGAGACTATAAGCGCTATGCGGATATCATTGTTGAAACGGCCATAGTACAGAAACTATAGTGATCGTGTTAAAATCACCGGAAAAGCTAACCGGCATAATCTCCGAAGATGGAAGAAGCTTTGTATTGGCTGTTGGATGAACTTCACCAATCAACGTGAGCAAGCAAAAAATGGCAGCAACTATCCCCACAAGGGCCAGCATGACACGAACCCGAATGCGTGTGTTCGATAAGATGTTGAAAGTGTCATGTGTTTTCATGGTGAAATGATTATGCTATAAATAACGGCAACAGAAAGGATCATAGCCATCGGAAAAAGGTTGGTCCCTGCCCCCGGTAGGTGAATGACCGAAGTCAGGCGGTAAACCATTGTTGCTTGTCCAATCTTTATATCGTAATATTACGGTACTTAAACTATGGGCATCACAAAATCAGAATTATTTAAAAAGCGCCAGAATAAGGTTGCCACACTGGCCAAAGCATTTGACCACCCTGCACGGGTAGCTATTCTTGAGTACTTGTTAGAGAACAAAACATGTATTTGCAATGACCTTGTTGATGTGCTCCCGCTTTCGCAATCTACCATAACGCAACACTTAAAAGAATTAAAGAACATCGGTATTATTAAAGGAGAGGTTGAAGGCCCTAAAGTCAATTACTGTATCGATGAAAAGGTATGGGAGGAAGCTAAAGATATTTTTATCAACATGTTCTCCAGGTATGTGAAGAAGAATGACTGCTGTTAGCTCATTTTTTTTGACTTACCATAACGTAATATTGCGATAATCAAAAGAAGAAAAAATTCAATCTCAAAATCATGCCGACAACAAAACACGCAACCCTGCTATCAACATTAACTCCCACGGTAGAAAAGCTTATCCGGGAGTTTGATTCAATTCCAACCGAACGCAAAGAACTACTGCAACAGTTAGTAGAATTTGTTGAGAAGAAAGGTAAAGCCGGTCAGCATGTCTATTTGAATTTCATTTGTACCCATAATTCCCGCAGAAGTCATTTATCGCAGATATGGGCGCAAGCAGCAGCATACTATTATCACGTCCCCAATGTATTTTGCTATTCTGGTGGCACGGAATCAACAGCATTCAATCCACGCGCAGTAAAAGCCATGCAAGAAGCAGGGTTTTCTATTACCATGACGAAAGAAGGTGAAAACCCCCGATATGAAGTTCGCTTTGCGGATGGTGCCGAACCGGTGATCGCCTTTTCAAAAAAGTACGATGATCCATTCAACCACAATAAAGACTTTGCAGCGATAATGACGTGCTCGCATGCCGATGAAAATTGCCCATTGGTATTGGGTGCCTCAGGCAGAGTTGTGTTGACCTATGACGATCCGAAAGAATTTGACGGAACACTGCTGGAGGCTGCAAAGTATTCAGAAAGGGTTCATGAAATCGGAAGAGAAATGCTATTTGCCTTTTCGCAGGTTCACGCTTACCACATTGAGCAATGAGTAATCAAAAGAAGCTTGGATTTTTAGATCGCTACCTCACGCTTTGGATTTTTCTGGCTATGCTACTCGGGGTGACATTTGGCAATTTTCTGCCGGTAGAAAAATTGATGCAGCCATTTCAATATGGAACAACCAATCTGTTAATCGCTGCGGGACTCATTATTATGATGTTTCCACCCCTGGCGAAAGTGCGGTATGAACATTTGGGGAAAGTATTCAGAAATGTAAAGGTGATTAGCCTCTCTTTATTTCTAAACTGGATTGCAGGGCCGATATTTATGTTTCTGTTGGCCATTATTTTTCTTCGCGACAAACCAGAGTATATGATTGGACTAATCCTGATTGGCATTGCGCGCTGCATCGCGATGGTGCTGGTGTGGAATGATCTCGCAAAAGGTGATAAAGAATATGGCGCGGGACTTGTTGCGCTGAATAGCATTTTTCAGGTTTTGTTTTACAGTCTGTTTGCGTGGTTGTTCATCACGGTGCTACCGCCTTACTTCGGAATAGCAGGATCAGTGGTGGATGTAAGCATGGGCGATGTTGCTGAAAGTGTCCTTTTATATTTAGGTGTTCCGTTCATCGCAGGGTTTTTAACACGCTATTTCTTTAAGAAAGTAAAAGATGAAGCGTGGTATGTGCAGCATGTTATTCCTAAAATTAGTCCATTGACGTTGATTGCGCTGCTCTTCACCATCGTGATCATGTTTAGTTTCAAAGGGAAGATGATTGTGGATATTCCGTTTGATATTGTTCGCATCGCCATTCCATTAGTGATCTACTTCATCATCATGTTTGTGCTCAGCTTTATTCTTTCCAAGAAACTAGGAGCCAGCTATGAAGAGAATGCTTCTGTCTCCTTCACGGCAACTGGTAATAATTTCGAATTGGCGATTGCAGTTGCCGTTGGAGTATTCGGTATTAATTCCGGTCAGGCGTTCGCGGGTGTAATCGGACCTCTCATTGAAGTACCAGCATTGATTTTACTTGTCAATCTTGCTTTCCGGTTTAAGAGGAAAATGTACCCGTCCGATCAGAAACAATAACCAAAGCAGTTTAGTGGAGAACTGACCATAAGGATATCTTCATTTATAAGCAAAGGTTTGGTCTTAACCGGAATCATAAATCTTTACTTCCCCACATCCCCGTCAACTTCCGTAGAATTAATTCCACAGCAATTGTATGAAGGTATTATTTCAATTGTCGTCTGGAATTGACTGTGCTTAAAATACAAAGACCGCAGCTTCTAATCGCCTATAGTGAAAAAGTTTCAGGCTTTAATCTCCCTTGATGCTGATGGGCATCATTCGTGCAGCAGAGGTTTTAAATTACATTGGCAGCGTACTGACAGTCAAATCTCTAAAACTTAAAATCATGAAAAATAAAACAGTAATCATTACAGGAGCTGCCTCAGGTATCGGTAAAGCAACCGCAGAACTATTTGCAAAACAAGGCGCCAACGTTGTTGTATCGGATATTGATGCAGCTGCTGGTAAGTCAACAACAGAAAGCATCGTAGATGCAGGAGGCAAAGCATCATTTTTCAAAACTGACGTTGCCAAATCTGAAGAGATGGAAGCATTAGTGGCTTTCGCTGTTAAAACCTATGCCAAACTCGATGTTGCTGTTAATAACGCAGGCATTGGCGGTGAACTCAATCCCGTTGCCGACATGAGCATTGAAGGTTGGGAAAAAGTAATAAACATAAATCTCAACAGTCTTTTCTACGGTATGAAATATCAGCTAAAAGCGATGTTGGAAAATGGCAGTGGCAGCATTATAAACATTTCATCCATATTAGGTTCGGTGGGCTTTGCAGGTTCGGCTGGCTATGCAGCCGCAAAACACGGTGTGATCGGTCTTACTCAAACCGCTGCACTAGAGTACTCTGCGCAGGGAATTCGGGTAAATGCGGTGGGTCCCGGATTTATTGAAACACCGCTGTTAGATGTGTTGGATGCTGAAATGAAAAAACAACTCGTTGCCCTTCATCCGATTGGCCGTCTTGGCAAGAGCGAAGAAGTAGCGGAATTGATTTACTGGTTAAGTAGTGATAAGTCTTCCTTCATTACCGGAAGCTATTACCCTGTTGATGGTGGCTATCTGGCTAGGTAATGCAGCAATATACCATCTGACATTCGTACAACGAGAATTGGAAAACTGACAATAGAAATCTAGAATATGGAAACCTTAGAACAAGTAGTAGCCATACCACGCATAGGAGATAAAGCTCCTGAATTTAAAACCATCACCACACAGGGAGACATCAACTTTCCTGGTGACTATGAAGGTAAATGGGTCATTCTCTTCAGCCATCCGGCCGATTTGTACGGGGGCCATTGCTGAAATGAATACCTTTGAATCGATGTTTGGTCAGTCGGGAGGCAGAAGTTGTCAGGCAAAATTCAGGGGTCAAGATTTGAATGCCGAATTACAACTTACATTGAACGATGTTTACAAAGCACATCAACAAACGTTGAATGTACATAGTAAAAACATTCGTTTATCTTTTCCGGCAGGCATTGAAAACGGACAGACCATCAAAGTAAGCGGCCACGGTGCACCCGAAGTAAATGGTGGCCCTGCTGGTGATTTATACCTCACATTTATAATTAAAAACACAACTAAATTCAAAAGGGATGGTTCAGATTTACATGCCTCCGTTGAGGTTGATCTTTATACCGCCTTGTTAGGTGGAGATCTGTTAGTTGACACGTTTGACGGGAAAGTGAAACTAAAAGTAGCTCCCGAAACGCAGTCTGGCACCCTCTGCAAACTAAAAGGCAAAGGATTTCCGGTTTATAAAAAGGAAAATCATTTTGGTGATTTGTATATCACGTACAAGGTAAAAATGCCAATGAATCTTTCTGAAAAAGAAAAAGAGTTATTGCACGAGTTGAAAAAACTCAGAAGCCATGAACACTGACAACCTCATACGCATCGAATATTTCTGCGAACGTTATAATCTTGATTAATGAATGTGCTCAAATAGGGAGCAGGGGTGCGCTTCCATTTTAGAAAGTGTTTTCATACATACTAAATTGCAGGTGTGATCTCTGACTTAAGATTAATCCTGTAAATCTATTATCTACCCGACATGGGTGGAAGCAACGGGCGACTACCTTCAAGTCCTTTGTATTTTCCCCTCCGTATCGCAGTTAAAAATTGCTCTTCAGTCCAGTTGCCAATACCCGTTTCATCGGAAGTAAGATTGGCGGCAAACGAAACACCCCAGTGGCCGACAGCACTGGTTTGTTCATGGTTAAACAGCACCCAATCCTTGAGTGCTTCAGTTTTAATCTCCGGCATTGGCATGTCAGCACGATAACTCGATAATAATTTTTCAGGATCGGGTTCGGGGCCGTTCGGTGTTATTACTTTTGGCGAATGGCAATCGTGACAGGCAGAAGTGTTAACAAGGTAGGCGCCACGCTTAATCTGTTCTTCAGGACTCAGATCAGTAGGTTGAATAATTTCTGTCTTCGGAGGCTCACTGCACGAGATCAACGTCAAGCCCATTGAAATAATGGTGACGAGTGCAAGTATAGCCGCAGCCAACGGCCAGCCGATTTGTTTTGAGAAATCGTTTTGTTCCATGTCTGTTCATATTTGGCCGTAAAGACGATGGAGCAAAAAAATGATGCAACAACATTTAAAGGATAATCATTAATTTACTTTTAAATTCATTACCATATCCCCATGAGTACTGAGGCGACATCCCTTCATTTACTTTCCACACTTGCCGGTTTTTTACTTGTCGGCTTTATCCATTTAATCCTATTTCTGGAATTTAGAGACATTATCCTTAGTAAGCGCATAAAAGCAACCGTCATCCGAATTATTGAAACCCCATCAACAGATGCTGATGGTCATGAACGCATTGATCGCTTTCCTGAAATCGAATTTCTTGATCCAAATGGCAAATTGGTATTGCACAAACTTGCTATCACGAACATTACATGGAGGAAACCAGGCGATAAATTGACAATTTATTATCGCCCTATGCAAAATGAAATTGGCTTTAAAATCTGTTCACCTTTTATGTGGCCTAAACTAGTACTCCTGCTCTTTCTGGCGGTGGGCGCATCGCTACTTCTCTTTGGTACAGGTGGCTGATATTTCTTATCCGCAGGTTTGATGGACAACCAAAGTAAATTCCCGCTGTATCGAATGCACAACAAACAAATTTTAGCGATACTACATCTCACTATGTACACAACACATGAGCACTGTAAAAGAAGCTACGCGCTACTAACATTGAGCGCAATACTGACGCTTGCCTGTTCGCAGAACGAAACCACACCAGAACAAACGAAAGATGAAATAAAGTTGCTGATCACGCAATACAGCAAAGCCAGAGAAAAACAAGATATGGTGCTGCTCAAAAATATTTTAACCACCGATATTGATCAGCTCGTCTCCTCAGGTGAATGGCGAACAGGAGTTGAGGAGTCTATTGCCGGCATGAGACAAAGCTCCGGCAACAATCCAGGTACACGAAAATTAATGGTGGAGAAAGTACGCTTCCTTAATCCGGATAATGCAATCGTTGATGCCCGATATGAAATTGAAGGCACTGATGGTACTACACAAAAAATGTGGAGCACGTTTATCGTTGTTCAGCAGGAAGGTCAGTGGAAAATTGCTGCCATCCGGAATATGCTCCCCACTGGACTACAGAATTAAAAAGAAAAACCGAATGGCAGAAGTTTGTTGAGTTGGGGCGGACGAAATGATCCGAACCAAAAGCAACGCCAAACCGCACCCAACAATCAACCTATCGCTTTGGCAATACACCACTAATCGTTATTCCAAACGCATTGGCTGAATAGGCTATGTCAGCCTGGTCGGTGTAGGTCATCGCTGTATAGGAAATACCAATTCCGCGATACGCGATCTCGAATATCGGACCACGGGCATTGGAAAACGTAATATCATCTCCAACACCGTCAGCCTTAAAGTTGATCCCTTGGTGCATTGCAATACCCGCACCCATCCGAACCTTTTCAGCGATCAGCCAATTGGCTGTGAAGATCAGCGGAACACGGGTTAAGCGAATGTGAGCGTTATCAGCTTGCGTGGTCACATATTTGTAACCCACGGTAGCCCGTACCAATAACGACTCTACCTGAGGAAACTGGTATTGACCGCCTACAAATAAGGACACACCCTGACCGGCATTTACCGATTGAGTATCTCCATTGGTGAAGTAAACTTCGGCTACTTCATCGCCACCAAACTCAATTGCTGCACCAAACAAAAAACGCAGCGGAATTTGCTTCTTCTCAGCTAGCTCCTGGGCAAGTAATTGTAAAGTTGATACGGATAGAAAAAGAATGACTACAGTTAGTTTTAACATTTTCATAATTTGATTTACCTAGGCCTGCAAAAATAAAAAAATACTTACTGCTAACAGCCTGATCAAAATATTTAAAACTAGCATGGCTTGTTCACAGGTGCGACCTCTGAGAGAATGGAACCTGTTGGTTAACGGGAATGCAAATTGATTACTTTTGCTGTTGGAAAAGTTACCCACGCACTATGTATTCACGCTTATGGCAGATCATCAAAGACGATTCAAAACGCACATTTGAAGTGTGTGGACAGGTTGGTAATACCAATGCATTCACCAATAAAACCTACGCCATGCAACGCGTTGGAATGAGCGTAAGTTGTATTACCCCACCCGTAACCAATAAAACTTCCAGTAAAGACCTGGTTAAAATTACCGGTTACACCAAAGAAGATGGCTTATATGAAAGACTTTTATCTGAATACCGGGAGATAACCATGCGCTCGGCAAGAGATCAGGATTGATATGTCGAAAATTTCCTGAGTCATTGATTTATATTTCTCTACATTCTTTTCACCCCTGTTATTCCCTTTCTCTGGTAACGGATATACCCCTCGCAAAGCAATACATTTGGCACCCAGCTTAACCAGGCAATGGCTGCATAGGCAGCAGGCTGCGACAGATCGAATGACCACGATGCTATGAAAACGTAAGTACGCAAGGTGATCGCTGCCAATGTCAATGCCATACTCCGCCACATCCAGTTCCGGTGTTGCTCAACACTACCTTTTCGGATGGCCACAAACGCCAGATACGTGAAGACAAACCACAAACTACATTGCAGTAAAAAACTACTCAGCACCAACGGGCCTCGGTTGATAAAAAAACTCATGACTAAACCACCGGGTGCTGAAAAGATTAAAACCCCAAACACATATACTTTCCCTAACAGGCGGTGAAGCGAGGGCCAGCGCAACCTCGTTTCAGGGTACAACTGAAAAATCCCGATCAACAGAATGACACCCGCAACCAACACATGTGCATAATAGGCGGGCAGATACCATCCGCTTTCAATAGCAATCTGCTTTATTAACAAGAACCCATACTTCGAATCAAAATTAAAATAGCGCAATGCATTAATTGCCAATGGTACGGCCAGCAGCGCCAAAACCACAAAGCTGAATTTTTGCGACAAGGATACCGTACGCTTCAACAGCATTGGAAGCAAAGATTATTAAATTGAAGATGCATCGTCAACATGCAATACCCTGTTGAGAAATATTACATTATGCCGATCAATATCCGTGAGTAATGCTTGCACATCGTCAAGCTTTGAGTATGTTGGTGTGTACCAATTACCAATATCCTGAAATTGTTTCTGCCGATCGGGTGAAGGGAAAGCATAGCCATACGAAGCCAGAATTTCATCCCGCATAAAGGTTATTGTCTTGGTTGACAAAAAAGAAGAACTCACTTCTTTTTGTGCTTTTGAATCATATACATGAAAACTACCAACGAGATATGAACTGTCCAGCTTAACAAACTCTGTTTGTGGAAATAAACGCTTTGATTTAAGCTGTTGAATACCCTTGTCTTTCGTTATGGCAAAATAATCATGATGAAACAGATTGCTTTCTTCGCAGACATCAAATTCCATAAACCAATAATCATGTGGTGTACGCACTTCCAATAGTGAACTATCAACAGGGTGAATGCTTACTTCGTTACCCGAAAGACTGGCTGTGCCCAGCGTATCCAAATTCTTATTGACAAACAAAACTGTATTAGAGTTATAAAATTCTTCCCGTCCATCCAGATAGCGCTGACGTATCGTAGTAACTACGGCATTGATGTTTTCTGATATGCGCTCCAGGAATGATCCGGTGGTTTCTTTGTAATCAGTCCAGCCATTAAGCGGAATATTTGTCGTAGAGATATTTCCTTCAATGTCTTTAAAAATTCCATAGCGCGATAAATACGCTGGCGGAATGATAATTCCACTGCCTGCAAAATCCCGTCTAGGGATTTCACAAAACGTTTGCTGTCCGGCTTTCAACTGGATACTCTTCTTCAGGAATTCGAACGTAGTGAACCATTGCTCAATGCGTTCGGATGGGAACCCGGCATTAAATTGAAATTCTTTGTTCAGCCAGCCGTATGTTGAATCGCGCCTAACAACAGCCCACACATTATTATAACCATAGGGTATGATAAGATCAAAAACAGGTTCAAGAACAAGTTGCCTTGTTTTAATATTAAAGTAACCGATTTTACCATCCTGCATTACCTCTACCAGATCGGGTTGTACAAAACCAATTGAGCCAATTAATTCATACACCATCGGAATAATGATTTCACCTTTAGCATCAACCAAGCCCATTTTGGCATTTACATTCTTCACATCGCGTGTCTGGTAATTCAGAAAGTAGTTTTCCCAATGATCTTTCACCACATAATAGTAATTTTGATTATTGTATGTTGCATACCAGATTACGGTATCATATTGTTGTTCAAGCTGAATGGCATTTTCATAAATCCAGAGACGTTGCTGCAAGGCTAGTTTCTCCTCAGCCTCCCATTGATTTCTGTTTTTGATCAAGCTGTACGCCTGATAGAATTCTTCTCCTTCCACCTGAGAAACAACATAGGAGTCTTTCCGGGAAGAAAGCCATAACGTCAAGGTTGAAGTCGTTGCGTCTTCGTTGTCAAGGTTCTTTAGGCGAAAGGTTACCGGTATCTCTGCTTTTATCGTCTCACCGCTGAGGGTAATTTTTGCATTGTTGAAGGGGGCATCACAAACAATAAAGGGATCCGTATTTTGTAAAATAGCAATCACCGTCAGGATTGCCTCGCGTGTTTGTTTCACTTGAAATTTTGACAGGATTTCACCATCCGTTCTATCCATATCGCCCTGAAGGGAGATCAAAAAATTCCGGGCATCATCCTCCGGACTTTCTTTCTTCAGAATAGTACACTGTGTAACGGTGATCAGACAGATGCAAAAGAGCAGGAAGAAGACGGCATTTTTCATGGCATGCATGTTTAGTAAAAAATAAAATTACAAAGAAGTACCCAAACATCAGGGTGACATAAGTCTTAAAAAATAGCCTTCAAAAGCAAACCACTCTTTCTGTATATTTGAATTTCTTCAGCTATGAATTTTTCAGTCTTACTAATTCATTGTCCGGATCAACCAGGCCTGGTATTTAAAATCACCCAGGTAGCGTACCGGCATAACCTGAACATCATCAGTAACGGTGAATTTGTGGAGCGAAACTCCAATCATTTCTTTATGCGAACAGCGTTCTCCGGATCATTCGATGAAGCCATCTTTCTTTCCGAATTACAGGCAGCATTACCTCCGGAAGCTGTCGTCAAATTGAGTCTTCGTAAAAAACGTGACCTCTGCATCCTGGTAACAAAAGAACATCATTGCATCAGTGATTTACTGGTACGCCATGCCTTTGGGGAACTTGATGCCAACATCAAATGTGTGATCAGCAACTATTCCGATCTGGAAAGACTTACATCAAAATTTGATGTTCCCTATCATCATGTTGCGCATGAAAACAAAACCCGCGAAGCACACGAGGAAGAGATTCTGCACATACTGGATCACTACAACCCGGAGTTCCTGGTATTGGCGAAATACATGCGGATATTAACACCTGCTTTTATTCAGCGGTATCCTAACCGGATTATAAACATTCATCATTCTTTTTTGCCCGCTTTCGCGGGAGCTAATCCGTACACGCAAGCGTACGATCGTGGTGTTAAAATTATTGGTGCCACCGCACATTTTGTGAATGAGCAATTAGATGAAGGGCCCATTATTGCACAGAGTATTATACCAGTAGCGCATACCCACAGTGCCAAAGAAATGGCGCAAGCCGGACGGGATGTTGAAAAAATCGTACTTGCACGATCACTCAAACTTGTAGTACATGATCAACTCTTTGTACATCGGAACAAAACCATCATTTTTGATTGAGGCTGGCTCTTCATTTGTAAATTTGCCTAACATTGAGGCGATGCATATTACTGCACTACGATTTTAAAAAGCTGGCGACTCTTTGTTGAGCTGATAATCTCCAAGAAGTAAATCCCAGCGTTCATATCCTCAAGATCCATTATCACACCTGCCTCCGAAACAACAACTCGCGGTGCATATTCCTGTCCTATTGCGTTCCTGAACATCATCTTAACCTGACCTGTAAAATAATGAGGCAGAATAACATGTAGAAAACGTGATGTCGGATTAGGATATACGCGGATACTGTCCTGACTGCTCTCTATCTCGGTAATGATAATACGTTTCACATCTGAAACCACTTGACAACCGTTCGTAGTAACCATGACCTGATAATCTCCAATCGCAGCAAGGGTAAGTATACGGCTAATCTCATTTTCAATTGGAGCACCATCCAGTATCCATTGGTAGTTATCAGCTTCTGATGAGATCAAAATACCATCCTCTAAAGTAATAGTAGGAATCGTGACGGGAATAGTTTGCACTGTAATTTGATCAGAACTAAAACAACCATTCACATCCTTCACGGTTAACGAATACGTTCCTGAGGTGGATACTTCAGTGCTGGATTGTGTACTTCCGGTAGACCATTGATACTCTTCATAAAGCTGGGAAACCTCAAGGGTTATGGTAGTACCGAATATTAAACAAGAAGTAAAATCCGATCCAAGCTCAACGCTTGGTATAGGAGAGAAAATCATTTCCTTTTCGTCATTGGATTGCTCAGTATCCGGGAAACCATTTGGCAACTCACTCCAGGCTTTAATGTTGAGATCGCCTGCAAAAGCAGAAGGTATAGTTCCGAGCTTAAAGGGTGTTGATATTTCACCTGGCAATAATAATCCCTTCCATTCGTATGGCGTTTGTACTTCTCCGTTAATACTCCAGTTTACCAGTGCACTCCCGACTCTATCTTGCCCTGCATTTTGAAGCACCATAAAAATTTCGTGACATGATTGTGCGTGGAGATCATTAATCTGAATATCGCCAGGATACACCTTGACTTCATACGCACCGATAGTTGGGAATTCACCTCGAACATTTCCATCGAAATCCTTGTCGATGCCCGGAATAGATTTACCAGTTCCCCTGAATAACAAATTCTGTGGATGCAAATCCGTAGAGGAAACAAATTGAGGATCAATATACCGTGGATGCACCTCTGCTCCAGGGCTCAGTTCACCTGACCCGAAGTAATTATTGTAGTCATGGGTATTGTGGTAAACATCATTGAAATCTTCATCATAATCGGCATACTTGCCAGCTCCATAGTGAATAAAATTATTATTCAGAACCGACACACCACTATCATAGTCAGCCATAAAACAGCCAACATCCCTGGTCACCACAGTATTGAACGCAAAGGTCAATTTTTTATTGGCCTCAGATGAAATGCCATAATATCCTGGACTTGGTAAAACAACATTGTTAAACACTAAGCCACCCGGTGTGGAAGAAAATCCTACTTTGATCGCAGCACCATAATTTCCCTGGACACGATTATTTGAAATTTTCAATCCGCCTTTACCGCTGGAAACGTTGATCCCATAGGAATAAAAATATCTTTCCTGGGTGGATGTTCTCAAATCATTTTTTTCAATCACGGTATTTTCAGCGTTAACTATTCCAATTGATAATCCGCTTTGCTCAGCGAAACGGTTGTTTCTGATGGTGGTATTATGCATGGAGTAATAATGATAGGCATCGCCCGTGCCCTTTACCCAAATACCGTTAAAGCCATTTTCAAAGAAAGAATTTTCGATCACGTTATTTCGAAGCTGACTGGATCCAAGCTCCATGATCAGAAGGCTACCATCATAATACACGCGGGAACCTGCTCCCCGGATCCACATGTTGGAAAGGGTAGTATTGGATACCCCATTTTGATACACAACACTATTCACCAGATAATCACCCTGAATGCACAGTCCGCGCAAAGACACGAATTGAGCTCCATCCAGCAACACGGTGTAGTTATTTACGGACTCCTGCGGATCATAAGCCCAATCATTTTGTCTGATCAGAACAGACGTTGAGTCCATTTCTTTTGACTGAAATGTAATGCGATTTACCTCTGATGCTCCTTCAATCGTGCGGATCCACACACGTTCATCATAAATTCCAGGTTCGATCAACATCGTGACCGGTCCACACACACCAACATTGTTCAGGTAGGTGGCAGCTTGACGGGGGGAAGGAAAGTCAAGCTCATTACCTGGCCCAACAGAATAGTTTCCGGTTAACTTTTGATAAATGCTTCCCAAAGAGGTTGAATCGTTCAGGTGCTCATTATCCAACACACCGTTTGGATTTTCAGTCCATGCTGTAATGCGAAACGTATCAGCGGGAGTGAGCACCACGGTGCCAAGTTCAATTTCCGAGCTTTGATCCCGTAACAATGTTCCTGTCCAGTTATAGGTGTTCAAAGGGTTTCCAGAAAGAAACCACTTTACCTGAACTGAGGTGAGTGTTGTACTGCCAAAATTTCGAATGGTGGCATACACTTTCTGTGAAGTGCCGCAGTCGTGTGGTCGTTTAATTAACGTAATACCTGCATCGTGCGAGGCCGCAAGGAATGTAAATTCATCTGCACCAGGGTCCGGACTTGTAGTGTTTCGTACATCGCCATCAAAATCTGTCAAAATACCAACAGCTGTCCCTTTTGATTTCAGGCGAGCATCATTGGCGATATGAAAATCAGTTGAAGATACAAAGCGAGGTAATAAAAATTGAGAATGGGTATCAATTGTTGTTTCTAACTGGTACTTGTCTAATTCCTCGAAATAGTTGGCGTGGGGTGCAAAGTCCAACACTGTGCCGTCTGTGGTTTTAAGTGGGGTTTTATGATTGGTCCAATAGGTGTTGTAGTCCACGTCAATCCCATTAGTGGTATTGTAAGATGCCACCATGTTATTTTTCAAGGAAACGATGATATTATTTTTAACTTCAATCTGATCAAAATCCTGTCCATTCTCCTGCATACTATTAATGATTAGTACCGGACCAAAGCCAATGTCAAACGATGATACAATGGTATTGTGAAGAATCCGAACATTATCAGAATTGGAAAGCTCAAGCTGTGATATCTCGCCAAAAACAATATTATTTGAAATCAACCCCTGTGTCTTACCCTTAGCATGACACCCTTGAATATCCATGCGAATGGTTTTATTTCCGATGATTTGATACTCACCCAGTACTTGATGATACACAATACGTGGATTCACATTTTCATTGACTCTGCACGAAAATTGTCGGGTCATTGTAATGGTTCCCCCTTGGGGAAAGCTATTCTTAACAATAGAATTATTACGTTCAAGTATATCACTATAGTGACCGTACAATGTAATTCCGGGAAGAGAACCATCTGGGTAAGGCGCGAAGCTGCAATGCTGAATGGTATTAAATTCCTCGCTCGCCAGATAATCATCGACTACCGATCCACTTACACGACAATTGGAGAGTGTGATATGGCTAGAGCCCGCTCGAAAGGAAATCGCTGGACCATACAACGCTTCAATACTAATACTTCGAAGTTCAATCCACGCTGCCGCCTCGAAGTTAACTGTTGAAGTTGGGGCTTTAAAAACTACGCTTGTGCTGTCTTTTGTTTCCGACTGAATGGAAACCGTATTTGTGGCGCTTACTCCGGGGTACTTCCCGAGTGACACTTGTTCTTCATATACACCAGGGCGAATTTTTAACACCACAGGTCCGCAAACACCATTGGTCGCCAACGCAGCGGTAGCATCCAACAAGGATGAGAAATTTGGATTCACCCCACCAACGGTATATGTACCTTCAAGGCCCTGTCTTACATTTATCGTGACTGCTGAAGAATCGTTCCACACAATTGGATCGCCACCGACATGGCTAAGCCAAACTTTTATTTCAAAATCACCCTCACCGAAAAGATAAGCTGGGACCGATTGAATCTTTGTGGCTCCGGCAAGAATGGGCTGTGCACCAATAACAAAAGGCTGAACAACCTGGTTGACGCTCCAGTTAACCCGATACGTATTGATGTTGGTCTTGCCAAAATTTTTGAGTTCAACTTCGATGGTTCTGGATGAAGGGCAATAGGTGTGATCAGTCTTGATGTGGACAATGCCTAAATCCGTTGCTGGTGTATTAAATTCATCTGCCCCAATATCCGGCTTGGTAACACTGCGCAATTCACCATCAATATCCGTAAGAAAATTTGAAAGAGGCGTTCCGGAGCCGGAGAGTGCGTAGTTGCTTGTATTCAATTTAATATGTGGCCCATTTCCATCGAGCTGGGGATCAACACTGATGGAATGCATATCATAACCAGAAATGGCTTGCCATATACTAAAATCACGTGCTCTCTGGGCATACGGAACCATGCCTGTTGCACCCATCCCGTCTTTTGAGAATGGACTATTATAATCGCAAGTCACTCTAGCGTTATCCGTAAGAGAGTAAATACTACCTTTTCCATAGTTAGCAAAAATATTATTGAGAATCCTGATATCTTCTGAATGGGATACACTTAGAAGGGTAATAGGGGATGTATTCGTGGCAAGCGTTGTATTAAAAGCAAAATCAATATCCTTTACATGGTATAACACCACACTATTCAAGGCATACATTTCCGCAGTAGAAATAATTTCGAAATAATTATTGGCAATGCGTACAGGACGGGCATTGTTATCCATCCAGATCGCATAGAAGTGCTCAGCTTTGCCCGGTGTTCCAATAAACCTATTCGCAGTGATGATCATTTCTGCCTGACCCGATTCGATGTTCACTATTTGTCGCGCCTGCTTTGAAAAAGTATTTCCCGTAATCGTCAGTACACTTCCGGGTTCCGGGGTAGTGGCCGAGCCAGAATAGAGTAGTCCGTTAAAACCATTAAGAATACTATTTCCTTTTATAACAATCGATCCAGTGAACGATGTTAAATAGATACCTGATTTATAACTCACACTACCTGTCTCGATAACATTATTCAGAAGTTCCAAATGAATGTGCTCCGACTGATAATTCTTAAGGACAGAAAAGACATTACCGCTTTCGCTTTTCCATGAAATGCCTTTCACGGTGATTTCCCCAAATCTGATTTGATATCCCGTTGTTTGGGCCTGAAAAATTACATCAGCCGGATTACCGGTGGTGGATTGAATTATAATTTTTTGCCCGGAGTAATCATAAATGTAATCGAGATCAAAATCATCAACATACGTACCCGGTTCTACATTAAACACCAGGCCATCGTTGCCGCAGATTCCATTGTTCTGCAGGAAACTAATGGCAGTGGACAGATTGGCAAAATCACTGGTTGGCGAATTCCCAACGGTATAGCTGCCAGAGAATTTATTGAATGCCTGTAGGATCGTGGCTTGATCGTTACCCGCATAATCATCGGCAAATCCGTTGGGGTTGCCGGACCACACCTTCACCGCAAATTCATGACCGGTTTTTGTGAAATGAAATGAACCAATGGTTATAAACTCAGTCGTATCGCCTGACATCAGATTGCCACTCCAATGCATGGGTGTTTGTTCGATACCATCAATAGAAAAATGAAGGGTTAGCGTTGTTAGTGGGTGGATGCCCTGGTTAATAATTTTTGCCTGCACCGGATAAACTCCCCGGCATTGATTGGTTGACACCTTTGCGACCTCCACCACGTGTGCTTCATTGACCGGCAGAGGATCGCCACCGCTTGAGGTATAATAATCATTTAGACCGTTAGAAGGATTAGTGGCTAATAAATAGCCATGGTTCTCAAAAAAATCTAGTTGATGAACATTCACTTCACCGAGCGATCGTTGAGGCGACCAGAATTTTCCATCTTGCGATTTATATAATCCTATGTCAGTTCCCATGTATCCAAAACCATTGCTGAAAAATTTGACGACTGAAAACCGGGCATCCTTTGGTATGTTCACACCAAGAGGTAACCATGTTAAACCAGCATTCGAAGTATAGTAAAGTTGTTGGCGTGTTACGGCTACTCCAATGGATGCGTTTAGAAATGAAATCGACAGAACATTATCTGACATAGGCACCACCGTCCATGATGTTCCGCCATTAGTAGTTTTAATGATTTCATTGTCAGTGGCAATAATGAAATTAGCATTATCCAGGGCAACCAACTCATTAAAACTATTTGTTACAGGTGTGGACACCGAAGACCATGATGCTCCGCCATTAGAGGTTTTAAGCATGCGACCCTGTTCTCCAATGGCAAATCCTATAGATGAAGAAGTGAAAGCAATTTGTCTGATTCTTCCGCCAACGGCTGAATGAACAAGCGTCCAACTACCGCCCCCATTGGTCGTTCGGAAAATAACCTCGTGTGTACCAATAAGGTTTGAACCAAAATAAAATCCATTTAGCTCATCAATGAAATAAATCCGAATGGGGCCTGTTTCGAAAATCAGAGACTGCCCTGCGGTCCAGTTCGTGAAATTCGCTTTGTTAAGTACCTGCCATGAAACTCCGGCATCAAAACTCTTAAACAAGTTGTAATTAGCACGATAAATAACCGTGGAGGAAACCACATCAACTTCACCCCCCGAAAATATTCTCTCCTGCCATTGGGCAACTCCTTCAACAGACACGCTTATTAACAGAATAAAAAACCATAATCTGCTGGTGAATACTGTATTTGAAATAAGTCCAACGGCATTTCTGCGGATCATTTAAAGCTAATTAATGAAACAATAATAATGCAAAAGTGAGATTTTGTCAATGAGTGACCCCAAGCTTAATGCCGAACATTGTAGAATGATTTTCCCGCTTCTGCGGATTTTACTCCTCACTATGACAAATTAATCATGCCGTGAAGCCAGTCTAGCTTTTGTGAATTGAAAGCCAAACTAAAAAAACAATAATAAAGTCGTAGTTATTTCAATGCGTCAAATACTAACTAACAAACTACCTGAACCCAACAAAGCTGGTATACACCAACACTAAGTAACTTGCTATCGCAAGAGCGTGAAATGTGGCTCAATTGATGGTAGCTTGCAGTCATGTTTTATTTTCTTTCGAAAAATTTCTGGGGTGATCCCTGGCTTGTTGCCATGTTTCTGGCTTCCGTGTTAGTAATAATTTTTCTTCGGTATGTTTTCGTTGCTTATTTCTACAATAAAATTTTCAGAGCCATCACCAAGAGTCAACTCAATATTTATCTCACAAAAAAGAAACAAGTAATAAAAGAAATTAAGTGGTCGTTTATTTCGTCTGGGATCTTCACGGTTTACGGAGCGCTTTGCTTCTGGGCATACCAACAGGGCTATACCAGCATTTATGAAGAGGTTTCAGCGTATCCTATCTGGTATCTCTGCATAAGTCCGTTGTTGTTTCTTTTTTTCTACGAAACATACTACTACTGGCTCCATCGGTGGATGCACAGACCCGGTATTTATAAAATTGTTCATCACGTACATCACCAAAGCATTGATACAACCGTATTCACATCGTTTTCCTTTCACCCACTGGAAGCCTCCCTGCAGTTTTTATTCTTTCCCATCGCCATTTTTTTTATCCCCATGCACTACACCATTGTGTTGTTGGTGTTAACCATACTCACACTTTCTGCTGTGATCAACCACAGCGGAATGGAGATTTTTAAAAAATCATTTCTATTAAAAAATATTATTGGATTTTCGCATCATCACCTTCACCATGTTGAATTCAAAACTAATTACGGCTTATACCTGACATGGTGGGACAAATGGATGAGAACAGAAAGTAAAACTCCTCTTGAATAGGAATGGAATCCAAAAAAAGATCATTCAACTTTAACGGGCAAAAAGAAAATACAACAGTACCATGATTACCGCACCCGCCCCCGTTAACAAGAGCCCGCTCAATTTCTTTTTCGCAAGAAAAAAAATCATTAAAAAACCTGTTAACGAAACGAAAATCATGAGTACAGCGCTGATATCGATAAGCCATGCCCAGGTTGTTCCGGTATCACGTCCTTTATGAAGATCATTCAATATCGCTACCGTTCCTGATTTCGTAATGGTCAGTTCATAACTTCCGGTTGCCCGATCAACAAAAGCATCAGCCGAATAGCCCGGACCTTTAAATGAAACAGTGCACTCTGCATCATCGGTCAAAAAGTCTTTCAATCTCGATTTTATGTTGTGCGTATTTCTAAAGTATTCAACCACCTCCAATTCATCTACCCTGGCAGCATTCGTCTGCACCCACGATAAAGGCAATTCACCCGTCAACTGCTCAATTTTTTGTTGACCTTCAATCCAGTTGGTATGGTTAAGTGTAACTCCGGTAACAGCAAAAAACAGGAGTGTTGCAAAACTGAACATCGATAAATAGATGTGCAGCCAGCGTGTCCAGGATGCTACTTCTCTTTTGACCATCATGCGTACACTATTTGTCTTTCACAGGGTGAATATCCAGCGATACCGCTGTAATCTCCACACCACCGGGAACATCCAACTGCTTGGCCTTACTGTTCCAGTCGATCTCCTGTTTAATTAGCTGATAGGTTCCGTGTTCCCGTGCAGCCTCTATATAGACGGTATATTTTCCGGAAGGCACAAGGTTACCCCTGTCATCCAGTCCATCCCATGTCAATGTGTACCGTCCCGGTGATCGGGTTGCACTGCTAATCGACTCGATTGCACCTGACTGGTTTACGGACTGATACTTACTGTACCAACGTTTAAGGTCCGGGAGCCAGCGTGACTTATTATACCATAAAGCCAGATTACGCACAGGTTCCTTTTTTTTATCTTCAACCCAAATGGCAACAAACGGTCTGCGGAACCTGCCCTCAAAGCGAGCTAACTCCAGTTGAATTGTTAATTCGTATTTTCCGTTTGTAATTTTCGCTTTCTCATTGTTGACGGTATAGGCCGAAGATTTTGCTTGCAACAGATTCCATCCGCTGCTCTCAATACGCTGCCCGTCTTTTGTAATGATCATATATTCGACTCCCGGAAGTTGACTGACCAATGCAGCGCTTTCATCCGGTAAAAGAATATTTAATGCTGTAGCCAATGCACCTGCATCCGTTGCGCTTTCGGCCACTACGGTAGCACTGATAACACCCGTTACAGGAATTGCCGTGCGAACATCCAGAATATGAGAGAACCATTGCTCACCAAGCTGGAAACCACGTCTATAATTACCGCTCGTAGCAATGGCCTTTCCTTTCAGGTTGAGAATATCAAGTGGTGCATCGTTTTCAGCATCTGCTGTAGGATTTGCTACACGAATGCGCTCTTCCCTATCTCCGGCTACAACTATATCGCCACCCATGTTAACAACCGAACCGGTAACACCCGGCAAAAGCATAATTTGTTTGGAAACCTTTTGAAGGATATAACTTTTTACAAAAGAATTGAATAACAATGGCTCGGTTGTGAGGTGCCGCGCTGTTTGCTCAACATCACTTAAAATCCAATGCCTACGATTCATGGAGGCTACAGCACCGGCCAACGCACTGGCAGACGGATAGACTTGATCAACGGAAGCCTTTTTCCAGGTGGCAACGGCAATGCCTGCCGAAGCATTCAGCGCTCCTCCTGTTTTCACTTTCCAACCATCAAATAATGTTAGCACCTCAAAAAGCTCTGACGACACAGGTACATTGGTGTTTAGTGTTTTTTGCCAACGACTCACTTCACTGGAAGGATCGTAGGTACTCAGAATATGGCTTAATCGATCAATTTCCGTAAGGGCCGCCTCCTCAGCCGCAATAGCAGCCTGTTCAGAATTGGCCACAACTTTAAGTTCAAAGGAAGTACCCAGTACATTTTCATAATTAAATTGGTAGGCGATAGGGCTATGAGGCCGATTGACAGAACTGACCAGAAGCATAAGCAACGCAGCCGTAATAACAATTAACAAGAATGGTTTCATAGTACAATGTGTTCCCACAGTTTGTAGTTAGACACTATTTTCTCCGATTATATTCCCCAAATCTGATTTAATTCTGTGCGACCTACAGAATACCCTGAAATTCAAAAAGTTTTTCGATACCGGGAATAAAACCACTCATTCGGTTGTCTAATGAACAACTCGCCCAACCGTCTATCAGCAGTATGAAAGACACCATAGAAGATGCAGAATTGATAGCCGAAGCATTAAACGGAGAAATGGCGTCATTTAAAACGCTGGTCAATCGCTACGAAGGAGAGGTCGCAGGAGTTGTGAAATCTATGCTGGGTGATTCACCGGAAGCCATGGATGTTGGGCAAGAGGTTTTTATTCGATTCTACGAGTCAATGAAAAAATTCAAAGGTGAATCTGCTCTTGGAACCTATCTCGTCCGAATTGCCATTAATCTTTCGCTAAATGAAATCAAGCGAAGGAAGAAAAGGCAGAATGTACTTCGGCCGCTGGAAGATGGACGATTTGCAAGATCAGTAGATGATGATCATGACATGACGGAAGTTGTTCAACATGAAATACGTCAACTTGATCCGGATTTTCGAGCCGTTGTTTCTTTGCGAATGATTGAGGGTTATACTACAGAAGAAACAGCAGCCATATTAAACGTTCCGATGGGAACAGTTTTATCCAGATTATTTAGAGCACAGAAAAAGTTAAAGACCGTTCTATCAAAATTTGTAACATCATGAACTTGGCAGAATTTGAAGATTTATATATCCGATCGCTCGATGCTCCGCTGCATGCAAAAGAAAAGGAGCTGTTAGAAAATGAACTGAAACACAACTCCGATCTGGCAGAAGCGCTGACACATCACAACGCTGTACGTAACCTTCTCTACAGGAAAGAGCCTGCAACTTTTGGCCCCTACTTCGCGGCCAAAGTCATTCATAAAATTCAACAAGCCGGTAGCGTCATAGACCAGCAGATTTTTACATTCTTTAAGAAATTTCAATTGGCGGCAATCGGTATCATCATGGCGCTCATTGTAGTGAATATTATCTTCACGGACGAGCCCACCATCCCATCCATTCTTGGACTGGACACAGCCGTTACCACCGATGAAGAAATTGTTTCTATTAATTTTCTTGAAACCTTAACCGATAATTTATGAACAACGATAAGAAGAAGTCAATCATGGCATTGAGTATCACGTTGATCATCGGTGTGTTGCTGGGTCTTTTGATTCCGGGTGCATTTCATAAAATCAGGCAACGCGGAGAGCGTGGAAGTCGTGGCCCGCATTACACACTTGAGCATAAGCAAAAGTGGTTTGCAAGCACAATCCATCGTATTATCCAACCCGACAGCCTGCAGGCACAACAAATAAAACCAGTAACCGATTGGGCAGCGATTGGAATCGATTCTATTGAACGTTCAGCTAACCTTCAAATGAGTAACCTGCTTGATTCTGTTAAGGTGCAACTTAATCCACTGCTTTCGCATGAGCAACGTAAGCGACTTGAAGAATTCGATACCAAAGCAAAGGCCAACTGGAACGTTGGCGAAAAACGAAGACGAAAATGATGCTCCTTCGGGCTAATCTCGAACCACTGCCCTTTCCGTTAGAAAACACTAAACTACATTTTTATGTAGGTCGATTGTATTGTCGGTTTTAGTAACTTCCTCCACTAAAATACCCGATCATGAAAAAATATTTACTTATGTTATCAGCGCTTTTCACCCTATCGCTGGTGGATGCGCAAGATAAACTTGCATATTATTTTGCCGGAGCGGGTGATCCATCCGGCAAGGCAAATATTGAGACGCTCATCGGTAGTTTTATAAAACCGCTCGGTCAGGATGTTGCTGTGTTACCGGGTATGGGTTGGTACAGTACTGCCAAGACACATAAAAAATGGGGATTTGATCTGAGCGTTTCCGTTAACTCAGTTTTCGTTTCTAACGAAGACAAGTTTTATAATTTCCCGGGTGGGCTTACTGGTTTGGATTACCTGGGAACAGATTCAGGCAATGATCCCATCCCTACGGTTTACGGACCAGAGTCAGAGAACCCAATTTTTGAAATTACAACAGGGCCAAATGCAGGCGTGCGGTACAAAGGCGCAGATGGATTTGACCCGGAAGCTGAATATTTTCTTAGTGCTCAGCCGATCTATACTATTCAAGGCGGCATAGGACTTTTTAAAAATACAGACTTACGTTTTCGCATCACACCCCAAACTACCATCAGCACTGTCAAGTTTGGTAACTGGGGTCTCGGTGTCATGCATGATGTGTTACAGCATATCAGCCCGGAAAGCAAATTTGACTTATCTGTATTTCTTGGCTATACACAAATTAATGGCACAGTTGATTTAAGTGGCATCTATTCTGGTAATGGTCAGGAGGCCAAGGTAACGGCTTCTGGGTTTACCGGTCAGGCAATTATCTCAAAAGAATTCAGTGTGTTAACTGTTTACGGTGGAGTTGGATATGACGCTGGAAAAACCACTATCGACATTAACGGTGCGTATACCGTTGATGAGTACATCGATGCAGATTCAGACACAGAGACTCCACTCCCGCAGGTATTCACGCTAACGAATCCCTTCACCTACGATTACGAAAACTCTGGATTTCGATTCACAGGAGGGTTGCGATTACGGCTTGGACCCATAACGCTTAACGGAGACTATTCCTTTGTAGGCGACAAACGTGTATTGGCCGTTGGTCTTGGTTTTCTTACAGATGCAAAATCAAATGAAAAGAATTAAATCCCAGCCATCGCTTTAATGGAGTCGACTCAAAAGAATTTAGTCCATAATCGGGCCAGGCCAAAACAAATGCTGTGCAGTATGCGGTAACGGATTTTTTTCTTTACCAGGCGATTGTGGAATTTTTCTGTAAGCTTTCGCCTAAGACTGAATCTCATTGTTGCCAATGCAGAATCTGATATCTTGAGTTGAATCATCTCATCGCTTTCGGAATCAATTTCCTGAAGTGCTTCTATAAATTGGCTATAGAAAGCCTCACGCATGTGGCGCTGTTGTGCACTATCCTTACGGGAGTCGCGGGGTGGTCGTACAAAAACAGGATTCAGGTTAATTTCCCAAAGTTGCAACGTACCATCAACCATGGCGTAATCAGCCCGGCCATAGCGTATACCAGAAAGGGTAAATATTTGTCTCAACCACTGCTCATGAGGATTGTCGCGCATAAATTCCTCCACTTCCATTTGCTTGCTTTTCATAAGCGTATCTGAAACACCAATGGTTGACTTAACCATCCAGCCAGTACCGTAGTTTAAATACCGTGGCATAACCCGATTGCCCAGCACAAAAGCTGAGTACTTTACAAAGTATCCAGCTGAACCGGAGGTATCCAGAAATTCTATAACCAACAAATCGTGAGAAGGATAACCTAGAAAATTTAACATTCGGATGTTGCGCTCCAAATCCTTCAGGTTATCAATCAGCTTTGTAAGTGGTCCGGTATGTCGATCCGCCTGACGGACAAAAACAGGAAAACGAAGATGGGTGAGTGATTCCGTTGCCCGCGCCACATTGAAACGGTTGATACCATCTTCATACATTTTTTTAAGAAGATCATACCGGAGCAATACGGTAGCCGGATCATTGATAAGCTGCACATGCGGGTAAAATTTACGAAGCTGACAACCGATTTCTCTTGCTATTTCCCGCTGCTCCGGAGAGAGTAAATCAAGATCAGAAAAAATAAAAGTGCCAGCACGAATAGTGCGCAGGGCTTCCATGCTTTCCCATAGAATGATTTTAATCCGGCCTTCAAATTGCTCTCCACCCGACCGCAGAAAGTTTTTAATAGAACCACTGTTTCTTCGCGAAAGGACAAAATAGATCATAAGCTTGTTTCGGAATGAACCCGAGATAAATTGGTTTGTTGAGACAGACTACCTTCTTTATCCCATCGCATTATAATTGAAGACACCACACCCACTTCCGTAACATTAAGGATGGTTTTAAAAACATCAGGTATTGCATCAAGTGCTTTCAAGACTAAAACACCTTCTAGTGGAATTCCTGCTGCCAGAAAAACCGGAAGGCTGTATACGTTTCCCATTTGTGGTAACCCCGGGCTCGCAAAACTAGTCACCATCATCAGGGCGATAAAAGATAAAAGATTTGTAGCATCAACAGGCAATCCATAAAGACTCGACAGCAAAAAAAACGAAAAAGGATTGGCCACCATCAGGTTAATCCGGAAAAAAGAAACAAAAAATGGAATGGTTATTCCAGCGGTTGTACTCGAAACGCCAAGTTTTCTGGCACTGACGAGTAGCGCTGGAAGGCAAGCCAGCGATGAGCAGGTACTGAATGCCACAAGCTGTGCAGGAAAGATTGCCCGCAAGAAAGAAAGTACGGATGTACCTCCCGCTATATGAGCAACGCCAAAGAGAAATAGAATGGCTACCACCAGAATCCCACACACACCGAGTACATAAAAACCAGCGATACCTCCCAGCGACATTCCATTTTTACTCACCATAACAAAAGTCAGGCACGCCACGGCAAAAGGCAACATGTAGAAAACAAGGTTAACCACAGAAAATATTTTTTGACTCCATGTCTTTGCTAAAACCACGAGTCGTTGTTTTACTCTCTGCACCTTAAACACACCTATCGAAAACAAAACAACAAATACCATAACCGGGACAATGAGTTGCGCCACAGTACGTTGCATAATCCCCAAGTAGTTGATCAGATGTTGAACCGCTGATCGATCGTCTGTTTGAAATGGTGATGCAACAAAACCCAGCAGTTTCAGATTCAAATCAGATGTGATTGCATAGCTTATGATAATCGATAACAGTGTACATGTTGTTAGTAATATAACATGGACGAGCAACCCATAAAACACCAGTTTCCCACCGAGCCGTGTGCTTGCCAACCGCATGATGCTTCCAAAAAGATGGATGACAACCAGGGGCAAAGCAATAACGAGCAATAGTACAATCCAGATTTTTGCTGCCAGTTCAGCATACGGAATAAGCCCCCGCAGTACGAATGATGATGTAGCATGTGTTAACAGACCCACTACTATACCCAATCCGAGACCCATCAATGATCCGAGTGGGATAAACCATTTCAACTTTTCCTTCACTTCCTTACGATATTAACAGAAATTAATAAAATTATAACAGATAGCAACATCATTATTTTTGGATGGGTCAGGCTCACCTTGCCGCAGTTGCCGGTACCGTTAAGAATGGTTTACTTGCACGGTGATTCTCATGAACAAGATTCATCGCCCTAATCCTTGAAATACTTTTTTCATATTGGTTACCATGGAAACCGTTACCGTGGATGGCAGCGACAGCCCGGTGTAGCAAACGTGCAGGAGGTTATTGAGGACGCGCTCTTTAATATTTTAAAAACTCCGGTTTCGATCATAGGCTGCGGACGCACCGATGCCCAGGTGCACGCCATTCAATTTTTTTTCCATGCTGAAATTGACCAGGCCTGGGATTATGATTTAGTATTTCGTCTGAACAAGCGTTTACCGATAGATATTGCTGTGTTTGAAATTATTCCGGTACAAGATGATCAGCATGCACGGTATGATGCCACCCAACGCACGTACGATTACTTCATTCACACGTATAAAGATCCGTTCCTTAGCGAGGTAAGCTCATTGTACCTTGAGCCGCATTTGGACCTTGAAAAAATGAAAGATGCTTCGAAGTTATTTACCCGCTACGATGACTTTATGGCGTTGTGCAAAGCACCGGCCAGGTACAAGCATACGCGTTGCCACGTTACGGAAGCTACTTTGTTTACCGATGCCACCGGTGATAAACTCCGCTTCCGGATTTCCGCTAATCGTTTTTTAGGAAGAATGGTGCGCATGATTATGGGCACGCTACTGGAAGTAGGACGAAAACAAATGTCAGTAGATGCGCTCGAGAATTATCTCATAACCCGGCAAACGCCAGAAAACCTGAAGCCGGCTTATCCGCAAGGACTTTTTCTATCGAAAGTAACATACCCTTACCTGGATATTCCTCCACGAACAGAGCGCCTCGGACGCTTACAATACCTGACCGAAGATTGGGTGCCGGTATAAAATTCAGGCACAAAAAAAGCCACCTGCATGCAGATGGCTCTTTATAACCGTTGTAACGGCAAGAATGAATTAGTCGATCAATTTTACGTTCACCGCGTTCATGCCTTTTCTTCCTCTTTCAGTCTCGTATTCAACTTGATCGTTTTCACGAATCTCGTCAATAAGACCTGAAGTGTGTACGAAGATGTCTTCCGATGAATCGGAAGGCTTAATGAATCCAAAACCTTTGGCTTCATTGAAAAATTTTACTGTTCCTTGCATTGTAATGTTGTTAAAAAAAAATAAATAATTAATGTGTACTAAGACATTAGCTCTGATAATTAGCACTAAACGATTCTATTAATTTTATTCCGGAAATGGAATGAAGTGTAACGAATGATTATGAAATTACAAGAAGGGATTTAATTCCCCTAAAACTTAAATACGGGACAAATGTACACTATTGATTCTCCCCGTCCTACGGAAGGATGAAAAGTATTTCAATATCTGTGAATGGAGGCAGGGTTTAAGGTTCCCAGCCAACCAACTCGAAAGAATTGTAGCCGCTACTGCTGATAAATAACCTTCCCGTCAAAAATAGTCAATACCACTTTTGTTTCATGTGTCTTCATGGGATCGATTGAAAAGAGGTCATGGGAGAACAAAATAATATCCGCAAGATAGCCGGGCTTAATTTTACCTTTTACGTGTTCTTCACCAGAGGAGTAAGCACCACCCATTGTATAGGCATATAGTGCATCGTGCATTGAAATTTTTTGCTCGGGCACCCAACCATCCGGAGGATTTCCATCTATTGTTCTTCGGTTGACAGCCGTATGTAAACCCCGAATGGGATTGATGCTCACACATGCCGGCCAGTCGCTGCTGAAAACAAGTTTCGCGTTACTCTTTAAGAAAGAAGCCCACGCAAAAGAATACGGTAATCGTTTTTCACCTACTGCTTTTGCCCAAACAGCAATAGTACCGGGCTCCGCATGAATGGGCTCCATCGAGGGAAGTACACCCAGGGCAGCAAAACGCGGGATATCGTCAGGCGATACCATTTCAATGTGTTCAATGCGATGTCGTTTTGTTGTTGTTCCGTTTTGTTGCTGTGCGTGTTCGTAAGCATTCAGCGTTTCGCGCACCGCCAGATCACCAATCGAGTGCGTATAGATCTGAAATCCATTTTTGTCAAACGTGGTTACCAGTTCGCGGTAACGCTCAAGGGGCATGCTTAAACTTCCCATGGATTGATGACTGTGTTCCGTTACATCACTGTAGTGATCGAGCATACCGGCTGTGTGGGATTCGATCACGCCATCGAGCATAAACTTTACAGCATTTGCACGGATGTAGTCATTCGCAGGAATGCTGTCTCTTATTTTGCGATAGGTTTCAATCTGTTGAGGTGTGGTGTTTTCATCCACCGAAAATGCCGTGGAGGTACGCACGGTCATTTCGTTGTTCTGGTGAAGATACTGATACAGCGAAAATTCTTCCGGAGATCCGCTCGCATTTTGAATACTCGTTATACCCAGAGAGGCAGCTAGTTTCATCCCTTTTCGGAGGGCCTCCAATTTTTCTTCCCGCGAAAGCGGAGGCACGATTTTTCCAACAATAGATTGGGCATCTTCTGTGAGTGCACCAGTAGGGTTTCCGCGCGCATCACGAATAATTTCACCATAGCCTGAAAATTTATAGGTACGATCAACGCCCGCAAGTTCCAGTGCCTTGCTGTTCGCCAATGCGCTGTGACCATCATAGGCGCGCAAATAAATGGGGCGATCAATTTGGAGTGTGTCTAAAAATTCTTTCGTGGGCATGCCTCCCGGAAACATGGTGTATTGCCAGCCTCTTCCGGTGATCCACTTTTTGGATGGATTATTTTTAGCAAATGCTTTAATAGAAGCAATAACTTCTGTCAGGCTTTTGGCTTCTGCTATCTCCACTTCCGACAATCCAATGGATCCGCTGAGAAAATGTATGTGCGCATCATTGAATCCAGGAGCTACCAGTTTGCCTTCAACATCAATGATTGTTGTGTTTTTACCGGCAAGCTTTTGAATGTCGGCCGATGTTCCCACAGCCAAAATTTTAGTACCCTGAATTGCAACCGCTTCAGCAAAGGAATCGGATTCCGAAAGCCACACCCGCCCGTTCAGCAAAATAAGGTCAGCGGCTGGCTGTGATGTACAACTCACAAGAAAAAAAATAAATCCAGCAATCGTTAGTCTGGTGTACTGAAGCATATCGATGATTTAGAAGTTCAGGTTAAGAATCATTAATGTTTTAGGTGGAGCAACACACCTTATTTTTTCACCGGCAATTTCTCATTCAGATTTCCTTCTTTCAAATACTTGCCGAACCAATCCAAATATCGAACCATGCGGTCTTTCTGATAACTGGGGACAGAAATTCCGTGAAATTGTCCGGGGTAAATTACGAATTGCGTGGGTACGCCCAGCGTCTTCAGCGCCTGATACATCTGCTCGCTGCCGGCAGCCGGAACATTAAAGTCCTTTTCACCGACCATGTATAAGGTAGGTGTTTTGATTTTTTCAACATTCAGAAAGGCGTATGAAACCTTCAACCACTTATCCATATTCTTCCAGGGCACTCCCAATTCTGTTTCATACTGCACCGTGTACTGATCTGTTCCATACATGGATAACTGCAGCGCACTTCCTGCACCACTTGCTGCTGCCTTGAAACGAGAGTCTTTAGCGGTAATATAATCTGTCAGTATACCTCCATAACTCCAGCCACCAACAGCCAGGTTATTGCCATCTGCTTTTCCGGTTTTCACCAGGTGATCAACTGCACCGATCAAATCCATCACCTCTTTGTTACCCCAGTCTCCGGATATTGCACTGCTATAGGCTAACCCGCGACCACTGCTTCCGCGATAATTAACAAGCGCAACCGCATACCCTTGTGCTGCAAAAACCTGGGGGATAAAATCGAAACCAAAATCATCCTGCGAAGTAGGTCCGCCATGAATCCACAAGATTAATGGCAGCTTTTTATCTTTCGGTTTGCCGGCCGGCCAATATAACAGACCACCTACAGTTGTGCCATCTTTACTTTTGGAGGTAAAGGGTTCGATAGTTGCCAATGCTCTTGACTTCAAAAATTCTTGATGGATGAAGGTGAGCCTTCGTATTGCCCCGTCTTCAATGACATAGATTTCATTTGGTGTGGAGGGGTCGCTCGACAACGCTACCCACGATGACCCCGCACCACGTTGCAGTGCATTGAAAATCCGATCGCCACTCGTGACTACTCTTTTATTCCCCTCAAGATCAAATGAAGTCACATGACTTCTCCGGTCATCATCAACTACAACAAACACATATTTACTATCAGTTGCCCACCGTGGAGCGCTAACATCCCGATCGTACGCAACACTGAGAACTTTTGGTGTTCCCCCCTCAGCGGGAATGATGGCCACCTGCGGTTGATCATAAATATCATATTCCGGAGTTTGTGATTTCAGGTAGGCTATCCACTTCCCATCCGGACTCCAGGCGGGGCTGATATCAGCATCTTGCCAGGTTGTGAGTTGTTTTACTATTGCACCCTTCGATGCCTCCATTACCCATAGATCTGTGTTGCCATTGCGATCAGCATCCGGTGTGCGATTGCTCACGAATACAATCTTTTTGCTGTCAGGCGACCAGGCCGGGTTTGTCTCATCGAAATCCCCGCGTGTCAGCGTATCCAGTTTTTTACTTTCTACATCAAACACGTATAGGTGTTTACGCTTCCGCTCCAGGTAGCCCTCGCCATCTTGTTTAAAGTGGTGGCGATCAACCATGATTGGTTTAGCTGTTTTTTTCTTTTCCGTATCTTCAACGGGCTCCTGATCCTGAATCACCAACGCAATTTTTCGCGCATCCGGACTCCATACATAGTCACTGATACTGAACTTTAATTCCGTAAGCTTCTCGGCCTCACCTCCCCTGCGGTCCATGCGCCAGATTTGAGAAGACTTCGTTTCATAACGCGATGACAAAAAAGTCAGGTACTTTCCATCGGGCGTCCAGCGTGGGCGACTCTCTGCTTCTTTACTGGCGGTGAGTTTAATGCTTTCCTTACCATCCCAACTGATCATCCAGATATCGGTATCAGATTTGTCTTTTATGGAGTCGGGCGTAGACAAGACAAACGCCACCCACTTCCCATCGGGTGAAACCTGCGGATCGCTGATGGATTTTAATTTGTAAACATCAGATGGCGTAAGGGCGCGTTGCCCAAAGGCTATCATGGTAATGAAGAGTAATGGCAGTAAATAAAATTTTCGCATAGGTCGCCAAGATAAAAATAAATTCAGGAGATCATATTCCTATTCTGATAAGACAGATTCCCGTTGTGTTCAGTGGAAAGAATTCAGATTATTATGGAGTCTCTGCATACCCACAAATATTTCACATGAGTTTCCTTCATCCATTGATATTGAAAAGTATTCTGCTGAAATTCCATTTTATTTACCATCATGCTAAAACACTTCTGGGTAACCGCCCTCCGAAATCTAGTCCGAAATAAATTATTCACCACCATAAACGTAATCGGGCTTTCCATCAGCATGGCTGTTTTTTTGGCTTTAACTGGTTATGTCAACTATCAATTCAGTTTTGATAAGTTCTATGAAGACGGAGATCGAATCTACCGTATCGATTATTATGAGTTTCAGGAAAATGAACCGGTGCTTCAAAGCGCGCGCACCCACGATCGCGCTGCTTTGCTATTGGGCGAATATGTGCCCCAGATTGAAGCCATTGCAAGGGTTTATAATGAAAAAGCATTTGTCTTTACAGAAGATGTTCGTATTGTCGATCAGGACATGTTGTTTGCGGACAGTTCCTTTTTCAAAGTCTTCAACCTTAACCTGATCAGTGGCTCTGCTGATGAAGCATTGGTACCTCCCCACACAGCAGTTATTTCAAAATCACAGGCGGAGGCCTATTTTGGTAACGAAGATCCGATGGGCAAAACGCTCTACTTCAACGAACATTTGGTCTTCACCGTGACCGGAGTATTTGAAGATATTCCAGAAACCTCGTCAATAGATTTCGACTTTCTCCTGTCGTGGTCAACGCTGGCGTTTAATGGATGGGTATCCAAAGACGGCAGTTTCAACGCCCCCTGGACATTCACATTTGTGAAATTGAAAGAACATACAACGGATATAGCAGGCATTAACACAGCCATGACTACCATGGCGAATGAACATATTACCACACTAAAAAACAGAGGGCACACCGCACAGTACCAACTAAGGGCATATGAAGACCTGCACACTTCCGCCAATCTATCCGGAGAGTTTAAACCCCCCGTAAACAAAACCCTTCTGCTCGCGCTAGTTTCTCTTGCTATTTTTATGCTTGTTGCTGCCTGGATTAATTACATCAATCTCTCTCTGGCACGATCGTTAGAACGAGCCGATGAAATTGGCGTGCGCAAAGTATTTGGAGCGGCACGTATTGAGATCAGCGGACAATTCCTTTTAGAAGCCCTGATCCTCGCGGTGTTTACTTTTTTTATTGGATATGGTGTGTTTTTGCTTTTCACCGGTCCCTTTTCCGGAGTGCTTTTTTCCAACATCACCTTCGCACCTATAAACATCCAATCGTTTCTGCTCTACTTCCTCGGTTTTGTAATCAGCACCACGCTCATAGCATTTTACCCCGCTCATTTTATTTCAAAATTCAAACCCGCGCTGATTCTAAAAAATAAACTGGGGAGCGGAAAGGGTAAAGCCAACCTGCTTCACCAGGGCCTCATGGTATTTCAATTGTTTCTGGCTGTATCCGTGGTGGGTATCACGGTTATTGCTGAAAAGCAAATTGCCTACATGCGTGGATTTGATTCAGGCTTCAATGCCCGGCAATCGATTAGTCTCTATGCGCCTGCCTCCACCAACTCAGATTCTCTCCGGTATTCGCGCTATACATCCTTTCGAGCGGATGTGCTGCAACAACATGCCTTCAAATCGGGTACAGCCTCCATGAATATACCCGGACAAGAAATCAGGTTTCACGATGAAGGTGTTCATGCTGTAGGCGCAAACAATGAAAAGAAGCAATCCTTTTGGATCATGTGGATCGATGAGGGATACCAGGAAACCTTTGGCCTGACACTTCTCGGTGGCAGAAACTTTAATCAAAAAGAAACCGGTACCACCTGCATGATTAATGAATCTGCCGCGCTGGCACTGGGTTATAAAACACCGACAGATGCCGTGAACACATCCATCATAAACAGTGACCAGACAACCCTGACCATCATCGGTGTATGGAAAGATTACCATCACGAATCCGTACGTAAATCGGTTGATCCGATTATCTTCTACCACCATCACCCGCATGAGTACGGGTACTATACCTTCCGTGTGGAATCCCGTGAAGGCAATTATCTTGATGTGCTGGAAAAAATATGGAATAAGCATTATCCCAACGATCAGTTCGTTTATTACTTTATGGATCGTTTTTTTGCCGAACAATATCAGGCTGACGAACTGTTTGGAAAATTATTAAATCTGTTCAGCATCATCTCGATAGTGGTCGCAAGCCTCGGTTTGTTTGGCATGGCTTCGCTGGCTATGGTGAAGCGCACCAAGGAAATAGGCATACGTAAAGTACTGGGTGCTTCGGTATGGAACATCCTCGTGATGCTTTCCAAAAATTATGTAAAACTCATTGGCATCAGCTGTCTCTTCGCTTTCCCCTTAGCCTATTACATCACGCATCACTGGCTCAATGGATTTGCATATAAAATCACGGTCAGCTGGTCGATGATTGCTGTTCCGGGTTTAATTGTGCTGGCTGCCACGTTATTGACGATTGCCGGACAATCTATTCGCGCTGCAACGGCCAATCCGGCTAAAAGCCTGAAGGATCAATGATTCCTTCCCAATCAAAGAAAAGCAGGTGATAACCGGTGAAATAAAACAATCACAGAACACGAAAACAGCCGTCCATTATATGTACCTTACACCATGATGAACATCCTCAGAAGTTGGCGGGAGCAAAAAATTTTACTCAAAAGAAGATTCCCCATCCTCTCCGATGAAGATTTCCTGTTTGAAGAAGGCAAAAAAGAAACCATGCTTCAAAAATTACAGGCTAAACTGGGTATTACGGAACCCGAATTGGAGATGATTTTTGCTGAAATTCAACGCTCGTAGCTAACCTTTAGACTTTCGTTGCTTAGTTATACCTTTCGCATCCTTGCGGGGGTTAAAATTTCATGATGCTTGAACACACCAGCATCGTGATACGACTACCGCTAACCTGTTTTTTCCGGTTGTCACAAAGTAGGAAAATTTCTTACGATCTGTACTGTATCTTGTTATGTACATTAATTACACTCCGCAATGAAACTGATTATTAAAAATGTGTTGGTACTGGTATTACTGCTGGCCGCAACCTCGACTGTATCATTCGCTCAACAATTTAAAGCCTTGCTTTTTACGAAGACTGATGGATTCCACCATGAATCGATTCACGAAGGTGTTACAGCTATCCGGTACCTGGCTAACCGGAATAACTTTACTATCGATTGGCAGGAGAATGCTTCTGTGTTTAATGATAAAGCCCTGGCGAATTATCAGGTTGTTATCTTTCTCAATACAACAGGCGATATTCTGAACACTGAGCAACAAACTGCCTTTGAAAAATTTATTAAATCCGGAAAAGGATACGTAGGCATTCACAGCGCATCGGATACGGAATATGAATGGCCATGGTACACAAAGTTGGTTGGCATGATGTTTAAAATTCATCCGCAGCAGCAAACCGCTTACCTGAAAGTAGAGGACAGCAACTTTCCTGGGATGGAGCGCTTCCCAAAAAAATTCTTGTGGACCGATGAATGGTACGAGTTCGGAGACCGCAAGACCGATGATTTACATTTCCTGGTTTCAGTCGATGAAAAGACTTACTCTCCCAATGTAAAGTGGGGAGAAAGGGAAGGAAAAGGCATGGGGAGCTTTCACCCGATTTCATGGTACCACAATTATGATGGAGGAAGATCCTTCTACACAGCGTTAGGTCATATTCCGTTAACGTTCTCCGACCAAACCTTTCTGGATCACATCTATGGAGGCATCTATTGGGCTGCGACCGGAAAAGGTCTCTAGCCATCAATACAGTTCCGTAACGTTGAATGTGAACGGGTTAGTTGGACATCCCCCATTTTTTGATTTTCTTAGATACGTGTAGTTCATCACCATAATTTTAGTCTTATGAAAAGGAGAAAATTTATTGCTGGAGCAGGTGCTGCCTTGACAGGAAGCCTGCTCATGCCATCCGGTATACTGGGAGCAACCGCCAAATCAGTAGCCGCTAACGACAAAATTAACATCGGAGTAATTGGCTGTAACGGCATGGGGTGGTCAAACACACACTCGTTGTTGAAGATGGGTGATGTTGACGTGACCGGCCTTTGTGATGTTGATCAGAATGTTATTCAAAAAAGATTGAATGATTATGGTAAGCTGCGAAAGAATACACCGAAGACGTATTCAGACTATCGTGAACTGTTGAACGATAAATCAATTGATGCGGTAGTGATTGGAACACCCGATCACTGGCACTGTAAAATAATGGTTGATGCTGTGCAAGCCGGCAAGCATGTTTACGTAGAAAAGCCTATTGCCAACAGCATAGCCGAATGCAACCTAATGGTGAAGGCACAGGAAAAAACAGGAAAAATTGTACAGGCCGGTCAGTGGCAACGCAGTGGACCGCACTACCGAAAGGCGATTGACATTGTACAGTCAGGTGTGTTAGGAAAAATACGCCTTGTAAAAGTGTGGGCGTACCAGGGATGGATGAAACCTGTTCCTGTAGTTGCTGACACCGCTGTGCCTTCAGGTGTGGATTATAATTTCTGGTTAGGGCCTGCAGCAAAGCGACCCTTTAATCAAAATCGTTTTCATTTTAATTTCCGTTGGTTCTGGGATTATGCCGGTGGATTGATGACCGATTGGGGGGTTCATGAAATTGACATCGCACTCTATGCAATGCAGGCCCTTGCACCCATTTCTGTAATGGCCACAGGTGGAAAACTTGCCTACCCGGATGATGCCTCTGAGACACCCGACACCTTACAAGCTATTTATCAATATGAAAATTTCAACATGCTCTGGGAGCATGCCACAGGAATTGATTCTGGTCCATACAACCGAAGTGAAGGCATTGCCTTTATTGGGAATAATGGAACGTTGGTGGTGAATCGTGGAGGATACGAAGTAATTGTTGAGCGTGAAGCGCAGGGATACAGCAGTTCGGGAAAACCCAAAATGGAAATCATTGAGGCTTACAAAAAACCAAACGAACTGAATTACCTTGATTTGCATACCCAAAATTTCATAGAGGCTATCAAGAAGAACGCTCAGGATGCGTTGAACACACCCATTCGCTCGGGAAGTGTGGCCGCCATCAATGCACAAATGGGTAACATTGCTTACAAAACAGGGAGCAAAGTTTTTTGGGATGGTAATCGGAATGCATTCATCAACAATGCAGCAGCGGATAAACTTATTGTTCCTGAGTACCAAAACGGCTGGAAGCTTCCTGTCGTCTAGGAACCTTCTCCGAACAATTGTATCGGCAGTCATGATCCCTAACCCCCGTCATCATGAATACATTCCATATTAACCGCAGGCATTTTCTGAAAGGTGCTACTGCTACCCTTGTTCTCGGAGCATTGGGAGCACAGGGCATGGATTTGCTCCATCCACAAAAGCCGTGGCGAGTAGGTTTGATTGGTTCGGGCTGGTATGGCAAAAGTGATTTATTCCGGTTGATGCAAGTGGCCCCGGTTGATGTTGTTGCCTTATGTGATGTCGACAAGAATATACTAAATGCTGCAGGAGAACTGGTGAGCAAAAGACAAAAGTCAGGCAAAGTGCCCAGGCTGTACGGTAACTATCAAAAAATGCTGGCTGAAAACGAGCTTGATATTGTCCTGATCGGATCACCGGATCACTGGCATGCTTTACAAACCATTGATGCCTTAAGAGCCGGTGTGCATGTGTATGTTCAAAAACCCATCAGTGTGGATGTCATCGAAGGTGAGGCCATGCTGGCGGCTGCGCGTAAATACAAGCGTGTTGTTCAAGTAGGTATGCAACGCAGAAGCACACCGCATTTAATTGAAGCTAAAAAAAATATTGTGGACGCAGGTCTGCTGGGAAAAATATCGCATGTAGAAATGTGCTGCTATTACGCCATGCGCAACAACAGCAATCCACCCCTACAGGCTGTTCCTGATTTTCTGGATTACGAGTTATGGACAGGCCCGGCTCCACTACGTCCATATGACGGACTACCGCATCGCGGGTGGTGGCGGGCCTTTGTGGAATATGGTAACGGTATTGTAGGCGATATGTGTGTACACATGCTTGACGCTGTACGCTGGAATCTCAACCTGGGATGGCCAAAAAAAATATCTTCTTCCGGAGGCATTTTCCAACGCACCGAAGGCAAGTCAAACATCAGCGATACACAGACTGTTATTTTTGAATTCGATAACCTGACCTGCGTTTGGCAACATCGCACGTGGGGCAATCCCGTTGATCAGGAATATCCGTGGGCCTATAAAATCTATGGTGAGAAGGGAACACTCTCGTGCAGCCCCTTTCAATACGACTTTGTTCCACACGGCACCGGGCAGAAGATTCATCAGGATGTGGTGTATGAGCGGACACAATTCCCGGAAGACCTCAAAGAAAAAGATATTGAACTTCATGCCGCTCCGGCTACCCGCCTGCACATGATTAACTTTCTGAAAGCCATTGAAGAAAAGGGTCGGCCGGTGGCCGATATTGAAGAAGGTCACATCTCGGCAGCCAGTTGTATTCTGGCAAACCTGGCCATGAAAACCGGCAGATCACTTTCTTATGATCATACCACCCGGCAAGTTATAGGCGATGAAGAAGCCACTACGTTGCTGCAACGCACGTATCGGCAAGGGTGGGTGCATCCTGATCCGGGCAATGTTTGAAAAAGTCACGGCAGTTCATTGTCTTCCACAGCACGTTGAATCCGTGTGGTAACCTCATCTAGTTCATCAATGCTTTTCAGAAGCAACACATTGATTTCTTCTTCCGCAGCTGATGGTGCTGTTACTGTATTTTTCAGCAACACTAACCCTTTTACCCTGCAAAACGGTCCGCGCAACAAATGTGCGTTCAGGTAAGCGTACTCTACTAACTTTTCATTTTTTAACTCCAGTTCACGTGTTCGTTCCGTTACCTTTTGTTCCAGGCTTCGGTTCAAATCCTCTACGGATTGATTGCTGTATTGCAGGGATACATTGGCCTGTTGAAGCGCTTCATTCTTGCGTTCCAGTTCTTTTTGCTGTCGCGATATCAATATGTTGGCCTCATTTAATCCATCCAGGTAATATTCCATCACATAAAAAATGTAGTAGGTCAACAGATTAAAAAGCAGCCAGTAAAGAATAATATCCAGCCGGTAGTAAGGGTCAGTGCGGAGCACATTCTGAGCAGCCGAGGTAACATCATGTTTCACCAATATCTCGATTGAAAAAAGCATGAGAACAAAGTTTATGGCCAGAAAAAACCAGAATCTCCATGCATCATTACGCGGACTGAAGCAAACATGAATCAGCAGGCTGTGAAAAATGATACCTACCGGGAAAGCAAAATAATAATCCGTGGGCGACTGATGAATAATGATGGGCAGGATATGCAACAGCAACAACCAACTGATAAGAAAAAGTATACGGCTAAAATAAATGAACCCAACCTTATTAAACACCAGGAAGCAAAAACAAAGAGAAATCATAAGGGGAATAACCCAAAGGTCGAAATTCCAGAAAGCCACCGGTTCAAGAAAAGAATCCAGATCAAGCAGAACAAAAACCAAATACACTACCGGCAGTGTCAAAAAAATAACATTCGAAAAAATGACGTGGCGCTTCTCCGACTCTGTAGCAGTATAGGGAGTACCCAGGTACATCCAACGCACAACAAGCTGACCTAACTTCATAGTATAAAGCTAGGGTTTTTAGATGGTGGAGCGTAAACTATTATCATCGAAAATTGGTGCTCGTTCGAATCTTCTCAACAGGTCATCACGCTAAGAAAGCCTTTGACATCTGTGACCCATCTCGATTCTCAGGGGTGCTGACACTGAGGTATATGTGCTTCCCAATAGAAATGCATTTAAATAGTTTTCTACCAGCGCCACCATCCAGGTTACAATTGAAGTGTTTACCGAGGAGCGGGGTACCCCCCTTCTCAGAGCGCATTTCTTCTTTGTCAATACTTTCACTAGCTTGTACATTCATAACAATTTACTAACATTGCGAGGATAACTATAATTTTTCAACGTAATTAGCAACCACTAAAATCAATTGAGCTATGGCAAAAAAAGCAGCTAAGAAAACAGCAAAAAAAGCAGCCCCAAAAAAGGCAGCGAAGAAAGTAGCAAAGAAGGCAGCAAAAAAAGCAGCCCCAAAGAAAGCCGCTAAGAAGAAAAGCGCACGTAAACCTAATGCAGCCTTTATGGCCGCCCTCACTCCAAGTGTAGCACTGGCAGCAGTGGTAGGCAGCAAGCCAATCCCCAGAACCGAGATCATCAAAAAGATCTGGGATTACATCAAGAAGAACAAACTTCAGGACAGCAAGAACAGAAGAAACATCAATGCTGATGACAAACTGAAAGTTCTGTTTGATGGCAAAAAACAAATCTCGATGTTTGAATTAGCCAAAGTGGTTAACAATCACGTGAAGTAATTCGGATCAATTCTGAACGATAAGGCGCAAGTCAGGTGGCAACACAGGGCTTGCGCCTTCGTCTTTTAAGTGAACACCTTTCGGTATAAGGCTATTGTCGGCTCCCGCAATTTTCAGTTATCTTTAATTCATAATTCCCCCCTATGAAAACACAGCTTCTTATCATTCTCCTTTTCATTTCGGCAATGGCCACTGGTCAGAATTTAAATGCCGAACTCGATGCTCTCCTTACGAAAACCTACAAATCTGGTGAGCCCGGTGCCACGGCACTTGTAGCGAAAGCAGGCAAGCCCATCTTTCGTCAAGCGTATGGAATGGCCAACCTCGAACACAATGTGGTTATGTCACCCGAGCACGTGTTTGAAATCGGCTCTATCACCAAGCAATTTACCGCTGTAGGTATACTCATGCTATTGGAGCAAGGTAAGCTTGCGCTCGAAGATCCTATTACGAAATTTATCACGGGCTATCCCACACATGGGCATACCATTACCATCCATCATTTGCTCACGCATACGTCCGGCATAAAAAGCTATACCAGTATGGAACGCTGGACCAAACTCTGGCGCAACGACATGACCCCGCTGGAAATGATTGATCTGTTTAAAAACGAACCCATGGATTTTGCCCCGGGGGAAAAATGGGAATACAATAACTCCGCCTATTTTATGTTGGGCTACATTATCGAAAAAGCATCGGGTATACCCTACCCGGAGTTTTTAGAGAAGAACATCTTCATTCCGCTGGGCATGAAGAACTCTTACTATGGAAGTCAATCGGCTATTATTAAAAACCGGGCGCAGGGGTATCAGAAGAAAGAAGGGTATGTTAACGCAGAGTACCTGAGCCTCACACAACCGTATGCAGCTGGTTCCATTATGTCTAACGTGGATGACCTACTCACCTGGCAACTTGCTTTACAGTCAGGCAAACTGGTAAAAAAAGAAACTCTTCAAAAAGCATTTACCAACTATAAACTGAACAACGGCAAACCCACTAACTACGGCTACGGATGGGGCCTGAGCGAAATCAATGGCAGTGCCACGCTCGAGCATTCAGGCGGTATTTTCGGATACACGACCAACGCAGTTTACCTTCCAAAGGAGGATGTTTTTGTTGTCGTGTTTTCGAATTGCGACTGCAATCCACCGGGCGATGTTTCAACGCGTATGGCAGCACTTGCCATTGGCAAACCCTATCCAGAACCCATTGCTAAAATCAAACTGGAGGATGCTTATGCCAAATCGCTTACGGGAGTTTATGATTTCGAAGATGGCACAACGCGTGTGATCACCTTCGACAATGGACAATTTTACAGTCAGCGAATGGGTAGTCAGAAATTCAAAATTTTTCCCCAGGATAAAACCAATTTCGCCTTTGAAAACAGTCTTTCAACTTTTCAGTTTATTACTGACAAAACCGGAGTAAAAGAGATTCTTTTCAAAAACAGGATCGATATTACCAAAGGTGTAAAAACGAATAAGCCTATTCCCCCTCCCCCTACTGAAGCTACTGTTGGTTCCGAAATACTAAAACAGTATGTTGGCACCTATCAGATTACCCCTGCTTTTGGCATCACCATCACCCTCGAAGACAATCACCTGATGGCTCAGGCTACGGGACAGGCAAAGCTTGAAATTTTTCCAGAAACGCCCACGCGATACTTTTACAAAGTAGTGGATGCGCAAATTGAATTCATTAAAAGCAGCGAAGGAAAATTTGATTCATTGATCCTTTACCAGGGCGGGCAAAAGATAGAAGGAAGGCGCAAGAATTAATGGCGTCTGGGCCTGTCAGAGTTTTTTCTCGAGTACCACAAACTCAAGCTTCATTTTTGGCTGACCAAAACGCGGATCATTAAATGCAAAAGGTTTACGCTCGCCTGTAAGCCGATAGCCATGCCGGATATACCATTCGATCAACTCCTTTCGAACGGAAATCACCGTCATGAAAATGGCTTTGCACTTTTGCTTTACTGCTTCTGCTTCTGCTGCCTTGAGCAATTCTTTACCAATACCTTTGCCCTGCAGATTAGGTTGTACGGTGAGCATACCCAGATAAAGCTTGCTATCCTCCTGACGCAACTCCACACATCCCAGAATCTGATTATCCTCCACAAACTTCAACAGTGTTGTACCAGGCCGTTGAATCATTTCGGCAATGGCAGCAGCATCGGTGCGGGTTCCATCAAGCAAATCTGCTTCGGTAGTCCAACCTTGCCGGGAAGAATCACCACGGTAAGCAGAATTCACTAGCTGATCCAACGCGGTAGCATCTTCCGAAGTGGAACGTAAAATCTCAAAGGCCATTGAATTCTGTTAAAGTGAATTCAAAGGTAACAGAACTTCCCTTTACCTTCCACCATTGGATGTTTCAAGAAACAGAAAAAATTATGCTCTTGGTTCATCCTGCCTGATTCACTAAATTCCATCGAAGGAAAATTTTCTAAAAAGAACTACCATGAAATTACATGCCCTTGTGCTCACACTTTTACTAATCGCGGGCAACGCATGCTCCGAACCACTCCGCATTGGCATTGCCGGACTTACCCACGATCATGTGCACTGGATTCTCGGACGGCCAGACAGGGGCGATATTCAAGTTGTCGGGATTGCGGAATCGAACAAAGTACTGGCTCAACGTTATATGGACCAGTATCATCTTCCCAAGTCTATGGTATTCGATACCATCGAGGAGATGATTGAAAAAACAAAACCACAAGCGGTTACGGCCTTCGGCTCCATCTACGACCACCTAGCAGTGGTAAAAGCCTGTGCTCCCTTTGGCATTCACGTGATGGTAGAAAAACCGCTGGCTGTTAACCTCGATCACGCCCGTCAAATGCAGGCGCTGGCTGTCAAGTATTCCATTCAATTGCTTACGAATTATGAAACCACCTGGTATGCCACCAACCACAAGGCGCTGGAAATGGTGCAAGACAATCAGGTTGGCAGCCTTCGGAAAATTGTTGTTCATGATGGCCATCAGGGCCCAGCGGAAATTGGTGTCAGTGCAGCATTTCTGGAATGGTTAACCGATCCGAAACAAAATGGTGGTGGCGCTGTAATCGACTTCGGTTGTTATGGTGCCAACCTGATTACCTGGCTCAATGGTGGACAACGTCCGTTGGCTGTACAAGCGTTGTTGCAACAATTCAAACCCGATGTCTATCCAACGGTTGACGATGAAGCGACCATCCTGCTGGAGTATCCCGGCATGCAGGGAATTATTCAGGCCTCCTGGAACTGGCCCTTCGGCAGAAAAGATATGGAAATCTATGGCGCTACCGGCTATATCATGAGCGACAACCGAACAAGCTTGCGCATACGCCTGCAAGGAGATGAACAGGAACACACAACAATACTGCAGGAGCGCGAAGCACCGTATGACGATCCCTTTGCATTACTCAAAGGTGTCATTGATAAGAAAATTATTCTACCACCGTTCGACTTGTCTTCGCTGGAAAACAACATGATTGTTATGGAAATTCTTGATGCCGCAATAAAAAGTGCGAAGTCTCAAAAAAAAGTAGTGTTGAAAAAATAGACCATTGAATCCGTAGCTTCAGCCGAATAGAAACTCTATGAGAAAAATAATCTGCATACTGATATTTGCACCGCTATTTTCATTTTGCCAGCACGCGGAAAAAATAAAGCGGATCGACTCCGTGTTGACCTACCTGTATCAACGACAACTTTTTAATGGTACGGTATTGATTGGCAGCAACGGAAAAGTACTCTACAAAAAAGCATTTGGTATTGCCCATCCACAAACGCGACAATCGCTCACTACATCATCAGCGTTCAACCTGGCATCGGTGTCCAAACAATTTTATACCATGCTCACCATGATCCAGAAAGAAAAAGGGAAATTAAAATATGATGACCCCGTTCAGCGCTACTTACCCAGCTTTCCATATCCGAACATCACGATTCGTCACCTCATGAACCAGACTTCCGGTTTGCCCGAGTATTTTGACATAGCAGAAGGCAATATGATTTTGCTGGACACGCTCACCAACCGATCGATGCTTGATCTGCTCGCAAAGAAGAAGCCGACACTGGTATTTCAACCTGGTGAGAAATGGGAATACTGCAATACCAACTACACCACATTGGCTTCCATACTCGAAATCGTTACAAACACTTCAGCAGAAAAATTATTTCGGCAACACATTGCCGATCCGCTGAAAATGAAAAATAGCTATGTCTACAATCTTACCTTAAAATCGTTTCCGGATTCGCGTGTTTTTGGTTTTCGGATAGAAGGAGGGAAAGCAATCCTCAATGATCTGGTGCGGTTTGATGGTATTGTTGGCGATGGAAATGTTTATTCTTCTGTTGAAGATCTATATGTGTGGGATCAGGCCTTATACGGAGAGAAACTGGTTAAGAAAAGTACGTTACAGGAAGCCTTTACACCTGGAAAATTGAATACTGGAAATGATACCCGATACGGATTCGGTTGGTTTATTGATGAGCCCGGAAAAATTCTTTCGCACACCGGAGGTTGGGTTGGCTTTGGAACCATCATCGTACGCTACCTCGATAGAAAGGAGACACTAATTGTATTGGATAATTCTTCTAACTTTTTTGCCCAACGCCTCATCAAAAATATGTGGGAAGGAAAATCCGTAACGCTGCCCACCACCCACCTCATTACAAATGTCCAGGTTATTGATGGCTCCGGTCAACCGGCTTACCCGGCCAGTGTTCGTATTGTTAATGATCGCATCCGTGACATCGGAGCGCTTACACCATTTTTGCATGAACAGGTAACAGATGGAAAGGGTAACGTGTTAGCGCCTGGTTTTATTGATAGTCACAGTCACCATGGTGGTGGTTTGCAAAAAGATCCGACAGCTAAGGCGGCAACCAGTCAGGGTATTACCACGATAGTTATCGGCCAAGACGGAGATTCCAACCCTGTTGATTCGATTAAAGCAGCAATCAACCGTAAGCCCATCAGCATCAACGTAGCCACTTACACCGGTCATGCGACATTGCGTGAAAAATTTATGGGAGAAGATCTATACCGCAATGCAACACAAGTTGAAATCGACTCTATGAAAATGTTATTGGCCAACGAGCTGGACAAAGGATCATTAGGCTTATCAACAGGTCTTGAGTATGAAGCTGCCTTTTATGCGAATCGCGATGAAGTAGTGGATCTCGCCAGGGTAGCCTCTGCAAAAGGCGGCACCTACATCAGTCATGTGCGCAGTGAAGATGTACAACTGGAAGAGGCCATTGATGAAATCATTGAGATCGGTCGGCTCGCAAAAATACCTGTGCAGATCGCTCACCTAAAAATTGCAATGCGCAGCAAGTGGGGCACCTCATCCAGGCTGTTAACAAAATTACAGCAGGCCAGGCTGCGGGGAATCAACATCACAGCCGATGTGTATCCGTATACCATGTGGAATTCAACACCTCGGGTTTTGTTTCCGAAAAAAGATTTTCAAAACCTGGCCAGTGCCGAGTTTGCCACGCGCGAACTATTTGATCCTTCCGCATCGGTCATGGTGCGGTATCCCGGAAGGCCATCATACGAAGGCAAAACCGTTAGTGAGATAGCTGTGCTCAATAACGAAACGACACCTCACGCATTACTTCGCATTATTCGGGAAACACCAGATGGCGCAACCATTGTTGCCCCCTCGATGAGTGAAATGGACATCAGCAACTTTCTGCGTTGGGAACACTCCAATGTTTGTTCGGATGGATCCATGCAGGGTCACCCGCGTGGACACGGAGCGTTCACCCGTGTATTGGGTAAGTATGTTCGCGAGCAAAAACTGATGGCAATGGAAACGGCCATTCATAAAATGACCGGTCTTACAGCTGAGCATGTGGGCATCAGCCAACGTGGCTTGGTTGCACCCGGATATTTTGCCGATCTTGTTTTGTTTGATCCGGCTACAGTAGATGACAATGCCACCATCACCAACCCGACAGCGCTTTCGTCAGGTATCCACTATGTTTGGGTGAACGGTCAGATAGTTTATCATCAACAACAAACTGTTGCTAACTTTTCAGGAAAATTTATTCCGCGGGGGAAATAGTTTTCACCACCAACATGTTTGCGCAAGTCCAACAGCCTGAACAATTAGCGCCACACGAACTGGATGAATACCTGGCACGTGGATGGTTTCGGATGGGGCAAACTATTTTTACAACCAACTTTGTTCATTTTAATGACACGTTTTACAGCGCCATCTGGCTGCGCCTGCGGTTAACGGAATTTGAATCAGGCAGTACGCAACTAAAACTATTTAAGAGAAACGCTCGCTTCCGAACAGAAATCAAACCGGCCACGATTACTTCCGAAAAAGAAGAATTGTATGCGCACTATAAAGAGTCCCTTGCTTTCGAACCTTCGGCATCGTTGATGCAATTGTTATATCGGGGAACTAATCTGCCTTCCGTTTACAATACTTACGAAGTTGCCGTATATGACCAAAACCATTTGATAGCCATTGGATATTTCGACCTGGGTGCAACCGCAGCAGAAGGAATCACCTCCGTTTACCATCCGGACTATAAAAAGTACAGTCTTGGAAAATACCTGATCTACCAGAAAATCAACTATTGCAAGCAACTGGGGTTAACCTACTTCTATCCAGGTTATTTTGTTCCCGGCTATCCGTACTTCGATTACAAGCTCTCGATCGGAAAAAATGCATTGGAGTTTCTGCAGTTGAACTCCCGGCAATGGTTGCCCATTCAAAGCTTTTCACCTGCATGCATTCCCATTATGGTGATGGAAGAAAAACTGGTGCTGCTGCAAAAGCTGCTAGCCGAAAAAAACATTATCAGTAGCGTATTGAAGTATGAATACTTTGATGCGAACCTGGTACCTGAACTGCGCGATGCGGAATTGTTTGATTTTCCGGTGATTTTACTATTTGAATCTTCTGTGGATGATCATAGCAACCCGATGGTTGTTTTTGATCCACAGGATGGCTGTTATCACCTCATCACGTTTTCACCTGTTTGGCTGACTGGAAGCACTTCGATTTCAACCAGTATTTTTTCATCTCATGTTTTGAAGATGGACCAAGAGATTTGCCATACTCCGGATGCAACCGTGATTCTTGACCTTGTTAGCAATCACTTTCAGTCAACCACCAAATGAGAAACAGGCAACAATTGAAGGATTGACCAGTAGCTTTCCGAGAAACGTTGGTAAAAGCGGATATGTAAGATATCACCTGAGCTTGTCTGTCTTACTGTTTTATAAAATCTGCAAACACACCATTCTCCCGAATATTGTACTGAATAGGGTCTACTGACCGACTATTATTCTGATCACGTGAAAAAATTGTCCGATGATACCATGCAATAACATTCGTTTTCCGGAATGAGTACAGCGTGAATTCTTCTGTTGTTTCAGAATGGGGATTAAAATCTTACAGCGGTCACATCTCCAATTTCTCTGACCAATTTGATAGGATTCACTCTTCTAATATTGTAGTAGAATTTAAATCCAAACAAACCAAATGAAAACCCAAACCGCAGTAGCTGTATTTGTTCTGTCACTCATCACCTTCACAACTCAGGCCCAACAGGAAAAAGTGGTGACTGTTTTTCTTTACAATTTTGCCATTAACGGGCAATGGGAACAGAAGGGCAGCGATGGTGAATTTATCATCGGAGTTCTTGATCGGGGCGCTGTCTCGAAAGAATTACAAAATCTGGCGGCCACTAAAACGGTTGGCAATCAGAAAATAAAAATCGTAGAATTTGCAAATGCTTCGGAAGTAAAAGACTGTCATATCCTTTTCATTCCGGCAGAAAAGTCGGGTGCTTTTACAGCAGCCCACAACACCCTGGCAACAACCTCCACCCTCATTGTAACCGAGAAAGATGGCCTTGCAAAGAAAGGCAGTGGTATCAACTTTATTACCGTTGACGGAAAACTCCGCTACGAAATGAACGAAGCGGAACTGGACAAAAGGAACATCAAGCTGTCGACAAAAATTAAAAGTTTAGGAATTGCTATCTGAAGCAGAAGTCTATCGTAAAAATTTATAGCAGAAGCCCACGAACGCAAAAAGTTACACTTCAAAGGGGTGTAACTTTTTTTATTGTCCTTGATTTTCAAGAGGATAAACCGTATCGTCATACTTAAACTTTCTTACACGGATTGTGGTTTATCGGAGAATCATACTAGATTCAACACATGAGCAATTCACCCATTAAATCCATTAAGCCGCTTGGCTTCCCCTGGCAAACCCAGGATCCTTTCCTCTTTTGCGTTCACCATGAAGATTTTTATCCCAAAGGCAATGACGCGATGGGACCCGCCACTTCGCTGGCCGGAAGAAATATCGGACAGGATTTTAATCCGAATCAATCGTGGCGCATGTATCATGGTGAAACCGTACCAGGCTTTCCGGCACACCCGCACCGTGGATTTGAAACCGTAACCATCGTCACCAAAGGTCTGGTAGATCACTCCGACTCGTTGGGTGCAGCCGGCCGTTTTGGATTTGGCGATGTACAATGGATGACTGCAGGAAAGGGTGTTCAGCATTGCGAAATGTTTCCGCTGCGCAGCAAAGAGCAGGATAATCCGTTAGAGCTTTTTCAAATTTGGCTTAACCTGCCCAAAGCAAAGAAACTGGCCGCTCCACATTTTGCCATGTTGTGGAATGAAACCATTCCAATGTATACATCGGCTGATGAGAATGGCAATGGTATCCGGGCACGTGTCATCGCAGGAAAAATAAAAGATACAACGGCCCCCAAACCCGCACCCGATTCGTGGGCGGCCGATGCCAACAACGAGGTTGCCATCTGGACGATCACTTTAGCACCTGAAGCAACCTGGGAACTGCCCACCGCATCGGCAGAAGTGAATCGCTCATTATATTTTTATGATGGCGCTTCCATTGAGATTGCTGGAAAAAATTTTATCTCGCATCAATGCATCGAACTGCATGCCGATCAGGAAGTGCGCTTGAAAAATGGCAACACCGAAAGTCATTTACTAGTATTGCAGGGTAAACCCATCAACGAACCCGTGGCGCAGCACGGACCATTTGTCATGAATACCCAGGCTGAAATCCAGCAGGCCTTCCGGGAATATCAACAAACACAATTTGGCGGATGGCCGTGGCCCAGTTATGAGCATGTTCACCCCAGAGAAAAAGGAAGATTTGCCAAATACCCATCGGGCGTTGAAGAGATAAAATAATAAACAGCAATCCCCGCAAACCATCCGTTGCGGGGATTTTCACTTAGTTTCAAAAAAAAACAATCAGGTTGCGCAACCTGATAAAGGAATATTCAGTCTAATACATAAATCTCTTATGTATTAAGCTTTTATGCATTCACCCGAACTCCTCAAGGGAACCCTCCAAACCATTGTACTCAAAGTATTGAAAGACAATGGTAAAATGTATGGATACGAAATTACACAACTTGTAAAAGAGCTATCGGCAAGCAGGATCATGCTGACGGAAGGTGCGCTCTATCCCACCCTCCACCGACTGGAGGCAGATGGTTTGCTCAAAACCGAAGTGGTTAACATTGGCAAACGCGTTCGTAAATACTATTCACTCACCACAGAAGGAAAAGCACTGGTGAAAGACCGTGTGACTGAATTTGTTGATTTCATCAAAACGATGTCTGTTGTTCTTCAAGTGAAAATAGCCTGATCGCATGCCCCAGCTGACCAACGAACATATTGGTTATATCATCAAAGATCTTCACTACCGCGGTATTGTACTGGAGGGACTGGAGGAAGAAATGATTGATCACATCTGCACTGCTGTGGAAGAGCGCATGTACACAGGAATGCGTTTTATAAATGCCTACCACGATGTTCTAAAAGCATTTGGCAATACTTCGGGCCTTCGCGAAACACAAAAACAAACCTTACTTCTCGAAAATCAAAAACCAAAAAATATGTTCCGGAATTACATCACCATTGCCCTGCGCAACCTGACCAAGCAACGCTTTTATACGGTTATTAATATTGCCGGATTGGCAACCGGTATAGCGGCCTGTATGGTTATCCTGCTCTTTGTTATCCATGAGCTGAGTTTTGATAAACATCACCAAAAAGCTCACAGGATTTACCGCATGAACGGTGAAATCAAATTTGGTGGCAATCACTATAAACTGGCTGTAGCGCCTGCGCCACTGGCTGAAACGTTGGTTCACGATTATCCGGAAGTAGAATCAGCCGTTCGCTTCCGTAGCCGGGGCTCCTACCTGATAAAGAAAAGTGAAACATCCGATAACATTAAAGAGCATAATGTGATCTGGACGGATAGTACTTTTTTCAAAATCTTTACCGTACCGGTAGTGCAAGGCAATGCAAACTCCGCGTTGAAAGAACCCAACTCCATTGCCATCAGCGAAATGATCGCAAACAAATTTTTCCCGGAAGGAAACGCGCTGAATCAAACACTGATACTTGACAACCGCTGGCCAATGAAGGTAACTGCTGTATATGCAGACATGCCAGAAACAGGACATTTTGCTTTTGATATCCTCATCTCACTCAGTGGGTTGGATGAAGCCAAGAGTTCCAACTTTCTCAGCAATAATTTTAACACGTATATCCTGCTGAAAGACGGTGCGGATGCTAAGGCTCTCGAAGCCAAATTGCCAGGACTCGTTATGAAATATATTGGACCGCAAGCTGCAGAAATACTGGGCGGAGAATTTACCATGGAAAAATTCCAAGCCTCGGGCAATAAACTGGAATATACACTCATGCCCCTGCGCGACATCCACCTTCATTCGGATCTTACTGCCGAACTGCGTGCCAACGGTGACATAACGTATGTCTATTTATTTGCGGCCATTGCCCTTTTCATTCTCGCCATCGCCTGTATTAATTTCATGAACTTGTCAACTGCCCGTTCATCCAATCGCGCCAAAGAAGTTGGTGTTCGCAAAGTGATGGGCTCTCTGCGCTCGCACCTGGTGCGTCAGTTCCTCATGGAATCTATTCTGCTGAGTTTACTCTCCTTTATTCTTGGTGTTGCTATTGCCTATCTCTTCATTCCGGTTTTTAATGATCTGTCGCTAAAGCATCTTTCCCTCCCGTTCAACGATCCGGCTTTTTACCTGATTCTGTTGCTCGCTACACTCTGCGTGGGAATACTGGCAGGATTGTATCCATCACTGTTTCTTTCAGCATTTAAACCTGTAAATGTGTTGAAAGGTCATGTGGCATTGGGCATGAAAAGTGGCATCATCCGTAGTGCACTGGTTGTTTTTCAGTTTGTCATTTCCATCTTCCTGGTCATCGGCACCATTACGGTGCAACGTCAGCTGGATTATATTCAGCATAAAAAAATTGGGTTTGAAAAAGATCAGGTCATCATCATCCAGGATGCCTATGCCCTACAGAAGAATCTCCAATCTTTTGAGGATGAAATTCTCAAAAACAGCTTTATTCAAAGCGGAACAATTACAGGATTTTTACCCGTTCACTCCTGGCGGAGCGACAACACCCATTGGCCGGAGGGAAGTCAGCCCACACAGGAAAACATGGTAGGCTTGCAAAGCTGGCAGGTTGATCACGACTATATCAAAACCCTGGGCATGAACATCAAGCTCGGTCGTTTTTTCTCACCCGAGTTTCCATCCGACTCCGCTGCAGTTGTATTAAATGAATCAGCCATTCGTCAATTTGGATTTACAGAGGAACCTCTCGGAAAGAAAATTGCTACGTTTACCGACAACAATCCGGATGGTTCTCCGGATCAAAATTCCATCCGTGCTTACACCATCATAGGCGTTGTCGAAGATTTTCATTTTGAATCACTCAAACAAAACATCACACCACTCGGGCTTTACCTTCAAAAGAGTAACGGCAATGTTATTTTTCGCTTTGAAGCAAAAAATACACAGGACGTAATCCAGTCAATCGAAAAAACCTGGAAAGAACTCGCACCGGGACAACCCTTCCAATACTCCTTCATGGATGAAGACTTCAGCCGCATGTATGACAATGAACAACGATTGGGCAAAACATTTGCGGTCTTTGCAGGTCTTGCCATTGTTATTGCCTGTTTAGGATTATTTGCGCTTACTGCTTTTACGGCAGAACAACGAACAAAAGAGATTGGCATTCGCAAAGTACTCGGTGCCTCCGTAAGTAGCATTGTGTTCTTGCTATCCAAAGAGTTTGGCAAACTGATCATTATTGCTTTCGTTCTGGCAAGTCCGCTGGCCTGGCTGGCGGTGGATTGGTGGCTGAAGAATTACACCTATAAAGTTGAGATCGGCATTCTGGTTTATATTTTGGCTGGCGGATTTGCCTTCCTGATTGCGTGGCTGACGATGGGATATCAATCCATCAAAGCCGCCACTTCAAATCCGGTTCAATCCTTGCGAAGTGAATGATGTGCGATCATCTTTTGTGTTTTACTTTGCTTAAATATTGCCGGAACTAAAGAAAATGGCTGATGAGAGGATCTCATCAGCCATTGTATTCCTGATCAAGCTTCAGGCGTTATAATAAATCTTGTGAGATTAACATTAAGGCATGATAACGGTTATTGCTCGTATTCATCTTACCGATCTCAACCAGTTTACTATTTGTAAGATCGATTGATGCCAGGAAGGTATCGGTATTGTCAGCATCATATACTATGGCATAGACTTTACCAGCATTGTCCTTAACAATATTCTGAATGTACAGATCATCGGAAGGTGTGTCATTAAATCCTTCTGGCACAAGCGTGGTTAATAAGGTTACCGTGCCACTAAGATCAGAAGAATAGATTTCCATATCGTAACTGGATACCAGTACCTGACTCGTGCTGGAGCCATACACGATACCCATACCACAGCAAATGTTATCATCAGAAAACATGATTCGCGTACCGATCTCACCGGTTAAACTGAACTTCACTAGCCCGGGGCCGGAAGGATCCGAATCAAAATACAAGGAAGCCAGTATCTTGTTATCGGAAGAGATAAGCAAATCTGCCACGCCATACCAATCATGATTCGTATTTGGATTGAGCACCGTAGCCACCATGGTACTTGGATTAATCGAATAAATTTTTCCTCCACCATCGTCTGCAGCTGATGCATAAATCGTTTGGTTACCAGGATTATAGATCATTGCCCGAATATTCGTCAACCCCACTTCATTAAAAGTTACTAATCCGGTTTCCGCCAACGCACCAGTTGCTTTATCAACGGTAAAAATTTTTCCTGAACTTCGTTCAGCTACAACCATCACGATGGGAGCAGCATCGTCATCATCGTTGCAGGATTCCAGCGGCAGCACGATCGGAATCAACATCAACAATAGGACAGCAAAAGAGATGAGTTTTTTCATATAATTATTTTTTACTGTATTTATAGGTAAACAAATACACCCCATGGCGCATGCTTACGATTTATATCGGATGAAACATATCGTGGATAACACCGAAATTCAATGATAAGGATCACGGATTTTGTAAATCTTCCTCACTAAAAATTAAAGGGCGTAATCCATGGTGATAAACACAACTTTCATTCGCAGTGCAAAACCATAAAATAATCCTTATGTTTAAGGTCGATTCTAAACGACTTGAATACCCATAAATTTAAGCCCTATGAAAAAGTTTTCTGTTCTCATGTTGTTTTGTCTTTCGTTTGCAGCGCTTGCTCAAAACAAAGACTCCCGCTACTTCGAAATGCGTACCTATCACTGTGCTGAAAATAAAAGGCCCGATTTGATTAAGCGATTTCAGGATCATACCCTGCGCCTTTTCAAGAAAAATGGAATAGAGAGTATCGGATATTTTCTTCCCATCGATACCAGTAACTATACGCTCACATTTATATTGGCTTATCCTGATAAAGCTTCACGTGATGTGTTGTGGAATAAATTTGCCAATGACCCGGAATGGCAGGCTGCGTACAAAAACTCTGAGGCAAACGGTCCGCTGGTTTCAAAAGTTGACCAGGTATTCATGAATGTTGCTCCCGAATTATCCCCAAAAATCAAGGCATCAAAAAGTAAAGATGAAAGGGTATTTGAACTACGAACATATTATTGTTTTCCCGGAAAAATAAATGATATCAATGCCCGCTTCCGCGATCATACACGGAAATTATTTGAGAAGCACGGCATGACGAATGTGGCCTATTGGTATTCGGTAGAAAGCGATGAGTCGCAGCCCAAACTGGTTTACCTCCTGGCGCACAAAAGCCAAGCAGTCGGAAAGGAATCATTCAAAACTTTTGTGAACGATCCCGAATGGATAAAGGTCAGAGACGCCTCGGAAGCCAATGGGAAGATTGTGGAGAAAATTGAGTCGGTATATTTTAATGCCTTGGATTTTTCTCCTATAAAATAAACTGACAATCAAAATACATTTGGTATCCTGAAAGACCATCAGCATACATACTCTTCTGGCTACGGAAGGTTACGTCTTTAACAGCTTCTTCACTTTTTGTTTCACAACCTTTGGATCAACCGGCTTGGGCAAAAATTCATCGACCCCTAACCGGAGTGCCATCTTCACAACATCTTCGTCAGAATCGGATGATATCATCATGATGGGTATTTTCCTTTTTTTATCTGCACGCACTTGCGTGAGAATTTCATCTCCGTTCCGATGGGGCATGTGAATGTCGGTGATGATAAGATCAATGTCCGGATATTCGGAAAGTAGCGCGAGTGCCTGATTGCCGTCACGGGCCAGTTTTACCTCCAGGTGCTCTGCCTCGAGGGCTACCTGAATAACTTTCAGCACCACTTCATCATCATCACAGACAAGGACTTTCATAACTATTTTCCCGGATTGTTGTGGCACAAGTTAAATGGATTTGGCGAACGGAAAAAGTATACTCCTCTATTGCGCAACATTATACGCAACGCTTTTCAAGCGGAAATGACCGTATGTTAAATCACCCGAGCCGAGTTTCCACACGGCCTCACCATACCCCATCACTATACGGCCATCACTATTCCTATAATCACCAGCGGGTGTTGAAAATCGCTCTTTCTGCAAGTCGCCCTTACCCGTCACATAGTAACGGTCATCAGAAATAAAATTGATAAGCTCACCCTTTGAATTAAAAAATAACGTGGCAGAAATAGTGATATTCTGATGATGAAAAGTAGCTCGCGCTGAAAGGCTGTCAATCGATTGCCACTGTATTCGCGGGTCAATCAGCGCAGCAGGGGCCAACAAGCATACATCGTTAAACCAGGTAACCGTTTCGGCAACATCCATTTCGCGACCTGCCTGATATTGAACACGGAATAAGGATAACAACCGAATATCCATAACGGCTACCCCATTTTTATAATGATGATAGCCGCTCACCGGCAATCCTTTCATGGTAGCCTTCATAAAAAACAAACGTGTTGGCGGATCGATTACATTGTATTGCTCACGTGTAAATGGCATCCAGGGTGATTGGGTATCGCCTCGGATTTCACCCTCAAATTCAATCTTAAAATTCCGGATTTTTGGTTTATCAATGGATCCGGAGTATACAATATAACGCTGCACAGGTTCAGGTAGTGGCGCTACATCGTTTAGCGTTAACAGCGAAACTTCTGCACCCATAGCTTGACGAAGGCCTGTTGCAACATCCCTTTTATAGTGTTGTACATACCACCACTCTGCTGCAAACGGAATAATCGTTATTACAATGATAGCGTTCAGAATAGTTCCGGCCCGTGCATCCTGCCAATTGCCAACAATCAAAATCTGTGAAGTCATAACCGCAGCGATTATCACCATCCATGCATAGTCAGTTTTGAGCCCATACAGGATCGCGGCTACAACAAATAACAGCGCAGCAGCTAACCACAATAAGCCCAATGGCTTTGAGATAAACCGGGTAAGCTGGCTGATCGGGGCATAGTTAAACGCTTTTGCAAATCCCATCAGGTGGATGAGCCCATGAATAAGCAAAAGAAAAATAAAAATATACTTCATGTTGGTGTTTGCGAATGATCTAATCCGCAAGATCAGTATTGGCATAACATCAGCGTATGATCTACATAACAATCGAAGATGATTTATGTCACGAGCCGCATGGCGCCATTGCTTTTGAGTTGTGAAAGCCCAATATTGCTAGTAATGGAACGTACATTTTATGATCGCCTTGGTGAAGATAATCTCCGGCTGTTAGTCGAACGGTTTTATGATCTTGTTTTTGAACACGAACAGATTGCGCACTTGTTTAAGACTGATAAGGAAATCATCAAAGAAAAGCAACGCTTGTTCCTGACACAATTTTTAGGAGGACCTCCGCGCTATTCCGAGCTATACGGCCACCCGAAACTGCGCGCACGGCATCTTCCTCATCCGATTACCCAGGAGGATGCAGTAGCCTGGCTTTCGTGCATGTCGGCAGCGATTACGAGTTTGCCGATTGACGAGGCGTTCAAAGACGAATTGTTTAAGCGGTTCATTCAAACCGCCATGTTCATGGTAAACAAAGAAGATTGATTACAGCACCATGATGCCGGCAGCAAATCGGCCCGTATCACCTTTGCGTGCAGAGAAAAAATGATTGTTATTTTTCACCGTGCACAAATCGGCAATTTCAATTTGACCTTCGGGGACACTGAATTCCAACAACTGAAGTTTATTTGCTTTCCAGAGATCAAGTCGTGCTTTGCCTGCGCTATGGTGAATCATCAAATCACTTTCCCTTCCAAACGTATGCTGAACCGATTGAATCACCTCTTCACCAACTTCATACGCATCCTGACTTACCGAGGGTCCAATGCCGGCCAGTAAGTCGCTTCCCACTGTTCCGAACTTCATGTGCATTTCGTGAAGTGTTTTCTCTAAAATACGGGCTACCGTTCCGCGCCAGCCGGAGTGAACTGCTGCCACAACCATGTTCTTTTTATCATACAGTATAATCGGCACACAATCGGCCGACATCACGGCAATGCAAAGATTCTTTTCGAAAGTAATCAGCGCATCGGTTTCTTGCACATCGTCTTTTGTTGTACCCGCAGTAACATGCACAATATTCGTTTGATGTACCTGCGATGGAAAAACCAAGTGGTGCTCATCCACCTGCATGGCGCTGGCGAGTAGCTGACGATTGACGCGCACTTTTGCAGTATCAGGGGTGCTGGAATAACTTAAGGTAAAGGTATCGTCAAAAGAGTACGAATTCCGATCGGTAACAAAATGACGTATCGCGGGTTCTTGAGATAGTATTTCAAATTGCCACAACCCCAGTTGATCAAAAGTCACTCTCTTCATGATGCCAAGGTAAAAAAATGATTTAAAAAGGATTCAATAAACACCCGACTTACTCTATCTTCATCTTAAACTTACTTTACTATGATAACAGCCAAAGGCTATGCCGCCCAAACACCCACAACCGATCTGGCTCCCTGGAATTTTGAAAGACGGGAAGTTGGACCACATGATGTTCAGTTTGACATTTCATTTTGTGGAGTGTGTCATTCCGATCTTCATCAGATTAAAAATGAATGGTTCCCTGGAATCTTCCCCATGGTTCCAGGTCATGAGATTGTGGGTACCGTCAAAAAAGTCGGAAGCCATGTTACAAAATTCAGGGTTGGCGATCTGGCAGCCGTTGGTTGCATGGTAGATTCATGCAGAACCTGCGAAAATTGCAAAGATGGCTTAGAGCAATACTGCTCCAACGGAAATGTGGGCACGTATAACGGGCGTGGAAAAGATGGTCTTCCCACCTACGGTGGATACTCCAATACCATTGTGGTACATGAAGATTTTGTGTTACATGTTTCAGATAAACTATCCCTTGCCGCTGTAGCTCCTCTGCTGTGCGCTGGCATTACCACTTACTCACCACTGCGACACTGGAGAGTGGGCAAAGGACACAAACTTGCGGTTTTGGGACTTGGCGGATTGGGGCACATGGCTGTGAAGTTCGGAGTAGCCTTTGGTGCCGAGGTTACGGTGCTGAGTACTTCACCTGAAAAGGAAGTAGATGCCAAAAAATTAGGCGCGCACAAGTTTGTATTAACCACCGATCGTGCCCAAACAAAAAATGTTAAGGGTTATTTTAATTTCATCCTCGATACGGTTTCAGCTCCTCATGATTTCAAACTCTATCTCTCCCTTCTTAAGACCAATGGCACTCATATTTGTGTAGGCATACCACCAAAGCCCATTGAGGTACCAGCTTTCAGTTTACTCGATGGGCGCAAACGCGTTTCGGGCTCTTCCATTGGCGGCATTGCCGAAACCCAGGAGATGCTGGACTACTGTGCAGAACATAACATCGTTTCCGACATTGAACTCATCAACATCAAGGATATTACCCAAGCCTATGAACGGATGGTGAAGGGGGATGTTCGGTACCGTTTTGTAATTGATATGGCAACATTATAAGACTTTGCTTTACAGCACCAACTTTAGTAGCTTACTAAATTGACACCTGCGTGCGAATAATATTGACTATAGTATTTGGTTGCTGCTTACTCTCTGCTTCTGCACAGGTAGGGCAGATCGACAGCCTGCGTCTGCTCATCAACCGGGAGAAAGATCCAAAGCATAAAGTTGAGTTATTAAATTCACTATCGGCCGCATTGTTTGCCGCCAATGTTGAAAAGGCCAATGAAACAACCCTTCAAGCACTGGAACTCGCGCGACAACTAGGCGATGTAAAAGGAGAGGGATGGGCAACCGAATACCGTGGCGTCTATTTCATGCTAAGTGGCAACCTGGATCAAGCCACCGCTTTTTTTGAATCAGCCTTCGCGATTGGAAAAAAAATAAAGGATGGCAATCTGCAAAGCCATTCGCTTACCTATCGCGGAAACGTTATGCGAGATAAGGGTTCCTTTGGCGAGGCCTATTCATACTACCAACAAGCCAGGGCTATGGATAAGGTGATGAATGCAGAAAGCTATTACACCTCGGTGATCTGCATGAACCTGAGTCGGCTCTTTCTCGTAACCCACCGGGTTGATTCTGCCTTACGGCTTGCCCAACAAGCCTTTGCCATTCGCGAGCGACTAACGAACCCTGTTTTTTTGGCAGATGCCTACATGTTGCTGGGCAACTGTTACCGTAGTCTTGACTCTTCCAATGTGGCTGAGCAGTATTACCAAAAAGGCTTTGATGCCGCACCAACAGATCCCATTATTCAGGCTGATTATCTTCAGTACAGCGGTGAACTGTTTCTACGGAAAGGAAACTTTAAACAAGCACTTGAAAACTGGATCAGCGCCTTGGAGTATCACCGGAAATACCAATCGAAGTATGCATTGGCCGAACTGCTATTCCGCATAGGCAATGTATGCCAGGAACAGGGTTATTTCGAACTGGCGAGCGAGTACCTAAACAACGGGTTAAACATTGCCGAGAAATCCGGCTATAAGTTTTTGACAGGTCTATTTTACCACCAAATTGCATGGGTATATTACCGCCTCCATGATTTCGAATCAGCCTATACGAATTGTCGCAGGGCGGAACAAATTTTAAAGCAGTGCAAAGCCGATTTGGAAGTTGCGGCTTGTTGGGACGTACTCGGACTAATCGAACGAAATCGAAAAAATTACGACAGTTCACTTTTTTATCATCAGAAAAGTCTGGAAATGCGACTCAGACTAAAGAACAATATCGAAATCTCTGCTGGTTATTTTAATTTGGGCGAATTTTATCTTCAAACAGGTAAACTGAAAGCTGCCCTGCCCTATTATTTTAAAAGTCTTTCTATCGATCAACAAATTAGTGACAACTATGGAATTAGCCTGAACTATAACCGCATCGGTCGACTATACACTGAATTTGGCAAGTATGACTCGGCCCAATTTTACCTAGTCCGATCCATGTCTCTTGCTGTACCCTCCTCTTCCAACGAAATTTTTCGCGATAACTATTTTGACCTTGCCAACTTCTTCGAAAAAACCGGAGAGACTGCCGAGGCCATCCGCTATTACAAGAGGTACAACAACCTGGCCGATAGCATTTTCAGTAAACAGACAGCTGAGACACTTTCAGCTTACCGAACGTTGTATGATATAAAACAAAATGAACAACAAATTGAATTGCTGAACAAAGACAATCAACTGGCGCGGGCACAGGTACAACGCCAGCGATTTATATTGTTTAGTGTACTCAGCGGCTCTTCAGTTCTTTTACTTGTTGCCGGATTTTATTTCCGCTTTAGTCGAAAGCTGAAAAAACTAAATTTTGATTTAGCTGAAAAGCATGAAGAAATCCAGGCGCAAGCCGAAGAACTTACAGAAGCTAACGAAGCGCTGAGTAAACTGAATCGGGATATAGCAGAACAGAAAGAAGAAATCCAGGCGCAAGCAGAGGAATTGACCGAAAGTAACCAGAATCTGGAAGAACGCATCGAAGCACGAACATCTGAATTAAAGCAAGCCTTTAAAGAACTCGATACTTTTTTCTATCGTTCATCACATGATTTCAGAAGACCGCTTACCACCTTTATGGGGTTGGCTGAAGTTGCCCGCGTGCTGGTAAAAGACAAAACTGCATTGGAGCTATTTGAAAAGGTGAATGAAAATGCGCTCAACCTGGATAAGATGCTGCGCAAACTCCAATCCATCAGTGATGTCGGGTCGCAGGAATTGATTTACAAGGAAGTCTTTTTGAAGGAGATCATGGAGATTGAATTGGACAGCCTCAAACCCGAACTCGACAAAAAGAAAATTAAAACAACACTATCAGTTAAACTCGAACAACCTTTCTATTCGTATGCAGCGCTGATCAAAATCATCATACAGAACCTGCTTGAAAACTCAATTGCATTCAGTACCCCAACATCGCCTCTCATTCAGCTCACGGCCGTGGAGAAAGACCAGGAAATTGTAATTGAAGTACACGACAATGGCTTGGGTATCGAACCTGAATATATTGAACGGGTTTTTGAAATGTACTTCCGCGCCAATGAGCACTCCAAGGGCAATGGACTTGGATTGTATATTGTGAAGAAGACTGTTCAAAAAATAAACGGACGGGTTGAACTTGAAAGCACAGCCGGAAAAGGCACAACCGTTCGCGTATTTTTACCACACCGCTTAGAGTAACCTTTTTCCCTCAGCCATTCATTAATATTTTTTTACTTTTGCGTTCAACTAAATAAAGCATGGACGCAAAAGACAGCAATGGAAACATACTGAACGATGGTGATTCAGTTACACTGATTAAAGATTTAAAGGTGCGCGGTTCATCCGTTACGATTAAACGCGGCACGGTGGTAAAAAAAATCCGCTTAACAGAAGATGCCGATGAGGTAGACTGCCGCATCAATGGCAGCAGCATCGTACTTCGAACAGAATTTTTAAAGAAAGTGTAGTGTCATGTCGCTCACCGTTACACTCTTTTATTCCAAAACCGATGACATTAAAATTACGGTAGAGGCAAGATTTGAAGGAGAATCATTGGTGATAGAAGGGTATGATATCGGTAAGCGCGTAAAAGAGTATTGGGGCGATTCCGACTACGAATACTCCACTACCATTCAACCGGAGAATGTGCTGCGGTTATACGCCCTACTCCATCTTCCCTCCGGAGATAAAAATGCATTACTCCAGGCGCTGGCCGACAGGTTTCATACCAATTCCTGTTATTCAGAAATCCAGCAATGGCTGCACAATCATCAGATCCCGTACCAAGGCTTCAGTTGGGCTTAACCGTCTATTGACGAGCTTCAAATCCTGACCATTCCAAGATGAAATTTATCATCTCAATTCAAGTGTGGCAATGATCAATGTCATCGACAATAATTAGGCTTCTCCTTAACTTTTCCTAACCAACCTGACCATACAACTTCTTTTTACTGGTTTGGAAATTATTAACATCACGGCTAACGATCGAAACAACAGACTTGATATGCACCCTCAACGTATTTTGGATGCCCCCATCCTGACGTTTGATCTTAAATTGGCCACAGAACGCCTGAAGCATGAAGATATGTGGTTGAGGGAAAATCATAATTCCATCACACTCATGAAAAACAACAGGATGCGAATTGTGATGATGGCCTTAAGGAGGAAAGCTGAAATCAAACCCCATGAAGCCCGAAGTATTGTAAGCATTCAGGTTTTGGAAGGAAAAATTAACCTGATCACCGAAAGTGACACCATTACACTAAAAAGAGGCAACCTGTTAACCATACACGCCAACATCAAACACAGTCTGCTTGCATTGAAGGAAAGTGTGATCCTGCAAACCCTTACATTCTAGAATTCACTAAACTATTATGGTATGTCCATTCAAAAAATTCTGATACCCACTGATTTTTCTGCTTCGGCTGAACCTGGAGTAGAGGTGGCACTGGCCATCGCGAAAAATTTAAAAGCTGAAATCTACTTCTTCCACTTTTATGAAGAAGTTTTTGAACTTAGTCATGTGCCCAATGTAAAGAATCCGGAACTTTCACCAGCGCAACAAACTGCCCTGGCGCACATTCATGCTGAAATGGATAAACTTGTAACAAGAGCGCGCCATGCCGGATTAAATGCCACACCAATCGTCATTCGCAATCGTAGTGAGGAAAAAATTGAAGAATATATCACTGCGCGTCAGATTGATCTGGTTATTATGGGAACGCACGGTGTCAGGGGATTCCGTGAATTTGTAGTTGGATCGAATGCGCAGTACGTTTTACGCCACAGTCCCATACCAGTGTTGGTAGTCAAGCAGATTTCCGATCAGGTCGAATTCAACGATATACTCTTTGCATCACGGTTTGATGAGGATGTTCGCACACCCTTATCGTTCATCCTAGCGCTAGCGGAAGTTTTCAAATCCACTATACACCTTTTGTTTGTCAGTTCCATCCTGCTACCAACAGGTGAAGAAAACGCGATGGCCCGTATTCGAGATTTGATTCGTCAGTTTCCGGAAACAAATTTTTCAATCAACTACAGCGAAACAAACGATGAAGAATTAGCTATTGATCAAATTGCCAGGGAAGTGGGCGCTGACCTGATTGCCCTGACAACCCACGATCATCAGGGATTACTCAAAATATTTTCACGGAGTGTTGCTGAACATCTGGCAAACCACGAATCACTTCCTGTGTTGGTAATTCCGGAACTGGAACATTGATGCTGAGAAAACTACGCAGTGGAATAAAAATAGTTTTCGTGAAAGGTTAAAAAAGTTTACCTTCATAAAAACTATTTTACTTCAATTCGTCCCGTTGTAAAAATTATTCTCCAAATCCCGGTTCCCTATGCATCATCATTTGAATATACGATCGTATTTATTAATACGACTATGTAATAGCTACCATCATTTCCCTACTAAACTGACGCCATCAGTTTTCTCCTTTTCACTTTAACCCAATTAACCATGATCAGACTAGCGCTTGCGGTTGGATTTCTAGCCGTATTCGGAATTGCAGCATACGTTATCGTTTTGTTGCTGACCAACTATTTCTCAAACAAAAACAAACCAAACAACAAGTAAACTATGAATCCAGTAATCTCAAAAAAAACCATCGCCCTGGGCGTTGTAGCTGTGATGGCTTTGGTATTATTTTCTATTGTCAATCCGTTCTCCTGGAATGATGCCGGAAACAGAACGGTTGTAGAGCGAACAAATGGTGAACAAATTGTTCAGTTCGCTCCCGGCATATTCTATGCCGGATTTTTTGCTAAAGAAAAAGAATGGCCGAACCAGATTTCGGTAACGTATCAGGAAGAAAATGCTAAGCTGGAGTTAGAAGACAATGGTATTGAGGTCGGGCAGATCATGATCCGCTTCAGCGATGCCACTACAGCCAATGTAAAAGGTATCACCCAATTCATACTGCCATCGGATGAAAAGGAGATGATTCTGATCCATAACACACACCGCACACCTCAATCGCTGGTGGTGAAACGCCTTGCACCGTATACGAAAGAATGTTTACAGTCATCCGCACAATTGATGAGCAGCGAAAAGCACTATGGTGGAGGAAGAGCCCAAATGGCCCAGGATTTTATGGATCAATTAAAAGAAGGCGTTTACCTTCTCAAAACAGAAGAGAATGTTGTGTTTGATTCACTGGAGCAGGAAAAGAAAAGAGTTTATCAAACAGAAATTCAGTACGACAAAAAAACGTCTGCCCCTAAACGCAAACTCTCTTCTATCAAAGAATACGGCATCACCGTAGCCGATGCTGCCATTACAGATGTTGATTACGAAGAATAAAGTAGATCAAAAGCTGGTTAAGATTATTGATGCTGTAACCAAGTCATCGATTTCAAAACAGGAATTGATGACAGCCCAACAACAAACCCTTACTGCGAAAGCAAAAGGTGAGCAGGCATTAGTGGAAATTGAGTATCAGCAAAAGCAAGAACAAACCCGCCAGGTAGTAGAAGCGGAAACTAAAGTAAAAGTTGCTGAGCAGGATAAGTTGCAGCAGAAAATAGCCTACGAAGGTTCAATACTGGAAGCCAAGAAAATCAAAGAGCTGGCGGATGCCCAGGCATACGCCCGCTCCAGAATCATGCAGGCTGATGGTGCGCTTGAAATGAAACTGAAAGCACAGGTCGAAGTTCAAAAGGTGTGGGCAGAGGCTTTCAGTAAATATACAGGCGCGGTAGTTCCGCAGATTCAAACCGGAGGTGGAGCAACGACCAACGGAGCCTTGAACTTCATGGATATCATGACCGCTAAAACCGCCAAAGACTTCGCGCTCGACTTGAAAAACAAGACCAACTAGTTCACAAATTTCCTAGTATATCTGAGGGACAGGAATCAAATCCTGTCTCTTTTTTTTGTCATATGCTCATATTCTGTTAAAAAAAGAATAATTTATTTCATCAACATTTCGATAAAAGGTTGAATTTTATACACCCGGTTTCACAATCTGTGTGTCCTTTCCAAGCCCATGCCTGCACCTCAAATGCACAGCCTAAACCTAAAACAGGTCTTGCTTTATTGCCTGACCGGAATGTTGTTGGGATTGATCTACATCGCGTTGGTCAATGGCTTTTCGCATAGCTATCCTTTTATCAATGGTGTAATCATCGGAATATTGCTCGGTGCGATGATCGGAGTATTTGAAATCTATCTTTTTGGGCAGCGGTTACAGCGTTATCCTTTTTTTGTGATGCTATCCATCCGTGTATGCACGTACATAACTTGCATTACAGTCATTATCCTGATCGTAGTAACAACCACCCGTTCAGTACGTCACGAGCAGATATTTTTAGCAGCTCTTCAAAGCGAAGAATCACTTGCCTATATCTTTCATGGAAACTTTAAAACGGCTATCACCTACACCTTTCTTGCTGCTGTGTTGGCAAACTTCATTCGGCTGGTCAGCTTCAAAATCGGAAGAGGCATGCCCACGAACTTCTTCTTAGGCCTTTATTATCAACCCAAATTGGTGGAACGAATCTTTATATTTTTGAACATCAGCAATGCCGATCACGTATTGAAAAAAAATAACCTCGAAACCTACCATCAATTCATCCACGAAATCTATTGCGCTATTTCAGTTGCTGCTATCCATCACAATGCCTATGTATATGAATATGTAGATGATCAAATGATTGTTTACTGGAAAGCAAACCATAAAGCACGCTCAAGTTCATGGCTTTTCTTTTGTAAAGAGATTTCCACCGTAATGCGCAATCGTCAGGATTATACTGAAAAGACATATGGCATAGTTCCAAAACTTCGATGCGTTCTTCACGGTGGAAATGTGATTCAGGCAGAAATTGGTGAATTAAAAACTGAAATTGTCTTTCATGGGGATGTGCTGAATACCGCAGCACGCATGATGAGCGTGGCGCATGAAAAAAAGCAAGAGTTCGTTGCCTCGCAATATATTGTTGACAGGTTAACACCACCGGATGAAAAAATCCATCATCCCATTGGAGAAATTGAATTGCGCGGAAAACAAATTCCCGTTTCACTTTACTCCATGCTTCCATGACAGGCCAGCAGGTTTTTCAGCGCAAGCGATCAGCAGGAACCATCCTGCTTTCTTCAGTTATACTCGGACTAGCTTACCCGATGGTGGCTGACAATCCGGAAGATTGGTCGGCCAGACTGAATGGGTTGCTCATCGGATTCTTTGGCGGCATAGCAATCATTTTCTTTGAGTTATACGTATTTTTTCTTCCACGCAGAATTTACTCCTTCACATTTATCCTTATCAGCAAGATACTAACCTATACACTGACGTTTATTTTTCTCATTGTCCTTATCATATCACTCACCCGGAGTACACAAAAAAATATGTCACTCATTGCGTATTTCAAAGACGCTGCCTTCCGGCATTTTCTAATGGAGGAAGATTTCCACATAATTGCACTATACACACTCCTGGCAGTAATAGTCGTCATCACCACCCGTCAGTTTTCCCGAAAAATGGGACCTGGCGAACTTTTCAATTTCATTATTGGAAAATACCACAAACCAAAAAGAGAGCATAGGATTTTTCTGACCATTGATCTTCAAAATTCCACTGGCATTGCAGAGAATCTTGGCGAACTAAAATATCATGAATTTCTGAAGCGCTACTTCTATGATTTAACCTATAGCATTGCAGCTAACCAGGGCCAAATCTATCGCTATGTAGGTGATCAGATTATGATCAGTTGGCTACTATCCGTGGGCTTGAAGAACAACCATGCGCTCCAGTGCTTCTTCAATGCACAGGAGTTCATGATAGCGCATGAAAATTTTTACGTACAGCATTTTGGCATTGCCCCGAAATTCAGAGGCGTGCTCGACATGGGTGAAGTATTGACAGCCGAAATCGGACTGGATAAACAACAAACTGTTTTCTATGGCGATGTAATGCACCGAATGCCTGCCATTGAAAAGATCTGTAAAGACAAGCAACAAGATATTCTGTTAAGTGAGTACCTGGCCGCTCCACTTCGGCAAAGACGGGATACTCAATTTGATTTTTGCACAACGTTGCATGATGAAACCACAGGCACCATTCAATTATTAACTGCCAAACCTGTTGCCGGCACGTATTGAAATGTTGCTTCTCGCATCACAATCAGAAAAATTATAGTAGATTGACTCTGTAACGGATGTACATCCAATGAAAAATCGATCGCAACTTTCGAGAAGAAAATTTCTGAAAGCCACCGCCCTTACAGGAGCAGCCTTCACCCTTCCTATTTTCACGATTATGAGCAAATCACCTACAACAGAAGAAATCATCGGGCATGGTGATTTCCGCTACAAGGTTCATAAAACCTGGGGAAATCTCGACCCTGAAAAAACACCTGTAAAAAATTGTCATGAAATGGTGATGGATAAAAAAGGAAGACTCATCATGATCACCGATGAGGTAAAAAACAACATCATCATCTATGATCGATCCGGCAAACTGATCAGCACGTGGGGGCATGAATTTCCGGGTGGTCATGGACTTACCTTATTTGATGAGGGCGGTGAGGAGGTTTTGTTTATCTGCGATCCGGATGCGGGGCGCGTAGTCAAAACCACCCTGGATGGTAAATTACTATTGGAATTATCCCACCCAAAAAATATTGGAGTTTATGACACTGTACAACCTTATAAACCAACCGAAACAGCCATTGCTCCAAATGGAGATATCTATGTAGCCGATGGCTATGGCTCACAATACATTTTACAGTTTACGCAACGTGGAGAATTTGTCAGGAAATTTGGCGGCCCGGGCGATGGTGACGCAAACTTCAGCACAGCTCATGGAGTATGCATTGACCAGCGCGATAAGCAGAACATTACCTTACTGTGCACATCGCGCGGACACAATTCATTTAAACGCTTCTCGCTCGATGGGAAATATCTCGCTACTATTTTTCTGCCTGGTGCATTTGTTTGCCGGCCGGTCATCGATGGAGAAAATATTTATTCCGGTGTATGCTGGTCACGGCTCCGCTACCTGAATCAAACCGATAATTCCGGATTCGTTACTATCCTTAACGGAAAAGATAAAGTAATCTCAAACCCTGGCGGAACGAAACCTGTTTATCAAAACGGATCGCTGCAATTGATAATTCAGGAGAAACCCATTTTCAAGCACTGTCACGATGTATGCATCGACAATGACAAAAATATTTATGTCTGTCAGTGGAATGCCAACAAAACGTATCCCATCAAACTGGAGCGGGTGTAATCCATCGCTCAGCTAAACAACGAAAGCTGGTGGTGTTTTAATGAAACTTTTCTTTTCGCAACAACAGGAATGGGGGAACCTGTATGCTGGATATGATAGAGTGATGTTTCTTTATCGCGGGAAGCAATGATAATCTCTGTTTGATCCGTCAGACCAGAAAACAAGTTCTCTACAATCTCGGGAGCGTTATTATTTCTGGACAAATGCGCCAGAAACAAATGACTCATAAAGGGTGGCCGGTGTTCCAGAAACAATTCCATCGCCTGTCTGTTCGATAAGTGACCATTCCCTCCGCGGATGCGGTTTTTTAAGGACAAGGGATATCGCCCGTTCTCCAGCATGTCTTCATCGTAGTTCGCTTCCAGGAATGCGGCATGGCATTGTTTGAAATGTGCAATAACATGCGCACAGGAAACTCCGATATCTGTGAAGATTCCTACCTGAACACCATTGCCCGATACAACAAAACTATGCGGATCAACCGCATCATGAAATTTCGGAAAAGCTGTAACAGTCAAATTACCGATCTGAACAGGATCGTAGGCACGGAACGAAAAAGTCTGATCTTCCCGTAACATCAGGTTACCATTTCGCAAGGTCGGAGGCGTGATGTAAACAGGAAGCCGATGTTTTTTAGCAAGCGCTGCAACACCATGTATATGATCACCATGTTCGTGAGACACAAAAACAGCCTTCACTTTTTTGATCGACAACTCCAGACGCTTCAACCGCTTTTCGATTTCACGGCACGAAATACCACCATCAATCAAAACAGCCTCTTCCTGATTACCGATGTAGTAACAATTGCCATTGCTTCCGGAATTCAGTGAGGCTACAAATAAAGACATTTTTCGTTACGTTTCAGCGACACTTTCTGTATGTTAGATGAAGAGCAGAGGAGGAATTAGACGGCATATTGGTTTCAATACGTTTTACCGGATATTGATTACTGCCATACTCATATTGGTACATGGATGCATAGACTCCCGTTCCAATTTGCAAGGGATTATTTTTACTGCCGGCAGTTGGCAAAACCATAAATTCCGGTCCAAAGTATGTCAAAAGAGCGGGTTGATTCTGCAATGCCTCCAGAAACAATTGACTGTAATTCGGGTGACCATCATAGGCTTCATAGACTAAACTTCCCACATTCTTAACATTTCCGTCTTCTGCATAAATTATCGGAAATTCACCGCCATTGACATACCCAAAATTGACCGTTTTTCCACTAGCCCCATACTCAAAATACATTTCATTGCCAAGCTGTGTTTTGATCGTGCTAATTTTATCCCCATCGTATAAAATATTAAAAGTGGTACACGATAATAGCGAGGTGATTCTCTTTATGTGCGCAACAGATGTTCCACTATATGAAACCAACAAATGACTGACATAATCAGGACTGTCCTGAGTTTGGACTGATACCAATTCTCCATTCGCACCATATCCATAATCAAGCTTATAGGCTAATTCCATTCCTCTTTCGCCATGCGCAATGCTGGCTACACGGCACCCGCTATATTTTGGCTGACCGAGGATTCCTTGAAACCTTCCCCCAGTTATGGCAACTTCATCATCCTGAAGCGTTTCCGCATTCAAAGAAAACGAACCCCTGACTTCATCCTTATCAAAATCGATGGTAACACTCCCGCTTACCCCAAAATAAAAAATACCATTTTCGTTGATATACTCACCGACAGCAAATCCATCAGGCAGATCAGATGGATTTTGCTGATTAGAATTCTCGTTTGAAACAACTACTGAAAAATTCCCTGACTTCTTTTCGGTTAACCAAATCGTAATGGTCTCTACATTTCTTTTCAAAACTACTTGGACCCCTGTTCCAGTATCTGTTATACTAACTTGTTCGGGTACAAAGGGAACACTGTTAATTGTTGCCGACCCGGTCAAATCAAGTTCTTCGCAAGAAATTAGACAGAGCAGAAGAAACAAGTGACTGATAGTTCGTCTCATAATTTTAGGCTTCTATTAAGCATTGTTATTTATCAAATTATTTGTTTCATAAAAACCGCATAATGACATAACCTGCAGCAGTAAAGATAAGTCCGATAAAACTTAATAATGTAGTCAGAAACCAACGATCGAAGAAAGAATCTATTTCAGGCTCACGCGGATGAGCAGGATCAACCAATAACGGAACAAGCTCGTCTACTTCATAGGGTGGATTGGAATAACTGGTGGTGCTGTGGTATTGAATGGTCTTACCCTGAAGTTGATATTCGATCAGCGGGGCAAACATCGTCATCGGTCTGCCAGCACTGTCGTAATTAATAACTTTTTCGTACGCCAACACTTTGCCTGAAATGCGTTCTGCACGTTTACCAAAATTATACTCACGGTTTCCAAAAAACAACCCTAACCCCAGCAGGATTAAACCGATGGTGGAAAATATCATACCCAGCATCCGGGGAAGATTGGTGGAAATCTTTTCATGCTCCACACGGATAGCGTCAAATTCCAACTCATCCTGCGTTTTGATTTCATCCTCCAGCCGCTTTACAAATGCCAGGGCCTGCTCGGCATTTAACCCCAACGATTCCTGCGCATACTGTACAGCTTCCAGTTGTTCACCAGTCTCCAGCAAGAAGGTAAGGTGTTCTTTTTGTTCATCTGTTATGGGCATAGAGCAAGATAATGCTTACAAAAATAAACAAATGATTCACGCTTATATGCGGATCAAAAAATCACAAGACTGAATTTTTGAATGATTCATTAGCTTTGCCGGATGGAAAATTCTGTTTACAAAACTTCTTCATCGTACAAAAGACTCTTGTTGATCGGTCATATTGAAGGTGTTTCCTTTTTGATCTTACTGTTCATTGCCATGCCCTTGAAATATATGGCCGGATTGCCCCTGGCTGTGCGCGTGGTGGGAATGGTTCATGGCGTTCTGTTCATTCTCTTTCTGGCCGCTATAGTACATACCGCCCTTGCATTAAAATGGAATCTTAAAAAACCATTGATTGCTTTTGTCGCCTCCCTTATTCCCGTTGGAACTTTTTACCTCCACCGGTTTCTGAAAGATTAAAATGTTGAATTCTGAAATAAAATCACATGACAAAATTTATCGAACTAAAAGTTACCGAAGAGGAGGAAACCAGTGTGACGCTGGTAAACGTAGCAAATGTCGGAAGGGTATATCCCAGTCCGCAGAACAGTCGTAAAAGCATGGTGGAACTAAACTACCACAGCATCAACGATGCACCAGTTTACCTGGAGGTAGATATGCCATTCGACCAATTGCGCCTGCAATTTCTGAGCTGACGCTGTGAAGGCGGCCTGAGGATTGAACTGAATTCGATTCTGGACCATTGCCCATAACAGTAAAAAGTGCGATTTCCGATACATCCTGCTGCCCTCGTACATCCATTTCTTCCTTTCTCCGCGCAGAATGTAAAGAATTGGTGTACCTTTGCTCTGCTTCTTTTTGCAGGAACATTGAATATTTTCCCTCAACTCATCCGGAAGTGCTAAAAACAACATTAAAAACCTATGGCGAAATCAAAAGAAACGTGGAATAAAAAAGAAGCTGAAAAGAAAAGACAAAAAAAGCAGAAGGATAAGGAGCTGAAGAAAGAGGAGCGTAAAGCCAAAGGCAAACAAAGTTCTTCTCTTGAAGATATGATGGCCTATGTAGATGAAAACGGTAATTTAACCTCTACACCGGTTGATCCTACCAAGAAAAAAGTTATCCGCGAAGAAGATATCCAGGTTTTTGTACCAAGACAAGACCCCAGTTTACAGAAAGAAACCATCCGAAAAGGCCGCGTTACCTTCTTTAACGACAGCAAAGGCTACGGATTCATCAAGGACCTCGAAACACAGGAGAGTATTTTTGTTCATGCTCAAGGCCTGATTGATAACATCAAAGAAAATGACAAGGTATCGTTTGAAGTTACGATGGGCCCAAAAGGACCCGCTGCCGTTGGTGTAAAACTTACACCCTGATAGTTTACCCTAATCATTTGTATTGGCTTCCTGATTTAGCCTTGTGAACCACCCACAGGCGAGAAAATAAAATCAATTTGAAATAATTTTTGTCGTTCATGATTTTGGCCATAACTTGGCCTTAAGCCCATTGAACCTATGTATGATTTCAAAATCAAAAATTCAAAAACTTAGATTCCATTCATCGGAAAAAATTATCCCGCTGCGCGGATTTAAAGCCCAGACCGGGCAACGCTACGCAATAACCAACTACGGACGAATGCTCTCTTATTGGGACACCTTCGATGTTGGTTATTTCCTGAAGCCCGGCCTCGTGAGCAAGTATCCCGCGTGCAGCGCACGGAAAAATGGAAAGAGCACAACGCTTCTTCTTCACCGAGTAGTTGCAGCAAACTTCTGTGAAAAGCCAAGCCCTCGACACAAAATTGTAATCCATCTCGATTACAACAAGGAGAACAATTACTACCGAAACCTAAAGTGGGTTACACAAGAAGAGGCGTTTGAGCACATGAAGAAGGATATCAACTATATCCGCAGCAAGCCGCAGTTCAGAGGAAAGGGATTAAAACTTACACCAGAGCGTGTAAAAATTATCAAGCAGCGAATTGCTTCTGGTAAAACACGCATCAAAATACTGGCTAAACAGTTTGGCGTTTCGGATACCGTACTCTATCGCATCAAGGCCGGCACCAACTGGGGGCATGTGAAGATTTAGGATGGGCATTTCAGGTACAACGTTGGGTAGAAGTTCTACACGATAGGAAGTACGGCTCGTACTTCCTATACTCTAGTTCTAAAGCAAATCCCAACCCTTACGGTACTTGCGCGCTAAGAAACTGTCGGCCTCCTTATCGCCCACAAATACTTCCTTCTTTGCATCCCATTGCAATTTTCTTCCCAACCTCCAGGAGATTAACGCCAGGTGCATGGGTAATGTCATCTGCCGGGCATACTCCAGATTCGATTCCGGCTGTGTGCGTGATTTCACTGCATCAATAAAATTCTGTTGATGCCCCGGAGAGCGGGAAATTGTTTGTGCTACTTCCGGAATATCCTCTACTGTAACTCCATTGATGGTGATGGAACGTGTCTCATAGTCGCAGATCAGTGTTCCCTTATCACCTTCAAAGTACGCACCGATTCCACGATCAGCCGCTCCGGGAACATCTGGTGGCTGGGTTGTCCAATACAGTTTTAATCCATCAAATTCAAAATCAGCATCGAGCCACTTCGGTGCATCGGCAATGCCGTCCGTCTTCTCACCACGGGCCATTATACTTTTTAATCCTTTCGGTTGAATAGCCCACCAAACAACATCGGCAATGTGGCACCAGAAATCAGCAAACACACCACCAGAATAATCGAGAAAGTAGCGGTAGGTAAAATGACAGCGCTCAGGGAAATAATCCGCATTGGGCGCAGGCCCCAGCCACATGTCCCAGTTAAGCGTTGGTGGTGGCGTTTGAATTTTAGGTTGACCTAACCCGGGAGAAAAACCTGTCTTCCACAACCGAACGGTATGTACCGTTCCGATAGCACCGGATTGAATAATCTCCACCACGCGATGGTAGTTATCGCCCGCATGAATTTGGGTTCCTAACTGAAAAATGCGTTTGTGCTTATTCAGGTTCTTCAACATCACCTGACCTTCGCGCACATCGTATGAGAGTGGCTTCTCTCCATAGACATCTTTACCAGCCTGAAAGGCAAGCGTGGCAATTTGTGCATGCCAGTGATCGGGTGTTGCAATGGTAATGGCATCAATATCGTTTCGGTCGAGAACATGACGAAAATCGCCATAAACCTTTGCCTGCGTATCCGGATGGAATTCCTTGAGCATACCCATGGCTCTATTTACATGCTCCTGATCGACATCGCACAACGCAACAATGTCAACCTCCGGCAATGCGGCAAACCATTTCAGATGTTCGGTACCCATCCAGCCAACGCCAACATGTGCAATGCGCACTTTATCGCTTGCTGCGGCCTTCAAAAAAGAGGGAAGCATGGTTAAACCCAGCGCTCCGAGACCGGCTGTTCTCAGGAAATCGCGTCTGTTATACGATGTGCTCATGGTCAATAGAAACTGGTTCTACATTCAAGCTATCAAAAAAGATTGAGATTCGTAAAAGCAACAGACTACTTTACACAACTGGATTTTATCCTGCCCCAGTTTGCAAACCCGGTGTGATATCCGCAGTTTTGTTGCGAACGCTGATCAGCATGAGTATTAAACGTATTGTTTCCGCTTCTCTGCTTGAAAGAGAATTTGTTTTTACCACCTCCCGCAGCAGCGGTCCAGGCGGACAAAACGTGAATAAGGTAAATACAAAGGTCACCTTGAAATTCGACATTCCAAATTCAGCATTGCTAACCATTGAAGAGAAGGAAATCCTGTTGAACAAACTTACTGCGAGCCTGACCAAAGACGGTGTCTGGCTATTGACTTCACAAGACAAGCGGTCGCAATTGCAAAACAAAGAAGCGGTAATACAAAAACTAGATAACGCATTAACCAAAGCCTTCACTAAAAAGAAAGTTCGAAAAGCTACCAAACCTTCAACGGGATCAGTTCAGAAAAGAATTACAGAAAAGAAAAATCGATCAGAAAAGAAACAGTGGCGTCAGAAATTCTCTGACTGATCGAGGTACCATAAATATGGCGGCTTTAAACTATCTCCTTGCCCAACGAAAAGTTCACGCGCAAGTACAAGTCGTCAACCGCCCTATTTATATACGCAGGTTTAGTGCCTGATCGTTCCGTCAATAGGTTCGGGTGTTTCAACGGTCTTCATAGAAAACTATTTCACAACAGGTTTACCAGAATCCTTCCATGCTTTTAAGCCACCATCAAGGTGAGCCACGTTGGTAAAACCCATTTCCTTTAATGTTACAACCGCTAAGGCAGACCGACCTCCGGAAGCACATTGCAAAATGATTCTTTTATTTTTATCAAACTCAGGTTTAAAATATGGAGTTGCCGGGTCTGCATAAAATTCAAGCATGCCACGAGGAGCATGAATAGCGCCTTCAATTTTGCCACTTTGCTTTAACTCTTCACTTTCGCGAATGTCAATCAAAACTACGTTACCTTTTGCCAATTCATCCTGCACTTGTTGTGGTGTGAGATTTTCTATTTCCTTTTTCGCTTCGGTTACAAGTTCCTTAGCCGATTTGGGTGTTTGGCTTACTTGTGCCATGAGCCACGGTGACGGTAACATCATTGCCAACACAATGCAACAAATGTTGAAATTTGATTTTTTCATATGATGATGGGGTTTGTTTATACTGAAATTCGGAAGATAATCTTGGTTAATCAATATTTTCTTCACTTTTCATATACGAGAATGAGTTGCGTGATCCAAATCCCGCTGAATTTTGACGTATAAACGAATTCTGAGTTTTGCATAAAACATCAGGGGTTTTCAGCACCGCAGTCAATTTAAGCTTTAGGCTAACGGTGATGCTAATTTACCTCCGGACTGCAGGGAAATTCAATGGTAAATTTTGTTCCGACATTCAATTCACTTTCAACACTGATTTTACCACTCATCGCTTCCACTTGTGTCTTAACCAAAAAAAGTCCAAAGCCTTTTCCGAAAGTATCGGAATGAAAGCGCTGATATAGCTTAAAAATTTTACCCTTTGCATAGCGCATATCGATACCAATACCATTGTCCTCCACCACCATGATAATGCGCTCCTGATCAAGCATTGTATAGCATTTTATAGTTGGCCTGACGTAGCCATGTTTGGCATATTTCAATGCGTTGTGAATGAGATTGTAAAAAATACTTTGAAAGTATGGCTTCATTCCCGGAATGGTGACCTCAGCGAAATCGTTAATATCCACATGTGCATCAACCGCAGCTATATCAGTGCTGAGTGTTTGAAGCGTATGCATCAATTGTTCTTTCACTTGCACCGGCTCAATTGATTTATGGATTCCCTGCCGGATATTCAGCACTGTATTCAAGTCGCTAATAACTTCATCCAGATTCCGCACACTGGTTTTCAGGTGTTCAATAACATCATCGGGCTTGGCAGGCAATATAAAATTTATCAAGCCTTTTATCCGTGCGACAGGGCCCCGGATATTATGTGCGGTAATGAAGGCAAATTGTTCCAATTGCGAATTCTGCTCAATGAGTTCATCATTCAGGTTCTTCAGTTTCTGCGTCCTTCGCTCCACGCGTCTTTCTAACGAATCTTTAATTTTTTCTAACTCCTGGTTGCGCTGTTCAAGCATTTCAGCCTGCGCAACAAGCTCTTCATTTTGAGCGGCTATCTCTTCCTGTTGCTTTTGAATTTCGCGTGTTCGGTCCAGCACCTGGGCTTGCAGATAAATTGCCCGGCTTCGGAGAAACCGTATTCGCTGCTCATAACCAAGATAGGCCAGACCAACTACCAACGAAATCATGCTGAAAATAAACCAATTCGAGCGCCAAATTGGTCCTTTAACAAGAATGACAATAGCAAGACCTTCTTCCTCCCAATCACCAAATGTATTACCTGATTTAACCCGCAACGTATACCTACCGGGAGAAATGTTCGTGAACATAATCCTGTTCTCCCGTCCAATAAAATTCCAGTCGCGATCGAAATTTTCCAGCTTATACTGATACTGTATACCACTCGGAAAGGTAAACCCCAAACCGGCAATCTCGAATCCAAAATTTCGTTCGATCCACTCCAGTTCAATCGTTGGATCCACTCCCGCTATTACCGGAGAATTGCCAACCTCCTTATTGTTGATATAAAATGCAGTGATAACACTCTGCGGTATGAACGATGGAATCTGAAGTGCTTTTTCAGGATCAAAAAATGTAAGTCCATTTATACCACCAAAATACATCATGCCCGAAGGCGATTGAAAGTAAGCTCGCGTGTTAAATTCGTTTCCCTGAAGACCATCCAATTTGCTGAAGTTTCGAATACTATGTTGAAGTTTGGGGTCAAAAACACATAACCCTTCATTGGTACTGAGCCACAAATTCCCTGATTTATCCTCCAATATTCCGTATACAACAGCATTCGGCAAACCCTCGCGTTCACCAAAATGGCGGAAATGCTGGTGTACCGAATCGTATAGACTAAGTCCTCCTCCCCAACTCCCAATCCAGATATTTCTATTGCTGTCGCGAAAAAAACATTTTATAGAGGCCGCTGGTGAACTTGTACTGTCACCGGAAATTTGCGCGAAGGTCTTGATGATTTGGTGATCAGAAGCCCGGATCGTTGAGATCCTTTCATTCGCTTCAACCCAGTATTCACCGTTTACTTCCAGCAAAACCATGCTTCCGAGTGAGCTTATAGTCTTAACCATGTTTGTATTCGTATCCCATTGAAGCAAGCCCTTGCTTGTACTCAGCACATAGGTTTGTGCGCCTTGGCGGATCACATCGTAGATGGATATTTCAGGATCATCCAGAACCGGAATTCCAATTCTTCGAATTTTATCCTGATGCAACAGCATCATACCCTTGTTGGTGGCTAATCCGACAGTGGTACCCGGGCCTTCAAAAAATTTATAAACCTGAGCGCCCTTTCCAGATGAACTCATCACTGGAATATGCCTGCTTCGGTTACGCTGCAAATCCACAATGTCTATTCCATTTAAGGTGCCTACCAGAATTTGTTTATCATCGCGTGTGAATACAGATGTAACATAGTTGCTGGATAAACTTAACGCTGCTCCGTGAAACTGCGCGAGATACCGGAATATGGATAATGAAGGATTATACTTATTTAATCCAAGACCATTCGTTCCAACCCACACAACACCATCCCGTGTTTCGAACACAACAGAAAGGTGTGACCCGGATAAACTAAACGGATTTGTTGGATCATGCTGCAAGGTTCTCTGCCATGTATCCGTGGCATCAAAGACATGGATCACGCTCCGTACTACCCACAGCTCTCCGTTCATAAGTTTCATCATTCCAAATCGATTCGGATCAAAATCCTCATCGCTTGAAAAGCTAAACAACAATTTCGATTGCCCTGTGGAAGGATTATAGTTCACCAACTGGTCGCGCGTTTGAAAATAAAAGTGCTGATCATCCGGAGCATACAAGGTGGCCAGACTGAGGTCATCTTCCCATATCTTTTTCCATTCTGCAGCACCTGGCTTCTTAAGCCAGGCTTGACGGTTAGTCATTACCCAGCTACCGCTGTTGGTTAAATAAACATTCGAAATATTCTGACCATCAAAAAATTTAAAATCCTGGCTTTGGCGAATGCCTTTGGTCTTACAATTAAGTTCCAGAACACCACGATTGGTCGACAACAAAATAATGCTGTCTGATAGTGGGTCAAAATCATGTACATCATAATCACTTTCAGAACTTCCGGGAAGTACTATAGGATAGTTCGTGAAGGACTCCGTGAGTTGATTGAATTGACTTATACCGCCACTGTAGGAAAGCCAAAGACTTTGCTGAAGATCAAGGTATAAATTGGAAAGTTGATTGGCGGGCATAGAATACTTATCCCTTTTCGAATTTCGGTACACCCGAAATGTACTTCCATCATAGCGATTTAATCCGTCTAGGGTCGCAATCCACAAATAACCAAACTGATCTTGAACCATTGAAGTAACCGATGACTGCGAAAGTCCATTGTCAACGGTAATGTGTTCAAACCGAACATCATTCTGACCCGATGCAGGATATACAGAAACTATCCACATCGCAATAAAGATGAAAGGTCGGAAGTTCGTCATGCCATTCGAATTAGATAAATGCCAAGAGGCATATTGATCAAATCGATTCAAGCGAATATAGAATAATTCGGATTATCCATAACCATGTAGAGATGTTCACCTGCGTGACTTTTATCATTTCTTCCAGGCTTTACTCACGTAGTTGAACTTTCGGATGAGGAAGAAGAAGTAAAAAAACTGCTTGAAGCCGATTATCAGGGCCGTGTTACACCCAGCACATGCACCAGGGATGCAGGGCTGAGTTTCAAAACAAATTAATCGTAATCCATCGATTGCAATTATATGCTGCACATGATGGTTCGAAATTTCTTACGTAACTAAAAGATATTTGACCATAAGACCGGATATTCGCAGGCGATTTACCACCTGATGGACCTCCGGAACAAGCAACGTATCTTTCTTAGTGTATTCTTTTTCCTTTCCGGATTTTGCTTTTCATCGTGGGCATCGCGCATCCCCACCATCAAATCAAACTTTAACCTGAACGAAGCTGAACTCGGCACCATCTTGTTGTTCATGCCCATCAGCTCGCTGATTGGTCTGCCCATATCCGGTTGGCTGGTTTCACGGTATGATAGCCGCAAGCCGCTATCATTCGCGTTTATCTCGCTCGCCCTTGCTATTGCCGGTGTAGGGTATGCCCCATCGGTATTCATGCTGATTATTTGCTTATGTGTTTTTGCTTTCAGCATGCGCATTCTCAATATTGCCATGAACACGCAGGCACTTACCCTGCAACAAAAATTCGATCGTAAAATCAATGGCTCCTTTCACGGCCTTTGGAGTACCGGAGGTATTGCCGGTATTGGTTTCTCCACATTGCTGGTAGCGTATAACATCGGCATGGGCATACACCTGCTCAGTGTTTGTCTGGTTACACTCCTCACTACCTTCATCGCTTACCGTTTTTTGATCCGCCATGACCGCTCGACTTCGGGCAACAAACTGATGCTGAGCAAACCCGATCCGTACATCGTTTACTTGGGGCTCCTCGTTTTCTTTGCCGCAATCTGCGAAGGCGGGATGTTCGACTGGAGTGGTATCTTTTTTAAAGAAGTGGTTAACGTTGAGTTGTTCACCCTCGGCTATCTCATCTTCATGATCTGCATGGCGTTGTCGCGTTTTGCCACCGATCATGTTGTGGATGTTATCGGCATGAGCAAGACATATGGAATCAGTGCCCTCCTGATTTTTATAGGCATCGATCTGGCGGTATTGATGCCCACCTTCTGGCCTTCCATGATCGGCTTCTGTCTGGTTGGTTTTGGCACCGCTGCTGTTATTCCCATGACCTTCATGCTCGCTTCCGGATCAAAAAAGTATTCGCCCGGCATGGCCATTTCCATTATTGCCACCTACGGTATTGCCGGATCGTTCATCGGCCCTCCATTAATCGGCTACCTCGCACACGCGGTTGGCCTTCGTTCATCCTTTATTGCTTTCGCGATTTCAGGCATGATGTTGATCCCGGTTTCCCAATTATTCTTCCGGCATCAAAAAACAATGAATAAAAATTAATCCGCTAACGCGTGCGCTCATCCCCTTCATTGTTACTTCGTTTCAAATAATTTAGTTTTGAGTCTATGGATTTCAGCGCTTTACGGAAGGAACTGGAGGGAGAACTCTTCACGGACGAAACGACCCGGAAACTCTATGCTACGGATGCTTCCGCGTACCGCGAAATTCCAATTGCTGTTGCCATTCCAAAATCGGAAGATGATCTGGTAAAGCTGATTCGCTTTGCGCGACAACATCAATCCTCCATTATTCCGCGCACAGCAGGAACATCACTGGCCGGTCAGGTTGTGGGTGGTGGAATTGTTGTAGACGTATCCAAACATTTTAACAAGATTATCGAAATCAACACAGAAGAACGGTGGGCGATGGTGCAACCCGGTATTGTTCGCGATGATCTCAATCAGCATTTAAAACCTCACGGTTTTTTCTTTGCACCCGAAACATCCACAGCCAATCGCGCCATGATTGGCGGTATGATCGGTAATAATTCCTGCGGATCGAACTCGGTGGTGTATGGCAGTACGCGCGAACACCTTATCGAAGTGAACGCGATACTTTCAGACGGAAATAAAGTTTGGTTTGGTCCACTTCAGGCAGACGAATTTATCGAGCGCACGAAGGGAGATGCGCTGGAAAATAAAGTCTACCAACACATCAACAGCATTCTCTCGAATCCTGAGAACCTCCGTGAAATTGAAAAAGAATTTCCGAAGGCATCCATCGAACGAAGAAACACCGGTTACGCCATCGACATGCTGGCCCGTATGAAGCCTTTTAAAACAGAAGTACCTCATTTCAACTTCAGCAGCCTCATAGCCGGCTCGGAAGGAACGCTTGCCTTTGTTACCTCTGCCAAGATTCGCTTAACACCGCTTGAACCTCCCCATAAAAAATTGGTATGCATTCACTGCAACAGTATAAACGAATCGCTACGGGCAAACCTCATCGTGTTGAAGCACAACCCATCGGCTGTGGAACTCATGGACCATTACGTGTTTGAAGCCACCAGGCGAAACAGGGGTCAGGTGGAAAATCGCTTTTTCATTGAAGGTGATCCGCAGGCTATACTCGTGGCTGAAATTACACGTGAATCAGAAGCGCGCGTTGATGCCGATGCACAGGCACTCATCGAAGATCTAAAAAACAATAAGCTCGGTTATTCCTATCCGGTTGTTAGTGGAGACGATATTAAAAAAGTATGGAACTTAAGAAAAGCCGGCCTCGGACTTCTCTCCAACGTACCGGGTGATGAGAAACCTGTTCCGGTTATTGAAGATACCGCTGTTGATGTGCAGGACTTGCCCAACTACATTGCCGATGTTGGTACAGTTCTGAAGAAGCACGGTTTGTACAGCGTTCATTATGCGCATGCCGGCTCCGGTGAATTGCACTTGCGTCCGATCATTGATTTAAAAAAACCTGATGGTGTAAAACTTTTCCGAACGATTGCGGAAGAAACGGCAACTCTTGTAAAAAAATACAACGGGTCTCTTTCCGGTGAACATGGTGATGGTCGCTTGCGCGGAGAGTTTATTCCGCAAATGATTGGTGAACACAACTACACCCTGATCAAAGAACTAAAACGTGTTTGGGATCCGGATAACATTTTCAATCCTGGCAAGATCGTGAATACACCGCCCATGGATACCTTTCTGCGGTATGAGAAAAATCAAGTCACCAAAAACTTTGACACCCTTCTCGACTTCTCGGATAGCCACGGAATTCTTAGGGCTGCCGAACAATGTAATGGTTCCGGTGACTGCCGAAAAACGGAAGTAAGTGGTGGCACCATGTGCCCGAGTTACATGGCTACTCGCCAGGAAAAAGAAACGACTCGGGCGCGTGCGAACATTCTTCGCGAAATGATTACGCGGTCGGACAAAGCCAATCCGTTTGCACACGAAGAGATTAAAGAAGTGATGGATCTGTGTTTGAGTTGCAAAGGTTGTAAGTCCGAGTGCCCTTCGAATGTAGACATGGGCAAGCTAAAACAGGAGTGGCAGTATCAATACTATAAGGAAAAAGGCATTCCATTCCGAACACGCCTCATCGGTAACTTCTCACTCGGAATGAAGCTTGCCTCCATCGCACCGTGGGCATACCGCTTTGTTTTCAATACGAAACCAATTTCCAATATTGTAAAGTCGTTCATTGGGTTTGCACCCGACAGAAGCATGCCCCATCTTTCCAGCACCACATGGAAGAAATGGTTCAAGACCGAATTCAAACCTACTGTATCCAACCCGGGTAAAGCAGTGTATCTGTTTATCGATGAATTGTTGAACTACAATGAAGCCTCAATCGGTATCACAGCGGTGAAATTGCTGGACAGGTTGGGTTATGAAATTAAATTCATCGAGCACGCGGAATCAGGAAGAAGTTTTCTTTCAAAAGGTTTATTGGAAGAAGCGCGAAGTCTTGCAAAAAAGAATGTTGCACATTTTAGTCCGGTGATTTCAGAAGACACACCACTGATTGGTGTGGAACCCTCTGCTATTCTAACCTTCCGCGATGAGTACCCCGATCTGCTTCGTGGTGAAGAAAAGGAGCGCGCCACTAAGATTGCTTCAAACACCTTTCTGATTGAAGAGTTTCTGGCAAAAGAGCTTGATGCCGGAAGAATAAATTTGAGCCTGTTTAAAGAACAACGACAACTTATCAAACTTCACGGACACTGTCAGCAGAAAGCTTTGTCATCCTTAACTCCGGTGAAAAAAATTCTCACCCGGATGGGCAGCAACGAAGTGCACCTCATTCCGTCTGGATGTTGTGGTATGGCCGGATCATTCGGATACGAAAAAGAACATTATGATCTATCCATGCAGATAGGCGAGCTGGTGCTTTTCCCAACCGTGCGCAAACAACCGGAAAATGTCATCATCGCAGCAGCGGGCACAAGTTGCCGGCATCAGATTAAAGATGGCACCGGACGGTACGCCCTTCATCCGGTAGAGATTCTCTGGAATGCACTGCAACCCTAAGCTGTCAGCTTGCGGAAACCAACATAGGCCTTGCAATAATTGAGCACGATAGCATAATCCTTTAATACACCCATACCGATAGACGCATAGTTGTGCCACGAGGACTCGATTATACCGACAGGAAGAATTGTTAATGCAATGCCATCGAGAAACAACGCACGGGCAGTAGTTTCATAGCCGATAATGGATCCATTTAATCCCAGGCCGAGTTCTTTCTCTTCGCGTCTTACATCATAACGATTGAGATCGGTAGTCTTCAACAACAGTCCAAGCGAAGATCCGGTATCAATCATGAGGTTGCAGGCGTGCATGGAATTATCCAGTTGAATGTTGGAATCTAAAATAGGTCGTGAATCTTCAATGCGTATTGGAATATGAATATAACCCGGAGATGGCTTTACGGTAAAAGCCGGTCGAAAGGTGATGAGTTGCTGACGCGGATTCAATTCGATTTCAAATTTGGTAAAGATATCGTAGCCAATCACACCATGCACATTCTTGTACTGCGCAAAAATATTTTTATCGGGTACAATTACGACTGGAATATCATCTCCCAATACAGCATCAATGGAAACTTTATTTTTCAACGACACTGTGCCAAACACAGGTCCACCAGATCCTAATCCGGAGAACTGAACTTTTTTACCATGTTCGTGTACAAATAGTTTCTGAAACTTCTTTCCAAACAAAACAAGATTTCGGCAGCCCGTGTCAAGAACAAGATTCACGCGAATGGAATCGTTGATTACCACCGGAAGTACAATAAGATTGCGATGGGAATGAAAACGCAAGGTCAATTCCTGAACCGACTCGGGCAGGTAAAAGCCGGAGTTGGGCAAGGAAAACGTGGAGCCACAAAAGATAATCAGGAAAAAAACCTGAAGGAAAAGTAAACGGAGAATCTGGATCTTCATGGTGAGGGTGCTTTAGAGAGGAAAAGCTACCTCCACTACTGCGTTTAGAAAACACGCGTTACGGCTGATTTTCCACTCAACATAAATGACCCCTTATTCAACCCATGAGCAGGGTTACATCATAAATCGGTAAATGTATCGGTAAAAAAATACGAAGACGTTACCACGAATCGGGTGAACACAGAACAAGAAATAAATTTACTTACAGCAACTCCACTCCCAATCCTGGTTTCTCCGGACAATACATGTAACCGTCTTTCAGGATAAACCCACCCTTCACCACATCACGGGCAAGGTCAAGACTTCCATCAAGATCAATGTATTTTGTATTGGAGCAAGCAAAGGCTGCATGCAGCGCAGCGGTGATGCTTACAATGCTTTCATCGTTACAGCCCCAGAAAAGATCAACATCTTCCTGAAACGCAATGTCCGCAATTTTCAATGCCTGACTGATTCCGCCACATTTCATCAGCTTGATATTAAAGATGCCGGCAGCTTTGGGTGGCTTAATCAACTCAATGGCATCCGCAGCCGTGATGAGCGATTCATCTGCTGCAATCACGTTACGCACTTCGCGGGGCAACTCTTTCATTTCCAGAATATCTTTTGCCGGGAGTGGTTGCTCAATCAGTTCGATATTCAGATCGTAGGTTCTTCCGTAGAACTCAATAGTCTGCTCGCGTGTATAGCCTTGGTTTGCATCGATGCGGATTACGATTCCATTGCCAAATCGTTCGCGAAGCTTCATGAGGCGTTCCACATCTTCATTGATGTCTTTGCCTAATTTAACCTTTAACACTTTAAAGCCTCGCTTAATGTAATCATCTGCCTCGGCCAAAGTCTCGTTTACACCTTTAATACCAATGGTATTGGAAGTGAGCATGCGCGTCATTTTTTGTCCAAGAAATTTTACCAGTGGAATATCGAGGTATTTAGTAAAGGCATCGTGTAAGGCAATATCAAGCGCTGCGCGAGCCGAAGGATTTTTAGGAAAGCGTTTCCATACTTCAAAATTGAGTTGATTAAACTCACGGATGTCACAACCGATTAAGAATTCAAGATTTTGTTCTTGTAAGGCTTCCAGGCATTGTTCCAGGTTTTCACCCACCACGTATTCACTGGGATTAGCAGCGCCAATTCCAGTTACACCATTATCGAGTGTAATGAGAACAAAGGCATTGCGCACTTCATCAATCGTTTTGAAAGCAATGGTATACGGCTTTGTATTCCCCAGATCGGCACTCCAAACTTTAATTTCCTTAATCTTCATAGCACTTTTATTTTCTTAAACCTGAGCAAGGCTGTCTTGAATCATTTCCACGAAAAATGGCACCAGTCGATCCACACCATCTTCCAGTGGCAAGATAACCGGAATACCCAACTCCTTTTCTTTTCCGGCCGCATACTGTCTGGCTTCCTGTTCCGACATTTTTTCGGTATTCACGGTTAGTGCAACGGTAGGTGCACCGTAAATTTTAATCAACTCAATTTCATCTTGGATCTCCGGCAGGTAAGCCGGGTAGAACTCCATGTCCTTGTATTGCTTGCGAGGAGGGTTGTGCTGCAAGACTACGGCATCGGCATCAGCCGAAACAATCCACTCCGCGCCTGCAGGTCCGCTGGGATTACGTAAAGAAGATTGACCTTCAATAAAAATAATATCCGGCTTTGCCTCCTCGAAACACGAAACAATGGCATGTTCCATCTCACCGGAGATAAAATCATTTAAAGTAGAGTCAAATACAAAACCGTACTTCGCTCCCTGCATCCACCCTGTTTGGCCGGTGTAAATCATCTCTGCTTTATAGCCTGCCTTTTTCATGGCCTCCACCAGAAAACGTGTTGTGGTGCGTTTGCCCAGTGCGCAGTCCGTTCCCAGCACAGCTATTTTCGGGCACCGAACCTCCAGAATTTTTCCGGACCAGAAATGAAGGTCTTTCACTTTTTTAGGCTTGCGCACATCAATGATTTCTAACCCTTTCGAGCGCGCCAGGCTGGCGAGCTCTTCACTGTCGGAAACATATTCATGTAACCCGTTCACAATACTAAAGCCGTCTTTCAGTGCTTCCTTCAGCAGCACACGCAGGGAATCAGGAATAACACCTCCTTTGGTTGCTACGCCAATGATGCAGTATGTTGCTTTTTCGCTTGACGTTTTCACAAAATCAGCAATGGAGCCATACACTGGTATGTTGCGATTTTTCCCATCTAACACTTCACCGGCATCCTTACCGGCACTTTTATCATCAATAATCCCGACAATGGTAAAACGATCCGTGCCCCGAATCAAACCATGTGCGGTTTTTGCATTGTTCGAATTGAGGTAGCCTCCGGTAATAACAATGGCATTCGCCTTCATATGCATACAATTGAAAGGGGCGAAAATTCGGTTATTAAGTTGAGTTTTCAAAAAGGGCGATGGAACGTTTCAGGCTGGCTTGTATTTTGAGTAAATTTGGATAAAGACCAACGTTATGAAACCACTGGCTGCCGTACTCTTTCTTTTACTAATATGCACCTTCGGAAAAGCCCAATCGTTGATTGGCCGCTGGCAACTCACCAAACAAACCAGTTGTCTGGATGATAAAATGGGTTCGGAAGACGAAAGTATTCAGGAACTAATTGATGAAAAAAGCGGAATGTCAGCTGCAACACCCCAGGTGATTGAGTTTAAGAAAGACAATTCAGGTGAAGAGAATACTCGTATTCTGAATAAGAAAAAGACTTCCAACAATAAATCTTTCCTCTATAAGTTTGACGGAGCCAACCTCTACATTCTTGATAAGAAGTCGCGCACCCTGAGCGAAACCTATACTGTTGATCGGTTAGAGGGCGAATCCCTCATTCTTTCCAATTCCGGGCGCGCCTGTGAAACGAAGATTTTTGTGCGGCTAAAATAAAGTTTGCTCCCGGGCTGAATACTGATCCTGATTTTTTGGTTGTCTTCGTACCTTTGCACCATGGTGGAAACGGTTTCCAAACGCGACATTCGTAAACTCAAGCTCGAGGAGTTGAAAGCCTTTTTTATCGAACAAGGCGAAAAGCCTTTCCGGGCACAGCAGGTTTATGAGTGGCTCTGGAACAAATCAGCCAAGAGTTTCGATCAGATGACCAACCTCTCCATCGGATTGCGAGACATGCTGAAAGAACATTTCACCATCAACCATATCAAGGTGGACAGTATGCAGCGCAGTGCCGATGGCACCATAAAAAATGCGGTGACACTTTTTGATGGCATGGTGGTTGAATCCGTGCTCATTCCTACCGAGAAAAGAATTACAGCGTGTGTATCCTCACAAGTTGGCTGCAGCTTGGCGTGTAAATTCTGCGCTACTGCGCGACTGAAACGCCAGCGCAACCTGAGCACGGATGAAATTTACGACCAGGTAGTGGCTATTAAAGAACAGGCTGAACTTTTCTACGGACGCCCGCTAACCAATATCGTTTTCATGGGCATGGGTGAGCCCCTGCTCAATTATACCAACGTGATTACTGCCATTGAAAAAATCACATCCCAAAAGGGATTGAACATGGCTTCAAAACGCATTACGGTTTCTACTGTGGGTATTGCCAAAATGATTATCAAAATGGCCGATGATGAAGTGAAATTCAACCTGGCCGTATCGCTCCATGCGGCATTGGATAAAACACGATCGTCTATCATGCCTATAAACGATACCAACCCGCTTGAAGAGTTGGGTGAGGCTTTGCGCTACTGGTATGCGAAAACAAAAAAGAAAGTGACCTATGAGTATGTAGTGTGGAAAGGCATTAACGACAGCGAAGAACACGCCCGAGCGTTACTGAAATTCTGCAAAATCATTCCTTCCAAAGTAAACCTGATCGAATATAATCCCATTGATGATGGGGAGTTTCAGCAAGCTGATGACGCTGCGCTCAATATGTACATGGATTTACTGGAAAGAAATGGCATCACCACACGTATCCGGAAAAGCCGAGGCAAAGATATCGATGCCGCCTGTGGGCAATTGGCCAATAAAAGTTAATGCTCGTTTGAAACTTAATGATGAATCCATTCATCTCCTGATGGGTTGGCCCATTGCTGATCTCAATTTATGAAGGGCATTCTTATTTCCATCCCTGCTCATTTCAATGCAAGGCACCCGATAGCGCGCATAGCCATTTGCTTCTTCTTGCTGATGGTAACAGGGCAGTGGTTATATGCACAAAAGACAGTTACCATCACCGGCATGGTTGTAGATTCGACCTCGCTTGTGGCCATCCCAAGCGTTCATATTTCATCAACCCGAACAAACAAAGGAACCGTTGTTGACGCAAAGGGAAATTTCCGTATCACTACCGTGGTGTTCGACACCCTCGTGTTCACCAGTATCGGCTACAAAACCTTGCAGTATCTGCTGTTGGTAGATGAGGAAGACATCCTGATACGGCTAACAGAAAATGTAATTATTCTGCCCGAGCTCACAACACAAAGCACCCGACTCCAGGAAAAAGTATATGCCGAACGTGCCAAGGTAGTAACGCCATCCCTGGCCGAAGGCATTGGTTCACCCTTCACCTATTTTTCCAAAAAGGAAAAAGAAAAAAGAACACTGATTAAAGTTCGGGAGGAAAACGTGCGGATCCGAACTTATGTGGAAGTCGTGAATGATCCGGAATTCAAACAAGGTATACTGGCCGACTTTTCTATTTCGGAAGAGGAATATCATAAAATCCTTGTTAAATTCAATACTGTAAACCGGCAGGCACAATACCTATCCAGCGAAAGCGAGATCATAGAACAACTGACAGCTTTCTTTCGGATTGAATCTAGGCGCTGATGCCTGTGGTGTAAACCCACCAACTACGCAATGGAAAAATCAGTTCCCACATGGGTTGATAAAAATCTGTACCCGTTTCAGTCACGTTGGCTGAACGTGGACGACTTCAATCTTCACTACATTGATGAAGGCAAGGGCGACACTTTGCTTTTTGTACATGGAACACCCGAATGGTCTTTTGGCTTTCGCGATCTGATTAAAGACCTCCGCGAAAATTACCGTTGTATTGCACTTGATTTATTAGGTTTCGGCCTTTCGGATAAACCCCGCGATGCGGATTATACGTGCGCAGCGCATGCCATCCGGTTAAAAAAATTTATTGAGCAGGCAGGCTTAAAAAACTTTTCCATCGTAGCTAACGATTTTGGCGGGGGCATCAGCATGAGCTATGTGCTGGCATATCCGGAAAACATCCGGAAAATTATTCTATTCAATACCTGGATGTGGTCACTCATAAATGACAAGCATTATCGTGGTCCGTCAAAAATTGTGAATACCTGGCTAGGAAAATTTTTATACCTGAACCTGAATTTCCCCGTGAATACGGTAATGCCTGCCGCCTATGCCAACAAGCAAAAACTTACACGTGCTGTGCATGAGCAGTACAAAAAAGCATTACCCAACGCTGCTGCACGAACGGGCGCGTACGCGTTTGCAAAAGAGCTGATGAATGCTTCAGAATGGTGGGAAGGACTGTGGCAACAAATGGACAACATCAGAGATAAACCGGTACTACTGTTTTGGGGATTGAAAGATAAGTTCATTCCAGCCTACGAACTCGATAAGTGGAAATCAAAATTACCACACGCGCAGCTTGTGATTTTTGACGATGCTGGCCATTTTGTTCAGGAAGAAAAGGCCGATGAAATGATTGCCGTAATGCGGGAGTTTCTGTAACTACTTCTTGCTGGCGTTGAATAATTTTTCCTTTTCTTCCTTGCTGAGGCTTTCATAACCCCGATCAGATATCTTATCCAGAATAGCATCAATTTCAGCCTGCGATGTTTTTGGTCCGGAAGGAGTTGCAGCCTTCTTGGGTGGAACCGATTCTGAACTCCGGTAGGTAACTTTAACCTTGGGTTTACTGCGAAACAAATCTTTGAACCATTCAATGGTCAAGGTTATCCAGCCACCCCAGTTCACCCCAGCTTGTAATTGTTTCGTGTAAACAAAACCAATCAATGCGCCACCCAGGTGCGCAATATTTCCACCTGCGTTTGATCCAACCGAACCCAAAAAAGAAAGAACGATGTAAAATGCCGCAATGTATTTTATCCTGACTGGCCCGAGGAATAAAAGAAAGAAGGTATAATCTGGCAGCAAGGTGGCCACAGCTACAACTATAGCATAAACAGCTGCGGAGGCTCCGATCATTCCACCACCTGGAATGCGCTCTATGTAAAAGGGAACGAGATTATAAACCAGCAGGTAAGCAATACCCCCGGCCAGTCCGCCCAATACATATACAGCAATCAATTTATCACTACCGAGGTACTCCACGAACAATTTTCCAAACCAATAAAGGAAGAGCATATTGAAAAGAATGTGAAAGATACCGGACATGTCGTGCAGGAAGGCATAAGTAATGATCGTCCAGGGTTTGGAAAAGAATGTACTTAATGGAGCCGGAATAGCCAACTGGTGATGGACGAACTCAAAAACTTCCGGATGGCTCGACACCGTGGAGAATACCAGGATAACGCCCATCATCAGAAAGACCACCACATTCATGATGATCAGTTGTACATGGCCGTTGTTGTGCCGTTGAAAAGCGTTTTTAAATTCTTCCAGCATACCTTAAAAATAACTTCCACCCTGGCTTCGCCAATACCGAATCAGGATAAACGCGAAAATAATTCCACCAAGGTGAGCAAGGTGGGCAACATTTCCGCCACCAATAAGCAGTGTCATTAAACCCAGTACCCAAACCAGGTATTTTGCCTTGATAGGAATGGGCGGAATGAGCAGCATAACCTCCATGTTTGGGAAAAGCATGCCAAAGCCCATTAAAACACCATAAATCGCCCCTGAGGCACCCATCATTAAACCAAAAGACGGGCTATCGAGAAAGAAAAAGTCGATTGCGACATTGAAGACACCAGCACCAATACCAGTGAATAAATAAAATATAATGAAGCGATTTTGTCCCCAGAAGGACTCCAAAACCGGACCCATACTGGCCAGCACAATCATATTGAAAAAGATGTGAAAAAAACCGCCATGGCAAAACATGTATGTAAAAAGCTGATACGGCATGAAGTTATCAGACCGCACATTCCACAACGAAAGCAGGTTGGTAACACCCGGCATGACATTTTGCAGAACAAAAATTATAACATTAATAATGATGATGTTTCGTACTACCGGTGTTAGTCGGATCATGCTGATCGGTTAAAGGGTTATGTGTATGAAGTAACAGGTTTTTATGCTAAACGTCTTAGTCCTATGGACGGTTAAAATAACTTTCAATTTTACCCAGGTCAAAAATAAAAAACGTAGGGCGGCCATCGGGAGCATAGTTGGAGGTACCGCACGCAAAGAGATTGTCCAGCAACGCCTGCATTTCTTCCTTTACCAGTTGTTGCCCGGCACGAATGGAGGCTCGTTTAGCCAGCGAACGCGCCAGGTTCTCACGAAGTGGCAGCGCCATTTCTGATTGGTTGATTTTAAATTGCTCTACCAGTCCCTCAAAAAACTCCTTCTCTCTGCCGGAAGGCAAATGAGCCGGAACTCCGGTTACCAACACTGTATTTTTTCCAAACTCCTCAAACCTGAAACCCAATGCCGTTATTTCCTGCGCCATCTCCAACACCAGGGCAACATCGGAAGCATTGAGTTGAATCGTCTGCGGGAATAAACTTTGCTGACTTTGACCGGTTTTGTTTTTAAGTTGACCCATGAACTTCTCATAGAGAATTCGCTCATGAGCTGCCTGTTGATCGATGATCATCATACCCGACTTCACCTGCTTGATAACATACTGGTGATGAAGCTGAAAGAGTAGATTGCCAGATTCAGTGCGTTCCGCATCAGGCTGGTTGAGGGCGCTCTCAAAACGCAAGGTTTGAACAACAGGTGACTGGGCTTCATCCGAATACGATCGGCCAGCCATACCCTCGCCTTCAAAGAGTTTTTCCCAATTGGTTTGATGTGGTTGCTGATGGCGGTGCAGGGCAGTTGAAAATCGTTCTTCAAAATATACTTCGCTCGAATGTGCCGATGCATTGCTGAGTTTTGAAAGGATATTTACGTCCGAACCAAAATCAATAGCCGGAGCCAGGTTATGACTTCCTAAAGCCTGCCGGACAGCCGAAAGCACTACCGCATAGACTGCTTTCTCATCATCGAACTTGATTTCCGTTTTGGTAGGATGAACGTTTACATCAATATGCCTGGGGTCAATCGTCAAAAAGAGCACATAAAACGGAAAGCTGTCGTCCGGAAGCAATCCTTCAAACGCCTTCATCACGGCATGATGCAGATAATTACTCCGGATGAATCGCTTGTTCACAAATAGAAACTGCTCACCGCGTTTCTTTCGTGCAAAATGAGGTTTACCGATGTATCCTGTCAGATTCACCAAAGCAGTTTGTTCCTGGCAAGGAGCCAATTGTTCCTGATAGGATTTTCCGAAAAGGTTAACAATCCGCTGACTTAGCCTGCTGATGGGCAGATCATATTCAAGGGAATCGGTTTCAACCAGTTGAAAAGAAATTTCGGGATGAGCGAGTGCCAACCGTTGAAATTCATCGGTTATATGCTGGTATTCACTGGCATTTGATTTCAGAAAATTTCTGCGGGCAGGAATATTATAAAAGAGATTCTTAACACTGATGCTGGTTCCTTTTTCGCACGCTACGGGCTCCTGCCTTTTCACTTCCGATCCCTCCACAACCAGGAGCGTTCCCAATTCCTGATCGGCAAGCCGGGTCTTCATTTCCAACTGGGCCACGGCAGCAATAGAAGCTAATGCCTCGCCACGAAAACCCATGGTGTGCAACGTAAATAAATCTTCTGCCTTTCTGATTTTTGAAGTGGCGTGCCGTTCGAGGCTCATGCGGGCATCTGTCTCACTCATGCCCGCCCCATCATCACGTACCTGGATCAATGTTTTACCGGCCTCTTTTACGATGAGGGTAATCTGCTTCGCACCGGCATCAATAGCATTCTCCATCAGCTCTTTCACAGCCGATGCCGGACGCTGTACTACTTCACCAGCTGCAATCTGGTTAGCAATAGAATCAGGTAAAAGCTGAATAATATCGGGCATGAAAAAATCAGAATGATCTGCAAAGGTGCAAATTTAACGCAAACTCTTTCCGCATAAAAAAGCATTTGAACCCCTGCGTTGAGGTAATACCGGCTAACCTCGTGGCTTTCTGAACTTGAGGTATAAATAAAAGGGAACGATTGCCAGAAAAACGCCATAGAGCGCCACCTTACCATACTGCAGATACGCTATCAAGCCCAGCGTTAATAATAAGATGATAAAAAGGCGAATTAACGTTGCCGATGGATCGGACTGAGGTGTAACTGTTTTTTTTGCGGTTCGAAAAGATCCTGCAATCCGCTGCCGGTATGCAAAATCTTCTGCCTCCGTACGCGATGCCGCTTCGTTTGCTTCCTTCTCGCGCAGCCCCTGTTCTTCAAGTTCCTGTCGTATTCGTTCCTCCCGCTCTTTGCGCTCCTCCACCTGAGGTTCGTAAAACCGGGGTGTGAAATTGAATCGCTTATGACTGGGGGTTTTAATGAAAATCTGTGGAAACTTCATAGTCTGTTATTGGTTTGAACTTTCCTGTTTGCTCTGGTAGAATGAGAAGGTTTTAAAAAAGTAACACCGCCAAAACAAAAAACCAGCTTACAAAACATTATTCAATTGCTCTTTTATCTTTTCTAACTCTTCCTTCATCACCACAACATGCTTCTGTACTTCCGCATCGTTTGCTTTTGAGCCGATGGTATTGATCTCACGGCCAATCTCCTGTGCAATAAAACCAAGTTTTTTACCATTCGACTGCGGTTCGCGTAGAGCCTGAAGAAAATAGTCGAGGTTCGACTTTAGTCTTACCTTTTCTTCATTGATATCCAGTTTTTCGATATAGAAAATAATCTCCTGCTCAAGCCGGTTAAGATCAAATCCCTCTTCGCCAAAAAAGGAGGTGATGTTGCTTTTCAGTCTTTCGCGTACGCGATCAATCCGTTTCGGATCAAGAATTTTTACCTCTTCTAATCCCACCTCGATGGTTTTACAACAGCCGATCAGCATTTTTTCCAACACGCTTCCTTCATCAACACGATAGGTATTGCATTGGGTAATGGCATCGTTCAGGCAAACTTTTATTTTGGCCCACTCTTCATCACTAACTTCTTCTGTCAGACTGCTTTCAATGACATCCGGTGAATTCAACGCCAGTTCAAAAAGATTTTCGTAAGGTGCCACCACCGTATCTGCCAGTTTCTTTAATTCTGCATAGTATGCTGTGAAGAGTGCCTGATTATAGGTTTGCTTAATGGCGCCATCGGCATGGCGCTGGTATTCGATGCTGACAGAAACTTTTCCCCGTTCAAGTTTTTCACTGATGAGGTTTCGTACCTCTAGTTCTTTGTCCGAAAAAGCTTTTGGGAGACGAAGGTTTAAATCCAGAAATTTTGAATTCAAACTTTTTATTTCGACATGAATTTGCCCCTGCGCATCGTCATGAGAAGCCTGGCCAAAGCCGGTCATCGATTTTGTCATAATAGATTAGTATAGCAGGCGTTTCAGTATCGCGCCAATGCGGCACAAGATCGGCAAATGTTTTGATAAAATCAGAAGTCGAACCCGATCGTAAGCATTCCGCGTGGGTTGCTTACCTGGTAATTCGTAACCGGCCAGGCCAGATCGAATTTCAGGTAGTAACCAAACACCACTGTACGAACACCCAATCCATAGCTATATAACCAGGGGTTCAAATAGTTCTTGATACGCGCTTCAAACGTCTGGCCGCTTTTGATTACATCGTAACTCACACTCGTTTCGCTGGAGAAAGGCGGCTTGCCCGACCAACTCGTACCGATGTCGTAAAAGGCTGTGAACTGAAGATTACGGAAGAAATTAGAAGAAATAGGTGAATTGGATAATGCCCTGACCAACGGCACCCGCAGTTCAGCATTGAACAACATGACATTATTTCCAAAGAGCGTAGCATAATCGAAACCACGCAGGTTAGTGGCATACTCCACAAAAAGAACGTCCTGATTTTCAGCGGCAACGCCCAATGGATTATCGTCACCTTCGCTGGTTGTTCCGTCTAAGTACGTGTTATTGAAAGCCCAGTTATTCATACCCCCGAGCAAATATTTCTTAGGCGAGTTGCCAAAGAAAGAGCCTGCAAAACCGCGCATGGCAAATACTATTTCCTTATAAATTTTCTGGTAATGACGAATATCCACCGACACTTTACTGAAACTCAGGTCGGCATTATTAATACCCTGCTGATGCACAAAACTTATTTTTCCCCGCGTACCTTCCATCAGGTTCATGCCCGTGGCAATAGCGTTATCAAAAATGATTTCGGAGGTAGCGCCAGCGTAATAATTATCGGTAGGTGTAAAGGTTGGTTTAGCCACACCATTCACCGGGCCCAGGTTGATGGAATGGGCTACAGAACCAAAGGGCTTCAAGGTAAAGCGAATCCGATCGCTTACCGGAACAGAAGCTCCAAACTCAAATCTATTGAGCGAGTACTGGTAAATATTGCCATTGGAGTAAGGTTCCCAACGGATAGCCCGTCTGTCGTAACGGGTGCTGAAGTCAATGAAAGCTGGCAGGTAATGAAATTCAGCATATACATCGCTATTCCGTAGATCAATGGTGGTCATTAATCCTCCATTAAAACGATAGTTTTCGAGCATGTCATTCATTTGTGTTTCAATCAGAATGCCCATACCGCGCATCGGATCGATCACAAAAGAGGTCACGAGGTTATCCTTACTAAATTTAGACTCATACGGGAAAGGCCCGGTGATGCGGCTTTTATCGCGTGCTTTTACATAGCGGCTTAAAAAAGTATCGCCTGGTTGTTTTTCTTTTGCCACCTCATCTTCAAACTTGTAATTATCAGTATTCACCACCGATTCCTTCTTCTTTATCTCCTGTTGTGTTTTGCTTTCCTCGTCAAACTGATAGTTGTCGGTATTGACTACATTTTTATTGATGATAACGGTATCTGGCTTACTGATGGTGACCGAATCAGTTTTGAGAATAGCCTGGGGTTTTTGCGTAACCGTGTCCTTTTGTTGTGCTTCCTTCAACCGGGCATTCAGTAAGTCTTTAATGCTCATGTTTTTATTGTCCTTCTCTTCCACTTTTCTCCGTTCACGGATAACACGTGCCTGTTGCAATTCTTTTCTTCGGGTAGGAGGTGTGAAAACCTGGCGGTTCAGATTAAAATTATGGTTCACAAAAACATTCTGACTTCTGTCGCGACTCGTTACATAGGCCAGCGTATTGGTGTTAAAGTTCAAATCAAAATTGGTAATGCTTGACGAAAAATTGGTGATCTGCGAATAGATACCGGTAGCACGGTTATACTTGAAAAGGTTAACGATTCCACGCTGATCACTGAGGTAAACAACATTGTATTCATCTAAAGCAAGCGGAGCAAAATCCTTACTAAGCGTGTTGGTAATCTTTTTTAATAAGTTGGTGGTACTGTCCAGGTCGAACATGAACAAGTTGTAATTGTCGGTGAGTTGGGCGAAATCTGGTTTCCGCGAAGTGCGAAGCGAATCGGTAGTTCGATTTGAACTGAATACAATACGGTTTGTTCCTGGAATAAAGGAGGGATCAAGATCATCGTATAAATCGTTGGTCAGCCTTCTTACCCGGTCTCTGCGCGAGCTGATCAGAAACAAATCATTTCTTCCTTCGAAATCGGCACTCAATACAGCCAGCCGGCCATTGCCTGAAAAACTTATGCTCCGAACGTTACTGAACTTATCCAGTTCGCGTGGAAGTTTTGTGCGGGTACTCAGATCGTAGAGCCAGAATACGTATTCGCCATTCTTCACACCAATTACGCCAAGCGTGTGATCATCAGCCCAACTGATAATAGGCAAGCGATAATCAACTTGCTGTTTGATTACTTTAATGCCCCCCGAAATAATTGTTCTTTCCTTACCATTTTCAAGCGAACGCACTTTAACAATGTAGCGCCCCCTGTCATTTTCGGCATACGCAATATAGCGGCCATCCTGACTCAGCTTTACAGTTGTGAATACGGGTGTTTTTTTATGTTGATTGGTAAAGTTGGTAGAGTCGGCTGGCACTACATACGACTTACTCACGCTGGCTTCCATATCCGCGTAGTATTTAAACCATTCCATCATGAGTTGCCGGAAACTGATGCCGAGGGTAATCAAAACGCTTTTCTCTTCGTTGCGGGTTATCCGGGTATAGTTGAGGATATTTCCAACTGAACTCTTTCCGTATTTTTCGGCAATGTAGTTCCACATCGACTGCCCAGCGAAAGCCGCTTCGGGCCCGGTTAGTTTTGTAAGTTTTTTGGCCTTGCGGGAACGTATAATCTGCCGGATGTTGTCATCCATCTCTGCACTCCATCCTTTCGAAACATAGAGTGATGCCCCATCCACAAACCAATCGGGCAAATTCATCAGAATAGAGCTTTGAAAAATATCTTTCAGGTTGCCCCCGAACATCATCTCATTCACCATGAGCTCCGAGATTTTAAAGAGCAGTTCTTCTTTAAACTCCTGCACCGTTCCCGGGTTGGCAACTTCAACGTAAGGCTTGATAAATTCAATTTCTCCGTTAACGGTGTACTGTGTACGGTTCAGCCCTACGTTGCTTTGGCGCAAATCGGAAAGCGAATTATAAATAAAAACCTTCGTTTTAAAATAAGGAGGATATGCAATCAGATCGGTAATACGATCGAATTCTGCCTCCAGGTAAACAAGTGCTTCCTGTGCGCTCGCCCTGCGTGCATCGTAATAATAGACATCAAAATTTTCACCACTTAAATATTGCCAGTTGAACTGCCGGTATTGAATTCTGTTTTTTCCAAACACTTCCGGGCTATAGCTCGTCTGCTGAGCGAAAACCGTAGAGCTTATGGCACTCCACAACACCAATCCTATGATGGCTACACTTCTCACAATCATACTATTTTTGGAACTGACCAATATACTGATTTATACCGACTAACATCTACCGCATTGTTTAACGTTCCGCTATTCTCCAACGAACGGATTAAAACGTCCGAAAAATAAGGAGCCAGGCTCACACCTTTGGTACCTAAACCGTTAAAAACAGCTAAAGGTTTTAAATCAGGATGTTGCCCCATGATGGGTCTGCGGTCGGGTGTGGTCGGGCGGAAACCCCAATCCTGCCCAATCACCCTAAAGGGAAAAGAAATGAGCTGACCCAGCTTCTCTTCAAGTTCCCTCCGGGCCAAATCTGTACAAACCTCACTCCTATCCTGGAAAAAGTAGGTCGCACCCACCCTGAAGTGCTTATTCACACCAGCCGGAACAATATAAACACCGCGATTAATGACATATGCTGTTTCAACATCTGCTGAAATGGAAATGGTCTCACCCTTCAAGGGCCTGATCGGAATCCATTCAAACCACCTGGATTGCCGTGTACCCTGACAGAAAATTATTCGCGGTGCCGTCCATCCATTGTATTCTACGTGGGATGTGTCGATTTTCAAACTCTCTTCCGTAAAATCCTCCTCCAGAAAAGTACCCTCACGGGAAATCCATTGCCGCACGGACAGGATGTATTCGGTTGTATTCAGATACCCGCATTGTTGCACTACAAGTCCGCCATCCGGATCATTTACCTGTGGCACTGTTGAATGCGTAAAAACTTCTGACACATAGGACTTGAACGCCACATCTGCACTTCTGGCCATCCATTCATTTTGTTCTTCAATGGAAATAAAAGGCCTGTATAGTGGCGTGGGATAAAAAAAACTCGTCTTGCAAACACTTTCTACCTCGCGGTAAAATTGGTGCAGGTAAGGAAAGACTTCATCGGCCATCCAGGTTTTGACCATTTTCTTACCGGTGATGGGGTTAAATAGTCCCGCGGCAATTCGTGAGGAGTTATTCTTTGCGGGTTGATCGATTACCAGAATTTTTTTTCCGCGCCTTAGTAACTGAACAGCAACGGCCGAACCGGCCAATCCTTGTCCGATAATGATATAGTCAACTTTTCGATTTGTCGTCATGCTGAATAAAGCCTCATAAAATTGACACAATTATCTGGCCTCCCGTAAAATTCAGCCTATTTTTGGAACTGAAATTATGCCTATGCAGATAAAATGCCTGGTGTTCAATCCGTTTCAGGAAAACACCTATGTCGTGTATGACGAAACAGGAGAGTGTCTTGTAATTGACCCGGGGTGTTATGATAAAGAAGAACAGCACGAACTGACAGCGTTTATCGAAGCAAACGGACTTACCGTAAAATTATTGCTGAATACACATTGCCACATCGATCACGTATTGGGTAATCATTTTGTGAAAGAGAAATACAACGTAAACCTGTTGATCGAAGCGCGTGATGAGGTGGTCTTGAATGCCGTGAAAGCCTATGCTCCGAATTATGGTTTTCATCAATATGCCGAAGCCCATCCGGATGGCTATCTCCTGGAAGGAGAGACCGTTTCCGTTGGGCACCAAGAGTTTGAAATTATCTTTGTGCCCGGACATTCACCCGGTCATGTCGCTTTCTACAATCCAACAGAAAAAGTATTGATCGGTGGCGATGTTCTGTTTCGCAATAGCATCGGCAGAACGGATCTTCCGGGCGGGAATTTCGATATTCTAATCAACAGCATTCATCAAAAATTATTCACACTGCCCAATGATGTTACGGTTTATCCGGGTCACGGAGAAGCCACTACGATTGGCTATGAGAAAAAAAATAATCCATTTTGCGCCTTACCACTCAGCTGATACCCCATGCTTAAGCATCTTCCTAATTTTTTAACCTGCTGTAACCTGTTGTGTGGTTGCCTGGGTGTTGTGTTTCTGCTGGAGGGAAGATCCATTCCGGCAGCATATTTCATCTGGGCTGCCTGTGTGTTTGATTTTTTTGATGGTTTCGCTGCCCGGTTGTTACACGTTAGCTCGCCTATTGGCAAAGAACTTGATTCGCTTGCCGACATGGTTAGTTTTGGACTCTTACCGGCTACCGTGATGTATGTTCTTTTAAAAGGATCTTCTTCATACGAAATTCTCCCTTTCATTGCCTTCGCCATTGCCGTGTTTTCTGCCCTTCGTTTGGCTATCTTCAACATAGACGAAACACAGCGCGATTCTTTTAAAGGCTTACCCACCCCAGCCAATGCCTTGTTCATTTCAGCCTTACCCCTTATTCGTGAATCAACAGGCGATTGGTTATTTCAGGATTGGGTGTTGGTCGGCATTACCATAGTTTTTTCATTGCTTTTGGTATCCCCATTCGAGTTGTTCGCATTAAAATTCAAGAATTTCTCCTGGGCTGATAACAAAATCAGGTTTACTTTCCTTTTCATTTCGGTATTACTGTTGGTTGGTCTGCAACTCGTGGCCATTCCCCTGATTATACTTGGGTATATTGCACTTTCGTTAGGTGTTCGGTTGGTTTCGAAATAGCGTTAAATAAAACTTACAGAGTGACAATCCGGTCAGGCATACGCACTTTATTAGGAACTATGCTGATGCTTTCCTTCACTGGAGTAGCAGCACAGGAGTCTGTTTTGCGATCGGGAAACATTTACAAACTAGCTGTTGAGAAAACTGGCGTTTACAAAATCAGTTACGATCTCCTGAAAAAAATAGGTATTGATCCGGATAAAACCGATCCACGGAAAATAAAATTATATGGCTATGGCGGAGGCATGTTAGCACAAGCCAACAGTGCAGCGCGGCCAGCCGATTTGCCTGAAACATCCGTTTACATTGCGGGCGAAGGTGATGGGAAGTTCGATAAGAGTGATTACATTTTGTTTTATGCGGAGGGCCCCGATGAAGTTGAATTTAATCCGGTAAAGGAAGTATTCCGATACGAACATAATCTATATGCCGAGAAGAATTTCTATTTCATCACCGTGTCCGAAGATGCAGGCAAGCGCGTAACTGTACGAGAAAGTGATAGTGGAAATTTCCCTGTGGTTGATTCATTCAACGATTTTTATTTTCACGAACTGGATACGTACAATGAATTGAAATCCGGGCGAGATTGGTTTGGTGAAAAGTTTGACCTCACAACAGAGCGATCCTTTACGTTCGATGCTCCCGGTATACTCGAGAATACCACCATCAAATGGGTAAGTGATGTCATGGCGCAATCCTATTCCGGTTCTTCCTTCAAATTGTTCTTTAACAACACCGAAGTATTTCAACAAACTGTTTTACCTATTCCAAACTCCCGGTATGCTGTTAAGGGTGCAGACAGACGTGATACCCTTGCGTTCAACGCCAATACAGTTGCAGCATCTTCACGAACGACACAGGAAATTAAATACCAGTACATCAAAAGTGCGGGCCGTTCCATCGGCTACCTGGATTTTTTTCTGATCAGTTTCAAGCGGAAATTATCGCTGTATGGCGATCAGACTATTTTTCAATCCAGCGAAAGCCTGCAGCACGCCACAACACAATTCAAACTCACACAGGTTCCATCAACCAGTTTCATTTGGGATATCACCAATCCACAGGAGCCCGTCATTCAATCGTTCTTCCACGCAGCCGGCACGTCAACATTTTCAACCAGCACAACATCGCTGAAACAATTTATTCTGTTCAATGAAAAAATTCCTGCTCCTGAGTTTATCGAAAAAGTGCCTAATCAGAATTTACATGGCTTCAATACACCAAATTTTATCATCATTACCCACCCTGATTTTTTACCACAAGCCACGCAGTTAGCCAATCACCGCCAACAGCATAACCAATGGACAACAGCGGTCGTTGTAGTCGGGCAGATTTTTAACGAATTCTCTTCCGGGCGCCAGGATGTTTCGGCCCTTCGGGATTTTATCAAATACTTACGCGACAAAAATCCCGGAGCACTAAAGGCTGTTTTGCTCTTTGGGCGTGGATCGTATGATTATAAAAATCGCGTAAGCAACAATACCAACTTTGTACCCACGTACGAATCGCGCAATTCGCTTCACCCGCTTCAAACTTATTCCAGCGATGATTATTTCGGATTTTTAGAAAATAACGAAGGCACCTGGGCTGAAGATCCTGCCGTCAATCACACAATGGATATTGGCGTTGGCAGGTTACCCGTAAAAACAGCATTGGAAGCAATAACCGTAGTAAATAAAATCATCGCGTACGATACGGATAAAAAAACAATGGCGCGCTGGCGAAAAGAGATAACTTTTGTGGCTGATGACGGCAACATCGATGATGGATTCTCACGCGAACACCAGAACCAATCCAACATTCTGGCCGATTTTATTGAAGCCAATCATCCTGCCTTTGATACGCGGAAGTTTTTCATGGGAACCTATCAAAAAGAAACACGGCCCAGCGGAGACGTTGTTCCGCAAATGAATAAAGACATTGTCGACATCTTTAACCGCGGCTCGCTCATCATTAACTTTACAGGACATGGATCTGAGCGCGTCTGGACTGATGAGCGCATCTTTTCTGATTTCACCATTCCTGAACTCGTAAATAAAACGTATCCCTTTCTCGTAACGGCTACGTGCGAATTTGGCCGGCAAGATGATCCCTCGCAAATTTCAAGTGCAGAGTTGATTGTAACAAAGGCTGATGGAGGTGCCATCGGACTTGTTACCACCGCAAGACCTGTAAATTCTAGTACAAACTTTGGCTTGAACAGCGCTTTTTACGATGCCGTATTTGATCGTGAAGACGGGCAGTACCTCACGCTGGGTGAAATTTTTCGCAGAACAAAAAATGGAAGTACAAGCGGGGTGGCTAATCGGAATTTTTCATTGCTTGCCGATCCTTCGTTATTGCTGGCTATGCCACAGCATCAGGCTGTTATCACCGAAATTAAAACAGCAACCGGATCAAGTACCCTCAGTGCACGTTCTACAGTAATCGTGAAGGGCGAAGTTCAGGATTCAGAAGGCAACATTCTCACCAACTTTACTGGAATATTAGAAGCTACTTTATTCGATAAGAAAACTGATTTTGTAACCATTGGAAAAAATAACCCGGCCTTTCAATTCGATCAATGGTTCAATTCGCTTTTCCGCGGAAAAGCAAATGTGAAAAATGGAACATTTCAATTTGAATTTATTCTTCCCAAAAATATTGCCTATGAAACCGGCCCGGGAAAACTGAGTGTGTATGCGCGCGATGCTTCATTACAAGTTGATGCTGCGGGCTATGCGTTAGATTTTGTTATTGGGCAAAGTGAGGTGAATCCCGCCATCGATAACACGTCACCAACACTTGCGCTATTTATGGGTGATACAACGTTTATCAACGGAGGAATTACCAGTCCGGATACCGAGCTCGTTGTTCGATTGAAAGACGCCAGCGGCATTAATATCTCCAGCTATGGGATTGGAAATGATATTATTGCTGTACTCGATAATGACGGAGAAATTTTTATTCTGAACGATTACTATCAGGCCAATCCCAATGATTTCACCACAGGGTATATTTACTATCCGCTGAAGGGCCTTCCGGCCGGAAAGCATACCATTACAGTGAAAGCGTGGGATACCTACAACAACCCTGCAGAAGCTATTATTTACTTTGTTGTAACCGATGGGCAAGGCCTTGTGATAGAATCCTTCGGCAATTACCCGAATCCTACTAAACAGGAAACAACCTTCTTTTTTACGCACAATCGTTCGGGAGAGGACCTGGAAACCACTTTTTATCTCTACAATTCCACGGGGCAGGTTATTCAGGCCCTTGGGGCTACGGTAACTGAAAGTCCATACAGAGTTGAATTATTGACTTTGGATGTTGAAATCGCTGCTGATAAAAAATTAACCCCGGGCTTATACCTAGCCCGCCTGGTTGTTCGTTCCTTAGCCGATGGCTCTAAAAATGAGCATGTTACCAAACTTATTATAGTGAATTGATTATCTTTGACCCTTGAAAAAAATCGGATTGATGAATTTTAGAGCCGCATTATTGACTGTTGTTTCTTCTGTTGCTTCGTGGCAATGTCTTGCAGATAATTTTTATCTGCATGTTGCCGATACCATCAACGATCCGAATCAATTACTCGGCTCGCAGAAAGCCATCACGACTGCTGTACCTTTTTTATCCATTTCACCCGATGCGCGCCATGCCGCTTTAGGAGATGCTGGTGTAGCTACTTCTCCCGATGCAAATTCAACGTACTGGAATGCCGCAAAGTTGGTGTACATAGACAAAGCGTATGGCGGATCCATTAGTTATACACCCTGGCTTGGGAAAATTGTAAACGACATGTCTATTGCTTACCTCACCGGGTTCTATAAATTTTCGAAAGAACAAGCCGTAGCGGTGTCGTTTAAATATTTTGACCTAGGTGATATTTTCTTTACCGATGATGGGGTGAACGGAACAAATTTTAATCCGCGGGAATTCGCATTGGATGGCACCTACTCCCGCATGCTGACGCAGAACTTCAGCCTTGGACTTACCGCACGGTACATTCACTCGAACCTAACCGGTTATTTCAGCAGTGGTGGAACGGACGCTCAGCCAGGAAACAGCGTTGCCGTTGATCTTGGCGTTTTCTATACGAAAACTTTACAAAATGCACGGAACTCGAACCTCTCACTGGGTGCGCAGATTTCAAACATCGGAGCCAAACTCACCTACACCGACAATGCTAATAAGAATTTCTTGCCCACAACATTGCGTGTCGGCTCAGCCTTTACCACCGAACTTGACCCCTATAATTCGCTCACGTTTATCCTCGACTTCAGCAAATTAATGGTACCCACGATTGACGAAGGTCAATCCTTATTGGGCGGTATGTTCGGTTCGTTTACCGATGCACCCGGTGGCTTCAAAGAAGAGATGCACGAAATCATGCTTTCGGCAGGCATGGAATACTGGTACAACAAAACCTTTGCCGCCCGCCTGGGCTATTTTCTGGAAGCGAAAGACAAGGGCAATCGCAAATACATGACGCTAGGCCTCGGCTTCCGCAAAGACAGATTTGGAATTGATGTTGCCTATCTTGTTCCTACTAACCAACGTGAGCATCCATTGGCAGAGACATTACGCTTTTCGTTACTATTCCAAATCAACAAATCCAATTCCGAGGATTCGGTAACTGATTAATGCTGGACCGCACCATCCCTCCTCCTTTCATCCGGAGCAATTCTTTTGATTTACTGACGCCTGAGAAAACAACACTGGAAAACGGATTAGAAGTTTTTTTCATCCGTGGTGGCGAACAAGACGTAGTAAAAATTGAACTGATCTTTAAAGCCGGAAGATGGTTTGAACAAACCTGGGGCGCTGCCTACTTTGCTGCACACAACCTGACGCGAGGAACAAAACAAAAGAACAGCTTCATCATAGCCGAGCTTTTTGACCGCTACGGTGCGCATGTTGAAATAAGTCCGGGGCTTGACATTGTTTCTGTAGCACTTTATTCGCTGAGCAAAAATCTTGCAGCCTCCCTTAATCTTATTATTGAAATCCTGCTGGAAGCCTCCTTTCCGGAAAAAGAATTGGCGCAACTCAAATCGGTCTATCTTCAAAATCTTAAAATCAATCAGGAGAAAACGAGTTTTCTTGCCTCCGCTTTATTTCGGAAAAAACTTTTTGGAGAATCGCACCCCTATGGTAAGGAATTAGAAGAGACCGATATAGCAGCCCTCGTACCCGAGCAGTTGCGCGCCCATGCACACGCATATTTCAAGGATGTAAAAGTTTTTGTATCCGGGAAGATTGATTCAAACAATTACTCGCTTATCACATCGCGTTTAGCATCCTTGTCTTTTTCACCTGTTGAGCAAAAAAGTCTGACACCTTCTCCCCTCGATAAATTTGAGCTCTACCAGGAAAAAGAAGGAAGTGTTCAGGCCTCTATTCGCATGGGTAGAAAGTCCGTTTTGCGAACGCATGCGGACTACGTTGATGTTCTTTTTATGGCCCATATCCTGGGAGGATATTTTGGTTCGAGGCTGATGAAAAATATCCGCGAAGAAAAAGGACTGACATACGGCATTCATGGATCACTCCATGCGCTCAAACACGAAAGCTACCTGATTATAGGTGCCGATGTGAACAAAGAGAATGTTAGCCTGACACAAGATGAGATTCGCAAAGAATTGAGACGACTTCGTACTGAACCCATTGACGCCAACGAGTTGGATACCGCCCGCAACCATTTCATCGGGAGTTTACAAGCTGAAATTGCCACTCCTTTTGCAAATGCCGATAAAATAAAAAACCTGAATATTTTTAATCTTGACTCCGCATATTATCAAAACATGATCCTTCGTATAGAGAAGATTACTTCGGAAGATTTGCTTCGTATAGGCGACATCCACTTTTCGGAAGACAGCTTTTCATCCGTAGCGGTAGGATAAGTTTACTTTTTCTCTTTTTCAGTTTTCTCTACCCGTAGTCCGACCGCCAAAATACCAGCCAGGGTATCAGCACGCATAAATTGCTCAAACCGGATGATATACTTTCCACTGTGTGGAAATGAGTAGTTGTTTAAAAGCATGAATCGGTGGTCATAGATATCACCCAGGCCGCTGCTGCCAAAAGGTTTGCCAGATTTTTTGTCAAACAGATACTCTGTGATTTGTTTTTGCTCAAGCACAGCACCCGTTGTATCGGTTAATGAATAGGAAAACCTGAAATCGGAAAACGGATAAGACTCTGCGTTGCGCAAATTGCAATAGATGGAATAATGTTCAAGCGTATCGGTAATCTCAAAATCAAATTCTGGTTGCTCACTGACGCGCCAATGTTGATCATCAAAATCTGCATACTTCTCAAAAACTCTTCTGTCATCGCAGGAACTCAGCAGCACCAGCACCATGACTACACTACGCCATATTCTCATCTCGGATTACGAGGTTTATTTGGATTTTGATTGGGGTTGGGTCTTGGACGTGGTTTTGCATCACCACCAGGGTTCGAGTTCTGATTTTGATTAGGATTCGATCTCCGCTGCTGATTAGCCTGAGGATGCTGACGGTTTTCTCCGCCACTATTTGCCCCTCCACTATTTCCTCCACTCCTTTTCTTCTTCCGTTTCTTACCCTTATCCTTATACTTCTGATCCATGCGTTGAAGATCACTGTTCAACGTTTCAATAGGTGCTTTTACTTCAATGACGTCACGATCCAGACTAGCCGGTTTTTTTCCCTCGCGATTCATCGCCAGAATTTCGTTGACGCGACTCACATTGAGGGGATACCAGGTGTTCTCTTCTCGGAAACCAAACCACATAATCTTGCGGAAGATGTCCGTCTTCTGTAGGTTGGCTTCACCCTTTTCTGTTAATAGTGGTCCTTCAATTTTTGGTATATCCTGTAACGCATCCATGTACGTTTCCAGTTCATAATTCAGACAGCATTTTAAGCGGCCACACTGCCCGGACAACTTACTTGGATTCAGTGACAAATTCTGATACCGCGCGGCACTGGTGGCCACATTTTTAAAATCAGTCAACCATGTTGAACAACAAAGTTCTCTTCCGCAAACGCCAATCCCTCCCAACCGACCCGCTTCCTGTCGTAAACTAATCTGACGCATTTCAACCCGTACTTTAAATTCCCCGGCAAGCAACTTGATAAGCTCACGGAAATCCACTCGGTCTTCAGCTGAATAAAAAAATGTTGCTTTGGTGTTATCGGCCTGGTATTCAATGTCCGACAATTTCATATTTAATTTCAGATCGCGGATGATTTCACGCGAACGGTAAAGAGAGGGCAATTCACGTTTCTTAACTTCTTCCAGCTTTTCTAAGTCCTTCTGATTGGCCAGTCGGTAAATTTTTTTGATTTCACTGTCGTTGGCTACTTTTTTCTTCTGCATTTGCAACCGAACCAACTCACCCTGCAGGGAGACATGGCCGAGGTGATGTCCATTCGGCACCTCAACAATTACGGCATCCCCAGTTGTCAGGTTAATCTTATCGGTATTGCGATGAAATTCTTTTCTGCCGTTTTTAAACCGAACTTCCACTACATCAAATTTGTCAACAACCGGAATATCCATGTTGGATAACCAATCAAACACATTCATTTTATTGCAGCCGCCTGTTTCGCAGGCACCGTTATTATTACAGCCGGCTACTTTGCCGTCTTTATTTTTTGTCGATCCGCATGAACATCCCATCTTTTAATTTTCTAGTTAGAATTTACGTCTGGCGAACACCCTTCGTAAATCAGCCTAACGGACTGTCATCCGTTATAATTCAACAAATCCACTCCAATATCTTTTCGGTAATATAAGCCATCCCAAGCTATGTTTCTTGCCATAGCATAGGCTTCTTGTCGTGCTTCTTGCAGGGAAATTCCCTTTCCGGTGACCGACAACACCCGTCCACCATCGGTGACCACTTCCGAATTTTTTTTGCTGGTACCGGCATGAAAAACCTGAGCGCCCTTTTCATCTTTCTGCAAGCCCCGAATGACATAGCCCTTTTCATAATCGCCCGGATAACCACCGGACACCAATGAAAGGGTTACAGCATACTGATGATCGATTTCAATCTTCTGACCTTTCAGTTCTCCTTTGGCCGCTGCTTCCAGTAATACAACAAGATCACTCTTGATGCGGGGCATCACAACTTGTGTTTCCGGATCGCCCATGCGTGCATTGTATTCAATAACATAGGGATGTCCACCAACATTCATCAACCCCACAAAGATGAAACCTTTATAGTCGATACCTTCTTTCTTCAACCCGTTAATCGTGGGTTTAACCACTAGTTCCTCTACCTTCTGCATGTAGTTGGATGTCGCAAATACTACCGGTGAAACTGCGCCCATGCCACCTGTATTCGGGCCTGTATCGCCATCGCCAATACGTTTATAGTCCTTTGCCTCCGGAAGAATGACATAGTCCTTACCATCTGTTAAAACAAAAACCGAAAGTTCAATACCATTCAGGAATTCTTCAATCAAAACTTTCGCGCTGGCTTCACCGAACTTTTTATTTACCAGCATTTCTTTGATCACTGTTTTTGCCTCGTTTTGACTTAATGAGATCACTACGCCCTTTCCGGCTGCCAAACCATCCGCTTTCAATACGATGGGTGGCTTGCACGTAGCAATATAATCAAAGGCTTCGTTGATATCACCCGCTGTAAACGTTCTGGCCTTGGCAGTAGGGATGCCATGCCGCAACATAAATTGCTTGGAGAAATCTTTACTCCCTTCCAATTGCGCACCCACTTTATCCGGTCCAATCATTAAAATTTGGCTGAGCTCGGCATGGTTGCTGAAATAATCACGAATGCCCATCACCAACGGACCCTCAGGACCTATCACCACAAGGTCAATAGCTTGTTCCAGGCAAAATTTACCTAAACTTGAAAAGTCATCAATAGCGATGGCAACATTCTCAGCAACCTGTGCGGTTCCGGCATTTCCCGGTGCAACAAAAAGCCTTTCGCAACGATTACTTTGCTTCAATTTCCAGGCTAGTGCATGTTCGCGTCCTCCGCTGCCAATGACAAGGATATTCATGAAGGTTACTTCGGGGTTAATTCCCAAAGATAGCCGCGAAATCGATTAATAAAAAGACCCTCCGGCTGATCGGCCGGAGGGTCTAAACTTCGATGGGGAAGTACGAATTAGTTAGCGTACTCTGACATGAATTTGATCCGCATCAAGCGGATTTCCTCTTCATTGTAATCAGAAATGGCATTGTCACTAAGTGCCGCATCAATATCATCGGTATCAGCATTCATGAAATAATCATGAATATCATCTTGCTTATGAGGGTCCAGCACCTGATCAATATAATAATTCAGGTTGAGCTTGGTACCTGAATAACAGATATTTTCAATCTCGGTGAGTAAATCCTCAAAAGACAACCGCGATGCTTCGGCTATTTCTTCAAGGTCGGTCTTCCTGTCAATGGCCTGGATGATGGCAATCTTGGTTTTGGATTTATTGACGGATGATTTAATTACAATATCACTTGCCGTTTCAATATCATTATCATCCACAAATTTCTGGATCACTTCCAGAAATTCTTTTCCAAACTTATTAACCTTACCCATGCCCACGCCATTCACCTGCGCCAACTCTTCCTTGGTGGTAGGGTATGTCGTAGCCATTTCTTCGAGCGAAGGATCCTGGAAAATGACGTAAGGAGGTAAATCTTTCTCTTTTGCTATTTTTTTGCGCAAGCTTTTCAGCATTTCGAAAAGCTTGGCATCATAGGCTTTAGCGCTTACCGGAGGCCGGTCAGCAGATTCCTCTTCTTCGTCAATTTCAGTTGAGAAGTCGTGATCCTTTGCCAGTTCAATGGCGTGAGGCTTTACAAGAAACTTCTCACCTCGTTCTGAAATTTTCAACGCACCAATGTTGTCGATGTCTTTTTCAAGAAGTTGATAGATCAGTACTTGTCTGATAACCGATTTCCAGAAATCAGCATCCTCTTCAGCGCCTTTTCCATACACGGCAAGATCGAAGTGACCATAGCTCTTTACATATTCATCTTCTACACCGCGGATAACATTTACCAGGTGATTCAGGCCGAAGCGCTCGTTGGTTTGCTTAACAGCTTGCAGCACAAGCTTAACGTATTCAGCCCCTTCAAAACGCTCACGCGGATGCACACAGTTATCGCACATGCCGCAATTATCTTCCATGAACTCCTCTCCGAAGTAATGTAATAACTGTCTTCTGCGGCAAACAGGAGATTCAGCGTAATATTCCATTTCCTGCAAAAGAATGCGGGCATTTTCGCGTTCCTGCACGGGCTTATCCTTATTGAATTTTTCGAGTTTGTTTAAATCGTTGTGACTGTAGAACATAAGGCAATGTCCTTCCAGGCCATCACGACCACCGCGACCGGTTTCCTGATAATAACCTTCCAGTGATTTGGGCACATCGTAGTGTACCACAAAGCGAACGTCCGGTTTATCGATACCCATTCCGAAGGCAATCGTTGCAACGATGATATCTACTTCTTCATTTAAAAAGTCATCCTGATTCTTCATCCGCACATCCGGATCAAGACCAGCGTGATAGGGGGCTGCTTTGAAACCGTTAACACTAATCAGTTTGGCAATCTCTTCAACTTTCTTTCTGCTCAGGCAATAGATAATACCCGACTTGCCCTTATTGTCTTTGAGAAATCGAATGAGTTGCTTTTTGGTCTCCTTCTTCGGACGAACTTCATAATACAAATTCTTCCGGTTGAACGATGAGAGGAAAACATCGGCATCCTCCATCTGAAGATTTTTCTGAATGTCAATCTGAACTTTTGGAGTAGCTGTTGCGGTGAGTGCAATCACAGGCATATCGCCCAGATTTTGAATCATGGTTTTGATTCTTCTGTACTCCGGTCGGAAGTCGTGTCCCCATTCTGAAATACAGTGTGCTTCATCGATGGCCACAAACGATACATTAACCTTCTTGAGAAAATCAATCGTCTCTTCTTTGTTGAGTGACTCAGGTGCAACGTACAATAATTTGACGTTGCCATTCATGGCATCTTTTTTTAACCGGGTAATTTCGCCCTTGCTCAGGGTAGAGTTCAGAAACCTGGCATTCACACCGTAGGCATTCATCTGATCTACCTGATTTTTCATTAACGCGATCAGGGGTGATATAACAACCGCCAGCCCTTCGCGCATCATGGCCGGCAGCTGATAGCATAAGGACTTACCGGCTCCGGTAGGCATTATCACAAATGTATTTTTGCCATCCAGTAAATTACGTATGATCACTTCCTGGTTACCCCGGAACTGACTGTATCCGAAAACTTCTTTGAGTCTTTCTTTTAGCGCATCTTTCTCTTCTACCAACATCATTTCATCACGATAAAAACCTATACTTGTATCTTTGTCCATCAGACAAAGCTAATTTTTAAAAGGAATTGAATTTAGCAAAAAATATCAAAAAAATTGCACAGGATGTTTTATTAAATGAGTCCCGCGCAATTGAACATTTAACAAACTTCATCGACAACGATTTCGAAGCTTGTGTACAGGAAATTTATTCGGCAAAAGGCCGTGTAGTCGTTACAGGCATTGGCAAAAGTGCCATCATTGCCAATAAAATTGTGGCTACATTAAACTCCACCGGAACACCCTCGTTGTTTATGCATGCTGCAGACGCCATACATGGCGATTTGGGCATGATTCAACGCGAAGATATCGTTATCTGCATCTCCAAAAGTGGGAACACTCCAGAGATAAAAGTTTTAGTTCCACTTCTCAAACGCAGAGGGTCAAAGCTTGTTGCCCTGGTTAGCAACACAACTTCCTATTTAGCATTGCAGGCTGATTATATCCTGAATGCAACGATTGCAGAAGAGGCCTGCCCTAATAATTTAGCACCTACTACCAGCACAACGGCACACCTTGTTATGGGCGATGCCCTCGCGATTTGTCTGCTGGAATTACGAAATTTCTCAAGTCGGGATTTTGCTGAGTACCATCCGGGTGGTTCTCTTGGAAAACAACTCTATTTGAAAGTTTCGGATGTGATAACCAACAACCAATTACCCCTTGTAGCGCCCGAAACGCCCTTAAAAGATGTTATTCTTGAAATTTCGTCCAAGCGTTTAGGCTGCACTGCTGTGGTAGACTCCGACAAGAACCTGCTGGGCATCATTACCGATGGAGATTTGCGCAGAATGCTTCAAAAAGAAGCAACAATTGCAGGCATTAAAGCGGCCGATATAATGACTTCAACACCGAAAAAAATTGAAAAAGATGAATTTGCGGTAAAAGCCTTACATCAGATGCAGGAGGGAAATATTACCCAATTGGTTGTGATGGACGGTTCAAAGGTTGCTGGCTTCATCCACTTACACGACCTGCTCAAAGAAGGAATTGTATAAAAGTTTCGAAAACGCTTTCAAAAAATTTTGTGACTCACGTCTTTTGCAGAACGTCTTACGTTAAAATCGCGAATGAATAAAAATTTATATGTTGTGCTAATGGCCGGTGGCGTTGGCGTTCGTTTCTGGCCCTATAGCCGCAACTCAAAGCCCAAGCAGTTTCTTGACGTACTCGGTACAGGCAAAACACTCCTGCAATCTACACTTGACCGATTTTTACCGATATGTCCGGTTGAAAACATCTACGTGGTTACGCACGAAGAGCATGCCGATATCGTGAAACAGCAACTACCCCAACTCGGCAGTGAACAGGTTCTGACAGAGCCTATGCGCAAAAACACAGCGGCTTGTATTGTATACGCCAGCACCAAAATTGCCCAGCGCAATAAAGAGGCTATTATTGTGGTAACGCCATCCGACCATCTTATCATGATGGAGAAGGAATTTCAGGATATCATTCTGAGGGCTTCTGATCAGGCGAGAACGCAAGACAAGCTTATTACGCTGGGTATTCAACCGTCACGGCCAGAAACCGGATATGGATACATTCAATATCATACCGAAAAGAGCTTCGCGAAAAAAGTAAAGACATTTACAGAAAAGCCGGAGCTATCGCTAGCGAAGAAATTTTTGGAGAGCGGGGATTTTGTGTGGAATTCCGGAATCTTTATCTGGGGCGTTCAGGCCATTTTAAGTGCTACACAGCAATACCTTCCGGAAATGGCTGAAGTTTTTGAAGAAGCTAAAATTAAATTTGGCACCGCAGAAGAGAAAGAGGCTATACGAAGTGCATATTCACAATGCAAAAATATTTCCATCGACTACGGTATCATGGAAAAGGCCACCAACGTATATGTGTGCCTGGGCAATTTTACCTGGTCTGACCTCGGATCATGGGCTTCTATTCATGACATCTCAGCGAAAGATGAAAACAACAACGTGATCAATGCCAATGCCCTTACCTACGATGTGCGCAACTGTATCATTAAAGGCGCTTCCGATAAACTGATTGTTGCCCAGGGATTAAATGGCTACCTGATAGGCGAGTTTGGCAACGTACTCATTGTTTGCGAAAAAGATAAAGAAGAGCAATTCAGAAGATTTGTAAACGATGCGAAAACCAAGCCCAACGCTAACGAATATCTTTAAGCAATTAATTTTTACTGAATATGAAAAAACTCCTCTCAATCCTGATCCTGATTATTGCAGTAGCCGGAACAGCCACAGCACAATGCGAATACTATGTTGTTAGCAACGGCAGCGAGTGGGAAATGGAAACCTACAATGCCAAAGGAAAATTAACGGCTCGCAATCAACAAAAAGTAACGCAATTCAACGCTACTGCTACGGGATTCAACGCAATGATCAACAGCATCATGTTGAACGATAAGGGGAAAGAAACCATGAAAGGCGATCTGGAAATGAAGTGCGAGAACGGAACACTCCATTTTGACATGCGCAATTTTGTTTCCGAAGACCAGATGAAAGCGTACAGCAGCTACGAGACTAAAATCGAATCCAAAAGTCTTGAAACACCATCGAAATTATCCATAGGACAAACCCTGCCAGACGGATCAATCACCATCAGTGCTGTTGGCTCTCCCCTGCCGATGAAGATGACCATCGTGATCACTAACCGTAAAGTTGAAAGTCAGGAATCAATAACTACACCAGCAGGAACCTTTGCTTGTTACAAGATCACCAGCCTGATGAACATGCAATCGCAGATGGGTGTAAACATGTCGTTCAGCTTTACCTCAACCGAATGGCTTGCACCTGCTGTTGGCACCGTACGCAGCGAGACATACCGAAATGGAAAACTAAATGGCTATACCATTTTGACGAAGCGCAAAGGATAAGCAACATAAGAATTTCAGGCATCGCGTTGCCGTAGGGTTTCAAAAATAACAATACCGGCAGCGACCGACACGTTGAGCGAACCTATTTTTCCTTTCATTGGAATTTTCGCCAGCTCATCAGCTTCGCGCAAAAGCACATCCGAAATTCCATCTTCTTCTGAACCCAGTATCAGGGCCATTGGGCCTTTTAATTCTAATTCGTGAATTTTCTTTTCAGCTTTTTCGGTACACGCCACCACACGTATTCCGTTATCGCGCAGCAGCTTCATCGTCTTCTTCAGATCACGCTCGCGACAAACAGGAAGATGGTTTAATGCACCCGCAGAAGTTTTCATGGCATCACTCGAAATCGGTGCACTGCCCTTTTCACCAATGATAATGGCATCGATGCCGGCACACTCAGCCGTGCGGGCAATGGCGCCAAAGTTTCGCACATCGGTAATCCGATCCAGCATCAGAAAGAAAGGTTCACGCCCTTCACTGTAGGCGAAATCAATAATGTTTTCTAATGACGCATAGGTAACAGCGGAGAGAATACAAATAACACCCTGGTGATTTTTAGCAGAAAGCCGTTTTAGTTTTTCAGGTGGAACGAAAGCAACTGGAACATCCCGATTTTTAGCAACTGATAAGAGTTCCTTCACCAGATCATTGTTCATACCCGACTGGATCATGACTTTTTCAATTTCCTTGCCCGCCAGTATAGCCTCAATCACCGCGCGGGTGCCATAAATCATATCGGTTTTTTCCATGGGTGCAAATATCACGCTTATGGTTTCAAATCTCAAACCTCTTATTGCCTTTGTTAAAGCTTCAGCGTTCTGACCTTGTGTGAAATTGTAGAAGAGAATAATCCTGGGAGAAGATACTGTGAATCAGAACCGTGCATTGCGCCACAAGTCGATCACTTCGTACCAGGTGTTTTGATATTTTTTATCGCGGATAAGCACGAAGTTATCGGGATCAAATAGAGTGCTCGATTTCGCAAAATTGAACGTCACTTTATAGAAAGCATTCTTATAGGTCCACACTTCACGGTCGGCAAACTTGTAGACTTCTTCCGGCAATCCGAAAATGATATAGATCATTCCACGATCAGTTTTCCAGCCTTCCTTGTACGAGGTAAAATACTGATTGGCCAATTCCACTCGTCTGAAATAACTCCGCATGAAAGTTTTGGCACGCTCAGCATCACCGGTAACACTGAGTATCACCCGATCAAAGGCCTTCTTATCCCCCTGAGCAGCTTTGATGCGCTCATATTCCTGCTTGGTGCAGATGTAAACCAAGGGGCCGGCCAGCGTTTCCAATCGCGCTAAACGCGGATAATCATCCTGTGCCCGAAAAGCTAAACCATCTGCAGCACTGGTGTCCTTCTGCACAAGGTAAAGACCCGGAAATGTGAAACTAACTTCTTCTCCTTCACTTACTAAAAATGTAGAGTCACTGCGAATGCCTTGATGAACCCGCGCCTGTGTTTCAGAAAATGCAGGAGCCGCGGTTGGAAAATCTTCACTGTAAAATGATACGATGGATGGCGCTGAAGGCATTTGTACTGTTACGCGCTTGCCCAGGTTAATATACGGAGTTTGTACCACTGTCTGTTGGTGGATAAGGTATCCGTTAGCTGGGTAATTAGGCTCCAGCAATCCATAAAACAACCATGCTTGTTTTGCATCCAGGTTTATGACTTTGGCCACCAGAATCTGAACGACCGAAGACATGCCTATGGATACCCGGCCACTGTAAACACCTTGTATGGCTACAAGGCTTTCCGCTGCGGTGACGGGCTTTCCCTCCTTATCACTTAAGGCATTCCGCATTTCCCATTGTATACTGTAGCGCTTTGTTGTATCCTTCACCTGAAGCGAATAGAATACCCTCCACTCATCCGCCTGGCGGACAGGCTTCATGGAGAATGTAAATGGCTGATTGGGGTTATAGAGATAGCTGTAATTGATATCCCGCAGAGCTTGCGAAAACCCTGCAGTTTGGAAAATCACAAAAAAAATAAAAACAAGGTGCTTCATAACGCTTTATTCTGCTGCTGAATATAAAAAACGATTCGCATAAAACGAGTCTCCATCTATACTTAAGATGTCAAAGTTATCGGGTTGGGCAACGAATTCCCAATTGATTTCAGTACGCTGTTCCTGAACATTGGAATCTATCCTTATTTTTGCGATCACTATGGCCAAAGTTTACACCACCGAAATCGCCAGCGAGGAAATTACCTCCGACAACCCGATCCATCAACGATTATTCAAGGCTTATGTTGTGGCGAAAGAGTATGTGAAGGGCCAGGTGTTGGAAGTTGGCTGCGGAGAAGGACGGGGTGTAAGTTTACTGCTGGATAAGGCTTCAGACTTTACGGCTGTCGATAAAATTAAGCTGGTGATCGAAGCGCTGCAGCAGAAATATCCAACGGGTCGGTTTCTCAGCATGAACATCCCTCCACTTTCCGGCTTACCCGATAACACGTACGATGCTGTGGTGAGCTTTCAGGTAATTGAACATATCAACGATGATTTTCTCTTTCTGAAAGAAATTCATCGTGTGTTAAAGCCTGGTGGTATTGCCTTGCTGACAACACCAAACCGAAGCATGTCGCTTTCGCGGAACCCCTGGCATATTCGTGAATACCTGCCGCATGAACTGAAAACACTGGCAGAAAAAATCTTTCCGCATGTTGAAATGAAAGGGATTACCGGAAATGAAAAGGTGATGACATACTATGCGCAAAACAAAAAATCAGTTGAGCGCATTACCCGATGGGATTTTCTGAATCTTCAATACCGGTTACCGGCTTTCATCCTGCGCATTCCTTACGAAATTCTCAATCGCTGGAATCGCAATACATTGCAATCCGGTGACACCAACCTGGTTACGAATATCCATCATGAAGATTACATTGAAGTGAATGATGCCACGCATGCGCTGGATCTCCTGCTCATCGTACGCAAGTAACTTGTAAAAAATACAATTGATCTTATAGGTGTTCCAGCAAATCGCGGATCGAAGCAAGCTGACGAAAGTTCTCATGTTCGATTTGCGCCTCCACTTTTTCATGTGCCCAGGTGATGTGATACGGAATATGAAATCCATGGCCACCAAGATTCAGAACAGGCAAAACATCCGACTTCAGTGAATTGCCGACCATGGCGAATGCTGAAGGAGGTATGTCCAGGTGCCGGATGAGTTTTTCGAAATCAGCTTCCTTTTTCTCTGACATGATTTCAATATGGTGGAAATACGATTCCAACCCTGACTTTTTAAGTTTGCGCTCCTGATCAAGCAAATCGCCCTTAGTTGCCATCACCAACCGATAGCGTCCCTTCAACTGGTTCAACACAAATTCTACATCTTCCAAAATTTCTACCGGCTTAGTGAGGATATCCTGACCATCCTGAATAATTTTTTCAATAGCATCTACCGGAATGGTTCTATCGCTGATGCGGATAGCCGTTTCAATCATGGAAAGTATAAACGCTTTTATACCATAGCCATACAACTCAATATTCTGAATTTCGGTGTGCAGGAGTTCACGCGCCACCGTGTGTTGTGGCAAGTAATTTTCCATCAACGCGCAAAATCTCTTTTCAGCTTCCTGAAAGTAAGCCTCATTATGCCAGAGGGTATCGTCAGCATCAAAAGCAATGACTCGGATACTCATGTGTTGAATTTTTTTGCAGCATTGGCACGCAGCATAAAATCGGCTAGTACGAGTGCAGCCATGGCCTCTACAATGGGCACTGCGCGTGGCACAACGCAAGGATCGTGTCGGCCTTTTCCACTCACGGTTGTTTCATTGCCATGCTTATCGACACTGGGTTGATCTTGCATAATGGTGGCTACCGGTTTAAACGCTACGTTGAAATAAATGTCTTCGCCATTGGAAATACCTCCTTGAACACCTCCTGAAAAATTAGTCTTTGTTCTCACCCTGCCCGCTTCGGCATAAAACTCATCATTGTGTTGCGAGCCGCGAAGGGTGATGCCCGCAAAACCGCTTCCGTACTCAAAACCTTTAACGGCATTGATACTGAGCATGGCCTTACCGAGTTCGGCATGGAGTTTATCGAATACAGGTTCACCCAATCCAACTGGAGTATTTTTAATTACACATGTCACCAGTCCGCCTATCGTATCGCGCTCCAGCCGAACCTGGTCGATCAAGTCAATCATCTTTTCGGCTGTAGCCGGATCAGGACAACGCACAATGTTGTCTTCCGTCTGGCTCAAATTTAGTGTGGTGTAGTGTGGTGCTTTAATATCGCCTACCTGCGAAACAAAAGCATAGACCTCAACCCCTGCTTGTTTCAAAAATAATTTTGCAATGGCACCCGCTGCCACGCGCGCTGCTGTTTCCCGGGCCGAACTTCGGCCACCTCCGCGATAATCGCGATACCCATACTTCGCTTCGTAGGTAAAGTCAGCATGTGAGGGCCGAAACTTTTCGGCTATATGACTATAATCTTTGCTTCGCTGATCCTGATTTTCGATTACAATGGCGATGGGCGTCCCGGTGGTTTTCCCTTCAAAAACACCACTCAGAATTTTGAACGCATCTTCTTCCTGACGTTGTGTTGTAATTTTTGATTGTCCCGGTTTCCGTCTGTTCAGTTCGGCCTGAATAAATTGTTCATCAACGTCTAATCCTGCGGGGCATCCGTCAATGATGACACCAATCGCAGGCCCATGCGATTCGCCAAATGTAGTGATCGAAAAAAGTGTTCCGTACGAGTTGTTCATGTATTACGAAGATAGAGGATAGGTGCCTATTAATATTAACTACCGGTGATTTTGATCCTATTTTTTAAAAAGCAGAAAAGCTGAGGCCGCCAGTATCACTATGATAAAAATATTGAAGATCCACTTTTCCCAATGCGTATCGGTAACCGCACGCAGTGTATTATCAGCGGTAGTAATCTTATCGTAAAATGAACCCGGATCAGTGGATTCAATCACATCATTCTTTTTACTTTCTCCGGTTACAAAAACCGTGAGCTGCGATTTGAGCGTATCGTATTGCTGCAGCTTTGGATTGAAATAAACCCACTTAAAGTAGTCACCCAATTTGAAAGTGCCCGGTTCTCTGGGGATCATAAAGTAGCTGAATGCCTTTGTGCCGGTAACGCGACTTTTATTTCGGCTGATTTCCTGTCGCACATTCGGCTCATAGAATTCAAAAAAAGCATCGTTGCGCACATCCGGTTTTGTGATGGACGATATATTTCCCTCACCAAAAATGGTAAACTCGTAACCTGTACTCTGTCCTGTTTCCAGGTCGGTACTCCGCATTTTTTCCTCAAGCCGATAATCACCCACCGCCACAGCATTGCGCAGGGGATGCGGTGGAAGTTCTTTTACGTTAACCCGTTTGGGCTTGGTGTAAAAGGTCTTAAAATCTTCCTTTCGGTTCTGTCCAAAAAAAGAAGGGTTCTTGGCAACCTTATACTTAATCATCTCCAACCCTACCGCTGGAAAATCGACTGGCTGTGCATTCAATGGAAAGAACGTAGCCTGATAAATTTTATACTGTAGATAATCTTTGCCGTTAACCTGAACGGATTCACCCTCAATGTTTTCAATGTTGAAATTTTCTTCCCAGCAGGAGTTGGGCCGTAATTTTTTTACAATCTCCGATACTTGTTTCCCCAGGTCATGCCACGAAAGCGGAGCACGGTTATCTTCGGCTATGAACAATGAAAGCGTGGTGTTAAAGCCTTCACCAACATAAACTTCATCTTTGCTGGTGCTTAAGGCCAGAAAGGCATCCTCCTTTATATCAACAAATTCTGTCTCTCCGCGTCCAAAGAAATCATCGGTATCGCGATCGAAGGGACTCCGGTAGGGATCTCGCTGTTGTTGTACCGGTGGACCAACTTTTACTTTTTTCCCCGCTACCGCGATGGGCTTGTCGTTTACATTCATGGTAAAGGATGGCACCGTAATAACACCCTGCTTCAATGGCAAGTAGGTCATGATCACGCTTTGCGAGGATGAAATTTGCCCGTTTACGATGTTGGTAGTCGACTGGGTGGACTGCCCGCGTTTACGAAAGCCAACCAGATCAGGAAAATTATCATAACTCTTTAACCGTTCATTTTGGGCCGTCACCGTAATGGTCCATACCTGATTTTCGCCAATTTCATCCGGACCAAGGGTAATCTGCACGGACTGGGTAAAAGCCGAACAGGTCAGAACAAGAAGAAAAAGAGTAAAAAAGAACTTCAACGAAAAAAACGCGCGCATATAAAATCCTGCTTCGGGCATATCGTTACAAAACTAATCGAAACCTGCAACAACGGTGGTAAATATTGGGAAATTGGCCAAATTCATCATTAAATCAGAGGCCAATGTTCAAAATTACCCCGCGTGAAGGGAGATGGAGAAAAGTTTAAAAATGTTCTTTTGGTTATGTGAGCATTTTTTTAACTTAACACTCGTTAGGCTTATACACTTTTTAAACGCTGTTTTAATGATGCCCATGTTGAATTATGTAAAAACCGTTCTCTCGAAAGTGAGCTTTGATGCCCGCTTGTTTGAGAAGGAGTTGAGGAAAGCTATCAAAATGCTGATAGCTGATGAAGTGACCGATCTCAGACGCTGGTGTTATGCCAGGTTTGGGGACCAACACGAAGCCATCCTGAACCGGTGCTTTGTGGTAGCCTGAAAAATTAAAAATCGAAACACAGCAGGCCTTCCGAAAAAGTCGGGAGGCCTGTTTTTTTTACTGCGTGAATCACCGACATTCGGAAAATGATTGATCGGCTAAAACAAATTCCATGGGAGGCAGTGGTCTGGAGTTTTGCACTTCTTTACCTGGCACTTTATCAACCTGGAAATGATCCGCATTTTACAGTTTGTCCGCTTCATCATCTTGGCCTTGAATTTTGTCCCGGCTGCGGATTGGGAAGATCGATAGCCTTTTTATTTCATGGCCATTTGTGGCAGTCGCTTGCAGCACATCCGCTCGGAATTTTCGCAGTGATTATCTTACCTTACAGAATTATACAACTAACCAAAAACTACCTTCACCAGTATGGCAAAAATTATTGAAGTACTTCCGGAATTAACCGGAGAAGAAATGGTTTACGTGCAAAACCTCATTACTCCAATGGATGATGAAAAAGCACGCATGTTCGCGAACGTGTACCGTACCCGCAGAAAGGAACCTCAAATGATATTGATCCTGGCACTGCTGGGCTTTGTTGGCTTTGCCGGTATTCACCGCATGATCATCAATCAAATCGGCATGGGTATTTTATATTTCTTTACTGGTGGACTTTGTTTAGTCGGTACCATTATCGATCTGGTAAACCACCAAAAACTGGCTTTTGAATTTAACCAGCAGGTCGCCAACGAGGTTGCCATTATGGTGAAGTAATGAGGCGTACATTTCTTTTTGCCGGCTTCCTATTACTGGCTACAATCCTGGCAGCAGCCCAGCAAAAAGAAAAACGTTTACGTGTTACACCACTCCCCGTCATTTATTATTCGCCCGAAACCAAGCTTGGCTTCGGAGCGTTAGTGGCGGCCAATTTTGAAACGGTTAGCGTGCCGGATTCCGTCACGCTGACTTCCTTTGCTCAAACGTATTTCCTCTACACCGTTAATAAGCAATATGACTGGGGCACAAAAGTGAGGGTGTATAGTCCGCAGAATAAATTCATTTTTAACGGAAGATTTAACTACACCTATTTTCCGGAATACTACTTCGGAATTGCCACCGAGGATCCGGAGTCAAAAAAAGATACGATAGAGTATTTCAATGTATTGGGCGATGTTCGTTTCTTCTGGCAACTGCAAAAGAAGTACTACCTGGGATTTGCCACGCGCTTCAACCGTATCAGTAAGGTAAACTCCGGTGAGTCTGGAAGCCTGTTGGTCGATAAGCCCCTGGGTTATCAGGATTACTGGATCCAGGGTTTTGCACCAGCTTTCATGATTGAAACGCGCGATAGTTTTGTCTATCCCCGAAAGGGATTTTACCTGGAGGCTATGTATTATTTTTATCCTTCGTGGAATGGCGGTAGTTACAATTTTCAATCGGTAAAACTTGATGTGCGAAAATATTTCCCGGTTACATGGATCAGCGAAATTGATGCACTGGCTTTTCAGTTTCTGGCCAACATCAACACGGGCGATGTTCCCTTTAAAGATATGGCCGATATTGGCGGAGCCTTCACCATGCGAGGGTATTACAAAGGATACTACCGATACAACAACCTGTACGCCTTCCAGGCGGAATACCGCACCAACATCTGGAGGCGCCTGGGTTTAGTGGCCTGGCTCGGAGCAGCTGTAACGGCTGAGAAATGGTATGGGTTCGCTGAAAATCCGGTGAAGCCCAATGCCGGCATAGGATTACGCATTATGTTCAATAAAAAAGATAAACTCAACGTTCGTCTCGATCAGGGCTTTGGGAAAAATCAACAGGGCTTCTATCTGGATCTGGCGGAAGCGTTTTAGTGTAATAGCAAGATAATGTCAAGAACTACTCGGAGATAAACGCAATATTCCTTTTCAATCCATCCAACTTCGTTCGCTTCACTGCTGATTTCCTGAAAAGTTTTTCAAACACATCATCTGTTATTTCACGCCAGTCCTGTGTGGTCATACCGGCTAGGTCTGGATGCGGATCAAACCGTTTTTCGCGATGTGGCTTGGAGAAACTATTCCACGGGCACACATCCTGACAGATGTCGCAACCAAAAATCCAGTTTTCAAATTTTCCCTTTACGTCTGATGGTATTTCCTCCTTTAATTCAATGGTGAGGTATGAGATGCACTTACTGCCATCGACCACGTAGGGTTCTGGTATAGCCTCCGTGGGACAAGCATCCATGCAAGCTGTACAGGTACCGCAATAATCCTTTATCGGATGATCGTAATCTAACTCAAGATCGACAATGAGTTCTGCCAAAAAGAAAAAGCTGCCCATCTCACGGTTCAGGAGTAAACTATTTTTTCCAATCCAGCCAAGGCCGCTTCGCTTCGCCCAGGCCCGTTCCATCACTGGAGCAGAATCTACAAAGGCTCTTCCATTCACCTCACCAATTTTCCCTTGTATCTGCTGAAGAAAGGTTTTCAGTTTTTCCTTGATGACGAAATGATAGTCTTCGCCATAGGCATACTTGGCAATTTTTAATTCACCAGGTTGCGCTAAATCTCTTTCAGGATAATAATTGTAAACTAAACTGATCACTGACTTTGCTCCCGGAACCAGCAAGGTCGGATCAAGGCGTTTATCGAAATGATTTTCAAGGTAAGTCATCTTACCCTGATAGCTGCGGTTCAGCCATTCTTCCAAACGAGATGCCTCTTCCTCCAGAAATTCAGCTTTGGATATGCCACAAAAACTAAAACCAAGCTCGGTAGCTGTTGCTTTGATAATCGATGTGTGATGTTGCTTCAAAGTCCGAGTTTCTCACGCTTGGTCCATACCTCATCAATGGGGTCGCCTTTACTGCTGAACCCTTTGTGTCGCCAGTTGCCTTCTTCAATAGAAAAATCAAACTGCAAACGCATTCCCACGCGACTGCTATCGCGCGAAAAGAATTGAATGTTCTCGGTGTATTTTCCATTTTCGGTAGTGTATGTACCGCCACCCGAGCCGAAAAATTCTTTTGTCTCGCTGTTGTAGGCAATCCATTGAAACCGTGTGCCGGAAAGTATCTTCATTGTTTTGCGCGCACCCGGAGTAATGGAGTTTTGTTTTCCATCGGTTACTCTTCCGGTAATCAGCCAGGCCCCCGAGAGTTTTCCGGGTGTGCCATCATCCAAACGATTCCATTCCTCCCATTTTTCATCCACCTTAATCAATAGCTTTCCATCCTTCATTGAAAATTCTGAAGCGAGCTCCTTTCCGATCAACTCCGGATTCAGGGTGTTGAATTCATGAACCTCCTTGAATGTATTTCCTTCCACCTTCCAGCTGCCTCCGCAGGTGCCCACAAATTTTTTCTCTTCCAGATTATAGACAGTGGCCGCAAAAAATTTTTCGGAAGTAATCCAGGTGATGCGGTTGCCATCCTTTTCTGTTTCCCACGCTCCGCGCAAATCAGGTTGGGCAACAAGCGTTAACACCGAAAGAACCAACAGAAAAGTTAAGGATGCGAAAATGGAATTTTTCATAACGCTAAAGTTTACAAAGGGAAGTTAAGGAATGCTGACCAGAATAATGAACACTATGTCTGCTTTTCGAGCAACGAGAGAAGTTTTAACTGGTTTCGGGCACGCACAAGATTATGGTCAGGATACTTGATCTGGTAATAAATATTTCCGTTCAAAAAATCAGCAAGCATGCGCAATGCCATAATATAGGTCATCATCATCCCGGCAAACGGAAATAATGTTTTTTCGGTGTCATTGAGTTTATCGCCCATTTGAGAAAGATATCCCTGAACCAATGCTGTATAAATTTCTTCACGGAACTGCACTTTTGTTAAATCTTTTTCTTCTTCATCCACCGGACTCACAAATGTGCGCACCATATCACCCACATCATAAATAAAATAGCCCGGCATGAGGGTGTCAAGATCAATTACGCATATTGCTTTTCGCGTTTTTGCATCAAAAAGAATGTTGTTGATCTTGGTGTCGTTGTGCGTTATGCGAAGTTGCAATTTCTTGCTCGCAATCAGCTCATTGTATTCCGTAACGAGGTAAGAAAAATGCTGACAGTTTTCAATGGCTTCCTGCGCTTCCTGCTTTCTTTCGTATGTTGCTCGTATCAGAGCCGTTTCAAATTGCGCATAGCGCCAGGCCAGGTCGTGAAAGCGATCAATAGTTGGTTTGAATACTGTGGCATCGCATCCGGAAAGATTTGCGGTGAGCTGAGCGAATCCACTGGCTGCATTGTATGCCTCCTCTTCTGTATCAACCTTATTGATTGTGATTGAATTCTCAATGAAAGGAAAAAGTCGCCAGGGAAATCCTTCTTCATCGTACACCATCTCCTGACCCGCGGGAGTTTTCACGGCAGAAAGAAAAACATAATCAGAATAATGCCTGGAAAGATAATCGGATGCGATCCGAAGATTTCCGGCAATCAGTTCAGGCCTTGTAAAAACATTCTTATTGACCCGTTGCAAAACATACGCTTGCTTTCCTGAAAGTTTATAGGTCTGGTTGATATATCCTGCGGTGATGGGATCAGCCTTGAAATCCGCAGGATTAAGTCCAAAACTAGTAAAGATTTTCGTGAGCATCGTTGTATGATCCGTCAGGCCCAGAGATTGTTGGGGTACAAACCTTTATTGATCAACTCCTTAATTCTCCTGGATACTTCTTCCTTATCCTCTTTGTAGGTCACGCCAAACCAGATATTTCCACCGTCTAAGACTTTTACTTTTCCAGTACCCTTTTGAATGAGTTCATTCACGATTAATGGAATATAAAATTCAGCTTTGAGATTCTGATGGTTGTTCTTCAGGAATTCATGAAACATGGTCAGTGCCTGGTTGAATACAACCGGGTGAAAGCCCCAGAAATTCATCGAAGTGGGCGCCTCCGGATCAAGTTCACGATCACCTTCTGGTTCTTTCGAAATAATTTTCCCGTTCTCTTTCACAATCGTGACACGCTCAACAACCGTTGTTAAAAATCCATCCGAATCTTTTTCACCAATACCCCGTGATACACTTCCGTGTTCGGATAATACATTCTTTAATGTAAAACCAACCATGGCATGCGCACCGATCGCATCGCTTGCAAAATGATCGGCCACAGCCTGAAAAGCATCCTTGCCATAAAAGTCATCTGCGTTAATAGCCACAAAGGGTTCACGGATGACATCTTTGGCACACAACATCGCGTGACCCGTACCCCAAGGCTTGGTACGCTCGGTCTTCGAATATGCCTCTGGAATTAACTTGTCGAGCGACTGTACTACAAATTCAACTTCTACTTTTCCCTGAAGTTTGGGTAGAAATTTCTCTTTTACCGTTTCCAGAATTTCTTCGCGCACAATAAAAACAATCTTGGTAAAACCTGCCCGAACGGCATCGAAGAGGGAGTAATCCATGATGGTTTCACCACTAGGCCCGAACCCATCGATTTGCTTAATACCCCCATAGCGACTGCCCATACCCGCGGCTAGTACCAGCAAGGCAAGTTTTTTTTGATTGTTTGATGATGCCATTTGTGTTTTCGTTTATTTCAATGTACTTTTTGGGCTGTGTTTGCGCAAACATTCATTTTCCGTGGTCTATAATCTGTATAGTAATAGCGGTAAATTTCTGTTGAATACACCGGAAAGGAGTTAAGAAGGATCAAAAAAGGAACCACGGTGCTGTGCATTAATTAAGCTTTCAAAAGTATATTTTTTAAATGGAATAGTGTGTGAAATGCCACACAAAGCAGAGAAACTTAAGCGATCTTTCAACAAACCCGATAAACCAGCATGACCACTGAGAAAAAATCCTACATGCTCCCGATGATCATCATCGGAGCCCTGTTTTTCATCTTCGGATTTGTGACATGGGTGAACGGTACCTTGATACCCTATCTGAAAATTGCCTGTCAGCTAGAGAGTGATTTTCAATCTTTCCTGGTCGTGACGGCCTTCTTCATAGCCTATACGGTAATGGCGATTCCATCGTCATTAGTACTGAATAAAACAGGTTATAAAAAAGGCATGGCACTCGGACTGCTAATCATGGCCATAGGTGCGCTGCTCTTCGTGCCCGCTGCCCAAACCAGAAACTTTAATTTATTTCTTGTCGGACTTTTCATCATTGGCACAGGGCTCGCGTTGCTTCAAACAGCATCGAATCCATACGTTTCAATCATTGGGCCTATCGAAAGTGCAGCAGCCCGCATCAGTATCATGGGCATCTCCAATAAAGTTGCCGGCATTTTAGCCGGACTTATTTTTGGCTACATCGCACTAAACGATGCGGATGTATTGGAAAAAAGTTTATTGACGATGGATGCTGCGGCCAAAGAAGAAAAACTTACGGAGTTGGCGAGCCGGGTAATTGTTCCATACATGATCATTGCAGGCGTCCTCCTCACGTTAGCCGTTGCCATTTTATTCTCCGGTTTACCGGATATTAAAGATGAGGATGAAACACCTCAAGATTCTGGTGCAGCGGCAACAGCCAGGAGTAGCGTCTTCCAATTTCCCCATTTACTCCTGGGGGTACTCGCTTTATTTCTATACGTGGGTGTTGAAGTAATGGCTGGTGATACGATTATCAGTTACGGAAAATCATTGGGCATTGAACTTTCTGAAGCGAGGTACTTCACCCAATACACATTAGCTTTTATGCTACTGGGTTATATCATCGGCATAATTGCCATACCCAAATACCTATCACAATCCATGGCACTACGTATCTGTGCTGTGTTGGGTGTGCTCTTCACCGTAATGGCTGTTGTAACTTCTGGCAAAACTTCTGTTGGTTTTATTGCAGCACTTGGTCTTGCTAACTCATTAATGTGGCCTGCTATTTTTCCACTGGCCATTGATGGATTGGGGAAATTCACACGCATTGGTTCGGCTCTGTTAATTATGGCCATAGCAGGCGGGGCAATATTGCCCTTGGTTTACGGCAAACTTTTGGAGATTGTTGGCTACCAACATGCGTATTTGCTGATGGTACCCTGCTATTGCTACATTCTGTATTTTGCTGTGAAGGGGTATAAGGTTGGGACTGCAAAGGCTTAAACTCAGAGAATCAAATCACAGGCAGGTCAAGAATTATCTGCCTTTTTTAATTTAATCTAACGAATTAAGTCGAGCGCTAATCAGATTCTCGCGTTCCTCCCATGTTCCGTGCACAAGTACATACGGATGATTCCTTTTTTTCAACTCACTCGTAAATACCTCCAACATTTCATTTCGATTTCCACCCAAGTCTCTCAGTCCATCGCTAACCCACGGCACATCGACATCAAATAAAAAATACAAATCGTAGGAAATCGTCTTTTCCAATTCATACAATACCGGAGGCACTACCCCTAAGTAATGACGGGAATAAATTTGTGTCGTGATCAAATCAGTATCGCAAAAAAGAATTTTATTGGCTTTCTTGGTTTTGTCAAGCACGCGTTGCGTATGCGCATGTCCAATCCGGATAATATCCTCCACGGTGAAATCATTGGATGTTAGTAACTCGCGTGCTACTTCCGGAGCATATTCCGTATTAAAAAGCGCTGCCATGTGTTTTGCCATAGTGGATTTTCCTGTACTCTCCGGACCGTAAAAGCAAACCCTTTTTACAAAGTGAGGGCGTACCACTTCGGGAATATAGCTCCAGTGCGAAAATGGTTTTGCTCGAATGCATGTAGCTGAAACCGGGAATAATTTTCGGTCGGGATCAAAACTTTGATGTTCTGCACCGAGATTTTGTGCAAACGGCTCACCATACACTTCCGAGCTAAAAAGAATATCAATTCGAGGATAGACCTTTCGAATAACGTCAGCCCAGATTTTTGTTCGCGCTGTCCATGGCAACGATTCATTGTCAAAGTCATCCTGAATGCTATGCGGCTGTATGGTTGCTGAGTGCTGAAAAATTTCTTTGATCCAGGAAAAACGCAGTTCAGGAGCAATAGGGTCTTGCGCAGTGTAACTCATCGAAACAATCACCTCGTCACACTGTGTTGCTGCAAAATTAATCAACGCTATATGACCCTGGTGAATGGGCATAAACTTACCGATGACAAGGCCCCGCTTCATTCGCCTATATTTTATCGGTTGATTTAGCTTGATACTTCACAACAAGAAAACCAATCAGACAACCCAATGCATCGGCAATCATATCGTCAACACCAAACGTGCGGCCTTCAATAAAATTGCCCTGAATAAATTCGATGAGTATGCCATATAATAAAAAGCCTAGTGTTATCCATAGCAGGATGCTTCGTTGTCTATCCGCACGTTGAATTCTAACCATTGCCGGCAAACACCACAACACCACCAGCACTGCGAACAAACCAACATGAACAAGCTTATCGATGCTGATATCAATCATCCATTCCTGCTTGGGTAATTCAGGTCCGGGAATAAAAAAGGCGATGGTTGCCAATATCAGCATGACAATACCCGGCCAAAACGTTTTGATTTTTACTTTCACGTGAGATCCGATTTTGCTGCTGTTAATTGTTTGTGTTCCTGCATCCAGTTCCACAAGCCATAGGCAGCAATAAAACAAAAAGCAAGGTATTCAATACCCACGAATTTTATTCCCTTCATAAAATACATATAGGTTGCTACCACATCTACCACTATCCACACTACCCAACATTCAATTTTTTTATTGACCATAAAATAGGTCGCGACAATGCTCATCACGGTAACAAATGAATCTGCGTAGGGAAAAGCACTCGGTAGACTGAACACTGTGGGGAAAATTTCATGCAGGTTTTTCGCGAACGTTCCAAAAAGAAAAGAACCCGCCAATCCGACAAGTAAAAATACAACAACCTGGCGCCTGCTCAGGTGACTTACTTTCAGTTCATGCTTTTGGTCTTCTTCCTGTGGCTTTGGATGAGTCCACCGCCACCAGCCGATTAAATTCGTGATGAAGAAAAACACTTGCAAAAACATGTCGGGGTAAAGTTGTACCTGGAAGAAAAGAAAGAAAAACAAAACCACATTGATTACTCCGATCGGCCAACTCCACACATTCGCTTTCGCGGAAAGCCAAACAGCTATGGCTCCGGCAATGGTGCCGAAGAACTCGAGGTAGCTCATGGAATAGCCGAGTACCTCGAAAAAAATATGATCGATGTTAAAGAACGACACCCGAAAAAATTATAACCTGATGCATATATTTTTTGCTTCTGTAAAAAATTTCATCGCTTCCCATCCGCCTTCTCTTCCCACACCCGATTGCTTCATGCCACCAAACGGTGTACGTAAATCGCGGAAGAGCCAGCAATTCACCCACACGATCCCACTCTTTACCTGTGCTGCTACGCGATGGGCACGCTTTACATTTTCTGTCCAAATGGTAGCGGATAAACCATATGTTGTACTGTTAGCAAAGCGTACTACTTCTTCTTCTGTATCAAAAGGCATGATGGTAACCACGGGACCAAAAATTTCTTCCTGGTTTGTGCGGCATTGATGATCCAGTTCTGTGATAACAGTCGGTTCCATAAAATAGCCGTGTGCACATCTTCCAGGGATATGAACCTGATAACCTCCCGTTAACACCTTACCTCCCTCTTCTTTTGCAAGGGCAATGTACATCATTACTTTTTTCAGGTGCGTTTCTGATACCAGAGCACCCAGGTTAGTATCCTCATCCAGTGGATCGCCCACTTTCATTACTTTCACCCGCGCAACAAACTGATCAACAAATATTGGGTACAAACTTCGCTCAACAAAAATGCGTGATCCACACAAACAGATTTCACCTTGGTTAGAGAATGACGATTGTATGGAAGTGGAGAGTGCTTCTTCCAGGTTACAATCTGCAAAAATGATGTTTGGATTTTTTCCACCCAGTTCCAGCGAAAGCTTTTTAAACATCGGTGCAGCCGTAGCCGCAATTTTTTTTCCCGTTACTGTTCCCCCTGTAAACGAAATGGCTGTGATCTCGGGATGTTCGATAATGGCTTGTCCGGCTGTGGGCCCAAGTCCATGAACAACATTCAACACTCCCTTTGGCAAGCCCGCTTCGATGCACAACTGTGAAAAAAGAAATGCTGTCATCGGTGTGAGTTCAGAGGGCTTTGCAACAACTGTACAACCAGTTGCTAAGGCTGGTGCAATTTTCCAGGTAAACAAATAGAGTGGAAGATTCCAGGGAGAAATACAACCGACAACTCCTACCGAAGTACGCGTTGTGTAATTGATTGCTTCAATGTTTGTGCTATGTGCTTCACTGGCAAAGTGAATAGCACCCGTTGCAAAGAAGCGCATGTTGGATGCCGCCCGTGGAATATCCAGTGTCTTCGTGAGTTTCACCGGTTTGCCCTGATCAATGCTTTCGGCAAGGGCGAGCTTATCCAAATCACGATCGATCAGATCAGCTATTTTTTGCAGAATAGCTGAACGTTTTTCCACCGCCATGCATGACCAATCTGCGAAAGCGTGTTGCGCAGCCTCAACCGCTAATTGAACATCACGAGCATCTGAGTTGGGAACCAAACTGTAAACTTTTCCTTCAGCCGGATTGACGTTATCCAGGTATTGACCGGAAGTTGGTTTAATCAATTCGCCATTGATATAGTTGTATATAGTCTCCATGTATAAGCGTTGTTGGCTGAGGTAACGATGATTCAGGCTTTACAGACTTCCAGTTCTTCCACCATCCACCGGAAGGTTAATTCCATTGATGTAGCCTGCTGCCGGTGATGCCAGAAAGGCTACGGCCACAGCAACCTCATGTGGCTCCGCAATTCTTCCTGCCGGTATTTCTGCAATCATCTCGGCCGTTGCAGCTTTCACCGATATACCTGATTTGTCAGCTTTGGATTGAATAATCGCTGACAAGCGCCCGGTCATCGTTGCACCTGGCAATACATTGTTGACTGTTATACCAAACGATGCGAGTTCAACAGAAAGTGTTTTCGACCAGCTCGCCACAGCACCACGAACGGTGTTGGAAACACCTAGTCCTTTAATGGGAATTTTTACTGATGTGGAAATGATATTGATGATCCTTCCAAACCCTGCTTGCTGCATGCCTGGAACTACTGCCTGCACTAAAATCTGGTTACACAAAACATGATTGCTGAAGGCTGAAACAAAATCTTCAGGCTTTGCCGTAATAGCTTGTCCCGCTGGCGGACCACCGGTATTGTTTACCAGAATGTGCACGGTGTTTAACGCTGCAAAGGATTCTATTTTTCTTTTAAGCACGTCTGGATAATTGAAGTCTGCCACCAGGTAATCATGTTGTTGATATGCTTCGGCTGGAAGTTCCTCCATAACTTTTTTCAACCTCTCCTCATCGCGCGCCACCAGGGTAATGCTTGCACCCAGCATGGCCAGTTCAACAGCCGAAGCTTTGCCAATGCCCTGTGTGCTCCCGCAAACAACCGCTCTTTTACCTTTTAAATCCAGATTCATAGATGCAATTTAAAACGCCCTGATTCTTTTCCAATTTTACCAAGTTATTCGCACATTAGCACAACGACTTCTTAATCTATGTACTATGGCCATTCGCAGACCCTTTAACCTGAAACGCTGGATCACCGAAAATCGCGATCTGCTTAAACCTCCTGTTGGAAATAAAAATCTTTATGCTGATGCCGGTGATTACATTGTGATGATTGTGGGTGGGCCCAATGCCCGCAAAGATTATCACTTCAATGAAACAGAAGAATTGTTTTACCAGTTGGAAGGCGATATCACCGTGACCATTCAGGAAGACGGCAAGGCTGTTGAAATACCCATTAAAGAAGGCGATATGTTTTTATTACCGGCACGGGTTCCACACCAGCCTTCGCGACCGGCCGGCACTGTTGGTCTCGTCATTGAGTGTAAACGGGAGGATGAAAACATGCTGGACGGACTACAATGGTACTGCGAAAAGTGTAACAACAAATTGCACGAATATAAATTTCACCTTACGAACATCGAGAAAGATTTTATTCCACGCTTTCGCGAATTCTATGGTTCAACAGCCTTACGAACCTGCAAAGCTTGTGGCAACGTAATGGAAGCTGATCCCCGATTTGTTTAATATGAACAAGGCTGAGCTGAAGCAAGAACTGGCAAAACATCATCAGGAATTCATCCGTCTTGTTGAATCTTTCTCCGAAAAAGAGATTGCCGAATCCCGTAACGGAAAGTGGAGCCCGGCTCAACAACTTGATCACATCGTTAAAAGTGTTTCACCCGTTACCCTGGCGTTTAGTCTTCCGAAGTTTTTACTGAAAATTATTTTTGGATCGGCAAACCGGCCATCAAAAACGTACGAGACGCTGATTGAAAAATATAAAATCAAACTTGCACAGGGCGGAGTTGCCTCCGGTCGGTTTGTTCCACCTAACCAAACAGCACCTACCATCAGGCTTGCTGAAAAACTCAACAGCCTGATCCATGCCCTCATTAAAAAGATCGATTCGTATACTGAACCTCAACTCGATCACCTGATTCTGCCACATCCCTTGCTGGGAAAGTTAACCTTGCGAGAAATGCTTTACTTCACCATCTACCATGTGCAGCACCATTACAAACAGGTAAAGCACCATGAAATTTGACAATACGCTTTCTTTCGCACGAAAAATGGATCAGGCCGATCCGCTAAAAGAATTCCGAAAGGCTTTTCATCTACCCGTCATTAATGGTAAACGTTCGATTTACTTTACGGGCAACTCCCTCGGACTCCAACCGAAATCGACAAAGAAATTTATTGACGAAGAACTTCAGGATTGGGCAACACTTGGCGTGGAGGGACACGTGCATGCGCGCAGACCGTGGTTATACTATCACAAATTCACAAAAAAAATACTAGCCAAACTGGTGGGCGCAAAACCAATTGAAGTTGTAGCCATGAATCAACTGACGATGAATCTCCACCTGATGATGGTGTCTTTTTACCGTCCAACAAAACAGCGTTATAAAATCATCACAGAAAGTGGCGCATTCTCTTCCGATCAATATGCATTTGAATCACAACTGAAGTTTCATGGTTTAAATCCGGAAGATGCTTTAATCGAACTGAAGCCTCGCGCAGGTGAGTCTACCTTGCGAACAGCCGATATCGTTGCTGCCATTCGTGAACATGCACAAGAACTTGCCCTCGTTATTTTTGGTGGTGTTCAATACTATACAGGTCAGTTCTTCGATATCAAAAAAATTACAGAAGCCGGACACCAGGCAGGTGCTTGCGTTGGATTTGACCTCGCCCATGCCGTTGGAAACGTACCACTAAATTTGCATCGCCACCAGGTAGATTTTGCTGTGTGGTGCAGCTATAAATATTTGAACGCAGGGCCGGGTGCTATTGCCGGTGCGTTTGTTCATGAAAAGCATGCGAAACGATTCGATGTTCCCCGATTTGCCGGCTGGTGGGGACATGATGAGCAGGAGCGCTTTCAAATGAAGAAAGGATTCCTGCCAATAGTAGGTGTGGATGGCTGGCAACTGTCAAACTTCCCTATCATCTCGGGTGCGGTACTCCTGGCATCATTGGAAATTTTTCAGCATGCCGGAATAAAAAATCTTCGCAAGAAAAGTTTATTGCTAACCGGTTATCTTGAATTTCTACTCAAAGAACTTGACCCCAACGAATACTATTTCACTATTCTGACTCCGGCCAATCCAACAGAACGCGGTTGTCAGCTTTCCATTGCCATGAAACGGAATGGTAAAAAGGTGTTTCAAAAAATTACAAAGACCGGTGTTGTAGCCGACTGGCGCGAGCCGCAGGTTATTCGTGTTGCGCCTGTTCCCTTATACAACACCTTTAGCGATGTTTATCAGTTTGTGGAGCAGTTCAAAAAAAGTTTGGTAGTTTAACCCTGATAATTATCATTCTTTTGTTTCTGTGATTTCAATATTTTCGGTCTCACGCCCATACTATGCAACCCAGCGAAAATAAACACATTGCCATTATGGGAGCCGGACTGGTAGGTTCGTTGCTCTCCCTTTACCTAGTGAAGCGCGGCTACAAGGTTACGGTGTATGAACGCAGAATGGACATGCGGCAACACCTCATAGAAGGCGGACGCTCCATTAACCTGGCGCTCAGCAATCGCGGCATTGCTGCCCTCCACGAAGTTGGCCTCGGTGATTTGCTGAAACAAAATTCCATTCCCATGCATGGACGAATGATGCATGATGAAAAAGGGAAACTGAATTTTCAACCCTACGGTAAAACCGGGCAGTTTATCAATTCAGTTTCGCGTGGAGGATTAAACATGGTGCTGATTTCGGAGGCTGAACGCCATGGTGTCGAGTTTTTGTTTGAGCACCGCTGTGTGAATATCGATTTCGAAAAAACCGAAATTGCATTTCAACATCACAATGCTGTTCGGCACAGAACACATGATGTCATCATTGGTGCCGATGGTGCTTTCTCCGCTGTGCGCGGAGCGATGCAGATTACTGATCGGTTTGAATACTCGCAAAGTTATATTGAACATGGATACAAAGAACTTCGTATTCCGCCAGGCGAAGACGGCAAGCCCTTGTTAGACACCAACGCACTGCACATCTGGCCGCGCGAAAGTTTCATGCTGATTGCTCTGCCTAATCCGGATGCTACATTTACGTGTACGTTATTTCTTCCAGTAGAAGGCCCGGTATCCTTTCAACAACTGGATAAGCCTGAAGCCATTCAGCAGTTTTTTGAAAAAGAATTTCCGGATGCTGTGCCGCTGATGCCAACACTTCAGGAAGATTTTCGCGACAATGCGATGTCTTCGCTAGTTACAGTTCGCTGTTATCCCTGGTGCAGAAACAAAACACTTTTGATTGGTGATGCAGCACACGCAATTGTTCCTTTTTTCGGACAAGGCATGAATGCAGGTTTTGAAGACTGTCGTGTATTGAATGCATTGTTGGATGAGTATCAGGATAGTTGGAAAAGAGTACTACCTCGCTTTCAGGAACTGCGCAAGCCGGATGCCGATGCTATTGCGCAACTGGCACTTGATAATTTTGTGGAGATGCGTGATCTCGTTGCTGATGCTGATTTTCTGCTTCGGAAAAAAATAGAAGCAAAGTTAAATGAGCTATATCCCACCCGGTGGATTCCGTTTTATTCGATGGTAACCTTTCAGGAGAACATCCGCTATTCAGAAGCATTATCCATTGGTCAAAAACAAAAGAAAATTATGGATGACGTGATGCGTAAACCAGGTATTGAAGCCAACTGGACTTCACTGGATTTTGAAGAAATTGTGAATCAGTTGGGATAGTGGATTTTATACTCTTCGAAACGTTCGAGCACATCTTTAATATAGTTCACTGGTTCTTCACATTTACAATACCCTGCCATCACCACGGCATCCTGGTAAAATTCCGGTTCTGATTTTTTTAGAAGATACATTTCAACGTTTCCATCCCAAACGTTTGGATCACCACCATGCTTCTCCGTCAGTTTTCGGGCATCGATAATGTGCGACAAGCCTGCGTTGTAAGACGACAATATAAACTTCAACCGTTCCTGTTCATCCATCACTTTCTTTTCCCAATAGGCGTCCAGGTATTGCAAAAACTTTACACCCGCCAAAATGCTCTGATGCGGATCATCGGGATTGGATGCCCCAAAACGTTTGGCTGTTTCGGGCATTAATTGCATCAGGCCTCGCGCACCGGCCCACGACTCACCTGAAGATTCGAACTTTGACTCCTGATAGATAACCGATGCCAACAATCGCCAGTCCCATTTTAATTTTGCCGCACCTTCCTTGATCCACCCATCATAGGGGGAGATTTTATCACCGCTAAAAGAAGTGTAACTACTTTTCATCCGCAACAGAGAGGTTCGGTGACTTTTAAAATACCGGTTATAAATCACCATAAAGGTGGGCTCCTTTTTAATGCTGCTAAGCCACTCATCAACGGCAGTAACTAACTGCTGAGAATTTTTCCGGGTAGCCCACGCGATCTGTTGGGGTACACTCAGAACGGTATTGACATCCAGGTTAGGATAATAAGCCGCATTAACTTGTGCCAACGTATGGTTTGCCACGGTGTAATCAATCTCACCAATGGCTACCTGCTTAATCAATGTCTCTGTGCTTTCAGAAGCGGTGTCGGACTGAATGATAATATCTGCGCCCAATTCATCGGAGAGATTTTTTAAGCGCAGCTCAAAACTTGTTCCTTTTAAAACATGAATTTCCTTACCGGAAAGATCAGCAGGATTGCGAATTACTTTTTCGTCAATCTTGTCGTAGCCGAGTTTTTGCCAACCCTCGGGTTTGCGTTGTACGAGTACCTGGTAGGAGTTGTAAAGTGGTCTTGTAAACGCAACAAGATTTTTGCGCTCCCGGTTAACCGTCAAAGGAAACGCCAGAATATCTGCCTCACCCCTGTTCAACTGGCCAATTGCCCGTTCAACACCCGATGTAATTTTTATTTTAAGTGTGACGTTCAGGCGCTTCGCCAAGAGTTGCAATAATTCATACTCATAGCCCATCGGGCGGCCTTTATAGATGAAGTAGCTGATGGAGTTATTATCAACCAATGCCGTGATATAGCCTCTTTTTAGAATGGCCTCCAGGTCTATTTCAACGGCAGAATCTTCGGCCAACTGTTTTTTATCCTCCAGGTTACAGGAAATCGAAAAAGCCGCCAGCAGCAGAAAAATGAGAAAAGGTTTGATTGGTGAAGGCATTGAAAAATGAAAATAGGCATTCACCCGTAAAATAAAAAGAGGCTCCGGAGAGCCTCTTTTCAAATTAAGCGTTCAATTCTGAATTAGTTGAAAATATAACGAAGTCCGAATTGCATGTAGTATGTTGATGTGATACTGTTGTTATCACGGAAAGTTTCTGAAACAGGAAGACCCCTATCAGTTTGTAGTCTGAAGGTAGGTTTTGTTGTTCCGCCAGGTGTTACAGAATTCAGGTTGGTAGGCACCAGAAGTGAGCTCGCATTAACTTGCTGGAAAATTCCCCAGTTTTTGTTCAGGAAGTTTCCAAAATTGAAGATATCCAGTGTAAACTGTAAGGTGTTGCGATACTTACCCGTGCTCACAAAGATATCCTGTGCAAAGCGGAAGTCAATCTGATTTCTCCAGGGGAGTTTTGCTCCATTCCGTTCAGCGTAGCTGCCCTTATTCTTTTTCAGATATTCATCCTGTTCAATGTAGGCAAAGAAAATATCACTTTGCTGCTGAGCCGTTACAACATTAGGATTTGCAACCGTACCATAGTTGAAATCAGTGAAGGTAATTTCAGAAGCATCCTTCGGGATGTAAATCAGGTCGTTGGTTTGTCCGTCTCTGTTAAAGTCAGAAGAATAGGTGTAAGAAAACCTTCCCTGAATTGATCCTTCGTAAAAGAGCGAAACAGATGTTGCAAATCGTTTCAGGTATTCCTTGCGATAGCTTAGCGATGCGATAACGCGGTTAGGAACTACATAGTTAGCAAAACTAAGTGGAGGGTTATTGGCGGCACCTACAATAGGTGTGCCGGACCATGTGTTGATAAGCTGGTCACCTGTTCCATCATAGAGATTCTTTGCATTGCTATGAACATAGGCTAACATCGCTGAGAAGCCACTGCTAAATTGTTTTTCAAGTTTAGCAGAGACAGAGAAATAATAACCTTTGCTACCATTAGAAAGCACAATCGGATTGAACGCCCCGGTTCCAGTTGCATCACCATTTGGAACAGCTTGTCCCGCGTTGGTCAGCGGATTGATAAATTTGTCACGGTTCGCCAGTGGATAAATTCCGCGATTATCGGGATAGCCCGTAGCGTTGAGTGCGGTCGGAGCAGCAAGGTTAACGTTTTTACCAAAAGCAACATTCAAGTCGCGATTTAAAATGGTCTCGAGTGAACCAATCATACCATACGGTAACTTCGAATCAACTGCTAAGCTGGTTTTCCAGGTTTGAGGGAATTTGAAATTAGGATCTGTGGTGCTTACTGAACCCGGTATTACCTGCCCAGGAGTAGGCTGTGTTGTTGGTCTGTAAGCATTTGGATCTGGATCAAACGGCATACTTGAGAATGGTAAATTGGCGGCACCCTGCCAGGTTTGAGTGATTTGCAAAAGACCTGCGTCACCCGATTGAGCAACAATCCAAACCGTTGGTACGCGACCTGTAAAAATACCTGTACCACCACGAACTTGAAGTGAGCGATCGCCTTTAACATCCCAGTTAAAACCGATACGAGGAGAAACCATTACCCTGTTCTTCGGAAGAACGCCAGTATCTACCGTCTGGCCGTCTTCGAAAGTAAGATCAGCTACCAACGGGTGAGTCTGAATTTCCTTTACATCGATATAGGTTGGCAGATCGAATCGAACACCGGCAGTCAAACGGAACTTATCGTTGATGGCCATCTCATCCTGAAAATAGGCTGAGTACTGTGCAAACTTAAAGCTTGGGAAAGCTTGTTCGTAACCAGGCAATAACGAATAGGTGATAGCGAAATCACGGGGATTTTCTAAGTTAACAAAATCGTCCCAGGAATTGAACGTATAATAACTGGTAGCAAACCGCTGGAAACCATTCTTGGTTGTTTGCATATCGGCCTGAATACCCGCTGTAAAATTATGCATGCCTGATGTCCAGGTAACATAGTCGACCAAAGAATACGATTTCACTTCTCTCAGGTTTCCAAAAGTAAAGGGCTCATATCCAAACGATGTAAAGGGTGTACCTCCTTCCAAAATATCAACAAATGGAAAGACCCCACTATCAGAACTACGTGGGTCGTTTTGATTTGTGAAGGAGAACCGTAACGTGTTTGCGAACTTTCCTCCAAATAAAGAGTTCAACTCAGCAGCCAATGAGTAAAAGTTTGCTTCCTGATAATAGTTGGAGTTTTTATACCATAACGCGTTGTTATTGGTACGTCCGGCACCAGTGGCATAGTTTGTCATCGGACTTCTTGATGTGCTCACGAAGCTTGGATTTTTACTTTCAACCTGGCTGTAGCGGATATTGAATCTGTGATTATTGTTAATGTTCCAGTCAATGCGGGCAACGAAACGTTGATTGCTGCTCTCCAGGTCATAGCCCTGATATGGGCCGGTAGCATAACCATAGTTTTCTCTTAAATATGTGCTGATGAAATCAAGCTCTGATGCCAATGGACGCGATACGTTTGGTGAACTTCCGAAAGGAGCACTTGGCGTTGCGGCCACATTTAATTGACCCGGCCTGACTTCCTTGCCTGTTTCAGCATTGACGAAAAAGAAAAGCTTATTCTTGATTATCGGGCCACCCAAACGAAATCCATATGTATTGATCTGTAAGGGCTGTCGGGTTAGTTCTGCATTGTCACCAACTTTATTTCCTTGCTGATTCTCATTTCTCCAGAATGTGTAGGCTGAACCCGAGAAAGAATTGGTGCCTGAGCGCGTAACTGCGTTGATCGCACTACCGGTGAAACTGGATTGTTTCACATCATATGGTGTAATGTTAATTGAAATTTCTTCTAATGCATCCAACGAAATTGGTGATCCGTTGGCAGGAAGATTACCACCAATACCAAACGTATTATTAAAATCAGAACCATCAACAGTAATATAGTTTTGACGGTAGTTACCACCACCAATTGCACCAGTATTGGTTGATGTCGCCTGTGGCGTCATACGAATCATATCGTTCATGCTTCTAGTAATGGAAGGCATGCTTAAAATTTGCTTGGAGTCAATGTTGGTGAGCGCTCCATTGCGGTTTCTGTTCATAATCGCATCTTCAACACCAGTAACAACAATTTCATCCAACTGTGTGCCTTCTTCTTTCATCAAGTGATTAAGTACATAGGGTTCACCCAATTTCAGGTAAATACCTTCGTAAGTCTGTGTCTTATAACCTACAAAACTGATGGTGATTTTGTAAGGTCCGCCAACACGCATATTCGGAATCACAAATTTACCATCCGAAAGCGTAACAGATCCATACGTTGTTCCGGAGGGTTCGTGTGTAGCTACAACACTGGCACCGGGAATTCCGGCTCCTGCATCATCCTTTGCTGACCCTGTCAGCGAGGCAGTTGTCACCTGAGCAAAAATGGCCGGTACGGCCAGAAATGCAAAGGCCAAAAACAGTAGAAATTTTCTCATAAGTTTTGGTTTAGGTGAATGAGTTTTTCGAAGCCCAAAAATATTCCTTTACCCTTTCATTACCTTTATTGAACCTTTAAATCTTTCAACATTTTGTTTACAATTAGTTAACACCCTGTCTATCGACCATTTATAAAAACCATGTTAAATGTTTGATCCGGAATGCCTTACTTCAGCTCCGCAATAAACTTCTGGTTCGATCATGATAAATACAACCTGCTTCTGCCTGCTCTTTTTCTTGTTGGTTACTTTTCAATCGTTTGCTCAGGTGGATTTGTCGTATTACCTGCCAGAAAACGTTACGTATAACCCGGCTATCCCAACGCCAAAGTCTGTTTTAGGCCATGAAGTTGGCGCGTGGCATGCCAGCCATGATAAACTGGTGTACTACATGCAAGCACTAGACCGCGCGTCTGACCGGATCGCCCTGGAAATAACCGGATATACCCATGAAGGGCGACCGTTGTTGCTGCTTACCATCACGTCACCAAAAAACCACCAGCAACTGGAGGCCTTGAGAACCCAGCACCTGCAATTGAGTGATCCGGCAAAATCGGGAGGACTCAACACACGTGATATGCCGGTGGTATTGTACATGGGTTTTAGCATCCATGGCAATGAAGCCAGCGGCACCAATGCCTCCTTGCTGGCTGCCTACCACCTGGCCGCGATGCAGGGCCCTGAGGCCGAAAAGCAATTGGAAAACACCATCATTTTGTTTGACCCGTGTTTTAATCCGGATGGCATGCAGCGCTTTTCCAGTTGGGTGAATTCACGCAAAGGCAAAAAAATATCCACCGATCCCAATGATACTGAGCACAACGAACCCTGGCCGGGCGGAAGAACAAACCACTATTGGTTTGATTTAAACCGCGATTGGCTGGTGGCACAGCAGCCCGAGTCGCAAGCCCGCATTACAAAATTTCATCACTGGAAACCGAATGTGCTTACCGATCACCATGAAATGGGAACCAATACCACCTTCTTTTTTCAACCGGGAGTACCTTCCCGCAATCATCCGCTAACACCGGAAAAAAATTTAGAACTCACCCGAAAAATTGGGGTGTACCACGCAAAGGCCCTGGACGCCATCGGATCACTCTACTATACGCAGGAAGGTTTTGATGATTTTTATTATGGCAAGGGATCAACCTTTCCCGATGCGCAGGGTGCCATCGGAATTTTATTTGAACAAGCGAGCTCACGCGGACATGCACAGGAAAGCACCAATGGGATCCTGCACTTTCCCTTTACTATACGTAATCAATTTACCACAGCATTGAGCAGCCTGAAAGCTGTGTATGAATTACGTGAAGAACTGTTAAACTATCAACGCCAGTTTTTTAAAAACGCAGTAGCGGAAGCCGCGAAAGATCCCATCAAGGCGATCATCTTCGGTTCTTCAAAAGACAAAGCGAGAGCGTATCATCTCGCAGAAATTGTAGCACGTCATCATATTGACATCTACAAACCTGCATCCAACCAAATGATTAACGGGAAAAATTTTGAGACAGAGTCAAGTTATATCGTGCCGCTGAATCAGGCACAGTATACCCTGATCAAAGGTATGTTTGAAAAACGCACGCAATTTAAAGACAGCATCTTTTATGATATTTCAAGCTGGACACTCACCCTTGCGGCCGGAGTTGATTATGAGGAAACCAAAACAATTCCTGCAATAGGCGAAAAGATTACAGCACCCGTGATGCCTGCGGGAAAACGCATAGGAGGTAAAAGTGAATATGCTTACGTTTTTGAATCGCATGGTTATTATGCACCCCGTGCACTCTACCGGTTGTTGCAGCACAACATCCGTGTTAAAGTATCCACCGATCCGTTTTATCATCCGGATGGACGTAAATTTGAGCACGGCTCGATTCTCATTCCGCTAGGTGCGCAGGAAAAGCCCACGGAGTTAATCGAATTTCTGATTCAGGAAATCGTCAACCAGGATGGCATTGATGTTTATGCCTTCCAAACCGGGTTGGATTATAAAGGCTCCAGTCTCGGCAGTAGTTCCTTTCAAACCATTCGAAAACCTGAAATTGCCATGCTGGTTGATGGCGGTGTAAATGCAAATGATGCCGGTGAAATCTGGCACCTGCTGGATACACGATTCGCTGTGCCGCTAACCCTGCTACCCACACCCTTGTTGAACTCGGTCAACGTAAATAAATACAACACCATTATTTTCCCTCCGGGATCGTATGCGATGATCTCGGATGGCACGAAAGAAAAATTAAAGATGTGGGTGCAAAACGGAGGCATTATCATAGGCTTTGAAAATGCACTGACCTGGCTGAATGCTGCCGGCCTCGGAAAATTTGAAATGAAGAAAGAGGAAGACCAATCCGCAAAAAAGGAAATGCCAAAATCAATTCCTTATGCTGACATGGATGAAACCAAACGGGCGCAAGAAACAAGTGGTGCTATTTTCGAAGCACAGGCTGATCTGAGTCATCCATTACTCTTCGGATACTCCTCACCTAAAGTTTCCCTCTTTAAGGGCAATAACCTATTCATGGAAAGGGCAAAGAATGCTTACGCCAATCCACTCGTGTTTACAACTTCACCCTTGCAAAGTGGATACATCTCAAAGCAAAACTATGCGAAACTCAAAGAGAGTTCTGTGGTTGGTGTGACCGCACTTGGTAGAGGACGCGTAATCGGATTTACGGAAAACCTTGCGCTTCGCGCTTTCTGGTTTGGTACAAACAAGATGATGATGAATGCGATTTTCTACGGGCCGATCATCCACGAGGGATCATCCCGGTAGAACTTCCTCAACGGGTGATGGTAATGAAGTGACAGCAGTGGTTTGCGCTTCATTGTGTGCCGGAAGTGTGAAATAGAAAATTGTTCCGAGTCCATTTTCGGTTTCCAGCCATATCCGGCCCTTATTTTTTTCTACAAATTCGCGGCAGAGAATCAGCCCCAGACCAGTGCCGGCTTCCTGACGTGTGCCGAGTGTTGTAATACTCTCTAATGTAAAAATACGATCGAGGTGCGCAGCAGGAATGCCCACACCGGTATCGGCCACAGCAACAACGATTTCAGGATCATTCTTTTTTACGGTGATGGTAATGGTACCACCGGTAGGTGTAAATTTAATAGCATTGTTAACCAGGTTCCGAATCACGGACCGGATCATATTCAGATCGGCCCAGGCATATGCATCTACAGGTACAGCATCTTGTACGATAGAAATTCCTTTTGTCTGAAAATCGGGTTCGAGCAAATTAACTGCTTCATCAACTAACGCCTTCACGTGCAGCCGCTGCGGCTCACAGACAACACCCTGCAACTGAAGCTTCGCCCACTGCAACAGGTTTTGGATAAACTCATTGGTTTGATCCATGTGTGTCTCTATTCCGGAAATAATATGCTTGAACTCTTCCGGGTTAACATTTCCTGCTTTGGCCAGCATCAGCGATAATTTCAGCGAAGCCAGCGGACTTTTTATGTCGTGCGAAACGACCGAAAAAAGTTTGTCTTTAATTCTGTTTGCCTCTTCGAGTTTAGCCGTCCGCAGTTTTACTTCGCGCTCCAGGCGATCATTTTCTTCCTGGCCTCTTTTTAATTCAAGCTCTTTAACACGTTCATTTTCCTTCGTTAACTGCTTCCACCGGTCGCCAAGGGCAAATGAAATGAAGAGCATTTGCAGAACACACCCCGTCATTAACCCGACATAATTTGTGCTGAGGTATCCTGGCATAAAGCCAACGCTGCTCATGGTGAAAATACCGGCTGCTACAAGCAGTGTAAACCATGCAATGAGGTAATAGCGTGCTGGCTTATACTTCCGGTACAAGCAATATCCGGCACAGACCAGCGCCAGCAAACAGTGCATGAAAATAATGTAGTTGTGATATTGAAAAGATATCTGACGAAAAAATATGGTCATCAATATCGCCACACCGAGATCGAGAAACATATTTCCCAACAACAAATTATCCAGCAACTTACTGAATTGACGAACGTTCAGAAATGCACGCGTCAACAGTGTGGAACATACTACAAAGATGGGACCTGTAATCATGGCCAGAATATCATTGAACCCGGGGTTAGCGGGAAAGAGGTATAAAAAAGTATAGCCTTGAAAAAAAGACACCACATTAATCATGGTGAGCAAGGTCAGCACATAGTAAAAGGTTATTTTATCGCGAATGGATAAGAAAAGAAATAACTGGTACAATATCATCACCAGCATGGCACCATAGAAAAGTCCATTGAGCAGTTGAATGGTATATGAAGTCTTAAAAAAAGCATTCCTGTCCCACACGGTAACCGGAACCTGAACGGAAGAGATGGTCAGCACCCGCAGGTATAGTGTTTTGGATTGTCCCGGTAAAATGGAAAAAGAAAATACGGGCTGGCGGTGCGGAAGATCGCGCTGCGCAATGGGGAAATGATCTCCACCGGTTTTCTGCAGTATTGCTCCATCTTCATCCGCTATGTAGAAATCAATCTGATCCAACGGAGCATAGGCAACTTCCAGCAGCCACTCCGGGTTTTCTGTTTGATTCGTTATGTCAATCTTAAACCAATGGGCTGAGCGATCGAAACCAATATTGGGCGAGGAGGGTGACTCAGGTTTTGTAAAATCACGTACTCTGACTTCCTCCAATGAAAGTGTTTGTGTTGCATCACGATAATAGGTCAGGTTACCATTCACATCAACACGACCAGACCCTGTTAAAGTTATTGGTTGCGCAAGTGAAGCATATGTGCTTGTCAGAAAGATTAGGAGCAAAACGATTCTGCACTGCATGCTATATTGATTCTGCTTGTTGCGTTGCTGCAAATTCTTTTGCAAAGTAGGTTAAGATAACATCCGCACCCGCTCTTTTTATACTTAACAATGTCTCTTTCATTACCCGGTCACCATCCAGCCAACCTTTTTCGGCTGCCGCCTTGACCATGGCATACTCGCCACTTACATTATAGGCTGCAATGGGCAGCGTTGCATTATCTTTCAACAACCGAATGATATCAAGGTATGCAAGGGCTGGCTTAACCATTAAAAAATCTGCTCCTTCTTCCGTATCGAGTTCAGCCTCGCGCAGTGCTTCCGTTCTGTTTGCAGGATTCATCTGATATGTTTTCTTGTCACCAAACTTGGGAGCAGAGTCCAATGCATCACGAAAGGGATTGTAAAAACCGCTGGCATATTTTGCGGTATAACTCATGATGGAAACTTCCGTGAATCCGTTACTATCCAATATGTTTCGGATGTACCCCACGCGCCCATCCATCATATCCGATGGGCCTAGCATATCAACACCGGTTTCGGCCTGTGCCAGTGCCATCCTTCCTAAAATTTCAAGCGTTTCATCATTTACTATTTTACCATCCTTCACAAAGCCATCGTGTCCGTCTGAGCTATACGGATCCATCGCCACATCAGTAATAACACAAGCTTCAGGAAACTGTTTTTTAATTTCACGTAAGGCTTTCAAGTAAAAGAAATCAGGATCATAACTGCGTGTGGCTGTTTTATCTTTGTATTGATCCTCCACAGCAGGAAAAATATCAAATGCTTGTATGCCAAGTTTCAAACACGCTTCAATCTCTTTCAGCATACGGTCGGCCGATAACCGATATATACCCGGCATAGACGAAACTTCTGTTTGTTGATTTCTTCCTTCCAGCAGAAACAAGGGGAAGATCAGGTCACGGGTGGAAACCCATGTTTCTTGCACCATAGCTCGTATGGCTTCACTCTTTCGATTTCTTCGGGGCCTTTTCGTTAAAAAATTCGCAGCCATACGGTTTAGTTGAGGGCCTTCAAAGGTAATGCTTATGGAACATGAAAAAAATGAAAGTTTGAAAGCTCAGGGTTCCTGGTATGTATCAATAATGTGCTGACTGATCAACTTATATACTTCAGCCACACGTTCATCATGCTGCAAAAACTCAATGTGTTTATCCAGAATCTCCAGGTCACCTCTTCTGGCCGGTCCCGTCTGTGCATTCTCCGGACCAATCGCCAAACTCTTATTGATCATCTCCGCGATCAGCGGTTTGAGCCAATCAAAACTCAAGCCGTTCTCTTTCATTATATCCTGCGCCAGCAGCAACATGTGGTTAGTGAAGTTGGCCGCAAAGACTGCCGCTACATGAAGGGCCTTACGGTCGTGTGATGTGATCTTGAAAACATTTTTGCTGATCGCTTTTGCCATTGCCATCAGAATCTTTTCAGTACGCTCATTTTCACTTTCAATAAAAATGGGTAAATCCCTGAAGTCGATTTTCTTTCCTTTGCTGAACGTTTGCAACGGGTAAAACACACCCAGATCAGGGGTAGCAGCGTAACCCAACACACTTAGCGGCTGACTTCCGGATGTATGAACCAAAATGGCGTCTTCCGGCAAAATTAATTCCTGTGCAATAGTTTGGATAACATCATCCGAAGCAGCAATAACAAAAATGCGTGACGCACTCGTAGAAAAATCTAGGGAAGCCTTTACATCAGCCTCGTAGAGTTTTTCGACTAAAGCGGCAGCGTGAACAGGATTGGGACTGTACACTTCGCGAACCGGAAAATCGGTATTATCCAGTGCCGGGGCCAGGTGCCAGGCTAGGTTGCCTGAACCAATGAAGGATACCGGGGTTGATTTCATAGCAGTCTAAGATAAGATACCTTTTACAATTCTCGCTTTTCCGCTCATGTCATTCAAAATTGCTACACCCGTATATCCAATTGCATCCATCAGCGCAGCAACTTCTTTTCCCAGGCGCTCATTGATTTCAAAAGCCAGCAATCCATTCTTTTTTAAAACCCCCTTTGATTTTTTTGCTATTGCCTTATAAAAAATCAACGGATCGTCATCGTCAACAAACAGCGCAAGATGGGGTTCAAATTTAACCACATTTTTTCCCATGGACGCTTTTTCTTTCCAGGCAATATACGGTGGGTTGCTCACCACAACATCAAGATTTGTAACCGGTATATCCGCTTGTAAAATAGTATGCTCTATAAAATGAACAGCGGCATGCAAGCCTTTCGCATTTTCGGTTGCAAGCGCTAATGCCGGCCTACTGATATCGGTAGCATAAACCTGGGCCCCCTTTAGTTCAAGCGCCAGGGTAATGGCGATGCATCCATTACCTGTGCCAATATCCACTATTCTTACCGGATGATCGTGCTGCGCTTTCGTGGCATGCAGGACACAGTGAACCAACTCTTCTGTTTCCGGACGTGGTATCAAAACAGCTGGATTCACCTGAAACTTGCGTCCAAAAAAGTAAGCTTCTTCAAGAATGTATTGAACAGGTTCTTCCTGATTGATCCGTGCGATTACTCCATTCAATTGTTGTTCATGCTGTGTTGTGATGGTGACTGGCCTGCCGGCATAAATTGCTTCGCGCGATAAACCAAAAATATTTTCCAACACAAGAAATGCCATGCTCCTGATTTCCGCGTCCGTTTCCGGAAGTGTAATCTGTTCAACTACCTGTTGCATGAGTACCCTGGAGCTTTCCATTACGATATCATGGTTACACCAAACTGAAGATCAATTTATCGAACCAATTGTTTAATTTGGAACACTTGTTTGCAAGTATACACAATGACCAAACATGATCATTCGCGCGATGAACTTTTTATGCAACGGGCATTCGAGCTTGCCTTGTTGGGCCGTGGGTATGTAAGTCCTAATCCATTGGTTGGTTGTGTTGTTGTTCATGACAACACCATCATTGGTGAAGGATGGCATAAAAAATACGGTGAGGCACACGCAGAAGTTAATGCCATTAACGCTGTAAGAGATAAGGAAAAATTAGCAGCAAGTACCGTGTATGTGAACCTCGAGCCGTGTTCACATACTGGTAAAACTCCGCCTTGTGCCGACTTGCTGATCAGGCAGGGTATAAAAAAAGTAGTCATCGCCAATGTAGATCCCAACCCATTGGTGGCTGGTGGAGGGATAAAAAAACTTCGAGATGCCGGCATTGATGTAATCTCCGGAATTCTGGAAAAGCAAGGTCACGAACTGAACAAGCGGTTCTTCACCTTTATGGTAAAGCAACGGCCGTACATCATTTTAAAATGGGCCGAAACGGCTGATGGCTTTGTAGCGCGTGAAAATTTTGATTCGAAATGGATTAGTAACGATTTCTCGCGGCAGCTTGTGCACCAATGGAGAACGGAGGAGGATGCCATCCTGGTTGGAGCGCGAACGGCACTACATGATAACCCACAATTAAATGTGCGCGATTGGACAGGCCGAAATCCGGTAAGGGTTGTAATCGATCGATTCCTGAAACTACCAGAGAATCTTCACCTGTTTGATCATCAGCAAAAGACAATTTACTACAACGTGCTGAAACACGAAGAGCATCCCAACCTTTCCCTGATTCGTGTTGATGAAGAGAATTTCGTGCAAAATGTTGTGCATGATCTCTACAAGAAAAAAATTCAGTCTGTCATTGTAGAAGGTGGTGCTACAACCCTTCGTATGTTTATCGAAACCAATTGCTGGGATGAGGCCAGGATCTTTACATCTGCCAAAACATTTGGGAAAGGTATACGGGCTCCATCCATTCATGGTCGGGTTTATCAGCACCACAACATAGGCAACGATGTGCTGCGTTTCCTTCAGCCCCTTCCGTGAAACACGGAAAGAAAAGCGTATTCTTTTCAAACTGCGCACCTTTTATTACTTTTGTAAAACTTTATCAATCAGGTGCTTCGAAAATTTTTTCCCCGCGATAAGAACTACATTCTGGAACAGGCACAGCTATCGCTTCAGCAACCATTGCTTCAATACCTTGTTGATTTTGTTAAGGTTGAGTACTTACTCCGGCACAATCCGTTGGGTATTCAGGATGAGACCGCTTCCCGGATACAGCAACACCAGAGCACAGACTTTCGTCATTTGAATGAGTTCTACATCAACCTGATGGGACTGTTTCGCTTTACGCATTACAGCGATAACCAACTGGAATTTATATTCGAAGCCAAAGATGACTTCGAGAAATATCAGGAAGAATGGACTACCCAATTTAAAACCTGGACAAAAGAATTTTGTAAACATCCTAACTTCCTGCGGGCTGTACTCGATCTCACTGTTTTTTACCCTGCTGATAGTCCGGTTTTATTGATGGACACCCGGATGAATACCTTCATCACCCACTTCTTCGAAGTTAAAATTCATCCGCAGAAGGGAATCATCCGCACCAAGGTGGCTTAAATGCCGCGAAACAAATCTACCGATTCCATATACTGTGGAACCATAACATTCCATTGAAGTCTGTCGCGAATGGCTTGAGCATAAATCTCAATATCCTTTCCTTCACCATGTGTACAGAACGTCATCTTGGGTTTGTCACGGAAGTTACCCATCCATTGAAAGAGTTCTTCCTTATCGGCATGCCCCGACATCGAACTCATGTATTCGATCTTGCAATTCACTTTAACTTCTTCGCCAAAAATACGGATCGTGGATTTTCCTTCCAGGAGGTCACGCCCACGTGTACCCTCTGCCTGATAACCGGCAATAAGAAACGTGTCCTGCTTATTGGGCAGCCGGTTAAACATGTGGTGAAGAATTCTTCCGCCCGTCATCATGCCGCTGGATGAAATGATGATGGCCTTGCTTTTAATTTCGTTAAGCGATTTGGAGTGCTCGGGCGATTTCACGAACACCAGCATGTTGGTTTCAATCTCCTGCGCCAACTCTTTACGGTCGGCCTCCATGACATGGTACGATGGATATTTATAGAAAAGATAAGTGGCCGATATCGCCATCGGACTATCAATATATACCGGCACATCTGGAATTTTATCTTCCTTCATAAGATGACGCAACGTGTATAAAATACCCTGCGTACGACCCACGGCAAATGCCGGGATAACCAAAACACCTCCCCGATCAAAAGTCTCGTTAACAATCCGGATGAAATCATCATTCGGATCATCCGCAGGATTATCCTTGTTTCCATAGGTAGACTCAATGAACAGCACATCTGCCTGATCAATGGCAGTGGGTTTACGCATCATGGTTTGGTTATAGCGACCGACATCACCGGAGAATACAATTTTCTTTGTTTGTGAATCGCCCTCGATGAAAACTTCTGTAATGGCTGATCCAAGTAAATGACCGGCATCATGAAACTTAATTTCTGCACGATCATGCAGCTTAATTTTTTCTTCATATCCGAAGGGCTTGAATAACAGAAAAGCACTGCGCGCATCGTCTTCGGTATATAAGGGTAATGGATTAGCGTGTTTGGAGAAGCCTTTCTTTTTTGCATATTCTGTTTCTTCCCGTTGCAGCTTGGCCGAGTCCAGCAGCATGATCTCCATCAAATCGGCTGTAGGTTTTGTACAATAAACCGGACCGGTGAATCCTTCTTTTACAAGTTTTGGCAAATAGCCCGTGTGATCAATATGCGCGTGACTGATAACAATAGCATCAATCGTAGAGGGGTCAATCGGAAAGTTATCCCAGTTCCGTAAGCGTAATGCTTTTAATCCCTGGAATAATCCACAGTCGAATAAAAAGCGGAAGCCATCCATTTCAATGAGGTAGCGGGAGCCGGTTACACTTTGTGCAGCGCCTAAAAATTTCACCTGAACATTCATAAGGAAAGGTATCCAAATGCGAGGCTCGCTCCAAGAGATTAGTGCTTAATACTAAATCCAGAAAGTCCTTCCGGAATGGATGCTGTGATGATGCACTGATCAACACGTGCCCGGGGAGGACCAAGGTGACACCACGCAATGAAAGCCTGCAAGTTTTCTTCCTCACCCTCAGCCCTGATATAAACACAGCCATCCGGTTCATTGCGGGCAAAACCCGAGATATTGAGTTCGTCAGCCTTCTGTTTTGTGGTTGCACGGAAGAAAACTCCCTGAACTTTTCCGGAAACGATGATGGTATATTGCTTCACCACATTATTGATATTGCCTGCTGACTGTTACTTCAATAACTCCATTGACTGGCCATTTATAACATTCAAATCAACGTATCCATCTATTCCGTTCACGTGACCTCTGTTTGCAAATTGCCAGATTAACCAATCTCGTCCGTCACGCAAGGTTGGCCGTTTAAAAATATCGCGAATCCAAATGGGGTGGTCCGTAAATTTACCGATTAAGAATTGATCATAAAATTCATGTGTTGCATAGATGATTGGTCGTTTTTTGTAGTGGCCTTCCAAGATGCTGAGAAATTCATTTATCTCCTCTATGATTTGCTCTTGCGTTTTGTCGGTCTTGCAATTCCCTCCAAATTCAAGATCAATGGTTGGCGGTAAATTATCAGGCTCGACAGGAACGGTTTCCAGAAAATTTTTGGCTTGTTCTTTTCCGTCTTTGCAAATTCTGTAAAAGTGATAAGCACCTGTTTTATATCCTGCCGCTTTGCTTTCTTTCCAGTTTATGTTGAAAAGTGGATCCTTGAAATCTCCTCCCTCCGTAGCCTTCACCATAACAAAAGAAATATTCTCCGTATGCAGTTCTCCCCAACGAATTTCCCCCTGATGATGGGAGATATCGATTCCAATAATCGGAAATTCATTTCTGTCAGGATAATTGAATCGGATGTAACCGTTAAATAGCAAGTAAACCAATAACAGTGCGAGCCCGGTTGCTGATACTATTCCGATGAGTAAAAATCTCTTCAATTAGTTCGCGCTAAAAAATATAATCCGTACTCAAAAAGGCTGACTCACGGTTTCGTATGATGGTGCTGATAATTTGTTTGTTGCTGTCTGTGCTTTTGGTTGCCACGAGCGTGCGGATGGAAAACACTCGCAAAGCATCAGCAATGGAAAGCGTACCCTCTGCAGAATCTTTTCGTCCGTTAAACGGAAAGGTATCGGGCCCGCGCTGGCTTTGTGTATTGAGGTTGATGCGACCAACCTGATTCACAAACGCATCCATCAGTTTGGCCACACGCTTCGAGTCCGTTCCGAAAATACTCACCTGCTGACCAAAGTTGGAGTTTAGTACATAGGTGATGGCTTCTTCGTCTGTTTCGTAGGGAACAATGGGCACCACCGGACCAAATTGCTCTTCATAGTAAATTTTCATCTTGCTATTGACGGGGTATAATACGGCCGGATAGAAAAATGTTTCGGCAGATTCGCCTCCATGCTCGTTCACAACCGTAGCGCCATGTTGCCTTGCATCATTCACCAATCCATTTAGATATTCAACCTTACCAGGCTCTGGCAAAGGTGTAAGGTTAACGCCTGCTTCCCATGGCATTCCGGGCTTCAACTTTTTTACTTCCGCCTTAAACTTCTCCAGAAAATACGGAAGAATACTTTTGTGTACGAAGAGAATTTTCAAAGCTGTGCAACGCTGCCCGTTAAACGATAACGATCCGGTAATGCATTCGCTTACGGCATTATCCAAATCCGCATCAGGCAATACAATGGCAGGATTTTTTGCATCCAGACCCAAAATTGCTTTTAGCCGATGCGGTTTGGGGTGAAGTCGCTTTAAATCATTAGCGCCCTTGTTCGTTCCAATAAATGCAAACACATCAATTTTTCCGGTCTCCATTAAGGCGCCTACGGTTTCACGGCCACGTCCGTAAATAATGTTGATCACACCAGCAGGAAAGCTAGTTTGAAAAGCTTCCAGCAATGGACGAATTAGTAACACACCATATTTTGCGGGTTTAAAGACAACGGTGTTCCCCATGATCAGTGCCGGGATTAATGTTGTGAAGGTTTCATTCAACGGATAGTTGTAAGGCCCCATACATAACGAAACACCTAACGGTACGCGTCTGATTTGCGCCATGAAGCCTTGCTCTTCAATCAGCTTGGCTGAATTACGATCGAGCTCTTTATAGGCCTTGATGGTTTCAACAATATAATCGCAGGTGCGGTCAAATTCCTTCTCCGAATCTTTCAGCGGTTTGCCTATTTCCCACATTAATAATTTCACTACCTCATCACGCTTCAGGCGCATGGCGGCTAAAAATTTCTCTACATGTTCAATGCGTTCGGTAACACTTAGTGTAGGCCAGAAACCGTGACCAAGATCATACGCCTTAACGGCAGCATCAAGAGCTTCCAGTGCTTCAGTAGACGTGAGCAGTGGTGTGCTGCCAATTACTTTTTGACTAATTGAATTTCCTTCTTTTGTAAACACGGGACTCAGCACCGGATTCAACGGGCCGGTCCACATTTTAAGTTCTCCATCAATCAGGTATTCCCGTTGTTCGAGTGTGTCGGAAATTTTAAATTGATCAGGAATGCTGCTTTCCTCGGGGAAAACATTGGTTAAAAGGTGGTTCATGTATTTTAGGATTGAGGTTTGGTTTGGTTCACAATAGTGATACCGGAAGAAGTTCCGATACGATTCGCTCCGGCATTTACCATAGCCATCGCGTGATCATAGGTTTTAATTCCTCCAGATGCTTTGATGCCTACGGTAGATGGCACCACACTTTTTATCAGTGCAATCTGTTCTGCTTTCGCACCGCTGGGAGCAAACCCGGTTGAGGTTTTTACAAAGTCAACTCCGGCATCTACGCAGATTTTACTTGCCTCGATAATTTCCGAATCGGTAAGATAGGCCGTTTCAATAATAACTTTTAGAATCTTCTGCTGATCGTGCGCAAGTTTGCTGCACTTGGCAATTTCAATTTTTGTCCAGGGCATACCGGTTTTGAAAGACGAAACATTCCATACCACGTCAATTTCATCCGCGCCATTGTCAATAGCCCGGCTTATTTCATCCAACTTCGTTTCGGTCATAGTATAGCCCAGCGGAAAGCCCGCTACGGTGACGAGTGTAATGCTATCCTTTCCAATTTCACGCTGCGCCCGCTTCACCCAAAAGGGAGGAACACAAACACCAAAGAAATGATGCTGCCTAGCCTCATCGACCAGCGTATCAATATCCTTAAGCGTGAGTACCGGACTCAGGTTTGTATGCTCAATAAAAGAAGCCAGGTTCACTATCAGTAGGCGTGTTAAGCGTAATCAGCATGACGAAGATACTATTTTCCATCATACGCATTACCATACAACCTGTTGGTTTCCGCTAATGACGGATTCCACAGACTTTGCAGAACTTCATCTTGTTGGGTGGCCTTCTCTTGGGTGGGCGCTTATGGCCGAAATAAGTGGGATCAGAATATTGAGGATCATCGAGCATGCGCTCATTCTTTCTGCGGGTTTTTTCTAACCCTGCCATTCGATCATAATATTGTTTTTCGGCATTATACGTTGTCTCGCCCCGCTGTGATTTTCTTGATTTTTTTGGTTCGTAATTTTTTTTCTGCTCAGCCTGCGGATTTAATGATGTGGGCTGGGAAGCTTCCTTGGTTGGGGCAGATGATTTTTTCTTCTTACCGGACTGAGCAAACGTTGCATTGGTCAGCAATACACAAATTAGTATGAATAGTAATCGCATAAGCATAGCACAAAGATATTAACTGTTGCAACGCATAAAAATTATTCAGCTTTAGTTGTAAAGTCTATCAGGTCGATGAGTAAAAGGTATTGTCCGTTAAAAAGAAAAGCCACTCCGTGGAGCGGCCTCTCAACCTGTAACCAACCTTAAACTTTAACTGCCTTTTGCTTCCAGCATCGATTGTTCCCTGCGGTAAACCCAGGGTGGAGTTTGATTATCTTCTTTCCATAAGCCGCGTCCTTTTTCCTGAGCCTTCATCCGGTAACTTTCCAGTTCAGGATTAGGATTCCGTTCGGCTGTCCACGCCAACCCTTCCTTCAACAATTCAACCCTTGCATCGACTTTATCTCCTATCATTACAATAGCGAGGTAATTCCCTCTTCTGTCCTTTCCGGTTATCCTAACCCACACATTTTTCTCGAGAAGCAATTTCTCCAAAAATTTTTTTGCTTTATCGCCAAATGCCTGCCCCAGTTCCGGGCTATCAATTTCTGCGAGTACTATTTTTTTGATTTCATTGTCGCTTCCCCTTACTTCAAGTGTATTGCCATCCAAGACAGTAACGACACGAACACTAAACACATCATTGGCCTTCAAGATTGGTGTACCAACCATCCAAATCATAGTGAATAGAACCAAAGCTTTCATCGTATATCTCCTCCTCAGAATTATGGTTCAAAGTTGCATCTGATCGTCCGGATTTAACCGTCCGGATTGAAACTCATCCTTCACATGTAAGTTTCATGTAAAACTTTACGGATGCGGAATCAACATTGAACAGGACAAAAATTCTACCAGAAATTGAAAAGGTGATTCAGGCACAAAAAAAGAAGCAGGTTGCTCATTGGCGACCTGCTTCTGTTTCATTCTGGGATGTAGGATGAAAACTATTTACAATATTGGTCAATCTGGAAACGTGCTTTTGCATCACCGAACTCAACAGCTTTTCGCCAGTCAAAGCAAGCCTTTGTTTTATCCTTCAATTGATAATAGAAATTTCCACGCTGCTTATAATACGAGGCATTCTTTGGCTCCAGCCGGATCGCGTCATCCATATCCGAAACACCGGCACCATAATCATCCAGTTCGGCCTTACAGGTTGCCCGGTTATAGTAAGCAAGCCCATCATCCGGATTCAACATAATAACACGGTTATAATCCAGAACCGCGCCTTCAAAATCGCCAATTGCCTCCTTCACCAAACCCCGGTTGAAATAAGCATCAAAATTCTTTGGATCAATATCAATGGCTTTATTCAAGGCCAGCACGGCCGACTTGGTATCCTCCAATCCGAGATGTGCGCGACCTTTGTTTAAAAATAACTGAACAGAATTCTCACCAGCCTTTTGTGCGTTGTCAAAATCACTTAAAGCTGCCTGAAACTCTTCGTTCTCCAGCAAAATCAAACCTCGTTTCAAATACACATCTTTGTTTTTAACTCCCGCCTGAATAAGCTTGTCAAAGTATTCTTCGGCTGGCACAAATTTTTTCATGTTGTAGTAAGCATCACCCAGCAATTGATAAAGTTCGGGGCCGGGTTTTTCCGTTAGCTTCTCGACCATCCGAAAGTCTTTAATGGCTTCATCGAACTTATTCGATTGATAATAGGCCTGTCCACGATTTTCGAAGGCCTTGGTATAATCCTGTTTTTTACTGATAGCCTCATTAAAGTCGGCTATGGCTAACGGATAATTTTGTTGAAGCAAGTACGCCTTGCCTCGGTTGTTGTATACTACCGGATCTTTTAATCCTAGTGCTATGGCCTGCGTATAATCCTGAACAGCTCCGGGTAAATTGTTCGTACTAAACATGGCATCACCACGATGAAAATAAGCACCTGAAAATTTATTATCCTGCTGAATGGCCTGGTTAAAATCGGTGATGGCTTCCTGGTAATTCTTGCTGTCATACTTACAATAGCCGCGCATATCAAACGCTAGTGCATCCAAAGTTCCGGCAGTTATGGCTTTGTCCAGATCTGGTAATGCTGCCTTATAGTCTTGTGTAAAATATTTAGCAGCACCCCGTTTGTATAAAATATTGGAGTCCTTTTCACCGCCATCAATAGCTTTTGTAAAATCCGGAATGGCTTTTTCATATTCCTTTGTCTCAAATAATGAATATCCCCGGGCAGCAAAAACCTTAGTATCCTTATTACCCATATCGATGGCTTTTGTTAAATCCGTTACCGCTCCGGTGTAATCGCGCGTGTTGTATTTCGACATACCCAATACACCAAATTCTTCAGCACCAGCTTCACTTCGTGCCACAACAATGGCAAGGTCACTAATAACACCTGCAAAATCATTCAATTTGTATTTTGCCAAAGCACGATTCTTCAGCGCTACCGTATAATCCTTTTTCAATCCGAGAGAACGATCAAAATCCCCGATCGATTCCTTTACTAATCCTGCATTGAGTTTTGCTTTTCCGCGGTTGTTGAAAATTACTTCATCACTTGCTCCCAACGTGATGGACTTATCGTACGCCTCAATGGCTCCTGAAAAGTTACTCTGCTTAAAGCGGGCATTTCCCAACTGGAAATACAACTCTTTATTGTTGCTGCCCAGCGATGATGCTTTTTCAAGATGAGGAAGTGCTTCTTTATCTTTTTGGGTTAGCAGGTAAGCCATACCCAACGCTTCCACAGTAGGGAGTGTGCTGCTTTGTTGAACAGACTTTTCCAAATCCATAATTGCTGCCGGATAGTTTTTTGTGCTGAAAGATGCCAACCCGCGTTTGGTATACATTTCATTCTCTCTCTCACCGGCACTTTCAGCCAATGTGAACGCGTCAACTGCGCCTTTGAAATCGCCCGAATCAAACCGCAGGTACCCGGCATAAAGTAAAACCTTGCTATCCTTCACACCAGCAGTCAGGGCTTTCTCTAAATATGACTTAGCCAATTCTTTTTTACCAAGGTTGTAGTTTCCCAATGCCAGCATTTTAAGCATCTCCGGAGTTTCACCTTCGGTTGCTTTTGCCTTTTCCAAATCTGTAACAGCTCCGGCATAGTCTTTCAAAGTATACCTGGCTGTTCCACGGTTAGCGTTTGCTTTTGTGTAATCTGGTTTTAGCTGTAAGGCCTGATCGAAATCTGAAACCGATCCTTGAATATCACCTGTGTTCAGTTTTGCTTTCCCGCGATTATTGTACGTTACAGCTTCCTTACTGCCGGCCTGAATAGCCCGATCATAGTACTTTATGGCACCCGGAAAATCATTTTTGGTAAACTTGATGTCGCCTAAATTTTTAAATGCCTCTGCATCGGTGGCGCCCAACGAAACAGCTTGCTCCAAATCCTTCAGCGCATTATCCATGTCCTTTTGTGCAAACTCTGCATTGCCTTTGTAGAGGTAAACTTCTTTCGTATTAATTCCTGCACTGATGGCACGGCTAAGTGATTCAATCGCAGGAGCAAACTCTTTATTCTTATACTGACATGTGCCCAATTGATTAAACACATCTTTATCACTGAGGCCCATCGATACAGCAGCCGATAAACTCTTAACAGCTTCCGCACAATCACCGGTCTGCGCCTGACTCAATCCCAGCATTTTAAAAACTTCTTTATCTTTTACGCCTTTTTGCACCACCGTGCTGAGGGAAGTACTGGTGCCTTTATAATCACTCAAAGCATACTTCGCAGTACCGACTTTCTGGTGTATTTCAACATCTGCTCTTCCCTTCGCAAGCAACTTTTCAAAATCTTCAATGCTGCCTTTCCAGTCCTGAATAGCATATCGCGCTTCCGCCCGATTTTCAAGCGCCTTATCATAATCCGGGCGCAGCTCAAGTGCTTTGGTGAAATCCGGAATAGAGCTTTTAACATCCTTCAGATTAAATTTTGCTTTGCCGCGATTGTTAAAGACTAGTGCATCATTGGAGGCCAACGCAACAGACTGATCGTAACTTTTTATTGCACCTGTTAAATCGTTTTTGGTGAATTTCAGATCGCCTACATTCTTGTGTATCTCTGCATCATTTACACCTAATGAAATCGCTTTCTCCAGATCCCGCAACGCATTATCGTTGTCTTTTTGGGCCAGCTCAGCATTTCCTTTATACAAAAAAACTTCCTTTGTATTTACACCTGCATTGATGGCGCGGCTGAGCGATTCAATGGAAGGGCCGAATTCCTTTGCTTTATACTGACAAACGCCAAGTTGAAAGAACACATCCTTATCGTTAACACCCATGGATACGGCTGCCGAAAGACTTTTCACTGCCTCTGAACAATCACCTTGTTGTGCCAGGCTTAGGCCCAACATCCGGAACACATCCTTATCTTTTACACCTTTTTGAACCACCTGGCTAAGCGCTGTGGCTGAACCTTTATAATTGCTTACTTCAAAATTAGCCGTACCAATTTTTTGATAAAACCCTACATCGGATCTTCCGCTGGACAATAATTTCTCAAAATCTTCAATTGAACCTTTCCAGTCTTTAACAGCATACCGGGCTTCGGCACGATTCTCATATGCTTTATCGTAACCCGGTTTCAACTCGATGGCTTTATCGAAATCCGGAATAGAACCTTTGTAGTCTTGCAGATTAAATTTCGCTTTCCCCCGGTTGTTATATAATACAGCATCTGCTTTCCCTGCTGCCATTGCTTTATCATAGTTGGCAATAGCCTCACGATAATTTTCCATTCTGAATTTTGCATTGCCAAGATTGGAGTACGTTTCAAAACTTCCGGCACCCATACTCACAGCCTTCTCTAAATCCGGAACACTACCCTGGTAGTCATCGAGGTTATACTTTGCATTTCCGCGATATTCAAAAAGTTCTGCGGTATTAATTCTCCCTTTTACGGCATCGTCAAAGTCGGCTTTTGCCTTGTTGTAATCCTTTTGCTGATAATAGGCAATGCCACGTTTCACATAAACTTCCTTGTTGGAAAATCCGGAATTAATGAGCTGCGTAAACTGCAGCGCAGCATCAGCACTATTTCCATCTTTCAGTTTTTTAAGTGCAGATTCCCACTGCACCTGTTGGAGGGAATCTGTTTTCTGACCGACAGAAACTGTAACCGACAGGACTACAAACGCATGGATAAGAAAAAGTGAACGCATGGTCTTTGAATAAAATGAGCAAAAACAAAGTTATCCAATTCTGCCGAGGCAAAATATGCGAAAAGGGTAAAAATATAACCCGATCGCCCTGAAGTACTTCCTGACACTAATTCAGGAACTTGATTTATATTTTCACCACTCCCAACCGATGAAGTTCATCGCGGAGCAATTCTGGAGATTGAAAATGAATGGTATGCAAGCCCAACGCCTTACCACCCTCAATATTTTTGATATTATCGTCAATAAATAACGCCTGTGAAGGATCAACAGCATAACGCTGAAATAAAATCTGGTAAAATTCAGGATACGGTTTCCGGGTTTTCTCTACGCCTGAAACAACGATACCGTCAAACCAATGAAGGAATTCAAATGTATTGAGCGTCCATGGAAAAGTTTGGGCCGACCAGTTGGTGAGTGCTAAAAGTTTGTAGTTGGTATTCTCCTTTACATGCTTCAGAATCTCCACCGTTTCGTGAATAGGGCCGGTTATGGTTTCCTTCCAACGGCCATACCATGCACGAATAGGCAATTCATGCTCCGGGAATTTCCGAACTAAATCTTCGGTAGCATCTTCAAATGATCGGCCAGCATCCTGTTCATCATTCCATTCGCTGGTGCAAATGTTTTCCAGAAACCAGGTGATCTCCTCTTCGGTTGAAAACAGTTTACGGTACAGGTAACGTGGATTCCAGTCGATAAGAACTCCTCCCAAATCAAAAATGATGGTGTTAATCTGTGGATGCATGTCGTGTCAGGATATTTTACGAAGAACTTTACCGGCTACCAACTCCACGGAGATACCATTAAGGCAGGCAAAATCGCCACGGTAGCATTTTTCTTTGCCATAAACCGAACATGGCCTGCACGGTAAATCCGATCGATCAAGTTGAATAATGGTATCCTCACTTAAATGATAGGGACCGAAGCCAACATCGGGATGTGTGCCACCCCAAATGGAAAGTAGCGGTACACCGGCCAATGCTGCCAAATGCATATTGGACGAATCCACACACAGCATCAAATCAAGGTGCTTCATCAGAGCTACCTCCTGCCGTAGTTTAAGCTGTCCGGCAATTACTTCACAGTGCTGCGGAAACTGTTTGCGCAGGTTTTCGAAATATGCAATTTCCTTTTCTCCTCCTCCAAAAAGAAAAAATTTAACATCCGATTTTTTGATGATTCGCTCTATCAGGAGGGCATAATTTTCCAACGGCCATATTTTGGATTTGTGCATGGCAAAAGGCGCCAGACCAATCCATTTTTTACTTTCGGTTGACTTCTTATAAGCAAACCAACCCGATGCGGTTTGAATAGCTTCGCTTAACGCAAGATACGGTGGCTGAAGAATCTGAAATGGAAAGCCGGCTTTCTCGAATGCCAGCCGATACCGTTCAACCGTATGGGGAAGCGGTGCGGTCACTTTGTTTTCCTTCGCGGTAAAGGCTTTCTTCTCTTTTCGTCCCTTATCGAAAACAACTACCCTTGTTCCGAAGATTTTAAAAAAGGTTCGCAAAATGATGGTGCGGATGTGATCGTGCAAATCCATGACCACTTCAAAATGACCTTTGCGCATCAGCTTCGCAAAAAGATCGCGGATACCGAAGAACCCGGTGTAGGTATAATCCACATCGGCTGCAAAGACATTAACTCGCTCCATGTCGTAAAAGAACGGAGCGAATTTTGGCCGGGTCACGACTGTAACTTCCACATCCGCATAGGCGGCAACCAGTGATTTAATGACCGGCACCAACAGCACAACATCGCCCATGGCGGAGAAGCGAATAACTAAGATTTTTCGTAATGCCACAAAAGAATTTAAAAGGTGATCAAATTTCTAACCTATCCTTTGTCAGACTTGTTGTACAGCATCGGGTTTAACGATGCATCGTTATACATTTTCATCTGCCGGTAAACTTTAAACCTCCGGTTGCCCTGACCAATGTCTTCCATCAGTTCATCAAAGGCCAATTGCATGTCGGTTTTTTGTTCAAGGAGTATAGACAGTTTCGCCTGGCATTTGGCAATGTGTTCCGTGCCGGCATCCTTGCGCTCGGTCTGTTCCTTCATATGATAAATTTTAAGCATAAGGATACTCATCCGGTCCAGCAGCCAGGCAGGTGTTTCGGAATTGATGCGCGTTCCGGGTTTCGGAATAACAGTTTTAAACTGATCCAAAAAATAATCATCGACCCGCTCGACCATATCGGTGCGATCCTGATTTGATTTATCAATGCGTCTTTTGATTTGTAATGCCTCTGTGGGATTAATATCCGGTAATCGAATAATATCCTCCAGGTGCCACTGCACTGTGTCAATCCAGTTTTTATGGTAAAGTAGTGCTTCAAAAGATCCTTCCTGATAGGAATTTTTTATTGGTGTATCAACGTGATCTGACAGATGATAATCGTCAATACTTTTTTGGAAGATTGTGTAGCACGCATTGGCTGATAACATGTGTTCTGATTTAAGATGGCAATTTAACTATTTTAACCAATTAAGAATTTTGAATATAGTCGTTTGAAGGTGTAAGAACACTCCTTAAAAAAAATTCGTACTTCATCGTTCATCCATGTATTTTTGAACCATGTCTTCCCACCATTTTGTACGCGAGGGTCAGGAGCCTGCGTTGCTCATTCTGGATGTCATTGCACTTGAACGTATGGAGCCCTTACTGGAATGGGCACCGACCGTGATCGTAACAGAAAAAATGCTGAATGATGCATTGACGTGGGGAATAAAAATCGATGTGGCCGTTGTGGATACCGGGCAGTTGAGTAGTTGGAAAGAAAGGCTGCTGCACCAGGCTCCAATCAAAATCCTTACACACCAACCACAGGAAGATGCGCTGGAAACCGCATTTCACTTTTTGATCAGCACCAAACAAAAGGCGGTCAACATCATAACACAAAAACCAGATGTCATCATGAAAAAAAGTGAGGGATTTCTCAGTCATCTTAATGTTGTCTTACTAAGCGAAGACTTTCGCTGGCTGGCTATTCCCTCCGGGCACTTTGAAAAATGGGTTCCTGCCCGAACGCAATTATCCATCAGCCATCAGTTACCTGTAACGCTCGAGGGACTTGTTGCCCACGATGGTAAATATGAGGCTGTACACGAAGGCTTGATTAGCATTCGTTCGGAAGCGAATTTCTGGGTACAGGAAAGATTATGAGAATATTATTTCGATGTCGTGGGGGTAAATCTTTTCTGAATTGTCTTAACCCCTGAAGCCCTAAAGCCGTACATTCACTGGTTCAAATCATAACAAGAAGCAGTGGAATTGGCGGAAACCCATCAACTTGTGGCGTTAAAAGAGGGCGAAATAAACGCTTTTGAGATGATTTTCAGAACACACTACCAGCCGCTTTGTAATTACGCCTATACCTTCGTGCAGGATAAGGACGAAGCTGAAGAGATTGTTCAATCCACGTTTCTATCACTTTGGGAAAGGCGTACCACGCTTGAAATCCGCACAGCGGTTAAGCCTTATCTCTATGCCATGGTGCGCAACGCCTGTCTGAATGTTATTAAACACGAAAAGATAAAGCAAAAACATGTAGGCGAAGAACTTGCACTGCGCGAGCGGAGCTATGAATCGGTAACGCAAACCATTTTCTCATCCGAACTGGAAAAAAAAATCTATGAAGCTATGGAGAAACTGCCGGAGCAATGCCGCCTTGTTTTCAAACTAAGCAGGTTCGAAGAACTCAAGTATGCTGAAATAGCCGATCAACTTGATATTTCGGTAAAGACAGTGGAGAATCAGATGGGAAAAGCGCTACGCATCATGCGGGAGCAATTGCGCGATTATTTACCCCTGCTGATCATCATGATGAATGGATTTATTAATTGAAAATTTTGGATCACACCACACACAATATTGACGAATTGATTGGTAAGTACCTTGCCGGAGAAGCTACTGAAACAGAATCAGCGCATGTCCAAACATGGCTGCAGAAAAGCGAGGCAAACCAGCAATACTTCAACCAGCTCAAGACAATTTTTGAGCGGGCGGCCACCGTTACCGAATGGCAACATTTTGATGAGGATACAGCCTGGCAAAAATTGAAATCACGATTGGCCAATAACGGAGGCAAAACCATTGCACTTCCACCTCGTAACGCTTCATCAGGATGGTGGCGGATTGCAGCCAGCATCATAGCAGTGTTCGTGTTTGGTTTGTTAGCCTATCGGGTCTTGTATCCAGGCCAAAAAAACATGCAGGTTATTACGTCAACACAGACCGCCAGCGATACGCTGCCTGAGGGAAGTAAAGTTTACCTGAACAAGGAAACAAAACTTGCCTACACCTACGAGAAGCAAAAGAAAGTGCATCGTGTAAAACTTGAAGGAGAAGCTTATTTCAGCATTCATCATGATGCTACCAAAACATTTGTGGTAGAAGCCGAAGGCGTTTACATCCGTGATATCGGAACTTCCTTCAATGTAAAGGCATACCCCGAATCGACAACAATCGAAGTGATTGTTGAGGAGGGTGAAGTAATGTTCTACTCGGAAAATGATTCTGGAATTTTACTGCGGGCCAACGGCAAAGGGATTTATGATAAGGTGACAAAGAAATTCACAGTCGATCGGCCTGAATCCAATGTGCTGGCGTACAAAACAAAATTCTTTGTATTTAGCGATTCCGATCTTGGTACTGTTATAGCTGAACTGAACAGGGTTTACGATAAGCAAATCGTTTTACCTGATCCATTAAAGAAATGTCGACTCACGGTTACATTTAACAATGAAAATCTAGATGAGATTGTTCAGGTCATAGCCGAGACCTTTGACTTAACTGTGAAAGCCTCCGGAGATAAACTCATATTAGAAGGTAAGGGTTGTGAACTCCCATAATTCAAAAAAAAATAATCCAGGCATCATCTTTTTTATAATGGTGCTGCTGATTTACGGTCCCGGGCTAGCAGCCGGTGAGACGCCACTGCTCGAGCGAACCCTGACCATCACGTTTAGTCAGGAAAAAATTGAAACCGCACTGAAAAAAATTTCAGCACAAGGAGGATTCACATTCTCCTATAGCCCCTCAATCCTGAACGAAAATCAGGTCATCAACACTTCATTCGTCAACAAAACCGTTCGGCAAATTCTTGATCAGCTCTTCAGCGGAACGGTTCACTACAAAGAGCGTGGACAGTATATTATTCTCACACGGGCAACAACTGGAACATCAAAAAAAGATCCGCGCACGCTAAGCGGCTATGTTGTTGACGAAGCCTCCGGTGAACGATTGAAGAATGTGAGTGTGTATGATCCTGTTACACTATCTTCTGCTGTAACCAATGATTACGGCTACTTCGAAATTCAAATTCAAGATCCTCTTGCAAACGTTTCTCTGGTTGTTAACAAGACAAACTATTCTGATACGCTCGTGGCCGTACCCACAGAAAAAATGGGACTGTTGAATATTCCTATCAAAATCAAAACAGATAAAATCGCTTCAATGGCCGATAGTGTAGGGAAGAAAATCATCCGGTTTTGGAAAACAACCATCAAACGGGCACAGTATGCTAACATGGAAAACATCCGTGATTCGCTGCACCGAACAACACAGGTTTCATTTTTTCCCTTTGTTGGTACCAACCACAAGTTGAGCGGAAATATCACGAACGATTACTCCTTTAATATTTTCGGAGGCTATTCCATGGGCACCCGAAAACTTGAAATCGGAGGGCTCTTTAATATTGATCGTGGTGACGTTCAATACGCACAAATGGCCGGTATCTTTAATCTGAATGGAGGAACATCAAGGGGATACCAGGGAGCTGGGTTATTCAACTTCAACTTACAGGAAGCCCGTGCTGTGCAAATGGCCGGGCTTTTTAACGTTAACGGAGGTGAGGCCAGCGGAGCACAATTTGCCGGACTATTCAACATCCAGCCAAAGTCGTTTTACGGTGCCCAGGTTGCCGGGCTTTTCAATTATGCTGGAAAAAAATTTAAGGGAACACAGGTATCCGGACTGATCAATATCGGAAATCATGTGCACGGCTCGCAGATTGGTATCATCAACTTTGCCGATAGCATCAGCGGAGTTCCAATTGGATTCCTCAGCTTTGTAAAGCACGGCTATCATAAAGTAGAAATTGCTGCCGATGAAATATTCTACACGAACATAGCCATACGCACGGGCATTCATGCTTTTTATACAATTGTTACTGCGGGCGCCAGACCCTCTACATTTCAGCAAGATAAATTACTCTGGACTTTTGGCTACGGCATTGGCACGGCTCCCAAAATTAACTCGTGGCTCTTTCTTAACATCGACTTAACTGCTAATCAGGTTGTGGAGGGTAATACATTTGATGCCGTTAATGTATTGAATAAGCTTTATCTTGGCATTGAACTGCAGCCTGTTCGGAAATTTGCTGTTACCCTTGGGGCGACTCTAAACGGTTATGTGACAGATTCTACGCACGACTACCCCGATCTTTTCAGTGAATATCAGCCAACCATCATTTACGACCATACCTACAGCAACAACATAAACCTGAAGATGTGGTGGGGCGCTAAGGTTGGAATACGCTTTTTTTAATTCAATTCTTCCTGAAATTCGAGTACATTCATGTAGAATAAAAAGAGTTCAGGTTTCGTTATAGAAGTATTCAAACGAAATTAAGTTCAAGAAGAAGAAATACGTTAAAAAGCAGTGTACATACGCCTTCTAATACTTTTCATGGCTTGTTGTTCGGCATGTCAATCGGGCAGAATTCCCTGCCCGGAGCCTGATGTTGTGCGCGCCAAAAAGGTAAAAATCAATAATTCGTACACGGCTTCTTCTGCATCACTCCAGGCACGCGCGTTAGACAATGGGGCATCAGAATCACGCACCACCAGACCTTTTAAAATTCCCGAGACAAAAACCATCAACAACGTATCCATTGAAGAGTGGGATTGCCCACGGCCCGGCAAAAGAAAATATCTGCCCAAAGAGGTGAAAGAAAACATTCGAAAGAATCTGAAAAAAGTGAAATCCGAAAAAACAAAAGAGACCAAGGCCAATATGGATGATCAATCTTCCGAACAGTAACTGTGAATGATCTGTGCCAGCTCCGGGCATGCTACTTTTTCGATGGGATGAGGTGTTTCAGCTAATGCAAGAAATTTTCCGTTAGGCAACAAATCCGAAACTGCCAATGAGTAATCGCGATCAGCCATATCATCCCGATCGCCCAGGCAAATCAAAACAGGATGGTTAATTTTTCTTAGTATTTCTTCTGTCAGTAATGGTGTTGCTCCCAAGCGAGTCATCATGTCTGCCGTACGGTGCAGTAACTCCTTCCATTTACTCGGTGAATGACGGTGCTCCAGAATGCGAGCAAATGCCGGGACTTTCACGGCTATTTTTTCCGGATCGAGTTTTATAACTTCCCGATGGGCCGACTCCGGGCTCCAATCGAACTTGGTTCCAAGGGTTAAAATTTTGCCAACTAATTCCGGATGCTGTAATGCAAACCACAATGCAACGTATCCGCCCATACTATAACCAAAGATGTTCACCTCGGTTAGTTGCCTCTCCTGAAGGAATTCCAGTACATCCAGCGAGAACCTTTCGATACCAAAACCATCCGGTGAAAACGGCACACCACAGTGTCCTGAAAAGTCTAAGGTGTAAGTAATATTTCCGTGTTGTTCCAACGCAAGCTGTAGCTCCCTCAATTGCAGTTGAGAGCCCAGAGCGCCATGAAGTAAAAGAATTGAACTCATCTGTTGATCAAGACCAGCTTAATCAAAGGCCAGAGCATTAAGCAGTCATGTGAACGGGTGGCTTACCAAGTTCCTTCAGAAGTTTAGCATGATGCCAAACTGCATGCGCAAACGTAGGCTGACTCTTGTAGGGCAAACCGAATTCTTTAGCCGTTTCTTTCACAATCTTCGAAATCTTCTTGTAGTGAACGTGGCAAACGTTTGGGAACAGGTGATGCTCTACCTGAAAATTAAGCCCACCAACATACCACGAAAAAAAGGTGCTGTTATTGGCAAAATTTGTAGTCGTTAATAATTGATGAATAGCCCAGCTGTTTTCCAATTGGCCATTGTCATCCGGCAACGGAAATTCTGTGCCGTCTATTACGTGGGCGGGTTGAAAGATGATGGCCAGAATAAAACCAGCCACATAGTGCATGATAAAGAACCCGATTAAAATATGCCACCACGCTACCGGAAGTAATATGATGGGAAGTATAACAACATAAAAAAGATTAAACGCTTTGGTGGCAATCAAGATGGCCCATTCGGTCCGGATATCAGCCTTCTGCTTTTTAACAAGTCCTTCTTTATGATAATGTGTAATACGTGCATAATCCTTTACCACAATCCACATAAACGTCATCAGGCCGTATAAAAACCATGCATATAAATGTTGAAATCTATGCATGAACTTCCAGTCTGAACTGGGGCACATCCGAAGAACGCCACGTGGACTGATATCTTCATCAGCTTCGTGCACATTGGTATAGGTATGATGCAAAACGTTGTGCTGAACTTTCCAGTTAAACGCACTGCCCCCCACAAGATTCATAGAAAAACCAAGCAGGTTGTTAACCCAGGGTTTTGTTGAATAGGCACCATGATTTGCATCGTGCATGATGGAGAGACCAATACCGGCCATGCCGAGACCCATAATGGCCCACAACAAATACATCACCCAGATGGAGGAAAAAACTCCGCCCAGAATCAACGCATAGGGAGCGAAGTATAACGAAAACATAAAAATCGTCTTGATACGCATTTGTGTATTGGCATGACGACTGATATCATTGGATTTGAAATATTCATTGACACGTTTGTTCAACGTGGTGAAAAAGTCAGAGCGATTGCTTGGAAATTTTAATGTACTAAAGTGCGCCATAAATGAATTGAATTACGCTGGCGTTCATTTCTCGAAACAAGTTCAAACAGATGGTTTGAAAGGAGGAAATAAAAGACCAATATTTTCCATAAAAGTACACACTTTAAGAATGGGAACGATTGTTAGGAGGGGTATTTAGTTTAAATGGTCAATTCCAAAGTGAAATGGGTGATTTACCTGACTGTGAATCTTACAGTTCAGCAATAACAGTTCTTCCACCCTTGGTTACGTCACCCATTTTCACATTAACTTTTGAATCAAGTGGTAAAAATATATCCACGCGTGAACCAAATTTGATAAACCCAAATTCATCACCTTGCTCAAAAGGTTGACCCACACTAACGTAACATTTTATTCTGCGCGCCAACGCTCCCGCGATTTGTCTGAATAAAATCTCTGTGCCATTTTTCATTTTCACTACGACCGTAGTACGTTCATTTTCTGTACTGGATTTTGGATGCCACGCCACCAGGTATTTACCCGGATGATATTTGTAATAACTAATCACACCACCTACCGGAGTACGGTTAACATGAACATTAACCGGTGACATAAAAATAGAAATTTGTTTACGTTTACCCTTGAGGTATTCATGCTCATCCGTCTCTTCTATCACCACCACTTTTCCATCCGCTGGAGCAAGCACTTGTTTGTCATTTTTACTGATGCTGAATATCGGATTGCGAAAGAATTGTAAGATGATAAGGTAAAAAATAATGCTTGCTCCGATACAGATATTGTGAAGCAAGCCGCTTGCCGGAAAGAAATGCACGACAGCCCAGTTTACGCCAAATAACACAATCAGTAAAACAAATAACAGTGTACGTCCTTCACGGTGAATAGTCATCTCAAAAAAATTTGATTCCGAGTGTTCAGTTTAAAATAAAGCAGCGGCACATAGGCCGCTGCACAAATTTAGAGCATAATTGCCAATCGGCAAGAATTAATACCCACCGCGATATTTGTATGTCTTGGCCACTTTATCGATGGCCACCATGTATGCTGCAATGCGCATGGGCACTTTATAATCCAGTGAGGTTTTAAACACATTCATAAAGGCATCCTTCATGATCCGGTCTGATCTGCGGTTAACGCGATCGGCTGTCCACTTATATCCCAGACGGTTTTGCACCCATTCAAAATAGGATACGGTTACGCCACCGGCATTTGCCAGAATATCCGGAACAACAACAATTCCTTTTTCATTGATGATGTTATCTGCCTTTGATGATGTTGGTCCGTTCGCGCCTTCAACAATCAATTTGGCCTTGATGTTCGCTGCATTGGAACTGGTAATCACATCTTCCGTAGCAGCCGGAACCAACAAATCGACAGGCAGCGTGAGCAGATCATCGTTACTGATTTTTTCAGCGCCACTAAATCCTTCCAGGCTTCCTTTGTTGCTTTCGCGATATACTATCGCTTTTTCAATATCGATTCCAGCATCATTATAGTAAGCACCTGAAATGTCGCTTACAGATTTTACGATGAGTCCTCTTTCGTGCAGCAGTCGCGCTGCCCACGAGCCTACATTACCAAAACCTTGTACTGCGCAGCTTGCTTTATACGGATTGATTTTCATCTTCTCCATTGCCACCATAGCACTCACCATAACACCACGCCCAGTGGCTTCGGTTCTACCCAATGAACCACCCAACACGATGGGTTTTCCGGTAACTACAGCGGGTGATGTCATACCTTGAATTCTGGAATATTGATCCATCAGCCAGGCCATTTCACGCGGACCGGTGCCCATATCCGGGGCCGGAATATCTTTATCGGCACCAAACACATCGGCCATTGCTTGTGTGTAGGCACGCATCAATCGCTCGATCTCACCAGCCGACATTTCGCGCGGGTTACAGGTAACGCCTCCTTTTGCACCACCGTATGGGATATCTACAACGGCACACTTCCAGGTCATCCAGGCAGCGAGTGCTTTTACTTCATCAAGGTTAACATGCGGATCGAACCGTATACCACCTTTTGAAGGACCTAAAATGGTAGAGTGAATCACACGATACCCTTCAAACACGCGGATGCTTCCATCATCCATCGTTACGGGAAGTGACACAATCACCTGCCGTGCAGGATTCTTTAATACATTATAAATTTCTTCTTCCAGTCCGAGGATTTGTGATGCCACATGAAAACGCGACATCATCGCTTCAAACGGATTCTCCTTGTCTTTCAATGGAGCCGGTTCAATATATGCCATAAGGGTGTTTGATTTAATTGCCTTTACTATAGACGGCAAATTAGGATATTTGCCCTAATTGGCGATCTAAATCGGTTGCAAAGATAAATGAAAATAGGATGTTCCATTACTTCTCTGCAAAAAAAGCAATGCTCAGCAAAACACTATTTTCATGAAATGGTATTTGGAGATTTATACCCTATGCGCCATAAAAATTTAACCTATGCCGACTCCAGCATTTATTATTTGGCATCCAATTTTAGTTTACATAATAAAATCACAAGCCTCCCATCGATTTCAATGACCAATAGAAAAAGTTTACCGCTTCCACCCATCACCGCACAGACTTCAATCGAAAGGTTTTTCATTTATATTGCAAATCTTACTTTAAAATTCTAGCCATGGAGTTACCACAGGAGTCCCGAAAGAGCAGGCTTACACTTTATATCATCGTTGCATTACTACTCGGCATAGCCCTGGGCTTTATCCTCAATAAGAATTACCTGCAGGATGAAAATGCCCAACTAGATTCACTTGCACTGCAGACTTTACAACTTCAGGCTCAGCACTTGGCTGAAACCGATAGTTCCACCATGCTTACCCTGGAGGCCACAAAAAAAGCATTGTCAAAAAAACAATCTGAGTTATTATCCAGCCGGGATAAAAAAATCGAACCCTTCTCACTGTTGGCCGATATCTTTCTCCGCCTGATTAAAATGATTGTGGCTCCACTTGTTTTCACCACACTGGTAGTGGGTGTTGCCAAACTCGGTGACATTAACTCAGTCGGTCGCATTGGCGGAAAAACTTTGCTTTGGTTTTTAGGAGCTTCTCTCACAAGTCTGTTATTAGGAATGATCATGGTTAACTTGTTTAAACCCGGAGAAGCGATGAACCTTCCGCTTCCTGATGTTGGCGAATCGACTGGCATTGTAAGTGTTAAACTCACGTTGAAAGAATTCCTGTACCACGTGTTTCCGGCCAGTGTTATTGATGCCATGGCAAAAAATGAAATTCTTCAAATCGTAGTGTTCTCTCTTTTCTTTGGCGTTGCCACCGCGGCCATTGGCGAACAGGGCAAAGTGATCATCACCTTTATGGATGCTGCAGCCCATGTGATTCTAAAAGTTACGGGGTATGTTATGAACCTTGCACCTGTTGCCGTTTTTGGCGCCATGACTGCCATTGTTGCCAAGCAAGGGCTGATTATTCTGAAGACCTATTCTATTTTCATAGGTGAATTTTATTTTGGTCTATTGGTGCTATGGGCTGTATTAATTTTTGCCGGATTTATCGTAATCGGAAAACGCGTAATCAAATTGATCAAGCAGGTTAAAGAACCCATCATATTGGCTTTTAGTACTTCCAGCAGCGAAGCAGCATTCCCAAAAACCATGGAGGAACTTCAGAAATTCGGATGCAAGGATAAGATTGTAAGCTTTGTACTCCCTTTAGGCTATTCATTCAACCTGGACGGTAGCATGATGTACATGACATTTGCAGCCTTATTCATTGCTCAATCGTACGGAATTGAATTATCGTTTGCCACGCAAATCAGCATGCTACTCGTATTGATGCTCACCAGCAAGGGAATTGCAGGAGTACCCCGAGCTTCACTTGTTGTGATTGCCGGAACATTGGCAACCTTCAATATTCCGGAAGCCGGACTGGCTTTGCTGCTCGGTATTGACCCTTTGTTAGATATGGGCCGTAGCGCTACCAATGTGGTGGGTAACAGCATAGCGACTGCCGTAGTAAGTAAATGGGAAAATGCGTTAGAAAAACCAGCGGACTAAAACTTGGTTAGCGGAACTTTATATTCATACTTTTGTTCTCCGTAAAAACCTTTAGCCATGCTTCAACCTGTATCAAAAAATATTCACATCTACCTGGAATCAAATCCGAACCCCAATTCTTTAAAGTTTGTGGTGAATGAAATGCTGATTCCTGATGGACTCAGTTTTGACTTTCCAGATGTTCAAAGTGCTTCACTTTCCCCTCTGGCTGTGGAGCTATTCAGCTATCCTTTTGTTGATCGTGTTTTCTTTGCCAGCAACTTTGTTACGGTAACCAAGAAAGAAGATGTGGAGTGGATGGAAATTCAGAGCACACTGAAAGATCATATCAAAAACTTTCTGGAGGCCGGTAAATTTATTATCGAAGCGGGTGAAGGAGAAGAAGTAGCAGCTGAAGAAGAAACTGAAACTATAAAAAAAATAAAGGCCATACTCGATGAATACATCCGGCCTGCCGTTGAGCAAGACGGTGGCGCCATCACTTTTCATTCGTTTAAGGACAGGGTGGTGAAAGTGAAATTACAAGGATCGTGCAGCGGCTGTCCCTCGTCTACAGTTACACTGAAAGCGGGTATAGAAAATCTTTTCAAGCGGATGATGCCCGAAGAGGTGCAGGCGGTGGAAGCCCTTGGGTAACATTAAAGAACATGATAAAAAAGCCTCCGAAATTTCGGAGGCTTTTTTTATTGCGTTGGCTGCCCTTTCAGATACTTGTCCAAAAACTTCAGCACCTCTTCTGAGGCCTTGATGTTGTTTTCCTTCTTCACAAAACCATGACCTTCATCGGGAAAGATGACGTACTCAACAGGAACATTGTTCTTCCTGGCCTCCGCAACAATTTCATCTGATTCCACTTGCAACACACGCGGGTCATTACTTCCCTGCAAAACGATAAAAGGTTTTGTAATATTCTTTGCATGGAATAATGGCGATTTGTTGTAAAGGGCTACTGAGTCTCTTACCGGATCTCCCATTTCAGCGTAAAGCGCATCGCGGAAAGAAGCCCACCAGGGTGGAATGCTCTTCAGGGTGCGCAGCCAATTCGTAACACCAAAGTAATTCACACCGGCATCGAATTCCTCAGGCGCAAAGGTAAGGGCAGCCATCACCATGTAGCCGCCATAGCTGCCTCCTAAAATTCCGATTTTTTCTCCATCTACAAAATCGAGCGACTGCAGGTATTGTTTGCCGGCAATACAATCCTTCAAATCCTCATTGCCGTGGCGTTGGTCATCAGCTGCAAAGAATGTTTTTCCATATCCTGAGCTGCCGCGATTGTTGACGCATAGAATGGCATACCCATGATTTATCAAATACTGGTAGCTGCTGGAATAGTTCAACCGGGTTTGGCCCCCTGGCCCTCCGTGAACCTGAACAAGTGCGGGCACTTTTTCTCCTGATTGAATTCCCTTAGGTCGGTATAAAAGGGCTGGAATTTCTAATCCATCGAATGACTTGAAACGAACCACTTGACCTTCTACTAAGTCGGATGGATCGATGTCGGCTGTAAGCGTATTGGTAAGTTGTTTTATTTCATCTGTTTCGAAGTTGTAGAGATACAAATTTTGAGGCGACTTAGAGGTGCTTACATAGAAGGTCATCCATTTTTCGCTATCGGAAATCGTAACGCCTGTAATATCTCCGGCCGGCACATTTTTTAACTCGACCCGTTTGCCGCCATCCAATTCGTTGTACACTTTTATCTCGGTTCGCGCATCGTTGTTGATAGCCACTACGCGGTATTTTCCATTGCGCGAGAGGTACGTGTACATCACATCCCACGGAGCTTCTTCTACTTTCTTTTTTTCACCGGTTGTTAGATCGTAGCTGGCCACATAACTGAATTCGGCTCCTTCGTTGGTCAGGTAAATTAACTGCTTGCCATCGGCACTAAAGTATTGCGGGCTGAAATCCACATTACCTTCGTGTGGGGAAAGATGCTTCACTTGGCCGCTTTGTGTATCCAATAAATACATGTCGTTATTATTTGTCGTTATTGGTTTCAGCAGCGCGATATAACGGCTATCGCGCGAAATGGCGGTGGGGTCCATGCCCTCTTTATTTTCGTACATCAATGTGGAGGGGTACACATTCCCTTCTTTGGAGCCTGTTACATCCACCCGGTATAAATCAAAGAAACGCTTGTCGCGACTGTTGGCAGAGTAGTACATTAGTTTTTTATCAAAACTCCAGCCGTAGAAGTTGGCTTTGGCGGTAGAGTCTGAAATCAGGTCGATGGTAGACCCATCGCCATTCCGCACAAAAATGTGATCGATTTCATTGCCGCCCTGATCAGCCGTGTAAACCACGCGATCATCGCTGGGAAAATATGAAGCGGCAAAGATGGATTCCTTCGTAGAGGAAGTGAGTTGCTTCTTTTCACCCGATTGTAAGTTCAATTCGAAGACGTTGTAAATGCCCGTCTCATTCGATCCCAGCAAAACCTTGCTTTCATCCGGAGCAAATCCGGCACTGAAAATATTTTTCACATCCAGGAACTGTTGGATCGTGTAGGGTTTAGCGGGCTTTTCTGTTGGGGCGCAGCGAACGAGCAGAATGCCTAATGCTAGTGCAAAGATTAATTTTTTCATGGCTTGAGTTGTTGGTCTTTAAAGTTACTTCCTTTTGTGTAAAAACCATCCTTTTATCCAGCTAGGTTCTTATCTTTCACTATGAAAATCCTTATTCTATTCCTTGTAGTAATGAGCGCTCAAATCACCACTGCTCAATCCTTAAAAGTGATGACTTACAACATCCGTCTGGATGTGGCGAGTGATGGTGTTAACCAATGGAGTAACCGTAAGGATAAGGTGTATGCATTACTTATAAAGTATGATCCGGACTTTATTGGCGTTCAGGAAGCCCTCCATCATCAGTTGATGGATATCAAGAAAAATTTACCGGAATATGAGTCCATTGGCGTTGGCCGCGATGATGGAAAAGAAAAAGGTGAATACTCCGCCATCTTGTACAAGAAGAACAAATTTGAAGTATTAGAACAAAGCACAGCGTGGCTGTCCTTAACGCCCGAAATTCCCGGAAGTAAAAGCTGGGATGCAGCGATCACGCGTATTGCTACCTGGGGGAGATTTAAAATTACTTCATCCCAAAAGATTTTTTTGCTTTTGAACACACACTTTGATCACATCGGAAAAGAAGCGCGAAAAAATAGTGCCTTACTCATTCAACAGTGGGTGCATGAGATTAGGAAAAAATATAACGATGAGGTGATTGTCACGGGCGACTTTAACATTGAACGCCATGAAGCACCTTACTCCATCATGATGAATGAAACCAATACCTTTCACGATACTAAACCTCCATCTGAAAAGCAGGGTACATTCTGCACCTTTACTATCAACTCCGAGCCTTGTAAAGGGATTGATTACATTTTCGTTACCTCCAACTGGAAAGTTTCTATGTACCAAGTCATCGAAGATAACGATGGAACATACTATCCATCTGATCATTTGCCTGTTATGATAACGGCAACATTAAAATAAGTATCTTGTGCACATGAACGTACCGAAGGCAATACTACAAGGAAAACGCTTCACGGCATGTTGGGCAGTTAGCTTTCTGCTCACCTTCGTGTCGGTTTCTGTTCAGCCTTCCACGGTTCAGGTAAATTATCCACAGCGTGCGCAAACGGAGCAAGTTGTTAGCGCGAATCAGGTTGAAAAAAAGGCAGCTCGGTATCTATCCTTCTTCATAACCAATTATCATCATCCAGGCCAATTATTAACAGCACAAACCGTTCAGCAGTTATCGCGTATGCATAGTCGGCACATCAAACTCGCCCTTCAGCATGCTGAACGATTATTCATAGCTGTTCGTCTTCAGCATACTTTACCTATTCCTCCGTCCTTCCCTGACGAAGATCACCTGATCTGATCATCCTACCCACTCGGGTTACGTTCATTTTTCGTGTCGCTGATAAAACAGTGTTACACATCACGCATTCATTATCATTATGAAATTTCAGAAAATACTTCGATATACAGGATTGATACTAATGATTATCCTGGCGCTCAGCGGTATTGGCATTGTGCCTCCTGCCCGAACAAAAGATTTCGAGAACGAAATAAAAATTGAATTGGTAGAAGAAAAGAAAGAAGATGACATCACCATGCTGGATGCCGAAAAGGAAGTACAATCGTGATCAATTTCTGCGATTAGCCAGATAAACGCCCCCCACAATGGCGGCCATGCCAATAAAATGACCGGCCGTTATTTTTTCGTTGTCGAGAAAACCCCAGGCCACGGCAACGATGGGCATGATGTAAGTAACGGAACTTGCAAAAAGCGGTGTGCTTATTTTTACTAACCGGTTAAACAGAAAGGTTGCAATGGCTGTGCTCATACATCCCAGCAATACAATAAAGCCAAAAGCTCGCCATGCACCTTCGTGTGTGGAAAACTTTTGTGTGAAATGCGTGAATCCAAAAAGATAGATACCAGCGAGTATGCCCACGAACAGCAGGGAAACACTGGTAATAGTCAGTGCACCCAGGTCACGAATCTTAAATTTGATGAAGTTCAGGTTTGTGCCATACAGCAAACACGCCAGCACAATCAACAAAGCATAGGCATTGAATCCATTGATGGCACCACCTGATCGGGACAAACTCAATATCACTGCGCCTGCAAACCCCAGTATTATTCCTACAACAGCCAATCCGCGGAAGCGCAGCTTAAAAACCAGGGCACCTACAATCATGGTAAAGATAGGCGTCAGGGTATTAATGATTCCGGCAACTGAACTGTCCATCTGCGTTTGTGCCGTAGCGAAGAGAAAGGCCGGGATAAGCGTACCCACCATCCCCACTAAAAATAATTTCCAGTGATCATCTTTTTTTACTTCACGCCACTGGATAATGGCCGCAGGCGATAAAAATAATGCGGCCGCCATGACCCGTATCGCACCTACTTCATCCGGACCAAAAACTTTTAGCCCCTGCTTAATCAGGATAAATGAACTCCCCCAAATGAGCGTCAGCACGATGAGCAACAAAATAGAGATTAGCTTCTGGTTTTCGTTCATGGAATTACGCCCGGTTAAAGCTTCAAAGATTTCTTAAATAGCGTTGAACAAAAACCCACTTCTTGCGATTCGGAGAAACAGCGCATCAAATCGATAAACTCTCTGCATACACACCCTGTACTTCACGTAGTATTTCATGAACTTCAGCTTCTGTCATGGCTTCAACCAACCGTGTGCGAAATGGTTTAAAGTCGGGTATACCTTTGAAATAATTGGTGTAGTGTCTGCGCATTTCAAAAATTCCAAGACGATCACCTTTCCAGCGAATGGAAAACTCGAGATGTTTTTTGGCTACACGAACACGCTCGTTCATATCCGGAGGCATTGGCCGTTCACCGTGTTCAAAATAATGTTTGATCTCATTAAAAATCCAGGGATAACCAATAGCGGCACGGCCGATCATGATGCCATCCACACCATAGCGATTTTTATACTCCAGTGCTTTTTGTGGTGAGTCGACATCACCATTACCAAAAACCGGAATGCGCATTCGTGGATTATTTTTAATCTCGGCAATCAACGACCAATCGGCCGAACCTTTATACATCTGTACACGTGTTCTTCCGTGAATCGTGAGGCCCTGAATGCCGATATCCTGCAGGCGTTCGGCCACCTCCACCACATTCTTTGTTTTTTCATCCCAGCCGAGGCGAGTCTTAACCGTAACCGGAAGCTTAGTACACTTCACGATCTCCTCCGTCATCTTCACCATCTTCGGTATATCCTGGAGCAGGGCAGCCCCAGCACCCCGACACGCAACTGCCTTTACCGGACAACCGTAATTTATATCGATCAAATCGGGATTGACTTCTGAAGCAATCTCAGCCGACTGCACCATATTGCCGATATCGCCACCAAAGAGTTGAATGCCGATGGGTCGCTCGTACTCAAAAATGTCCAACTTCTGCCGGCTTTTTGCAGCATCGCGGATAAGTCCTTCCGATGAAATGAATTCCGTATACATTAAATCAGCCCCACCCTCTTTGCAAACCGCACGAAAAGGCGGATCACTCACATCCTCCATAGGCGCGAGTAAAAGTGGAAATTCCCCTAACTCTATATTGCCGATTTTCACCATATTAGCGCACAAATTTAAACAGGATTTGCGATTAATCGCAGTACACTAGAAGTCGATATGTCAGAACTCCCCTCCTCTCCGGTAAGAGAAAAAAATCCTGTCGTCATGATTTTGCTGACGCTGGCCCTTGTCTTTCTCGGCTTTCAGATTATTGGTCCACTGATCGGGTTTTTTGTGGCCCTTCCCTTCTATCCAAAAGGCATGGTAGAAATGGCCAATGCCTTACAAGATCCAACCGGCCAACCCGAGTTTAAAATTCCGTACTTCATCATCCAGGGATTTGGAACGTTAACCGGGCTCATCGTTCTACCCTTGTTACTTTTGCGATCGGAACGAAAAACCATTCGCGATTTTTTCCCTAACAATACACGTTTGCTTTCTGTAGGCCTTGTATTTTTTATTGTCGTATCGTTCGTGGTGGTGAATTCAATTTTTATTGAATGGAATATGAATGTACACCTTCCAAAATTCCTCAGCGGATTTGAAACATGGGCGCGTAGTCTGGAGGATAAACTCGCAACGGTAACACAATTTCTCACCACTTTCGATTCCACAACCCACCTGATCATTGCATTGATCGTTGTTGCCGTGTTACCCGGAATTGGTGAAGAATTGGTATTTCGTGGCATGCTTCAGAACCAGTTCATGAGGGCCACACAAAACATACACCTCTCTATTTGGGTATCGGCTATTCTTTTCAGTGCTATTCACCTTCAGTTTTTTGGATTTGTACCACGAATGTTGCTGGGTGCCCTCTTCGGATATCTTTATTACTGGTCCGGAAATTTGTTATTGGCCATGATTGCCCATTTTGTTAACAATGCCTTTTCTGTGCTGGCGCTGTATTACTACCAACAAGGGTCTATCGACATGAATGTAGAAAGTACAGAGGCCGCTCCCTGGCAGGCAATTGTTGTCAGTGTCATTATTTCGGTTGGCCTACTTTACTATTTCAAGAAGTTTCATTCTCATTCATCACGCGAATCCATTTTATAGTGACTTCCTCTTTAACTAAATACAACAACCTGACCCAGCGTGTTATCACAGGCTTACTGGGTGCTGCCGGCATCATCACCTGTGTTTGTCTGAGTGAGTGGACCTACTTTATCATTTTCTTCATTATATGCCTGTTGGCATTGTGGGAGTTTTACAAACTGGTTGGGTTAGACGGCATGCTGCCACAAAAAACATTTGGGACAATTTGCGGGCTTTTTATTTTTTCATTGTCATTTTTTATTGAGCAGGGAAGAATTTCCTATCGCCTTTACTTTTTGATTTTTCCGTTGCTCTCCTGTGTTTACATGATCAAGCTTTACAAGAAGTTTGAACGCAAACCGTTTACCAATATCGCTTATACATTTCTGGGTATTTTTTATGTGGCTATTCCGTTTTCGTTATTAAACATTGCTGTATTTGAAAAAGGTGAATACAATTTCGAGGTGATTTTCGGATGTCTTTTTATTCTGTGGGCGAGTGACACCGGTGCGTATGTTGCTGGCACTTTATTTGGCAAACGTAAATTGTTTGAACGCATTTCACCAAAAAAATCATGGGAGGGTTTTTTTGGTGGCGCCCTTCTCGCACTTGTTTTTGCGTACGGTATTGCGCACTATTTTCCGCTCTTCACCCTGCAGCAATGGATGATCATTGCGGTGATTATTATTGTTGGTGGAACCTTTGGCGACTTGGTGGAATCGCTGCTAAAGCGAAGTATTGAAATCAAAGATTCAGGCAACAGTTTGCCAGGCCATGGAGGATTTCTGGATCGCTTTGATGGACTGCTGATTTCCGCTCCCTTTATTGTTGCCTATCTGGAAATTTTCTGATCACTTTTGCAACAACTATCCTGATGCTGTTACCCGAGGTTAATGATCCAAAAAAATAAAGGCATTCCTAATGTAATATTTATAGGGAAGGTGACGGCCAGCGCCATGGGAAGAAAGAGACCTGGGTTTGCTTTAGGAAGTGCGATCTTCATGGCGGCAGGAACTGCTATATATGAGGCACTTGCTGCAAGAATGGCAAATGCAAATCGACTGCTACTGTCCTGCGTTATGGCTGCGCTTACTAAGGCAACTAAACTACCATTGACTAATGGGACCAGGATTGCGAAAATAGCAGGGAATAGACCATTCGAAAGAAATGATTTTATCCTCTTGCCGCTTTCAATTCCCATATCCAATAAAAAGATAGCCAGAAAGCCTTTGAATATATCGTTGGTAAAAGGCTTGATTCCTTCAGCTTGTTTGGCACTTGCCAAAAATCCGATCAGCAAACTGCCTAGTATAAGCAAAACACTACCATTCGTAAAGGAATGCTTTATGGCTAAGGTCTTCTGAATGCGTTCACCCGTATTATTGAAAACTGAAACTAGTATCAAACCGGCAATGATGGCCGGAGATTCCATGAGGGCCATAATGGCCACCATGTGCCCGGGCATTGCAAGCTGCTGTGACTCGAGATAGCTAACGGCTGTAACAAACGTAACTGCACTGACAGATCCGTAGGCTGCCGCCACTGCACCCGCATCATAGATGCTTAGCTTTCGCTTCAAAATGAAAAACGTATAAACAGGTATGATTAGGGAAATAGAAATTCCAAAAACAATTGACCCCAAAATTTCGGTTGTAAGCTGTTCATGTGAAAGTTCCTGGCCACCCTTAAACCCTATTGAAAAAAGAAGATACAACGAAATGAACTTGGACGAGTTAGGAGGGATTTGCAAATCACTTTTTAGCAAAACAGCAACCATGCCGAGCAGAAAAAAAAGAAGTGCCGGATTGGTGATATTTTCGACTAATAAATCAAGGGTCATCGATTTTCCAACATCAAGCGCATGTCAATCCATTAGTTCAAGTTGAATCGAAGAGTGGATACGAATATTCTGTTGGCTTTGCTGTGCCTTTTCTAGCAGGCTTATCATCTCAGCAAAACTTTGCTTTAGTTCTGTCATGCGTTTAACCGAAGCTGCATCCAACATCCCATGCCGTTCTTGTTCACTTAAATTTTTCATGTGATGAAAGGTGATTTTGCTGTTGATGAGGTTCGACAATATTTCTTTGGATTCAGATGGGGTGAACGATCCTTTTACCAGAATAAACTCTTGATGCATCATATACTATAGGTTAATTGATTAGTTCAAATTGCGCTGCAATGTCTTACTCGAAATCCATTCATTTTTATTTATATTTCATATAGTTATCATTAACAATATTTATGAACTACACACTGCACCAGCTTCAGGTTTTCTTAAAAATCACGCAAACGCAAAGCGTAACCAAGGCAGCAGAGGATTTACACCTGACGCAACCGGCTGTCTCCATACAGCTGAAGAATTTTCAAGATCAGTTTGACATCCCTCTTACTGAGGTGGTGGGTCGAAAAATTTATATCACTGATTTCGGGAATGAAATTGCAGACGCTGCGGAGAAAATTCTTCAACAGGTTAATGCTATCAATTATAAAACGCAGGCCTTCCGGGGCCAACTCTCCGGCCGACTAAAAATATCGGTGGTTTCAACAGGAAAGTACGTGTTGCCCCATTTTCTATCGGGGTTTATGAATCAGCATCCGGGAGTCGAACTGATCATGGATGTAACCAATAAGAAGAAGGTAATTGAAAGCCTGGAAAAAAACGAAGTTGATTTTTCGCTTGTATCAATTCTGCCGGAAAAATTACCCATCGAAACACTCGAACTACTGGATAACAAACTGTATTTCATCGGATCGCATAACGCTGTCATCCATGCATCGTGGGGACCAAAAAAAATATTCGAAAGCTTACCCCTGATATTTCGTGAACGCGGCTCGGGCACCCGACAAACGATGGAGAAATTTATAGAAAAAAGTCATGCGCTCGTGAGAAAGAAAATGGAACTAACCTCCAATGAAGCGGTCAAGCAGGCTGTTATCGCAGGGTTGGGATACTCCATCATGCCACTGATTGGGATTAAGAACGAACTTAGAAATGGTGAATTGAAAATCATTCCCGTAAAAGGCCTGCCGATAAAAACCAGTTGGAAAATGATCTGGTTGAAAGGCAAAAGAAAATCACCCGTAGCCGATTCATTTTTACATTACCTAAAGGAAGAAAAACTCAAGATCATTGGAAGTAAATTTTCCTGGTTAAATCATTCCTTCTAACCCGTCTGGCAACATTCTTACGCCAGCAGAAATAAAAAAATCAGTGGAAAAATAATGCCCACCAATGCCAGCTTCCATCCGCGACTGCGGAAACTGTTCTTTCCTTTTTCAATAAACATTCCCGTAATGGCAATCACCAGCATGGCTACGCCAAAAACATCAGAATAATAAATCCACCACTTGCTGGTATCAACGTGCAACTTGGTCATCTGCCCAAGGATGGGTGTGGTTTTGTAGGTTTCTAATTTTCCCTTACCTGTATTCACATCAACCTGCACATCGTGGTTAACATACGAGATGCGAAGATTGTCGCCATTTACCGAAAAGCGTCTTACTTTATCATCAATGTTTTGTGCTTTTGAAAAGGATTCTACAAAGGCATCGTTCACGTCAGCCTTATTAATCGGTGCAACCGTTATTTCCTGCTCGCTATAGGTATACCGGCTGGGATGCCACGCCTGACGATGGTTCAGAAAAATACCGGAGAAGGAAAAAGCAATGATAAGTCCAAGATAAAAATACGCGATATCGCGGTGAGTATTTCGTGCGGTAAGTGCCATGGTTAAATAAACTTAATTATGTTTTCAAAGTTGGAAATTTAAAGAGAGTACACAATAAAAAAGGCCCGAAAAAATCCGGGCCTTGCATTAAAATTAGGAAACACTATTTCTTGTTGTCCAGTGATGGCAACACAAAAGCATCCAATGGGCTGGGCAACTTCATCAAGGCTTCGATTTCGTCTGGTTTGCGTGGGGCTGCGGCCGATAAGTGGTCATATCCATCTTTTGTAATCAGATAATCATCTTCAATTCGCACGGCAATACCCCACCAACGCTTATCGCAATTGGCATTCTCTGGAATATAAATTCCAGGCTCAATAGTGATCACCATGTTCTCGCGCAACATATCGCGTTGACCATTGTCATGAACATCTAGTCCGATATGATGGCAACACCCATGCGGATAATAGCGGTGGCGTTCATCTTCGGTTTTAATGATACCTAAATCCTTAAGTCCTTTGTTAATCACAACCTTTGTTGTTTCTGTCAGCTGCTGAAAGGTTGCTCCGGGCTTGCATATTTTCATGGCCTCCTCTTGCGCTTTCAGCACAAGTTCATATATCTGCTTTTGCTCAGGTGAAAACTTTCCGTTAACCGGAATGGTACGCGTAATATCAGCCGTGTAGCCGCGATACTCAGCTCCCAGATCCATCAAAATCATTTCCTTGCTTGTAATCTCTGGTTTGTAATTATCGATGTAATGCAAAATACATCCATTGTGACCTGCTCCCACAATGGAGGGATAGCCCAGGTCTTCAGCCTGGTATTTCTTAAAAACAAATTCGTGTATTCCCTGAATTTCACGTTCCGACATTCCAGGCTTCATGGCTTTCATAACTTCAATCTGACCAGCACACGAAATGCTGACAGCTTTACGCACCAGCGCAAGCTCTTCCTTGGTTTTTATGCCGCGTAGCATTCCCATCAGGCCATGTAAATCTTTTGTGTTGAGATTATTCATGGGAGGCTCTGGATTTACAGAAAGAGATTTATTTTTAGAAGGATAGTTAACCTTTACCTTAAACTGGTCGATAAGATCATACAGATCGGAAGAGTCACGCGGGTCATTGCGCACATCATTTTCAAAATCAGTGAACAGAATTTGATCGAATTTCGAAAAGTCGATATTATACTTTTTAAATTCGGTGTTGTTGAATGATTGTTCCAGTCCCAATTGGGCTTTTACACCGGATTCACCCAGCCTGCGCCCGGTCCACATTTCCGCAAGTTCATTTCGCGGTTGAACAAAAACAATCTCGTCATATTTGGTTCCGTTCGCAGCGGTTTGTTTTTCTTTAAAAATGAACAACACAGCATTGGGTTCCTTATAACCGCTGAGGTAATAAAAATTAGGATCCTGATGGTAAACATAATCCACATCGTTGGCCCGGTTACGAACTGCGTTGGCAAAGAAAACCGCCACCGAATTGGCAGGGAGTTTTTCGCGAAGCTTTTGCCTGCGCTCTTTATGGAAATCTTTGGATAAAAAATCCGAAGGCATTTCGGTAGTTTGCCCAAATGCATAAAGGGATATAAAAAACAGAATGAAAAGAAGATTTGACTTCATAGGTTACAGTGTTTGATTTTGTTAAAGCTCGCTAAAAATAGCAACATAATCTGCAGGACTATGCTGGCGGTTTTGAATGTAGTTTGAGTGGTTAGAGGGGATAGAACTTTAACTAATTTCCTCAATCAAAAAGTCATTACCCCTTCCGTAGGCAAGGAGTTCTTTCAAACGATAGCGCTCAAGCGTGTGTAAATCTTTCACTTTAAAATCCCCATCCGTCAGGATATGCTCAATTTGAAAATCATGTTGATCGCCAAAATTGATCAGTCTGTACTTTTTTCCGTTTCGTAAAACATCGAACGATAACCCCGCCATGTCAAATTAGTAAATGCATGTGTGATAAATTTCAATTGCTTCTTGTCGCGTTTAAGTACTTGAGCGTTGCTATACTACAAATCCTCTTCCCGTTCCAACATCAAAATAGAAGATTGTGGCACAATGAAGTATTTATCCTCTTCATACATGACTTCAATAGCCCCCTTTTGCAAAAAGATGGCCAGGTCACCTTCCTGAGCCTGAAGCGGCAGGTACTTGACCTGGTCATCTTTTCCTTTCCACATATCATCTTCATCGGCCGGAAGTGGTAACGGATAACCTGGCCCTACTTTAATAACATAACCACGTTGAATTTTTTCCTTCTCCTGAACACCCGGAGGAAGATACAATCCGCTAGCCGTTTTGTCCGATTCCTTCGCGGGCTTGATCAGCACCCGGTCGCCTACCACAATTAGTTTCCTTAGCTTATTATCCGAAGTAAGTTTCATGCTCTTCTCTCTTCCGAATGCTTTCAATTTCAACAATAGAACGAATTACTTTTTACGTGTAGCCTTAAATGGAAAATCCATTCCGCCAGCCGACATCTTACCGGTCAGTTCATCGCCATTCAAATCGGCATCAAAATAAACAGAAGTACCCGAGTAAGAGAAGTCACCCGTTACCTTCTTGGTTTCCGGTGCGTAGTTCAGCGAAGTGAATGACATGTCATTTCCGTTGGCGTTCATGGTAGCCGCATATTTTTTCTCCTGCTCTGTAATAGTTATTACACCCACAAAGTCACCCTCAGGAGTTCCTGTTATGGAATAATCCCAGCTTCCCACAGGACTTGGCGCAGGAGCTGCGGCTGTTTTTGTTTTTACGGTAGAGGCACATGAAGCCGCTACCACTAGAATGGTAAGAAATGCGAAAACATTTTTCATAAGCATATTAGTTAGTTATTGGTTTACGGTTATTCAAAAAGGTCCGCCTGATCTTCCGATCGTGTAAGCAGTTTCTGATCGATTGTTTTACTGGCTTTGGCTCCAAGCTTCTTTAATTCCTCCACGCGCCTCACCAAATTACCACTTCCAACAGAAAGTTTTTTCATCGACTCTTCATAAAATTTCTTGGACGAATCCAGGTGGCGCCCTAAGGTAATAAGGTCTTCGGTAAAACCAACAAACTTATCATACAGATCGCCAGCCTTGTTGGCGATATCCAACACATGCCGGTTTTGGTATTCCTGCTTCCAGCCATTTTTAATCAATTGCAACGATGGTATCAGCAACGTTGGGCTCACAAATACTATTCGCTTTTCCAGCGCCTCCTCATATAAGTCTTTTTCACTTTGAATGGCCAGGATATAAGCCGGCTCAATGGGAATGAACATGATGACAAAGTCAAGGCTGCTATCAGAAACATTTTTTTGATAATTTTTATCCGCCAGACCTTTCATGTGTTGCCGAATGGATAACAGATGCGCTTTCAATGCTGTAACTTTCTCTTCTTCAGTGGTGCTGTTTACAAAATTGTTGTATGCCGTTAAACTTACTTTTGAGTCGATAATCACATGACGGCTTTCCGGTAAGCGGATAATCACATCCGGTCGCAGCCTGCCTTCGGCTGTGGTGAACGATTCCTGAATAAAGTATTCGCGATCTTTTTCAAGGCCTGACTTTTCTAAAATACTTTCCAGAATAAACTCACCCCAGGCTCCTTGTGTTTTCGTATCGCCCTTTAATGCACGCGTCAGGTTTTCGGCTTCGCGCGTCATGGTCAGGTTAAGTTTTTGAAGATTCTCCAACTGCTCGCGCAAAGCTGAATTACGGGTAATGGTATCTTTGTGGGTTTCTTCTACTTTCTTTTCAAACTCTACAATTTTTTCACCCAATGGCTTTAGCAAATCAAACATGTTCGACTTGTTCTGATCGGTGAACTTCTTGCTTTTCTCTTCAAATATTTCATTTGCGAGATTCTTGAATTGAAGTGTGAGTTTTTCATTCAGTAACTCCATTTCCTTTTTCTGCTCCTGAAGTTTTTCCTGCAGGTTGCGGTAATCCGCTTCCGCGGAAGCGAGACTATTATTGATTTCCAGCACTTTGTTGCGTTCGGCTTCCAGGTCGCGCTTTACTTCCAGCAACTGCTGCTGAAGGGCCTTGCTCTTTTCCTGCTCCACTAAAATGGCTGATGAGGCGCCCAGGTGATCGGCTGAAAACTTGAATCGGGCAATAAACCATCCGGCCAACGCACCGGCCATTAAACCAATTAGCAACAACAGAATTTCCATGGCGGCAAAGTTATTATTTTCTATGGGAAGCAAATTCTACTTTAATCCTGACAATTCATGTCACGTTTGCCTGGCTGTTGCATCACTTATGTGCAAACTATTTAGGCGATTCAGGGCATATTCAATAGATTTGCATTCGTTTGAAATTGCGAGAAAAGAATTTTTTTATGACAGAAGTGATCACATCCAGCCGCGAGGCCATTTTATTAGAAGATAAGTACGGTGCACACAACTACCATCCCCTTCCGGTTGTATTAAGCAAAGGCGAAGGTGTGTTTTTATGGGATGTTGAGGGTAAACGTTATTACGATTTCCTTTCAGCCTATAGTGCCGTAAATCAGGGGCATTGCCATCCACGCATCATACAAGCGCTTACCGATCAGGCAAAAGAACTTACCCTGACCTCGCGCGCTTTCTACAACGATAAACTCGGGCTAGCTGAAAAATATGTTTGTGAGACCTTTGGGTACGAAAAAGCCCTGTTCATGAACAGTGGTGCCGAAGCTAACGAAACGGCCATCAAGCTCGCCCGCAAGTGGGGGTACACGAAAAAAGGAATTCCGGAAAATGAAGCAGTGATCGTTGCCGTGAAGAAAAATTTTCATGGAAGAACCACCACCATTATTTCAGCTTCAACAGATCCTTCGGCACGAAAAGGTTTTGGTCCCTTTATGCCGGGCTTTGAGATCATCGATTATGATAATATTGAGGCGGTGGAAAAAGCATTAACTAACCCGAATGTTTGTGCGTTGTGGATTGAGCCCATTCAGGGTGAAGCCGGTGTATATGTTCCGATGAATGGATACCTCAAAGCTGTAGAAGATCTTTGCCGTAAGAATAATGTACTCTTGATGATGGACGAAATCCAGACGGGTATTGCACGCACCGGAAAAATGCTGGCCTCCGATCATGAAGGTGTGCGACCCGATTTATTGATTTTAGGAAAAGCATTATCGGGAGGCGTATTTCCGATTTCTGTAGTACTGGCTGACGATCCGATTATGCTGGTGATTAAACCGGGTGAACATGGTTCCACCTTCGGTGGCAATCCGCTTGCGGCTGCTGTTGTTATGGAGGCACTTCAGGTGGTAAAAGAAGAAAAGCTTGCTGAAAATGCCCAGCGGCAGGGAACCCTCTTCCGCGAACGCATGCAAGACCTGATGAAAAGAACTGACAGGGTAACCCTGGTACGCGGAAAAGGTCTGTTAAATGCCATTGTGATTAACGACTCTCCGGATAGCGAAACCGCCTGGAACATCTGCATGGACTTTGCCAAAAACGGATTGCTGGCTAAACCAACACATGGAAATATTATTCGCCTCGCACCTCCTTTGGTGATAACGGAAGAACAGATTCATGAGTGTTGTGATATTATTGAGAAGTGCATCGTAAACTTTAAGAATTAGCAAATTAATTTTTAAACAACAGGCGACAAGCCTATGTATAGCATTCTTTTTGCTATACTAATACTGCTAAATCATTAATCATGTTGCTGTCTGTTTTTCTGATTGGTTTATCTGCTTTTCAAACCAACTCTTCTACCATTGCTGACGGGTATACCAATCAATTGTCGGTTCATGCTGGCGACAGTATTGAATTATACCTGAACGCCTACCAGGATGAACCTCACCAACTAATTCGTCTATTTGATTTGAGTGGAAAAGAAGTAGCACGTTATACTGTAGCTATAATTGTTCAGGATACTGCCCGAAGAAAACCATGGGAAAATGGCTTCAACTATAAGCGAAGCGCCACCGTTTTTATTCCCAATACACTTAAAAGTGGGGTCTATTTATGGGAAAACTCCATTCCCCTCATCATCAAAAGTCACCATCCTAAAATTGTGGTTGTCTATCCCTCCAATACTGAAAATGCATACAATGTTGCCGGAGGCAAAAGCCTTTATGATTTTAATTCAACAAATAAAAAACGAGCAGAAAAAGTTTCCTTTCTTCGCCCCATACCGCTCACCTATCATGCAGAAGAATTTTTACGGTGGATGCACAAGCAGGATTTGTCCGATGTTGGCTACATCACCGATATGGATTTGGATAACTACCCAGAAATTAAAAAAGCTGAACTACTGATTATTCCGGGGCACAGTGAATACTGGACGCTGGCAGCACGCAAAAATTTTGATCGCTTTGTAAACGATGGTAAAAATGCCCTAATCTTATCGGGCAATACCATGTGGTGGCAGGTTCGGTACAATGCAAAAAAAGATCAGTTGATCTGCTACCGCGATGCCAAAGACGATCCCATCAAATCTGCCAAACTAAAAACCATTAACTGGAATGAGCCTCAACTGGGCTATTCCATTTTAGGTTCGATTGGAGCCGACTTCTCTTTTGGAGGTTATGGCCGCAAACAAGACAAGGGTTGGGATGGCTATAAAATTACATCACGCTCACCTTTACTCGAAGGTACTTCGCTTATAAAGGGAAGCATCCTTGCGCTGGCCAGCGATGAAGCAGATGGAGCGCCCATCGCTGCTTTTGAGCAGAATAGCATTCCACGTATTAACAGGCAAGCGCTCGGCTTTGAGCGAATCGAACTGGTAGGGTTCGATCTTGTTATGCGAGGTGGGAAAGAGGGTGTCGCAACCTGGATTGTTTTTAAGCGAACAAAATCCTCGGGCATAATTATTAACACGGCCAGCACAGATTGGTGCTCGTATCGGGGAATTGGCACCAACCCTGACATACAAAAAATTACACTGACGATGATATCCAAACTACTCAAGAAAGAGAATGTATTTGGTCCGGATGAGGATATATTGATGCCTCCTGTACTGTTAAACTAGCTAATTCAACGGGTTCATTTATTTCCACAGCCCCGGTGGAACTATTTCAAACCGGATGCTGTCTTGCTTTCAAGCCTAAAATCTACCCGCATGCAGCGTGCTTATCGAAATATTTCACTCGGTTTAGTCGGTACAGTATTCACCTTGGTACTTTCCTCCTTTCATCCATCCAAAATTTCCGATAACGATCCGTTAGCCGAATTGACAATAACATTGTACCAATCCATCAATTTTGAGGATGTTGAAAAACCGGAATTTGATTTGTTTCAACGAACGATGATTGGTTATTATCAATTAACATCAACTGAAAAAATTTCCAACAAAAACATTATCACCATCATTGATTTCCGGAAATCATCCATTGAAAAAAGAATGTGGACCATCGATCTGGTGAAAAAAAGAATTGTATTTCATTCACTCGTAGCCCACGGGCGAAACACCGGAGATGAATATGCACGCTATTTTTCAAACGTGCCGAACTCCAACCAAAGCAGTCTTGGTTTTTTTACTACCGGAATTACTTATATAGGCAAACATGGAATTTCGCTTGTTCTGCACGGAATGGAACCCGGCATTAACGATCAGGCACAAAGTCGAGCGATCGTGATGCACGGTGCTGCTTATGTGAGTGAACAATACATCAAAAAAGTTGGTCGACTGGGCAGAAGTTTTGGTTGCCCGGCAGTGCCAATGGAATCGTACAAAGAGATCATTCCAACATTAGCCGGAGGAACATTGCTGTTCATTTACTATCCTGATCAGGCTTATCATCAAAAGACAGCTTTCCACAATGCAGTTGAGGCTACCCGCTACCTTACAACACAATCCAACGAAGAGGTTACAAACCAAGAACATAGTTATTGAGATTTTTCCATACAACTTCATCCCATTTGTAGATATCCTCACGAAGGTCCAATCGCCCATGCCGATCAGCGAAAGCTGTAAAATAAAAAATATGAATGGGCACAGGTTTTTTAATAATAAAGGTTTCCGTTTTCCCGGAATTTACTACCGCATCCATTTTTCGAAGTAGACGATCATCGTGGAGTACATATCGTGCCAGTGCAAATGGTTTCTCCAGCCGAATGCATCCGGAGCTTCTTGCCCGATAGGATTCGGAAAACAAAGCGCGATGATTTGTATCGTGAAGAAAAATGCTGTGGTGATTGGGGAAGTGAAACTTGATCAATCCCAGTGAATTATAATCTCCCGGATCCTGGCGGATGATATACGGAAAGTTTCGTTCTGTGAATTTTGACAATTGCACCTGAGTCTCCTCCACCTCAACGCCCTCGCGTGTAAAGAGGCGAAGGTTATTTTGTTTCAGGTACTCCGGATTTTTTCGAACAGCGGGCAAAACATCTTCTCTTAAAATTGTTGGAGGAACAGTCCACGTAGGATTGACGATCAGGTACTTTAGCGAACTGCTTAAGGTTGGTGTTCTTCGCTCCGGCCGGCCAACAATAACGTTCATGGCTAACACAACACTGTCATCTTCCCATACCTCCAGCGAATAGCCTGCAATATTGATCAAAACATAGTTGCTCCCGAGTTGTTGCGGCATCCAGCGGTACCGCTCTAAATTGATAATGATGGCCTTGATATAATCTTTTACCGATAGATTCATTGCCTTGAATGTTGATTTCCCGATAACACCATCATTCTTAATACCATGCTGTTGTTGAAAATTCTTTACCACAATTGCCAACATCGAGTCATATTCCACACTCTCCAATGCTATCGTGAAAGGTGTTTGCAGTGACTCCAAAAGTCTTTTGCGGATAAGGGGCATACGGTCATCAATATCACCGGGCTTCACTATTTTTCCTTCCGGAATCGGCATCCAGCCACCGGCAGCTTCAACAGTTCGATAAAAATTCAATGCCCTTTTTAAGTTACGGTAACCTGCATAAGCAGGCTTCAATTGATTGAGCGACTCCTCAATACTTTGTTCGCGCAATGCATCCTGCAATAAAAGTTTAAGATCGGATGATCGTTTATCGGCTTCCCATTCGCGACCATAAAAAATTGTTGGATCCAGTTTACCGGAAAGCAAATGATGGGCATACGTTAGGAATGCATCGGTTAGGAGGATATCAAAAGCAACATCTTCATCGGCACTTTTCCAGGTTAAACTCAACCTTTCTAAAGCGGCAAGATGATATTCCTGCGGATTCAATCCCTCAGCATAGGCCGTTTGTACCGATCGTATCAGCGATTGAATATTCTGTGCTTTTTTCCAGGCCACTTTATAGTGATTACCCTGATAAAAAGTAATGACCTCAACACGACTTACAACTTCTTCATTGCCAATAACCAGCGTGCTTTTTGAAAGTGCTGTGGCTTGAATAATCTCCTTTAGTAAAGCATCCTTATTTTGCGCATAAACCGACACGGAAATGAAATGCACAACTGTTAATGCTATCCAAATTTTGTTGAATATGCTGAACTTCGATTTCATGATGTGCTGTCAAACCTAATTAAAGGTCAGGCCCCTGAGGCTAACAAGGTATGACAAAAATCATGGCAACAAGAAGAAACGGAATGGCTTGTCAGTCGGCTTTCTTAAACTGCAATTTCACCTCAGTTCCCTGCATTAAGAAAAGTGTGAGGTCTTTAATTTTATAGCTATCCACACTATTAAGTGCACTTAAAAAATGATGCTCACCATCGCCCGGACAGGCCATACGGGTACTGACCAACGGACTAAAAGATAGTTTGCCATTTTTAGCTGTATACGAACCTCCAATGGAATTGCACCCGGTAGTTCCAATAACTTTTCCGTCTGCTTTTCGGAACTCCAGCCGCGGTAACTCACGCATGTAGTCGGCTGTGTTAACTGGTTTTCCGTCTACCATTTCAAGCACCCATATATCGTTCAAAACATCTTGCGGAGTTGCTTCAGAAATTGCGGTAGATGTAGTTTTAATTGACTGACACGAAGCAGCCGCGATAAGAAGAAAAAGGGAAAGCGAAAGGTAATGCATAAAATTTTTATGTATGCTTTATGGGTAAGCAATGCTACTTCTTCTCAAGAGTAATAGGTAATGTCTTCATCCAGGTGTTAATTGCTTCACGATCATTGGCTGATATTCGGGCCTCCTGATGAAGAAAGGTGTACGAATCCAGTGGCATCCATCCATCGTTCACCGCCTCTGAAATTTCTTCCAGTTTATGCGCAGCTTTTTTTGGATCATAGGTTTTAAATTCTGAAAAATTCAAATGCTCCTTGCCATCGTGAATGTGGGCTGCCATCCACCATCCAATGGGCTGTATATAATTATACCAGGGATACTGTGTATTGTGACTGTGACAGTCATAACATTTCTCAATAAATATCTGGTGGACATCAGTACTAATGGCATACGTTTTACTGATATCATTTTCACTGATTCCTTCGGCTGTATTTTTGGTGGGCTGAATCACCTGCATCAGGATAATTAAAATAATTAACCCGTTGATTATTTTTCGTGAGCGCTTCATACAAATTGGCTTTAATCTCAATAAAATATACCTGATTGGCTTACGGTTTCAAAATTGATTTAGTCTGCCAATTGAATTTTACAGATAAAAGTCGGATCAGGAATGCACTGCCAATGGCAATCAGGGCCGCTAGCGTTTCATCAAGCTGAAGCATCACTACGGATGAAACAAAAATAACACAACCTAAAATTGCTGCTCCCGCATAGTATTGGCCCGGTTTAAATATGATAGGCTCTTCCCGGATCAACACATCGCGGATTAATCCAGCCCCAGTTGCATTGAATACACCCACAAGCACGGCAGCCAGCGGAACAAGTCCGGCTAACAGTGCCGCCTGAGCGCCAACAACTCCATACATACCTAATCCCAATGCATCTACCAGAAGGATGGTGCGCCTCATCCGGCTTAGCGATCCATGAAAAATCAAGGAAAGGAAAAACGCAACAAGAATGACCAGCAGGTATTTTGAATCCGTAACGGCTTTGGGTGGACCAGCCTGAATAAAAATTGCATCACGAATCAATCCTCCACCGATGCCTGAAAAAAAAGCAAGAATTAGCGCTCCCACAAAATCATAATTTTTCCGGATGGCAGCCAATGCGCCCGATACAGCAAATAAGAAAACAGCAACTAAATCAAATACAGCAAAGGTGGTACTGAAGGTAATGCGGTCAATCAGGGGTACTTCCATGTCAATAGATTTTTGTGTGAAGTTAATGGGCCTGACGAAAATGCAAGATTGATTTTATTATATTTGGTATTATCCAAAAACCTATGCGAAAAATTTTTGTCATCAGCAGTATTCTTGCAACAGCTTTACTCATTTTCTGGGGTTACTTCTGGCCTGATGTACTTCTCGGATTTGTGATTGTTGGGCCGCTCATTGTTATGGGAATTGTAGACATGGCACAAAGCCGGCAATCGCTAAGGCGGAATTTTCCGGTTGTGGGCCGACTGCGTTATGTCTTTGAAGATCTGCGACCAAAAATTCAACAGTACTTTGTTGAATCCGATACAGATGGTGCACCCATCAACAGGATAGATCGGTCGGTTATTTATCAACGTGCCAAGAAACAAGTAGATACAACGCCTTTCGGCACCCAATTAAATGTGTATGCGGAAGGGTATGAATGGATGAGTCATTCTGTTGTACCCCACGATTTTCATAAAATGGATCATCAGCCACGCGTACTGGTTGGTAATAAAGATTGCAAGCAACCCTACAGTGCCAGCATATTAAACATTTCGGCAATGAGTTTTGGATCACTCAGCGGGAATGCTGTGGAGGCCCTGAATGCAGGCGCTAAAATTGGTGGCTTTGCGCACAATACAGGCGAAGGCGGCATTAGTCCTCATCACCTGTTGAATGGTGGCGATATTATCTGGCAAATCGGAACCGGTTATTTCGGTGCGCGCGATGAAGAGGGGAATTTTTCACCCGATGCGTTTCAGAAAAATGCCTCGCGACCAGAAGTCAAAATGATTGAACTTAAATTATCGCAGGGCGCCAAGCCCGGCCACGGAGGCATTCTCCCCGCCAAAAAGAATACGCCTGAAATTGCAGCTATCCGGTTGGTAAAAGCCGGCACCACTGTATTCTCTCCCCCGTTTCATAGTGCGTTTACTACGCCACGGGAAATGATTCTCTTCATCAAAAAAATGCGAGATCTTTCAGGCGGCAAACCCGTTGGCTTTAAATTATGCATCGGCCGCAAAAGCGAATTTATATCCATGTGCAAAGCCATGGTAGAACTCGACACCTATCCAGACTTCATCACGGTAGATGGCGGAGAAGGAGGAACAGGTGCAGCGCCACCTGAATTTTCAAACTCCGTGGGTATGCCATTACTGGACGCCCTGGCTTTTGTTGATAATATGCTGAAAGGATTTAACATCCGGCACCACATTCGCATCGATGCCTCCGGAAAAATTCTGACTGGTTTTCACATGATTCGCGCAATTGGATTAGGTGCCGATATGTGCAACAGTGCACGCGCCATGATGATGGCGTTGGGTTGTATTCAGGCATTGGAATGCAATAAGAATACCTGTCCCACGGGAGTAGCAACGCAAGATAAAGTCTTGATGAACGGCCTTGTAATTGATGATAAAAAAGTTCGGGTGGCCAATTATCACAAACATACTGTTGAGAGTTTTGTCGAGTTAATGGCGGCAGGGGGAATTGAAAATTCCAGCAAACTCAACAGGCATCAGATTTATAGAAGGGTATTTATGAATGAAGTACGCACACTTGCTGAAATTTATCCGGCTATACCGGTTGGCTCCATGCTTAGCGATAACTTGCCCGAACAATATAAAATGTCATTTCAATCCGCCAGTGCAGATAAGTTTTAAGTTTCTGCACATACTTATTCGATGGATAATGGGTGAACCAATATATTTGCCTTCCTGTTGAAGTCAGGATAATGAACAACCATGGCCGAAGAACTTATCATAGCACCATCGCTCAGCAAGCAAGCGCGGTACAACACCCTTCTCCCCCAACTGGAAGCCCTGTTGGCGGATGAGACTGATTTGATTGCAAACCTTTCGAACATTGCAGCAGCCCTGAAACAAACCATGAATTTTTTCTGGGTTGGATTTTACATCGTGAAAGAAAACCAGCTTGTGCTGGGACCATTTCAGGGACCAATAGCCTGTACACGCATCAACTTTGGAAAAGGTGTTTGTGGCGCATCGTGGAAAGAAAAGCGAACGATACTTGTACCGAATGTCGATGAATTTCCCGGGCACATTGCCTGCAGCTCGGCCTCGAAATCAGAAATTGTACTTCCTGCCTTTACTGCACATGGCGATGTGGCGCTCGTTCTTGATGTGGACAGTGATCAACTCAATGATTTTGATGAACAGGATCAACACGCACTGGAAATCGTAATGCGTTTGGTGGAGCGTTCATTAAACAAATGACAACAGCCGAGCTCCTCTCCTTTTACGCAAAAAGAAAAACAGACTTTTCGCTTTTGCTGGATCAGGCAAAAATGAAAATCAACTGGATTTCTAATTTACGGCTAATCACCGCATTGGCCATTGTTGTACTTCTCTATGTAGGTTTTTCAAACTTTGCGTTATTATATGGATTGATACCCTTGCTATTTCTTTTCGTTTTGCTCATGCAAAAACACGGAAAGCTTTTTCAGGAAAAAATACACCTCGAAAATCTGGTGAAGATCAATCAAACTGAAATCGCTGCGCTGCAGGGCGATTATACCAGCCTGGCAACAGGTGCAGAATTTATACAAGTACAGCACCCCTACTCGTACGATCTGGATCTGTTTGGTGAGGGTTCGTTGTTTCAACATATCAATCGCTGTGGAACCTTCAGCGGTAAAAATACATTAGCCAACCATCTTGCGCATCCGCTTTCAACTGCTGACGCCATCCAAAAACGACAACAAGCCCATGCAGAACTCATCCCAAAAACAGAATTCCGGCAACATGTACTGGCGTATGGCATGGAGGTAGGTGATCAACCCGATGATCGCAATCAATTAAAAGAATGGATTGAACACCCTTCATTTCTCTATCCAAAGAAATTCTACCGGTATTTTCTCATGATTGTTCCGGCCCTGACCGTGTTTACCGTTAGCGCAGCATTTATTTGGAGTGCGCTGACTCCGGGTGCCGTTTTATTGGCCGGATTTCAATGGGCATTTCTCGGTTTTCACCTGAAGCGCGTAACTATCTTTCATCAGTATATCAGTCGGAAAAAAATGGTGTTGGAGAAATTCGCTCGCGTACTCCGCATCATCCAGCAGGAAAAATTTAATTCATCTTTACTAAAGCAGATTTCTGACAAAGCACATGAGGCTGATCAAAAAGTTCAGGCTCTCGCATCACTCGTTAATGCCCTTGATGCACGCCAGAACAGTATGACCAATCTGGTAGTGAACAGTCTTTTGCTCTATGATCTGCAATGCATTTACAGACTTGAAAAATGGAAAGACAGAAATGCAGCCAACTTACTATCCTGGATTGATTTGGTCAGTGAAACCGAAGCACTATGCAGCATCAGCACATTTGCGTTTAGTCATAACGACTTTAGCTTTCCCACCATTTCAACGAGCCTTACCATCACTGCTAAAGGCTTAGGGCATCCGCTTATCCATGCGCAGGAACGGGTAACAAATGATTTGGAAATGAATCCGCATCAATCCGTGCTCATCATTACAGGTGCAAACATGGCAGGGAAGAGTACATTTCTGCGAACACTGGGAGTCAACGTTGTACTGGCTTTAGCCGGTGCTCCGGTTTGCGCATCAGCTTTTGAATGTCCGGTGCTGCAACTCCGCAGTGGTATGCGCACAACGGATTCGCTGAAAGATCATCAGTCCTACTTCTATGCGGAGCTCAACCGACTTAAATCCATCATGGATGAACTGCGAAATGATCAACCCCTGCTCATTCTGCTGGATGAAATCCTGAAAGGAACAAATTCTACCGATAAGCAGTCTGGTTCGATTGCGCTGGTTAAACAATTATTGCATCATCCATGCCTGGCTGTTATCGCCACACACGATATTGTGTTAGGCGAACTGGAAAAAGAATATCCTGGAAGCATTCGCAACTTTTGTTTTGAGGCTAGTATTGAAAATGAACAGCTTCACTTCGACTACAAGCTCAAAACAGGAGTTGCCACAAAAATGAACGCTACCTTTTTGATGAAAAAAATGGGCATCATACCCGCCTGACTTTCCCTAGAGATTTGTTTACATTCGTAAACCGAAGACTCATACTCTATATGAAAGCATTTTTTACTTCCATAGTGCTTACTCTTATTAGCATCGCAGCCCTGGCTCAGTTGGGTGCAAAAACTCAGGGCACTAAAATTTATGGCACCTGGCAAAATAACAGTTTTGGTTATCAGATGACACTGATTTTAAATACTGACGGTAGTGGTGAATTTGATGGTGAAGTAATAAAATTTTCAACACAGGCCAACACACTAAGTATTACCCAAAGCGGAACAAAAACAAATTACAGTTTCAATCTTCAAAATAATTCTTTGACTGTTTCAGGTGGTGACCTGGATCAACCTATTACTTTTATTCGGAGTGGAACAAATTCCGAAGGGGCAACTGTCATAACCCAACAATCTACATCATCCGTAAGCAACCCACAACGATTAATCGGAGTGTGGTCAAATTACGGAGAGAGCATTGAATTTCAATCGAACAACCAATGCATTTACCAAAGTCGAACTTTTCCGTACACAGCCTCTGGCAATCAAATCACACTTCAAACAACACAAGGCAATGTGACGATGGGCTATACTGTCGATGGAAATGAATTATCCTTAACCATAAATGGCCAAAACTTTGTGTACATCCGCGGTAACGCAGCACCTGGTACTGGCAATGCAAACAAAACAACTTCAGGAAATAAAAATTTAGACCTGAGCCTTGTCGGGAAATGGTGCTACGTGAATGTTACTTCCACGAATAGTGGCGGAACAAGTTCTGATGAGTGCATCACCATCAATGCGAACGGAACATATGAATACTACAGTGAACGTTCGATGAGTGTGAATACGAATGCCTTTGCCGGGGGTACAAATTCACAAAGCAGCGATCGTGGTACTTGGTGGATAGAAGGTGATCGGATTCATTATACTTCTCAATCGCAGGGACCGGGCTCGTATCAATTACAAAAAAGAAATCATCCCAAAAATGGTGATCCCATGATTATACTGGATGGCACAACCTATGTAACATATTATCAAAAAGCACCCTGGTAGAATTTTCGATATCCCAATAAAAATCATCATGCAAAACAGAAGAAACTGGCTAAAATCTACACTGGCTTTAACGGCTGGTTTGCCGCTAAGTGCATCCCTCGTGCAATCACTACTGGCGGCTCCGGTTGGTGAGACAGAAAAAAACTTTTGGTTAAACTATCCTGCGGCAGCTTTTAAAATCAGGTTGAATGCCAATGAAAATCCATATGGCCCTTCGGAAAAAGCGAGGAAGGCGGTTCAGGAAATTCTCCATGAAGGAAATCGCTACCCGTTTGATACCGTTGGTGAGATGAAAGAAATTCTTGCTAAGAAAGAAGGAGTAACACCCGATCATATCGCCTTGGGTTCCGGTTCCGGTGAATTACTTTGTGTAGCCGGTGTAGCTTTTGGGCTGGAGGGCGGAAGCGTGCTTTCAGGTTTTCCAACGTTCCCGATGCTGATGAATTATGCAGAAGTATTTCAAGCCCGATGGGATAAGGTAAATTTGAATGAAAACCTTGAGTTCGATTATACGGCCCTCGCTTCACAAATTAAACATGACACACGCCTTGTATTCATCTGCAACCCAAATAATCCAACGGGTACATTGGTTGATCCGAAAATTGTGAAATCGTTTTGCGAAGAAGTATCCGGGAAAGTGACGGTTTATGCCGATGAAGCTTACCTGGAATTTCTGGAACCTCACCAGCAGGTGAGCATGGTTGATCTGGTGAAGCAGAATAAAAATGTCATCGTATCGCGTACCTTCTCAAAAATTTACGGCCTGGCCGGCCTCCGCATCGGATATGTTGTTGCTAAGCCCGATCTGATACGAAAAATGTCGCGCTATGGAATGTCAATGCCCAGTCAAACCGCCATCGCTGCAGCCAAAGCATCATTGGGTGATGACGCATTCATGTCCTTAACACGAAACAAAAATGCAGAGGCGCGTCAGCATCTTACACGCTACCTCGACAAGAAAAAATATTTCTACGGAAAATCGCACACCAACTTTGTTTTCTTCGAACCAAAATCAAGTGCCCTTCAAATTATGACTACGCTAGCCGATAAAGGCATCGGTATTCGTACGTGGGACTACCAGCAAAAGCAATGGTGTCGCATCAGCATCGGCACGCTGGATGAAATGAACGTATTAACAAAAGCTTTTGAGGAAATGCGTGTTTAATATTAAATCACATACTCCACACCAACTGCAACGAGTGCTCCGAAGACTGCAACGGCAAGCTTACGCGCATTAAAGTGATGTTCCGGACTACTTTCAAAAACAATGGTGGTGGAGATGTGCAAAAAATTTCCACTAACCAAAGCGTACAAATAGATTAAACTTGTTGCCGACAAGATTTCGGCATCCGCCAGATAGGTGCTGATCAACAGCCCAACCGGTGCCGCCAGCGAAAACCCAATAAGATACGGCAATGCTTTATTACGTGAATGAAGCTGAAATGCCAAAACAGTCATCAAGGCAAAAGCAGCCGGAGCACGGTGTAACGCAATACCCAGCAGAATTGCATTCACATCATGAAGGGGACCCATGTTGGCAGGTTGCGCTAGCATTCCACCTTCGAGAAAGGCATGAATACACAGAGCGGTCAGCAGCACTAACGCAGAAACAGACCGATGATGATGTCCGTGATGATGGTCATGATCGTGATGGTGATCACTGGTATGAATATGACCATGTTCAACACCTGAGGTAAAATACTCCAGAAACTGTTGTAAAAAAAATCCGGCCAGCACAAACAAACCAATGAGTTCAAGCCCCAGATTTTGCCGGAATAATTCTGGCAGAATATGAATAACGGTAATCGCAAAAAGATATGCTCCGGCAAATACCAGCAACAATTTATAGTTTGTGTTTTTGCCTTTTGGCACCAGGTAAATTAACAGCCCCGAAATGAGCGGTGTGAAAAACAAAACGAGAAGCTTGATACTCATGCGTGGAGGTAAAGTCTATTTTTCTATTCTAATGTTGGATCGTATACCCTCAGTAACAAAAGTTGCCAGCGTACCTTCAGGCGTTGAGTAAATAAGAAAGACATCCAGCTCAGGGTGTTCTTTCAAAAATATCATCGCCTTCTCATGCCCCATCACCATCAGGGCAGTACCCCAGGCATCAGCCGTTGCACAATCTGAAGAGAAAACCGAAGCACTCAACAACGCCTGCTGAGCAGGATAACCTGTTTCAGGATTGATGGTGTGTGAGAATTTCCGTCCATCTACAACATGGTAATTGAAATAACTTCCGGAGGTTGTAAACGACCGATCGGTTAGCGCAATGTATGCTTTGAAGAATTGGTCATCGCGTGTGGAGTTGGGATCCAAAATTCCAATTTCCCATGGCTTCCCCGATTTCAAATTCTTTCCAATGGCCATACCTTCACCACCCAATTCAACCAGCATGTTTCGGATACCTTTCTTCTTCAAAAAATCGGTAATAACATCTGCACCATATCCCTGCCCTATTCCGCCAAAATCAAGCTGTACGTTCGGATCCAGTTTTTGAACACTGTCTCTCGTCAGTCTGATTTTTTCAAAACCAACAAAATGCATGATCGAATCAATTTGATTGGGTTTGGGATTGATCTGTTTTCCCGGACCAAACCCCCACACATTCACCAACGGCATTACCGTTGGATCAAATGCACCTTTTGAAAAAGCAAAAACTTCTTGTGCCTTCTTCAATGGTGGATACAAATACGGTAGATTAAAAGCTATGCCCGTAGTGTGCCTGTTAAAACGTGATACTTCGGAGGATGTGTCGTAATTGTTAATGGACTTGTTTACAACCGCCAACAACGAATCAATTTCATTTTTAAAATCTCGTTGCTTACTGTCAAAATAGGTGATGTGATAGGTGGTGCCCATGGTTCTTCCTTCCACGCGAATGGGTTCATCTGAATTACCCCTTCGATACCAGGAAACCACTAAAATGGAAAGCAGGAGAATAGCCGAGTAGATAATGTTTTTCTTGCGGGCGTCCATGATCTTGAATTCGTAGCGCAAGTTAAACATTTTGTTCTAAATGCAACATTGTTGCTAAATGAGTTATGGCGAATACCCATAGTTGTGACAGGTTCAAAAAAGTCGTAAATCGTATCGTATATTCTATTACGAATGCGCGAGGATTATTTGCAAGGAGAGGGCGAAGGACAGAATGCCGCAGAGAAGGAAATTGAAAAAGCGTTACGCCCACTTTCATTTCATGATTTTACCGGACAACAAAAAATTGTTGATAACATTAAAGTGTTTGTGCAGGCTGCCAAACAACGCGGTGAATCACTTGACCACGTGCTGCTACACGGTCCGCCCGGACTTGGAAAAACAACTTTGTCGCACATTATTGCCAACGAACTTGAGTCTAGCATAAAGATTACATCAGGTCCGGTGCTGGATAAGCCCAGCGACCTTGCCGGATTGCTGACGAACCTCGAACCACACGATGTTCTTTTCATCGATGAGATTCATCGCCTCAACCCCATTGTAGAAGAATACCTCTACTCGGCCATGGAAGATTTCAGAATTGATATTATGCTCGATTCCGGACCGAATGCGCGTTCCGTACAAATCGGACTCAATCCCTTCACATTAATTGGCGCCACAACCCGAGCCGGTCTGCTTACCTCACCATTGCGTGCACGCTTTGGAATAAATGCGCGATTAGAATATTACGATTCGGCTTTACTCACAACCATTGTGAAACGGTCAGCCACAATTCTGAACACACCGATGGATGAAGATGCCGCTTATGAAATTGCCCGAAGAAGCAGAGGCACACCACGTATCTCTAATAATTTGCTGAGAAGGACGCGCGACTTCGCACAGATAAAAGGAGATGGAACCATTACCAGGGAAATTGCAAAGTTTGCACTCAATGCGTTGGATGTAGATGAAAATGGTTTGGATGAAATGGACAACAGAATTCTATTGACCATCATTGAGAAATTTAAAGGGGGGCCTGTTGGGCTCACCACGATTGCTACAGCCGTAGGCGAAGAGGCCGAAACAATTGAAGAGGTTTATGAACCCTTTCTGATTCAGGAGGGCTACATTAAAAGAACATCACGCGGAAGAGAAGCAGCAGATCTTGCTTACCGGCACTTGAAGATTGTTCCTCCTCCCTCCAAATCACCCAGCTTGTTTGATTGAAAGTAAAGGCTGTCCTAAAAGTCAATTAAAATTGAATTGTCATTCCGGACTTTGAGCCGGAATCTCATTCTACGGATCAAATCTGATCGCGGGTCAATGCTCGCGATGACCCGATAACTTTTGAGACAGCTTCTACTTAAAACTTTAGAAACGCTCTAATCCTGAGAAGAAAAAACTTCCTTCAATCGATGCGTTCTCATCACTATCTGATCCATGAATGGCATTTGCCTCAATGGATTTGGCAAATAGGTTGCGGATGGTTCCCGGTTCAGCCTTCTGCGGATCAGTGGCACCAATTAGTTTTCTGAAATCTTCCACAGCATTGTCTTTCTCCAAAATCATGGGAACAATAGCACCAGATGACATATAGGCACAAAGATCACCATAAAAAGGGCGAGCCTTGTGAACGGCATAAAACTGTCCGGCACGCTCCGGAGTCAGTTGAGTCTTTTTTATCGCTACAATGCGAAAGCCCGCCTCCTCAATCATTTTGGTAATAGCACCAGTGTTGCCCGCACCCACTGCATCGGGCTTAATCATCGTAAAAGTTCTGTTTCCAGCCATATTGAGATATTTGATTTAGTCGATAGTTTAATTCGGGCGCAAAAATAGGAAAAAAGTCCACTGCGAATAGTTTATACAACAGTTTTACAAACCCTATCCATCATTAGGAGTCAGACGTTTCGTGTGTGAAACAAAAAAAATCACCATTTTTGCCCCTTGCTTTTAAAGCATAATGGAAAATATCGATGCATTTAGGGTTTTTCTGAATCTGCCGCGTAAGGCAGTAATTCTTCCCCACGTGAAGCCCGATGCCGATGCATTAGGTTCTTCGTTGGGTCTGGCCCGTTACCTGAACCGTAAGGGGCATGAGGTTACTGTACTATCACCCAGTGACTATCCGGATTTTTTAAACTGGATGCCAGGCAATGAAAGCGTTGTCGTCTTTGACAAAAAGAAACAGGCTACTGTAAAATCTTTGATTGCGAATGCGGATGTGATTTTTTGTCTTGACTTTAACAGTCTGACCCGGATTAATGAAATCGGTGAGATGGTGCAGGTATCTACGGGTAAAAAAGTATTGATTGATCACCACCTTGAACCAGACCATTTTGCGGATTTCGAGCAATGGGATGGTAAGGCCGCATCCACAGCTGAGTTAGTATTCCAACTCATCGAGCAACTGGGCGATGAGGCCCTTGTAGATGCTGAAATGGCAAATTGCCTTTACGCAGGTATAATGACCGATACCGGAGGCTTCCGGCATTCGAACACCAATTATAAAGTATTTCAAATTGCCTCTAAATTAGTGGCACACGGGGCAGATCCCTTTACGGTTTCGAAACTTGTATATGATACAAATACAATAGAACGTCTTCGGCTGATGGGCTTTGTGTTGAGTCAGAAACTTCAGGTTATCCCGAAATTCAGAACAGCTTACATTGCCCTTACCCAGGAAGAATTGAAGCACTTTGGCTCGCAAACAGGCGACACAGAAGGGCTAGTCAATTATGGACTGTCGATTAAAGGAATAAAACTTTCGGTATTAATTACCGACCGAAAGGATAGCATCAAACTATCCTTACGGTCATTGGGTGAATTTTCAGTTAATGAATTGGCACGAAAACACTTTGAAGGCGGTGGTCACCGAAATGCTGCAGGAGGTCAAACCACGTTGACGCTGGAGCAAACGGTCCAAAAATTTCTTGATCTATTGCCGGAATACAAACAGCAGCTGTGCGCTGAATAAATTTTTTGAACATTACAACGAAATCATTCCTAATACTGTCTAAACAAAACAAACATGATTAAAATCCAGAATCCGCTGAACGTAGTGAACAAACTTTTAACATTCAGCCTGTTACTGCTGGCCTTTGCAGCCTGTAACAAATCAGAGCGAGAAACACCGAATGGTTTTAAATTCACAGTACTAAAAACCGGTGATGGCATTTTACCAAAGAAAGATCAGATTTTGGTTTTCAATTATATACTGAAAGATTCAAAGGATTCAGTTTGGTCAGACACAAGCAAAGATGGCGTTCCCGGTGCCATCATGATTAATGACAGCAGCCAGATAGCCTCTGAAAATGGCATGGTACAAATGTTCCGCATGCTATCGAAAGGTGACAGTGTTCAGGTAAAAATGCCGGTCACAAAATTCTTTAAGGATATTGTGGGTTCTCCCTCAACACCTCCGGGAGTTGACACAACCCTGAGCATTTATTACACAATAGGGGTTAAAGATTTTATGGCACTGGAGCAATACCAAACCTATGCAACCAACTTACAAGCCTCTGTTGAGACGAAAAAAATTGAAGACTACTTAAAAGACAATGGCATTACCACTCAACAAGATCCCAGTGGAATGCGCTATGTACTATATAACACAACAGGAAAAGCAAAACCAACGGCTGAAAATTGTGTGGAAGTCAAGTACACGGGTAAGTTCATGGAGAACGGTCAGATTTTTGATGCAAGTGAAAAAATTGCTTTTCCGCTTAACCAAGTTATTGAAGGCTGGCGACTGGGCATTCCTTTATTAGGAATCGGTGACTCTGCTACATTATTTATTCCCTCTTCACTGGGGTATGGACCAAGAGGTTATCCGGGTGCGATTCCCCCCAATGCAATTTTAATTTTCGATGTAACGTTATTAGGCATCGGCAATGGTTTTGATGAAGCAACAAGGACTTGTAAGTAAATAGATGGACGATAAGTATTCCGCATGATGAGAAAGCCAGTTCTTTTGCTGTTAGTTTTAATCTGCGGTGGAGTAGCACTTTCAAGTTGTCTTGAGAGTACTTCACTAGAAGATTATCTCCAGCAAAAAATCAATGCTGTCGACAACATTCGTCTTGCGTTAGACACAAAAACAATTGACGATTCACTAGAACACTGGGGTATTCGACCTGACTACCTTATAGAGCCCAATGGGGTTCGGTATAAAATTGAAACGCCAGGTGTCGGACAAAACCCATCTTTAAAAAGTTTTATAAAATTGAAATGGGAAGGTCGGTTGCTAAGTGATAGCTCGGTTTTTGATGTCAGTCCAAATTTTCAATCGTACGTATACGACCTTATTGTTGGGCTACAGACTACGTTGCCCTTATTGAGGGAGGGAACAAAGGCAACACTGCTCATTCCCTCCGGATTGGGTTTTGGACCTGTTGATTTGTTAGACGAGGCTGGTGATATTAAAATCCCAAAAAATTCTAACCTTATTTTTAAAGTCGAATTATTGGAAGTCCAATGAAAACATGGAAACACTTAAGTTTATGATCAAAAGAATTACTTTGTCGGTATTGATTCTCCTCTTCATGGCGGGAGTTATTTCTGGTTGCTTAGAAAAAGGTGAAAGCCTTACTCCTGAACAATATCTTCAGGCAAAACTAAATAGTGTTGATAAAACCCGGCTTGCCGCTGAAACAAAGGTCATCGATGATTCATTACAACTATGGGGGATAAAAACGGAGTACTTCTCTGAACTCAATGGCGTGCGGTATCGAATTCAGACGCTGGGTTCGGGGCCAAAGCCTGTTCTTCGCAGCATGCTAAAATTAAAATATGAGGGACGTTTGTTTAGCGATAGTACTGTATTCGAACAACAAGATAATTATACCTCCTATTTATATGATCTTTTAGTCGGCATGCAAACTACGCTTCCCCTCCTAAATGAAGGCACAAAGGCAACACTCATTATACCTTCTGCTATTGCGTTTGGAAATGTAGATGTTAGGAATAGTAGCAACGTTCTTATTGTTCCTAAAAACTCAACCCTTATTTTTCATCTCGAGATGTTGGATGTTCAATGAAAATAAATGAGAAGTAAAAACTAAGCTATGAAAAAAACTGTCGTAACAAGCCTGGCCGGAATAGTACTTATTTTATTCGTGATATCGTCTTGTTTACCGGAAAGTACTCCGCCTGATTATAATGCCCAATTGGAGAGTAATGTTGCTGCTGTAAATCAAACGAGGCTCAAAGAAGACACTGTCATCATTATTGATTCATTAAACAGGTGGATTGATAAGGGTCTTATCACCGGCCCAATATTAAAGGACTCAAAGGACGTTGTACGGTATACTATTCAAACAGCCGGGCCATCCACTGAAGTAAAGCCAACGCTCTCAAGCTATATTGTAGTCAATTACACAGGGAAACGCTTGTCTGACGGATTTGTTTTCGATCAGAGTAAACCAGGTGAACCCCTGGGCATTTACCTGCACCAACTAATTATCGGATGGCAAACAACATTACCACTGCTGACCAAGGGAACGAAAGCAACCCTATACATTCCTTCTGGTTTTGCATATGGAACCCGGGAGATTAGAAATCAGACCACCGGAGCGGTGATGATTCCAAGCAACTCTAATCTTATATTTGAGATTGAAATACTCGGAGTGTACTAAACAGAACAAACATGTACAAAAGCGTTATCCAATACATCACCATCTGTTGGGTAACGCTTTTGTCTTTTTCCTGCTCCGAAACGATCGAAGAGCCAGACTTTAACGAACAACTTACGAAAGACCTTGCCCTGATTGATGCCTATCTGGCTGACAACGCACTGGTGGCCGAAGCAGACCCCAAAAATCAGATTCGGTATATCCTTCATGAATCGGGCACTGGCGAACGCCCAACACTTGACAGTTGTATCACAACCAACTATGAAGGAAGGTTCTTATCTTCGAATGAGTCATTTGATTCGGGTGAAAACTTTTCCTTTCGCATGAGGAGTGTTATAAAAGGATGGCAGATTGGATTACCCTTACTTCGTGAAGGTGACTCCGTATCGCTGTATATTCCCTCTGGCCTTGCCTACGGATATTTTGGCGTACCGATTAATCAAATACCTTCGAATAGCAACATTATCTTTGGTGTTAAACTCTTACACGTTGGAAAAAACTTTAGTACCACACCCTCACCGGAAGGTAGCTGCAACTAATAACCTGCATAAACTCAAAGAAATCAGACCACTATTGGAGCCTGATTTTCAAATTCTAAGTTTACAGGAAATTGGTTGCCATGAAGAGTTGCCCGAAACGCAGGATACCATTGAAGGCAACTCTCTCCAAAAGGCGATGTACGTCTTTGAAAATTATCACTATGCCTGTTTTGCTGATGATACCGGTCTCGAGGTTGAAGCTTTACACGGTGCTCCAGGTGTTTACTCGGCACGGTATGCAGGCGAACAACGAAATAGTAAGGATAATATAACCTTACTGCTGAAAAATCTGGAGCACCACTCAAATCGGAGCGCACGATTTAAAACGGTTATTTCACTTGTTGGTCCGGAAGGCATTCAAACTTTTGAGGGAATTGTAAAGGGAACCATTTTAACGGAGGAAAGGGGAACACTGGGCTTCGGCTATGACCCTGTTTTTCAACCGGAAGGTTATTCAAAAACCTTTGCAGAGATGAGCCTGGAGGAAAAGAATCAACTTAGCCATCGTGCCATTGCCATGCAGCAATTGGTAAAGTTTTTAAAAGGAATCAAATCCTGAAAAAGCCGTTTACCTTTTCGCGTCAGTTTGTATTTTGCGGCCCGAATGACCAAACCTTTCACCATCGGGATTACAGGCGGCAGCGGTAGCGGAAAAACCTATTTCCTGAAAAATCTTTCCAGCCGATTTACTGCAGAAGAATTATGCCTCATCTCGCAGGATCATTACTACAAGCCGATCGACCAGCAAATTTGTGATGAGAAGGGAGTTGAGAATTTCGACCTTCCTTCGGCAATCGAACGCGAAAAATTTCATCAAGACATCTTGAAGCTAAAGCGTGGAGAAATTCTCCGCATACAGGAATACACATTCAACAACAAACAGGCCGTACCGGGATTACTGGAGTTCAAGCCGGCACCCATCCTGATTATCGAGGGACTTTTCGTCCAGTATTTTCCTGAAATAGAGCAGGAAATTGACCTCCGGATTTTCATCGAAGCAAAAGATCATGTGAAATTAAGCCGTAGAATCAGGCGCGACAATGAAGAGCGAGGCTATGATCTGGATGACGTACTCTACCGCTACCATCATCATGTTATGCCTGTTTACGAAACCCTTATTAAACCCCTAAAGCATAAAGCCGACCTCGTAATACCCAATAACAGCCAATTTGAACGTGCCCTGAATGTCCTGTCTGGCTATCTCAGAGGTGTTTTAAATGCCAATAAATCAAGCCTTTAAAACCAAATCCATATACATTTGTACTTTCCACTCCTTTCCCTACTTTTGTAGCCCTTGATTCAGCTATGACCAAGACTAAAAAACATAATCTCACCATTGCCTTTGGAATTTTCACCGCCTTGGTGGTTGTGTTTTCGCAGCTATTTTTATTTGAATCTTCCGGCTTTCAGAAGAAAGAAGTGAAGACGGAAAAACAGGAAGAGAAAAACGGTGGTGATGTAGCTTACATCTCCCAGCCCTCCAGCTCGCTTCCAACCTCCACTACAGTACTCTCCACGTATGATAGTTTCTGTGTGTTGGAAATACTTTTCGAAAGTGAGACGGAATCTGATCATGCCTCGAATAAATCCCTGTTCCCTGAAAAACTTTTCTTTACACTTTTCAGGTTCATTATTTCTCCCAACGCCCCCTGATAGCATAACCAGGGTTTGAGTAATCTCACCTGTTCTTGAAAAGCGTATCGCATTCTAAATCGGAATACCAGTTCCGAAAATTTTTCAATCGTAATCAACATCATCAATACTAAACTATATGCAGAATAAAGGATTCATTATTGTACTCGCCACAGTCATCACCGCACTGTGTTTGTTTTATTTGTCTTTCACCTTCGTATCAAACGGAGTTCGCAAGGCTGCCGAGGCCAGTGCCACAGATGCAACCGGCATTGTTAACCTTACGAAAAAGCAGACTTACATTGACTCCGTTTGGAATAAACCCGTTTATAATTTTTTTGGAATTGAATACACGTACAAAGAAGTTAAGGACAACGAACTAAGCCTTGGTCTCGATCTTCAGGGGGGCATGCACGTTACCCTGGAAGTTTCGCCTATCGATATCATTAAAAGCCTGGCGGGCAATAGCACCGACTCATCATTCATCAGAGCAATCAATACTGCTCGTCAGCTTCAAAAGAATAGTCAGGATAGCTATACTTCATTATTCTTTAAAGCCTTTAAGGATGCAAATCCCGGAAAAAAACTTTCGGATATCTTTGCCAATGCCAATACAAAAGGCCGTATCAGTATCAATGATAATGATGAAAAAGTTATTTCCGTGGTGAACGAAGAAGTAGAGAATGCCATTGATCGTTCGTACACCATTTTACGAAATCGTTTAGATCAGTTTGGAACTTCCTCACCGAACATTCAGCGACTTCCCGGCACCGGAAGAATTCAAATTGAAATCCCCGGAGCCGATAACCCGCAACGGGTGCGTAAATTACTTCAGGGTGTTGCCCGCCTTGAGTTTTGGGATGTTGTTGATCCCAGCACCATCAATGCTTCGTTAATGGCGATTAATGATCTGATCGTAAAAGAGCAAAAAGCAAAAGTGAAAACGACAGAATCAAAACCAGCTGCGGAAAACTTAGCTGATGCACTTTCAACAGAACAAGAGAATGCCGCATCTGAATTAGAGAAAAAACTTGCTGCTGCCGGTGATACAACGTTAAGCGGACTCGATTCACTGCAGCAACTTAATGTTTCACCACTCTTTGCGTTGAGCAACCCTCCAGGATATTTCCGCTATGCCCTGAAAGATACTGCAGCCGTCAACAAAATCATTAAGCGTGATGATGTGCGCAACATCCTCAGAACTGTTGGCGCTTATTGGGGCAACAAACCCGAAAAAGATCAGGCTGGAAATGAAGCCATTCAATTGTACTTCCTGAATATTGGTCGCAATGGAAAAGCGAAACTTACCGGAGAGGTTATAACCGATGCACGCCTTTCATCCGATGAGTATGCGCGCCCCGCAGTGAGCATGACCATGAACGTACCCGGTACAAAAACATGGGCTAAAATGACATCGGAAGCGGCTGGTAAATCACCCCGTGGAAGCATTGCCATTGTGTTGGATAATGTTGTGTACTCTGCTCCTTTTGTTCAGAATGAAATCCCGAATGGTAACTCCCAGATTTCCGGAAACTTCACCGCAGAAGAAGCAAAAGATTTGGCGAACGTTCTGAAGGCCGGTTCACTTCCTGCACCTACACGAATCGTAGAAGAAGCCATTGTTGGACCTACCCTCGGACAAGTTGCCGCCAAACAGGGGTTGATTTCGGTTATCTGCGGTCTTGGACTCGTAGTTATCTTCATGGTGGCCTACTATGCTAAAGGTGGATTAGTAGCCAACCTCGCTTTACTCTTCAACATTTTCTTTATTCTTGGTATTCTCGCCCAGCCTGCCTTGGGTACTGCTTTGACGTTACCCGGCATAGCCGGTATCGTTCTTACCATGGGTATGGCGGTTGATGCGAACGTATTGATTTACGAACGTATCAAAGAAGAAATGGCACACGGAAGAAAACTTAAGGATGCCATCAGCACCGGTTACTCGCGCGCCTTCGCTACCATTTTTGACTCGAACCTTACAACATTCATCACCGGCTTCTTCCTGTTCATTTTAGGCCAAGGTCCTATTAAAGGATTTGCCATTACCCTGATGATTGGTATTGCAACTTCTTTCTTTTCTGCTGTTTATATCTCACGCGTATTCATCGAATGGATGACGCGAAACGGTGATGAAAGCAAAATATCGTTTGATACTCCCATTGCTCGTTTAGTGAAAAAACGCAGACACTTTGATTTCATAAAGAACAGCAGGCTGGCCTATACCATCTCCGGATCCATCATCGTTCTCGGATTTGCCCTCCTGTTTTTCCAGGGATTAAATCTTGGTGTTGATTTCAAGGGTGGTCGCTCGTATGTTGTTTCTTTCAACAAACCTGTCAATGCCACAGAATTAAAAATTGATTTGGCGAAGAGTTTCGGAAACCAGGGAACAGAAGTAAAGAATTACGGAAGTAACAATGTGATGAAAGTAACAACATCATACCTGATTGATGACGATTCTGATGTTGCCGATGAAAATGTGAAGAAGGCCTTGATCAGCGGACTGGAAGCAAAGTTCCCGGGCATGAAATACTCCGAGAACGACTCGCAAATCGATGACCAGCACTTTACCATTGGCAGCTCCTCAAAAGTTGGCGCTACGGTTGCGGATGATATTAAAAACTCAGCCTGGAAAGCCAGCTTATTCTCCCTGCTTGGAATTTTCGTTTATATCCTGATTCGCTTCCGTAAATGGCAGTACAGTGCCGGAGCCATCATTGCTACCGTACACGATACGCTCTTTGTGTTTGCAGCCTTTGCCATTGCCGGAGCCCTCGGACTTTCATTCGAAGTTGACCAGGTCTTTGTAGCGGCCATCCTGACCATTATTGGTTACTCCATTAACGATACGGTAATTATTTTTGACCGGATAAGGGAATACATTGGTTTTGGAACATCGCATGATCGCCCGAAGATTTTCAATGAAGCCATTAACGACACCCTTTCTCGAACTGTGATAACTGCTGGTACAACATTACTCGTGGTGATTGTGTTGTTGATTTTTGGGGGAGAGGTGTTGAGAGGTTTTGCTTTTGCGCTATTAATTGGTATCGTAGTAGGAACGTTCTCGTCCTTGTTCATTGCCGCCCCAGTGGTGCTTGACTTTGATAACGACTCTGAAAACAAACCACAACCTGAAGCAAAGAAAGCTGTTGTTGCTTAGCTCAAGCCATGGTCTATAAAAAAAGGATGCTCACACGGGCATCCTTTTTTATTTCAGTCAAATTGGTTTTTAACCTTCGCCTTACGCTTCAACCTTATACAACTCTGCCAAAGTTGAAACAGCGAAATCAATTTCCTCGGGTGTATTGTATTTGCTGAACGAGAACCGTACAGCACCGCGTTTTGAAGTTGGATAAAGTGCGCCCAGCACATGCGATCCTGTTGTTGCGCCACTGGAGCAGGCACTTCCTCCCGAAGCCGAAATACCTTTTAAATCGAGGTTAAATAACAACATACCGTTCTCTTCTGATTCTGGTAAACTAACATTCAACACCGTGTACAGACTATTATCCGGATGTATCGAATCGCCATGAAAAGAAACATTCGGAATCTGTTCGATTAGCCCTTCAATCATTCGCGCCTTTAATTTTTTGATATGCTGCATGTGCTCTTCCATATCGCGGTAAGCAATCTCAAGCGCTTTTGCCAGGCCAATAATTCCGTATACATTTTCGGTTCCGCCCCGCATGTTGCGCTCCTGCGATCCGCCAAGTACGAATGGAGAAATTTTCTTCTCCTTTCGGATAAACATGAAGCCAGCACCTTTTGGGCCATGAAATTTATGTGCTGCTGCAGTAATCCCATGTACTTTTAAGTTGCTCAGATCGTGACGGTAGTGACCTACGGTTTGTACTGTATCCGAATGAAAATACGCACCATAGTTATCGCAGAGTGTAGCAACCCGATCCATATCGAGCAAATTTCCGATTTCATTATTGGCATGCATGAGCGACACCAATGCCTTGGGATTTTCCTTGACCAGTATTTCCAAATGCTGTAAGTCCACATGACCTCTTTCATCAAGTCCAACCATGTGTAACTTAACCTTTCCCTGTTTACTGATACTCGACAATGTCTGCTCAACAGCATGATGTTCAATGGGCGAAGATATAATATGCTCAATCCCATAGGTTTGAATTGCCGAAACTAAAATAGCATTATCAGCTTCTGTACCCCCGGAGGTAAAAATGATTTCTCCCGGAGTGCAATTCAGCAATTCGGCAATTTTCTTGCGGGCCGATTCAAGGGCTGTTTTAACTTTTCTGCCGTGGGCGTGTGTTGACGAGGGATTACCAAAATTCTCCAGAAGAAAAGGCTTCATGGCCTCGAAAACTTCCGGATCAATCGGTGTGGTAGCCGCATTGTCGAGATAGATACTCATGTGGTAAGGTTAAGAATTGCCGCAAAGTTACGCTAAACTTTTTTCTGCAATAATTTCCTTGATGTCAGCGATAATTTTCTTTGCCAGATTTTCGGCCTTTACTTCCATGTCAGACTCCGCATAAATGCGAATGATCGGTTCAGTGTTTGATTTGCGAAGGTGTACCCACTCCTTGTCGAACTCGATCTTAACCCCATCAATGGTATTAACAGGCTGCTTCTTATATTTCTTTTTAACAAGCTCAAGCACTTTATCAACATTGATATCGGGCGTTAACTCGATTTTATTCTTGGAGATGATATAGTTTGGATAACTTGCACGCAACCGCGAAACCGACATACCTGATTTCGCCAACTGCGTAAGAAACAAAGCAATTCCAACAAGTGCGTCACGGCCGTAATGCAACTCAGGGTAAATCACTCCGCCATTGCCTTCACCACCAATAACGGCTGCGCATTCCTTCATCATGTTCACCACATTCACTTCGCCTACTGCCGCTGCGAAGTATTCGCCACCGGCTTTTTCTGTTACATCACGTAAGGCACGAGTAGATGATAAATTGGAAACCGTATTACCTTTTTTCTTCTTGCCGGATTTCAAAATATAATCGGCAACAGTCACCAGTGTATATTCTTCTCCGAAGGGAGTTCCGTCTTCACAAATTAATGCCAATCGATCCACATCCGGGTCAACCACAATACCAAGATCATACTTCCCGTTTTTAATCTCCCGGCAAATGTCTGTCAGGTTTTCAGGAAGTGGCTCGGGGTTGTGCGGAAAATGTCCGGTTGGTTCGCAGTACATCTCTTTTACAGTTACGCCCATGGCTTTCAACAACATCGGAACAGCAATGCCACCGGTAGAATTAACTGCATCCACCACCACTGTAAACCCCTTACTTTGAACTGCAGCCACATCGACCAACGCAAGCCTTAAAATCCTATCGATGTGCTTCTGAATGTAATCGTCTTTCTTCTCATACTTTCCCAGTTTGGTTACCGGAGCAAAATCAAACTCTTCTTTCTCCGCAATCCGGAGCATTTCCTCCCCATCCTTTCCGGAGATGAATTCACCTTTTTCGTTTAAAAGCTTGAGCGCATTCCATTGTACCGGATTATGGCTGGCCGTTATAATAATTCCGCCAGCAGCCTTTTCTTCCGGTACGGCCAATTCAACGGTTGGCGTTGTTGAAAGACCTAAGTCAACCACATCAATACCCAAACCCTGAAGGGTGGCCACCACCAGGCTGTTCACCATTTCTCCCGAGGGTCGGGCATCACGGCCGATGACAATTTTTGTATTTCCCTTTTTCTTTTTTAACCAGGTTCCAAAGGCCGCTGCAAATTTTACAACATCAAGAGGTGTAAGATTTTCGCTGGTTTTACCACCGATTGTTCCCCGAATACCGGAGATTGATTTTATTAAAGCCACTGTAAGCTTGTTTTGAGTTATGAGGCCGTAAAAATAAGAAGAATATTGTATGTAAGAAGTATGTTAAAAAAGAAGGATTACGCACCCTGAATCATTTCTTCTTAATGGACGGGAAATCTTTAGCAGCCGCCTCAGGGTCGCCACATGCGGCATCTCCCGGCTTCAAATCTTTCCCACAAAAACCACACGTTACCCCATCTTTATTGAGCCATGGACTTTGCGATGCACAGGTACCCCGAAATTCCCCATTTTTCAAAAAAATCAGCCGCACAGACATGAGCACAAAAAAAAGAGCCATGACACCAATTGCGATAAAAAATACCATCATAAAACTGGCAATTTTGGGTTAATGATTGTCGATTTTTGCTGACGCAAAGTTAACCGACATGGCTAGAACAGCCTACCAACTTTTTAAGTTTATTGTTCATGAAAAAACCACTGGCTGCTCCTGATCTCCAACGCGATTCAAAATTAAAAGCCTTCGACCGCCTCCTGACCATTATGGATGAGCTTCGCGAAAATTGCCCGTGGGACAAAAAGCAAACCCTGGAGAGCCTGCGGCATCTCACCATTGAAGAAACCTACGAACTGTCGGATGCTATTTTGGAAGGTGATTTACAGGAGATAAAAAAAGAACTTGGTGATATCTTTTTACACCTGGTCTTTTATGCGCGCATTGCCTCCGAAACCAAGCAGTTTGATATTGCTGATGTGCTCCACGCAGTATGCGACAAACTGATTGTACGGCACCCGCATATTTATAGTGATGTTGTTGCCAACGATGAAAAAACGGTGAAAGCTAATTGGGAGAAAATAAAACTGAAAGAAGGAAATAAATCCGTGCTGGAGGGTGTGCCCAAATCACTACCAGCACTCGTTAAAGCTATCCGGATTCAGGACAAAGCGCGCGGTGTTGGTTTTGACTGGGAGAAGAAAGAACAAGTGTGGGAAAAGGTTGAAGAAGAGATGCAAGAATTCAAAAAAGAATTTAATGCTGAGTCTAACGAAACAATAAACAGAGAAAGGGCTGTGGCTGAATTTGGCGATCTGCTATTTTCGCTGGTGAACTACGCCCGGTTTATCGACATTGATCCGGAAGAAGCACTGGAACGCACCAATAAAAAATTTATCAAACGTTTTCAATTTCTGGAAACAGAGTCGCTGAAGGACGGTAAGAAATTAGGTGAAATGACATTGGCAGAAATGGACACGTATTGGGAACGCGCCAAACGCGGACACTAAAAAGCAAGAAGCGAGACGAAGCCATCTGGTAATTTAAGATTCATCTCTAGGATTGCTTCGTCATCCTAACTCTCGCCAGCCCTTCATTCCTCGCAATGACGGCAATCATTCCAGTCCTTTTTCTTTCATTTTTTTAAACTCGCGAAACCTCCGCACCATCGCGAGTGAAAAGCCTGTCATTAACACCAATGTTCCAATCCACAGCACATTAATGTAGGGTTTTTCCATGGCCTTGATAACAACCCAATCTTTCTGTCGTGTATTGATACCTAACGTAAACTCATTCGTTTCAGGATGAATGTTCATGAGAATGAATCGCAAACCGAGATCATTTACTTCATCCGGAATGCGACCGACCATTTTATTTTTAATCAGGAAAATAGGTTCAGCAACATAATCACCCCGTTCACCTTTAACACGGATGGTTGCCTTCACGGCAACATCCTGATCGCTAAGGGATACACCTTCCACCGTTTGTACCCGGTCAACGGCTTCCAGTACTGTCACATAATCGTTAGCAAAAAACTCATGATTCAGCCTGGTTTTGATTTCCTCCAGTTCGTTCCAATCATGATCTTCTGATGGATTCATGACCGATGATACGTGCGTGTATAAATCTGCCGAAACAGTTCTGTAAATGTCTGGAGAGGCCAGTAAGCCACCCATGTCTGGATTTATTTGTGCACGGGGATAGAGTGTGTAGCGTTTGTTATTCTTACGGAGTTCGATTTCAAAAAAAGTATTCTCACCAAGAATAGCAATGGTATCTTGGGCAGCGAAAACTTTCTTTCCGTTCAACAGGATATCCTTTTTAGCAACTACCTGGTCTTTATCGGGTGTTACATTCACATCGCTTTTGCGGATAAACCCAGCGTGATGGCGGGGCTCGAGTCGTTCACCCAGGTACTCAATCTCATAGCCCCACATGGTGCGTGGCTGATTCACAAAAAGCAATAAATTATCGCGGTTAAATTCTTCACTGAATTCTTTTGAAATCAACATACCCGTGTTGTTGAGCGAAACAACTTTGGAGTATCCTGATGAAAGCATAATGCCGATCAGCATCATTCCAACCCCGATATGGGCAATAGCACCACCTGATAATCCGGGGCTCGATTTTAAAAGTGAGAACAGAATTTTTGCATTGGCTGTGATCGTAAAGATTCCTGCAAAGAGAATAATCAGGTAGGGTACAACCCTTTCGGTGTTCAGTCCAAATTGAAAATGGATAAGCTGTATGATGATAACAAACAGCAGCAAGGTGATCAGGAAAGGAACAAGCAGTTCTTTCATCAATTCGCGCCTGTCAATTTTCTTCCACCAAAAAAATTGCCCGACTGCCGAGAGTAGTGCCAACGCTACCGCGAACCACAATTGAAACATCGAGTAAAAGACAATAGCATCCGGTTTTGGTGCCATATTTCCTTCACCTCCAAACAACCGGCTTATTGCATTGAAAACAGGTTTCGATGTTTCAACAATAACCTGAAAGCCCATCATGCATAAAACCATGACGCCAATAAAAACCCAGAATTCACGCGAGTACGTTGCAATCTCATTATCCGTAGTCGGGATTTCTTTCCAGCGGATAATGGAAAGTATAATGGCGGCCAGTGTGAAGAACAGTAAATAAAGTAACAGCTGTCCGGATAAGCCTAAATCTGTAAACGAGTGCACCGATGATTCTCCTAAAATTCCACTGCGGGTTAAAAAGGTGGAATAGAGAATGAGAATAAAAACAGTGATCACCAAAATGATCGAGGCCTTCAAAGCTGACTCGCTGTTCTTGTAGGTAATCATCGTATGAATGGAGGCTACCAAAATTAGCCACGGAACGTAAACAGCATTTTCCACCGGATCCCAATTCCAGTATCCGCCAAAGTTGAGCGTTTCATAGGCCCAATATCCACCCATCAAAATACCAAGACCTAGAATGGCACCACCCAATAGTGCCCAAGGCAATGCTGGACGAACCCATTCTTTATATTTTCTGATCCACAAACCGGCCATGCAAAATGAAAAGGGAACAAGTGTTAATGCAAAGCCCAGAAATAACGTGGGCGGGTGAATTACCATCCAATAGTTTTGCAACAACGGATTTAATCCATTGCCATCCGGTGGAATGAACTCAGGCTGTGATTTAAAAATCGGAGCATTTTGCAGGGCTTCGCGCAACAAGATAAATGGCGAGCTGCCAATTTTGATTTCCAAACCTGGAATAACAACGCCTAAAATCATGGAAGCGAGAAACGCCTGCACGAGTGCAAACACCGTCATAACAGGAGCCTCCCAGAATTTATTGGTGTGAATAAGGATCAGGCCGATTAACGCTTGCCAGATCATCCACAACATGAAACTTCCCTCCTGCCCATTCCAGAAAGTAGAGATCAGGTAGTAAGTCGGGAGTTTTTTATCAGAGTAATTATAGGCGTAGTGGTATTCAAAATAATGGTTGGAGATGATAACAAAGAGTGTAACGCAAATACCCAGCACAGCTGCAGCATGAACATAAAATCCGATTTTGCCATTTAACAGCCATGCATTTTTTTGCTGCACATCAGCTGACACCGTTGCTTTGTAGTAGGCAAAAACTGCCACAAGGGCAGAAACAAAAGACGTAATTACAAAAAGATGACCGAGGTTACCAACAAAATAATGCATCATGAAGGAATACAATTTACGATATACGAGGCACGAATTTCGGGGAAGGAAACGAGCTTAAGCATTAACTTTTTCTTCCTGGTATTTTGAAGGGCATTTGAGAAGAATTTTGCTGGCGATAAAATTCCCACCCTTGTAACTTCCCACCACCACTACTTTTTCGGAACGCAAAAAATCAGTCGGCATAGGCTGGTTATACTGAACGGTTTGCTCTTTGCCTTGGTCATCCACCATAATGAATGAAAAAGAAACCCTGTCCGCTCCGGTTTGAATACCAATAACCTGACCGGAGTTATCTTTCTTCAATTCACCTACTACATGAATCTCGCGGGTACTTCCGGAAGACGCCAGTTGATAGGCATCCGTAAAACCAACATATGTGCTGGAATCTCCGGCTGTCGTAATAATAACGCCAATGGCTACTGCAATGATAACGAGAATGAATATGTGTGATTTTTTCATCTAAACCCCTTGCCTTAATTCCTTCAAAAGTAACGCAAAACCGGAAGAATCCGGGTGATTTTAATCACAAAAACACAAACGGTCAGGATTTGGTTTTAACCTGCTTTTCATTTAACAGGTTTTCGAGTTTTTTTACTTTTCGATCAAGCATCGTCAGGTAAAAAAACAATCCCAGCAGAATAATGAGGATAATTCCAACCACCACATAAATTTTTCCTTCTGATCGCATACCATCGGCCATCGCAGCATCCTGCGCAAAAAGCGTATTGCTGATCATCAGAAGGATGAGTAAAAAAATACCTTTACTTGTTTTCATCATGGAGGTCTAAAATTTTTTCTTCCAGTTCTTTTACTTTCACACGTATGGAGACAATCCAAAGTCCAACTAAAAACCAGCCGATCACAGCCGGGTAAAACACCGGGCGCATACTGCTATCGAGGTCGTACATATTAAAACCCGGATTTCCTCCGCTTCCCGGATGCATGGAACTTGTCAGTCGGGGTATAATAAAAATGAGGGGCACCATAGCCGCAAAGGCAAAAATATTATAGACAGCGCTCAGCCGTGCCCTTTGCTCACTATTTTCAATGGAGCCACGCAAAACAAAATAAGCGAGATAAACCAGCAGGGTAATAGCGGCACCATTTTGCTTTGGGTCGCCATGCCAGGGTGTGCCCCAGGCATAGTTTGCCCACAACATACCCGTAACAATTCCCAAAATTCCAAAAAGCAAACCGATGTTGGCATACTCAACCGACTTACGGTCCGTTTCGATTGAAGGATTTCGTAAATACCGTATTGCATGGTATACCGAAATCAAAAAAAGCAACACCATACCAAACCACATGGGTACATGGAAATAAAGTGCGCGAATGGTTTCATTTAAAATATTCAAGCGTGGTACATCCAGCAGCAATCCTGCGGTATGAACATAAATCAGTAAAACAACAGCGACTATTTTTAACCAATTTTTCATTGTCATGCTTGGCAGATAACCTGAGTTTTACCCGAGCGTTAGCTGCGCCAAATATACGGGAAGAGTAAGTATGCCAATGCTGTCGAGATACAATTTATAGCCAGCAAATTCAGCAATTCGTCTGTACTGGCCGATCGGTCAATGCCATCCAGCGCATTTTTGGTTAGGTTGATCGCCATCAGCAAGATGGCAATCACAACCGGGAAACTTAGTACCGCCATCAGGATGTTGCTGTTATTGGCTTTTGACGCGATGCCGGAAATCAAACTCAAGGAAGCTGCGAAACCAAAAGAGGCGAGAAACAATGATCCTACAAAAAGTAAGTGATCCTGTATGGGATTATCAATAAAAAGCGAAAACAGAAGGTACCCACCGAGCGACAAGAGAAGACACAGAACCGTGTTGTAAATGATTTTAGACAGGATAATGGCCTGCGGACTGGCTACACCATAATAATAAATGAATGTGCCCTTCTTTTCGCCAATGAATGATTTGGCTACACTGTTTACTACCGAGAAGAGGATCGTCAGCCAGAAAAGGGCTGACCACGTAGCAGGTGATATTGAATTCTGTCTGAGGCTAAACGTGAAGTAACAGATAAAAATCAAACTGAAGAGGTAAAGGCTAATGCCAGCGATAACCGACTTGCGCCTGAGTTCAAGAATAAATTCTTTCCGGATGAGCTTGAACACCATTACAATACCTGCTTTAAATTTAAACGCTTCATCCGATTGTTGTTAACCCGTTTTGCATTGGCTCGAAAATTAGAAAATATTACAAAATCGCACTAATCTATTAGTTTTGTGCCCTATTCATAGCTATGCAATCAAACTCTATATTAGTTACTGGCGCAGCGGGTTTTATCGGGTTTCACCTGATTACGAAACTCTGCAAGCTAGGCTACAACATCGTTGGAATCGACAATCTTAACGATTATTACGATGTCAATCTGAAAAAAACAAGGCTTGAAATCCTCAAGGCAAACCCAAATTTCGAATTCCATCAGGTTGATCTTACGAACCAAAAAGGAATACATCAGCTTTTTGAAGACCATCAGTTTACCTATGTCGTTAATCTGGCTGCGCAAGCTGGTGTGCGCTATTCCCTCACCCATCCACATGCATACCTGGAAAGTAACCTGCATGGATTTTTGAACATTCTGGAGGCCTGCCGTCACAACCACATCAAACATTTGGTGTATGCATCCTCCAGTTCAGTTTATGGCGCCAATACAAAAATGCCCTTTTCGGTTCATGACAATGTCGATCATCCCATTTCATTGTACGCAGCTTCAAAGAAGTCGAACGAATTAATGGCCCACACCTACTCCGCGCTCTTTAATCTTCCTACAACAGGGCTGCGTTTCTTTACTGTGTATGGACCATATGGAAGACCCGACATGGCGCTTTTCCTCTTCACCAAAGCTATCCTGGAAGGCAAGCCAATTGATGTTTACAATAACGGGAAGATGAAACGCGATTTCACGTACGTAGAAGATATTGCAGAAGGCATCGCACGCCTTATTCCAAAAATTGCACAGCCCAATGCTGCCTGGAGTGGTATGAATCCTGATCCCGCAACGAGCTTTGCCCCCTATCGTGTTTTCAATATTGGCAATAACCAACCGGTTGAGCTGATGCGTTTTATTGAAGTCATTGAAGAAAAGCTGGGCAAAAAAGCGATCAAAAATATGTTGCCGCTTCAGGATGGGGATGTTCCTCAAACCTATGCCGATATCGATGACCTTATCCGCGAAGTTGATTTTAAACCGGCAACATCCATTGAAGTAGGTATCGGAAATTTTATTGATTGGTATTTATCGTATTACGCAGTAAAAAAATAAACAGTAGTGATCATGGATAAAATTGGAATTATAGGGTTGGGGTACGTGGGGTTGCCGTTGGCCGTTGAATTTGGTAAAGTGATCGATGTTATCGGATTCGACATCCATCAGGAGCGCATCACTGAACTAAAAAGTGGCCATGACCGAACAAAAGAAGTTGAGCCTGAAGAATTAAAAAAAGCTTCGCGGCTCGCTTACTCTTTTGATGTGAACGACCTAAAAGCTGTAAACTACTTCATTGTTACTGTTCCTACGCCAGTTGATGAATTTAAAAAGCCCGACCTACGCCCCCTCGAAAGTGCCAGTAAAACCGTTGGCAGAGTTTTAAAGAAAGGCGACATCGTTATCTATGAATCAACCGTCTATCCGGGTTGTACAGAAGAAATCTGTGTTCCTGTTTTAGAGAAAGTGAGTGGCTTAAAATTTAATATTGATTTCTTTTGCGGATACTCTCCCGAACGGATCAACCCGGGCGACAAGCTTCATCGGGTTACCACCATTAAAAAAGTTACCAGTGGAAGTACCCCCGAAATTGCTGAGAAAGTTGACCAACTCTATCGTAAAATCATTGTAGCCGGAACACACAAAGCATCCAGCCTGAAAGTAGCGGAAGCGGCCAAAGTAATTGAAAACTCCCAGCGCGATGTCAACATTGCTTTTGTGAATGAACTGGCACTGATTTTTGAACGCATGGGAATAGACACACACGAAGTACTGGAGGCAGCCGGAACCAAATGGAACTTCCTTCCTTTCAAACCGGGCTTAGTTGGCGGACACTGCATTGGTGTTGATCCCTATTACCTCACGCATAAAGCCGAAAGCCTGGGTTACCATCCGGAAGTCATTCTTTCCGGAAGAAGAATTAATGACAATATGGGGGTTCACATTGCCAACAGCGTGATCAAATTAATGGCCCAGCATGAATGGCCGATTAACAAGGCCGATGTTTTGGTATTGGGCATCACCTTTAAAGAGAACTGTCCGGATATCCGAAACAGTAAAGTTGTTGATGTTATTCATGAGTTGCAGAGTTTCGGCACTAACGTAGATATCTTTGATCCACAAGCCGATGCGGATGAAGTGCATCATGAATATGGACTAGCGCTCATACCATCGTTACAAAAAAGATATCACGCTATTGTGCTGGCCGTTAATCATCAGGAGTTCAGCGCACTGGATTGGAGTTCTATCAAATTTGAAAAAACAGTGATTTATGATGTTAAGGGCATGCTCGATAAATCAACGGTAACGGCTCGTTTATAACCATGACACAAAAAAGAATCCTCGTTACCGGTGGAGCCGGATACATTGGTGCACACACCGCAGTTGAACTCGTCCAGGCCGGCTATGAGCCCGTTATTGTTGATGATCTCTCCAAAAGTGACCCAACACTACTAAACGGTATAGAGAAAATTACCGGTCAGAAACCGAATTTTCAAAAAGGAGACTGTACACATTACGAATTTCTGAGCAGCGTATTCAAAACACAAGGTCCGTTTTCAGGCGTTATGCATTTTGCTGCCTACAAGTCGGTAGGTGAATCGGTACAGAAACCGCTTGAATATTTTCGCAACAACATCGATTCCCTTATTGCCGTCTTGGAGGTAATGAAAGAATTTGGTGTTCGCGATTTTATCTTCTCTTCCTCATGTACGGTTTACGGTCAGCCCGATCAAATTCCGGTTAACGAGAGTGCACCATTCAAACGTGCTGAATCACCCTACGGTGCCACCAAACAAATGTGCGAGCGCATCTTAGAAGATGCACACACCACAGGCTTCCGAATCATTTCACTTCGGTACTTCAATCCCATCGGTGCGCATCCGAGCGCTAACCTGGGCGAATTGCCCATCGGCATTCCGAATAACCTTGGTCCGTATATAACACAAACAGCAGCCGGCAAGCGGGAAAAACTTACTGTCTTTGGAGATGACTATGCCACTCCGGATGGATCGTGCATACGCGATTTTATTCACGTAGTAGACCTTGCTCTCGCACACGTAAAGGCATTGGAGTATCTCGAAAAACAATCTGGCACGAATACCTATCAGGTTTTCAATCTCGGAACCGGTATTGGTATTTCTGTTCTGGAATTGATTACCGCTTTCGAAAAAGTAACAGGCGTTAAACTTCCGTATGGCATCGGGCCCCGCAGAGCGGGTGATATTGAAAAGGTTTATGCCGATCCGACAAAAGTAAATACCATCCTTCATTGGAAAACAAAATTTACCATTGAGGAGGCTTTACTTCACGCCTGGGCGTGGGAGAAAAAACTTCCCGCAAAAGGATAATTTACGAGGTATGGAAAAAATCAAGATGGCTGATTTGCACACGCAATACCTCCGCATCAAACCGGAGATTGATGATGCCATTCAGCAGGTGCTAACTTCAACCGCTTTTATACAAGGACCGGAAGTCAATGCGTTTGCGCAGGCGTTAGGAACATATGTTGATGTTAATCATGTCATCACGTGCGGCAATGGCACGGATGCCTTGCAGATTGCCATGATGGCACTTGAACTTCAACCTGGCGATGAAGTGATTCTTCCCGTACATACCTACGTGGCTACTGCTGAGGTGATCGCCTTACTCGGCCTGGTTCCGGTTTTTATTGATGTGTTTGCAGACTCCTTCAACCTGGATGTCACACAACTCGAAAGTAAGATAACACCGAAAACAAAGGCCATCGTGCCGGTACACCTCTATGGACAATGTGCCGACATGGAACCGCTTCTGGCTATTGCCAACCGACACAAGTTGTATGTTATTGAAGACACTGCGCAAGCGCTGGGCGCAGAATACACATTCTCGAATGGAACACGAAAGAAAGCCGGTACGATGGGCATCATCGGAACGACCTCTTTTTTCCCCTCAAAAAACTTAGGATGCTTTGGCGATGGTGGTGCCATTTTCACAAACGATACGGTGCTGGCCGAAAAACTGAAAATGACAGCCAATCATGGGCAACGCATCAAGTATCATCACGATATTATCGGTATCAACAGTCGGCTGGATACATTGCAGGCCGCCATCTTACAGGTAAAACTGAAGTACCTTGATGACTACGCCAGAAGGAGAAATGATGCGGCTGCTTATTACGATCTTGCACTAGCCGGAATTGCCGGTGTAAAAATTCCGCATCGCTCCGGCAATTCAACACATGTGTTTCATCAATATACACTAACCGTTGAAAGGCGTGACGACTTAAAAAAGGAGTTGGAAGCCGCTGGTATTCCAACCATGATATACTATCCGGTACCGCTTCATTTTCAAAAAGCCTATGCCCGCAAAAGTTTTGGTGAAGGTTCTTTCCCGGTAACAGAGAGTCTTTCAAAAACCGTAATTTCCATCCCCATTCATACCGAGATGAAGCCGGAGCAGTTGGCTTTCATTTCCGAAACCATCAAAACGTTTTACACGACATGAATGAACCCACATCGTACTATGCCCACCCCACTGCCGTAATTGATGAAGGCTGCGAAATTGGTGCGGGCACAAAAATCTGGCACTTCTCACACATCATGTCAAATTGTAAAATTGGTGAGCACTGTAACATCGGACAGAACGTGGTGATTTCGCCTGAAGTGATTTTAGGAAAAAATGTTAAAGTTCAGAACAATGTTTCTATCTATACCGGTGTGATCTGTGAGGACGATGTTTTCCTGGGTCCATCGATGGTTTTCACGAATGTGATCAATCCACGCAGTGCGGTAAACAGAAAAAATCAGTATGCCCGCACGCTGGTAAAAAAAGGTGCGAGTATCGGAGCCAATGCAACCATTGTTTGTGGCCATGACATTGGCAAATTTGCTTTCATCGGAGCGGGTGCCGTGGTCACCAAACATGTTCCCGATTATGCGTTGGTGATGGGTAATCCCGCACGACAAACCGGTTGGATGAGCACGTACGGACACAAATTGAGTTTCAACAAAGATGGACTTGCAGTTTGTCCGGAAAGTGGAGAACAGTATAAACTCGAAAATGGTAACGTTGTAAAACTTGATTAAGAACCTATGAAAAACTTTGCATTGATCGGTGCTGCCGGATTTATTGCACCGCGCCATTTAAAAGCAATCAAAGAAACAGGTAACAACCTGGTTGCCGCACTGGATAAACACGATAATGTAGGCATACTGGATTCTTACTTTCCCAATGCCGATTTCTTCACCGAGTTTGAGCGATTCGACAGGCACCTCGACAAGTTGAAACGAAAGGGTGAAAAAGTAGATTACATTTCCATCTGCTCACCCAACTACCTGCACGACTCGCATATACGGTATGCTTTGCGCTATGGAGCCGATGCCATCTGTGAAAAACCACTCGTACTTAATCCCTGGAATGTTGATGCCCTCATGGACATCGAAAAAGAAACCGGACGCAACGTTTATACCATTCTTCAACTTCGCCTTCACCCCAGCATCATCGCCTTACGCGAAAAAGTTTTACAGGCACCGAAAGATAAAATCCACCAGGTAGATTTAACCTATATCACCTCCCGGGGGCATTGGTATCACAGCAGTTGGAAAGGTGACATTTCAAAATCCGGAGGAGTAGCCACCAACATCGGTATTCACTTTTTCGATATGCTGATGTGGATATTCGGAAACGTAAAAACTAATGACGTAAAAAAACTGACAGATGATTCGGCTGCCGGATACCTTGCGCTGGAGCGAGCGAATGTCAACTGGTCACTCAGTGTAAATTATAATGATATACCCGAAGCCGTGAAGGCGAGCGGTAAGCGTACATACCGATCGTTAACCATGGAGGGCGAGAGCATTGAGTTCAGCGATGGATTTACGGATCTGCACACACGCAGTTATGAAGAGATTTTGAAAGGAAATGGTTTTGGTCTGACAGCGGCTATACCATCTATTTCACTTGTTCACGATATCCGACAACAAAAATAAGGATGTGAAGTCACTCCTTTGAAACCAACTCACGCTCCGGATGGAAGTTCTTTTCAACGATTTAAAAAAACTGCATCAATCCATTCCCGAACTCAACGAGGTGATACAACGCACCGTTTCGGATTTTAATTTTATCCGTGGCAAACAGGTAACACAATTTGAAGAATCGTTCAAAGCCGTGTTGGGTGTAAACCATTGCGTGACAACCGGCAATGGAACAGACGCTCTTTTTATTGCACTCAGGAGTTTAGGAATAAACCCGGGCGATGAGGTAATAACACCAGCTTTCAGCTGGATCTCCTCCTCTGAGACGATTTCCCTTTGTGGAGCAAAACCTGTTTTTGCTGATGTCGATTCGCAAACCTATACATTAGACCCGGATCGAATCGAAGAGAAAATAACCGACCGAACAAAAGCAATTGTTGCTGTACATCTCTATGGTCAGGCTGCGCACCTTGAAATCCTTAAAAAGATTTGTGATAAACATCACTTGTTTCTGATTGAAGACTGTGCGCAGGGTCATCTCACGCTAGAGTATGGGAAGTATGCCGGAACCGTTGGCGAAATAGGAGCCTTCAGTTTTTATCCCACTAAAAACCTTGGTGCGTATGGCGATGCCGGATGCATTGTTACGAATAGTGATACACTTGCCGAAAAGGCAAGACGATTCGCGAATCATGGGGCGCTGCTAAAAGATGATCATCTGGTTGAAGGCATGAATAGCCGTATGGACACCCTTCAGGCGGCAGTGTTGCTTGCCAAACTTCCACACCTGAAAAGATGGAATGAAATGCGCAATCTCAATGCGCAATTGTACGATCAGCTTCTTGATGGAATAGCGGAAATAATTTTACCCCTACAAAGACCCGATGCCAGTCACACGTTTCATTTGTATGTCATCCGCGCACAACAGCGTGATGAGCTGAAGCGCTGGCTGGCCAACTATGGCATCCAAACACTTGTCCACTATCCTCAGGCACTGCCCGATCTTCCGGCATATCACTACCTCGGTCACGACAAAGGCGCCTTTCCCGTTGCGGGGATGCTGGCAAAGGAGGTACTTTCATTACCTGTTCATCCGCTCCTCCACCTGGATGCTATACAGTATGTAGCGGATAGAATACGGGGATTTTATAAAAAATAATCCGGGCATGAATTAGATTTGATTCCTTAATTTTGAGCAGAAGCTCACTATGGCCATTTTATTTGCTGCCGCTGTCACCGCCTTCCTCATCTCTTTTTTGATCGTTCCGGTCATTATTAAATACTCCTTGAAAAAAAATCTGGTAGACATTCCGGGCAGAAGAAAAATTCATAAAAAAATCACACCCTCTATGGGAGGCATCGCCATTTTTTGCGGATTCTTCATTGCCTCGCTGATTTGGATTGAAATACCCGATTGGAATGAAATCAAGTTTATTTTAGTCGCGCTTTTTGTCATCTTTTTCATTGGTGTTCGTGATGATCTGGTGCCCCTGGCACCCTCGATAAAATTGTTAGGTCAGATTCTGGCCGTGTCCCTGTTAATTTTATTATTCGACTTACGACTACGTTCGTTTTACGGTCTTTTTGGAACTGCCGAACTACCAACCTATATCAGTTATGGTATCACCATTTTCACCATCATTATCATCACCAACTCGTTCAACCTGATTGATGGACTTGATGGTCTGGCCGGAACTCTCGGCATTATTTCCCTGCTTGCTTTTGGTACCTGGTTTTCATTAGTTGGTCAGGATATCTTTGCTGTCTTTGCTTTCTCTATGGCCGGTGCCATTATTGCATTTTTGATTTTCAACTGGGAACCCTCGCAGGTATTTATGGGCGATACGGGCGCGATGGTCATTGGTATGCTGCTGGCCATCATGGCTATTCATTTTATCAACATCAATTATTTGCTACCGGCAGGTAGCCGATTTAAATTCAGTGCTTCAATAGCTCCCGCCACTAGCTTTATTATCATTCCGTTGGTCGATACATGTCGCATTATCATCCTGCGTCTATGGCAAAAAAAATCGCCTTTCATGCCCGACAAAAGTCATATTCACCACGCCCTTATGCGATTGGGATTGAGCCATAGCAAAACCACCTTACTTCTTGGCACGGCCCAGCTTTTTTTTATTGGATTAGTAGTTGTGCTTAACCGAATCACAGAACCGTTTATGACCCTCATCATTATCGGCACAGCCATTACGCTGAGTGTGGTGCTGGATAAATTGATTTTAAAACGGTTTGTTGCTCGGGAGTCAGAAGAAGAATAGTCGCCTAAATCAGCAAAAGCATCCAGCCGGCAGCGTGTTGGATTTGAACTCAAAGTTGTACTTTTGAAATGTTTTTATTGTCATCATGGAAGAACGTATTCAGGCATTATTACAGGAAGTAACATCCTATGCTGCGACAGACAAGCAGAGTATTGAAACCTTTCGGTTGAAATATATTAGCAAGAAAGGCACCCTTGGCGAACTCTTTGAAGAATTAAAACAACTCGCCCCTGAACAAAAAAAGACTGCCGGAAAAACATTGAACCAGTTAAAGCAGGCAGCAGAAGCGAAGTTCGCTGAACTGAACGAGCAACTGCAAGCAACTCCAACGGCCAGCACAGATCTTGATCTTACCTTACCTCCCATACCAAATGAGATCGGTAACCTTCACCCGCTGACGTTAACCAAATATCGCATAATCGAAATTTTTGAGCGACTTGGCTTTAATGTGGCCGATGGTCCGGAAGTAGAAGATGACTGGCACAACTTCTCTGCGTTGAACTTTCCACCTAACCATCCGGCTCGTGAGATGCAGGATACTTTCTTTGTTGAAAAATCAGGAGGCGAAAAAGGTGATCTGCTGTTGCGCACGCATACCTCGAATGTGCAGATCAGGATGCTGGAAAATCAAAAGCCACCTGTGCGTGCCATTATGCCCGGCAGAGTGTATCGCAATGAAGCTATTTCTGCACGCGCACATTGTTTCTTCCATCAGGTAGAAGGACTTTACATCGACAAGAATGTGGGCTTCGCTGACCTGAAACAAACGCTCTATCATTTCAGCAAAGAGATGTTTGGCAAGGATACTAAGATCAGATTAAGACCTTCCTTCTTTCCGTTTACGGAGCCCAGTGCTGAAATTGACATCTCGTGCCTGATCTGCAAAGGCAAGGGCTGCAATGTTTGTAAACATTCCGGCTGGGTAGAAATTGCCGGCTCCGGTATGGTTCATCCTAACGTTCTGAAAAATTGCGGAATCGACCCGGAAGAATATACCGGTTTTGCCTTTGGCATGGGCATCGAACGGGTAACGATGCTTCGCTATCAGATCAACGATCTGCGCTTATTCTCTGAAAATGATATTCGGTTCCTGCGCCAATTTCAATCCGTAATGTGATGGCGGCTACAGCAATCAAAACCGTAGGTATTGTCGGGGCCGGAATTATGGGCCAGGGTATCGCTCAGGTTTTTGCTGTTGCCGGATACGATGTTCTCCTGTATGATATACAGCCCGAAAGAATTTCTGCCGGCCTTGCGTTGATCCGGAAAAATATGGAAGCGGCCGTTGAAAAAGGAAAGTTAAGCGCAGCACAAAAAGATGAGGCCAATAAGCGGATTAATTCTGTCAATGATTTTCGTTACCTGCAAGTTGATCTGGCTATAGAATCTGTAATCGAAAAGCTGGAAGTAAAACAAAAAATTTTACAGGAACTTGAAAAAAACAACAGCACCGAAACGATTCTGGCCACCAACACATCTTCTATCCCGGTAACACAAATTGCAGCGGTGTTAAAACATCCGAAACGTTTTGCCGGTTTGCATTTCTTCAATCCCGCACCGGCCATGAAACTGGTTGAAATTATTAAGGGGGCCTCTACCCAGGAAACAACGGTGAATACCCTACGAGCGCTGGTGGAGAATCTTGGCAAAGTATCGGTATTGGCAAACGATTCGCCCGGATTTATTGTGAACCGTGTGGCGCGGCATTTTTACGTGGAGTCACTTCAACTCCTGGAGGAAAATGTTGCCAGTGTAGAAACGATTGATACGCTTATGCGGTCAACCGGTTTTAAAATGGGCCCTTTTGAGTTAATGGATTTGATTGGCATCGACACTAACTTTTCGGTTACCAATTCCATATATCATTCTTTTCATCAGGATTCGAAATTCAGACCATCACGGTTACAGCAACAAAAAGTAGATGCCGGACATCATGGACGAAAAAGCGGGAAGGGATTTTATGATTACACAACAAAGTCATAATCGGGCATTGATCTGTGCCGATCAAAATTTTTTGAAGCCACTTCTTATCCTTACAATTCCGGTGCTGATGATGGCCTTCATCCTAACCGGGTGTGAGCCTGATCAATCGGACGATCCTATTCCGTATGTACCCTTCAGTGACATCACGCTAAACCTTAATCTGCCCGAAAACATTGGTCTGATCAGCGATGGCGGCCATAAACTTATTTCGAGCAGTCTTGGTGGTGTACAAGGTATTATTCTGTACCGAAAAAATTCTTCTGCTTATTATGCCTTCGAGCGAAACTGCTCCTATCAGCCGGCAGGCGCCTGTGTAACGGTGGAAGTTCACAGTTCAAATCTCTATATGATTGATCCATGCTGTTCTTCCATTTTCAGTTTCCCGGAAGGAAATCCAAATGGAGGCCCGGCCTGGAGACCACTGCGGAAATATGCAACCTACCTGAACGGGAGTACGCTAACCATTACCGATGAAATTGTTGAATAGCATCAAACGAATAGCGTTGATCTCATTTTTCTAAACTTTTATCGCATTTCAAAATCCGGTCGGTCACTATTTATCAGGAAAACCGATACCTTAGAAAATTCAAACAACTGTCTGATTATGCGCGTTGGAATTTATCATACTGCTGGCTTCTTTTTCATCCTGTTAGCACACATTGGATTTGCTCAAACCTACCAGAGCATGAAGCCCAAAAAGCCTATAATATGCTATGCTAAGGATATTGACCAGCACACCCGAATTGATGCTCCGGAAGTTTACCAGGATTGGCTGCGAAAAGGAGCAAGCAGCCGCACCCAAACAGCCATCTTTCAGGTTACCTATAATGGGTTTTCACCCGAAGCACAGGCAGCGTTTCAAAAAGCAGTTGATATCTGGTCAACACTCATTACCTCTTCCGTACCCATTAGGGTTTATGCAAACTGGCAGGCGCTCGGCAGTGGCGTGTTGGGGTCGGCTATCTGGGGCTCTGTACATGCCAACTTCGAGGGTGCGCAATTCATAAACACCTGGTATCCGGTTGCCCTTGCGGAGAAAATGGCAGGGCAAAAAATTAACAACGATAATGAGCCGGATATCTATGCCAATTTCAGCAGTAGCGCTAATTGGTATTATGGATTGGATGCAAACCCCACTGCTGGAAAATATGATTTGGTTACCGTGGTACTCCATGAACTTGGGCATGGATTGGGTATAGTCGATTCATATACCATCGAAAATGACCTTGGCATTGTTGGTGTTCAAGGCACAAATTTCCCGATCATCTACGATCATCAACTTGAAAATGCGTCCGGTCAAAATTTATATCGGGAGTTTACCTCCGGAACAACTTCCCTGCGAACACAATTGATCAGCAACAATTTATATTACAACTCACTCACTGTCCGTGATGCCAACGGAGGTTTGAGAGCCAGAATATATGCACCCGCCACATTCAACGGTGGCTCCAGCATTGCACACCTGGATGAGGCGTCATACCCAGCGCTGGATTTGAATTCGCTAATGACGCCACAAATCGGATCTGCAGAAGCCATTCATAACCCGGGACCAATTGTAAGAGGAGCCTTTAGTGATATGGGCTGGGTCTATACTTTCATTCAGCACACCAGTTTAAAAGATTCTGAAAACACTTCCGGGCCATTCTTGGTAAAAGCTAAAATTGTGAGTGAAAGTGGTCCCATTCAGGAAGTAAACCTGAACTACACAACAGGAGGACCAGACATTACTGTAGCCATGACACCAACCGGTGTTCCCAATGAATACCAGGCTTCCATCCCCGGCACTGGAACAACTACTACCTATGGTTATTCTATATCGGTAAAAGATAACATCAGCCGCACCTATACAAAGCCTGGTAAGCTTGTCGCACCCAATCAGCAACCTCAACAATTTTACACCACCTTCAAAACCGGCCCGGATACACAGGCACCAACCATAACCCACTCACCCAAAGCCTTTATACTCAACACGGATACCGAGCTTTTAATTGAAGCTATTGTTGCTGACAACCTTGGATTAGCACTGGCCAAAATACAATACCAGATAAACGGAGTTGCACAACCTGATGTAATCATGACACAAGGCACTCCGGATTCATTGTACTCCGCAACGCTAAATTTCGGTGCCGGATTAACAATCGGTGATCAGGTCAACTACAAAATAATTGCTGTTGATAATGCTGTTGCACAAAACACTACCAGTAGTCCTTCAACCGATTTTTATACCGTAAACGTAACGGGTCTTGCACCAACACAAGATTTCTACAGCAATGATTTTGATAGTTCAACCGATGATTTTTTTGGTGATGGTTTCTCCATCATCAAGCCAACGGGTTTTAATAATCCGGCATTGCATTCCGAGCATCCGTACAAAGAAGGAAATACCTTTCCCAATCAGCAACTTAACCTTGTCTATCAGCTGAGAATCCCCGTCCGGGTCAATGCTGATAACCCCCTTATGAAGTTTGACGAAATTGTGTTGGTAGAACCGGGCGATAATGGTTCAACTTTTGGCAGCGATGAATTTTTTGATTACGTGGTGGTGGAGGGCTCGAAAGATGGCGGTGTTACCTGGATTCCGGTGGCCGATGGTTATGACTCACGCTCGTATACACCGTGGTTAACCAAATTCAACAGTGCTACCAGTGGCAACAACTCAACGGCCGTGGGAGATCCCACCTTGTTTCGTTCGAAAACACTTAGCCTGTTAAACAAATTTACAATCGGAGATGAAGTGGTCATTCGTTTCCGGCTATTCAGTGATCCGTTTGCTGCGGGCTGGGGATGGGCTATCGATAACCTGAAAATTCAGATTGATGAATCAGGACCCGAAATTTTACACGATCATATCGACTTTGTACTACCAGGAACAACAACATTGCCACTTGCTTTAAAAATATCAGACTTCAGCGGTGTAAATGAATTGGCCATTGAGTTTGACGTAAATAATGGAACTACAGAACGATTTGATTTTCTGGTTGACCCGATAACAGAACTTTACACCTTAAACCTTGACATCAGTTCACTGGCAGTAGGTGATCGTATTGGTTACCGAATTATCGCGCGTGATAACCTTGGCAATGAAACAATATTACCAACGTCAGGAAAAATTACAGTGACGCTGTTTGAACCCGCAGCACCGGTGTCATCGTATCTCAATAATTTTAATACTACCACCGATGATTTCATCGGAAACTTCTTTGCGATAACCAAGCCCGGTGATTTCAATGATAATGCTCTTCACAGTACGCACAACTATCCAAACGGATTTGGAATGGAGAAAACTTCCAGCTATTCGTATATCCTTAAAAAACCGATTATTATCAATAGCAACAACCCTTACATCAGTTTCGATGAAATTGCTATTGTGGAAGGGCATGCTACAGGAGTTGAATTCGGGACCGCAGCTTTTAACGATTATGTCATCGTAGAAGGATCCATCGATGGTGGAATAACATGGCTTCCCTTTGTTAACGGTTACGATGCACAAAATCAGCCGGGTTGGCTGAATGCATTTAGCAATGGAGCTAACGGAACAGCAAGTCTGTTTAAGCAACGCGTTCTTGATCTTACCGCGAATGGAAATTTTAATGACGGGGATGCCGTTCTCATTCGCTTCCGACTTTTTGTTAACGGAAATGTAAACGGTTGGGGATGGGCAATTGATAACCTGTCTGTTCAGGGACCTATCACTTCCGTGGAGGAAGAATCGATGGGAAAGAACTTTCGTGCGTATCCCAATCCTACATCCAAAGAAATAAACATTCACCTGGAAGCGTCATCGCATCAGTTTGCCAACGTGATTATTCTAAATGCACAAGGACAGGTGTTGCACCAAAAAGAAGTTGAATTGCAACTTCCTGAGGTAAGGGAAACAATCAATGTTGAAAAATTAACCGCTGGTATTTACCTGATCAAAGCCAACATCGATGGTAAAACAGTTACCCGGAAGTTCATCAAGAAATAAACCTTGACGTTCACATGATGAGGTTGCATGACAAATCCGCAACATGAAACTGGTTTACATTAAATTTCAATGATCACTCCGATAGTTGGGAGAACAGTGCCCGAGGTACTTTGAATAAATTTCGGTACATAAAAGTTTGAATCGGATGGATCAATGAGCGGTTGCCCGTTTCCATCGCGTTGCACATCAATGTTGTCTTGAAATTTGGTTACTTGGTTATAGGCATTCTGTACATCGAAATACACATCGAGGCTCCAGCGCTTGAAAAAGTATTTTTTATCAATTCGAAAATCGAGTTGATGGAAGGCGCTGATACGTGAAGTATTGAGTTGATTATAGTCAGGCACCCCGAATGGACGAACATCCCAATTCTCTCTTCGCACGGTTTCCGAAATGTTAAAGGGTGTGTAGGGCGAACCACCTGTAAAAAGCCACCGAACACCCAGCTCCCAATTTTTTCCAAACTTCTTACCTCCGGTTAAACTCACCAGGTGGCGGTTATCCCACGCAGATGGCTTCAACACTCCCTGCTTATCGGTAAACTCACTGCGCACCCACGTATACGACACCAACCCATAAAATCCGTTGTAGAGTTTTTGCTGCAGCAGGAACTCCAGACCATAACTCCTTCCTTCTGATGTTGAATTCACCGGTGCATTTCCGATCACACCAAAGTCGGCTCCGAGATTAGCGAGCGAAATAGAATCCTGTAACAGAAACGGATATTGATCATACTTTTTATAAAATCCTTCCAGCGTAATGCGCGAGTTTTTCGGCAACCGGAATTCAAAACCCCCAACCAAATGTCGACTACGGATATAGGTTAACCCATTGCTTTTATTCACTAATTCATTTGTATCCGAACTTCGGTAACCCATCACCGTATAAGCCGGTAATTGATAATAGATGCCCGTGTTAAAATTCGCGCTAATTGTTTTATTCAGTGCGTACGATGCCGAGAGCCGCGGAGAAAGCTGATCAAGCAACCTGCTCATATCGCTCGAGTAATTGTTTGCGTCAGCACGCAAGCCAAATGAAAGCGCCAATTTATCCTGAAGAAAACCTCTGCTCACCTGTCCAAAGACTCCCCACTTCGTAAAATTTAATTCTGATGTAAAGTCCCGAATAACGAGTCCTTGTTGGGTTACAATCTTGCTATAATCCTCTGTTTTAATTCGGGCCCGTTCGACATTTACACCGTAGTTGAATTTCCAACCCTGATTAGTAACGTAATCTTCCAGGCGCAAACGGGTTTCTGTTTCACGTGATGTATAATCTTGTATCAGGTTATCCGGACTGGACGCATCATTATTCTGATACTTGATGACACTGTTATTCAATGAATTATCGCTGAGCACAATGGTTGTTATGCCGCGCTGGCGGAAGTGTTCATATTTGATTCCAGCAGTATAATTCCACTGTGTGGATACAGGAATCGCATTTAAAATGTACTGTGCTTCCTCGCGCTCAGCTTCCGTCTTAGCGTTTGCGGGCGCATCGAAGTTCAGTGAAAAATCATCAATGGCACCAATGCCCAATACGGTAATCTGATCTTTTGCTCCGAGCTTGAGTTTGTATTTGAATTGCAGATCGTTGTAGACTGGCAGAAAAGGAAGATTAAAAATGCTGAACAGAAACTTCAGATACGATCGTCTGGCTGAGACCACAAGGGACGAGTTTTTTGACACAGGACCTTCTAGTGTAAGGCCAAGATCTGAAGCTCCGATAACACCATTGGCAGTCCAGCGATCCAGGCGCCCATCTTTTAACTGAAAATCAAATACCGAACTCATCGTATTTCCCCGGTTTGAGGGAAATGCTCCTGAATAAAAATTTACCTCTTTCAATAAATCCACATTGATGATTCCCACAGGGCCACCGGATGAACCCTGCGTTTGAAAATGGTTGATCACCGGAATCTGAATGCCGTCCAGGTAAAATGTGTTTTCGCTGGGCGCACCTCCCCTGATAATAATATCATTTCGAAAAGAAGGGGTAGACGCTACACCCGGAAGCGACCGCACAACTTTTGATATATCGCGATTGCCACCAGCTGTACTTTTTATCTCTGTGATACCGATGGTGCGTAACGATAATGGAGATTCATCCGATTTATAAAAGGTATTGGAAGCGCTCACCATCACCTCCTCTAACTTCAGCGACTCCTCTTCCAGCGGAAAATCCAGATAGGTATTCCGGGCGTTGGTTACCTGAATTTCGAATACTGTCAGTTTTTTAAAACCCACAAAGGAAGCTTCAACATTATATTGTCCGGGCTTCAGTCCAGCGATAGTGTAGTTACCATTTTCGTCTGCGGCCGTTCCGTTCGAGGTTCCCTGAATCAGGACATTCGCAAACGGAACAGCCTCATTATTGATTTTATTAAAAACCCGTCCACGGATAACACCATTCTGTTCCTGAGCATAGCCGGCAACGGTTACCAGGAGAAAAGAGTAGAGCAAGAATTTCACAGTAGCTTCTTCGTAAGCCTAAGTAACACAACCGGATGAAAAAAGTTATTCCGGAACCGATAAATTATAAGGTTTTATCCTCAGCGGATAACCTTTACCTTTGAATCATGCTGCTCTACAACGTTACCATCGGAATCGATAAAGATGTGGAAGAAGAATGGCTTCACTGGATGAAAACCAGACACATTCCGGATGTCATGAATACAGGTATGTTTTTGGATTCAAAGATTTACAAAGTTTTACATGACCATGAGGAGGAGACAACCTCCTACAGTGTGCAATACTTTGTGGAAACCATCCAGCACATGCAGCAGTATCTGGCGCTTCATGCCCCAGCGTTAATGGCCGAACACCGTGAACGGTTTGCGAATAAGCATGTGGCTTTTCAGACTTTACTTGAAGAAGTCTGATACAAGTAGAGTACCTTTGGCTGACGCGCTATTGACATTAAACCTGTTTTCCAATGAAAAACTATACATCAACTTTTCTGCTTTCGCTGATCCTCTTTTCAGGATTACAAACAAATGCTCAGGTAGGTGTTGGCACCAAACCTCCCGGAGAAGCAACACTTTACCTGGATGGAAGCAGGGAAATGTTAGACTCAAAATGGACGTACTGGAAAGGCCCACGCCTGGCGGCCACGTTACCCATTAAGTGGACCATCGTAAATGATCCGGTCGACAACGGCACCGTGGTAAATTCAAATGACCCAACTGCTGCCGGTGGCTTGTATGGCAGTGCAGACATTGTTACCAAAAAAAAGTTTCGCGATTTTCGTGCTCATGTAGAATTTCTGATCGTTAACCCCGGTGGAAACAGCGGTGTGTATCTACAAAACCGTTATGAAATCCAGGTGTTGGATGGCGATTCGACCAACCATGGTTTAGCGGCCATTATAAATGAGACCAAATCACCTTACCATGCCTACAATGGTCTGGGCAAGTGGAATGCTTACGATATTGTTTTCCGCGCAGCACGCTTCAAGAATGGAAAGCTGATGGAGAAAGCTATGGTAACACTTTACTTCAATGGCATCAAAGTACACACCAATCATACTATAAGCCAGGTGTGGGGCGGGCCTAGCTCTGGCATTGATGGCGGAAATGATGGTGGCAAAGGAATAACGGATGTACCTGGCGGATTGAAGCTTCAGGCCGAAGGCCATGATGTGCTCTACCGAAATATCTGGATTAAGGAGTTGGAACTAAAAGAAGCCAACACTGACTTTTAGCAACCGTATAGGTAAAGCCTTCTAGTTTAACGATTGGTCATCCCGGGTTTGCAACTCGGAATTTATTTTTTTTACCACGTTATCAATTTCATTCGCCTGCTCTTCAATTTTAGTAAAAAAGAATGATGGGTCTGCGGTTGACTCCATCCGCTGGATAGCTACCAGTCCTAGTAACCGTGCAACGGGTCCACGCAGATGATGGGCATTTGTGTACGAGTATTTGATCAGGATTTCATGTTGTGCTTTAATCTTCTCGGTTCGCTCATGCACCATGCGCTCAAGATTTGTATTCAACTCATGAAGATTATCTTGAATTTGCAGCAGTTCTTCATTTTGTGCTTCGATTTCATTCTTCTTATCCTGAAGCTCCATATTGGCATTGCGCAGGTATTGCTGAACATGGTCGTAACTTGTTTTCAGCACAGCAGTACAGTAACTGATGATGGCGTACAACACCAGGTAGGTCATAGCAATGGAAATAATGTCGCCTGCATCGGGTGAAAAACGAAGAGTAGGATTAATGGTTTGAATGATAAAAATCGATACAATACACGCCACAGCCATGCCGTGCATGATCCATTGGAGAATCCCTTTCAATAAAATCGAAAACAGAAATCCTACAATTAATATCACCGAGAAGGATGTGCTGGTATTGATTGGAACAACGAGGCTTTGATAAAACATGGCTGCTAACGGAACGGTCGTCACAATTAAGGCTGAAAGGGTAAAATTCTTTTCCCGAATGAAAAACGAAAGAATGGCCGTTGAAAGAATAGCTACATCAATAATGAGGGAGATGATATCCTCCGGGGTAAGTATAAAATCGGTGACTAAAATCAGAACACCGCCTACAATCATGATGCGCAAAACGGCCAGCAAGAAAAACTTTTCAATCTTTTTTATTTCACGCATAAAGCCCCACGTTGTTTTCTTTATCTATTGATTAGGATCTAACCCACCTTACGGTAGTAGTAAGAATTTGACATAAAAGGTAAGCGCAATCAGTTTAACAACAAAAAAAATCACTCCTGACCATACCGCCCTGCACAATCCTGTTTAATTCTATTGAAATCTTCTAATTAGTTTCTCAATCTGTGTTGACTCTAAATGGCAGTTGATCCATTCATCATCTAACCGTGCACCATACTTCTGATAAAATTTTATAGCTGGCTCGTTCCAATCCAACACCTGCCACATCATACCGGTACAGTTGTCGTCCAACACTTTTTTCATCGTTCGTTCGAAGAGTAATTTGCCAATACCACTGCCGCGTTCGCTTTCCGTAACAATAATATCTTCGAGGTATAATCTCCTTCCCTTCCAGGTGGAGTAACGAAAATAGTACAAGGAAAGCCCAACAATACCGTTTTCATTTTCAGCAACAAAAAAACCGTATACCGGATTGGGCCCAAAGCCATCCTCCTCCATTAACGCCACCGTATTGGTTACTTCCTGTGGAGCGCGTTCAAATTCCGCTAACTCTTTTACAAGTTCCAAAACACGGGTCAAATCTTCTTTTCTTCCCTGGCGGATGGTGACTGGATTATTCATAATAACAATGTTTACATATCCTCCTTCGCAATGGGTGGCAAAACACCCATGTTATACCAGGCGAAAGAATACAGGTCGGCTTGTTCTTCTATTATCTTTGCTGTTGGCTTTCCGGCACCATGACCGGCTTTTGTCTCAATGCGAATTAATACCGGATTCGTACCGTTGTATTTTTCCTGCAGGGTTGCAGCAAACTTAAATGAATGAGCCGGCACAACACGATCATCATGATCGGCTGTGGTGATCATTGTAGCCGGATACTGAACACCTTCTTTAATATTATGAAGAGGTGAATAACGCAACAAATTTTTGAAATGCACGGAGTCTTTTGCAGACCCATATTCCGTTGCCCACGCCCAGCCAATGGTAAACTTTTCATAGCGCAGCATATCCATCACACCCACCGCAGGGAAAGCAACTTTTACGAGGTCAGGGCGCTGCGTTATGGTTGCGCCAACCAACAACCCACCATTCGATCCGCCTGAAATGGCCAGCCTTTCTGAAGATGTGTATTTTTCTCGGATGAGATATTCTGCAGCAGCAATGAAATCATCAAAAACATTTTGCTTGTTCAGCAACATGCCACCCTTGTGCCAGGCTTCACCATACTCTCCTCCACCGCGGATAGAAGGCTGTGCATACACACCACCATTCTCCAACCACACCAATCTGCCCACACTGAAACCGGGTGTCATCGAAATATCAAAGCCGCCATAACTGTAAAGCCAGGTGGGATTGGTGCCATCGAGTTTGATTCCTTTTTTATGCACGATGAACATCGGCACCTTCGTTCCATCCTTACTCGTGTAGAATACTTGCTTCGTTTCGTATTCATCGGTATTGAAATCTATCTCGGGCTTTCTGAATAATTCGGAAGTATTGGTCTTAACCGAATAGCGGTAGATGGTTGTTGGGAATGTGAAGGATGTAAATGTATAAAAGCACTCATCATCATCTTTGTTTCCACCAAAACCAACCGAACCAATGCCGGGCAATGTTACCGCTCCCTCTTTCTTTCCCGATAAATCGTACCGGTAAATCCGGTCGCTGGCATCTACGAGGTATTCCACAAATAATTTCCCACCAATGATGCTGGCACCCTGTATCCTGTTTTGCGATTCAGGAACTACATCCATCCAATTTTCTGAAGCGGGCTTGTCGAGTTTAAGTTTTATGATGCGCTGATTAGGCGCATTCAGATTACTCATCAGGTAAATGTCATCACCATTTGTATCCACAACGCCATGATCATTTTTAAAGTCGCTGACAACCGTCACAAAAGCCCCGTTGGGTTTTGAAAGATCTTTAATCACGAGGTTGTTGCCACTGGTTCCTTCCGATCCGCTGATGATGAGAAAGCGTTCATCTTCGGAAGTGCCGGCATAAAAATTTCGGAGCGGAGCCTTTTTATCTTCATACACGAGTATATCCTGTTGCTGATCTTCTCCCAGTTTGTGGAAGTATATTTTATGAAACTGATTTTGTGTGGATAAATTACTGCCTTTCGGTTTGTCATAGCGGCTATAATAGAAACCATCGCCTTTCCAGGAGATACCAGAGAACTTGACCCACTGTAAGGTGTCTGGTAAGAGTGACTTCTTCTCAATATCCATCACCAGAATTGTATTCCAGTCCGAACCAGATGCCGAAATGGCGTACGCCAAAAATTTTCCATTCTTCGATACGCTTACCGAACCCAGTGCCATCGTGCCATCTGCTGACCATGTGTTCGGATCGAGCAGCACTTCCGGTTCGGCTTTTATATCTTTTTGCAAGTACAACACATACTGGTTTTGTAAACCATTGTTTTTGTAGAAAAAGTATTTGCCTCCTTTCTTAAAAGGTGCCGAGTACTTCGGATAATTCCAGATTTCCTCCAGGCGCTTTTTAACCTTGTTCCGATAGGGAATATGATTCAGGTATCCGAATGTAACAGCATTCTGGGCTTCAACCCACGCTGCTGTTTCTGCTGTCGTATCATTCTCGAGCCACCGGTACGGATCGGCTACTGTTGTGCCAAAGTAGTTATCAACCGTGTCGACTTTTTTGGTTTCGGGATACTTCATATTGGATGTATGCTTCTTATCGGGTGTGCAACCCATGGTTAACACAACAAGACCTGTCGTGACTAGTTTTATGTGTTTCATATCTGCGGAAATTTTAATGCCATTGAAATTAACGAACATGAAATACCAGTCAAACGTGATGTGTGATGAATGGTTAACCGGCTTTAGCGTTAACTCTCCTGATCAAAATAGATTTTGTAATAATGCTTGCCCGTCACTTCATCAAATCCTTTTTCAATGAGTTCACGATTACCGTGTATGTACACATGAAAATTCTTATCAAGCTTCAATACACTTTTGAAAACGCGCGCCTGGCGCTTCACCGCCTGGGCAGAAATCTCAAAGCTGTCCTCGATATCAACATTAAAATTTTGGGCATAATCCTTTCCAAACTTCCGGAACGATTCAATCACATCGGCATCGGCCAGCACCTCTGTTTCAAACTCCCGTTGATCAAACTGCTCCCGATTCTTAAAAAAATTGACGGATCGATTCAGCAAATCAATCTGGTCGGCTCGTGAAACACTGAATTCTTCTTCAAGCTGATCAGCAACATAGTGTTTCGTCAGGCTCATGAAATTCTGTGTGTGATGAAAGGCATCCGACCAGGGCTTCACATTCAGAAAACTTTGTTTCCAGAATTGTGCTTCCTGCGCATTGGCATTATCCACAATGCAAATTTTAAATCCGGCATTCTGATCCATGTTCAGGATGAGGCATCCTTTATCCAATTTTCTGACATTGGTACCTTCATCTGCCTGAAGGGTAAACTTGCCCTTGGCTCCTTTTAACTTTAAATACGTTTCCTTGTTTTCAGATTTGAAGATGCCAATGGCGTTTACCACTTTCTCATCAACCACAATTCCGGATATAGAAGCCACATAAAAATCTCCAGCTTTGATATTCGGGTGTTGCGAAGCGCCCACCAGATGTTTCGCCAGGTGAATAGAGTTTTCATGAAACGCATCGTCATGCGCCAGCATATCCACCACAAATTGATAAACGGGGTTCAGGGTGAAATCATCGTTCGAAAAAGTGAAAGCAAAAAACTCCGGAGATGAAAAGTTAGACAGAAAATACGTACAGAGTAAATCCTGCAATTTTTCATCGGCAACATTTACTGTTGCATCGCCCAGCACGAGCGCATCGCCATTTGAAACATTTCCAACAAAGTGTGCTGACACTTGTTGGATGACGGCCTGCGATGTATTGAGCATTTCTTACGGATGATAAGTTAACAACGATCAGCTAATGATTTCAAACCTGGTATACGGCACTAATATTTGTGGCACCCGGATACCTTCTGGTGTTTGATTGTTTTCGAGTATAGCGGCTACGATGCGCGGCAATGCCAGTGCACTTCCATTCAGCGTATGCAACAGTTGCGTCTTGCCTTCTTTATTCTTATAGCGAAGCTTTAATCGGTTTGCCTGAAATGTTTCGAAGTTACTTACCGAGCTTACCTCAAGCCAGCGTTGCTGTGCGGCCGAGAATACTTCCATATCGTAGGTCATGGCGGAATTAAAACCCATATCGCCACCGCACAATAATAACTTTCGGTAAGGCAATTCAAGTTTCTCGAGCAGACTCTGCACATACGCACACATTTCATCCAGCGTCTGATACGATTCTTCCGGCTTGCGAATTTGTACAATCTCAACTTTATCAAACTGGTGGAGGCGGTTTAATCCACGTACGTGTGCGCCCCAGCTCCCAGCCTCTCTGCGAAAGCAAGGTGTGTAGCCCACATTCCGGATTGGCAATTCTTCATCCGACAAAATTACATCGCGATACAAATTTGTAATGGGCACTTCGGCCGTAGGAATCATGTATAAATTGTCTTCGGTGATGTAATACATCTGTCCCTCCTTATCGGGAAGCTGACCCGTTCCATAACCGGAAGCTTCATTCACCACAATGGGCGGCTGAATTTCGCGATACCCTTGTTTTTCCGCTTCATCCAAAAAGAAGTTAATGAGTGCGCGTTGCAGTTTAGCCCCCTTACCCTTGTAGACCGGGAAACCGGCACCGGAAATTTTTATTCCGAGGTCGAAGTCAATGATGTCGTATTTCTTGATGAGCTCCCAGTGTGGCAAAGCCTCCGCATGCAGGGTTGGAATTGTTCCATGCTGATGTACGGTGAGGTTATCATCTGCACCACCACCTTCCGGCACACGCGTTTCCGGAACATTCGGAATGGCATATAAAGCCTTTTGTAAATTCTCCTCTGTTTTGGAGAGATCGGCACTCAGATCAGCGATGGTTTTTTTCAATTCCGCTGTACGCGCTTTGCGTTGTTCAGCCTCTTCGCGCTGACCAGATTTCATCAGGTTTCCGATTTCTTTAGCCAGTACATTAGCCTCGGCCTGCAATTCATCTTGTTGTTTTTGCGCTTGTCTTCGCTTTTGATCCAACTGTAGAATATTCTCAATCGACTCTTCTATATTTTTGAGTCTCCTTTTCTTCAATCCCTGGATTATTCTTTCTTTCTCGTCCCGTATGGTTGCGACCTGAAGCATGGTAATTGGTTGTTTTTAAGCGGATCAAAATTAGTTTTTTTGCCTTGCCTGCACGGTGAATAAGGGAATAAAATATTTTTGGTGGTTTGATAATATTCAATTTTAAGGCTATACTTGCATGATCAATCGGCTTTATTCCGAGCCATCTGAGTATAAATCCGAATTTACTTTTCAACCTTTTGACCTCACATTTCCCGTTTTAATGACCTTAGTTTCAGAACTATTCTGATTACACGCAATTCATAACATATCATTTTTCAAAACCACAATTCATTTTTAAATCCACATGTATACTATTGACGATCTGAATGTCAGACTTCTTTCCGAATTGAAAGACATCGCTGAAGCGATGGGCGTGAAAAACGCTAAAAAACTATCCAAGCAAGACCTGGTCTACAAAATCCTCGACCAACAAGCAGTTGCCCCTGAGGCAGCACCAGCTGGCAAAGCTGAAGCAGATGCAGAGCGTAAATTACGTCCGCGGAAGCGTGAAAATGTTGCTCCTGCCAAGCCAGAAGAAAAAGAACTTTCGTCTGATGAATTGCTGGATTCCATCAACATCGATTTTGAAACCTCCGCACCCTCTTTTGAAGAGCAGCCTACCTCTACTCCTGTAGCTGCCAGCGAAGAGGCAACGGAACGAACCGATCGGCCAGTGCGACCCGAGAACCGGGAAGAACGCAATTACCCTCAGCAGGCCCAACGTCCTTCTATCCGCGATTTTGATGGCGCCATCAACAATGAAGGTGTGCTTGAAATCATGCAAGATGGTTATGGTTTCCTCCGCTCGTCTGATTATAACTACCTCGCCAGTCCGGATGATATTTATGTATCGCCCTCGCAGATAAAACTTTTTGGCTTAAAAACAGGTGACACCGTAAAAGGTCAGATCCGTCCGCCAAAAGAAGGTGAAAAATATTTTGCCCTGCTGAAGGTGGAGTCGGTAAATGGAAAAACAACAGAAGAAATCCGCGACCGTGTTGCCTTTGAATACCTCACCCCGCTTTTCCCGGAAGAAAAATTACGCTTGAGCACGACACACGATAACATGTCGACTCGTATCCTGGATCTTTTTTCACCGATCGGAAAAGGACAACGCGGTATGATTGTGGCACAGCCCAAAACGGGTAAAACAGTATTGTTGAAAAACATTGCCAATGCCATTGCCCTGAATCATCCGGAAGTTTACCTGATCGTATTACTGATCGATGAACGTCCCGAAGAAGTAACCGACATGGCCCGTAGCGTACGTGCTGAAGTTATTGCCTCTACATTCGATGAACAAGCTGAACGCCACGTAAAAGTTGCCAGCATTGTTCTGGAAAAAGCAAAGCGCATGGTGGAGTGTGGTCACGATGTAGTGATCTTGTTAGATTCTATCACCCGATTAGCCCGTGCTTACAATACCGTAGTGCCTTCTTCCGGAAAAATTCTTTCCGGTGGTGTGGATGCTAACGCCTTACATAAACCCAAACGTTTCTTCGGTGCGGCCCGTAATATTGAAAATGGCGGATCGCTGACCATCATCGCTACAGCCCTGATTGACACCGGTTCAAAAATGGATGAAGTGATCTTTGAAGAATTCAAAGGAACGGGTAACATGGAATTGCAATTGGATCGCAAGCTTTCCAACAAGCGTGTTTATCCTGCTATTGATGTTCCGGCTTCCGGCACCAGACGTGAAGATTTACTGCTGCGCGAAGAGGAATTACAGCGTGTGTGGATACTGCGGAAGTTTATGAGCGACATGAACAGCAATGAAGCCATGGAATTCCTGTTACAGAAAATGAAGGGAACCCGAAATAACGAAGAATTCCTGTTATCCATGAATGGATAATACCTACTGCTAACTACTAAAAAAGGTGCCGATTTCAGCACCTTTTTTTATTCTATACCATTCATAAAGTTGTACATTTATTTCCCCGAAAGAATGTTGTGGAGAAAATCATATTGTCTGGCATTTATACCTGCATTGCTGTTGGCATTGTCTTCTCCCTGCTATGCCCAATCGAAAATTGATAGCCTGGAACAAGTTCTGAAAGAAAAGCTGGATGACGCACATCGTCTCAAAGTGATCAACGAACTCATTTACGTTTATAAAGATGTTAACGATAATCGGGCGTATGACCTTTCGAAACAAGGGCTTGAACTCACCAGCAAAACCAAAAACAAAATTGATATCGGGAGGGCCTATCTCAACTACGCGCTGGCTATGGAAAGCAGGGGTGAATACCAGACAAGCCTGGAGTTCAACCGTAAGGGTTATGAAGTATTTGAATCCATTCCGGACAGCACACAAATGTCTGCGGCACTTAATAATATTGGTATCGCCTACAACCAGATTGGTGATTATGGTAATGCCGTTTACTTCATTCTCAAAGCCATACACATCGATGAGTTACGAAAAGATGTCTTCAACGCCAGCACCGACTATGTGAACCTGGCTGAATCGTATTTCAAGTCAAAAAACTTTTCGCCAGCTGCCCTGTGGGCCAGGAAAGCCTACACCAATTCGCAGCAGCTCGGTGACCGGATAATTGAAGGATATGCTGCAGAGATACTGGCAACCATTCTTATCGAACAAAACAAAATGGATTCTGCCCATTATTTCATCCGGATAGCGAAAAAAATCAGCACCGATTTCAATAATGAATACATTGCAGCCCGCTGCATGAGTCACCTGGGTAAGCTATTTTTCAAAACATCCCAAGTAGACAGCGCAAAGCACTACCTAAAAAAAACAATTGCTTCCTGCCATGACAAATATTTTGCCGATGTACTGCTACCCTCAAAAATTATACTGTCAAAGTGCTATGCCCTTGAAAAGAATTGGAAAGATGCGCATCGTGAAATAACAGAAGCGTTGGCTATAAGCAGAAAAATAAAAAACAGAAACCTTGCCATGGAATGCTGCCTCTTGCTTTCCTCAATCTACCATCACCAGCAAAATGATACCGATGCATTCCGTTACCTGGAGTTAGCCTCGCACTACAAAGACACGATTATGAGCCAGTCGATTTCGGCCAGCATCGATGCCAAGACTACCGACTTCAGCCTCGAGCGGGAAAAGAAAGAAAAACAACTGGTGCTTTCCAATCTGCTTCAGCGTGATGAAGAGGTTACACGCCAACGCTACATCCTGGCACTTGCGGCATTCGGGTTGGTGAGCCTCATTACAATTATCTTTTTGATTCGTAAGTCGAACATTGATCGCAAGGTCGCTTACGTTCAATTAACACTCAAAAATTATGAACTAGCCCGGCTTAATCAGGAAGTAAACGGATTGATCAATACGATTGTACACGATCTGAAATCGCCTCTAAATAGTTTGCAAGGAATTTTTTACCTCATGAACCTGGAGCTGAAAGGTGAAAAAGAAACAGAGTTGGCCCAACTGCTCAAACAGGGAAATGTTGTGCTGGCGGGCGGCTATGAAATTGTAAAGGAATTACTTGACCTTCGCGAAATAGAAGGCAACGCCATTCTGGTTGAGCCCGAAAAGTTTTCGCTTAAAAATTTCTTTACCGCCATACACGCCAATTTTTCTTCCCTTGCATCTCAAAAAGAAATTACATTACAGGTTGATGCGGATGATGTTGAAATTGAAAGTGATAGAATGTTGCTGAAGCGTGTGGTTGATAACCTGGTTTCTAATGCTATTAAGTTTTCTTCCAAACAACGAACTGTTATGGTACGAGCCAAAGCAGAAAGTCAACGGATTATCATTCAGATCATTGATCAGGGACAGGGATTTCACCAGAGTGATATGGATAAAGTATTTGGTAAATTCCAGAAACTCAGCGCACGACCAACCGGAGGTGAAAGTTCTAACGGACTCGGACTGGCTATTGTGAAATTATTGGTAACCCGTTTAAAGGGCACCATCGAATTAAAAACCGAATGGGGAAAAGGCTCAACCTTTACGATTGATCTTCCCCACTATTTCAATTCTTAAACTTTATTTTTCTTTTCGTGAAAAGCACCTTTGAACGAAGGATCATCCCGCTTCTTCAATTGATCCAACTCTCGCTTCATCGACTGCGATTCATCGAACGGAGTTTTCACTACCATTACTTCTGGAGGCAAATCTTTCACAGGAATTTTTTCACGAATTAATTTTTCGATTTTCTCAATATGATATTGCTCCGCCACATTTACAAAGGTGATGGCCTTGCCTTCCTGAAAGGCTCTGCCAGTTCGTCCGATGCGATGAACATAGTCTTCGTAGTGGCTTGGCACATCAAAGTTGATTACATGTGACACATTCACCACATCGATGCCGCGTGCCGTTACATCCGTGGAAACCAATACGCGCAAGTTGCCTTCCTTAAATTCATTCACGGCATTGATGCGACTGTTCTGTCCTTTATTGGAGTGAACTACCCGCACGGGCCCAAGTCCTTTCCGATGAAGATAGTTGAAGATATTATCCGCACTTTCTTTCGTACGCGTAAAGACCATCACCCGGGTAAACTCTTCTTCTTTCTGCAGCAGGTATTCCAAAAAATTAATTTTGGTGCGCATGTTCGGAACATGATACAACTCCTGTTCAACTTGTTTGGCCGGTGTTGCCTGAGGTGTTACTTCAATTCGAATCGGGAACTCCAAAAATTCGGCTGAGAGTCTTTCAATCCGGTCAGAAAATGTTGCCGAGAAAAGCAGGTTTTGTCGCTTGATCGGAACGACCTCAAAAATTTTCCTGAGCTGGTGCATAAAGCCCATGTCCATCATCCGGTCAGCTTCGTCCAACACCAGTGTTTTGATTTGCTTGGTGATCAACTCACCCGTACGGTACAATTCGGTAAATCTTCCAGGTGTTGCAATGATAATATCCACACCTGCTTTGACTGCTTCAATTTGCGCTTTCGGACCAATGCCACCATATAAGGGCATAATTCTCAAGTCGGTGTATTTCGCCAACTCCTTTGCATGATCGGCAATCTGAATCGTAAGTTCTTTTGTTGGTGCGAGAATGACGGCACGCACATCATTGCCTTGCGCAAACTTTACTTTCATCAGAATTGGCAAGAGATAAGCAGCTGTTTTGCCGGTACCGGTCTGGGCAATACCAATCACTTCCTGTCCACCGGTAATGATGGGAATACATTTTTGCTGAATTTCTGTTGGCGTATCAAAACCCAGGTCAGCAATGGCATTCAGCAATTGCTTGTTGAGGGTAAAATCGGACCATTGTTTTTGCTGATTGTTGGATTCCACTGATGGTTCTGTTCTATCTTTGCTGCACGATGCAAACACTGATTGTAAATGCAAATATAGTCAATGAAGGCAAGGTCTTTCCGGGCGATGTACGGATAAAAGGACAATTCATTGAAGCGATAGGAAAAGATCTCTCCTCCCGTCAGGCGGATGTGGTGATTGATGCAAAAGGAAAGTACCTTTTACCAGGCGCCATTGATGATCAGGTGCACTTCCGCGAACCCGGACTAACGCACAAAGCCAACATCTATACCGAAGCAAAAGCCGGAGTAGCCGGAGGTGTAACATCGTTTATGGAGATGCCCAATACCCATCCACCTGTATTTACACAAGCTTTGCTGGAAGACAAATACCAGATTGCCGCACGAACTTCACTAGCCAACTACTCTTTTTTCATCGGTGCGTCCAACGATAATCTGGAAGAGGTAATGAAAACAGACCTGAGCCGGGTTTGTGGTTTGAAAATATTCATGGGTTCTTCCACTGGAAACCTGCTGGTGGATGACCCCAAAGTTTTAGAGGGTTTCTTCTCCCGCTTTCCTTCCCTGATTGCCACGCATTGCGAAGATGAACCTACCATCCGAAGCAATTCAGCTGCATTCAAAGAAAAATATGGAGAAGATGTGCCTGTTCATTTTCATCCCATCATCCGCAGTGCAGAATCGTGCTATAAGTCTTCTTCCTTCGCTATCGAGTTGGCAAAAAGACATAGAACAAAACTTCATATCCTGCACATTTCCACAGCCAACGAAACGCAGCTTTTCGATAACTCCATTCCGCTGGAAAAGAAAAAAATAACAGCTGAAGCCTGCATTCACCACCTGTGGTTCAATGATACGGACTATGAACGCCTGGGCATGCTCATCAAATGGAATCCGGCTATTAAAACAGCAAACGACCAGCAAGCTGTGTTTAACGCTATTCTATCAGACCATATTGACGTGATTGCCACCGATCATGCACCGCATACCTGGGAGGAAAAACAAAATACCTACTTCAAGGCACCTTCCGGTGGACCGCTCATTCAACACAGCCTGGTAGCCATGCTGGAATTCTATCATCAGCAAAAATTAAGTCTGGAAAAAATTGTTCAGAAAATGAGCCATAATCCGGCCATCCTCTTTCAGATAGAAAATCGTGGGTTTATCAGGGAAGGGTATTTTGCGGATTTGGTATTGGTCGATTTACACAATCCCTGGAAAGTTGAAAAAAATAACGTGCTGGCAAAGTGCGGTTGGTCGCCTTTTGAAGGCACAACCTTCCAGTCGGCCGTAACACATACTTTTGTCTCCGGTCATCTGGCGTATGCCTATGGATCATTTGATGAACAAAAGAAGGGTGAAAGAATGCTATTTAAACGGGATTAATCCGAAACGATTATTGTTAATTAACCAAGGCTGTCTAAATTTGCAGTCCTAAACGGTGGATGTAGTTCAGTTGGTTAGAACATCAGATTGTGATTCTGAGGGTCGTGGGTTCGAGTCCCATCATTCACCCAAAAGCCCTTAAAAGGGCTTTTTTTGTGCCCAAATTTTCTGAGTGCTGTTTCTTCCGAACCTTCCCGGCAACCGCTTAGCAAATTATGTTTCTGGCACTTGACTTATGTACTTACCTTGATAGTGGAACAAAATCATCCTCACCCATGGATCAGCGCATCATTAACCTTTTTGATGAATACACGCATAAACCACTTACGCGAGAAGAATTCATCCGGAAACTGGCAACCCTCACCGGTAGTACTGCTGCAGCACTTGCCGTATTACCGCTGCTGGAAGTAAACTATGCCCAGGCCGAAACCATCCCGCATCAAGATGACCGCATCGAAACAGAACGCATTACGTACGATGCTGATGGAACAACGATGAAAGGCTACCTCGCCAGGCCAAAAGGAAAAGGAAAGTTTGGATCCGTTGTGGTTATTCATGAAAACAGGGGATTGAATCCGCACATCGAAGATGTAACAAGAAGAGTGGCACTGGCCGGATTTCTTGCCTTGGCACCCGATGCATTGTCGCCTTTAGGCGGAACACCCGAGGACGCGGATAAAGCTCGCGACATGTTTCAGCAACTCGATGCCAAAAAGAACATCATGCATTTTGCCAGGGCTTTTGACTACCTCAAATCCCGAAAAGAAAGCAATAAAAAATTCGGTTGTGTCGGGTTTTGCTGGGGAGGCGCCATGGCCAATAACCTTGCCGTGAACGTGCCCGACCTTCGGGCGGCTGTTCCCTTCTACGGCCGACAACCGGAGCTGACGGAGGTATCAAAAATAAAAGCGGAGTTACAACTTCACTACGCTGCCATGGATGAACGGGTAAACGAAGGAATTGCAGCGTATGAAGATGCGTTGAAAAAGGCGGGTGTAAAATACCAACTCTTTATGTACGACAATGCACAACATGCCTTTCACAACGACACGGCACCAACCCGTTATAATGAAGCCGCTGCAAAACTCGCCTGGAGCAGAACCATTGAGTTCTTCACGCAGAAATTAAGTTAACGCTATTTCAATTCTTCCAATGCCATCCAGGCCATCAGTCCCGGACTGATTTTCAAGGCATCTTCATCTATATCGAACGTGGGCGTATGCACGTATGCCGTAATGCCCTTTGCTTCGTTGCGTGTACCAATCCTGTAAAAGGATGCCGGAATTACTTGTGAATAATACGCGAAGTCTTCTGCCCCAAGTGTGATATCGATGTCCACGACATTCTCTTCACCAACGTATTCCATAGCGGCCGCTTTAATCCTGCGCGTTAGTTCCGGGTTGTTCTCGAGATAGGGATAACCCATTGAAATATCAACTTCACATTTACCACCCATACCCTCAGCAATACTCTCGGCCATCTTCTTAATTTTCTGAAGAGCCGATGAACGCCAGACTTCATTCATGGCCCGAAATGTTCCGGCTATATTCACTTCATTTGGAATAATATTGGTGGCACCGAATCCGGTAATATTACCAAACGTCAACACCGTGGGTTGCTTCGGACTGGCATTACGACTGATAATTTGCTGTAAGGCGATTATGATGTGTGAGGCGATTACAATGGGATCTATACAGAGTTCTGGTGCAGCACCATGCCCGCCCTTTCCAATCACCTTTAAATAAATCTCATCAGCGCTGGCCATATACATGCCTTCACGGAAGCCAATTTTACCTGCTGGCAACAATGGAAAAACATGCTGACCAATGATACCGGAGGGTCTGGGATTTTCAAGCGCGCCATCGCGGATCATATAGGAAGCACCTCCGGGATTTTTTTCTTCGCCCGGCTGAAAGAGCATGCGTACGGTTCCCTCAAACTGATCGCTTACTTCATGCAATATTTTAGCCGTACCCAACAACGAAGCAGTGTGCGCATCATGCCCACACGCATGCATCACCCCATCATTCTTTGATCTATAAGGAACATTATTGGCTTCCTGAATGGGCAGTGCATCCATGTCTGCCCGTAAGGCGATGGTTCTCCGCTCGGGATTTCTTCCTTTAATCTCCGCTACCAGACCTGTTGCTCCGACACCTTCCTGCGGTTCGATCCCCATGGTGCGCAGTTGCTGCGCCACGTACTTCACTGTATTGAACTCTTTGTACGATAATTCCGGATGGGCGTGCAAATGCCTGCGCAAGGCAATGATCTCTTCGCTATAGGCAAGTGAAAGTGTTTTTACTTTATCAAGAAGACTCATAGTGAATTTGAAACTTCAAATTAAGTAAAGTTTCATGATCAGCTGCATGCCTTAGAGAACAATCGTTCTACGCTGAGTTCCGTGCCGCATTGATGATACCAAACATACAGCGCAGTACGAGGGTACGGTATGCCTTATCAAATGATTTTTCCTTCGGTTCTGCTTCGCGCAACTGCTGCAGGGCATATTGCTGAATGGTAATCAGGGGCATTACAATTCGTTCGCGCAGTTTAACAGAGTCGCGGTTAACAGGATTGTTCTCCATTAGCTCGCTAAGCCCGGAAACTTCCAGAATCATGGACATGGAGAGTTTATACTCGCTATACATTTTCTCCCAAAATTCTCCGAACTCCTTATCCTTTTTCAGGTAGGCTGTGGCGGGATAATACGTTTTCGTCAACGACATCATACTGTTCGCCAGTAAGGTGCGGAAGAATAGAGATTGCTTATACATAGCCTTCAGTTCACGAAGTCTTCCAGCTTTTTTTAATTCCCGCAAGGCAGTACCCACACCATAAAACCCAGGAATGTTTTGCTTCATCTGTGCCCATGATCCCACAAAAGGAATGGCACGGAGATCTTCAAACTTCAGTCCCTCCCCGGCATTGCGTTTAACCGGCCGCGAACCAATATTCGTATCTCCAAAAAATGAAAGTGGTGTTATTTTTTCCAGATAGGGAACAAATTTCGGATGATGTTTGAGGTCGAGATAAGCTTTGTGTCCTTCTTCGGCCAGTAACTCCAGCAAGCTCTTTTCTTTTTCATCAATGTGCGTTTTCACATTCTGAAATACAGAATTTTCAATTCCGGCTGACAGCAGTTGCTCCAGGTTAAACGTACACGAATCAGGTGTTCCAAAATTCGAGCTGATCGTTTGACCCTGAATGGTTACCTGCACCTCTTTATCTTCAATGGTATCACCCAGCGAAGCATAAAAATCGTGGGTGTTACCACCACCCCGTGCCGGAGGTCCGCCACGACCATCAAAGAATACTGCCGTCAGCCCGTGTTCACGCGAAAGCAACGTCAGGTTTTCTTTGGCTCTGAAAATAGACCAGTTTGCACGCAGGTATCCACCATCTTTTGTACCATCTGAGAAACCGAGCATGATGGTTTGCTTGTTGCCACGTCTATGCAAATGTTCGCGGTAAGAAGGTATAGCGTATAAAGCGCCCATCACATGGTGAGCCTCGGTGAGATCTTCAATGGTCTCAAAAAGCGGAACGATATCCAGCGCGAGCTCTTCACCATTGCCCAGTATCAGGCGTGCCAACTGAAATACGCGAATAACATCCAATGCAGTCTGGCAATTACTGATCACATAACGATGACATCCTTCGGGTCCGTTTTGTTCCTGTATCTTTTTGATGACATGAATGCTCTGGATCAATTCCGTAACAAAAGGATCTTCAAACTTCATCGCCTGAGGTTTGAATTTCAGTTTCAATAGGGCATCAATCTGCTCCTGCTCCGGTCGCTTTTCGAAATGCTTAAGTTTTTTGTTCTTAACCTGAAGTTGTTTGAGGATGGCCTCCCAAACAGCAGCATGCTTGCGACTGTCCTGACGGATATCCATGCTCGCAAAATAAAAATCAAAAATGCGGACTTTTAAAATGAAATCATCCAGTAAATCGAGAAACAGACCACGGTGACTTTCAATCAACACTTCACGAATCTCCAGTAGATCACTTAATAAATCATTGGCATTCTGGTAACCATCATCACCCTGACCGTTGCCGTATGCAACCGGATAGATTTTACGCTCAGCTCGTGCAATAATATGGTCAACTCCCTTAAATGTGAGTCTGCGCTTCAGGAATCGGATGTCGCGATGATAACAACGCATCAATGTTTGATTTAACCGCTGTGCCACCTGCAAGGTAATCTCGTGCGTTACAAACGGATTACCATCCCGGTCGCCACCGGGCCAGAATCCGATTTTAATCAAATCATAATTCTTCCAATCCTCTGGCTTAATCTGCAACCCTTCCTGAAGTTTGAGAATAATTTTCGGAATTACTTCATAGAAAACATTTTCGAGAAACCAACACAAGCTTACCGCTTCATCGAAAGGTGTCGGTTTTGCTTTATTGATAAAGGGAGTTTTCCCCAATTGCCGCAGTAATAAATTAATATGCTCCAGCCGTCCATCCTGAATAGCTTCTTCCAAATCGTTGATGATGGCGAGCACATTACCCGGGTAAAACTGTGTGGGATGGGCGGTGAGCACCACCCGGATACTGAAATCATTTAGCTTTTTCTTCAACTCTTCAGCAGCTCCTTCCGAGTTAGCGCGTAATAGTAACGCTGCAACTGTTCCCTTCCCGTTAAGGTCGTTAACCTCTTTAAAGGAGGCATCTTCAATCGAATCGAACAATACCACCTGTCGCTCGGTGTATTGAATGAAGTTGAACAATAAATCAAATTGCTCTTCACGTGTTGCGCGAGGCGCAAAATCGGAAAAGAATTTCCGAATAATAGATTTCGGATCTTTGCCCTTTTCAAAGCCTACTTCACACGCTTGTTGCAGCAATGGTAGCAGTGTGCCGGTTCGGTAAATGCCCGTATAGGGCAAGTTCAGAAACAGACTATTGTAAATATGGTAGCGTGTAGAAACGGCCTGATGGTAGTTCGTTGGCATAAGTAGCGGTATAGCGCTAACAAATTTATCAATTACGATGGTTGGGCATGCCGACCGGGAGATGATATGAGATTTATTTTTTCGAAAACGTTTACAATTGGATTCCCTCAAAAAAATAGCGGCCTTTGTTGAGATATCACAAAGGCCGCTCTAAATAACGTGTGTTAGCTGGTGTGCTATTCTACCACTTCACCTTTGATGAAAAGCTGTACCACGCCCTCTTCGGTGTTTGCATTTACGGAAACCGTTTTAGTAAACACACCGGCTTTCGCAGCATTATACGTTGCTTTTACAAAACCCTGGCCACCGGGTGCAATAGGTTCTTTTGAGTATTCCGCCACCGTACAGCCGCAGGAAGCCTGCACCGATGAAATCACCAGGGGTACATTACCCTCGTTGGTAAAGGTAAACTGGTGAGTTACCGGTTTACCAACCGGAATTTTTCCGAAATCAATTGTCGTGCTGCTCCAATGGAAAACTGCAATAGTTGATGATAGCTTACCCGAAGGTTTAGAATTTACAGCCCATGAATGCGCCATACCAACAAAGGCCACAACCAGGATTAGAAATGTGAATGCTACTTTTTTCATGATTTTAATTTTTACGTTGAACATGTCGTTTCGATCGAACAACACAAAGCTTGCTGTTTTCGTAAAACGAGGCTGTTAATGATTCCCTAAGATTTGTTAACGAGATGTTAATGTTTTCTCCATTGATTTTGCTTTATCTACCTTTATTGTGTGAAAACCTCCACCATCCGATATATTATTATTCTCGCTGCCCTAAGCATAATCGGCATTACGATCACGCAGATATACTGGATCAGACGCGCTTTTGATTTAAAAGAGGCTGAGTTTGAGCGATCGGTTAACACAGCATTGTATAATGTTGCACAAAAGGTTTACGATATCAGCAAAACTCCTCCACCTGCAAATAATCCTGTCAAACAACTTTCAACCAACTATTTTGTAGTGATGGTAAACAGTGAGATTGATGCAGGCATACTGGAATTTTTATTACGATCTGAATTCGAGAAACGAAATGTTGTGGCCGATTTTGAATATGGCGTCTACGATTGTTCGAATGAACGCATGGTGTATGGAGATTACGTTCCACTCAAAACGGCAAAAGAAAAAATCACCACCATGAAGCTTCCCCAGTGGGCGAATAAGGGATACTATTTTGGCGTGCAATTCCCTAACCGTGAAGCGCACCTGATGAACCAAATGGGAATCTGGGTTTTCTCCTCCATAGTGCTGGTATTGGTAATCATTTTTTTCGCGTATACACTGTTTGTTATTCTTAAACAAAAGCGCTTGTCCGAAATCCAAAAGGATTTTATCAACAACATGACACACGAGTTTAAAACTCCGATTTCCACCATTGCCGTTTCCACTGAAGTTTTGAAAGACCCGGCCATTGTGCACCAACCTGAACGATTGCTGAACTATGCCACCATTATTGAAAAAGAGAACACCCGCCTTCGGCAACAGGTTGAGCGTGTTTTACAGGTTGCACGACTCGATAAGGAAGATATTGGTTTAAAGAAGGAAACGGTTGACATGCACCAGGTAATACATGATGCGATTAAGAATACTGCGCTGGCCTTGCAGGCAAAACACGGCCAGGTTGCCTGTGAACTCAACGCACTCCGGCATGAATTATTACTGGACAAACTTCACCTCACCAATGTGTTGTATAACCTGATCGACAATGCCATCAACTACTGCACAACTACACCTGAAATCGTAATTTCTACAACAGACAGTCCACAGGGGTTACGCATTGATGTTCGCGATAACGGTATGGGCATTAGTCCAGAGAATCAGAAACGTGTTTTCCAAAAGTTTTATAGGGTACACACCGGAAATGTGCATGATGTAAAAGGCTTCGGGCTGGGCTTGTGTTATGTAAAAACAATTATAGTGGCCCATCGTGGAGATATTAAGGTTGCCAGCGAACTTGGAAAAGGAAGTCGCTTTACCATTACCCTTCCGCACGAGAAATAATCGGATGATCATGAAAAAAATTTTATTGGTTGAGGACGACCCGAGCCTTGGATTTGTAATCAAAGACAATCTGGAGCAAAAAGGCTATTGGGTTACACTTTGTCAGGATGGCGAAGAAGCATTGCGTACATTTCAGCAATATTCCTTTCACCTGTGCATCTTCGATGTCATGCTGCCCAAAAAAGATGGCTTTACACTCGCAAAGGAAATTCGGATGCAGAATACTGAAATTCCCATTTTATTTCTCACAGCCAAGTCGCTCACGGAAGATAAACTGGAAGGTTTTCAACAGGGAGCTGACGATTACATTACCAAACCATTCAGTATGGAAGAGCTGCACTTCCGCATGGAGGTTTTCCTCAAAAGAAGTAACGGGCAAGCTTTATTGGATGAAAAAATATTCCCTGTAGGATTGTATGAATTCGACTACCCTAACCTTTCATTGAAATACCAACAAGTCTTTAGAACGCTGACACAAAAAGAAGCTGAGATTTTAAAATTACTCGTCTGGCACCGCGATCGTGTTTTAAAGCGGGAAGAAATCCTGAAAAAAGTTTGGGGCGATGATGATTATTTTATGGGACGCAGTCTTGACGTCTTCATTTCGAAACTCAGAAAATACTTAAAAGAAGATCCGGCTATTGAAATCGTTAACTATCATGGTGTAGGCTTTCGGTTAGAGATCAGGTGATCCGAAAATTAGCACTCGGTAAACCTGTTTTATTTTCTATCTTTGTAAAGCATCCCTCACCACGAATGACGGATGATTGTTGTGGAAATTGAAAACTTAGCTCCCTAATCTTAATCGATCTATCTATGAAATGGCAGTACAAAATCGTTTACATCAACGCCAAGAAATTTACCAGCACAGGATTACCCGATGATCTCAATGAATATTTTAACCGCTATGGCGAAGAGGGCTGGGAATTAGTAAAAGTAGAACCAAAACTCGATGGTGGATTTATCTTCTTCGGCTTTGGATGGATTCACCAAACGGTTGGATACGTTGCCTTCTTCAAAAAACCTATGTAATACTTACTTGAAGCCATCTCAAAATCTTGCGTCATTGCGATCCCGATGATAATCGGGAGAAACAATCCTCAGTGCTGAGGATAAAACGGTATTGCAACGGTCGTTCCCTCTCTCGCAATGATGAGAACACTATTTTTGTAATTACTTCTAACAATACGTGCTAAGGTGCATTCACTTCATTAAATCCTTCAACATTATCCGTCCAACTCATGGGATAGTTGCTGTCAATAAATTCCAGTGCATCCGTAGTGGGAAAGAGCGGCCGGAAGGTATCGATCATCACAGCCAGTTCGTGTGTCTCCTTTGCGCCAATACTTTTCTCTACCGTACCCGGATGCGGACCATGGGGTAATCCTCCGGGATGTAGCGTGAACGATCCGCGCTCAATCCCCCTTCGACTCATAAAGTTTCCCTCCGCATAATACAACACCTCATCCGAATCAATATTGCTGTGATTGTAGGGAGCAGGTATCGCCTGTGGATGATAATCAAACAAGCGTGGCACAAAAGAGCAGATAACAAAATTGTGCGCCTGAAAAGTTTGATGCACCGGAGGCGGCTGATGAATGCGGCCGGTAATTGGTTCGAAATCGTGAATCGAAAATGCATACGGCCATAAGAAACCATCCCAGCCGACAAGATCTAACGGACTGTAGTCATATACATAGTGGTGCAGATAACCAAGTTTTTTTATCTTCACCAGAAACTCTCCTTTTCCGGTTTCGGTGATGAGTTCAAGTGGTGGACGGATATCACGTTCACAATAGGGCGAATGCTCGCCCAACTGACCGAGTTGGTTGCGATAGCGCTTCACGGTTTCCACAGGCGAAGCTGATTCAATGATCAACAACCGAAGCGGACCATCTTCAAATTCCAGTTTATAAATTACCGTACGCGGGATAACCACATAATCGCCTTGCCGGATGTCCAGTTTGCCGAACTGCGAAATCAATGTTCCCTTACCATCATGAATGTAAATCACCTCATCTCCCTCAGCATTCTTATAGAAGTAATCCATTTTACGTTGCCGTGGCGAACAGATAGCAATAGAGCAATCGTGATTCATCAATAAAACTTTTCGGGCTGTCAGGTAATCTTCCCCCGTTTGTTCAACTTTAGACGTATTCAGGTGCAGGTGACGCAGCGCATAATCTTCAATCATCTTGGGACCATACTTTACAGGGTCCTTCATTGCTTTGATTCGCGTAGGCGGATTGATATGATACAGGTTGGAATATATTCCAGAGAATCCTTCTGAACTTACCAACTCTTCTTTGTACAAACTGCCATCCGGCTGACGAAACTGGGTGTGTCGCTTATGCGGAATAGTACCAAGGCGATAGTAGTACATAGGAAATGGTGTTGATGTATTTCAAAAGTAAACATTCCAACAACGATTTGTTACCACGCAGAAGTCTCTTTCGAAAATTCATCTTTTACAAAATAAAAAATCCCAACACAGCTTATTGTGTTGGGACTTCAAATGATTATTCTCTACTATTCAACCTACATTTTCGACCGGTCTAATTCCGGAATACGGTCAAAAACCCGAAGGGCATGTAAAAAGATTTCGTTGGTTTCATTAATGACCGGATAGAAGCCATCATTGCCCCATATTTTTCTGGCAATCTGAGCCTTCACGTGAATCTGGAACAGTTTCTTTTTGTCCTTCAACTCCTGGTAATCGGGCTTGACTTTATCGCGTTGACCAACCTTAACTAGGTCATTCAGCATTTTATCCGTCACGATAAAATTCTTCATAAAATTCTCCAGTCCCTTTTTAGCAAGCTCGGCCTTTTGTGCTTCCGCAAAGTTGAAGGTATATTTTTGGATAGATGTTGCGGTGTACAACTCGTTCAGGTAGTGACTGTTGAGCGATGTATCCAGCGGAACAAAATAATCTGGCATGATACCGCCACCACCGTATACTGCCCTGCCATTGGCCGTGAGGTATTTTAATGAGTCGTTAAAACGGATACTGTCGGAATGAAAAAATTCACCATGGTTATACCGGCTGATAATATCCTGTGAGTACTCTTCGTCATCATCATATGGCTTCTGAATAGAACGTCCGCTTGGTGTATAGTAGCGTGAAATGGTCAGGCGCAATTCTGAGCCATCGCTCAGGTCGAAAGGTGATTGAACCAGACCTTTACCAAAACTTCTTCGGCCTACTACCAGGGCACGGTCATTATCCTGTAATGCCCCTGCCAGAATCTCTGAAGCTGAGGCGCTTCCTTCATTGACCAGAACAATCAGATCACCTTGTTCAAAATCACCCTTCGTTGTTGATGTTGCCTTGGCACTGTACTTACGAACTTTTCCTTTTTGTGAAACAATAACTTTTCCTTCCTGCAAAAATTCATCAGCCATATCAATGGCCATGTTCATATAACCACCGGGATTTCCCTGCAAATCTAGAATAAGCTTCTTCATACCCTGGCCTTTTAGCTTTTGCAGGGCTGTATGAAACTCCTCGAAGGTAGTAGCAGCAAAGCGGTTCACTTTAATGTACCCTACTTCGCTGTTTACCATATATGCCACGTCCATGGAATACTGAGGAATTTTATCCCGGACGATTTTATAATCTATTTCCTTGTCTTCCCGGAGGATCGTTACTTTTACCTCAGTGCCCTTTGGTCCTTTGAGGGCTTTCATTACCTGACTGGTCGTAACACCAATCCCGGCCATTTTCTTATCATCAACGCGAATAATTTTATCACCTGATTGAATGCCCAATGCCTCAGAAGGCCCACCGCTTAACGGGGTAACTACCACAATGGTATCATCAAAAATATTGAACTCGATGCCGATACCGTCAAAGTTCCCGCGCAGGTCTTCATTGGCGGCAACACGATCGCTGGCAGAAATATAGGATGAATGCGGATCGAGTTTGTTCAGCATATGCTGGATGGCTTCGTCTACAAGTTTTGTTGTGCTGACACTATCAACATATTCATCGTTAATCTGGGTGAGTACTTCGCGGAATTTTTGAACTTCCGCATTCACATCTTTTGAACTTTTTTTGCTGTTGAAGCTTGACCCGACAAAGACACCGGCCGCCAGCCCAATACACAATACCAGGGGCAAGCCTATCTGGGTTCTTGAATTTTTGTTTTCACTCATACTTGATTTCTCTTTTCTCAGAATAACTGCTATAACGCAGTTCAAAATTAATTGTTGGGCTTGTTCTTCGGACTTTAAAATCCATGAACAAAAGTATAAAATTCCCTCTAACAGGGAGCAGCATGAAAAATCACCTGATAAACCGAATTAGCTCCCAATTCACAAAATGCAGCTAACTTTGCTGCTTCATGAAGTCTTAAAAGAAATTATGACGGTCTATTCACAACACATACAGATTCGCTGGGCAGATATTGATGCTAACCGCCACCTTCGGCATTCTGCGTATTACGACTATGGTGCTGCTGTGCGAATGATGTTTCTGAGCAGCCATGGACTGACAACCCAAAAGCTGGAAGAATTTCAGATCGGCCCCATACTCTTTCGGGAGGAAGCTATCTTCAGGCGCGAAATTGTATTGGAAGATAAAATTTTTATTGATGTTGAAATGGTGAAGGCAACCCCTGATCTGAGCCGGTGGAGTTTGCGCCACAACTTTTTAAAGGAAGATGGATCACGTGCCGCGCTGCTGAATATTGACGGGGCCTGGATCGACATGGCAAAACGGAAACTGACTGCTCCAAACGAATTCATCCAAAAAATATTTCTGGAGATTCCCAAGGCAACTGGCTTTGAATGGTCAGCCATCACTCAGAAATAATAAGCTTTATGGCACCTTATCTACACTATAAAACCAATCCCAACGTAAATCAGGACTGAAATCATCAGCGCGATAAGCGCATAGGGCAATTGTGTGAGTGCATGTTGCATGGTGGGCACATTAGAAGAGGATGCTGATAAAATAGTGGAATCACTAAAGAAGCCCGTATTCGAACCAAACGCTCCCGCACACACCACTACACTGATCGCTACCCACACATTGGATTCAAGCGCCCGGGCAAGCGGAACCATGAGCGGTATTGCGATAACATATAAATCCCACGAAGAACCTGTCAGAAAAGCTATCGTGGCCAGTGTTAAAAATGCAATCGCTGGAAAGAACTCCCGACTCATATAGGGTTCAACATGCGTGATCACATATTGAACAAGATGCAAATCATCATTCACAAGCTTCAGTGCAAAAGCCAGAATCACCAGGATGATGGGAAAAAGAATGGTATTAAATCCTTGCAAAATTGCTTCTGAAAGCTGGCGAAGGGTTAACGCCTTATCTGCAAAAAGATAAACAAACACAAAGAAGTTTGTGATCAGTGCGCCCTTCAACGCATCGAAATCGAAATATATAGTAGTGGTAATCAGCACCACCATGGGGAAAACAAAATAACCAAGTTTGGATTTTGCAGGCGGAGCTTCTTCCTGCACCATGATGCTGCTTCCGGGATCGGGCGGTATGGTTACCCCGGTGGCCGCACGAAGCTCCGCTTTTTTCATTTTGCCAATGATGGGGAACCAACCCAATGCCACCAGCAACACCAGTGTAATGCCAACAAAACCAAAAGCCATATAGGGAATAGCGTGCATGTAACCGATCATTCCCTGACCCTTTTCAACAATGCCTTCTTTTTCAATGATGCCACTGATGAAAATAGACCATGTTGAGATGGGCAATAAAATACAGAGTGGCGCAGAAGTAGCATGAACAATGTAGGCAAGCAGCTCTCGTGATATGTTGAACTTATCGGTTATCTTTTTCATCGCGGCACCTACGGCAAGCGAATGCAGGTAATCATCTACAAATATTAAAATACCCAGTATCCACGCTGAAAGCAGTGCCGACCTCCTGTTGTGTACGTACCGAAGTAAGAAATTACTGAAGCCTGTTGTTCCACCTCCGCGGATCATCATCGTGATCAGTGATCCATATAACATGCAAACCAGGATGACCCATCCGCTGTTCTTATCTGTGAGTGCAGTGGTGAGGTGTTCAATAAATTTGTCAAGAAAGTTTCCCTGGTAAGCAATGATACACCCAACCAAAATCCCAACGATGAGGGGCTCGAAAGATGATCGTGTAACCGTTGCCAGCACAATGACGACCAAAACCGGTAATAATGTAAGTAAGCCGTAGTCGTGCATAGTTCTGATTTACACAATACAATGTATGCAGTACAATTTTAAATCATCCTGTGTAAACTGCCTAACGAAAATTCTAAAGCCCTCCAATGCTGATGAGTTTACGCTCCATATATTCTACCAATCCCTCCTCCCCACATTCATAGCCCAGGCCACTTTGTTTCCAACCGCCAAAAGGAGCTTCAAACGCCTGCGGATACCATTCATTTACTCCCACCAAACCAAACTCCAGTTGCTCGGAAACGTGAATGGATGTTTTTAAATCATTGGTCCAAACATATGATGCCAATCCATACTCAGTAGCATTGGCCAGAGCCAAGGCTTCTTCTATCGACTTGAAGGTGGTCACGGGCATAACAGGTCCGAAGATTTCATTTTTAAACAGCGGACTATCCACTGGTGTGTTTTGAACCAATGTTGGCTCATGAAAATAGCCTCTTTCAAAATCTCCACGATTACCACCCACAACAATATCGGCACCATGGGCTCTTGCGTCCTTCAGCAATTTTTCAAGATTGTTTCGTTGCTGTATGTTGATCATGGGTCCCATGTCTACACCCTGATCTAATCCAAATCCCACTTTAATATTTTTCATTCGATGGGCAGCATGCTTCAAAAATTCTTCTGCTATCGCTTCATGTACGAGGTAACGTTGTGGTGCAATACAAACTTGTCCGGCATTGCGAAGTTTTGCCCCAACCGATTCTTCCGCTACTTTTCTGACATCAACATCCGGAAACACCAGTACGGGTGCATTTCCACCCAACTCAAGGGCCAGCCTTGTATTGGTTTTAGAAGCACCATCCATCAATATTTTTCCAACGCGCGTACTGCCGGTAAAACTAATTTTCCGGACAGCCGGATTTTCCAGCATTTCTTTTCCGATAAGATCAGCCTGACCATTAATTAGATTCATCACCCCCTTTGGCAAACCCGCCTCAACCAAACACTGCACAAGATTCATCGCGGTAAGCGGTGTATACTCCGAAGCTTTTGCCACTACAGCGCACCCGGCACCAAGGGCAGCGGCCCAACACCTGGCCGGATTATAAGCCGGAAAATTCCAGGCTGTGATGGCACCCACAACACCGAGCGGTTGATACAACACACTCATGCGTTTGTTATTGCGGTTGGCTGTAACCAGTCGCCCGCCATGGCGCTTACCTTCTTCGGCAAACCATTCAAAAAAATTAGCCGATACACGCCACTCACCAATTGCTTCAGCCAGGGGCTTCCCGCTTTCCTGAACGGTGATGGCAGCATACTCTTGAAGACGCTCGTGCATCAGTGCGGCTGCTCTTTTTAAAATAACAGCGCGATCAAATGCGTTGGTGCGCGACCATGTTTTAAAACCTTCTTTGGCAGCCTCAATCGCAGCACGACAATCTTCATCATTTCCAAATGGAACCGTTGCAATGACTTCTTCCGTTGCCGGATTGATAACATCCCAGGTTTTTCCATTTGATGCTTCTACCCATTCACCATTACTGTATTGTTTGTATTGCGGCATTGTTGAATAAAATTTAAGCGTTGATTTGGTATACACAAACTCCGTCCACATAGGTAGCTTCTACCAACATGGTATCAAGTTTTTCGGTTGAAATGTCAGTCGGGTTTTTATCCACAATAATAAAATCTGCAAGCTTGCCCGGTTCCAAAGATCCTTTTAGATGTTCACTTCCTTCTGCGTAAGCGCTGCCCATGGTATACGCGTAAATGGCTTCTTCCACGGTAATGGATTCCTGTGGCGCAATAATATTTCCACTACTTGTGGACCGGGTCACGGCTGCTTTGATGCCCTTCCACGGACTAATGTTTTTGACTACAGGAGCATCCGTTGAAAATGCAACCGGAATATGCTTGTTCAGCAATGAACGAACAGGGTAACATGTATTGATGTAATCATCGCCCAAGGCGCTGATAAAATTCTCACCCAACTCATCCAGAAAAATAGGTTGTGTTACCGGGACAAAGGCATACACAGCAATATCGATTATATTTTTCTCTGTTGGCAATCCCAGATGCTCGATGCGGTTGCGTGTGTCACCAAATTGATGATACAACTCTTTGTACACACTTAACACAAGTTCAATGGCCTCATCTCCGATGGCATGCGTGCCGATGCGAAAACCTTTTTCCTGTGCGTCCTTCACTAACGTATAAAAATACTCGCGCTTCAATCGCAACACACCCTTGTCTGAAGAATTTTTATAAGAACGTTTCAACGCTGCGGTTTTACCACTCAATCCACCATCAGAAAAAAACTTTACTGTATTGATCGTGAGATATTCATTTTCAAATTTTTCAGGAATGGGAAATGGTTTATCGCCACCATCGGGTAACAAAATCGGCATGAGATTAAACCGAACTGATCGTTCACCGTTTTGATACATTTTTTGGTAAGCCTCCAGCAACTCCGGATGTACAGCCGGGTCTGTTGCACTGGTAACACCAACACGCAGAAGTTTTTCAGCACCGAGTGCGATCATTTTTTTATACTCCTCATACGAAGGTGGTGGAATATGTTTTGAGATCAATCCAATCGCTGTCTCGTAAAAAATCCCGGTGAGCGAACCCGAAGGTGTTTTCCCAATAACTCCTCCACTTGGTGCCGGTGTCGATTCATTTACGCCCGCTTCTTGGAGGGCAAGATTATTCACCGCTGCAATGTGGGCACAGGTTCGGATTAAATAAATCGGATGATCTTTACTAATACTATCCAGATCTTCCTTCACCGGCATGCGTTTTTCTTCCAACACCTGTTCGTTGAATCCACGGCCAACAATCCAACGCCCCGCAGGAAGTTTATCAGCAACAGATTTTACTTTATACCGGAGTTCCGGAATGGACCTTGCTCCGCGAAGATCAACAATAAACGATTCAAGCTGACCAACCTTCCACACATGAATGTGTGCATCATTGAAACCCGGTAAAACACATTTTCCCTTCAGATCAATGAGTTCAGTGTCGGATTTTTTTTGCTTCGCAATGCTATCCAATTTTCCTACCGCTACAATTGTATTACCCGCTACGAGCATAGCTGAAGCAACCGACCGTTGATCGTCTTGTGTGAGGATGATTCCGTTATAAAAGAGTGTTGACTTCAACGCGTTCTCTTAGTTTGTTTGCGGATTGGCACGGGCAATAGCAGCTTCCAGTACATCCAAACCTTCATGAAGTTGCGCTTCGGTTATCACCAACGGAGGAAGAAGCCGGATGCAATTACTGTAGAGTCCGGCTCGTATTAAAACAATGCCATTGGCCACTGCATCTTTCAGAATTTTGATGGTGATGTCCATATCCGGGGTTTTTGTTTTTCGATCTTTTACGAATTCCACCAGACGCATCGCGCCCAACCCACGAACATCTCCTATAACGGAATATTTTTTTCGCCATTCTTCCAACCTCGTCTCCATAATTTTTCCTACCCGATCAGCTTGTGCTAAAAATTCAGGCTTGGTCATTTCTTTGATTACTTCGATGGCGGCCACACACGTAACCGGTGAACCTCCATACGTTCCACCAACACCACCGAGGTGAACAGCATCCATGATTTCTGCTTTCCCTACCGTTGCCGAAATTGGCAGGCCTGCGCCTAATGATTTTGCCGTGGTGATGATGTCAGGAGAAATTCCATAATGCTCGCAGGCAAATAATTTTCCCGTACGTCCAAAGCCGCTTTGAATTTCATCACACACCATCACCGCACCGGTTTCATTGCAGATGTTTCTGATCTCTTGCAGAAACGCCTTCGGCATTGGGATGAAACCTCCTTCACCCTGAACCGGTTCAATGAGAATCGCGGCAAGATCAGAAGGATCTACCTGGCTGATCAGCGCATTGCGCAGATTCTTTATGGAGAAATCGATGTACTCCTGCTCTGTCATCTGATCCGGCTTTCTGTAGATGTTCGGTGCCGGCAAGCGATAGATGTCTCCGCCAAACGGACCGAAACCCTTCTTGAATAAACCATGCTTCGAAGTTAAACTCAACGTAAGCAATGTTCGTCCATGATAACCTCCTTCAAAACAGATTACACCTTTTCGCTTCGTATAATAACGCGAAATATTAATGGCATTCTCTACGGCTTCGCTGCCGGAGTTTGCCAGCAATGTTTTTTTGGTAAATGACCCGGGTGTAACCTTGTTCAACAATTCACACAACTCAATCATTGGTTCGAAGGTGGTGACCAGAGCACAGGTATGAATATATTTTTCTGCCTGCTCCTGAATTGCTTTCACAACGTTCGGTGCACAATGACCAATGTTCATCACGCCAATGGCACCTGCAAAATCGAGAAGTGTGTTTCCATCAACATCGTTGATAACAGCACCTTTTGCATCGGCCACCACTACGTCAGTTGATTTAGCAAGTCCGGCCGGTGTTGCATTTGCCCTACGTGCTAATATCGCCTGACTTTTAGGTCCGGGTATTGTTGTCTTAAGGTTTATTGTTTTCTGAATGGTTAGTGTCGTACTCATGCTCGTTTCGTTAATCATTTTTACTACTACTCAATATGAATTTCTCCTTTGTATTCCTCGTTCACGCGAATCAACAGGGCGCAATATCCATCGCATACCGGATCGTCAACATAGTCGGGAATTAATCCATACGGTTTGAATCCGTATTTAATCTGTCGCGAGACAGTCGGGTCTTTCACCTTATTTTCAACCACCTGTGCATAATATTTCTCAGCCGAAATTTTATTTTTTATGGCGCCATAGCCGCTGAGCATTCCGTACGTGTATTGGCCTTTCAAACCAAGCTTGTGTACTGTTTCCTGCCGGGCATCGTACAAAAATTTTGCAATTCCCAATCCGCGAAAATCAGGATGTGTACCGATGTCCATACCGTATAGCCAATCGCCATCCGGCTGATGCGTGTTTAAAAATCCGTGATCAAATACATCATTGAATGTATGCTTGTCATCCACATGTAAATGATACCGGATGGTGGTGGTCATGCCAATAACCTGATGATCTTTTACGGCAACAAACTGACCCTCCGGGAAAATCTGAATGTGATTCAGGTAGTGTTCTTTGCGCATCAGTGATTCCTTCGCAAGAGTCGGGAACACCAATTCCTGCAAAGCCTCCAGCTGTTCAGCATGGTGCACCTGGGTTGTCAAGATGGTTACACCACCACCAACTTCTTTGTAGTTCGCAATGTCGAGCGTGGATTTCATGAATGCACTATTTCTTTCTTGTTGGCGACCTTGTTCGAGGTGTTTTCGGTAAGCCCTAAAAGTTCTGTGCGCAGGATGTTTAATCCCTTCACAAGCTGTGGTTTTGAAATGACCAACGGGCTCAGCACACGGATGACGTTGCCTGATGTTCCCGCACTGATAATCAGTAAACCCTTTTCGGCACAGGCGTTGAGTAATGCTTTACACAGATCCGAATCAGGTTTGTTTGGATCATTATCTTTTACTAGTTCAAACGCCACCATCGCACCCAATCCACGAACATCGCCAATGGCGGAACATTCGTGCTTAAGTTTCTTGAAAAAATTCATCACTGTCTTTCCAACAACCTCACCTTTTTTGTTAATGTCAATCTTCTTCATGTATTCGATGGTAGCTAGTGAAGCCACACACGCCACCGGATTACCCGGATAGGTTCCTCCCAATGTTCCTTTGGTGGTTTTGTCCATTACCTCAGCGCGGCCAATCACCGCTCCAATCGGCATACCACTGCCCATCGATTTTGCCCACGTAGAAATGTCTGGTGTAATACCATAATGCTCATAGGCAGCCCACTTACCTGTGCGACCAAAACCGGTTTGTACTTCATCGGCAATAAAAAGTATACCTTTTGATTTGCAGATTTCATACAAGCCCTGAACATATTCTTTCGGTGCCACCACAAATCCGCCTTCACCTTGTACCAACTCCATGATGACAGCTGCCACGTTACTGGCATCGACCATGTTGTGCAGGTAACTTTCAAAAGCCTGGAGCTCACGCTTCACAAATTCATCCATCTTCAATCCATCATTCCGTTTGTAATAATCCGGAAAGGGAATGCGGTATACTTCGGGTGCAAACGGACCGCTTCCGATTTTATATCCGGTTTTGGAAGTAAGGGTCATGCCCAACAGCGTACGTCCATGAAACCCACCAGTAAAACAAATGATACCTTGTTTGCCCGTTGCCTGTCGTGCAATCTTCACCGCATTCTCTACGGCTTCTGCTCCGGAATTCACCAGCATTACCTTTGTTGATTTGCCATGTGGGAAAAGCTTGGCAAGCTGTTCACAAAGTTCAACGTAAGGTTCATAAATGGCCACCGGAAAACAGGCGTGAAGTAACTGTCGCGATTGCTTTACTATAGCGTCAACAACAGGCTTCGGACAATGCCCGGCATTGAGTACACCAATACCTCCGGCAAAATCGATGTACTCTTTTCCATCGGCATCTTTGAGCGTGGCACCTTTTCCGGAAACAATGGTTACCGGACTAAACATTCCCAAACCCTCGGGTACAATGGCATTTCTGCGGGCTACAAGTTTTTCTGATTTCTTCATCGCTGATGTTGGCTGTTATCTCTCTCTTTAATTAAAATATTATGCTTCCATGACAATCGTTTTGGCATTCATAAACTCTTTGATGCCGACTTCTGAAAGTTCACGGCCATAGCCGGATTTTTTTATTCCGCCAATGGGCCAGCGCGCATCCGAACGCACGAGGGCATTCACAAATACACCTCCGGCTTCTATCTCCTTTGCAACGTGCGCAGCACGATCCAGGTCGGATGTCCAAAGGGAAGCCGACAAACCGTAACGGCTGTTGTTCGCCAGTGCGATTGCATTTTCTTCACTCACAGCAGAAATGACAGAAGCTACCGGTCCGAAAATTTCTTCTTCAAACGCTACCATGCCGGGAACAACTTGCTCAAGTAAGGCAGGTTGATAGTTGCAACCATTACGTTCGCCACCTAACATCAGTTGAGCCCCCGCTTTTACGGAAGCACGAACTTGTTGCTCCAGCTTTTCAGCGAGATCTAAGCGGGCCAACGGACCGGTTGTTGTTTTTTCATCGAGAGGGTTCCCTTGGGTGAGGGCCAGAATATTTCTTTTGAGCCGTTCGACAAATTCTTCTTTCACTTTTTCCAGCACAATAAATCGCTTGGCTGAAATACAAACTTGTCCGGCATTTTGCATCCGCGACTGCGCTGCGATTTTTGCAGCTCGTTCGAGGTCTGCATCTTCGAGTACGATAAAGGGGTCGCTTCCTCCCAACTCCAGTACACTTTTCTTGATATGTTTTCCGGCCAATGCTGCAACCTGTGAGCCCGCATATTCACTTCCCGTTAAGGTTACACCTTGAACAATGTCGTGCTGGATAATTCCTTCCACTTTATCAACATCGATAATGAGTGATTGAAAAACTCCTGCGGGAAAACCAGCCGTTAGAAAAATTTTTTCAATGGTTAAAGACGTTTGGCAAACATTGGGCGCATGTTTCAACAGTGTTACGTTACCGGCCATCAGTGCCGGCACCGCGTACCGGAACACTTGCCAGAATGGAAAATTCCACGGCATGATTGCCAATATTGCTCCGGTGGGATGATACGATACATACGTTCTCTTTGCCTCGGTAACGATTGTGGTATCCCTTAAAAAATTTTCACTGTGTTGAGCATAGTAGGCGCAGGTAGCCGCACACTTCTCCACTTCACCGCGCGCTTCTCCGATAGCCTTGCCCATTTCCAGGGTAATGGTTCGCGCATACTCTTCTTTGTTTTGCCGTAACACTTCCGCAACACGGTTCATCAAACCGGACCGAACAGAAAAACTTTCCTTTCGCCAGGATTTATATGCAGCGGTTGCTCGGTCGAGTTTTTTCTGAATAGTATGGTCGTCAAGCAGGGAAAATTCTGCTATGACGGATTGGTTATATGGATTAATCGATTTTAACATGCTTCGTATTGGTTATTGCTTCTTCCTCCTTCTATGATTCACCGATCTCCGTTAATTTTTTATGGATTGCTTCAGCCGCGCCTCGTCCTGTTTCGGCAGCACCATTCATAAAACCCTGATGGGCTACACTACAATGTTCACCGGCAAAAAAAATATTTTCGAAAGGTTCAGCCTCCACACCAGCAAATGCACTCCATTGACCTTTCTTATACGCTGTATAACTTCCTTTTGAAAAGGGATTAACACTCCACGGAAATTTTGAAATCTTTCCATTGTATTGCGCTGCCAGGCCCGGATAAATCGTGTCGGCACCAGTTAGCCATTTTTCTTTTATCTCGGTATAGGATTTTGTTGCAAGTTCAGTTGCTGAATCTCCGCCACCGGCAAACGAAAGCGATCCTGCTGTTGTTGGAATGAGTTGTGCACTGTCCCAAAATACTGTTCGGTTCACATCCGTAAAGGTATAACCCTGGAAGCCGGCTTCGCGCCAAACGCGTTTGTTAAAGCCCATCGCTACTTTAATGGCATTGCCAAATCCGGCTTCAGCAATCCAACGCTCCTTTCGTTCCGAAAATTTAAAATCTCTTTCGATGTCGCGGAGTACCGTAAACGGCAGGGCAAGGACTACAATATCGGCCGTTACCACTTTGGGTTTGCCATTTACGTCAAATGACAAACTATATTGATCTTCGTTCTTCAACAGTTTTTTCAACCGGTATCCAAGCTTCACATGCTGATCAACCCCCGTTGAAAGGGCATCAATGAATCGCTGCGTTCCTCCCTTAAACTTGAACACCTCGTGGTAACTTCCCAACAGGTGGTAGTGCTCACTATAGTGAAATGGTGCGGACAACATCACCAATAAATTAATAGCCGATTGCTCGGATGCATTCATGGCATATTCGCCCTCCATAGCCATTTCAAAAAAATGCATCAGCCAGCCCGACATACCAATGCTTTGCAGATAACTGGTAACAGAATGTTGATCGATATCCTGAAACTGTTCTGCTTTTGAAAAATGGAGCTCCTCCGGAATACGATTAATATCCTTCGCTAACACATCAGCAAAGGGCTGAATGGCCTTAACAAGATCTTCTTCTGAAAACATTTTTCCATCGAAGAAATAACCTTTGGCCTTGAGCATGTCTTCCCCAAGATTGACTACTTCAACCTTAAGTTCTTTTGCCAATAACAACAAATCATCATGAATGGTATCGATAAACTCCGCTCCGAAATCAACATGTGCCTGATCGATCACGGCATTCTCAACGGTGAGCACACGCCCTCCCAACCGACTGTTTCCCTCGAAGAGTATATGGGCAATTCCCCACTTCGTCAAATAATACGAAGTAGTGAGTCCGGCAATACCTCCACCAACAATAGCGACCACCGGTTTTTCTTTACTTTTACAAGAAGCAAACGGTATTGAGAGGGCCATCGCTGCCAGCGCACTCTTCTTCATAAAATCTCTACGGCCATAATCTGTTCCCGGGCAGGCAGCCTGAGCAAATGCACTACGCAACAACACCGTTAACCCTGATCGCATATACTACTGTTTACAACTATCAATTTTCAAAACTACTCAGCATAGCCCGGATTTTGTACCACAACACCTTTTGTCGCAGTTATCTCCCGCAAGGGAATTGGCAGAATGGCGCGGAAAGCATCAAGATCCAACACACCACCGGGTTTTATTTCGTTCACTCGAGCCAGATCAAAGAAGTAATGCCCTTCGAAATTAAACTCTGCTTTGATCTCATCGAGTATGGCCATACGATAAGCATCATCGGTTGGTACATCTCCTGCTGTGAGTGCAGCAAGACCTCGTTGTATACGCAATGCATTCAGATCAGCGAGCCCCGTAACCCGGCCCTTCGCCTCTGCCAAGATCAAATACATTTCAGCAAGCCGAATGATGTACGCAGGACTATCTTCACTCGACTCACCGCGGTACTTTTGAGTTCTGCCGTTTGGCTGAATGGATGTGTCATTGTTTGAAGGATCAAAATCCACCAGGCCTGCCCGCACATCGCCCGCACGATCGGAAAAGAAATCAGACAATGTTTTTGCTGCCAGAAAATTCACTTCAGTATTCAGCGCAGCCGGCCGCGAATAGGTCTGGCTGTTAAAGCGACTTCTGTTTTGCGCATCGAAGGCCAATTCAAAAATGGATTCAGACGTTTGGCGATTGGTAAATACTTTAGCATAATCCGCAGCAGCGAGAAGATTAAAACCGTCTGCGATCACAGCATTCGCATGTGTTATAGCATTGGCATACTCGCGCTTATAGAGGTATACCCGCGCCAACAATGCGTGTACGGTTGCACCGTTTATAAATGCAGGATCGCGGTCATCCTGGTTAACCAATTCAAGTGCATCGGTTAATTCATCCAGAATAAACGTATAACTTTCGGCTACTGAACTTCTTGCTTCTACATCACCAATTTTCTGAACAGTTTGCACAATGGGCACACCAAACGCTGATGCCGTATTCCAATGCTCACCAAAGTAGCGCAGTAAATCAAAATGTGCCATCGCCCGGATTGTGCGAGCCTGTCCTTCAATTTCATCTCTCCGATCAGAATCAAAAGAAGGATCATCGATTTTATCCAGGCCCTCAATCAGGCGGTTTGCATTGGCAATGGTATTATAAATGCTATACCACATTTCCTCAACAATAATATTGGAGGGTGTAACAGCCTGAAACCCGAGTTCATCAATATTGATGTTATCAAAACCTCCGGTTACGGAAATACCACTCAGCGGTTCATTGATGAGAACATAATCAGCACCATAGTACGAGCGGTTCTGCAACGAACTGTACAAACCGATGAGCGCACTCTCTGCACTTTCTGCATCCTTGAAAAAGGTATCGGCATCCAGGTCGTTGGGCGATTCCAGTTCCAGAAAATCGCATGACGTAGCGAACATCAGCAGGACAACAAAAAATGTGACTTTAGATTTTATATCAACTGTTTTCATAATCGCTTCGAGTTAAAAATTGAAATTAAAACCAACGAGGAATGTGCGTGCCTGAGGGTAGGCACCATAATCGATGCCGGCTGTAAATTCACTGCCACCACCCGTAGAACTTACCTCCGGATCAAACCCTTTGTATTTTGAAAACACATACAGGTTCTGAACTTCGAAGTAGGTACGTACGCTGCTGAAAATTTTTCCACCACCGAATGTATAACCAAAGTTTACATTCTGAATGCGCACGAATGATCCGTCCTCCACAAATTGAGATGAGCCTTCATAGAAATTAGCATTGATAAAAGAAGCACGTGGAGTATTGGTTTGATCTCCCGGTTGTCTCCACCGATCGCGAACTGTCGTGGCGTTGTTGGCGTAGACGGAATATAAACCACCATCATTGCCATAACCCAACGACTCGTAAACCGGACGAATTAAATTATACACATCGTTGCCAAACGAGTATCGGGCAAAGATGCTGAGATCAAATTTCTTGTACTGAAATGTATTCGTCAGTCCACCGAAAGCATCCGGAAAGGCTTTGCCGATAATCTGTGAATCATCACCGTCCACATCGCCATCACCATCTAAATCCTGATATACCGGATCGCCTGTATCCGGATCAACACCGAGGTACTTTACGCCCCAGAAACTGCTGATGGGCTGACCTATCTTTAGAATATGTGTGGGCGCCAAATCGCTGTAGGCAGTAACTAATATTCCATCGTTGGTCAGCTTCTTGATCTCATTTTTGATGGTAGTGAAATTAAATCCAAGGTTCCACTTGAAATCATTCTTATCAATGATCCGGGCGTTTAAACTGAATTCAAATCCTGTGTTTTGAATTTCACCGCTGTTGCGCGTAATGGTGGGAAAACCCGTTGTTCCGGGAATAGCATCCTGACTAAGCAACTTGCTCTTGGTCGATTGGAAGAACTCTAACGATCCACTGATTTTTCCGGTGAACAAATCATAGTCTAAACCAATGTTCAGCATCTTATTCTCCTGCCAGGTAAGACTGGGGTCAGCAATGTTGCGTAGTCTGACACCGGGAATGCCATAATACCGTGTTGGTGAATAGAAAGAAATATTCTGAAAGTCACCAATTTCCTGATCGCCCGTTAAGCCATAACTCACACGAAGTTTCAAGTCAGAAAGCGCACTGGCATTTTGCAGAAAACTTTCCTGTGAAATTCTCCAGGCCACAGAAGCGGAAGGAAAATATCCGAACCGATTGTCTTTCGAAAAGCGGGACGATCCATCGGCCCGCATGGTAGCGGTGATTAAATATTTATCGTGTAAGGAATAGTTAACCCTGCCCAGGAATGACATGAGCGACCACATGGTTTGTGTGCCGGAAGCACGAACAATAGAGGCCGCACTCGAAATGTTCTCCAGTCCGCCAGATGGGAAACCCTGACCGGTAATACTGTTTCGGTTTGTCACCGACTTCTGCAAGGTGAATCCGCCCATCAGCGTCAGGTTGTTGTTACTCATATCCTTTGTGTACGACAGGATATTTTCATTCAACCAGGTTGTATTGTTGTAGTTTGCTTCGAACGCTTCACCCCGAACAGCTTCTGCATCGGCCGTAATGGGTGATTTAAATTGGTTATCGATCGTATAGGTTAAATCAGCAGAAGCTGATGTTCTGAATTTTAATTGCGGTGTAAAAGCATATTCTGCGTAGGCAGTTCCTAAGATTCTCGTGGTCGTTGTTAATGCTTTAATTTCCTTGGCCGATTTCATCGGGTTATCCGAAAGCCAGTTTGCCTGGTAATCTTCAAAAACAGTGTAGTCACCATTTTCATCATAGGCGGGCATCAGCGGTGATGCCCCCACAATGTTGGTGATAATACCTGTGTAGGTATTATCATTAAAGCTGCGCTTATTGCGTGAGTACGCTAAGAAGGCACTTGTGCCCACGGTAAGTTTATCATTTACTTTTTGATCGAGGTTTAACCGGTAGTTAATGCGATCGTAAAAATTTTCAATGAGTATACCCTGCTGATTGAAATAGCTGAGACTCGTAAAGTATTTTGTCTTGTCGTTTCCGCCACCCAAGGAAAGCTCGTAGTTGGATATTGGCGCTGCGCGGGTAACTTCGTCAAGCCAGTTGGTGTTCACACCGGTGAGGTCAAAATTCTCCAACGGATCCGTCAGAATAGCCGGGTCGAAATCATCTCCAAAGTACGTGTTGTCTTCGTTGTATTTGTCAAGGTCATTTTGACGCGCTTCATTTACCAGGCCTACAAATTCTTCGCTGCCCATAAATTCAATAGGCCGTGAAATGGATTGTACGCCATAATATGTATTGAAGTTAATGGAAGGCTTGCCCGACTTACCGCGTTTGGTAGTAATCAGAATAACACCGTTCGCTGCACGCGCACCATAAATGGAAGCAGCTGAGGCATCTTTCAATATCTCAATCGATTCAATATCATTCGGATTGATATCTGATATCGAGCTCAGGTTTTGCCCGCTACCCACTACATTGCCGCCCGTATCAAAGGAAGTTGAGAGGCTTGAATTACTTTGGCTAATCATTGGTATACCATCAACAACATACAATGGACTATTATTACCGCGAATGTTAATCAGCAATCCTGCCCCCGGTGTACCGGATGGTGTGGTTACATTTAAACCGGAAACGCGTCCCTGGATTGAGGATGCAAGATTGGTTACCGGTTGATCTTTGAATTCCTTATTATCTACCGAAGCAATCGCTCCGGTTACCTGACTCTTTTTCTGCGTTCCGTATCCTACTACAATAACATCTTCCAGTTGGCGGCTGTCTTGCGCAAGACCAATGTTGATGGTTGTACGGTTGTTTACGGGAGTTTCCTGCAGCGTGTACCCCACAAACGTGAATACCAATGTTGCTTCTGGCGAAACTGAAATGGAATAGTTTCCGGAGACATCCGTTGTCGTTCCGTTATTGGTTCCTTTTTCCAGGATACTGACACCGGGGAGTGCGGAGCCTTCCTGCTTATCGGTCACATTTCCGCTAACGGTTACCCTTTCGGTTTGCGCAAAGGAAAGCTGAACGGCAAGGAGAAGAATGATGAAGTATAATTTTCTCATGCGGTTTTAGGGTTTAATGAAATTTAATTGGGTTAATAGGCAATTGAGCGGCAGTAAATTTGGATAAGTCAGATTATGACAAAAAGCCGTCAAATGTATTTTAATGGCTTTTCAATGCTTTGGAAATCAATTGCTTAAGCCGCAATAAAATCTTTCGATACATTTGACTGTCAAATCTCTGTCAGAAGCCGATGATTCCAATTAAAGTAAAAGATGCCATTGAGGCCAGCCCTGAGTTGAATGAGCAGTTGCTGGCAGCCGGACTGGGACTGGACTGGCGAAAATTCAACCGCACTATTTTTGATTTTTTGGCAAGGCGCATAAACCGAAAAGTAACGCAACTGGCCATTGCACAGCCTTATCTTATTTCGGGAAAATTGATTGTGGGCAAAGATTTTCTGGAGCACCTGATACCGGAACAAAAACTCTCGAGTGATGATGCCGTTGCACAGCATTTGGTGGAACAAAAAAAACTCATCACCTGGATCAGCGGAAAGACACTGCATAGTTATTGGAATAAAGGAGAAGCGAAAGAAACAAAACTGAATGTACTACTAACGTACCTCAATATTCCGGTAATGGAGTGGGATGATTGGAAAAGTCCTTCATCCAACAGTCATCTCAAATTTACCCCTGTGAAGACTGTACGGAAAAATGCACAGCAGGATTTGATCAAGAATTATTACCTCGGGAGTTATCATTTATACTACCAGAAATCAGATAACAGTAAAAACCTGGTCAAGGCCCCCTTTGTAATTGGTATTGATGAACGCGGACAAATTTTCGCTCAAACCCTCACCGAAGGTCATCCCTATCGCAGCAGCTTGATTGAATTGCGCGATGGCATACTCTATATTCATTGTGAAAACCAGGTGTTTGATGAAAAAGAAAATCATATTTTCAATGTGGGGAACGAAACAAATCCTGAAGTACTCTTTGGTGTATCCAACACCATCAGTGTAAAAAAGAAACAGGCCATTGGCATTCGCAATGTTCTCGTTAGGCAAAAATCAATTTTTACGGAAAAAACTTTCGTTGAAAAAGAAATTGCCTTCGATGCCGTGAAGCTAAACGATGAAGAGACAATTGTGTTAAAGTTTTTTCTGCAACAGACGGTTAACCTGATAAACTCTCAGCATTGTTGCCCGCTTTCGGTGCTGAAAGAAAAAGTAAAATAGCGTTAGAATTAGAATGGATTACTCTTTATCCATTGCTCAATGATACGGGGATAATGCACATACTCGAGTTGGTGAATTTTTTGTGCAATGTCATTCGGTGAGTCATTCGGGGTAACAACACATTTCGATTGGTGTAGAATTTTTCCTTCATCGTATTGCTCATTCACCTCATGAATGGTAATTCCGGTTTCCGTATCACCGGAAGCCTTTACAGCCTCATGAACCTTCATTCCATACATACCCTTTCCGCCAAACTTCGGAAGTAAAGCCGGATGGATGTTGATGATCTTACCGGGAAAAGCACGTATCAGGTATACCGGTACCAACCAAAGGAAGCCTGCCAGCACAACATGGGTAATTTCTTTTTCCTTCAACCACTCCAGCACAATTTCTGACTCACGCCACTGCTTACGATTAAATACCAGCGTTGGAATATGAAACTTCTTTGCCCGCTCCAGCGCATAAGCCTCTGGATTATTGCTCAGGAGTAAAACAACTTCAATGGATGCATGACCTTGAAAGTATTTGAAGATTTCTTCTGCGTTACTTCCACTGCCGGAAGCAAAGATTGCGATACGCGATTGTGTACTCATACCTTGCAAAGAAAACAATTTTAAATGAAGGCCATGCTCAAAACACCAAAAAGCATAATCACTTTGCAGAACATACTCAGCCAGGCAAAATCCTTTTTCGTATCAGCCCTGATTAGCCTCGCCAACAGCCACACGAGCGGAATGAAAAGAAAAATAAGAAAATACTCCAAGGGTAACTGGGAATAAAACTCGTTGAGCAGAAAAATGGTAATTGAAAAAAGTATCAAAATAAAATAGATGGCCATCTTGGTTTTACGCATACCCCAAATGATGGGAAGGGTTTTACATCCGAAGGTATTATCACCTTTCAGGTCTTCCATGTCTTTAATAATCTCCCGCACCAATGTCATGAAAAAAGCGAAGCTGGCATAGATAATAATCAATGCATTGCCGGAGCGATAGAACACATCGACAATAATGATAGCCACCCCGGTAAGCAATGCCACCACAAAATTTCCAATAAAGGGCTGACGCTTGAGTTCATTCGAATAAAACCAAAGCAAAAATGCTGAACCGATATTCATTACACCGATTTTCCAGTTCAGTAAAAAACCAATGGCAATTCCGGCTATGGACAACAAGGAATGAAAAAGCAGTGCGTACCTGCGGGTAATGCTTTTGCCAATCACCACGCGGTCGGGTTTATTTACTAAATCTATCTTCACATCATAATAGTCATTGATAATGTAACCTGCTGCTGCAATTAGGGCAGTTGAAGAGGAGAGTAAAAACAACCTGAAATCGAAAATATGATGGCGGTCAATCAGCATGCCGGCCGTAAAATATTGCGCCAGCCCGATTATGAGCAGGTTCCAGAAGCGCGTGAGTTTCAGCAGCGATTCAACTCGATTTACCTTCGCCTTTGTAGCCATTCGTAGTTCAGACAAAAATAGGCAGGCTACTGGTAATTAATGGGTTTTCGTCCATTTATAAATCAGGAGACTGCCTTACAATTTCCACTGCCGAAAGAATCCCCACAAGTAGCTTTTCTAAGACAGTCTCTGATTCCTTAAAACTTCAGACTAAGCATAACCATAAAATTTCTTCCGGCTTGCGGATAGTAAAAGTTTTCCCGGTAGGTTTCGCCTCCACCAAGATAGCCGTAAGTGTACCCGTTGGATTCGTATGCTGTATTGAAAATATTATTCAACAAAACACTCAAACCAATTTCTTTAATGAAGGATGGACGCCAGGTGTACCCAAACCGAATGTCATTAACAAAATACGCATCAATGCTTCGGGCATCATTAGCGGTATTGTCCAGAAACTGCTTGCCAACATATTTGGTAAGCAAAGAAACCTCACCTCCCTTAAAAGGAGTATAAGAAAATACAGATCCGGCTATGATTGATGGTGAAAAGGAAATATCGATGTTCGTGTATTGGTTTTCTACCACAATATATTCATCAAAATTCACTCCGTAGTCGTACAACACTTCTGTGAACTGCTTTATTTTATTCTGACTCAACGTAAAATTTGCACTCCACTGTAAACGGGAAGTGAATTTTACCAATCCATCGACCTCAATTCCCATCCGGTAACTTTGATCGACATTGGTGCGCAGTGGAGCCCCTACATCGTTGAGTGCTCCGGTCAACACCAATTGATTTTTATACTGCATCCAATAAAAATTAGTGTTGAGGGTAAATTTCTCCGACACGTTTCGGTAGCCAGCCTCAATGTTATGCAACGTTTCGGGTTTGGGTGAACTTCCGGGATTGTCAACAAAATCATCGCGTACCGGCTCACGGTTTGCTACACTGTATGAAGCATAAAGTTGCTGACGTGATGAAAGTGAATAGGTTAACCCAGTCTTTGGATTAAAAAAGTCGAAATTGGCATCAACATCAAGATTGTTCTGTCTGTTTTCAATGCCATTGGCGGTGTACCCGATTTTTCGATATTGAAGATCAACAAAAGCATTCAGCGCATTGGCAAGTTGAACATTCGCCTTTAAAAATATATTGAAATCCTTTTTATCTCCCTTGTTGAAATAATATTGATATCCAATCGGCACGGTGCTTACCTGTGCCCAGATGATCTCACCAAAATGATCACCCACATAACGGTTCCAAGCTCCGCCAAAAACAACATTCCATTTGTCGTTCTCATAATTCACCGAATACGTAATCCCATAAAAATCATTATCGAGCCAACGCCTGCGGATAATATCTGAACGGGTAATAATAGAATCACCGATTACTACCGGACTCAAACCATAGTTCAAAAACTTATCAGCATACCGATATTGTTCATAATAACCCCGGCCTTTGGTATAATGCAGTGCAGCATTGGCGGTTAGTGCTTCACTAAAACGTTGAGAGAAATGAAGTTGGTAATGATCCTGCCGGTAATCGTCCACTTCATCTTTATAGAGATAGGGATTAAACGTTCGGCTGTTGGAGTTCAGCAAATTTTCAGTTTGTTCTTCATTCCATCCCTCATTCATAGCCGTGATGTACATGGCCTCCTCGTCATTGTTCAAGCGCGACTCCGGCACCCCGTACCAGCTTTGATACGTCCTTTCTTTTCCGCCAAACACAATGGCTTTCACCATGGTTTTGCCAGCATAAAAACCGGTTGCGAAATAATACGATTGCAAATCGGAGGATGCACGGTCAATAAATCCATCGGAAACAATTTTCGAAACACGACCATCCAGTACCCAATGATCGTTCAATAGTCCGGAGCCAAAACTCAACGTGTGCCGTCTTGTACCAAATGATCCTGCCGAGTTAGTTAGCTCAGCGTAAGGATTATCGTGACGGGTATTGGTTTGCACATTAATAGACGCTCCAAAAGCACCCGCTCCATTGGTAGATGTTCCAACACCTCGTTGCACCTGAATGCTTTGTGAGGATGAAGCAATGTCAGGTATATCGACCCAAAAAGTTCCCAACGATTCGCTGTCGTTATACGGGATTCCGTTAATGGTTACGTTGATGCGGGTTGCATCGCTTCCGCGGATGCGAACACCGGTATAGCCTACTCCGGTGCCGGCATCTGACGTGGTGACTAGCGATGGCGTCCAGTTCAACAAGAAGGGTAAGTCCTGTCCGAAGTTTTGCTTCTGAAGAGTTTCTTTACTGAGATTGACGAAGGTAGTTGGTGTTTTGTCATTCGCCCGAGTGGCCAATACCACCACTTCATCGGTCATCACCGAAGTCTCCTCCAGTAAAATGACCAACGCTACATCACCTTGAAGGTGAACCTTCTCAATCTTGTCGGCATAACCGAGAAACTTTATCCGAAGCACCTGGTCACCATCGGTCAATCGGTCAATCATGAACCGGCCAGATTCATCAGACACATACAACCGATTTGATCCCTCCACCTGAACGGTGGCACCTGAAAGCACGCGATTGTTTTTGTCATCGCGGATTACTCCACTGATGGAGTGTTGAGCAATACTGCTCAGCGACATGAGCAAAAACACTGTCGCCACTGAAAACTTTAACATAATAATTTTTGGTTTAAACCTGCAGCGCACAGGGGAATGCACCTGCTTACGTTTAACCTTGCCTCCCTTCGTCCGCATTACCGGCATCAGGTTCCATGGGTATAATCTCAGCCCGTTTTGTTAAGGCACCCCTACTAAGCACTCGCGCTTTTGCGTGAATGATGCTGCAATAGTATGGCAGGAACCTGAATAAAAAAAGTTTTTTATTGAAGACGCTCAAATCGAGAATCCAGTAGTCCCTGATTTGCGGAGGAGTAAAATCTTCAGATTTTGACAGAACTCCGTTTACTTAAAAACTAATGCTTAACTTTCCTTCATGTACCAAGCCAGTATCCACAATAAACTATTTGAAATCGAATCAGATGATAACGGAATTCAGATAAACGGACAACCATTGCCGTGGGATATGATAACCGTAGCAGATGGATACTTCCACATTATACTGGATAAAAAAGGCTATCGCGCTGAGATCGTAAAAGCCGATGTTGAAACAAAAACCTTCGTTTTCAAGATTAACGGAAGAAATTATTCCGTTCACCTGAAAGATAAATTCGATTTACTACTCGAAAAAATGGGGCTTCACAGCGGAGTATCCGCAAAAGTTAACAACATCAAAGCCCCGATGCCCGGTCTTATTATCGACATGAAGGTAAAATCCGGTGACATGGTGAAAGCTGGTGACCCTCTCCTGATTCTGGAAGCGATGAAAATGGAAAATATTATCAAGTCGCCCGGTGAAGGAATGGTAAAATCCGTGAAAGCAAAAAAAGGTGACAGCGTAGAAAAAAATCAGATTATTATCGAGTTCTGATCCACCCTTAATCATCAGCCTGCTACCCGTTACCGAATCATCATTCTGATTATTATCAGATTTAATTTCTTGATGCTTCTGAATATATTGCGGCCGGTTTACACGATCTAACAGCCAACCTTCATGAAATACAAGCGCATTCTCCTGAAACTCAGCGGTGAAGCCCTGCAAGGCGGAACCAAGACCACGAACATTGATCCTGCCGTATTAGAACAGTATTCTGCCGAGATCAAAACCATTCGCGAACAAGGCGTGGAAATCGCAATTGTAATTGGGGGGGGGAACATTTTCAGGGGCGGTCAGGCTGAAGCTTTAGGTATTGATCGGGTGCAAGGCGATTATATGGGTATGTTGGCCACCGTAATCAATGCCATGGCCTTACAAAGCGCACTAGAACGACATGGAATGTATACCCGTTTGATGGCCGGTATTAAAATGGAACAGGTTTGCGAACCCTTTATTCGCAGACGTGCCATCCGCCACCTCGAAAAGGGACGGATTGTGATTTTTGGGGCAGGCATCGGTAACCCCTACTTCACCACCGATTCTACCGCCAGCCTACGCGCTATTGAAGTTCAGGCAAGCGTAGTATTAAAAGGAACACGGGTAGATGGCGTGTACACAAAAGACCCGGAGAAATTTCCGGATGCCGTTCGCTACGCTAAGCTGTCCTTCCAGGAGGCCTACGAGAAAAACCTCAACATTATGGACATGACTGCCTTCACGCTCTGTCAGGAAAATAAACTCCCCATCATCGTTTTTGATATGAACAAAAAAGGTAATCTGTTGAAGGTGGTGAATGGCGAAGAGGCCGGAACATTGATCAGCTGATTTCTTGTGAAATAAAGATTTTTATATTTGCCTCAAATTCATATTGACCTATGGAAGAGATTGAATTATACCTTGACGAAGCAAAGGATCTCATGAGCAAAGCCTACACCCATGTTGGTCATGAACTGACCAAGATCAGAGCAGGCAAAGCCAACCCCTCCATGCTGGATGGTATTTTGGTTTCGTACTATGGCGCTATGACACCACTACATCAGGTAGCCTCGATGACGGCTCCGGATGCACGAACCATTTTCATTAAACCCTGGGAGAAGAGTACCATCCATGAAATTGAGAGGGCAATTCTGAATGCCAACCTGGGCCTCAATCCACAAAATGACGGGCAGCAGGTAATTATCAACATTCCTATGCTTACGGAGGAAAGAAGGAAACAACTGGTGAAGCAAGTGGCGCAAGAAGGCGAACATGGAAAAATAAGCGTGCGCACCATTCGGAAAGAAACAAACGAAAGCTTGAAAAAAATAAAAGGAGCCCCGGAGGATGACCTTAAAAATGCCGAAGAGAAGGTTCAAAAACTTACCGATGAATTCATTGCCAAGATTGATGCTCTGTTGAAAAAGAAAGAGGTTGAAATCATGACGGTTTAGTCAACATCGTTTACCCAATCGAAAGACCCAGCTTACAAGGCCGGGTTTTTTGTTTTATAGAAAGAAAAAAGTACCGGCCCCTTTACTTAATTTAGAAGAAATAACAAGACCTCACCAGCCATGCAAACTGAAAATTTTGGCGAACGTTTTAAACGCACCAGCAAAAAAGTCATGAAAAGAATTCTGCTACTACTTTTGATCATTGGAATTGCCACTTTTTCTTTTCTCTACTGGGGAACGCTGGAGGACGGCTATATGGCCGGTAAAATTCTGCGGGTCAGTAAGAAGGGAGTGATGTTTAAAACCTATGAAGGAAAGATTAATCTCGAAACATTTGGTGCCCTGAAGGGAGCGAGCCCCATTGCCGAGTCATTCGATTTCTCTGTGGAGAAAGATAACGAGGAATTAATCCGTGAGCTAGAAGCCGTGGCACTCAGTGGCGAACGCGTGAATCTTCACTTCATCAAACGATATGCGCGCTTTCCGTGGCGGGGCGACACCAAATACTTTGCCACGCGGGTGGAACGAACAAAGGAATAATGTCTCGTAAATCATCTATGCCAGCATGAAATCATCAATAGTTGTGTATGGATCGTACGGCTACACCGGAAACCTCATTGTTGAAGAGTGCAAAAAGCGAAACTTGAATGTTATTCTTTCAGGACGAAATGCCGACAAACTCGAAAAGCAGAGCTCCGAAACAGAGTATCCGTTTCAGGTAGTGGATATCCAGGAGAAGGAAAAGCTGATTACCCTCTTACACAACGCGGTGTTGGTAATTCATTGTGGCGGGCCATTTCAATACACAGCCAAAAGTATGGCTGAAGCTTGCCTTGATACCAAAACCCATTACACCGATATCACCGGTGAGTTTAATGTTTTTGAATCACTCATGCGACTTGATGCGCAGGCCAAGCAAGCTGGAATTATGATCATGCCCGGAACCGGGTTTGATGTTGTGCCTTCGGATTGCTTAGCGCTTCATTTAAAGAACAAATTGCCATCCGCAACGCATTTGCAGCTCGCGTTCACTTCACTAAAGGGTGGACTATCGCATGGTACAGCGAAGACCACCGTGGAAGGATTAGGGTATGGAAGCTTCGTCCGTGAAAACGGAAAAATTAAATCGATTCCCTTTGGTGAACGAAATCAAGAAATCAACTTCGGAACATTTACAAGTCTGGCAAGTTGTATACCCTGGGGTGATATTGCAACAGCTTACCGAAGTACGGGCATTCCGAATATTGAAGTATACCTGGGCATGCCCAAAAAGAGAATCCGGCTTTTAAAATTAAGCCGTTACCTGAATTGGCTACTGAAGCAGCGTTGGGTGAAGAGCCTGCTAAAGAAACAAATTGAAAAGCAACCTGCCGGGCCATCGGTTAACAGACGCCTTAACGGAAGAAGTTACTTGTGGGGAAAAGTGTGGGATGGTAGTGGTCATGTTTCCACCGCCAAGCTCGAAACATTAGATGGTTATACGCTTACAGCCAAAGCCAGTGTTTTAATCGCGGAAAAAATCCTGATGGGAAATTTTAAAACCGGCTACCAAACGCCAGCCTCCGGCTATGGCGCAAATCTTATCCTGGAAATAGAGAATACAAAACGACTGGATGTTTAAACCTCCTAAAAGAAGTTCAATTGAACATTCGTGACCTGGGCATCAGCTGGAACAAGATAGGCTCTCCTGGTCTTTAGCTCCTGGCACAAAACCCGGGTTCTTCGCAGTTTGCCCTTTTTAAAAAATTTTCCCTGAAGCTGAAACAGACATCCCTCCGGCAGATCTGACAATAGGAAAAACCGATGTGCATCGGCATCATACTCCCGTAGCACTTTCGTGAGATGTGAGTCGGCAAAAGAACTGGCTTTGGGATTCACCATGTGTAGCCGAAGCGGATGTAAGATTTTGTCAGGAAAAACACTTTCCTGAAGAATCGGGATCATCAAATCCGTAAAAGTGGATTTCCATTCCTCCCCGTGCGGGTCTACCCGATTGCCCAAGCGAAGGTAAACATGAAGATGTGCCACTTCATGAACAAACGTTAGCAAAAACAAGTATGGATTCAGATCGTGATTGAGCGTTATCCGGGGATGATTTTTTGTTCTGCGACTGGTGAAATCTCCAACCTTGGTTTGGCGGCTTTTTGTAAGCTTCAATTCGAATGGGCTGGCCTGCCAAAGTGAAAGACAATACGAGACAGCCGAAAGTGGAATATGTTCTTTTAATATAGAATAAACCGAATCGGAACGCATAGGAAATAAAAAAAGGCTTTAGTTTGCTAAAGCCTTCCCGGGAAATGTTGGTAGCAATGATTACTGAGCAGCAGCTGAATCAACAGCAGCAGCAGCGCTATCTACACCAGCAGCAGCAGAATCTACTACAGCTTCAACTTGTGTAGCAGTAGAATCAACAGCAGATGCTGCTTCTTCAGCTTTCTTACCACAAGAAACGATAGCCAATGCGAAACCACATACAGCTAACAACGCGATTACTTTTTTCATAGTTTACAGGTTTTTAAAAGTTTGCGCAAATATACTAGGATTAAGTGCACGCAAATCAAGTGCGTAAGGAAATTATTTTTTTCTGAAGATCAACCTTACCGGTACTCCTTCAAAATCGAAATGTTCCCGAATCTTATTCTCGATGAAACGTTGATACGATGGTTGAATATACTGCGGCAGATTACAAAAGAATGCAAACGATGGAAACCGTGCTGCAACCTGTGTTATGTACTTAATCTGAATGTGTTTTCCCTTCATGGAAGGTGGTGGAGTTCGCTCCATTTCCAATAAGATTTTATCGTTGAGTTTCGAAGTCGGGATTTTTTTGGTTTTGTTGGCAAACACTTGTACGGCCTTTTCCACAACCTGAAAAATTCGTTGCTTGGTTAAAACAGAGGCAAAAATGATAGGGATGTAATCGATGGGTGCAATTTTTTCCAGAATGTCTTTCTTGAACTTTTCAGAGGTTTTAGAATCCTTCTCAACGAGATCCCACTTATTCACCATAATTACCATACCCTTACCCTGACGTTGCGCCAGGCTAATGATGTTTACATCCTGTGACTCTAAACCACGTTCGGCATCGATTACGATGATACAAACATCACTCTCCTCCAGCGCATGCAGCGACCGAAGTACAGAATAAAACTCGATGTCGTCCTTCACTTTTCCTTTCTTCCGAATGCCGGCCGTATCAATCAGGATGAAATCCTGACCATACATCTTATAGCGGGAGTGAATCGCATCGCGGGTTGTACCGGCTTCATCGGTAACAATAGTTCGTTCTGTTCCCAGCAGTGCGTTGAGCAGGGAGGACTTTCCTACATTTGGTCTTCCCAAGATGGAGATTTTTGGAATCCCTGCATTGGGATCTTCCGGGTCTTCAGACGGAAATACTTTTACCAATTCATCCAGCAACTCACCTGTTCCGCCACCATTTTCTGAGGAGATGGGATAAACTTCTCCGAGACTCAATCCGTAGAACTCTGCCGCCAGAATTGCCTTGTCGGGAGTATCTGCTTTATTCGCTGCCACGAAAATTGGCTTTTTGGAAGTACGTAAAAGATTGGCAAATTCTTTATCAAAGCCAGTTAACCCATCGCGACAATCAACCATAAAAATAATAGCGGTAGCCTCATCGATGGCCAACTTCACCTGCTTCCGGATTTCTGTTTCGAATTTATCTTCTGATCCGGTTACGTAACCCCCCGTATCAATGACGGTAAAAAATTTTCCGCACCATTCGGCATAACCATAATGGCGATCGCGCGTAACGCCCGAAACGTTATCCATAATTGCCTGGCGTTTCTCAACAAGCCGGTTAAAAAAAGTTGATTTGCCTACGTTAGGTCTGCCTACTATTGCTACAATGTTTGCCATTTTAAAACTTTCGATTTACGGAGTGGTTCGTTCTTGATCTATTCGAGGTAACCGAATTGACGAAGCTTGTTGGTTTGCTTACGCCAGTTGTCGGCAACTTTAACGTGTGTTTCCAGAAATACCTTTTTCTGGAAAAATGATTCCATATCGGCCCGTGCCTCTATTCCAACTTTTTTCAGTGAACTTCCACCCTTCCCGATGAGAATACCTTTTTGTGATTCGCGTTCAACATAAATTTCTGCACGGATGCGAATAATGTCCTCCTCTTCCTTAAAAGAATTGATAGACACTTCTGAACTGTACGGAATTTCATCCGAATAATTCAGGAATATCTTTTCCCGAACAATCTCAGAAGCAAAAAATCGCTCTGAGCGATCAGTCATTTCATCCGTAGGGAAATATGGCGGATGGATGGGTGTCAGATCAATGATGGTCTTCATTAAATGATCTGTATTTTGTCCACTATTGGCTGACACCGGAATGATTTCATGCACATTGGGCAGGCATTCCTTCCAATACGCAACTTTATCTTCCACTTGCGACCCTTTTGCCTGATCAATTTTATTGATAACCAGTAAAATGGGTGTGCTGAAATGCTTAAAGCGGTCGAACAGTGAATCGTATTTCTCGCCCAATTCAACCACCAGTAAAATGAGGTCGGCATCCTGTAAAGACACCTTCACATAACTCATCATGGCTTCATGCAGGGAATATTTTGGTTCGAGAATGCCAGGCGTATCAGAATAAACTACCTGATAATTCTCCCCATTCAGAATTCCCATGATGCGGTGACGGGTTGTTTGTGCTTTGGGGGTGATGATGGAAAGCTGCTCACCCACCAACCGGTTCATTAATGTAGACTTCCCTACATTAGGCTTACCGATAATACTCACAAAGCCCGATTTGAAAGTTGTTGCATCCATAATGATTTTGCAAAGGTAGCTTGTTTTTTACAAGTGAGCGGTCTACTTTTGCAAACGATTTGTTTTAAGGCTAGCGCCTTTAGAAATAATCGAACTATATCGCGGGGTGGAGCAGTTGGTAGCTCGTTGGGCTCATAACCCAAAGGTCACAGGTTCGAGTCCTGTCCCCGCTACTTCAAGCGACTTATTGAGTCGCTTTTTTATTTCCAAAAATTATTCTCCTTGTGGCTCATATCCGCCACAGGCGGACTCTAGTTCGTCCCGATAGCTATCGGGAGTCCCCGCTACTTCAAGCGACTTATTCGGTCGCTTTTTTATTTTAAAAATATTCTCGTTAGACTCATATCCGCCACAGGCGGACTCTAGTTCGTCCCGATACCTATCGGGAGTTCCCGCTACTTCGAAAGCGACTTATTGAGTCGCTTTTTTATTTCCAAAAATTATTCTCCTTGTGGCTCATATCCGCCACAGGCGGACTCTGGTTCGCCCCGATACCTATCGGGAGTTCCCACTACTTCGAAAGCGTCTTTCTAGTCGGTTTTTTATTTTAAAAAATATTCTCGTGAGGCTCATATCCGGTTTATTGACAAGGTAGTTGCTTGAATAAATATCTGGTTTGATTATTTATCTTTGAATGCCTCTAACTAGCCACGAATGTTAAGAACAATTTTTAACCACCTAAAATCGCAATGGTACAAATATGTAATTGAGGTCATTGTAGTTATACTTGGGATTTTGATTGCATATAATCTCGAGCAATGGAGTAACGATCGTAGCAATAAAAAGAGAGAAATTGAAGTATTGAAAGAATTTAAAAGAGCTCTCTCTGCCGATCTAGCGGAAATGAATAGTAATATCCGCATGCATGAATACAGTATACTTTCTAGTAGAATTATATTGAAGGTTATTAAGGATAATCTTCCTTATCATGATTCGTTAGATGCATGTTTTGCCCACACTCATGCTTTCACCGTCTTTTCAGGTAGGGTTGGTCCCATTGAACAATTGAAAAATACAAATTTAGCTATTGTTTCAAATGACAGTCTCCGTTTAGAAATTATTAGTATGTATGACGAAGCCTATCCTAGAATACGCCTAGTGGAGTTAGCTATTAGAAGAGACTATGAACAGTTAAGAGATTTTGATAGACTTTATTTTGAGGCCTATGATGTTGACCCTGTCTCCACCAACAAGAATGTGCCTCCGCCCTTCTGGGGAATAATGCGTCCGATACGTTTTACAGAACTAAAAACAAACCCAGAATACTCAGCTCTTCTTCGTGCAAGAATTTCAAACCAAATGGGGCTTTTACGAGGTCATTACAACCCAACTGAAAAAGCGCTAAGCAATTTACTTAATCAAATTGACCAAGAAATAAGGAGATTAGAGTAGGCAGAATAAGAAAGCGCCTTATTCTTGTTCCGAAGTCTTGAAGTCGGCCTTGTTGTCTGTGTAGATGAGTTTGTCTTGTTAACGTTATCACCCATTAAGTAGGACTTTTCTGTTCGACCGCATGGTGCATAACTATCTATCGGGAGTCCCCGCTACTGCGAAAGCGACTTATCCAGTCGCTTTTTTATTTTAAAAAATATTCTCGTGAGGCTCATATCCGCCACAGGCGATCTTGAGACGCATAGCATCAATTTAAAACCTGTGATTTCTGTAAAATTGTTTTACTGATGTATAACACTTTTCATGTTTATAAATGACTGTTTTGATCTACAATTCATTTGATATCTTTCTCATTTCTTAAAATCAAGAAAATGAAAACAGCACTTTCTATTCCTCTGGTAAAAGTAATTCCTTCTCCAAACAGTCACATAGGACTTGAGAATCACAAGAAAATCTTCGGACATCTGATGGCAGCCTCAAAGTACCTGGAGGATAAATACTGCACCTCCCCAACAAACGTAATTCTGTAGCTGCAATAATTCTCCCAAAAGAAACTAAGCATTAAATACTGTGAAATGTATAAGAAAGCTTAGTCAGAATGTAATGCATTCACGCTTGCTTGATGCCACCTTTACACTTCACAAAAGAAGTAAAGTTTCAATTCGGCATGAAAAAAGGCATCATCATAATTCTCCTGGCAAGTCTATTCCACCTGACGGGAATGGCACAGGAGCGATTTGGCAAAACGCTTAACATGGGATTGGGCATTGCAGGATATTCAGGATATTATAAATACGCCCAGCAGTCAATACCCGTATTTCACATCGATTATGAGTTTGATGTGGCGAGCGATTTCACACTTGCTCCATTTCTGAATTTCTATATGTATTCAACTGATTACTACGGGGGAAATCCAAATAATCCGGACAAGTACTATGCCTATCGTGAAACTGTTATTCCCATTGGCGTGAAGGGTACGTACTACTTTGACAGGCTGCTTCAAGCCACATCAAAATGGGACTTCTATTTAGGTGCATCCTTGGGCTTTGCTATTGTCAACTCACGTTGGGATGGGGACTACAGCGGTGATAAAAACTATTATCACAACGGCAGTTCACTTTTTCTTGATATTCACATCGGTTCAGAATATCATTTTACTAAAAAACTCGGTGCATTCCTTGATCTATCTAGCGGAGTTTCGACAATCGGTCTATCCATTCACACAACAAAATAAAACTACCATGGGAAATTTACTTTACATTATCGCTGTTATCCTTGTCATACTTTGGGCAATAGGCTATCTAGGATACAATTCCGGAGGGCTGATTCATATACTACTGGTCATTGCAATTATTGCTGTGATTTTCAGGGTGATTCAAGGACGAAAAATTCTTTGAAATGCTTCGTTTTAAAATTATACGTTGAGATATATAGCAACTAATAGGCTTTAGAAAATCATGGTTGGAGGAAAAAAGGCAGGTCCGCGAAACACGGAAACCTGTCCTTTTTTAGTTTGATATTATAAAGATATAAACTGTGGAAAACATCGAAGTTGAAAAATCCAAAGCGTTTATTATTGTTGAAATTATTGAGTATGTACCCAACTCCGTTGTGATTAAAACCATTATCAAAAAAACAACAGGAAACATAAGTGCTGTATCATTTGACTCAGGCGAGGCGATGACCGAAAAAATTTCTCCCTTTGATACATTCATTCAGATCATCGAAGGCAATGCTGAAGTGTTCATCAATGGTACTTCGAACCTTTTGGAAACAGGGCAGTCGATCATTATTCCTGCACATTCACGAAACACCATAAAAGCCAACATGCGCTTTAAAATGATATCAACTATAATCAAAAGCGGATATGAAGAAGTTTCGCCATAGCAATATATTATAAAGTAACTACGCATGAGTATGATTGTTCAAAATAAGTACAAAGAAGGAGATATTGTTTTCGAAAGAACACACCCTTCACAAAAATTAGTTGTCAGAAGTTATGCCGGAGGTATTTACTACTGTAAAGATGAAGCCTTCAGAAACCGGAATCAGTTGGTGTACTTTGAAAGGGATTTAATGGCCGCAGTTCAACCCTAAAACAAAGACCTGATCAAGTTTTAAAACCCATCAACTTAGTGAGAAGAACCTCTCATTAAAATTCTTTTTAGAACAAACCCGAAATCCGTACCTTCACAATTCTATGTGGAGCAAAGTCCGTGACTATTTTATTGGTCAGTATTTACAAGAGGAACAGGATGCCTTGAAACAGGCCAGCATTAAACTTGTTTACAATGTCGTTTCCATTTGCATTCTCTCCCTGGCAATTCTTTTTTTTGTTTATCTCACCAAAGGATATTATTACCAGCTCACTAAAAACGTTGTCATTATGGCCCTGTTCACCGGGGCATTGTTCTACATCAGGCATCGCAGATCGATTGTCCTTGTATGTCATATACTAGTTTTGATTTCCTGGTCAAATAACGTTGCAAACATTTACCTGTTTAATGATTATAATTTTTTTACAGCGCTAATCACCGTTATCAATATAGTGTTTGCCTTTCATACGCTAGGAAGCAGAGCGGGACTACTTCATTCAATTGTTCACTTTATCCCAATTGCCACGCATATCTTTCTTAAACATGCCGGCATTACACTTCGTCAGGATCCACCACAGCAGCTGGCCTACACTGAAATTGTTCTATCTCTCTTTCTGGTTTATTTCATTATGGTCTATCTTATTTATCATTATCATCAGGCGTATGAATTGGCGCGTGCCAATATCCGCAGGTCGGTCGATGAAATGAAAAAGGCTAAAGAAATGGCAGAGGAAATGAACCGGTTGAAGTCCAACTTCCTGGCCAACATGTCGCACGAAATTCGTACACCCATCAACGGAATTTTGGGAATCAGTCAGGTCATTGAAATGGAGACCAGTAGTGAAGAGATTAAACGCTACGTGCAATTACAGCAGCAAAGCGGAAAAAGATTATTGAATACCATAACCAGTATTCTAAATCTTTCCAGGCTGGAGGCTGAGCGAGATCAACTTGTACTGAACATTGTTGAAGTCAACCAGCTTCTGCGCGAAAACACAAAACCCCTTGAGGAACTTGCCCGTGGAAAAGGCCTGACATTTGAACTAAGGCTAGATCCCGATAGATTGTTTTGCCTTGCGGATGACAATATGTTGTATCAGGTATTGACCAATATTATTGGTAATGCCATTAAGTTTACAGAAAAGGGTGGCATCACGGTGACAACAGGATTTGATCTCAAAAATTTTAACCGGATTTTAATTCTTGTGGAGGATACTGGAATTGGTATCAGTGAAGAATTTCTCCCTCGAATATTTAATCCCTTCGAACAGGAAAGTTCCGGCAGAAACAGAAGTCATGAGGGCTCGGGTCTCGGCCTCTCCATCACCAAACGTTACCTCGAATTGTTAGGTGGAGAGATCAGGATTAAGTCTGAAAAAAATAAAGGAAGTACATTTGAAATAGCCTTACCAGTTTACAAATCTTCATGATCCCAGCCATACTATACGTAGAAGACGATCCAATCAATGCGTTCGTTATGGTCAAGTTTCTCAAAAATGATTTTACCATTACACACGTTATCGATGGCGAAACCTGTCTGAATTATCTCACCGCTGAAAGGGTTGATCTTATTCTTATGGATATCCACCTCGGTAAAGGAAAAATGGATGGCATCGAAACCATGAAACGCATTAAAGAACAGCCAGCTTTTTCCAGCCTCCCCATTATGGCTGTCACCTCGTACGCCTTGCCGGAAGATCGGGAACGATTTCTCAATGAAGGCTTTGACGATTATATGGCTAAGCCAGTTGATCGAAAGGCACTGATCGAGCGGATTCACCACTTACTCAGGTAATTCTCTCACGCCTTTTGTTTACTTTGTATTACAAAATTCCCGCATGGAAGATTTAGGAAAGTCGCTGCCCGTAGTGGAACATATTATTGATACCGAACAAGCAGGTATTGCTGCAGATCAGAAAGTGTGCCTGAACTGTGGTGCCAATTTGCAAGGCTCATTTTGCCATCAGTGTGGACAAAAGAATTTGCCACGGAGGCAAGACATAACTGATTTACTAATTAACTTCATTAGTTCATTCTATAGTTTCGAGTCAAAATTCTTTAAAACCTTTGGGTTCCTTCTTTTCCGACCGGCTCGTATAATCAACGATTACAATTCCGGAAAACGGGAAAGCTATTATCACCCGGCAAGGATGTATGTGTTTTTGAGTTTTATATTCTTTTTTGTTTTATCACTGATTCCCGATGAGGATAAAATAAATATGACTTCCGATGGTAAGGAACTTTCAAAAGAAGAAAAAGCTATTGTACTTGACTCCCTTAACCTGAATTTTGACACGGTGAGCTGGGGAAAGTACGAACCTAAAACATTAACAGAATATGATTCGATTGAAAACCTGAAACCGGCACAAGCACGCGATGGAAAACTTGAACGGTACTTTACCGAAAAATTCATCAGACTAAAAGAGGAAAGTGGTTCGGATGAACGAACCATACTCAAACGCTTCTTTGACGCCTTCCTCGAAAATATACCACGCATGATTTTTCTGTTGCTTCCGGTCTTTGCACTCATCCTTAAACTCCTCTACATCAGAAGGGATTTTTATTTTTCGGAGCATCTGATCTTTTCTGTTTTTTTTTATGACTTTATGTATCTGATCGGTACCATTGGCTTGTTGTGCTCACTTGTGAGCTGGCTCAACTGGATTCCGAATGTATTAACGCTGCTGGTATACTTCTATCTGTATAAGGCCCTCCGAAAGGTGTACAAGCAATCACGATCAAAAACAATCTTAAAATTCATCTTACTCAATGCCTTATTCTTAACTTCTCTTGTTATTGGATTCATGATTAATGCTGTTGTTACCTTAATTTTGATGTGATGGAGCTGGGCACTAAAATTCCGCTTGCTGAACGCATGCGCCCTTCAAAACTGGATGATCTTGTCGGGCAGGAACACCTTACAGGGCCTGCTGGCGTAATCCGCCTGACAATAAAAAGCGGTAATATTCCATCTATGATATTATGGGGGCCTCCTGGAGTCGGCAAAACTACTATTGCCAATATTATTGCCAACGAAGTCAAAAAGCCGTTTCACACCCTAAGTGCTATCAGCGCAGGCGTTAAGGATATTCGCGAGATCATTGAAAAGGCAAAACTCAGTCCCCGATCAATTTTGTTTATTGATGAAATTCACCGGTTTAATAAAGGACAACAAGATGCCCTGCTGGGAGCGGTGGAAAAAGGAACAATAACCCTGATTGGTGCCACAACTGAAAACCCCTCCTTCGAGGTAAATTCTGCTCTACTTTCTCGCTGCCAGGTGTATACCTTGAAGGCATTGGGAGAAGAACAATTAATGACCCTGATCCATCAGGCTTTAACGAAGGATGGAACGCTGAAAAAAAGAAAAATTCAAATAAAGGAACACGATGCGCTCCTCAATATTTCAGGGGGTGATGGACGAAAGCTACTGAATCTGTTGGAGTTGATTTCCGATTCGACTCCTGGAGAGGTTGTTGTTACCAATCAACTGGTGCTGGACGTTGCTCAGAAACACATCGCCTTGTACGATAAAAGTGGTGAGCAACACTACGACATCATATCAGCTTTTATCAAATCCATACGAGGCAGCGATCCAAATGCCGCAGTCTACTACCTGGCCAGAATGATTGAAGGCGGAGAAGACGTTAAGTTCATTGCCCGCAGGATGTTAATTCTGGCCGCTGAGGATATTGGCAATGCCAATCCCACAGCACTGGTTATTGCCAACAATACATTTCAGGCTGTGGATGTAATCGGATATCCGGAAGCTCGAATTATTTTATCGCAGTGTGCAGTATATCTTGCCTGCTCAGCTAAAAGTAATGCAAGCTATATGGCCATCGAAAATGCATTGCAAACTGTACGCGAAACCGGAGATCTGCCTGTACCACTCGCCATTCGGAATGCGCCAACGAAACTTATGAAAACCATGGGGTACGGACAAAACTATCAGTATGCGCACAGCTTCGAGAATAATTTTGCACTCATGGAATTCCTTCCGGAGAAACTTAAAAACACAACATTCTATAATCCTGGCAATAATGCGCGTGAAGAAGAACTCAGGAAATACTTAAAGGCACGTTGGAAAGAAAAGTATGGATACTAATCTATTAATAACAAGAAATGCAGCGAATCATATTTGAATCTTCACCATACCTTATCGTAGTCTGTTTTGTTGCTGCCCTGGGCTACGCCACCCTATTATATTTTCGTACCCGATATAGCTGGAGCCCAAACCTGAACTATATTCTGTTTGCACTGCGGGCAGCACTTACTTTTTTTCTTGCTTTCCTATTATTGGGACCAATAGTTAAACAGATTAATAATCTTTTTGAAAAGCCTGTCTATGTTGTAGTCCAGGATAATTCTGCCTCAATAACTGAAACAACAGATTCACTCACCCTGGGAAGAATAGAGGCTCAACTGGCAGAAACAAACGGAGCACTTGAAAATGCGGGGTACTCTGTAAATCGGACAGACTTAAATGGAAATGATGTTAACGCTTTTCAATTTCCATTCCCAACATCCGATCTTCAGGGAGCCTTAAAAAAAATTTCCAGCCTCTACGAGGGTCGAAATGTTGCCGGTGTTATTTTACTTTCAGATGGGATTTATAATACAGGCTTCTCTCCACTTTTTGCCAGCTATAACTTTCCCGTTTATACCATTGGTGTTGGCGATACAGTACAGCGTGCCGATTTAGCAATCAAAAATATTGCATATAATAAGATTGCATACCAGGGAAACAAGTTTCCGGTACGAGCTGAAGTACTGGCAAAGAATCTTGAGAATAAACTGATTACGGTATCACTTTTTCAGCGGGGAAAACTCCTTGACAGGCAGACTAAAAACACCGGTCGTGAACAACTGATCGTATTTGACTTTAACGCTTTGGCCGGTGAACAGGGTATCCAAAAAATGGATGTTCAGATAGAAGTCATTTCTGGTGAACGCAACACACGGAATAACCGATCTTCTTTTTTTGTAGAGGTTGTAGAGGGGAAGAAAAAAATATTACTCGTAGCTCCTGCACCTCATCCTGATATTAAAGCAATTCGCGAAGTCATTGGTAAGAATTCCAATTATGAGTTTTTTTTACATATACCCGGATTGACAGAACAACAACCAGCCAGCCTCCAACCCTCCAAAATTGATTTAGCCATATTCCACCAGGCACCTGATATAAAAGGAAAAACCCGCTCCCTCTTTCAACAATTTGCCGGCAGTAAAACTTCCGTGTTTCTTATTCTGGGCCAGCAAGCTGATCTTCGCGAAATTGTCAGGCTAAAAATGCCCCTAACCATGGAAGCACCCCCACGCGACTATGATGAAGTTACACCGATAATCAACCCGGGATTTTCAAGCTTTACCGTTTCTCCAGAAACCAATAGTATTATTACCGATTATCCACCTGCCTCCGTTCACTTTGGAAAAATTCAAGTACCCTTGCGCGCAACACCGTTGCTGTTTCAACGCATTGGGAGCATCGCCACAACTAAACCACTCCTGGCTGTTGATGTTCAGGATTCGCGCAAAACCGCAATCCTGTTAGGTGAAGGTATTTGGCGCTGGAGGCTTAACGAATTTGACCGAACTGAAAATACCGCAGCCTTTGATGAACTGTTCGGAAAACTATTTCAATACCTGAGCACTTCCGATGACAAACGAAAATTCAGAAGCTACCCTGTGCAGCAGGAGTTTTCAGAAACAGAACCTGTGATTTTTGAAAGCCAGATATACAACGATATCTTTGAACCCGTCTACGGCAATACCATTCAATTGGAGTTAATACATGAGCGTGGTAAAAAAAGTGAATTCACCTATGTTACCAGCCCGGGAAATATTCGCTATCAAATTGGTGGTTTAACGGAAGGTGTCTACCGGTACAAAGCAAAAACCAAGGTGAATGAAAAAGTGGAGGAGATACGCGGTGAATTTGCGTTAACCGAGAGTCAGGCAGAACTTCAAAATCTTACAGCCGATTTTGAACTGCTTCGAAAACTATCCGCCAATACGGGAGGGAAATTTTATACCGTTTCTCAAATTCAACAGCTGCAACAAGACCTGGCTAAGACGAAAGCGAAAAGTATCATTCATTCCGAAGAAACCTATAGCGCATTGATCAACTTGAAATGGATCTTTATTTTATTACTCGCATTGGTCAGTACTGAATGGTTTTTACGAAAGTTTTTTGGCTCGTATTAATCAACAAAAAAGCCGGATGAATCCGGCTCTTTTTGTTTTATACTTTCCGAATGAACTAACTGTTTATTCATTCTTTTTTTCCTTCGGAGTCTTCGCCTTCTTGGATTTGAGCGTCAACACATCAGACTTACCATCATAATCCGCCTGAATAATTCCGCCTTCTTCAACTTCCCCTTTCAGAATTTCTTCGGCAATCGGATCTTCCAGGTATTTCTGAATCGCCCGATTCAATGGCCTCGCACCGAACTGATGATCATATCCCTTCTCGGCAAGAAAATCTTTTGCCTTGTCAGTCAATTCTATTGTATATCCTAATTGGAAGATACGATCGAACAATTTCTTGAGCGTGATGTCAATGATTTTATGGATGTTCTCGCGTTGCAAGGAGTTGAACACAATCACATCATCCAAACGGTTAAGGAACTCCGGGCTAAAGGCCCGCTTCAATGCACTTTGAATGGTTGCTTTCATTTGCTCCTCTTCACTTTCACGCTTCGCAGCCGTAGCGAATCCAATTCCGCTTCCAAAATCTTTCAGATCACGCACACCGATGTTGGAGGTCATGATGATAATCGTATTTCTGAAATCAACCCTGCGGCCTAAACCATCGGTCAGAATACCGTCATCCAACACCTGTAGCAAAATGTTGAACACATCCGGGTGAGCTTTTTCGATCTCATCCAACAGCACAACAGAATAGGGTTTGCGTCTAACTTTTTCAGTTAATTGTCCGCCCTCTTCATATCCAACATAACCTGGAGGTGCTCCCACTAATCGGGAAACCGAGAACTTCTCCATGTACTCACTCATGTCAATACGAATGAGACTGTCATCCTTATCAAATAGATACGTGGCCAGAACTTTCGCCAATTCAGTTTTTCCAACACCCGTTGGGCCGAGAAAGATAAATGAACCGATCGGTTTTTTCGGATCTTTTAACCCTACCCGTGTGCGCTGAATGGCCTTCGTTAACTTCTTAATGGCCTCCACCTGACCAATCACTTTATTGCTAAGTTCTTCGGTCATGTTCAACAACTTATTGCTCTCTTTTTGCGCAATTCTGTTGGTCGGAATGCCCGTCATCATGCCAATAACATCGGCTACATTTTCTTCGTTTACAGTGTACTTCTCTGTGCGGGTTTTTTCCTCCCACTTCGTCTTGGCAATTTCGAGTTGTTCAATCAGTTTCTTTTCACGATCGCGCAGTTGCGCTGCCTCTTCATACTTCTGACTTTTAACAACACGGTTCTTTTCCTTCTTCACATCTTCAATTGCTTCTTCGAACTTCACAATCTCTTCGGGTACATGAATGTTGTTAATGTGTACACGCGCTCCGGCTTCATCCAATACATCAATCGCTTTGTCCGGCAAATAACGGTCGCTGATATAGCGATCAGACAGCTTTACACATGCCTCAATGGCTTCCTTCGTGTAGATCACATGATGGTGATCTTCATATTTTTCTTTGATGTTATCAAGTATCTGGATGGTTTCTTCTACCGAGGTAGAATCGATCATAACCATCTGGAATCTGCGGGCAAGTGCTCCGTCTTTCTCAATATACTGTCTGTATTCATCCAGCGTTGTTGCACCAATGCATTGGATTTCTCCACGCGCCAAGGCTGGTTTAAACATATTAGAAGCATCCAACGATCCGGATGCGCCACCGGCACCAACGATGGTGTGCAACTCGTCAATAAAGAGAATCACATCGGCCGATTTTTCCAGTTCATTCATCACGGCCTTCATTCTTTCCTCAAACTGGCCACGGTATTTTGTGCCTGCCACCAACGAAGCCAGGTCAAGCGTTACGACACGCTTACCAAACAACACGCGTGAAACTTTCTTTTGTGTAATGCGCAAGGCCAGGCCTTCAGCAATAGCTGTTTTACCAACACCGGGTTCGCCAATAAGAATAGGATTATTCTTTTTCCGTCTGGAAAGGATTTGAGCAACGCGTTCAATTTCCTTTTCCCGGCCCACGATGGGGTCGAGTTTATTATCCTCCGCCAGTCTGGTTAAGTCACGACCAAAGTTATCGAGCACGGGCGTCCTGGATTTCTCAGCTCCTTTTTTCTCTTTACCGGCCCCAGCACCCTGACCTCCTCCACCAAAGATTTTTGATGAGTCATCATCCGGGTCATCCGTATCGGATGAAGCCATCGGACTTTCATTTTGATACTCCAGCATTTCTTTCACGGTTTCGTAGTTGATGTCAAACTTGTTCAGGATCTGGGTTGCCAGATTGTCCTGATCGCGCAGGATGGAAAGTAGTAGATGCTCTGTGCCGATGAGCTGGGCTTTAAAAATTTTAGCTTCCAGGTAGGTGATTTTCAAAACCTTTTCTGAAGCTTTGGTTAACGGTATATTGGCCAGGTTCTTAATATCATGCGTTGCTGTTCCCTTCGATACTTTTTCAATTTCAGCGCGAAGTTCATCCAGCGGTACGCCAAGTTTTTTGAGAACACCTACGGCAACGCCTTCACCTTCGCGAACCATACCTAAGAGCAAATGCTCAGTACCGATATAATCGTGACCTAAACGCAATGCCTCTTCCCGACTCAGTGAAATAACTTCTTTAACCCGGTTCGAAAATTTAGCTTCCATGCAGAAAATTTAAGATTGACTTATGTAAATGTAAAAAGATTTCTTCCTTTCTATACTATTCAAAAAAGAAGATAATATGCCCAATAACGCCCCTGCTTTTGAATTTGTTCATCCTGGTGATGAAGCCCGTAAAATCCTTCCTGATTCCGGGCCTTGACAAAACACAAGGTCAAGGACGCTAAGCCCAGGCACAAACATGTTGCCAAAGACTTGTTGGTATGGAACTGGTTTATAAAAATGATCCAAATGATGTGTTTTCTTAGGGTTTATTGCAGATCGGAGATCAACCATAGGTGACAACACTTCCTTATTATAGGCCAAACTTTCCTTAACCGGGATTGTCCACTTCAACCATCGTAGACACAATGTCAGCAGGTGAAGATTGAGCTCATATAGAGTTTCAAATTTCCGGAATAAAAGCTGATGAAGATCATGTTCATAGTATTCAAAGAAGGGAGCATTGCCGTAGGCAGATTGGATCGTGCGCCAATGGTTATTCAACCATTTCTGTGAATAGTCGATACGGATATCCGTAATCAAAACCTTCCCATGTTTTTGGGTTAGCGGAATAATCAGCATTTCTGTGCCATTGCTTGTGTTGATGTAGCACCGGTTTCGATAGCTTTGTTTAACAAAATTCTCATGCCGCTCCAACATCACTTCATCAAAAGTTTGAAGTGCTGAAAAATACGCTACAGACGGAAGGTAGTGCGCTTCAATCAAAGCCGTTTTCATGATTGAAATGAAATCGCGATTTGAGAACTAACCCTCTTAAGTATGCACCTCATTACAAGTACTGTTCAATATCACCCAATCCCTGACGGACAATCTGAATTTCCCCAGTGCAATCCACCACCGTAGAAGGTGTATGCCCACCGGCACCTCCATCAATCACCAGATCAACACTATGCTTAAAGTCTTCATAAATTTCCTCCGGATCGGTGGTGTATTCCTTAATCTTGTCATCATCCTTAATAGATGAGGTAATCAATGGATGCCCTAACAAAGCAACGATGGCCCGCGGAATGTTGTGATCAGGGATACGAATACCAACTGTCTTTTTGTTCACATCCAATATTTTAGGCACCTGGGAATTGGATTCCAGAATAAAGGTAAACGGCCCAGGCAGTGCCTTTTTCAGGATTTTAAATACAGGCGTATCAATGCGCTTGACATAATGTGAAATGTGGCTCAGATCGTTGCAGATAAAGGATAAATCCAGTTTTTGTGGTTTGATATCCATGATATGACAAAGCCTTTCTATTGCCTTACGGTTCATCAGGTCGCACCCAATACCATAAATTGTATCGGTAGGATAAACAATAATGCCACCTTCCCGCAAAACTTCCACCACACGGTTGATCTTTCTGCCTTCGGGGTTAACCGGATGTATTTTTAATAACTCAGCCTTCATTCTACGTGTAAGTGTAACAAATTTAAGATGGTTATTCTGATACAACACTGAGAAACATCAGGGGCGTTCCAGGCGTTCACTATTTACTAATTTGTATTTTTAAGGGTCTGTTCATCCTTGAAATAGAATTGACGGGCACCTTACCATCCAGTAATGAAATTTATAAACCATTATCACATAAATTTTCCCAATGAAACCCAATAAGCTGCTTATTTTCTTTCTGCTGTTCTCTATATTGTTAATATCTCTTGGCTATTATGCTTATCAGATTTGCTATACCCCTAACATATTGGTTGAGAAGGAGAACCGGTTAATCCTGATACCGGAAGACGCCACGTTTAAGACCGTTCAGGAGAAATTATATGAAGGCAATTATGTACGCGATTTAATGTCTTTCAGCTTTTTAGCGCGGCTTACCGGCTATGACGAAAATATTAAATCCGGAAGGTTTATACTGAAAGCGAATATGACAAACCTTCAGGCCCTTAATGTATTGAAATCTGGTATTCAGGAGCCAGTAAAAATCACGTTTAATAATGTTCGGATTATTCCGGAACTAAGCGAAAAAATTACCCGAAACCTCGGTATGACTCCCGATCAGTTCGAAGCAGCTGTCGTCAAATTTGCCATGAGTAACACCATGGGCTTTACAAAAGATAATGTGATGGCCATGTTTATTCCCAACACCTACGAGGTTTATTACAACGTTTTACCCGATGCACTGATCAGGCGTATGGGAAATGAGTACGAAAATTTCTGGACAGATCAGCGAAAAGAAAAGGCAAAGAAAATGGGACTTACACCTATTGAAGTTTCGATTTTGGCTTCTATTGTACAGGCAGAAACTGTGAAGGAAAGTGAAGCACCCATCATTGCCGGTCTTTATCTTAACCGGCTCAAAACAGGCATCGCCCTTCAGGCCGACCCCACCCTGAAATTTGCAGTTGGTGATTTTTCAATCAAACGGGTATTGAATGAGCACAAAGAAATTGACTCTCCCTATAATACATATAAGTACGCTGGGTTACCTCCGGGGCCGATTAATATGCCGGAAATCAACTCGATTGATGCGGTGCTGAACTACTCACCCAGCGACTATATATATATGTGTGCCAAAGAGGATTTTTCGGGTTACCATAATTTCACAAACAGCTACAATGAACATCTGCGCAACGCCAGCCGGTATCAAAATGCCCTTACAATTGAACAGCGTAAAGGAAGAGCTGCAGCCCAAAAGAAATAACTATGTACCAATCTGAAACGACTGTACGCGTACGCTACGGAGAAACCGATCAAATGGGCTACGTCTATTATGGATTTTATGCTATGTATTACGAAGTAGCACGTGTTGAAAGTTTGCGCCAACTTGGGGTAACGTATAGTGAAATTGAAACCATGGGGATTATCATGCCCGTTTTGGAAAACAAGTCAAAATACCTGGCGCCTGCCCGGTATGACGAAGTGTTGAAAATCGTTACCACTATCCGAGAAAAACCAGTTTTAAGAATCAAGTTTGAATATGAAATTTATAACGAGGCCGATAAGCTGATACACATTGGTGAGACGCTGCTGGTTTTTGTGGATAAGCAAACAAACCGACCTCGAAAACCGCCCGTTGAAATGGAAAATGTTTTAGCGCCATTCTTTTCATGAAGTATAAACATAAAAAACTATTCTTAACCTGGACACCCGGCAGTCTGATCATTGCCTGGATGAAAAAAATCCGATTCAAAAAATATGAGAATGTATCGCTTTACAAAATTGTAAAGATCTTTTTGCGCAATTTGAACAAAGATGAAATACTAGATCGTGCCAACGGAGTGGCCTATAACTTTATACTGGCCATTTTTCCCACCATCATCTTTCTTTTCACGCTCATCCCCTACGCTACGAGGCTTTACCCTGAAATCAATGCCGAGAATATCATGCAATTTATTGGTGAGATTATGCCTCCCAGCATGTTCGATGTTGCCTCTTCTACCGTAATGGATATTGTCAGCAACCAGCGGGGTGGGTTATTAACGCTTGGATTTTTCTTTGCTATTTATCTTTCCACCAATGGAATGATGGCCCTGATGCGTGCCTTCAATGCCTGCTACCGGACCATTGAGAGACGTGGAGAACTAAAAACCAGGCTTATCGCCACCGCACTTACCTTTAACCTTGCTTTTGTTTTGTTTCTGGCAATTGTACTGTTAGTTGTCGGTCAGCTTTTCCTGGATTATACTCTGGAGCACTTATCTGAATTCAGTTGGCTGAACCTTGACAACTTTACCGTTTTCATGCTTTTTGTTCTTCGTTTTTTGGTGATCTTCATTGTCTTCTTTTTAGCCATTTCAACCATTTACTATTTTGGCCCCGCTATACACTATAACTGGCGCTTCTTCTCAATAGGATCTGTTCTTGCCACGTTATCGTCACTTGCGGTCTCCTATGGGTTTTCATTCTACATCACCAATTTCGGAACGTATAATAAAGTTTACGGCTCCATTGGCGTACTCATTGCCTTAATGGTATGGATACAACTCGTGACCATTGTACTGCTCGTTGGCTATGAGGTTAATGCTACAATACACGATGCCATCCGCACGCAAGCGGTTTGGAATGCGCGCAAGGTCAAGAATAAAATAGTGCGGTAACATTTCAAGCTTATTCAAATAATTCCGAGAGTCCTGCCAAATTAAGTTTCTGTGAAACTCTGGCATATTATCCATGCTGAACTATCTTAGTACATTAGAACTTGGAAAGCGCGCCCCTCACCGAACAAAAGCCAAAACTTTGGGATAATCTCCTGAAAGCCCTCTTTATAATTGGCGCCCTATTACTTTTTCTTTTTGCGCTTGACCTGATGATCTCATCCCTTCAGCATCTTAACAAGAGTGTTGCAGAAACAATTTTACAAGCAACTTCGAATCCCTTCACAGGGTTGTTCATTGGACTGCTAATTACAGCCATGTTACAAAGCAGTTCTACCACAACCTCCATTGTTGTTGCGTTGGTCGCGTCTGGTTCCATCACGATAGAGAATGCTATCCCCATTATCATGGGAGCAAATGTAGGAACCACCATTACTAGCACCATTGTTTCTCTGGGATTCATCAACAAAAAGAAAGAATTCAGAAGAGCTGTAGCTGCTGGCACATACCATGATTTCTTCAACATTCTTACGGTGATCATTCTCTTTCCACTGGAATATTACTATGGCTTTCTCTCACGAACCTCACAATGGATTGGTAACTATTTCTTCACACCTTCAACAGTTGTAACCAGCACCAAAATCACACACTTTTGGCCAGACTTTGGTCCGCTAATTGAAGAATTGTTGGAGTTTGTTCCCAGTGGTTGGCTAACGCTGATCTCATTTGTGCTTCTCTTTTCATCGATATTGCTTTTCAGGAAAATGATATCAAACTGGATGCTGGTAAGATCTCCAGATCACTTCAGCCGATTCTTTTTTAAAAACTATTTTAAGTCATTTCTTCTGGGTACATTAATTACTTCAGCGATACGCTCCAGCACCATCACCACATCCCTCGTTGTTCCTTTGGTTGCCAAAAAGGTAACAACCCTGAGGAAAGCCGCTCCATTTATTTTAGGTGCCAATATGGGCACAACAATAACAGCCTTTATTGCTGTCGCATTGAACTCAAATACAAGTGGAGGCATCAGTATTGCGATCGCGCATTTCTTATTCAACTTTATTGGTGTTCTTATTTTCTTTCCTATTCCTGCACTCAGACGATTTCCGATTGAGTTAGCCGAAGGGCTTGGCAGACTCACATTGAGGTACCGGCTTGTCGGACTCGTCTACCTTCTGCTTAACTTTTTCTTTATTCCGTTTTCGCTGATTTATTTCAATCAGGATACTATTCAAACATTGGAAATTGTATATGTGCAACGTGACTCTGTTGAAACACGCTATCATAGAATTATAAGCCATATCAACCAGCGGACACAAAGTGGAGAATGGTCGACTTATGATGGAAGAGAAGATAGCGGTGAACAACCCCCTCTGAAAATCTACCCTGTTTCGGTCAGAAATACTTCACTCTTCATTGGCAATGAAATGTTTCTATTCAATAAGCCCGGCTATTGTTGGGATGGAGAAGGAGTTGAGGGAAAATACAACGCCTGCATTGAGAAAATCGAATCGCAGGTAAAACTACAAAATGGACTTTCGTTTGACTCCGTATATGTTTGCCGGCTGCATTATTCTGATCAGTTCAGCCGGGATTCAACCACCCAGCTATTTTACTTAAGTGCCCCACTGAAAATCATTGTTAAACGTGAGGTGCTAAACAGCCACGGTCAGAAATTATTTGCCGAAGAGGTTGTTAGTTTACAGTCGAAATGACCTACTGAATTCAAAATCTTCTGTCTATATTAGCGTTATAGGTTTTGATGCCATGTTGAAAGATACCATACTTAAATTCCTGAAGCTTGATGGCATTCTCAGCAATCTTTCCGGTTATGTTGAGACGCGCATAGAGCTATTAAAAATCGAAATCCGTGAGGATATCGCCAAAGCACTTGCAAAAATTTCACTTTTTATTCTGATTGCCTTTGTCTTTGTGCTCTTTGTATTATTCAGTAGCGTTGCTTTAGCCTACATCTTAGGACGGAATTTGGGCATCGAAACCGGATTCGGAATTGTAGCTGGTTGCTATTTCCTGGCTGGTCTACTTCTGTTTCTTTTTCGTAAAAGAATCGGACATTGGATCGAAAAACATGTTTTGGAAATCACTAAGAAGAAGATAAAATAATGAAACTGCTCGAATCAGAAGACCCTGTAAAAAATCAGTTGATTCAAAAATCCGTCAGGCAAAGGGAAGAACTTGAGGAGGAAATCAAGTTAGTTTCTGAACGTACTGAAAAAGCACTTACAAATGCGCTTATCATTGGAGGTGCCCTCATCGTAACGTATTTTGTTTTCCGACAATTTTCAGAATCCAAAACAAAAACGAAGACTAACCAGAAAAAAATAAAAACAGCTTCTGCTGATGAAAATGTTGATCAGGAGGTTACTGTTTCCGAATCACCCCTTCAAGGAATTGCAGCACAAATTGGGACAGCCATTGCTACCCAGGCCACTGTATTTTTATTAGGTCTTGCAAAAGAAAAACTTGCAGCATTCCTCCAATCGCAAGTCGAAAAGAAAGAAAGCAAATGACAATACTTAATTCACTACGCGAAAAACAGAGTCTAGGCAAGAAGTCAATTGCTGTATTAATTGACCCTGATAAAGTTGAAGATGCGGCAGGATTGCAGCACCTGATTAATCTCGCTAGTGAGAACTGTGTCGACTACTTTTTTGTGGGAGGAAGTCTTGTCACCACAACCAACCTCGCTGAGGTTGTAAAGAAGATAAAAGAGAGTGTATCAATACCTGTTATCCTTTTTCCAGGTAATTCTATGCAGATAGAACCTTCGGCAGATGCTCTTTTATTCTTATCGCTAATTTCAGGGCGTAATCCGGAATTGCTCATTGGCCAACATGTTATATCGGCCCCTATTATTCGCAATACAAAACTTGAAGTTATCCCGACCGGTTATATGCTCATCAGCTCTGGTAAGACAACCTCGGTTGCCTACATTAGTAATACAACACCAATTCCAGACGACAAGTATTCATTAGCTGCTTGTACTGCGATGGCTGGAGAAATGCTCGGGCTACAGGCCATTTATATGGATGCTGGAAGTGGAGCCGAGAAAGAAATAAATGCTAAAATGATTGCAAGCGTACGCCAGGTTGTAAAAGTACCCTTGATTGTAGGCGGAGGAATCAATAGTTCAAGCAAAGTTACTTCGGCTCTTGCAGCCGGTGCCGATGTTATTGTTATTGGTAATGCACTCGAAAAACATCCCGATCTTCTGACTGATGTCTCAGAGAAAATTTACGAATGGAATCAGAGACTGGTAAAGCACTGACTTGGCAAATCGTCAACCGTTATGGGACAAGGCTGGTGTTGGTGGCTGTTGCTTTCTCCTACTAATCTAGTTTCTGCTGCAAAATCTTCTCAAGCTCCTCTGGTTTTGGGTCAATTGAAAGTATTGTCCCATCCCTATCAACTAAGACCATCAAACCTGTCCCGTTACTTATGCCGTATGTATTCCAAATGTTTTGCTTGTCGTCTAATTCCACTAAGTTCAACCACGAAAATTGCTCTTTACTAATTCTCCTTTTTACAGCATCTGTGTTTTTAAATTCTCTCGCAATTCCAACTACTTTAAATCCTTTGCCTTTATATTGTTCATATATAGGCACGACTAATCGACTTTTTGCTATGCAAGGTCCGCACCAAGAGCCCCACATATCAATTAGGGAAACATGATTCTGAATAACACTAGATAATTGAATTGTATCCCCATCTATTGATGGTACTTTCACGTCAATGTACTTATTTCCAATATCTATAGTCCTTAGTCCATCAACTTGTTTCCCTATAATTTTGGTATAAATATGTTCAGGGTAATTCTTTTCATAAATAGGAAATACGCTAGTCACCAATTGCGTTACTTGTGGGTTGTCTTTCATTTTCATTTCAACGTCTGACCAAATGAAGTAAAAAGAAACTATTGATGGGTTGTTTTTTATGTATTCGTATCTCCATACAAGTTCAACTTTTAGCAATGAATCATAAGGGTCAATAAATAATTCTTTCGCTTCTTCAGTATAGCGTGCATGAGTTTTTTCCAATTCTTCTCTTTTTTGAAATATTGGAATTCTTGCTTCGTGGTCGTCTGGTTTAGTGGCTCTTAGTTGGCGTGTCAATTCTTTATACTCCGGGCTGTCATACTCATCCCGTTCACTCAAATCATCTTGTGTTTCCATCAACTGTTTTCTCCTTTTGTCAAACAGTTTTCTGTTGTTTATTTGATATTCTTCAAATTCAGCATTCAATTCTCCACCTTTAATTGTATTCTTCTCCCACTCGTCTTGTGGATGAAGTTTTAATTCAATAACCCCATTCGTTGGAAAGAATGTAATTGCTCTCCAGGAACCTTTTTCTAATTCATCTTCAAATATCAATTCGTAAGCTTCCGATTCCACGTATTGAAATGTATAGTCAAACTTTCCTTTTTTAATTGAAACCTTTGTCGGTTTATTAAGAAATGACCTAAAACTTTCTGAACACTTGCGGACTAGTAAACCTTTGCTGTCACGACTAACTATCTCTCCCTTGATTACACATTGTTTCTGTGCGAACAAACCTATTGTCGTTAATAATGTCAGAATTGTCAATGTGGCTCTTCTCATTTTTTTTATTCGTCTACTTTAGTATGGGAAAACTTATTTAGCAATTGCCGCCAACGTTGGCGTATAAAATGTGGCGGCTTTGAAATACCTAATTCTCCACCGTTGCTAAACGAATTTAGAAGTTTACACTCAATTGGCAAGACATCTCTCGCCATATTTTTATACGCGCTGTTGGCAGCCGTATTTTTAAACCAACCTAATTGTCTTGATACAATCGTCAAACTCCTTTTGAGCGGTTTCTCCTACTTGGTCGGAGTCGTGCATATTTATAAAGTAGTAGAAATCATTGTGCTCAATTATTACAACTTTCAAATTTGTCCTAATTGATTCTTTTAAGTCAACATGCTCAAATGAATATGTTGCCTTTCTGATATAGCTTTTACAGTTGGAAATTAGCAGTGGTCCTTCAACTCCCGTTTGTTCGAATTCTTTGAGAATTGTCCCTGTCCCGATGCCTGAAAGTTCGATTAATTCCTCGAAGGAATCGTATTCAAAGTCCAATTCAGATTTGTGATTAATAAAGGCAGAAATTGTTGGAGAAAATTTTCCTTTAAACTCTGGTGTGTCTTGCCAGTACTTTGTAATTATAAAGGCAGGCTCTCCTAAATCTTCAAATATTTCCTCTTTTGTGAGTCCAATCTCATCCGGCAATATTTGTTCGTCACGTAGTCGACCGTAGTCTTTTACTGCAACAAAGTCCCAGGTGTCGGGTTTCTCCAAGATGATACCAAATTTCTTGTTGACGTAATAGTTTTTATTAACCGCCACTGCTTTAAGAGGATCAACTGTCAATCCAACAAGAGCAAGGCCAGCAAGTCTTAAAAATTCTCTTCTCCCTAGTCCCATGTGTCTGGAAAATATGGCTGCCAACGTTTGTGTTTGCGCAGTGGTGGGACTTTGAAACGCTTCACTGTCCCGCGTGACCAAACATGGAACGAAGATAGCACTTTGAACTTACACTGAACCCCACCATTGCGCAAACATTTTGTTATGCACATGTGCCGCATTTCACCGTACTTAACCACACGGATGCCAGTGCTTTGGTTGTGTATCAGCATGTGTGGCACTGGCATTGGTGTGGTTGTTCGAAGGATGCAAATGTCCTATTCATTTCTTAGACTTTTAATTGGGTTTGCGTTTGCCGCTCCAATTGTCTGAATACTTACTGTTATAAGAGCAATTGCTAATAAAGAGACCGCAGCAATAATAAAGATAGATATACTTAATTCTGTGCGATAGGTAAAGGATTGAAGCCACCAGTTCATTGCTAACCATGATAATGGGCTAAATATTAAAATACCAAAAAGGATGGGCTTTAATGATGAAATGCCCAATAGCTTTGTAATATTCACAACAGTACCTCCAAAAATTTTTCTAATTCCTATTTCTTTAAGCCTGGCCTCAATCATGTATGTTGATAACCCAAGTAAACCAAGGCACGCAATGAAAATTGCTATTGAAGTGAAAATTGTGGTTATCGTCAGAGTTTTTTCCAAGTTGGCAAACTTGCGCTGGTACTCAATATCTACAAAATAGTACTCAAAAGGGAAAGACGGATTATATTTTAACCAAAGGTCTGACAGTTTTGAAATGGTTGCTTTGTTTGAATTTTCAGGGTTTAATTTAATATGGGCATATTGAAGCGCCCATTTGGCTTTACTGCCCATTAATAACAGAGGTTCAACTTCTTGGTAGGGCGATGTAAGAATAAAGTCTTTCACTACACCAATGACATGCCACTCCGTGCCATTGTCAATAATTACTTCGCCAATTGGGTCATCAAAGTTCATTGCTTTTACGGCACTTTCATTTAACAATACTGAGGTAGAGTCTGATGGGAATTTACTGAGATTCATATCTCTTCCTTTTATAATTGAAAGACTTGCGGTAGAAGAAAAATGTTCATCAATATAAATTCGCTCAAAGTTAAATTTATCTTCTGGCTTTTTGCCATTCCATTGAATCTCGGTTGTACTACTCCATCTTTCTGTAATTGGAGTGCTTGTTTTTGTTATTGATAAAGCTAAATTGTTTTGTATCAAATCATTTTTGTATGACAGATAGTTTTTTTCCAAGTCGCCTGTTAAGGGTTGATATATTAAATTATACTTATCGTATCCCACTTCTCGATTTTGAACAAAACTAATTTGCTTGTAGATAACTATAGCTGATACAATCAGCATGATAGAAAAGCCAAATTGAAGAACTACTAAGGTATTCCTCAAAAAGTTTCTACTTGCAGAAATAAGAACTTGGCCTTTTAAAATTCGAGCTGGTCGAAATGAGGATAAATATAGTGCCGGGTAAGAACCAGCAAGTAGAGCAACGATAATAATTAAGCCTATGATTAATAGCCAGAACTTTAAACTTTCAATGTTTAGTGTTAGTTGCTGCTGAATCAACATATTGAACAATGGCAAAGTAAAGTAAGTTATGATTAATGCAATTAGTCCTGCACCCAGTGTGATGATTACAGATTCACACAAAAACTGTAGAATGATAGAACTTCGGTATGCACCTATCACTTTTCTAACACCAACTTCCTTTGCACGCCTTTGTGACCTTGCAGTGCTTAAGTTTATAAAATTTATGCACGCAATAAGGACAAGACAGACGCCTAAAATTGTTAGCATTCTTATGATTTCGATTCGCCCACCAGCAACCACTCCATTCTCAAAACGGGAGTACAAGCGCATTTTTGTCAAAGGGTAAAGAAACACTTCACTTTGCTGTGCATTATGAGAGTGTTTCTTTTTGATGTCTTTTACAAGGTTATTAAAAGCATCTATTACAGTACCTTCTTTAATTTTCACATATGTGCTTACAGAATTATTATCCCAATTTGTATCATTCTCACCAAGGCTTTCTAAAAACTTAAAGGGTATTAAATAGTCAAATTTGAAATCAGTATTTGAAGGAAGGTCTTTTAAGATGCCCGTTACTTTAAATTCAAAATTGTAGCCAGATTCTCCCAATGAAAGAGTTTCACCAAATGGTTCTTTATCTCCAAATAACTGTTTTGCGAAACTTTCTGTTAATACAATTGAGGTTGGTTCGGTTAATGAACTGTTTACATCTCCCTTCAGTAAGGGAAAGGAAAATACGTTAAGAAATTCAGAATCAGTGTAGGCCCCTGTTGTTCTTAGTAGTTTTGTGTTATTAACAGTAAATAACTGCTTACTCCCCCAATTCGCAAAGCTTACAGAATTTTCAACCGATGAAAATTCATCGGATAAAGTCCGGGCTAGAATGCGTGGTGTAACATCCCAGCAATTAATTTGTCCATTTTCAGTGGAACGATTCCAAATCTTATATATTCTCGTCTTATCAGTATGAAATGTTTCGTAACTGAATTCTGCATGAATCCATATGAATAAAAGAAGTGCACCGGTCATACCTACTGCAAGACCGAGAATATTAATTGATGAGAATGCCTTATTACGGAACATTACTCGATAGGCAACCTTAAAATAATTTGCTATCATAAAAAACTGATTTAAGTCAAGAGATAATTTATTTCTAAAAAGAATTCCTGGTCGTAAATACCTGATACTATTCCAAACAAATCTTTGTCTGGCTTTTGATAGACCAAAGTGCTTTAAGTCTTTATTAAAGCGTTCAAAAAGGTCACCCTCGATTTCTTCAATCAGATTGTCAGGGCAAATGAATCGTAAGAATTTAATTGTCCATTTTGGAATTTTAACCTCGTTCATACTCCTGAAATCTTTAATTGAGGTATAAGCTTCCATAATTCGACTCGCGACTCCTTCATGGTTCTTAACATCGCGAATCCAGCATTTGTCACCGTGTAAATTCTTTTTCGTCTACCACCTCTTTCATTTGTAGCTCCACCAAAAGTCGATTTAATAAGTCCTTTGTCTTCAAGTCTGTAAAGAGTTACGTGAACAGCACTTAAATTTACTTCTCTCTCTTGTCTGGTTTCAATCTCCTCGGAAATCATAGCTCCGTATGCGTCCTCTTGAAGAACCGCCACCATTGTTAGAACTAATTCCTCAAATTCTCCCAGATACTCTTTAGCCATTTGATTATATTTTGTCAAGCAAATAAACTTAATTATTTGTCCCTATGCAATATCTCATTCTGAAATTATTATTGTCGTTAGCAAGTATCTTGGCTCTTTTGCTTGCTTTGGTTTCGAGTTGGAATGTGCGGCAAGCAAATGTGCCAATGTTCGAAGCACCCAATCTGTCCCGCGGCATTGTGCATAACGTTTGTGCATAAGCAGTGGCGGGAATTCGAAGCGCGTCACTGTCCCACGACACAAAACGTATTTTGAAAAACTAAACTACAAATTCACACTGAACCCCGCCATTGATTATGCATTTTGTTGTGTGTAGTGCCCGCCATACTCCGAACTGAGCACGGATGCAAAGGCTTTGGCTGTGTGTCAGCAAGTGCGGCCTTTGCATTGGTGCGGTTTGATAGATATTTCCGAGACCGATAATCAAATTCAGTTTGGTTCGTGTCAATTTTTACTACAATTAATATTACTAATAATATTATTAATTTTATTATTACTACTTGTTAATTGTTGTACATTGTAGTACTATTGTAAGTAGCTGATATACAAATGTATAGAATGGTATTATGTTAATTAATGAATATGATATTGTTAAATCTAAAAACACCTAATTGAATGCCTGATGCTAAGTTTCTTCACTATGAATTGAAATTGATAGAGCCGTCTTTTGGTTCTTCATTAACTGATTTAATTATAGAGCTTGATTATCTGAGGAAGAGACCGCTTGGAGGTTCAACTCATCCTAAGGTGTTTTTTCAGCTGAAGCATATTTTCCATACTTTAGAAAGCATCGGATCCGCAAGAATAGAAGGCAACAACACTACGATTGCAGAATACATTGAGACAAAGCTTGAGGAGACAAAAAATGTCCCATCAGGAATTAAAGAAATTCAGAACATTGAGAAAGCAATGGCTTTCATTGAGGAGAATGTCAAGGACTATCCAATTAATAGGGCATTTATTAGTGAGATGCACAAAATGATTGTTCATGAACTGTTGCCTCCTCCAAATGGAGAGGGAGACCACACTCCTGGAGAATACAGAAAAATAAATCTCAAAATCAACAAGTCAAATCACCAACCTCCCGAATGGTTGAGGGTGGAAGAATATATGTCCGAATTAATAGATTTTATAGGCCGTGAGGGTAGCCCTAAATACGATTTACTAAAAGCTGCAATAGCGCACCATCGTTTTGTCTGGATACACCCATTTGGGAATGGGAATGGAAGAACCGTTCGCCTCTTTACCTACGCAATGCTTGTCAAAACAGGTTTTAATGTGAATGTCGGTCGGATAATTAATCCAACAGCAGTGTTTTGTAGTAATAGGAATAACTATTACAACATGTTGTCAGAAGCTGATAAGGGAACCAATGAAGGCATTTTAATTTGGGCAGAATATGTTCTAAGGGGACTAAAGGAAGAGATTGAGAAAATTGATAAGCTTTCAGATTATGATTTTCTGAGAAAGGAAATTCTACTCCCAACGATAAACCATTCATTGGAAAGAAAGTACATTACAGATGTAGAATCAAAAATTCTTAAAAGGGTCATTGATAAACAAGTTATCCAAGCAGCGGATGTTAAAGAATTTTTCGTGGGCAAAGTGGATGCTGAGGTGTCAAGGCAGATACGTAAACTTATAGATAAAAAAATGCTTGTCCCTGAGTCAGACGGCACAAGAAAGTATGTTATACGTTTTGATAATAACTACTTATTAAGAGGGGTAATTAAGTCACTTGGTGAAAAAGGTTTTTTACCTGTCCATGATTAATTTTGATTGAAGATAAAACGACTCAGATGTTGTCGTCTTGCATTCAGTTTGGGCGTTAAGTCGGTTGGCGCGGTTGGAGAGGCAGGCTCTTTTGCATTGCTTTGGTTTGAGTGTCAGACGTGCGGCAATGCAAATGTGCCTGACTGCGCGCAATGAAACTCTACTTTGTCGGGCGGGTATTACACACAACGTTTGTGCATAAGCAGTGACGGGTGTTCGAAGCGCGTCACTGTCCCACAAAACCAGACGTTATTTGAAAAACTAAACTACAAATTTACACTGAACCCCGCCATTGATTATGCATTTTGTTATGCAACGTGCCGCGCTTACACTATACTTAACCACACGGATGCCAGTGTTTTGGGTGTGTGTCGGCATTTGCGGCACTGGCATTGGTGTGGTTTTCGAAGAGCTTCCTTCTCCGCTCCCCAAGTTGTAAATTATCCATAGACTCCCTACTTGCTTACTCTCTTTGCCTTATTCAGTCTTTAAACTTTTTATGGCCTATTCACCTACTCATTCATTCTTTAAGTGATCGGTAGGATTGGTACTAGCAGCCTTGATTGTTTGAAATGAGCTTACGAATGCTACCAGTAAAAGAAGAATTGCCAGTGGAATTACAAAAAACATCGGAGAGACATCAATCCTCATCGGATAGCTCGAAAGCCACTTCTGTACAATGAAATAAATCAATGGTACTGAGATAACAGCAGAGAGTAAAATCAATCGCACGTTGTCTCTCGTCAACAAACCAATCAAACTGGCTGCCGATGCGCCTAATACTTTGCGAATGCTGATTTCCTTTTGCCGGGCGCTTGCTTCAAACAACGTCATCCCCAAAATACCAAGACATCCTATAAAAACGGCTATTCCGGCAAATACAGAAAATATCCGTTTTGTGTAGAGTTCCGATTTGAATTGCTGGTCGTAATAATCATTGAGGAATGAATACTCGAATGGTTTATCGGGAAAAGCTGCCGTCCAGCTTTTCCGAATGTCGCCAATAGCTTGTTCAGGACTGCTGGTTGGATTTAAGCGGATAGAATAATAGACCTGTTGAAAACTTCCATAGTTAGGTGAAAAGATCATTGGGAAGATTTCTTTCTTCACCGCCTCGTGATGATAATCTTCCACTACACCAATTATTCTATGCTTTTGAAAGTGATCTTCAAAATTTTCGAACTCCACCATTTTGTCGACCGCTTCTTCCGGTGAGTTGAAACCCAATGCCCGAATAGCGCTTTCATTTAGAATCAAGGTTAACCAGTTTTCATCGTTCCAGGGATCAATCCAGTTTTGAACTGGTCTAGGGGGATCAAAATTTCGTCCTGCTAAAAGTTTTAAATCATAAAACGGAATGTAGTTGTAGTCCACAAAGAGTGTTTTAAACCGAGTGGGATCGTAAGGATCATTGACATTTCGTTTCAAAAGATTCACATATGTAAAGCCAATTTCTGTGCCTGGTATAGCCGATGAACTGCTGACCATTTGTATGGAAGTATTTTCCATTAATTTATTTTCCAGTGTTCGATATGCGGTATGTTTTTCAATTACTTCTTCGCTGGAATAAGCAGTTGGATTTCGCAAAGTGACAACATTGTCAACATCAATTTTTTTATCGACTGTTTGCATAAAGTCTAACTGGCTTCGCATCACTAACACACAAGCAATCAAGATGAGCGATGCGCTGAATTGAACTATTATAAGGGTCTTTCGAATAGCACGTCCACCACTCGTATTACCAAATTTTCCTTTCAGGGTTGTCACAGGGTTCAACCGAAGCAGGAATATGGCTGGATAAATGCCAACCAAAACCGAACCAACAACTAACACTGCAAACGCAATGAGCCAAATCGATGGTTGAGACCATTGGATTGAATCTATTGGAATTCCAGTGAGGTAACTAAAGCGGGGAACAATGAAAGTCATCAACAATGTTGCTAGAGCAATCGCCACAGCAAAAACACAGAAATATTCAATGAGGAATTGAAGTGCCAGGTCGGACTTGGCAGAACCTATGATGCGTCTCACACTCACTTCGCGGGCACGCGTAGCAAAGCGGGCTGTTTCGAGATTGATGTAGTTTATCCATGCAATGATGAGGATAATAAGAGCTATGGCCGAGGCAACGTAAACCAGGTTTTTACTGCCATTAACTTCCACCTCATCTTGCATCAGCGAAGAAAGATGAATAGAGGTGAGAGGTTGAAGAAATGATTTTGTTTCTTTCAATTCCGGATACTTCACCGCCATTTTTGAATAGAATTGGTTGAGACGACTGCTCACCGCTTCGGGGCGGTGACCTTCTTTAAGAGAAACATAGGTATGCAAAAACGCCTGTTTCCATTCATCTCCATCTTTCATTGGGGATTCCAGCGGCACCACAAAATTGGCGTGAATGTGCGAGTTGAGTGGAAAATCTTTGAAGATACCCGTGATTATCCGTTCACTTGCACCACCACCATCATTGGGCATTTGAATGTGCTGGCCCATGGGCTCTTCATCACCGAATATCTTCTTGGCCATCGACTCAGACACAACCATGCAATGGCGTTCGCGAAGAGCCGTGGCTGCATCACCTTTCACCAACATGCCCGAGAAAACTTTAAAGAAGGTGGAGTCGGTATTGAGTTCACCGCCTAGTTCGTTAAAGATTTTTCCGTTGTGGCGAAAGAATACGCCTGTGTTTGCAGGTGTTTTGTAAAAACCAGTGACAGCATCAACTTCCGGAAAATTTTCATGAATCAATTCTTTTAATCCTGCAAAGTTTTTGGATGACGATGTTTGGAGTTCACTCTTCTTGTAGCGTTCGAGACCTATCCGGTAAATGTTATCACTGTTTGTATGAAAGCGGTCGTAACTCAGCTCAAAACTTACATACTGGATAATGAGAAAGAAAGCTGTTATGCCAACAGCCAAGCCGATCACGTTAATCAACGAGAAGGCTTTGCTATTCACCAAGTGTCGGTAAGCAATTTTGAAGTAGTTAAAAATCATATCTACTGAATTAGTGTTCAACGAAAATTTGTTTCTTAGAAAAATCCCTGGTCTGAAGAATCGGACAGCAGTAATGATAAATTTCAGCCTTGCCTTTTTTTCGCCAACTGTCTTTACATCATAATTATAAATTTCAATCAAATCCCCCTCTATTTGTTCAAATAACTCATTTGGACAAATAGCCCTGAGTAACCTCTCTGCCCATATAGGAAGCGATTTCATTAACTATTGATGAGTTTCAATTGGGGAACCATCTTCCATAACTCAACTCTTGTCTCTTTCATTGTTCTCAATATTGAAACACCTGCACTAGTAATTGAGTATATCCTTTTGCGTCTTCCACCACGTTCATTGGTCACACCTCCGACTTTCGATTTGATAAATCCTCTATCTTCAAGACGATAAAGCGTTACATGAACTGCGCTTAATGTTACTTTTCTTTCAAGCCACCGCTCAATTTCAATAGTAATCGCAGCCCCATAGGCGTTTTCATGGTCGGCTGCAACAATGGTTAAAATCAATTCTTCAAAATCCCCTAAAAATCCTTTTGCCATTTACTTCTGATTTATGAAGCAAATAAGCAAATTAATTTGTCATGTACAATATGGTGATCTGTCTACGGAAGGAAAACCTCTCCACTGGGGGAAAATTCTTTGCGGGCACTTTTTTAAAATTTACTTTGTCCCAATTGTCTACGAAGGAGAAGTGTAGTCCGCCTTGGTACTTTTTGATTTGAAGTCGTTTAGTCGTCTGTTATTAATCGTCCTCTTGTCGCGGGTGGGAAGGTTGGCTCTTTTGCTTGCTTTGGATGTGCGGCTGGAGTTTGAGTGGCAAGCAAATGTGCCAATGCGCGAGTGTTTACTCTGTCCGCGCGGCATGGTGCATAACGTTGGCGTATAAAATGTGGCGGCTTTGAAACACTTCATTTTCCACCGTTAGTAAACGAATTTAGAAGTTTACTCTCAATTGGCAAGTCGTCTCCCGCCATTTTTTATACGCGCTGTTGTGTGCCGTTTTCATCTCCGTCCGTTTATTTGCTCATTCAGTCTGTTCTTAATTTTGTTGATTGTCCAATGGTGAAATATTGTATGAAACGGAGATTGAACTCCTGCGTCACTAAGCACCGAAATATTTATCAAGATGTCGTTGTGGTCAAATATCACCAAAATTCTATTTGTCGGTTTCTTCCATTTCATGAACCCTGTCGGCTTAAAATAAGAAGTCATAAAATGTCCACCGTTAAAAAAGTTGTTTTTTGGGTAATACTCTTTGAACAGCTTTAAGATTGTTTCGCGGTTTTTATTGAGGTCTTGTCCACCTCTAAATCTTATAAACTTGTCACCAAGTATGCTTCCATAAAGTGAGATGAGTCCAAATGAAAACATAATTCCAGGAAAAACTATAGTACTGAAACTTGTCAGTCTACCTGTGTAAATGCCTACCCAAAGGAAAATTGGAAATCCAAGCAGTAGTCCAACGAATACAAATTTAAAAAAGATGTTAAGATATTTATTGAATTTTGTATCGAAGTCCTGTCGGTCGTTTACCACACAACCGGTTTTAATTGATTTCTCAACATTTAAACTAATTCTCATTTGTCAGTTCGAAAATGGCACACAACGTTTGTGTTTGCGATGTGGCCGGCTTTCGAAGCCGCGTGTTGTCCCGCGAAACCAAACGTTGGTTTTATTAAAATACTAAAATTTAACTAGTCGCCCGGCCATAGCGCAAACATGCTGTTGCCAGCAGTTGGTTGTCGTCTAGTAACCATTGTTCTATTGTCCGTTCCGTAGGATGAATTGTCAAAGTATCTAAATCTTTTTTTTTGTGCTTGATCTACGAATCAAATGTCAAAGGTTATGATTGTCAAAATCGTAGATACTTTAAAATCAATATCAAGACTGTAAAAACAATAATTAACGAGATTGCAAGCGCTGTAATGGATTTTATAAGTTCTAAGTTTCTTTCTTTTATTATTTCATTGCGAATCAGAAGCATGTCTTCTTTTGTCGCAGTCCGGATGTCAATATTTTTTTCATTTAGTGTCTGGACAAGAGCTCTTTTAGCTTTGAAATAATTCCGTCTCTTAAGATTTTCATTATTCTTTAGAGTTTTAATCATGTCAAACGCATGTGTTCCTCCAGCCATATTATTAATTGTCTTTTGTTAATTCTTATGCCAATTCGTCTCTAACGCTTTCGGATTTCCTCAATTGCTGGCAACGTTTGTGCATAAGCAGTGGCGGGGATTCGAAGCGCGTCACCGTCCCACGACACCAAACGTATTTTGAAAAATTAAACTACAAATTTACACTGAACCCCGCCATTGATTATGCATTTTGTTGTAAGCAGGGCGGTTTTGTCAGACGTTTATTTGTTCTCACTTCAATTCTCTTTTAACTCCTTTTGCATTTAAGGCGAAGGATAAAACTGCGTTCAATTCACTTTCAGAACTAAAAGCGGATTTAGGGACACAGATTGCAACAATTTTATCAGTATACAGTAAAATCCAGTCATTCATTTCCTTTATCTTAAATAAAGAGGACCATCGTTGAGTCGATTTAAATGTTTTTCCGGTTATTATGATGTTGTCAACGTTGAATTCGTAAACTATCTCTTCTCTGAGGTTTTTATTCAAATTATAATTTCTTTTAGCTTGAAAAATGGAAACAGAAGGAATTAAAATAAAAACAAATCCTATCGCAATACCTGTCAATGCATTCTCTGTCGGGTTAAGCAATGCGGCAATTAGGAAACTCAGTCCCAGAAAACCGCAATAAATAACAATTGGGTTTTTAAGTGTCAGTTTTAAGTATAGAAGACGATAGTCATTAAAGGTAATTTGTACTCTTGAAGTCGTTATTGTGCCATCAGCAGGGGTAGGTATATCCACAAGTTCAGCAATTCCAGATTTCCATAGACTGATTCCATAGTATAAAGGGAAGGACAAGAGAGTAATAGTAAAAATGAAACTAAATATCGTTGATGAAATGTTGGGGTCATTATTCATTTCAACTAAATTATAAACTAAAGCAAATAGCATTAAGAGATTAATTGCCAAGAAAATGATTATCAAGATCATTCCAAATACCTTTTTAAGTTTTCCGTTGGTCTTCATTTTCTAAGTTGAGTTGTCCTGGTGATATTTAAATAGTCTTGTAATATTCGCTTAGTTGCTTTTTTGTCCTACCGCCTTGCTTACAACGTTGGTACATATGACGTGCAGGGTTTTTGAAACACTTCACTGTCCCACGTTGCTATGCTAAATTAGTTGATTACATGTAAATGGCAACACTGAACCCTGCATGGCATATGTATTTTGTTAGCGCTCGTTGCCTTCACGTCACTTAAATTGAAATTCAAATCTTTCTTGTCCCAGTGTGTCAATTCGTTTTAAGGTGTCTTTATAATTTTTCTTGTCTAAAAGATCCTTTAATCGGTCTGCGTTGTCTAATAGGAAGCTTGCTTGTCAAGCGTAATCGAGTCTTGTCCCAAGAATTCTTTTTCTTTCTAATTCACTTAACTTTTTGGTCGTCTGCAGTTGTAAGGACGAATTGAACATTTCAATTCCCCTAAACTGTTCGTCTTTATGTAATGGGGAAATGTCCATCTCCAAAAGTCCCCGGTCGTTAATGATTTGAAGTCGGAAAGAGTCGTTCTTGAATTTGATTAATGCACCCATTCCTGGTCCATCCATTTCTTCATATTTCTTAAGTCCCAATTTGTCAAAGGTGTTTTTGAAATATTCACCACCACTCCTGGGGTAATAACAAATGCTAAAACGAACATTGGTATTGCTGAAAATGCCCAAATTATCAAAATCTTTTTCAGACTATATTGATTGTTCAGTTGCCTTAAATGTTGTGAATTCATGGGTGTAATTGCCCTTTTTTTATTAATGTCGTTGTGGCCGGAATTGTCAAATGAGTCCAATTTTATTCATCTTGATAAAATTGTCCGCGTATGATATTTGATTTTATCCTTTCTTTTCTCTCCACTGTCAGCGAACACCAATTTCTCTATCAAGTTGAAACTTGTCCATGGGCTGAAGTCGATTTTGTGTTTTGTTCTCGTCCAAATGTTTTAGTTTGCACTTCTCTGTCCACGAGCCAGCCCAATTACCACCAACGTTGGCGTATAAAATGTGGCGGATTTGAAACACCTAATTCTCCACCGTTAGTAAACGAATTTAGAAGTTTACTCTCAATTGGCAAGTCGTCACCCGCCATTTTTTATACGCGCTGTTACCGGCTGGCGGCCTGTCACACTTCATTTGATTTTTCAAGTATCTTTTTTTCAAGTTCTGCTGTGAGTCTAAAGTCGGTCTTCTTTATTTTCTCCAACATTGGTTTTACCGATTCTATGTGTCCGCTTAGTTTTGAGTCAATTATTACTCCAAGTGTTCCGGTAATTTTAATACCTAACTGCTCCGCATATTTTCGTCCTTTGTAATCGTCTATTATTAATAAGCAATCGGTCTGCTCGATTGCAAACGCTATCGCGCTCGCTTCTCCTTTGTCCAGCGAAGCTTCAAGAATTTTTTGATAGGTCTTGTTGGTTGGCTCTACAATTGTAAACCAGTCAGGTAACTCTTTTTTAAACTCGCGAGCAATATCTTGCGTGATTATAATTTGTCCAAAGAGTTTGTTTAAAAGGTTTAGCTCTCCAATCTTGTCGAGAAGGATTAAACAGCTTGTGTCAGAGATTATAACTTTTTGCATTCTCTACGTCTCGGTCAAGGTCTGAAGATGGGTAATTGAAAACAGAAACTCCATAAGTCCCCAGGATTTCCATAAAAGCGCCTTTTGAAAGTCCAACTAATTCGGCAGCCTGTCCTAATGAAAGTTTCCCTTTTTCATACAATCTTGACGCTATGGCCATAAGGGCGTCTTTGTCGTCAAAGTCAACTGTGTCTGGTATATTTATCGTTATCGTCTTCATGTCTCCAATTTACGATTTTATTATCACTTTTATCTCGGTGGGCCGCTTGCCGGTAACGCCTAGCTATAAGACGTATGCATTTAAATACCTACATCTTTGTCCCACGTTGCTGACGAAATTTACTAGCACACAAGTTAAGAACCTACGATATAGCATATGTATTATAGCTGTTGTTGTGCGTTCGGCTTTTTATCTCACGCTAGCCTAACAAAACTGTCCTCAATTTTTACATTAAAGTTTATGTCGGCCTTTAAAGCTTTGAAAACTCTAAGTACAGTGTCAATTGTCGCACTGTTTGTACTGCTCTCAAGTTTAGATATTTGTGCCTTTTGTACCCCCACAAGTTTTCCTAACTCTTCTTGTGTCAAGTTACGTTCTTGTCTTGCTGCTTTTATCATTTTTCCAAGAACGTCCATACGAAGTTCGTATTCGTATTCGTCTCTCTCCTTGTTACCAACTTTACCGATGTATTTGTCTTTCATCTCGGCAAGTGTGCGTACTTTCATTTTCTTTGCCATAATGAATTATTTTTTGTTTTATTCTTGAAATATTGCTCTCTAATTCTCACTGCTCTGTCAATTTCATTTTCAGGGACTTTGTCAACTTTTTTAATAAATCCATGAGTCGCGACTACAAGAGTCTCCTCTTTGCTTGTCTTGTCCCAAAACGTTGGCGTATAAAATGTGGCGGCTTTGAAACACCTAATTCTCCAACGTTACAAACGAAGTTAGAAGTTTACTTTCAATTGGCAATCCGTCACCCGCCATATTTTTATACGCGCTGTTAGCAGCCGTTTTCAATACCATTTGAAAAAGTCTTCAAGTAATAGTATGTTCTTGTCGTTACTCCAACCTTTTCTTAAAATCTTCTGATAATGATTACCCCTTTGCCCTTCTAGTTGCATTATAGTCCCGTCATGAATTGTCGATGTGTTGTCCTTATTGGGTTCACTCCAAAATACCGAGTCCATCAACATGATAATCTTCTTTTGAAATGAAGCATCATAAATTTTTCTCATTACATAGTAGTCCTTGCCGTCTGAGTCTTGATTATACGAGACAACTTTATCAGAATAAACCAAGAAAACGTCTTCGGTATAAGCATTTGAAGTGGTCATTCGATAAACCTCAAATTCTCTTGGTATCGATTCATCATTGAACAGTGTGTCAAAACGTGTCCGAGTTTTGTTGCCCTCTCCCTCAAAGTAACTACCATCTTGATAAATAGGTTTAATAAAGGTTAGTCCGTGTGGAGAAGTCTTCTTTGAACAACCGTTAAACACTGTCAACAAAATTACTACGATAAATATTCTATTCATTTGTTTAGGATGAACTGTCCCGAAAATGGCTGCTAACGTTGGCGTATAAAATGTGGCGGCTTTGAAACACCTAATTCTCCAACGTTATAAGCGAATTTAGAAGCTTACTTTCAATTGGCAAGACGTCAACCGCCATATTTTTATACGCGCTGTTAGCGTGCGTTGGATTAACCCTTTCTCTTTTTAATTTCCTTAATCTTTTTCTTCCAATAGTCGTTAGGACCATACCATATTGAAATACCATTTCTTGGTCAACCTTTTCTCCTCTTTGTTCGGCAGGTGTCCATTTTGGAATTACAGTCAATATTCTTTTAAACTCTTCGCAGATTTCACCAACACTGTCGGGAAGACACCTTATTGATTTATAGTCTCCGGATTTGTCAATCGTGAATTCAAGTCTAATGAGTCCATTGTCATTTTTTATTAGTTCGGACTCTGGGTAATTGAAATTGTTTCCAAAATAGTCCATGAACCCCTGTAGTCCACCCGGATAATTAGCTAATGCCTCAACTACAATAAGAGAGTCTTGTCCGTGATTGAAGTCTTTCTTTTTTGTTTTTGTGATTTTTGTTGTGTCGAACTTTGTTGGATATTCTCTAAGGTCAAATGGAAATTGAAAAAATGCTTTGCGAAGAGGAACAGTAAAAGACTTTGTATTCTGAGGGACTTCAATCGGTTCTGTTATGTATGATACATGAGAAATTACAATTTTCTTTTGTGTGGGTGTCAAATCTAATTTAAAAAAACCGAGTGCATTCGTGAATGTCCCCTTCATTTTTGATTGGCTTTTTTGTCTCTTGGTCGATGACTTTTACAGTTATCTCAATTTGTCCAAAGGTTAAATTATAAACTGTCAGGAATAATGTCGTAAGGAATAAATGTCTCATTTAGTTATTAATGGTTGTACTTTTTTTAAAGCCAATGAACGCTAACGTTGGCGTATAAAATGTGGCGGCTTTAAAACACGTCATTCTCCAACGTTACAAAACGAATTTAGAAGTTTACTCGCAATTGGCAAACCGTCACCCGCCATATTTTTATACGCGCTGTTGTGGCCAGTTATTTCTGCTCAGTCGTTAATCGTAGCTCTGTTATTACTTTGTTTCCCTCGTAGAAAAGTTGTCCCCAGTCAGAGTTGTTATTTTCTATTCTCTGAATCTCTTCCTCTATCGAGTACTTTCCCTTTATTAGTCAGAATATAAAATCTCACGTTGTCAGCTTTGGGTAAGGGAAATGAGTCCACCGGATTCATTTTTGAAAAGTAGCCCTGTCCCATGTTAACGAAGTCAATGGCGGCTTTTCTCACTGTCTCATGTGCGTAACCTCCAATTACTCCACCGCCCGAGCTGAGATACATACTCGCATTTCCATCTACGATTGAAACCAAAGTCACTGTTCCGTCTCCTCCCATGCCCATCTCCATCACAATTGCATATGGTTTCTCGTCAGTCGTTGTTGTCAGTCCGATTTGTTCAGGAGTTGCAGCAAAAATCTGCCCTCTTAGTCCCATGTATGGATTGTCCTTTGACTCAATGGTTCTCTGAGTTGCATTATTCTCAGAAGTTTTTGAATTTTTTCTTGTCGTCAGGTAGTAAATAAGTCCACCAACGATTACTAGTCCAACGATTAAATATGTCATTTTCATTTTGTCTTTTGAATCTTTTTTGCTTAGCTCCAAACTGTCCGAAATAATTGGCCACAACGTTGGTACATATGACGTGCAGGGTTTTTTGAAACACGTCACTATCCACGTTGATATACTAAGTTAATTGATTACACGTAAATGGCAACACCAAACCCCTGCATGTAATATGTATTTTGTTGGTAGCTGTAGGGCCCTTCTCCGCATTTCATTCGTAGCCTTGTCTTTTGTCCCCGTTAATTAACACCAATCTTTATTAGTCAGTCGTGCGGTGGGGCATTTTTCGTTGACCTCATTGTCCACTTACACTGAACTGAGCACACTTATTGGCTGGCTTTGGATGCGGGCTGCATGTGCGGCCAGACAATGTGTGTGCGATTTGTAGCCTCCCATTGCCTTACTATTTTTTTTCAAAGTAAAGCTCAGGCAAAATAATTTTCACCTCTTGCTCTGTACCATCTTTCAACCAGTAAACAATAAAATTCACCTTAGCTTGTTTCAATTGATAACCTTTCTGTTTTTGCACCTCAATTGTATAGATGTTGCCTTGTTATAAAATAGTCCAGCCAAACATCCTTGAGTGACAAGTGCATTGCTAACTCACCCGGAGGCAGATATGTACCCTTGTCATCTATGCGCTCTAAATTTTCCGCTGAGATATTGTCAAGGTAATTACCGTTTGAATGAATCGTCAAGTTGCGCTTTGCCCTCGTCATACCAACGTACAGTTGACGTTTACTTTCATCAGTCGCTGGGTTGAAGTTGTCAAGCATCAAGAAAATATTGTCAAACTCTTTTCCTTTTGACTTGTGAATAGTAGAAACAAAAATGGTCTCTCCGTTTTCATTGTAGAAATCTTCAAGTTTTGATTCCCTGATGAAAACTTCTAAATCGGATTTATATTTCTTTTTTGAGTTACTCTCCTCAAACTGTTTGATAAGGTTGTTACACAATTCCAACTTTGAGCTTAACCTGAACCGATTTTTCAATTCGCTCTTCGCATTTGCCCAAATCTCATCGCTGATAACTTTCGTTTCATCCCCTAAGTTTATCGCGTTGAGAAGGAATCTAACTTCTAACAGATTTTGCAAACTAAAACCTTCATTACTTTGTATCAGCTTTGCTTGCATTCCATTTTTAATTAGCAACCCGGTAATTTGCAATGCCTCATCATTTGTTTTTGCCAGAATGCAAGTAGTCCCTGAAAGCTCCGCTGTAAGTATATCTCGCACCAATGGCGAAATGAGATTTCCGCTTTGGTAACGAACTAATTTTAAATTTCCATTATCAATTTGTTTTGCTGCAATTGGAGTTTCTTTTAGGCGATGGCCAATTTTTTTCACAAATCCGTTCGTGAATTCGACTAAGTTGTTTTTGCTCCTATAATTTTCAACCAGTTCATGCTTAGCAGCTTTCTTTTCTGTTATGAATTGTTCTAAGTATTTTGAACTAGCTCCTCTGAATTCGTAGATATTTTGGTCATCATCTCCGACTGCAATTACTCTCATGTCTTCATTGAGCTCCATCAATGTATTTATCAATGCAAACTCATCGGCATTCATGTCTTGTGCTTCATCAATCACTAAGACAGTTTTTGTAATTCGATTTACCTCAACTTCTCCGTTTTTGATTTTTTCAACCGCGCTTTTTAAAATGGCATCTGATTTTTCTAGACTTCCAACTTTTCCCAACAAATCAAAACAGTAGGAGTGAAACGTCTTTATTTCAATGTAATGAGCTGCGTTTCCAATAAGTGAAAGCAAACGCTTCTTAAACTCTGTCGTCTTTAAGCAAAGAATGGTACGGTCTTGTTGGGAACAAAAGGGGAGATAGAAACAAAGTGTCAATGATGTTATCTGGCTTTATACCTGCATCATTCAGCGCTTTTCCAATATACTTTATGTCGTGATTAAAAATGTTGTGCCCGCAAATGAACTTTGCTCCGTTGATAAATTGAATAAATTCAGCTACCGAAGTTTTATGAAAAGTATCTCCATCATCCTTGACACCTCCAATGTCAAGAATCCTTCCGCTCTTTGGCTCAATCTCGGTATCAATGAATGCAATTGACTTCATTGGTAGCTAATTTAGTATAAATAGCATACTTGTCTATGAATTCTGGTCTTGGCGGGGTGGTTTGGCTCTTGCCATAGCTTGGGTGCCGCGGTGGGGTTGAGCGGCTATGGCATGTGCCAAAAGCATGGGGTAAGTCGAAGGACAATCTTCTCAAAAAATGCGAAGGGTCGGCTGTACTAGTTTTCAGTCTGTCCCACGTTTTAATTTTTTTCCAAGTCCAAGGTGTCTGCGAAGCCATTCACTTGTCTCCGTGGGAAATTTTTGTTAGAAAATGTCGTCCGTTTTTTTTGAAACACAAATTTGTCCGGGCCCTATTGCTACCAACGTTTGGCCTTGCTCATGTAGCGGGTTTGAACTGCTTCATTCTCCAACGTTGCTAACACGAAATTAGAAGTTTAAACTAAACCGCCAACACTTCTACCGCTATTGAGCAAGGCTGGTGTTACCGCCTGTTGTTTTTCTCAGCATCGAGCGCGTCACGGGGAGGCGAGCAGTCCAATGAAATACTTAGTGGTCGCGAACCGTAGATGAACGAACCTATGAAATAAATCTTGTCCAAAGCGCGTGAGCTCCTAATTCGGATGCGAAGTCCACCGGCTATGAAATGCAAAACTGTCGCGAACTCGTTGATGAATTTTC